>NZ_MXPU01000050.1 GCF_002204185.1 Rhizobium esperanzae | reverse complement strand
GAAGATGACGGTGATCCAGTACGCGCCGGACTCCAAGCAGGCCGGGGAATATCGGGCGCTAGCCGAGAAGATCCATGCCAATTCGGGCCAAGGGACCATTCCGACCCCGATTACCATGGAAGAGCTCGAAGACATGCTGCTCGACTTCGGCATCATGAAGAGCGACGAGCAGATGCTGGCCGAACTACAGGCCAAGGAGTCAGCGGTGGTTGCGGCTCAATAACTGCCGCTGTCGACAGGACGCGCTGGCCCTTGAGCCAGCGCGTCCTTCCACGAAAGACGCTTCGTCGACGACGACATAACCCGAACCTTGAAAGGGGCAGGGGCCCATGAGCCTTGATTACGAGAATGACAGCGTTTTGCATGAAAAGCTCATTGCGGAAGTGTTAGCGCAATATCCAGACAAGGCGGCAAAGCGCCGCAAGAAGCACCTCAGCGTCGCAACGAGCGGCGACGAGCCTGGCGGTGAGCTGAAGGCGCTTTCCGAATGCGACGTCAAATCGAACATCAAGTCCATTCCGGGCGTGATGACGATCCGCGGCTGCGCCTATGCCGGCTCCAAAGGCGTGGTATGGGGGCCGGTCAAGGACATGGTCCACATCTCGCACGGCCCGGTCGGTTGCGGTCATTATTCCTGGTCGCAACGCCGCAACTACTACGTCGGCCTGACGGGCATCGACACGTTCGTGACGCTGCAGTTCACCTCAGACTTCCAGGAAAAGGACATCGTGTTCGGCGGCGACAAGAAGCTTGAACAGGTCATCGACGAGATCGAGGCGCTTTTCCCCCTCAACAACGGCATCAGCGTGCAGTCGGAATGCCCGATCGGGCTGATTGGCGACGACATTGAGGCGGTGTCGCGCAAGAAGGCCAAGGAGCACGAAAAGACGATCGTGCCGGTGCGCTGCGAGGGCTTCCGCGGCGTCTCGCAATCGCTCGGCCACCACATCGCCAACGACGCCATCCGTGACTGGGTTTTCGACAAGAACGAAGTCGAGTTCGAGACCGGCCCTTATGACGTCAACGTCGTCGGCGACTACAATATCGGTGGCGACGCGTGGGCTACGCGCATTCTATTGGAGGAGGTGGGGCTGCGCGTGGTCGGCAACTGGTCGGGTGATGCCACGCTCGCTGAGGTCGAGCGCGCGCCAAAGGCCAAGCTCAACCTCATCCACTGCTACCGCTCGATGAACTACATCTGTCGGCACATGGAGGAAAAGTATGGCATCCCGTGGATGGAATACAATTTCTTTGGTCCGTCCCAGATCGAAACCTCCCTGCGCGAAATAGCCAAGCACTTCGGTCCGGAAATCGTCGACAAGACCGAGGCTGTCATCACCAAGTACCGGCCCCTGGTCGATGCTGTCGTCGACAAGTACCGGCCGCGCCTCGAAGGCAAGACGGTGATGCTCTATGTCGGCGGCCTGCGTCCTCGCCACGTCATCACGGCCTATGAGGACCTCGGCATGCGGATCGTCGGCACCGGCTACGAGTTCGCCCACAACGACGACTATCAGCGCACCGGCCATTATGTGAACAAGGGTACGTTGATCTATGACGACGTGACCGGTTACGAGCTGGAAAAGTTCATCGAAGGCATCCGCCCCGACCTTGTTGGGTCCGGCATCAAAGAGAAGTATCCGGTGCAGAAGATGGGCATCCCCTTCCGCCAGATGCACTCCTGGGATTATTCGGGCCCGTATCACGGCTATGACGGCTTTGCCATATTCGCCCGCGACATGGATCTGGCCATCAATAATCCGGTGTGGGATCTCTACGACGTCCCCTGGAAAAAAAAGGCCGCGCCAGCTGAGGCGGTTGCGGCCGAATGAGAGCCTGGCCTGTCTTGGGAGGGGGCAGGCCAGGCCCTTCCATCGGCCTTGATCCGCACTCGTGACAGATGACATCCCATTGCCGCCACCGGTGCGGCGCGATGAAAAGAAAGGTGCTTACTATGCCGCAGTCGGCGGAAAAAGTTCTCGATCATGCTCCCCTGTTCCGCGAGCCGGAATACAGGCAGATGCTCGCCGAGAAGAAAGCCAATTTCGAATGCCCCCACCCAGATCAGGTCGTTGCCGATCAAAACGACTTCACGAAGACCTGGGAGTATCGCGAAAAGAACCTGGGCCGCAAAGCCCTGGTCGTGAACCCGGCCAAAGCCTGCCAGCCGCTCGGTGCCGTCTTCGCAGCCGCAGGCTTTGAGCAAACGATGTCCTTCGTCCACGGCAGCCAGGGCTGCGTCGCCTATTACCGTTCGCATCTGTCGCGTCACTTCAAGGAGCCTTCATCGGCGGTCTCGTCCTCGATGACGGAGGACGCGGCGGTGTTCGGCGGGTTGAAGAACATGGTCGATGGGCTCGCCAATACATACAAGCTCTACGATCCGAAGATGATCGCCGTCTCGACCACCTGCATGGCCGAAGTCATTGGAGACGATCTCCACAGCTTCATCGAAAACGCAAAGAACGAAGGGTCGGTCCCGCACGACTTCGATGTTCCTTTCGCTCACACGCCTGCCTTCGTCGGCAGCCACGTCGATGGCTATGACGGCATGATCAAGGGCATTCTAGAGAACTTCTGGAAAGGCAACGAGCGGAAGGAGGTTGCCCAAGCCATCAACATCATTCCCGGCTTCGACGGCTTCTGCGTCGGCAACAACCGCGAACTGAAGCGCCTGCTCGACATGATGGGCGTATCCTACATCTTCATCCAGGATGCCTCCGACCAGTTCGACACGCCGTCTGACGGCACGTACCGCATGTATGACGGCGGCACGAAGATCGAGGACGTGAAAACGGCGTTGAACGCCGAAGCGACCCTGTCGCTGCAGCACTATAACACGCGCAAAACGCTGGAATATTGCAAGGAGGTCGGTCAGGCTACGGCTTCGTTCCATTATCCGCTGGGTGTCCAGGCGACCGATGAATTCCTGATGAAGGTCTCGGAGATTACCGGCAAGGAAATTCCTCCGGCACTCGGCCTGGAGCGCGGCCGTCTCGTCGACGCTATGGCAGATAGCCAGGCCTGGCTGCACGGGAAGAAATACGCGATCTACGGCGATCCTGACTTCGTCTACGCTGTTGCCCGGTTTGTCTTGGAAACCGGCGGTGAGCCGACCCACTGCCTTGCTACCAACGGCACGTCGGCCTGGGAAGCCGAGATGAAGGCGTTGCTCGCATCCTCGCCCTTCGGCAAGGCTTCCCAGGTCTGGGCGGGCAAGGACCTCTGGGCGTTGCGCTCGCTGCTCTTTACCGAGCCGGTAGATCTTATGATCGGCAATTCCTATGGCAAGTATCTCGAGCGCGACACCGGCACCCCATTGATCCGGCTGAGCTTTCCGATATTCGACCGGCACCATCACCACCGTTTCCCGCTCATGGGCTACCAGGGCGGCCTGCGCGTCCTGACGACGATCCTCGACAAGATCTTCGACACGCTCGATCGCGAGACGAGCGAGCCGGGTGTGACAGACTATTCTTACGACCTGACCCGCTAGGAGCGGCGGCGGTCGGCCTTGCGAGGCCGGCCGCCTTCATCTGAACTTGGAGACCGCAATGCCCTCGCTCAATGCTAAAGTCCAGGACGTCTTCGACGAGCCTGCCTGCGAGAAGAACCGCAGCAAGGATTCCAAGGCGCGTAAGAACGGCTGCTCGAAGCCGCTGATCCCCGGGGCGGCAGCCGGCGGATGCGCTTTCGATGGCGCCAAGATCGTGCTGCAGCCCGTCACTGACGTCGCGCACCTGATCCACGGGCCTCTCGGCTGTGAGGGCAATTCCTGGGACAACCGAGGATCGGCTTCCTCAGGTCCAACGCTCTGGCGCACGAGCTTCACGACCGACCTTACTGAAACCGAAG
>NZ_MXPU01000049.1 GCF_002204185.1 Rhizobium esperanzae | reverse complement strand
AGTGCATGAAGTTGGAATCGCTAGTAATCGCGGATCAGCATGCCGCGGTGAATACGTTCCCGGGCCTTGTACACACCGCCCGTCACACCATGGGAGTTGGTTTTACCCGAAGGTAGTGCGCTAACCGCAAGGAGGCAGCTAACCACGGTAGGGTCAGCGACTGGGGTGAAGTCGTAACAAGGTAGCCGTAGGGGAACCTGCGGCTGGATCACCTCCTTTCTAAGGAAGCTGTGGAATTGGTAAGACACCGAGACATGTCTCGGGTGAACCTTCCCGTGCTTTTTAGAACATAGATGGCGCCAGTCAGGTGACCATCGCAACGTAATACGCCGCATAGACTTCGGTCATGACGGTATGGCGAGCTTTCGCCGTCCACGTTTCTCTTTCTTCAAGAAGACAAAGAACCGCGTCGATCCAGTTGAGGCTGGACCGGTTTGACGAGAATGGGCCCGTAGCTCAGTTGGTTAGAGCACACGCTTGATAAGCGTGGGGTCGGAAGTTCAAGTCTTCCCGGGCCCACCATCTGCTTAGGTAGATGGGGTTGGGAATGGACGGCAGACGCGGAAAGTTGCCGAACCTGGAGCGATCCAGGCGATCGAGCTGATGGGGCTGTAGCTCAGCTGGGAGAGCACCTGCTTTGCAAGCAGGGGGTCAGCGGTTCGATCCCGCTCAGCTCCACCAAATCGATTGGTGTTGAGACTGACGGTTGACGGTTTTGTCTTTTGAAGAAGTAAAGTTTTGCATCGGCTTTTTGCCTGATGCCTGTTCTGCATACATTGTGAAGAGAAGATTGATCTGGAGGCTTCCAGGTGTCGGGTTTTGCCCGATGTCCGAGCCCAGTTCTGATGATCCTGTGGATGGCCTAGCCGGCCGGAGATGGGTGAAGGACTGGAGGTAGGAAGGAAGCTTGTCGCTCTGGATCGTTTGTTGTTCGTTGCCCTTGGGCAATGTCTGATGAACGATCGGATTGCCGTTGCCTGACCGCGCGGTATCGGATCATATCTCGAGAAGCTGGTCTTAAGACCTGACACAAGCGAGCTGCTCGGCGTAGCTCCAATAAAGTGATCAGGTCGAACACGTCGATGGCATTGTTGGATTGACTGGGTTGTAAAAGGTAACCCGGTCTGTTGCCGTTTCCTTTGGGGACGGTGGCGAGATGATGAGCATTGGCAATGAGAACGATTAAGTGTCGTAAGGGCATTTGGTGGATGCCTTGGCATGCACAGGCGATGAAGGACGTGATACGCTGCGAAAAGCCGTGGGGAGCTGCGAATGAGCTTTGATCCATGGATCTCCGAATGGGGCAACCCACCTTAAATACCTAGAAAATCTGTTTTGTTGCTTTGGCTGCGAGGGACTTCCTTCGTAGCGCAAGGCGCGTCGCCGGTCGCCCGGCGCGCCGTCCGCAGGCCTTTGGCCGTGAGGACAAAACAGGTTTCTAGGTATTGTGATAAGGTATCTGCACCTGAATACATAGGGTGTAAGAAGCGAACGCAGGGAACTGAAACATCTAAGTACCTGCAGGAAAGGACATCAACCGAGACTCCGCAAGTAGTGGCGAGCGAACGCGGACCAGGCCAGTGGCAATTGTGATTAAAGTGGAACGCTCTGGAAAGTGCGGCCGTAGTGGGTGACAGCCCCGTACGCGTAGATATCACGATTGTCCTAGAGTAGGGCGGGACACGAGAAATCCTGTCTGAACATGGGGAGACCACTCTCCAAGCCTAAGTACTCGTGCATGACCGATAGCGAACAAGTACCGTGAGGGAAAGGTGAAAAGCACCCCGACAAGGGGAGTGAAATAGAACCTGAAACCGGATGCCTACAAACAGTCGGAGCCCGCAAGGGTGACGGCGTACCTTTTGTATAATGGGTCAACGACTTAGTGTAACAAGCAAGCTTAAGCCGGTAGGTGTAGGCGCAGCGAAAGCGAGTCTGAAGAGGGCGATATAGTTTGTTGCATTAGACCCGAAACCGAGTGATCTAGCCATGAGCAGGTTGAAGGTTGGGTAACACCAACTGGAGGACCGAACCCGCATCTGTTGCAATAGATTGGGATGACTTGTGGCTAGGGGTGAAAGGCCAATCAAACTCGGAAATAGCTGGTTCTCCGCGAAATCTATTTAGGTAGAGCGTCGAGCGAATACCCCCGGGGGTAGAGCACTGGATGGGCTATGGGGACTCACCGTCTTACTGATCCTAACCAAACTCCGAATACCGGGGAGTACTACTCGGCAGACACACGGCGGGTGCTAACGTCCGTCGTGAAAAGGGCAACAACCCTAACCTCCAGCTAAGGTCCCCAAGTCATGGCTAAGTGGGAAAGGATGTGAGGATCCCAAAACAACCAGGATGTTGGCTTAGAAGCAGCCATCATTTAAAGAAAGCGTAACAGCTCACTGGTCTAAATAAGGGTCTTTGCGCCGAAAATGTAACGGGGCTGAAGCCATGCACCGAAGCTGAGGATGTGTAGCAATACACGTGGTAGCGGAGCGTTCCGTAAGCTGATGAAGGGAGACCCGTGAGGGCTCCTGGAGGTATCGGAAGTGCGAATGTTGACATGAGTAACGATAAAGAGGGTGAGAGACCCTCTCGCCGAAAGACCAAGGGTTCCTGCTTAAAGTTAATCTGAGCAGGGTTAGCCGGCCCCTAAGACGAGGCGGACACGCGTAGTCGATGGGAACCACGTTAATATTCGTGGGCCTGGTGGTAGTGACGGATTGCACAAGTTGTTCTGGTTTATTGGATTATCAGGGCAGCGGAGCGGTTCCAGGAAATAGCTCCACCGTATAGACCGTACCCGAAACCGACACAGGTGGTCAGGTAGAGTATACCAAGGCGCTTGAGAGAACTATGTTGAAGGAACTCGGCAAATTGCACGCGTAACTTCGGAAGAAGCGTGACCCCATGGTAGGCAACTATTGTGGGGTGGCACAGACCAGGGGGTAGCGACTGTTTATCAAAAACACAGGGCTCTGCGAAGTCGCAAGACGACGTATAGGGTCTGACGCCTGCCCGGTGCTGGAAGGTTAAGAGGAGAGGTGCAAGCTTTGAATCGAAGCCCCAGTAAACGGCGGCCGTAACTATAACGGTCCTAAGGTAGCGAAATTCCTTGTCGGGTAAGTTCCGACCTGCACGAATGGCGTAACGACTTCCCCGCTGTCTCCAACATAGACTCAGTGAAATTGAATTCCCCGTGAAGATGCGGGGTTCCTGCGGTCAGACGGAAAGACCCCGTGCACCTTTACTATAGCTTTACACTGGCATTCGTGTCGGCATGTGTAGGATAGGTGGTAGGCTTTGAAGCGGGGACGCCAGTTTCCGTGGAGCCATCCTTGAAATACCACCCTTATCGTCATGGATGTCTAACCGCGGCCCGTCATCCGGGTCCGGGACAGTGTATGGTGGGTAGTTTGACTGGGGCGGTCGCCTCCGAAAGAGTAACGGAGGCGCGCGATGGTGGGCTCAGACCGGTCGGAAATCGGTCGTCGAGTGCAATGGCATAAGCCCGCCTGACTGCGAGACTGACAAGTCGAGCAGAGACGAAAGTCGGTCATAGTGATCCGGTGGTCCCGCGTGGAAGGGCCATCGCTCAACGGATAAAAGGTACGCCGGGGATAACAGGCTGATGACCCCCAAGAGTCCATATCGACGGGGTTGTTTGGCACCTCGATGTCGGCTCATCGCATCCTGGGGCTGGAGCAGGTCCCAAGGGTTTGGCTGTTCGCCAATTAAAGCGGTACGTGAGCTGGGTTCAGAACGTCGTGAGACAGTTCGGTCCCTATCTGCCGTGGGTGTAGGAATATTGACAGGATCTGTCCCTAGTACGAGAGGACCGGGATGGACATATCTCTGGTGGACCTGTTGTCCTGCCAAGGGCATAGCAGGGTAGCTATATATGGACGGGATAACCGCTGAAGGCATCTAAGCGGGAAACCCACCTGAAAACGAGTGTTCCCTATCAGAGCCGTGGAAGACGACCACGTTGATAGGCCGGGTGTGGAAGTGCGGCAACGCATGAAGCTTACCGGTACTAATAGCTCGATCGGCTTGATCGTTCTCATTGTTCATGCTCATCAGCCAAAGGCTGATGATGCCTGACCTTGTCCTGACGCGCCAAGGGCGCTGCGGACGGCCCGCGCCACAAAGCGCGACGGCCTCTGGCCTGTAGGGGTGCCACAAGCACCCGCAGCCGGAAAGATCAAAGACGTGTTCAAAACAAAACAGGCTAACGCCTGCCAGCTTCTCAAACAAAAGTTGCGCTTTGCCGACCTGGTGGTTATGGCGGGGTGGCTGCACCCGTTCCCTTTCCGAACACGGCCGTGAAACGCCCCTGCGCCCATGGTACTTCGTCTTAAGACGCGGGAGAGTAGGTCGCTGCCAGGTCTGCAAATCGCAACTCAACGCATGCGCCCGGAGCCGTCAGGCTTCGGTAAGCTGCATGCGTCAACAAAAACTATCTTCTCATCACATTCCAACGGCCAAGGCCGTCTCAAAGGGCCGCTCACAAGCGGCCTTTCGTGTTATAATACTTCCGCGGGGTGGAGCAGCCCGGTAGCTCGTCAGGCTCATAACCTGAAGGCCGCAGGTTCAAATCCTGCCCCCGCAACCAAA
>NZ_MXPU01000048.1 GCF_002204185.1 Rhizobium esperanzae | reverse complement strand
CGGCCGGTGGATATCTTCGCGATCTGACGCGGCGCACCGAGGCCCGGGAGTTTGCGATTGGTCCTATGTTGATGTCGCTGGTTCGCGCCAACAGCCCGGTCGGCCGGAAGGCGGGCTAAGCTGACGTAACCTTGCGACGCGCTGAATCAGGATTTTAGTTTGAGGAAATTCCTACGCGCACCGAAAACCCCAGCTCAATACGGCGCGGGGATGGGGACATACCTTTGATTGAAGTTTAAAGATGAGAGGTCAGGAACGCCAGTAATACGGAATACTGGCTTCGATTTACCGAACTGGTATACGTCAACACTTCCTGCCGGGCTCGGAACTAATTCGTAATTCCCGACAAAATAGGGCGACCTGAAATCACCTATTGTATTGCAAACAGCGCATGGCGCAGGCTGTCCGGTATCCTGGCAGGACCTAGACTGATTTCCTTCTCCGCAGGGCACTACAACCGCTGTATGGCCAATTCGGTCTGCTTTACTGATCAGATCGTCATACTCTTTTTGATCGGATGGTTCTCTCTTTTTTTTGTGCTCCAACTCTTTCATGCGGTCGGCCTCAGCTTTCTGGTCGTCCTGCCGTTGCTTCTCGGCCCGGTATTCATCTTCTTGCTTTTTCCTTTCCTCTTCGATCCTTGCGGCTTCTTTCTTGGCTGCTTCGGCAGCTGCGGCTGCATCCGCCGCAGCCTTTCGTTCAGCCTCTCGACCAGCTTGATCATCAATGTTCTCAGCCCTTGCAAACTGCGCATCGGCATGAGCTTTCTCGTTCTCAGCTTTGTTAGTTAATTCTTGTATTTTCCCACGCATAGACAATTGAGATTCGGAAAACTTATCCCCGGCTTCCAGGCGCATTTCCATCTCCTGGCGGAATGAATCGCCGGACTGAGGATTGCTCGCAAGGGCCTGGATATGTTCGACCTCAGAACGACTGACGCTATGAGCATCGCCAACTCCGTCATGATCGCCTCTCGGCACGATAACCAACGCTCTTGTTTCCCACCGTTTGTCCGCTTTCACTTCTGGGTCGCGATAAAGACGAGAGTAAATAATTTCATCGACGGTTGACCCTCTCAGCTCATGAACGACATACTCGCTCGCTGTGAAAGGTGTATCACCGTGCCCCGTCACGTATTGCTCCAAGTCATAACCAAAGAATTGCTTGGTCGGGTCGAGTCGAAACGCAGTGCGTGCTTTCTCATAGCCGTCTTCCACTGCAGAGTTTCGTGCAGACCGCTGTCCGAATGCGTTCAATATGGTTGCCGCAACATCGAGCAAACCCGTCACATCCTTATCCCACGGTTTATCTTGAACAGGCTGCCACTCCTTATGAGTGGTCCCAGTTGGTGAAATGGGTCTAAGCTTCATTGTGCTTGTGCCGATTGTCACCTGAATTTCTTGGGCGTGAGAATTTGAGCACCACGACAAGGCTGTCAAAGCAAGACCAATTATCTTTCCAAGTTTTCTGACCATCTGCTCCCCCAGTGTTCAATACGCTCTTCAAAAGACGGTGACTGACTAAACTCCAGGTAATAGAAAACCGCAATCAACTTGTTCGGCTAGAGTTTAAATTCGGGAAGTCTCGAACCGATGCTTGCTGAAGTGATAAGGGGAGAACGACCGCGACCGTGATGACCTGCATCTCGGATGCGTCAAGGTCACATCAATTCGGCGGCAGCCCTTGCGGCGGGCGGAGCAGGGGCATTGCCAAATTGCGGACGAGCTGTGTCGCAGTTGCGATGGCAAGTCCCGTTTGTCAGTCAGCGCGACCCTAATTGACGAGCACGGAGGTCTACCAACCTCCGCTTCGACGCTTGGAGGTCATCACTCATCTTGTTGCTGGTGCACGTTGTCGACCGAAGCTCGCGCAGCATGTCGTCCCCGAAGCGCACTGGCCCCTCAGCGAACGCATTGTCCACGGCGTGTTCGATGATCTTCTCTGGCTTCGAATCCTGCAGTGTCTGCAGGCACTTTGAGACGGTTTGCCCATGGTAAAGGCCAACCAACATCAGGTCCTGAGCGCTCAACGAAAGCAACATGAAATCTTTGACCTTTGACGATATCGCGTTGCCTGTCACAATGTTGAATCTCAGAAGTTTATCGCGCGTTTGCGGTTGCGCTTCCCTGAGGGTAAGGGGGTCCCATATCTTCGCGGAGGAAACAGCAATGTTCTTGAGGATTGTGTTGACGCTTGTCCTTATGCGAGTGTCCGCAGCTTGAATCGTTGCCGCGTCTAATTCCTCCACTGAGTCCTTGTAAAATCGCAGAAATACCGGATCGGGGTTGTGGCCGTTGCAGCCATTGTCTATGCACTCCCACACCTCCGAGAGATAATCATTGGAGCCGTTCCATGCTCGAAGGACCATCACCCAAGTGTCTGTGTTGTATGTTGTATAACTTGCGTTGCTTGTGATCGTGCGGCTGGAGATCAGCATTGTTCGTGAGTTGGGATCAGGTGCGGTCCCGCTCAGGTTCAGGATACGAACTGTGTCCTCGTAACCCGTGTCGCTGAATTGGAAGTAGATTTTCACGCGATATGAGAACGTATAATACCTTAAGTCCGTAGCTTGTGGGTGCTGATGGGCTTCGGTCTGCTTTAAGTATTCAATGCACATTTTGGGCTGACCCAGCCCCAGCTCCTGAGCCACCCAATAGACCGGCGGTATCAATGAATCCAAGTTCGCCGGGAAGGCAACGGGATTGCGCGGGTCTCCTACATCAGCGCATTTCGTTGCGGTAGGCTGACTGAACTGCGTGCGTAGAACCGTAAAGTTATCAGAAAATACTTGGTTAATGTCCGTCTTAACGGCTTCCTCGATCTGATCGGCTCTTTCGGCCAATTTTACCCAAGCGGTGTCAAGAGCGACTGAATCGCCAATTGTCGATTCGAGGAACGTCTCCACTTCGAGAATGCGGCTCAGGGCTTCATCAGTCAGCGGCAAGACCTCCCGGCTGGAAATCGTTGGCATGTTTTGAGAGGCCGCGAGCAACACCTGTATCCTGGTCTGGAGGATTTCAGGGTTTGGAACTGTCTTTGGGTGCTTCATCCCAAAGTAGCTTTGAGCAGCGCTCGCGATTGCCTCATGGTCCCGGGCAATCTCCGTTCGCGACACTTGGGGGAGCTGAAGAAAGAAAAATGGCGCGGAGAGTTGAGAGAGTGCCAGTTTTTGACCATCCCCATCAGGTGCGCCCAAAGATAGCAAGTAGTTCACCCAGGTAGGCCCGAGAATGCGGGGGGTCGTTTTGGTCGGGTCCGTGGTGAAAATTCTGGAGCCCGCTAAATCGAGAGCAAGCCCCTCTATGCATTGCTTTTCATCACGCGGGAGAGCTTGCAAGGTGGAATCGCATTGCAAGAACATCTTATAGGTTTCGGCGTCCCCTTCAAGAAAACGAAGGTAAGCCTGCATGGCAGCACGCTGTGTGTCATCGGTTATGTCAGCCATGACGACACCAGAGAAATCTTTAATAAGCTGCTGTGAGTAGCGCTCATTCCGGATAACTTTGTCGAAACCCTCCAAAGTTATGTTCGTCAGTCGATCAATCTTCTTATCTATGACGTCGAGTTTCGCCTGTATTTCCTTCAGCTGCTGCATGATCTGCATCAGGGCGACCATTGTCGGGTCTTGCTGATTGCTGAAAAGCTGCGCAATCATCAGGCCTGCAGACACCATGTTCGTGCACATCAGAAGTTTGTCAGGTGAGAGGCCGCCTGGCCCAAACTTTTGCATGGTATCATACATCTTCAAAAAGGAGTTTCCGGTCACCTGCACTTTCATAGCCGCTTCTGGCCCAACGATTTGTCCTAAGATAGTGCTGGTTAAGAAGACCCCCGCCCGCAGACGTTCTTCGTCATGGCCAAGCGCGGCTTCTCGGTCTCTTTTTTCCTGCGCAGATGTTTGGGCCGCCCCGGATTTCTCAACCTGTTCCCTTACCTCGCGGAGTTTCGCGGTCATCAACGCAATGCCATCCTTCGAGACCTCGCGGTCGATTCCTCCCTCATCTTTCGGAGTTGCATCCCCGGTCATCACGCGATTTTCGCGCACCTTCGTCACGTAGTCGTCGAAGTTCTTTCCCTGCAATTCCGCGAGCTTCGAAATTCCCTCATTACGGACGTCCGCTGGAAGTTGCTCATAAGCGCCAACAAGCGCAGTCAGTGCTGCCTCGATAGGCACGTCCGACAGCCGCAAGTCGTTGCCGTTCATGGCCTCGACGTTTTTTGTGAAATCGTTTATCGCATCGACATATGTCGGGTTCACCGGACCCAACTTCACAAGCGATACGAATGCATCGCGGCCAACCACCTCGTCCAGGCCATCTTTGGCGTCGACCATAATCTTCCGAACCTCTTCAGGCGTTTTGGCTCGTGGAAGATTTAAAGCCGCATATGCGATTGTTGAGTTTCCTGATTTGGCCAAGCGATACGCCGTCTCTGCCAGAATAAGTTTCCGTGCCTTTTCCTCGTCCGAAGCCATATCTGTTAGCGCTTGTGATGGGGGGGCAACGATGATCGGCGGCACGTCCTGCGCCATCAGAACCGGTGGCCAGATGGTTGCAAGGCAGGAAGCAAGCAGTAGGCGTAAAAGGTTCAAACGCGACATGTTCCCTCCTGAGCATTTCGGCAAACTGCAAACATGAGAGCGTGGGCTTGAATAAGGTGCCGAAAATGCAACCTTATGTATAGTAGCCAGATAGTAGTAGTCGCGCGTAGCGGGCTTATAAAAGATCACTACGGTGACAAAGTTCAGCAGTTGGGCTTCGTTAAGCCTTTGCCGTTGGCCGCGCTAGTAAATTGAGCGAGTTGAATGGTAAGCTCTGCAGCCGTAATCTCAAGGTCGAACCGCCATTCAAGCAGTCGGATTTTGTTGGCCTGCAGTAGCGCCCGCTTCCGCTCGTCGCGGGCTACCGTCGCCTTAAATCCCTGCTCGCCTCCGAAGAGCGAGATTGGTCGATAGTGCTGCTCGCCTTGATATTCAATCGCGAGCTTCAGCGAGGGGACGTAGATGTCCACCGACTGAGAGCCAAGGAAACTCGGCCGCCACTGGTGGATTGCGTCAGGAAAGACGCTGCGCACGAGATCAACCAGAGATGTTTCCGACGCCCATCCCCGCCCGATCTCCGCTATAGATCGAGCGCGGCGGAAAGCGTTCTCGGCGTTGACGAAGTCGGGGGTAAAGACCCTTTGCCACGACTGGATGGAGCCCGAAGCCTTGTCCGGGTTCCAAATGAAAATCCGGCCGCGCGGTCCCGGTGGGTGTTTGTATGCAACGAGTTGCCGGTAGAAGTGTTCGCGCGTGGCTCGCCAATCCTTAAGGGGAGGGGTTTCGCGCTTCAGTGGGTCGGGATCGTTCTCGAACCAATCGCCTCTGTCCCACAGGCCCGGAAAAACGGAAGGAAGCGGCCCGGCGTGGGAGAGAGCTTCATCCAGGCAAGCGATATAGGCGTCGAATTCATCGGTGAGCCTGGCCCTGATGGACGAGGTGGCAACATACTTCCTCGCGAGGTAGCGGAGATCGTCGCCTTTCGGTGCGGCACCTACCAGATAGCGCAGGTAAGTCACTTCATCGAAGAGAACTTCCCTCTCGACGACAGGGATTTCCTCGACAAGCTGCAGAGCTTGATCAAGCCGGTCGGTTTGGGTCAGGTTCAAGATTTCCTGAAATCGGGGGTCGGGGTCCCATGGAAGGCTTTCCGGTATGGCGGGGGCCATCTTTCGGAAGCTTTATCCTGGGATCGAGCGGCGCGACGCGCGAGGTCCAGTGATAAAGCCGCGTACGGAAATTATCGTCGGCAAGTCTCAGCCAATCATCTTTCGGCTTTCCGGCTTGCATCTCCTGCGATCCGTCTCCATTGAAGCCCCCTTCTTGCCGAAGGGGAGACTTAAAATGTCGCCGACGGCTTCAACCAGTCGTTCGAATAGACGGACGTTCTGGGGGTAAAGCGCGACGGAGAGAAGGACATTGCCATTCGGAGCCGTCTGTCGGGCATGGGCATCCGCGTAAGCTGCAATAGCCACTGCCTTATCTCGCTTGAGTGATCCGCTCTCAAGGAAGTGTGCCCGATGTGTCATGTCGTCGGGCAGCTCAGGGTAAGACATCATCGTGACGTTGTGCTACCATAATTGCGAAGCGTGCGCGGTTCCGACCATCTCTCAACCCGAAGCCGAGCTCTCCTCTCATAGCAGTTCGGCTTCCACAAGGCGTTTTAGAGTAGATGAGGCTAGGCGCATGCATTCGAGTGCGACTTTCCCATAACGAGGTTTATGCTGTTCAACGATACCCAGTGCCCTGTGGCGATCTTCGTTAGATCGACCCTTGTCCTTGATGATGTCACGCTGTGTTGTAATCAGTTCGGGTTCTGGCGAACTTACCAGAAAGTCATAGAGATTCCGAGCGGCGACCTCGTCCAGTAAGAACCTGTCAGCCTCTCGCGTGACCTTACCTTTTTCATAATCCTCGAACACGTCGTGCAGATAGCGGGCCGCATAGTGTAAAGCCTGATCGATAAGGCTCATGTCCGATTTATTGATCAGATCACGACGTGTCGCTATCAGGTCCTGAACCTCCTCAACGGCGATCTGGGCAGCAAGGAGTTGGTCCATACACTCCTCGAAATCGCTTTTAGCGATTGTGGGCCGTTTGGGGTCTTTCCGATCAAGCCTTGATCGCAGGCGACGTTTGCTCGACTTCATCTGCCGATGGGTTTCTGCGAGTTTTGCATCGAGCGCCTGGAGGTTGGCAATTCGCATATCCCGACGAGCCTCCTCCTCCTTACGCGCCATCACAAAAGCAGAAAGAGCCCCACCTAGAAC
>NZ_MXPU01000047.1 GCF_002204185.1 Rhizobium esperanzae | reverse complement strand
AGCACGTCCTCGAGCTCAAGGTCTTCCACCGAACCTTCCTGGGCTGCCAGATGCAGAACCGTGTCCTGTGCTTTGGCGTTCAGGATCAGCCGGGTGGAGTCAGCTTTCGGGTCGCATCCGACGATCAGGATCTTCTGCCCGAGGTCGACAAGCGCTGCGAGCGTATTTTGGGAGGTGGTGGACTTGCCGATCCCCCCTTTGCCGTAAAATGCGATTTGACGCAAATCTGACATATCGCCTTCCTTCTTTCGTTCCATCCATCGCTGAGTAAAAGGCCGGCAGCTCGCGCCGCCTCCCATGGCAGTCTTCAAAACCCGTGCCATGTGGGCAGCAGCATATAAAACAGTTGGTTTGCTGATCTTCAGCTATTTAATTCCCAAACTTTCGAAGGCGGGTTCGACAAACTCTTGTCCCGAAGCCGCCAAACTGGACGAGCGGCTGTGAGGTTTTGTCGGTTGGAAATCGCTAGCGTCAAAGATCAACAAATGTCGTCCGTATCCCTACATCCCAAGCGAAGGGACAGAAGTAGTGTGGCAAGTCGTAGAGCCAAACAGATCGATACCGTCTTGATGGCCGATCGGCTTCGCACCACGCGTTGGATTAAGGCCGGATGATCAGCAGAACGCAGATGAAGGCACAGTAGAGATTGTCGCTTACAACAAACTCGCTGTTATGCTTTCTCCATGAACACATAGGAGGAATGCCGCCAGCTTGGCAGCTGCAGTCTTGCGGCCGGATTGTTTCGCCATAGGCTGAGATTGACAACAGAGCCGGTTTCGATCGTCAGCGGGTCAATTCTTAGGAAATGCTCGAAGGCTACAGCAAAGATCGTGAGCAAGGTATCAAGTAAAAGCGCTAGTCGCAGATGCTTTTTTCCAGGCGCACGCTCAGCTCCGACAAATTGTGGATCGCGTGGTCGAATACGGCGAAGAGCTTATGGCAATTTTAGTAGGTGCTATCAAAATCGCCCGATGATCACCATCCGACGACGACATCACCGCTCATCTTTAAGGAAGTGGCATTTGCGCGTGCCGCACAGTCGCAAATATCGGGAGCAAGGATCCCCGTTCTCGGTTCAACGTCGCCGGACAAGCCCGCTAGGTTGCATCTGGGGCCTTCACGTTTTCAAGATCTGGCGCCCGACGAACTCTGCCGCTCCAGAAAGACTTCCGCTTTCCTCAGGCAGAAAGCATTCATTAAAATCGCCGCATTCCTTGCAGCTGGGAGCGCTACAAAGGGAAAAGCCTTCAGCTTCGCAAATCTTGCGGTAAAAATACTTCTTCCACCTCATGTTGTTGGTGTTGCCTGCCGCCAGCGCCGGAAAATGCGCGAACAGCAATCTGCCAAGTTCGATCTTGTCAAGCAAGCCGAGATCCCGCCAGAGGTGGTCTTCACGCATGGAACGTCGCGCAATGATCTTAGCGAAACGCACGCCCTCAGGGTCGCCTGGCCGGACATACGCTAGAAGCATATCGCGCAACAGTTGCTCCTCCGCATCAGGCACGCAATCACTCGCCTCTTGCAGGGCAAAGGCGCGGATGAGCCTTGCCGGAAAACTGCGGGTTGGAATATCCCGCAGCTCCCTAAGCGAAAGGCCGGTTGCCTCGGTCGCGGTGGCAATCCCCATCTCAATTTCTTCAAGTGCGCGCGAAAAAACGCGGAAGAGCACATAGTCATCAAAATATAACCTAAGACCCATCTGGCATGGTCGGCTGACATAGAGTGTTTGGCAATCGTCGCAGTGGTCGACGGCTATGCTGGTTTGACGTGCTGCGTCCGCTACCGTCGAGACCCCGATGTGATGCACATTTGGCATGCGCTTCGTCGCTTTCTCCAATAATCGAATTCAGTTGGCTGCTTTGGCCCTCGCAAGGCGAACAATCAAAGATTGTGCCAGCTTGAGCAAGTGACACTTGAAGCCTCGATCGCCCGTGCAGCGGGGAGGCGATCCCGCCTCCAGTGGTCGCCAAACGGACAAATGCAGGCTTTCAATCTGCAGCGCCGATCGAGCAGTCTGAATGCAGCAATCCGAGCGAAGATCAAAGATCAACGCCTGCGCAAAGACGCGTTAGCCGATAGAGTTATCCATATGTCTCTTCTATAGTCCTCAGAGTAGTTGGAGACCGGGCCTGTTCGCCGCGCTCCGAAGGCCGCCGCCATAGCGAGCAACAAGGCGGCGCCAGTATCTCTCCGGGATACGCAATAGAATCTGCCGCTTCCTATCTATTGCATTTTTGTACGCTCTCCGCTGCGGTCGCGATCGGCTTCCTTGGTTGACACCTCCGTCATGCACCAAGGTCGCCAATCAGGAAAAATAGATTGATTGGATGTCATCATTTGCGTTTTGAATAACGCTCAAAACGCGGCACCAAAAACGCCTGGGGACCGAGGGCGAATTCGCGACCGCGGCACTCAGCACACTTGAGTAAGCCAACAGTGAGCGTGGCTGTTGCCCCGGTTGCGCTAGCCAAATGTCGTGATGCTCGGATGGAACTCGCCGATTGCAAATTTTCTTTCTGCTTTCAACGTCGTAAGGAGTGCCTTGATAGAAGCTCCACTCGTCAGCTTCGAGTTCAGGCTCTCGCGTCTGCAGCGGTGGGAGATGATTTCTAATTCTGCCGGGTATTCGTACAACGTACAGATCTCGTCAAATCTGGAACACGCACTCGTTTGCATAATCTGCCCAAGGTCGGGATTCCGTTCCGCAAAGGTGGGACAAATGTCGAGCCATACGAGCGGCGACGCCGATGGCCGCCACGTTCGATTGCTGAACCCGCCCTGGTCGACTGCGCGGCCGCCGGTATGGTTTAACATCGTCGCGTACATTTTTGGCGCGAATTCTGTATAGGGGCGTGCCGGAATAAAAACATGCCAATCAAAATATCACATTAATTACAACATGATGATCGCTATCGGAGCACCGCGTCCGGAGCCAAGCTTGGTTTAAGCCGAACCGAATTGGCGCAGGACCATTTACACAGCACACTGAAATCTGCATATTGCCGCGCGTTGTCGCTATCCCGAGTTGATGGACAAGTCGCTTTCGCTCCAGCCAAAAGCAGCTGGGCACGGGCTCTTTTCAAGAAATTAGAAGGCAAGGATATGGAAAATTTTGTGTATCTGTTGGAGTCGGAAAGTGCGATCTTTCGCGCCGCTGAGCTCCCTGATCGCAACAGCATTGCATCGATCTCCGGTTTAATTGGCAGTGATCTTATTCAGATGATCCGCTTCGACGACATGCACTCGCTATTTGTTGGGGAAGAAGCTTTGCGAGCTGGGTTAACCGCCTTTACGATCTTTGACGGGTACCCGATCCCTCTTGCCGGGAAAATAGCGCTTTTGGGAGGCGATGGTAGTAAACCTTATCGTTCGCCGTCAATAATGATGACGGAAGCCGCGCGACGTTTTAAATGTTGCCGGCCGGTGCTTGATCCTGTGTTTGTTCCGATGGACCGAGTGGTGAACAAGGGCCTCATCGTTGCGGGCGCACTGGAAAGCTTGCAAGTGCGTATTGATCGCCGCTCCCCGGTGCTCCTATGAGCGCAATGACGAATGATGGGATCCACGAGAATGAACTCTATCGCGCCGGTTCGCTCAGAGTCCGCGAGCGTGGCGCCATGGGCACGAGAAACGGAAAGCTTACGCCTCAAAATTGCGGCGTTTACTACGTTGCCGAATGCCTCCCGTTCCACTGGACAAGGTCAACACTGAAGGGCGGAAGACATTCATTGCATTTGCCGAGTTGGAAGCCGCGAAGGAAGAAGTCGCCACTTTGGCGTATTCGCGCTTACCCGGCTTTTGGCAACCTATGGCACCAGCTGAATGCCGAAGTATTTGATCGCTGTCGACGGCGCAGCCCGCATTGATTGCAGACGCTGTTTCAACGCCTGCTCACGGCGAAGTCATGCACGTTCATAGGGTGGACGAACGGGCGAAATCGTCGGCGTTGACGCAGTTGAAACATTGGACGAACGAACGGGGAGCAAGACCTTGCCCTTTAGAACCTTTTTTTGCATCCTGCTGCTGGTCACGTGCACCAGTGCTGTTTCGGCTTACGCTGCCTCGCTTTCCATCTTCAAAGCGTTCGCTGTAACCTTAGCGGCTTCGTTTTTCCTTCAGGTCATCTATTTCTTGAGCCTGCTATTTATGTCCTTCCGGCCCACGCGCGAGAGCGACAGGTCGATACATTCAGGAACTTGGCAGGCAGACCAGCCACAAAAACGTGATCGCGATGAAACTGAGCAGTCCAACGTCCCCAAGCTTGACCCAAGGCGTAAACGGCGCACCCCTTAAGGCAATTTCGGCAGAGGACAGATTATCAAATATACCGGGCATTACCACTTGGTGTATTCTACGTGCTTCGCGGTTATACTAGCATATGTGCTGTATCAATACTTATGCCATCGGATACGACCAAGTCTAATACCGAAGAAAGGATCGCCTAGCCGCCCGAATCATTTCAAAAAATATTATAGATAGTGGAGGAAGCCCGTGAGCTTACGTGTAATCGCGTGTTCTGCCCCCCAGTTTTCTCACGGCGAGGCGGGCGAAATGGCATTATCAAGCGCCGATCCGGCAAGCCTCTACAATGCCTGCAGATATGCTGCGTCACTGGCATCCAAGGCGGAAGGTGCATGGGGCGAAAGCAATTGGCGCGGCACCAGGAGTGACAGGCGACAATCAACGCTTCTGCTATCTGACATGGACGATGTGCAGCGAAGGCTAACGCCGCTATTAGTCCGGGTCCGGCCCAATTTAGTTCTCATAGGAGCGATGTCGATATGCTTCCGTGGTGCGATTGAGACAGCGAAATACATCAGAGAGTTTCTAGGCGATGACGTTTGTATCGTTCTTGGCGGTCGCCACGCCACCGAAACAATATATCGGGATGACGAAAATCGTGTAAGACATCATCTAGCGTCCCCTCTGCGGCTAATTGCTGACGGAAAAGTTTCCAACTGTTTCGACATCGTGCTCTCCGGAGATGGTGAACACTTTATCGCGGAAATTGGGTGCGTCGTAGCTTCCTTGGAAGCAAGAGGTTTTTCGCCAAGGGAGGCGAAATTCTCATTGGGCCACCTGACGACCACCCCGGGGCACTGGATCGCCGGCACAATCATGGACGATCAGGTCCACACTGTGTGCTCTTCGGGCATGCCGCTCGATTATAATGGGATGCCATCCCCAGCCGAAATGTTCGGAATTACAACTAGCTTTGACGTGTTTGGTGGCGCGCCTACCGCGCACGTCTTCAGCGACATCGGGCGTGGATGTATCTATGATTGTATCTTCTGCAGTGAGAGGATCAGCGTTGTCGGGCCTCCTCGACAGTTCAAGACAAGCCCCCACCGGTTATGCGGCCAGCTCGCAGCAGCCCACCGCGTAGTCAAGGCAGATTACGGCGAAAACTTTCCTGTCTCGGCGTTCATTGAAGATTCAACTCTTCTTGGATGGAATCCGGCCCTCGTAGCCCAGTTTGAAAAGGTATTCGACCCACTCGAAAATCCTGTGCGGCTTGGCGGACAAGCGACCATTGACCAAATCGTTAATAACCCAGCCCTTGCACGAAGACTAGGCCGCATGGGCCTGGAATATCTTTTCATCGGGGTCGAGACACCGCGCCCAGAACTTGTTGGAGGTCTTCACAAGAACATCGCCACCAAGAAGGGTTCGTGGATGGAACGCGCGGACAAAGCAGTTGAGATCTTGTCCGAAGCCGGAATCAAGGTTGGGGTATCCCTCCTATTTGGCATGGGCGAGGGAGCTGCTGAAAGGCAGCAATTGTTTTCGGCCTTAGAAAGCTGGCGGAAAACGGGCTCTCTGATCACAATCAGCATGAACTGGGCCGTCCAACACCCTTTGAGAAACACGGTTCAGGGGAATGAATATACCTATTTGGATTGGGCGGTGTCGCCCGGTCCCATGCTGTCGTTGTTAAGGAATTTTGGCGAAGCCTCTGAGATCTATCCAATTGCCGGCGGTACAAACCCAGACGAAGCCTCGGTAAAGGATATTCTCCAAGCCACCACGGAGATCATGGCTATGCCGCCTGCACACCCAATGCAAAAGCAAGAAGCGGAGCATATATATGCTGAACGGAGCGCCTAAAGGCGGAATAAATTACCCTACCTCAGACCGAGTATGCGCCGGAACCCATCTCTTTATTGATATGTGGGATGCAGAAAATACGGGAAATGCTGAAGCGATTGAGGCGGCGGTAGCGCAAGCCGTTCATGACTGCCGCGCAACGATGTTGGAATCGAGTTATAGAAAATATAGCGAAGATGGGGGCGTCACGGGCTTCGCAATTCTCGCTGAATCGCACATTTGCGTAAATACCTGGCACGAAGAACGCATGGTCGCGATAGACGTATTTTTTTGTGGTTCGCTAGACCCGTACGCGAGTATCACCGCGTTGCGCGACGTATTTCGCCCATCCCGGATCGATATTAGCGAGCACAAGCGTCTTCTTGGAACAAGAATAACGCATCCCAATATTGTGGAAGCGCTTCAACCGAAAGTATTCTCCGAAATCGAGGTGGAACATGTCTTAGAGCCCGATTTAAAAGAAGTTGAGCGATAACAGGCAGTTGTGATTCCCTATTGGTGCTAAATCAAATGGGGTTTCGATGAGCTGGACTGCTATCGCTCGCCGTGAGCATAACCGAGACGTGCTTCGTTTTCCAAGTGATTTGAAGGACCGGGAATGGGCGTTGATCAAACCGCTGATCCCGCCAGCGCGTCGTGGCGGGCGGCGTCGGACGACGAATATGCGCTCGGTCGTGGAGGCGATCCTCTATATCGCCTCGAGCGGCTGCCAATGGCGCATGCTGCCGGGCGATTTTCCGCCGGTTTCGACGGTGCGCGGTTATTTTTATTCTTGGCGCGCGATCGGACTGTGGCAGAGCATCAACCAGCTTCTGGTGATGGCGGCGCGGGAAATCGAGGGACGGGAGGCGCAACCGACGGCAGGGATTATCGACAGCCAAAGCGTCAAGACCACGGAAAGCGGCGGAATATCCGGCTATG
>NZ_MXPU01000046.1 GCF_002204185.1 Rhizobium esperanzae | reverse complement strand
GCGCCTTGTCGCGCTGCACCGCATAGTCTTCCTTGCCGCTGAAATCGAAGCCCTGCTTGAGCAGGCTGCGCGCATAGGTCATGCGGTCGACGACGCGCTGTTGATAGGCGTTGAAGATCGCAAACGGGATCTTCAGGTCCTGCCGCTCGATGGCATCGTCGATCTCGCTGCGGTCAGCCATGAACTTGTCGATATCGGCCTGCAGGAAGAGCATGCGGTCGGGATCAAGCGACTTGACGAACTGATCCATCACCCTGCCCGACAAGGCATCATCGAGCGGAACCGGCTTGTAGCTGTAACGGGAGAGAAATTGCGCGCTGAGCTCAGCCGCCTGCGCCTGCCGCGTCAACGGCTTCAAAACCGGCGGCGCTGCGACCTCGGCATAGGCGGACGGGGCGAGTGCAAGAAATGCACCAAGAAAAACGTAGTGTATGCGCATTCAGCGTGGATCCAATTCTTCTGCCAGCTCTGTCGATGGGCGATCTAGGTGGCGCAATTATGGTTTTTTGGCAAGCAGAAGGCAAAAGGATGGTCCGGCGAGTCGCGAAACTCTTCGGCATGATCGGATCGACGCAGAGCGTCAGATCCCGAGGCTTATCGCCGGCAAGTTCGATGTAATCATCTCCAGCATGTCGGCGACGGCCAAGCCCGAGGAGATCACCGCCTTCAGCGATTCTACAGAATTGAGCTGAGGTAAGCGCGCTTAATAGCGGGAACCACTGTCACCGCCTCAAGCGCAGACGGCTAGCCACCCGGCCCCCACATTGCAATTCGAATGCCGCGCCCCATATTTCTATAGGAGCGGAACTGCGAAGCTGCAGCCGTTCGCGGGAATTCGGGCGCCCGGCAACAGGATGATGGTGTTTCTGCATCCGTAGCACACCGGCACTTTGGCCAGCCCTGCCGCGCCTGGAGCGAGACCGGGCTACTCCGTCCCAACAGCATGTTCTTGCTACAGTCCGAATGGATTGGGCATTACTGACCCTCCGGGAGAGAATGCGTGACACTGACCTTTCCCAATAAAAGCCGTAGTTTTGATGAGAGCCGGAATGCGGTCCGCTTCTCCGGTTATGACGGCATGTTCGAAGTGCGGTTTTTAGTCGAAGCTAACGCCTTGCGGACCCCGAGCCAGCCCGGCCGCTCCGAGGACGAGTGCCTGAGAGCCTTCGACATGGCGCGCCAGATCATTCTGGAAGCCGCCGCCCATGCCTACGGCCGCGGCGGCAAAGACCGATATACCCTGACGGCGCAGGATATCCGCAGGTAGACTTTTACAACCGGAAAGGCCGTGCAGGAGCCGAACCAAATGTCAGTCGACAGAAAACATCTCAGCGTCGCGGGCCGCGTGGCGAGCCGCTGTCCCGACCAGGGCGATCTTGAATCGGCCGTCTACAGCGCGCTCGCTCATGCCGGCGATCTCGACCCCAGCTATATCTTCGTCACCGCGCGCGGCGGCGACATCACGCTGGCTGGATGGGTGCGTTTGAAAGCGGAGGTGTCACGGGCCGAGGAGATTACACTGAGAACCGACGGCGTGCGCAAGGTTCACAATGAACTGTCGCCGGAATTATGAGGCAAGTCCGTCCGGCGTCGCGTTCGTAGCTGCCAAGAGATCGGCGAGGGCCGTCGGCTCGATCCGGACGATCCTGCGCAAGCGGTTCCCCTCTGCAATCGACGGCAGATGAATGTAGGTCGCGACGCGGCAGTAGGCAAGCCACGACAGGCCTTCGATCGGCTCCTCATCCTGCTCGATCTTGTAGTCGCCTGCCGGAGGCATCTCACCAACAAGATCGGGAAGCGCGAAAGGGGCGGAGAAGCGGACGATGGTGTCCGTCGTGCGTGTGGATGATATGTCGGACATGGTGAAAGGCTCCAGTAGAAGGCGGTTAGCCAAGACCCGCTTAATACTTCCTTCACGGCATTGGCATGGCGATCGGAATCCGGAGCAATGATGGTCCTCAAGTCTCTGACACGGACGAGAGCCACAGGGCCAATCGACGATAGAAGACTCCTACGCCCCAATTGCGTCACAATGAGACGAAATCCTAAAATGAAGTTTTTATTCAAATTTACTGGTCAAACATAAAATATTATCGTGTAAAAATTAAATTAATCTGGCCGCACAATAAAGACGCCTTCGCCTTTTTATTGCGATATTTTCCTGAATACATAACCCCGCAAGTCCAAATATCGGCTTTTGCAGAATATACACAACCTTCGCCAGCCTGCTCGACAAGCAGGAGGCCGGCCGCGAAAGCGCGTCCCGCGCGAACGGCAGTCATGACTTCATGAAAAAAGAGGCATTCAAATGTCGAGACATAACAACGCCAAGCTCCTTACCGCCAGTGACCGCCACGACTTCAGCGCTAACGCAAAGCGACCGGACGGCAATCCCTCCGCGAAGGAATTGATCGCCCATGCCGTCGCCGCACGCACGGACCTCGCCGTGTCGGCCGAGGAAGCGCGCGCGGTCGAGGAACTGCGTGAAGCAAAGAACCCGCGGCATCGGTTCACAAAGCGCCGAAGCACTGAGGCCGATGATAAGAGTCTGGCTGTCCGGGATCTTCCTACGATGGGAGAACTCGAGCAGGCGCGGACCGATCACAGCAGGAAGATCGCCACCCGGGACGCTGAGAGGCGTGCCGAGGAGCCTGACGAAAAAGCCGGCGAGTGAACAAGGACTAGACCCGTCAACCGCCCCGAGTGCGCGCCGGCTCAGCGTTCCAATCGGATCGACGCCTGAATCAGATCCTGATGGAAGCAATGGTTGCGCAAATCCTCTGTCAGCTTGACCAGCCTTTCGCTGGCCAGCCCCGCGGGTTCGCCTCGCGTCCGCATTCCGTCGATCAGGCTCTGCTGCGCGCAAATCAGCTGCCGGTCTTTGATCACTCGCCGGCGCGCAACTTCTAAGTCCTGCAGGGAATAGGTCATGAGAGACTATACCACGCAGGCGGCGATAATGAGATTCATTTCGCGGCTCCCCCGATCGTCGCGACCGCCGGCTTGGTTTACCGTCGCTGAACGAGCCGAGACAGAGCCCGCGCCTCTCGCTCGTGACCGAGTGGCCCCGGGGCGGAAAATTACAGGGCGCCTGGCACAGTTCGCCTTGGATAAAGCGCAACCAAGGCGCATGTTCACATATCGGCAGCCAATGAAACGGGCGCTGCCGATCAAGGGGTGGCGCCCTTCGCCCCAATCTAAGGAGGACAAGATGTCTTCCACCATCAAGCGCTCCTCCCATATCGCGGCTTACGGCGACTTCCTATTCAGGGCTTCCATCCTGGCGAGCTTCGCCGTAATCATCAGTTTAATTTTGAGAGGCTGGTTATGGTAGTAATCATCACAACCGGAATTTCGACGAAACGCGACGAAGATTGGCGGCTCCGGTCCATCCTCAAGCGCGCGGACTACGCCACGACAGATCTCGTTGCTTCAGAACATGGCGACCATCACGAAGAGGTGATGGTGATAAGACGCATTAAGGCGGCGACGATCCCGACGCCCGCGTACCCCTCTTCAAAACGGCGGAAGCTGCATGCCGATCCTGAGGCTTTGGCATCATGGGAAAACGAAGGAGGCGCCACACGAGCTGTGCACCCGCCTGCGGACAAGAAAAATTGATGACGCCGCGAGGCGATTCAACGAGGCCATGATTGCGCTCGCCGCCGCGGCTGGGTTTGCAATCACCGAGTAGCTAGACGCGCCGGAACCGACCCGCAGGCGACTATTTCCACCACCGCTTCTGAGCCAGCACCGGCACCAGTGAAACCGACGGCTCCGACGGACAACAATCCGACGCCTGCACCCGCTGCTCCTTCACAGCAATAATGCTGCCAATTGTGCTCAAAGCTGTTCAGCGGCCTCGGACATAAATTCGCGCATCTTTGTTGCGACGTCCTGCTCGCTGAAATTGCGACCTGCCGCTTGAAGATCAGATAGCGCTTTCGAGAGAACGCCAGGGTCCCCACCTTTGAAGCGGGCATCAGTGATCTCATCTGCGTAAGCTACAAAGTCATCTCGATCAACGAGTCCTGCGACCCACTTCGCCAAAAGCGTGTCGCAACGCGATTTGAGCTTGAGGATCCTCTCGGCGTCCCGAAAGTATTGATCTTCCATTCCCTTTTCTCGGTCTCTTAAGTCGACCATCATTTTCCTCCTGATTTTTGTCATCGAAACCGCTCAACGCGTGAGTTTGCGGAATAAACCGGGCTGACGCGCTCCCAACTTCCGAGGGCCGACCCCAAAAGATCGCCAATACTTCGCTGCTAGACTAAGATAGCACAAGTAAACGATGGTGGCCGCTTATTGCGGTCCCTGCGCCGGAGTCCTGTTCGATTGCTCCAACGCGGATTGCGCCGGCCGAATGATGTCTTTGCGCTCTGGCCGGAGCCACCAGACCGCAGCGACTACGAAAAGCACCAGGCCGAAACAGACGACTAACTTCAGGGACATGAGTTCCGCCTCCTCGGCGTGGCTTTTCATCGGGTGCTGAACCCGCCCGGGTGTCAACAGATTTAATGACACCGCACGCAAGCCCCTTGTCCTTTTGTTGAAACGCGTTGCTGGCGAGATCGGCCAAGGCAGCTGCGATTGCCTAGATAACGCACTGGCTCAAGATCAACTGACCGATTGAACTTGATGCGATCGAGAAAAAGCCCCGCCGAGGCGCGGCAGTTCTGATTTGGGAAAGTGGGTACCGCACAGGACTTACTGGAACAATGGAAAGGACCCTTTTGCAGGGGCCACCCGTGCGATCCCGTCGCCCTAGTCAATGAGCTATGCGCGGTTTTATTGCGATTTGGCTCATCTGGAACTGACCTAGCAACCGGATGCCTTCCATGACAGAGGTTCTCGCGGTTTCCGGTTCAGCTCGGGCGATTTCCGAGGAGTCTCGAAATAGCGTTGCGGCCAATTCCTCCAACTGAGGCCAGTTGGGATCTTGCTGAACCTTGGCGATTTCGGCCGAATACTGGAGCTTTGAAGCCAGGGCGCGTATGACCGCCTCGCGGCGTTCCCTGCTCATATCTTCCAAAGGCATTTTATGGAACATGGCGCACTCCTTGAGAGGGTGCTGTCCGAAAGATGACCGAGAAGTGGCGACAACCATTCTCCGGATGAGCTTATTCTGAGATAAGGCGAAGCTGATCCATTTCAAGCCAACGAGTGACGGGGCATTTTGCGTCAATGATGTCCAACTCATCAGTGGTGCCGCACAAAAGGGATCGGTGAGTTGAAGGATGTCACAGTTTGGAAGTTCCTCAATTTACCAGAGATTGCCATCCTGAAGGTCTTTTGACCGAGCAATTTGCGGAACTACGGCGTCTAGAAGCACCTCGCCAACCAGCGCGCCGGCGGCGTCATATATCAAAATGCCAAGGGGAATGTCCGGGCGCTTGAATAACAGGGCGCGGGCAAGGACAGGAGGCTAGGTCTGACAATCAGTCGCACCAGTCATTCCGCTGCTTCGGGCTCCAGGTCCTAGCCAGCCAGCCCTTCCTGCAGCAGCTTCTTCCCGATCTCTTCCCCGCGCCGGACCATTCGACCCTCAAACCGCCCTTAGGCGCGGGCACTTTACGGTGCGGTGGGCTCACCCTGTTAGGCTCGCCTAAAGTGACTAAGAATGAAACGTTGCGCTAAGGTACCGACGAGCGCATAACATCCCATCGCTGCCAACCTTTCACGGGCGGCTCCGACTGGAAGTGACACAGCTTCCGCCCCAACCTGAAAGGACGAACCATGTTTGGCTACGTCCGAACCTGCCATCGAAAACCGCTGCGGCTGTCAATCGTTGAGGGAAGTTTCGACGGCTCCGTCGCCAAGCGCGATTACGGTCCAAAATCTCTGTCCCACCTGCGCTTTACGATGTATGGCGAGGGAATCGGAAGCGACAGGGATCTTCTTAAAATCGCCAGAGCCAACTGAAGACGCAGTCGTAGAATTGTCCTGAATAACCGAGTTTCGACTCTGGTCGAAAGCAGCGTGGGCTCGGAGTATGGCTCACGCTGTAGTACCCCTAAATTCGCTGCTGAACCGGTCATCTGTGCGAGACCTAGCGTGCCGATGAGCCGATGAGCCATTCAAAGTGGTCCGCCAAGGATAACGCGGCTCATGACATCTCCATCTTCGTCGAGCTCGTGCACCGGCAGATAGGTGTTCTTCTCCATCCACTCCCGCACGATAAGCCTGATCGTGTCGTTGCGCGTCATGCCAAGTTCACCGGCTAAATCGCGAGGCACCTCTTCGACGTCCTCCTCCATCGTCACTGCTGCGGCGTTCCTCAAGCGCAACGCCGCGCGGCGCAGCAGAATCTGCAAGTCTGGTAGTGGGATGTTACCGATCCGATCGGCTGCGAATCGCTTTTCGGCAAGTAACTCTTTTAGACGGCCCTTCGCAATCAACGCCAGCTTGATACCGCAACGGTGGCAGCGAGCGCCCTCAGGGCGTCATCGCTGCCGCCTGTGGGAGTAGATTGGCCTTGTTTGTCCCGGAGCCCGAGCTCGCACTCGTCTGAGATCCTGCGCAGATGCTCGTCGTGCTGGGCCTGCAACAGGTGGAAGCGCTCCAATAAATCCTCAGCGTCTTCGGTCGGCTGATGCACGAGCTTTGATCCGATGAAGGGTGATCCGCCTCGACGGCACCCATGTCAAACGGTGGCAGCATTTTCCTTTAGTTCGTTCTTAAACTTTCCTAGAGGAACCTCGGTTTCCCCTCGCCCGCTTTGCAGAAGTCGTGCGTGCATATTCACGCGCAATGCACAGCGATGGGTGGCTCGGGCGGGAATGGCGGAGGCGCGAACACCCTACATTCCAACACGGATGCCGCACCCCCATATTTCTAAAGGAGCGGAACCGCGAAGGTGGAGCCGCTCGCGGGAATCGGGCGCCCGGGCAGGTTGGCCAGCCCTCCCGCGCCTCAGGTGAGACCGCCTACCGCGAGCGGACTACCAGACGACAGATCTCGCGGCTTCAGAAAATGGCGACCATCACGAAGAGGTGATGGTGATAAGACGCATCAGGGCGGCGACGATCCTGACGCCCGCCTATCCCTCTTCGAGGCGGCGGAAGCTGCATGCCGATCCTGAGGCTTTGGCATCATGCGCGGGCCGGACGGCGCACATGCTGTGATTGGCTTTCGTTGCGAGTCGAAATGAAATAGATCTGCCGCAATTTTTCTCGACCAGATGGAAGAGATGACGAGCAAACAAGACCGACATGTCAATTCCAGGGGCTTTCAGGTCCTTTTGGCGCTGGTGACTCTCGAACGGGGAAAGATGATTGCGAGAATAAACGACATTCGAACGCGCAGGCCTGACCGCTTTCTGCTCATCCCCGGAATATACAATTTGCCAGCCGTATTGATTAGGCGCATGGTAGGTCTTCAGTAGCTGTTTCTCAGGGCGCTACTGGTTGGAGGTCGGTTGTTGCCTTCGCCCCAAATTGAAGGAGGACAGCATGTCTTCCAATCTCAACATATCTGTGCGGACCTCTGACCTGGCTGTATTGCAAGGCGTCCTCGACGACGCCGGATACGATTCCACAAGTAGCCTCGCAGATCCGAAATATTACAACATCGCCGTCAAATTGCTGTTCCATCTTTATAATGATGGAATGACCTCGCCCGCGGCCCTTTCCATCGAACTCAGCCGGCACTTTGGAAAAACACCACTGTCCTCGAAATCATCCGCGGAGTTCGAAAAAAATCGCAAGTTGATACAGGGGATCCGTTCAGCCGTTGTGGTCAAGTCGCCCACCGGCGCCTCAACAGACACTTGGTGAGTTACTAAATTCGACAAAGCCACTGCCAACCGGATGGCGGGTTGCATTCCGGAGCAGTTCCAACCCATGAACTACCTTCAACTCAGTGGACACGGCGCCGGATTGCCCCGGCAGATGAATGTCCTGCAATATATCATCGGGGTCGCCCGGCAGAGCGACCAAGCCGTTCACTCAAGCCCCTTTGCTGCACTTGCCGAAACCATAAATGGGCGACAGCGCGCCGGGAAGCGGCACAATAATGGGCACCATCAGAGGAGTCTGGAATGCCAAAAGCACCAAAAGAATTTGCAGCCAGCGCCAACGGAGACAAATGGTTTCTCGGACATAACGAACCTGCGGACCAGCATGTCGTGATCCATCACGCCAACGACGCCTCCGGCGGCACTGAGACGAGATGGCCGATTTCGAGCTTTCTCGAGCACTTCGGCGATCATCCGCAAGGTCAGGCTCTTCGCGCGGCACTACGCGATGCCGGATCTGTTGAACAGGAAGCATCAAGCGAACATACGCGCGTTGCGCAGAAACCGGTAATTTCTTTCCCTTGGTCTCGCAAGATGGACCGCCTCAGGGATTGAGCCAATAATCACTCACCTTAAAGGATAGCCCCACGGGGTATCTCAAGGCTTCCGACTGCGGCCAGGGCGCCTTGTCGCGCTGCACCGCATAGTCTTCCTTGCCGCTGAAATCGAAGCCCTGCTTGAGCAGGCTGCGCGCATAGGTCATGCGGTCGACGACGCGCTGTTGATAGGCGTTGAAGATCGCAAACGGGATCTTCAGGTCCTGCCGCTCGATGGCATCGTCGATCTCGCTGCGGTCAGCCATGAACTTGTCGATATCGGCCTGCAGGAAGAGCATGCGGTCGGGATCAAGCGACTTGACGAACTGATCCATCACCCTGCCCGACAAGGCATCATCGAGC
>NZ_MXPU01000045.1 GCF_002204185.1 Rhizobium esperanzae | reverse complement strand
CATAGCCGGATATTCCGCCGCTTTCCGTGGTCTTGACGCTTTGGCTGTCGATAATCCCTGCCGTCGGTTGCGCCTCCCGTCCCTCGATTTCCCGCGCCGCCATCACCAGAAGCTGGTTGATGCTCTGCCACAGTCCGATCGCGCGCCAAGAATAAAAATAACCGCGCACCGTCGAAACCGGCGGAAAATCGCCCGGCAGCATGCGCCATTGGCAGCCGCTCGAGGCGATATAGAGGATCGCCTCCACGACCGAGCGCATATTCGTCGTCCGACGCCGCCCGCCACGACGCGCTGGCGGATCAGCGGTTTGATCAACGCCCATTCCCGGTCCTTCAAATCACTTGGAAAACGAAGCACGTCTCGGTTATGCTCACGGCGAGCGATAGCAGTCCAGCTCATCGAAACCCCATTTGATTTAGCACCAATAGGGAATCACAACTGCCTGTTATCGCTCAACTTCTTTTAAATCGGGCTCTCAGGTATGGAGTAATAAAAATAAGAGCAGTGGCCGCGGCTTGCTTATTTGTCCCAGCAAAGAGTGTATGCTCGCCAATGCGCCCGCTCGGAATGACGCAAACGTGTGCACCAGCGAAATCGCGCGAGCGACGGACAGGCGGTCACCCGAGAGAACTCAGTTTGAAGGGTTCAGATCACAGCAAAGCTGGTCTGGATACGAAGTAAACGACCTCGGATATTGGGAGATTCTTAAAGTGAATCATGTCAGCAACTCGTTAATCACTTCAAATGGATGCTGAAGTCGGACTGCATCGATTTCTTTTGCTTGAGATCGGCATGAGTAGCCGGTTGCCATCATGACTGTTTCGGGCGTGGCATTGACAATCGGAATGGCCCAACTCATTTCATAGAGCCTCTCGGCGATCGCGCGGTTCCGCGTCTCGTGCCCGAATGTGCCTGCCATGCCACAGCAACCTGCGTCTACAATAGAAAGTTCGATACCTAGGGCCGTGAAAACCTTTTTCCAGTCCAAAAGTAATGACGGCACATTGGTGCGCTCGGTGCAATGAGGTAATAACTTGTATCGCTTTCCTGGTGTGACTGTAGTGCTGCCGGCAAGTCGGTCGGTGATTGTTGCCAGCCACTCCTGCGGCAAGAGTATAGTGGCCGTAAGTGGAATACCCGTTGCTGCTTTGTATTCGTTGCGGAAGGTAAGCGTCATGGACGGGTCAAATCCTACGAGGGTAACGCCAAGGTCCGCCAGACCTTGCAAATAATCGGCCGTTCTTCTCGCCGCGGTCTCGAAGCGTTGGAGATAGCCGTGCACATGCAGTGCCTTGCCGTTGGTATGAGCGGCAGCGAGCGCAGGCATCATTCCCATGTTCGACGCGATATTGATAGCGGCAAGTACAACATCTGGATCGAAGTGTGCCGTAAAAGCATCCGGCACGAACACCACGGTCCGCTTTCGTTCATAGGGTGATAAAGTTGCAAGAGACAGTGGATCAGCGATCTGAATGCCACGGCGCTTTAGCTGTGTCTTCAGGGAGGTTCGAGGCAGCGCTGGTAGAGCGGTCAGGCCTGCGAGGCGCGTCATCCGCTTTCCCAACGATGTCGCGATGACTAGATTATAAAGCCATCTTATGCGCCTCATTTTCGGGAGGATCGTTTCTATCGCTGCTACCAACGGATCCTTCAGCGGCCGCGAGTACCGACCATGATAGAGCTCAAGAAACTTTGAGCGGAACGCAGGCACGCTGACCTTTACGGGACATTGGCCGGCACAGGCCTTACAGGAGAGGCACGTGTCCATTGCCTCGCGCACCTCATGTGAAAAGTCGGTTCGATTTCTTGGATTGACGCTGTTGATAATCCGAGTTGCCAGGCCCGCAAATTGGCTACGCCACCGCAGTCGCGCCGCTTCCTGGCGTGGATCGATACCCTTCTCAGCCAGCAGACGTAGCCATTCCCGCATGAGCATGGCACGCCCCTTCGGCGATTGACGCCGGTCCCCAGTAGCCTTAAAAGATGGACACATCGCGCTGCTCTCGTCGAAGTCAAAGCAGGCACCGTTGCCGTTGCAATAGGCGGCATTGTCGAAAGCTGAACGAATCTCGTTGCCGATAACGCGGTCCGTCGCTGCTCGCAGCGGCACCTCGTCGATTTTCAGAAGCGGTTCGAGAACAATGTCGCCGGCAGACGGCGGCGTGGCGATCTTGCCCGGATTAAGACGATTGTCGGGATCGAAAGCGCATTTGATCTCCTGCAGACTGGGGTAAAGATCGCCGAAGAATTCCGGCACATATTCCGAGCGCATGCCTTTGCCGTGCTCGCCCCATAGGATGCCGCCGTGCTTGCGAGTTAGCGCCACTACAGCGTCGCTAATCCGTCGCAGCATTGGCATATGGTCGTCCCGCGTGAGATCGAGAGCGGGGCGCACGTGCAGAACACCGGCGTCCACATGACCGAACATCCCGTAGGACACGCCCGCTTCGTCGAGTAGCGCTCGGAATTCGCGGATGTAGGCCGCTAGATTCTGCGGTGGTACGGCAGTGTCCTCGACGAAAGCGATTGGTCGAACAGGCCCATCAACATTGCCCAGCAGGCCAACTGCGCGCTTTCGCATAGCCCAGATCGCTTCGACATCTGAATGCCCGCGGGCTATGGTGTAGCCGAGGCGGTCGGCGTGGCCGCCATTCAGCGCCTTTGTGACAGCTTCAATCTTGGCTTCGAGCTCAGTCTCGTCGTCGGCGAGCACTTCGACAATGTTGATGCCGTTTGCCGTCTCCGCGGCGTCTTGTGACACGTACTTTGCAATCCGCGACCATCCGACGTCTTTTCGAGCCAGGCCTAGAACGGTCTCGTCGATCGTTTCCACCGACGCAACTTTGAGTACCGTCAGGGCTCGTGCATCTTCGAGCGCGGCGTTGAAGTCTCCATAGCGGATATTGATCAGCGCGACGCAGGCGGGGATTGGCAGGAGGTTCAATTCCGCCTCTGCGATAATGGCAAGCGTGCCTTCGGAGCCGCACAGAATGGAGTTAAGATCGAACTGTCCGTCCTGCCGGTAAATATGGGCAAGGTCGTACCCCGTCATATAACGGTTGATGCGCGGAAACAACTCGTCAATGCGCTCGCGCTCGTCTCGAGCAATACGGTTTACAACCCTGTGAATCCGGCCGATAAGATCTTCACGCACCATGACCTTTATCAGCGAAGCCTCTTCTAATGGCCTCGACCACCACTCGGAGCCGTCCGTTAGTACAATCCTCAAGCCCATAACGTGATTGGAAGTCTTGCCATAGAGGCATGAGCCTTGGCCGCACGCATCCGTAGATACCATACCTCCGATGGTCGCCCTGTTAGAAGTGGAAAGTTCCGGGGCGAAAAAGAGACCGTGGGGCTTCAACGCCCGGTTCAATTGATCCTTGATAACCCCGGCTTGAACGCGAGCGACCCGGCGCACCGGGTCGATCTCTAAGATCCGGTTCATGTGTCGCGAGCAATCGATGACAATTCCTGAAGTCAGCGCCTGACCGTTGGTGCCGGTCCCTCCGCCGCGAACCCCTATATCCAAATGGCGAAACTCAGGTTCCGATAAAACCGCGGCGACCACCTGCATATCGTCTATGTTCGTAGGAAATAGAATGCCGGCCGGCTCGACTTGATAAATTGAGTTGTCCGTCGCAAACACGGTCCTCGAACTTGCTTCTGCCTCAACGTCCCCGCGAAAACCGAGCTGAGCAAGTCGGTCAAAAAAGGGCGTTTTCAGCCCGTCGACCGCTCGCGACTCAAGCCTTGGGATCATTTCTGTTACCTCAACAAAAACTCGAAGACCTCTGATTGATCGTTGTCGGTCGCTACACGAGGTCCAATTAATAAAGAGGCGCGTCAGCTTTCAGAACCTGCGCGCCCCACGATTTGTGTCGTTGGTAATAGCGAATTGGCGCCAACGGCGCGCTTATGCCCGCTGCGTGAAGTGCCGTCAGCGCTCGATCGGGCAGTTATTACTGGGCGCTACCAGCGTTCATTCACGAACGAACAGCGTGACCAAAGGCTCGGGGCCAACCTGACGTGCGTAATGGCCATGGAGCTTCTCATTGAACTCCGCTCCTGCTGGCAACGCGTCGGCAGCCAGGAAACTTTCACCCGACTTAAATGTACGAGAACTTCCGTCAAGCAAAAACACCTCCATTTGCCCGCCTAGAATGAAAACCCATGTTGGGCTCCCGGTACAATGCACACCTCCCACGAATCCTACAGGACTATGCCGTAACTGATAGCTCTTGCACGGGAATGAAGCCGACAGCTGCAACTGTGGCGTGCCTTCGTTGAATTCAATCAGTTCCTCACGAAAGCGTGCACGCCCGTCTGTATCGGTGAAAAGCGTAGTTTTTTTGAAAGCGTTCATTGGATTCCTCATGATCTTTGACTAGTGTTCGACAAATTTGGGCCATTAAACGCGAAAGGGCTCTGCACACGATTTAACGTCCATACGCAAAGACTCTCAGACTCTCGAGCTGTAATCAGGGCGATTTTCGAGCGCCCGCGGTCCAATCGCTTGGCGCGGCCACACAAACTACGTTCGTCCTGATGGTCCTTTTGAAGCCACACGGATCGGCGTGCAATTTCATTGGGTATAGCCATTCCACCTCTTATTAACCGATAAGGTGGGGCTGGCTTCGCTCCGCGCAGTAGGTATGTTTTGAGCGTTGCTAAAGCCGATGCGTCCGAGACTCTCTACTTCGCAGCGATAGCCGCGATTTCAACGGTGTATTGAGGACCGGCCAGGGTTGCTTCCACAGTGGCGCGGGCGGGCGTTTGAGCGGTTGCGACCCAAGTGTCCCAGACCGTATTCATCTCGGCAAATGTTGAGATATCCGAAAGCCATATGTTGACCATGAGTAGCTTTGTCTTAACAGTGCCGGCTTCCGCAAGCAAAGCATCAATGATCCCTAGGATTTCCTGTGTCTGGTCCGCGACGCTTTGACCGGCAGTATCGCGGGCGACTTGGCCGGCGATGTAAACGGTGTCCCCGTGAACGACGGCGGCGCTCATGCGCGAGCCAGGCTTTATACGTTGAATGTTCATGTAGATCCTCGCTTGTTGAAGGGTTAGTACGGTATGCAACGCGGCTTTGACGTGGGTGGGTAGGCCATTAGGTGACCGTCAGCTACCGGATTCAGCTCCGGCGCCCGATGGCAACCTCTCGTACTATGGTGGGACTTGTGTGAAATCTCACCGCTCAGATTGCCTCCTTGACCGCGGAGAGAAATTGCTTTGTGCGATCTCGTTGTGGGTTTCCCAACAACTCGTGTGGTGAGCCCTGCTCCTCTATTTTACCGCCGTAGAAGAAACAGATGCGGTCAGATATGTCGCGAGCAAAGCCTAATTGATGTGTAACCATCAGCATCGTCAGATTGTGGTCGGACACGAGCTTGCGTATCACGTTCGTAACTTCACCAATCACTTCAGGGTCGAGCGCGGATGTGACTTCGTCAAAAAGCATGACCTTCGGACGCATTGCCAAGGCTCGGGCAATGGCAACGCGTTGTTGTTGGCCCCCCGACAGTCTAGAAGGATGCTGATCCTTCTTGTCGATCATTCCAACCATGCTGAGCAATTCTTCTGAACGTTCTCTGGCGTCTTTTTTGGAGAGACCAAGCACTTGTACCGGCCCTTCCATACAGTTCTGCAGCGCAGTCATATGGGGAAAAAGATTGAAGTGTTGGAAACACATTCCTATTGACGAGCGCATTTTCCGCAAATGGCGTTCATCAGCACGAACGAGGACGCCGAATTTGACCATGTGAGTGAGCGGCTTTCCGTCGATATAGATCACTCCTTCATCGACAGACTCTAGGGTCATCAGTATTCGCAAAACCGTCGTTTTTCCCGATCCGGATGGTCCAATTATCGACACCATCTCCCCTTGGGAAACTTCGAAGTCGAGTTGATTTATGACCGACTGCGCTCCGAAACTCTTTCCTACATTCATGAATTTTACCATAGGACGGTTTAGCTCGGGGAGTTCCAACGGATAGCCTGACATATTCATCACATTCCCAGCCCTTGTCGCAATCTAATCTCGAATAACCTGACCAGCGCAGCGGTTGGCAAGGAGATTAAGAGAAAGATCAAGCCGACCAACGTAAATGGCTCTAAATATCTATAATTTTCTGAACCAATTGCAGTCGCAGTCTGCATAATCTCTGCTACACCGATGACTGAGAGCATGGGGGTATCTTTGAGTATTCCGACCAAGTAGTTTCCCATACCCGGGACCGTAGGTATCAGTGCTTGGGGAATTACTATTCTGCAATAAGTATCACGCATTGAAAGGTTTAGTGCGCGGCAGGCTTCCCATTGGCCACGGGGTACCGCATCAATTCCAGCACGGAAGACCTCTGACAAATAGGCTGCATAGTGGAGACCGATTGCCAACATTCCGGATGTCCAAGGTGAGAGTTGAATCCCGAACTGTGGGCCAACGTAGAAAATGAAGAAGATCTGCAATATGAGCGGTGTTGAGCGAACGAACTCAACGCATTCCCGAACAGCCCTTCTCAAAGAAGGCGACTTCGTTCGCTGCAACATTGCGAGTGATATTCCAATCACAACTGCGATCGCGTAACCCACACCGGCGGCAATGAGAGTATTAATAGTCGCCGAGAGCAACCGCGGCAAAACTTCCCAACTAAAATCCCAGCGCCACTCTAAGTTCATGCCCGACCGAGCCTCCGCGCAACCCCGCGCTCCGCCAGGCGCATGAGCGGTGTGATAGAAAACCTCGCAAGTACGTAGTAGATGACGAGTGCGGTACCGAAGGCTTGAGCAGAGAGATAAGTGGTGGCGTTTATTTGCTTTACTTGGAACATCAGATCTGTGACCGAAATGAGCGAGACCAACGCAGTCCCTTTTAGCAGTTCTATGAGAAGATTACCCCAAGGCGGAAGCATGAGCGCGAGGGCTTGGGGGAGGATGATCCTTCGCATGCGTCTTCCCGGTGACATAGACAGGGCAGTCGCAGCCTCCCATTGCCCACGCGGTACCGACAAGATCGCTCCTCTAACTAACTCGGCTCCGTATGCCCCGCAGTTCAAGCCAACGGAAATAAAGCCAGCTTCAAACTTAGGTAGCGAGATACCGAACAATGGCAGGACAAAGAAAATCCAATAGATTTGCACGAGCAATGAGGTGCCGCGAAATACCTCAATGTAGACCAGTGCAGGGCCGTTGATTAGGTTTCGCCTCGACAACCTCGCCATGCCTGCGATCATTGCCATCACGATGGCAACTATTGCCGCTAGCAGGAACTGCAGGCATGTCACTAGTGTTCCGTGCAGGAGCGAGGAACTGTGATTTCCAATGAAATCTATAATCGACATATGCAACATCCTGCGCAGTGTTTGAAGGGTAGGCCGCCTCAAACACTGCGCTTGCTAGTTTAGCGATTGGAGCACAGCCACTCAGAGGACTTATCGCCTGGCAACATCTTTTCGTCGTAGCCATACGTGGCAAGGGCATCCATCATGGCCGGCGTGCCAAGATACAGCTTCTGCGCTGCATTGAATTTAGCCACAAAATCTTTATCATCGTTGTTGAAGCCAACACCAACATAGTTAGCTGTCCACTCCGGCATGGCATCAGGATCTGTAATTTCAATCTTGTCGCCGACTTTTTTCGCAATTTCCCGCAGCGACAGATAATCCGCGACTCCCGCGGAAGCGCGCTCGGCAACGACCGCAGCTACTATCTCAGTCGGCCCGGGTACCTGCATGATATTAGTCTCAGGTACGCCCTCTTTCTTTGCGTAGCCGATCATACTGTACCCCGCACCAGTAACCATCGTGAGACCCTTACCTGCTATGTCTTCAAAGCTGGAGATCTTTTCAGGATTTCCGGGTTTGACGAGCAATGCAACAGGGCTTTTCATCATCGGTTCAGAAAATGTGATGTTGGCACATCGGGCTTGGAGGATAGCCAAGCCACCAGTGATGACATCGAAGCGTCCCGCTTGCAGCCCAGGAATAAGCCCGCCCCAATCGGTGACCACCGGCTCAATATTCTTGTAACCCATTCGGCGGAGAACTTCGACGACGTAGGTGTTTACGATACCCAACGGTTCATTGTTCTCACCCGGGAATCCGTACGGCGGCTCGCTTGCAAAACCGATCCGGATAGACTTTCCTGTAGAGATTCGATCCATCAAACCTCCTGCGAAAGCCTGCGTAACGCACGCACTGGCGATTGCAAAACTCAGTGATCCAAGAATTAATCTTCTGGTCATTTTCATTCTTCGTTCCCTTTCTTAGTTTTGTTGGAGTCGTCTCTTGTGGTCAGAACGGGCTCACCAAGACGAAGAGCCCGAGATCGCAGCTGAACTTATTCAGCACTCTCTTGGAATCCTCCGGGCCCAAATCGGCTGATTGAGATGCCCGCTTCTCCCGAAGCTATTCGCTTCGCCTCTTGGCGCCTTCTCCAGGGTATGGATGGCAACTCTTATGTGGCCTCGCATTATATGGGGAGGGCCCGGACGATGTTCATCAAAATCTGACCCGATCGCGCAGCAATAGTGCGTGAGAACTGACTTGCCTGCCGCATTCCGATGCTACATCGCAGTTTTTTTGGCGGGCCGGTACTAATGTAAAAACTCTGCATTCTGAATGCCTGAAGCAGGAGTCGGCGACAGTTTCCTGCGATAAGTGCGATGCCCCATCCGCTGCTCGATCCGCTCGGCCGAACCGCTGTCAACATTCCGGATGTACGTCGGTTCAGACGCGCGAGCCTCGCGCCGCACGGCTGTACACTACACAGCCAAGAACATCGCGGAGAACGCTCATGGCGCGTCGGATGCGATTGCGCCACAGTCGAGGCGTCAAAACGGTTTGATGACGGCGCCCGGATTAGATGCGGTCAGAGCACTAACTAACGACTCGGATGAGAGTTTGGCTTGCTTCGCAGCAGAAGACTGGTGGCGCGAGTGGCCAGTCCCAATGAATCCGTAGGTTGGCATGTGCGACGGCAGTATTTGCGAATTTGCGACAGATTGACCGTAAGCGCTGTTTTCAGGCCACGGCTTTGAGTTCGTGCTTTGCGGCATAGGCCCAAGGCAGCAGGTCGTCGATCTGGTTATTTGGATGCCCGTTGACGATCTTGGTGAGGACGTCTGAGAGATAGGCCAGTGGCTCGACATTGTTAAGCTTGGCAGTCTCGATGAGCGAGGCGATGGTCGCCCAGTGTTCGGCCCCGGCGTCCGACCCTGCGAAGAGTGCATTCTTCCGATTGAGGGCAATTGGCCTGATTGACCGTTCGACGACGTTGGAGTCGATCTCGATCCGGCCATCGTCGA
>NZ_MXPU01000044.1 GCF_002204185.1 Rhizobium esperanzae | reverse complement strand
TCATCGCGAAGGACACCGCATCCTTGCTACGCGACATCGGCATGGAGCCGTGCACGACACCGGTGCGAAGCCCACAGTCAAACGGAATGGCGGAGGCGTTCGTCAAAACCTTCAAGCGCGACTACGTCTCGGTCAATCCAACCCCGGATGCTGAAACCGTCATCGCTCAACTGCCATTCTGGTTCGAGCATTACAACAATCTTCATCCACACAGTGCTTTAGGATATCAATCGCCGCGCGAGTTCATCAGCTCGCAATCTCAAACCTGAGCATGTCCGGTCTTTTGGGGGCAACTCCAGTTCCTCCATGCTTGGTCGTCAGTCAGTCAGCGCGGCTGTTGGGCCAGCGGCGACACGATCAATCATCCGTGAGGCTGTAACGGCGGCGTCTCAAAGTGGCCCTCATTCCGACGCCATGAATCACGACAAAACCACGTAAGAATGCTAGGAAATCCTGAGACGTCTCATTACCTCATTCGGCGAGGGCATGCGGGATGCTTCCTGACATAGCACGTCCCGCATCCAGAGGCTTGCCTGATCACTATTGTGAAGGGCGGGCCATTGGAGGGCCTGTGTGAACGCCGGCAACGGTAGCGGAAGGTCAGCGATCCGCAGGGGTATTGTCTTTTCGAGCTGCTTGACCAGGCGTAAGGGCATTGTCGCTATGCGCTCGGTCCCTGAAAGCATGAACGGAATCATGCTGAAGCCCTGCACGACTACTTCGACATGTCTCTTAAGCCCGTGCTCAAGCAAACACCATTCCTCGATGGAAGCCGTCCGGGCGTTCCCAAACTTCACCACAACGTGTCCCATCGACATATACCTCTCGATTGTAAGTTGCTCCGAGAGTAGCTTGTTCGAGCGGCAGCCCACGCACACGAGGGTCTCCTCGAATAGCGTCACCTTAGGATGTGCGCGCGACATGAGCAATTCCGGAAAGATGAGAAAATCGGCGTCACCGCGCCGCAGGTAATCATCGTAGTTATCGGCGATAGCCAGCAACTCGAAGCAGACGGCGGGCGCTTCTCGGGCGACACGCCTCACGACCTTTTCAAAAAAAACGAGTGCGGCGTAATCGGAAAGGATGACTCTGAAGCAGCGATCCGATTGAGCCGGGCTAAACGGATCCCAGGATATGATCGAGACCTGGATGTGAAGCAGAGCCTCGCGGACCGAAGGCGCGAGCCGCTCCGCACGCGGGGTTGGAACGAGTTCGCGACCGACCATGGTAAAAAGGTCGTCATTGAAATAGGTGCGTAACCTGCCGACGGCCGCGCTCATGGCCGGCTGGCTCAGGTTGATGCTGCGCGCCGCCGCCGTGAGATTACGCTCGGTCATCAGGGCGTCGAGTGCGACGAGGAGATTCAGATCAAGGCCCTTGAACCGCATGTCTTCATCCGTAGCGAGGTGGGGAGAGAAAAGGTGAAAAGGCTCGGTCTCGCGGTGCGGCGCCGAGAGAGATCAGCAATCAAAGGGTCGTCTAAAATTGGGAAAGTATCGACATTCCAGCCGCCGTGGCTTCAATGGTCTTACTGCTACTTTCAACCGACACGATTCAGCGGCGCCTGATCATTCTGGCGAGTAGCAGTGATTTCCGCGGATATAGGTTGCGGTCTGCGACGTCGATGACTTCGGCGTCTTGAATATGTACTTCGGGGGGTAAGACGCACTCGTAGCATTCACCTTCTTCGGCAGGTGCATCTTGGCAATTGCAGTCTTGAGTGTGCTCTGCTGAATGGGTTTTGTCGGCACCGGTCTGGTTTGCGCGGAGGTCACTTATCGCCGGGCCGGAATCTTGGTCACGATCATCTGCTGCAAACGACGGCCCGGCCTGCAATGTCAATGCGAGCAACGCGGCGACGATGACGTGGTAGCCAATAACCTTCATGGGACGTTTCCTTTCGTTGGCTAAGGCCAGGCGACACCAAGTAGGATTGATGCCATTCCCGCCGCCGGTACTTCGGGGCTACGGGTGTTGTTGGATTGGTCGAGAGCCTTTCAACGGATCAAACCCGGTGGAGTGGAGATGGCCGTCTATGGAGCATCCGCGAAAATTGGTGAAATCTATTGTTTAAATGCGAGTCATCCATTTGATGCATGTAGACGACGTCTTGCCAGCCCGAACCACCAAGTGTCCGCCAAACCCACTGTTTTCGGCGGTGCTTTTTCACCCAATCGCGACTTCTATCCTCGGTGGTCTTGCGCATGTCGTTGCCGCGATCCCCCTTCATCCCGGATGGCAAAGGGCGCCGCATGCACCGGAGTGACACCGAGGAATCCCTTATCGATCTCCTAAAGATCTGCCGGTGTCATACACGGTCCATGATACTGTGATGATAGCCCGCTATCATCCCAGAGGACTCGGTTGGATTTCGCCTCATCGGACTCTACGATGTAGCCCAGCGGCAAAGGTCGAAGGAGGATTGGTTCACTTTGCTAACCGGCGGCGGAAATGAATTGCAAAAAAAGGGAGATCGAAACGGCTATAGGCTCGTGTTTCTGAGCAAAACGTCACCCTCCACTCCTCGGGATACTCAACTACCATCTGGAAGGAAGGTAAGAGCTCAAGAATGGCCCGCAGGGGAGCTGGCCTTCATAGAGCTCCTGATCACTATACTCAGTATATATGTAGCGCGTTCTGCTCAGGACCTGATTGCCCCCGGCAATAACGTCGGCCTTGGCTCCTTGCACATCCATCCAGATGACATCGATGTTCTCTAGGCCAGCTTCGCCGCACCAGTCATCCAGCCTTCTCGTCTCAACGGAAATCGGACGGTCAAACCGAACCAACGCATACTCAGAAAGGTGGTTCTTGGGACGGCGTATCGAGCCCGAGAGATCCCATTCCTTAGCGCTGCCATTTCCATTGCTGGGGTGAAACTCGATCATTCCGTTTCGGTCGCTGATCGCAACTTCGGATAGTCTCATCCGATCCCGATGGTAAAGCGTGCAACGGCTCTGGGGTCTGGCTCAAAGCAATAGAGCTTGGCGCCTGGAAGAAGGTGCAGAAGCGTTGAGCATCGCTTCCGTCATTGCACCCGATGTCAAACATTACAGGGTCAGGCTTATCCAGAAGCGAAACGATCTGTCGATGAACGTTTAAGTCACACACCGGATCCATCACAGTCTCCTTAAGTTTTCGACGTGCCCCTGCTGAACGAGGTCGGGCAGGATATCGCTGACATATGGAGCTATGTCCATTTGGCGCTTCCTTTCGACGTAGTTGTTGATGCTTCGCCGTGCGATTAGGCGGCGCATTATCGGTCTCAGGCTTTGTTATTTCGCTAGATCGTTTGTCGTAACGGAGCGATCACAAGCTATGCTGGAAGCCTACTCGTCACAGAGGCCTCAGCGGGGACGGATTCCTGTGATCTGCGGCCGCGTACCGGGCTTAAGCATATGCACCGCTGCTCCCAAATCTGCCGCAGTTCATTGAGGAAGATTTCACGGCTACCTGAACCCGCCGCGATTCCATCCAAAATGTCGCCAACCAGGGCTTCTCCCTCAATCCTAATTAGCTGTTCAAACAATTCCGGTGAAATAGGCACGGCCGGCTGGTTGGAGGGACCTGTGCGGATCTCGCAAACAGTCTCTTGCCGATCCAGGGTGGAATATGTACGCACTTGATGGAGACTTGCGTAAGGCGGCAAGGAAACGGCTAGTTTATTCCACTCCTCCATCGTTGAGGTTCGCTTCTTGACGAGAAATGAACCAATCACAAGTGCATCCAGGTCAGTCGTCAAAAAAGTCGTTACGGCATCCCTAACCGAATCCACTACCGGCTCTGCATTGTTGTTAAACGACGTGTTGAGCAAGATCGGAACGCCGGTTCGCTTCCCGAAAGCATTGATTAGCTCCCAATATGCGGGATTTGTCTCGCGTGACACCGTTTGCAAACGAGCCGTACCATCTACGTGCGTACCATCGTATTAATTCGATCCTTGTTTGAGGCCGGCCTCGGGTCAGCAAGAATACTTCGGTTGCCCAGCGCCCGTGGACCGAATTCCGAACGTCCCTGCACCCAGGCGATCACGGCGCCATGCGCAATCCATTCTGCTGCTTTGCCTGTCACGTCATCACTGCGTTCAATGTCGAGATGCTGGCCCCAAGCAACGAGTTCCTCTTCCACGCTTCCTTCGCTCCCCAGGTGGGGTCCCCAATAGACGTTTTGCAAACGCTCACGAGGTGCCGGATGCCCCAGATCATGAGACGCCATCAATGCGGCGCCTAGTGCGTAGCCAGCGTCATGGGCAGCCGGTTGAACGAAGATGTCTTCAAACATCCCCGAGTACAGCAGCTTGCCATTCAAAGTGCAGTTGTGAGCCACTCCTCCGGCCAAACACAGTCGTTCTATGCCGGTAACCTTGGTGTAATACCGTAGGACGTGGAACACGATCCGTTCCAGTGCTTCCTGCAGTGAAGCACTCACATCTTTATGCTGCTGCGTGAACGGCATGCCTTTCTGGCGTATTTGGATGTTGCTGAGCAACGTGGGACCAACTCGGTCGAGATAGACCCGGTAACCACCGTCGTCTAGGAGTTCGTAGAATTGTTGGAAGATCGCGCGGTATGACGCGGGATTACCGTAGGGTGCGAGTCCCATGAACTTATATTCATCGAACGCGCCATAACCTAGGAAGCGGATCGTTTCCAAGTATAGCAGCCCTAGAGAATCGTTCTCCGGGAATGCCACGAGTGGCTCAATCTCCGTGCTGGAACCAACCGCCAAAAGCCCCGAAAGAAAGTCCCCACCGCCGTCAATTGAGAGGACCAGACTTCGCTCGAAGCCCGACATGAAAAACGAGCTCACGGCGTGCGACATATGGTGGCTCACGAAGGAGACACGTGAGGGATCAATTTCGGCACCAAATTCTTGCCCGAGTAATCCACACAACAACAGCCTCGCATCCGGTATTGGGGCGCTTGGGTGAGAGAGGCGCACGCGCTCGAGCACAGCGTTGCAATAGGCCTCGGTCGCATAATACACGATGCGGTCTATGTCGTTAAGGTGAACACCTGCAGATGCGAGGCAATATTGAACAGAACGCGTTGGTAGCTTGTTGGAGTGCTTGATCCGGTTAAGGCGCTCCTCCTCGACCGCCGCTATCACTCGGCCGTCGCGAACGAGAACCGCAGCCCCATCGTCCATAAAGGTGTTCGGTAGATCGAACGAATTTTCGTAGACTCTGCTTAAACCGCCACTGAGCCCTAGACACAGCATGTTGCTCTCCAGTTCGTTTCGAAAGGTAGGTCGCTCTGGCCTGGCCACCGGCTTTCGTAGTTTCATAGGGTGGTCCTTGACAGTGCAGCTAGAGCTCACGGGCCGAAGCCGAAATCAGATCGTGACCGGATCGGTGAGATCGCCGACAATCGGCGCTATCAGAAACCCAGACCGAAGCATTTGCGGCAGTAACGCCGCGTTACGTATTCACATTACCCAGTCCTTCATCTTTCCGCCCCACAGCCACAAGGGAAAATCAACGACGTTTGGTCGTCGCTGCAAAGGTCGTAGACCGTGTCCTTGCAACGGCTAGTGCGCCTGCGTTGGCTCCGAGGCATAGCAAACAGAGTTCTGCCGCCGGTCTCCATCACCCGCATATGCGCCAGTACCGAACTCAGCTCCCTGGCGGTGGGAACGCCATTGATAATCACTTTGAACGGCGGCCACGGTGTGAGAACCAATCTACGCTCAATGTGCAAAACGCGTGTTCCTTAAGGGGAAGCAGTAGAAAGATGACCAGCGCGCGCGGTGAAACTCGACGAATAGGAGGCGGCATCGACCGGGGCAAAGTGCGTCCCTTGAGAGCCCGCTGAAACGTCGAGAAGCAACGACCAAGATTCTGGCCGATCACGTCGAGTGCAAGATAACGATCGAGACCAGGCAGCAGACGGACTGCCCCAGGCCGTTTTCCCAGCACAGTCTGCACGGCACCCGAGGACCCATTTTAAGAACTCCGAATTATCGCTTTACAAAGCGCTTCTTCAGCGTCTTCTAGTGGCAACCGTCTCGATCAGTAAAATCGATTTTGGATGGAATGCATCCATAAAAAAGATGGCGTGACTCAGCAGTGAAGCGGGCGGCGCCCCCATCCTTCTCTCAATGGCGGCCGTGTTCAAGGCAGATCCGCCTGCTACATTCGACCGACGAACTCCTCGTGTCTAGTCGTATAAGCAACACTCCTTCGCTAACCTTGTTCAGCCGACAAAGCCAAGCCGCGTGTCCTCTCGGCACGTCGATGAGCGTGATAGCCGCGCCTGCTGCAAGGAAACGGCGTTCGGTCTTGGTGAGCACTGCCGCAGCGAGTGCCGCGAACATAGACCAAGCGCTTCATCATTTTCCCGAGCGTAAGTGCGCAGCATCTGGCCGTTGAAGCGCGAGCCGAAGGAGAAGTTTGGGTTGCCGCTCCTTCACCACTTCAGGGATCGGGCTCTGAGTATCGATATCGGTCAGGACTTCGATATAGTCGGAATTTGCGACTAAGAGGTTTGCGGCGGGCCTGACGCTGCCGTTTGCAATATAGAGGCGGTCTTCGCCGCTGACCCCAGTCCGATTTCCCTCTCAACAAATCGCTTTCGCCCAGATGTCGCCGGATGAGGCTTTCCCACTGTCCGCCTCGAATTGCATGGAGTGCGACGAGTTCAAGAGTTGCTTCGGACCAGAGGAAGTCTGACCGGCCCCGCATGGGCACTCCTTCGATCGACATTGAAGCCGTACGTTACATCGCGGCGGTGTTGCACGGAGGAGGGCAGACACTGCCACGGCTGAAGCCGAGAAGCTTCGCCTGGCGCACGACGGATAGCTTATGCTCGCGGTCGATCATTCTTTCCGCCCAGCAATCCCGCGTTGCCGCAGCGCTCCGGCTAAAAAATCGTTCTCCAGTGTCAGCTCGCCGATCTTGGCGTGCAGTGTTTTGACATCGACGGTTGGACCCGCCGGTTCCGCCTTCGCTTCATCGCCGAAACGCCTGTCGCCCCCTCAAGGAGCTGGTCTTTCCACTGTTTGATCTGGTTGGCGTGCACGTCAAACTGCTGGGACAATTCCAACCAGCGTCTGCTCGCCCCTGATGGCGGCAAGCGCCACCTTTGCCTTGAAAGCCGGGCTGTGGTTCCGGCGCGGTCGTCTCGTCATGGTCTCTCCTGTTCCCGGCATCTAAGCCGAAGTCAGGCAGAAATTCCACTTATGCTAGCTGTGCAGATTTCCCCGAGCCAGCTCTGGCTGTCCATTGCCTCCCTATGCTTTGTGACAGTGCGGCGCGCAATGCTGATGCCGGTTTCCTTCAGCCAAGCGACGATTTCATCGTCGGAAAGTACTTCCGAGGCCTCTGCGGCGATACTTGCCTTGATGCGGTGGCGGATGCGCGAGCGCTTCCCCGGGGGCGACCATAAATCGGCAGAGGCGCGGTAACTTCAAAAAAATAACGCGGGGCTAAAAAATTGGCCGCAGGCTAGTCCGTGGGTATGGACTGGAAGTCCGGTAGGCGCTATTCGTGCCGTTCCAGCATAACATCAGCCACCCCGTGGATTCTCCAAGGCCTCTTATATTGAAAAAAGTGCAACGCAGTTTTGCCGTCGAGTACAAGAACGGCAGGCGAAAACTCGATACCAGATCGAACTCGATCTGGGGCAATGTGGATCTAAAGTCAGTCGCGCGCGATCTAGAGGAAGAGGCATTGCCTGCTCTGTCAGGTAGCTCTCAGAGTGGCAAACCCGACAGCGAAATGTCTTTGCCGGAACAAGATCAGGCCGAGCAGTTGTTGACAGCGCCTCTCGGCCCGTCGACAACTGCATCAGATACACAGGAGATGAGCATGGCCGACGAGACTAATACGACAACCAATGTCGATGGACAGACCGTTGTCGAAACGCCTAATGCGCCGAAGAAACAGCGCAAACCGCGCGCCAAAAAAGCCGCGGCACTCGAGACCGCGTCCGCTGACGCTACGGCAGAGCCAGCAGCTGCTCTGGCCGGGGCCGGTGGTGTAAAGAGGAGAGGGCGCAAGACAAAGGCGATCGAAGCCACGGCGAGCGCCAAAAGTGTACCTATGCGCCGCGCTCCAAAAGCTGTGCAGACAGCGCCGGCCGCCCCGATGACGGCGATCGATGAGATGGCAGACCTTTTGCAGTTGGAAGAAGAAAATCAGCGACTGCGCAAGCTTCTTGCTGAAAAACTTCGCGCTGAAAATGAAGATCTGCGCAAACGGCTCAAGCTCGATTAATATAAGCAGCCGGTCAATTAGCCGGCCGTATCTACACTCTTATCGAGACAAACAATTCGGCAACGGTAAATGCTGTTGCCGGACCTAAAACTCACTGCCTGCTTGCGGGATAAAACGCGAGGTCAGATAGATGGCGTCTCCCTGGAAACTTCTTGCCCGACTGATCTCACCGGGTCGCGAACAAAAGCGAGAAAACGGCTCGGACCAAAAGGTTACGCCGGACCCGTTGGCTATTGCCGGTCCGACCGAAACGCCTGCCGAGAAGAGCCTGATTAGCGCCGTTCGACCGGCAAGCGAGGGGCTTCCCCGTCACGGCCATTCTCCTGCAATTTCCACCGAGTTTGTTGTTTCCAAAGAAGTCGGAATCGGTATCGGCATGAACGAGACTGAGGAGGCCATCTCTCGTCGCAGCCACGATCAGGTCGACGGCCAAGACGCCAAAATCGTTGAGGCGGCTGATCCACCTCCATTCGGCGAGCTTGGTACCGACATCGTCGCTGGGCATGATGCTACGAAGCTCGTGCGAACTCTCGAGGTCGCCCCGCGTAAGAAGGCATCAGCCGCGATTGCAAACGCGGCCCCGGCAATTCACACTGCGGACCAGATGAGCCTCGACGAAGACATCAGGGTGCTCAGGGGGCAGCTAGCCAGAAAGCTAAGGCTGCAAAACGCGCAGTTGAGAACAATGCTGGAGCGGTTTGAACGGTGACCTGTCGCAGTGCAACACGTTGAGCCCGGTTTATTGCAAGTGACGGCATTGAAAGCGTTCTCCTAGGCCACGTCGAAGGATCATTGTTCAGCGTCAGGCAACCTGTCGCCCTGGGCATGTTGATGGTTCTTGCCGCCGGTGCTTCGCGGAGCCAGCGGCAGCATCACCTGTGTACGGCTAGGACAAATAACTGGGTTCCAAGCACGGTCCCATTTCGTCGAGATCGACGACAAGCGTGTTTAGGCCATGTTCTAGGCATTTAACCGCGCTCGATCGCCACCGTGGACATCGAGCCTGCCGCAGGTTTCTTGATGCGCGTCTCCGCCGCTTGCGCAATCGAAGCCGCATTGGTGACGTCAAGCTGAACTGTCCGGGCGTCTGGTCCGGCGCTTTGAACGAAGGTGTCGCCTGCTTCAAGTTGGCGCGCGCAACCGAGCCGGTGAAGCCGTTCTGCGCCAGACCTTTCACGATCTGACGGCGGATTTCTTTGCCAGTGGCGAGAGCTGAACTGTGACGCGATCGAGACCGACACATGCCATGGACTTCGAATTCAGCGATCGATTTAAATCGAGCAATTGGGGGCTTGCCTCCTGCCTAACATCTCGACGAACTCGAGCTCGATTATGTGATCACTCTAAGGCCCTCCGTTTGCCAGTCTAGATGGCTGGCGGCCAAGATAAGCATCGAACGCGGCAGCGACATGGCGAAGGGCAGAGCGACATTCGTACCGTACACGGACTAAACCGTTGTCAAACTCAACGATCCCGTCCTCAGCCAGAATCTCTAGCTGCTTAGCTGAACTCACTAGATGGGTCTGATCAAATCCCTGGGCCGTACAGATTGCTGATATGTCCGCCTCCAAGTAGCACATGAGCTGTTCGATGATTGCAGCTCTTACGCGATCCTCGGTAGTTAAACGGTAGCCCCTTGAGGTCGCCAAGCGGCCGGATGCTATGTGTCGGTTATAACAGGTTTGCGTGAGATCGTTTTGAACGTAACCGTCGCCGCAACGACCGATGGCGGACGCGCCCAAACCGATGACAGTTGGGCAGGTTTCGGCAGAGTAACCAAGCGAATTGCGGCGCAGACGACCAGCTCTCTGTGCTATTGCAAGCTCGTCATCCGGCAAAGCAAAATGGTCGAGACCGATTTGCAGATAGCCTGCTGCAACTAACGTATCGGCCATGGCTGAGGCCTGCTCAGCTCGCGCGGCTATATCGGGCAGTGCTGCTGTGTCAATCAAGCGCTGATTTTTTCGAAAAGATGGAACGTGGGAATAACCGAAAACCGCGAGGCGGTCGGGACGCATCGCAATAGCTAACATTGCGCTCTCTAGACAGGACTGGACGGTTTGGTTCGGCAAACCGAACATCAGATCGAAATTGATACGCCTGACCCCATACAGGCGGAGGTTTTCGACGGCGGTCATCACTTGCGCCTCGCTCTGAATCCGGTTGATCGCTTTTTGTACGACGGGATCGAAGCTCTGCACACCGACGCTTGCGCGATTCACACCCTCTCTTTCTAGGGCTTCGGCCATATCGGTGGTGAACGTGCGCGGGTCGACCTCAATGGCAATGGTTGCGCCTCGCTCAAGCGCAAAACGGCCGCGCAGGAGTTCCATTAGCGACAGGAAGTCTGCCGATGGCATAATGGTCGGGGATCCGCCGCCAAAGTGCACGTCACCCACGGAGAGTGCCTGCGGCACTTGCTCGGCGACCAGGCGGATTTCCTCGCGCAGCATTGCTAGATAATCGGTTATCAAAGTATCCCGACGAGTGATGCTAGTCGGAAAACCACAATACCAGCACATCGAGCGGCAGAATGGAATGTGGAGATAGAGCGAGACAGCGTCATCAGTTCCCTGGCTTCTCAGCCATTGCTCATAAGTGTGGGCGCCGATTTCTGGAGAAAACTCCTGTATTGTGGGGTAGATAGTATACCAAGGCAACTGCGCCCCGCTATTTGTGTTCGGAACGAAAATCGACGACGGTGCGCGCACAGACTTTCGCCTGCAGTCCGTGTCACGTTCACATTCAATATTTGACACGTTTTTTCCCTCGAAAGCTGGGTCCTATTGGGCACGTGCCACGCCCGGAATGGACTTGATGTTCGATTTGACGTCGCATTCGGAAAGCGCCTTCGGCTCATCGCCAGGCTCGTCGCCGCTCGTTGCGACGCTGAGGTGCTTCTTGCGGCGCTTTGCCGCCTTGTCTGGATATTGCGCTAACACTTCCGCAATGAGCTTTTCATGCAAAACGCTGTCATTCTCGTAATCAAGGCTCATGGGCCCCTGCCCCTTTCAAGGTTCGGGTTAGGTCGTCGTCGACGAAGCGTCTTTCGTGGAAGGACGCGCTGGCTCAAGGGCCAGCGCGTCCTGTCGACAGCGGCAGTTATTGAGCCGCAACCACCGCTGACTCCTTGGCCTGTAGTTCGGCCAGCATCTGCTCGTCGCTCTTCATGATGCCGAAGTCGAGCAGCATGTCTTCGAGCTCTTCCATGGTAATCGGGGTCGGAATGGTCCCTTGGCCCGAATTGGCATGGATCTTCTCGGCTAGCGCCCGATATTCCCCGGCCTGCTTGGAGTCCGGCGCGTACTGGATCACCGTCATCTTC
>NZ_MXPU01000043.1 GCF_002204185.1 Rhizobium esperanzae | reverse complement strand
TCGACGATGGCCGGATCGAGATCGACTCCAACGTCGTCGAACGGTCAATCAGGCCAATTGCCCTCAATCGGAAGAATGCACTCTTCGCAGGGTCGGACGCCGGGGCCGAACACTGGGCGACCATCGCCTCGCTCATCGAGACTGCCAAGCTTAACAATGTCGAGCCACTGGCCTATCTCTCAGACGTCCTCACCAAGATCGTCAACGGGCATCCAAATAACCAGATCGACGACCTGCTGCCTTGGGCCTATGCCGCAAAGCACGAACTCAAAGCCGTGGCCTGAAAACAGCGCTTACGAGCCGTTTCCATTTCGCGTCGATAATCCATCGTTGGTCACCACGCCTGACGAGGATATCCGGTTTCATCTGAAACCAATCCTCTCCTTCCTGTGAGCAAAGGTGCATGGCGCCGTGCTGGGGGTGGATCTCGAAATGCTCAGGCGCAATCATTCGCAATGAGCCCAGCACGTAGCGCTCAAACAGCCGCTCCATCGGAAACAGCATGCTCATCCCGTGATAATCTCCGGCAAGCGCGAATGGCAGCCGATGTGTCAGTAGAAGCTCGCATAGCGGCCTGATATCCGCATAGTCAGCCAAATGGCGGTCTCGTCCCCAAAACTTAAGGTCCGCGTCAATGTTCCGGCTTTCCGGAACGTCGGCGAACAGGATGGAGAGCTCGCGCGCCAGACGCCAGTTATCGCTCGTCATCGATCGTCGCGCGATGTGTTCAATGGCCGAACGAATGAGACGGTTCTCCGGCCTGTCCAGCGAATAGACATCGTGCGTGACGTGAAACATATGCGCGCCGCCTGCTGCGGCGCGAAGCTGCCGGTTGAAATCGAGCCTGCCTCTCAAAAAGGGCTCTCTCGCCTCGATGGATCGATATGCCTGGCGCGGGCCGCGCCGGGCCAGATCAAGTGCCTTAGCCAGGAAACTAGCGGCCAACCACTCCGTCATCGGGAGATCAAAGGCCTCGATCGTGGCCCCGCCTCCGATTCTTGGCGTGAGATTCAGCGCTTCGGAGACCATATTGAAAAGCAGGCGGCGGGCCTGCGCCACCCCCTCCGATGAACCGATGTGCTTTGGCAGGATTTCAATTCGAGTTCCGCACGGTGTCTCCACCACGCCGACATAGTTGCGAAGCTTAAGGGTTCGCGGCCCCTCGAGCTTCACAAGCGATGGCGCCCCTCCCCGATCGCGCCCGTGACGCGCGAGCCATTCGAATGCGCTCGCGGGAACAGTCGCCAGGTCAATCGACCCGGCCGCCTCATCGATCGTAAGCCTGGCAAACTCCCTGACGGTCAACATGCCAACTAACCGATGATTTGCTGATAGGCCGACGGTCTGTTGAGGGCCTCGGCGTTTAACCGCCAGACTTTGTTTGTTGGCACGGAAATCTCGCCCGCCCCAAACAGAGAGACGGAGCCATCAGCACTCTCGACGATGAACCGGTCCGCCGGATCCACTTTTCGGTGATCATTCAAGACGAGGCGGATACGCTGCCAATCGTCAAAGAAATACTCCTTCAAAAGGGGCAGAATACGCCGGGAAAAGAGCTGTTTCAGTTGGCCAACATCGTCCGCGGCTTCAAGATGCAGGAAGTAGGCGTGGCCAAGTCTGTGTTCCCGGTCGAGCAGTGCCTCAATGCGAGCGTTCATCACACTCAGTAAGGCGCCTATGTTAACTCCAGCGAGCTCGATCTCGTCCAAGGTTTCAGGTTGTGGCTCGATTTCCTCGAACACGAAGCGCCGGCGCAATGCCATGTCGATCGAGGCCAAAGAGCGATCTGCTGTGTTCATCGTGCCGATAATATGTACCCCGACCGGAACTCCGAAGGGAGTTTTGGAATAGGGCAGCATCGTCGTCAGTGCTTCGTCAGCGCCAAGCCGCTTCGATGGTTCTATCAACGTGATGAGTTCGCCAAGGATCTTGGAGATGTTGCCTCGGTTGATCTCGTCGATGATCAGTACCTTCTTGCGTTCATGATCTTCGGGCCTGGCTTCGCTCGCGATCAGCCGCTCGACGATTAGCGGGATAATGTTGTTATAGCCATTCACAAGGAACTTCTCGAGACGGCTGTCGGGTACCCGATCGAAGACGAGCTTGTCGCGAATATCTGCGATTGAGATGCGGCCCTGGCGAACCAAACCCGCGAGTTCATCGAGAAGTTCCCATGGAAGCGGTAAGCTCGAACCGTTCGGCTTTTCGAGCCAGAGGATCTCTGGTGTTGACCTCGTGACAACGTAGCCACTGGAGAAGCGCTCACCGACAGGGATACGGGCCTGATCGGCTGACGGCTGACAGAGTGCTTTGAAGATACCGTCCTGTACGTGGTAGCGGATCGCTCCGTCGGGAGTCGTCTCGGCTCGCAATCCCTCGACAAACTCTTCATAGCTGAAGCTCTGGTGGAAGGTCACGAAGCGAATAAGCCCCTCGGTAACGAGATCATCGAAACGCTCTTTCAGTGCGTCGCGATCGCTCTCCCGCTTTGCAGCGAACTCAGGATCAAGGATCGCCAGGGCTCGATCGACGACACGATAGGTCTTTCCCGTACCAGGTGGGCCGTAGAGAATCTGATTGAGCGGAGCGGCGACTTTGCTAGCGGAAGCGGGTGCATCGGCCGCCAAAGCCTCGCTCGCTGCGGACTCCTCGATCTCCTGCTCCTTCAGCCACTTTTCCTTGATCTCCTGCTGATAGAAATCAATCGGACCACCGCGCTCCCGCTCGAGGTTGTGCCGAACAGTCAACAGCTCGCGGTCCTGCTCCACCTTCGACATGCGTCGAAGAGCCTGACGGTCAACACCGCCGAGTTCTGAAAGGATCTTCCGGACGTGCCCAGGGCTCGCAATGCGTTCAAACTCGTCTGGAAACATAAGATGCGGCAGGATGTGCCGCAATTGCCGATATCCTTCGTCCGGCACTCCGTTAATCCACTCCGCGAACGCCCAGGGGTCGCCCAGGATAGAATCGCGCTCTGACGCGCTCATGGCTTTCAGTCCGATCATGGATTTGATCAAGAACCGAAGCTCTCGTGGCTTATGGTTCATGAATCCGGGACCAGCTGAACCAAGGCCACGCAAAATGTCGTCGGCCATCAACTCATCGGCGAGAGTGCCCGAAAGGGTCTCTCCTGACCATCCCCATGCGGTCAAGATTGGCCGCCGCTTGGCATCCGGCCCCATGTTCGTGGGAAAAAGGTTTAGTATCCAAAGCATCTCTGCCAGAAGCTTGCAGGTGGCCGGCGACGCATCATGAAACTGGCGTTCGAGCTTGACATGAAAGCTGTCCTTGCTTCCATCCGGCCGACCATTGAAGCAGCGATCTGCTTCGGACAGAGCCTCCGTTGTCCAAAGTGGCTCTTCGCCGAAAAGTGAGCCATCTACCCGCAGGCAGCGGTCGAACCATACGGCGGCGGCCTTTAGCGTCGCCTCAGAGTTCGGATGAAACGGACTGTATCTCGTCATATGCCCCACAGCGCGCCCGACTATTTGGGCGATCTACCCTGGATACCGAGAGAGGCATATTTTTCGCAATCAGAAATTTTGTGCAGGATAGTTGACCGCTGCTGATCAATCCCACCGATGGCTGTTCCTTATCGGAAAAAGTTGTCAGCGAACTTACTGCGGCGACCAAGGGCCCTACGACAGAATTTCAAGAGAGGATTTTCCCGTCGCCTTGAATAGATACGAACCTAAAACCCGTAGTCTCGGCATTACCGAAATCATGTATCCATATGAGACAACCGGTCTTGCGCCTCTCACGACCGGGCTCGATGAAATATCACGATCAACTCCACTATTTTCGCGTAGGGCGCGCCACTCCATCAACGATTTGCTTACCCTCAGCAACTCGTTCGCCCGAGTCTGTGATCGCGACGATCACGTACTCCTCGACCTTGTCTGTGCGTACTAAGCCAGATCGCTCAAGAAAACTTATGACCGCCCGAATTTCTTCTGGGGTTCCGTACATACCGCATTTGTCCAAGCACACCCCCAAAATACTGTCATTAGAGCGACCACATGCTTCACGGAGCATTAGCACCTGCAAAATCTGCAGAGCTTGATATTCAGACTTAGCTTTGCGGAAGACGTCTTCTTCATTACCGGCCATTCAAATTTCCTATCGAAGCGGAAGCTGGACCGTCGATATCTAGCACTCTCAAGGACCGACGCGTTCCAATTTCCTGCAGGTTTAAAATCTCCAATTTAAGGACTGCATTGGAACGTGAATGGTATGGCCCACGTGTCCATAAGCAGCGATTGTGTTGCGGCGAGAATCTCCAGCTGCCCTTTATCCTGCTGTCGGATCGACTCCGATTTCGAGTACCCAGGCTGGACCGCGGTCATCTCAAAACGATAGTCGAACTCGCTCCAGCGGTTATGCCATTGGATCAGGTCGATAACGCTGCCCTTCTCCAACCTTGAAAGCCCAAACTTCTTCTGTATCGCCGTCTCGCGTTTTCTTAACCGGGCGAACAGAAGATCCGGCCGTTCCCTCCAGCGGATCGCCTTTTGTGTTTGGCCACATACCTCGTAGAGGTCATCGACCCTGGCGGACGGGGTAGGAGCGCTCGAATACTTGCAATGGAACATCGCCACCGTGATGACGTCACCCTCTTTCTTGATGGCTACGACGTCTGCGGATTCGCCAGAGCCGTCATCATCGAATACGACATCGAACCCACCGTTCTGCAGCAGTTCGTCGATGACGCGGCGCTGAATGCTGGTCGCGTCCTTATATCTGCCCTGTGACTCCTTCTTGATATTGACGCCCGACCAGTCCCGGACGACCAGGCGGTCGGGATCAAACGGCGGAGCGTGGTCGTCGGGTAGCTTGAGCAACTCGGACGCTAAAAGCATATTTCCATCCGCGAAGTAGATATGCGGAGGATCGTCCTTGAACCATGTGACCAAATCCGTTGTTTTCTTACCGATGCGGACGCCGCTCACGGCCGTCGGCCGATAGTGCGCACCGGAATCGTCTATGGTCATCGCAACATCGACGAAGCTGTCATCTCCTCCGACCCTCATTACGATCTCGGTGCCGGGAATCTGGGATAGGATGCGGATCTCGCAATCGTAGAACGGAACCGAGACGTCGCCGAAAACCAAATCGACCCGGTCATCATCGATATGCAGGACCGCCTCGGGCCAATTGATCGCTACAGCGTGTTTGTTGGGCATCGAAGGCAGCTTGGTGGGCTGGACCAGCCGTCGCAAAATACCGTCGGGTTGGATTGATGAGTCCTGCAGCTTCGAACCGATGACCTTGCACCACTCCATCCAGCCTGCGAACCCATGGACGGACTCGTATGACCAGATTTTTCCCTTCGTGGAACACCCGATCGTCGACTTGCCGCTCGCCGTGTAACCCTGGCCAAAGATGTTCGTCTTCATCCGGCCGCGATTGGCGGGGTCGTCGGTAAGCTGTGGAGCTATGTCGCTGCCCATGAACTGGGAATACCTGATCGGCTTTCGGACGGCCTCCGAAAGGCCTAGATGGCTTAGGATCAAACGCTTGTAACCGTCGAGCACCCTGAACACATCGTCGCCGCGAATTCGTTTCGCGTCAGCCCCGGCGATCTTTTCGGCCAGACGGGCGTGAAGGTCGCTCAGGTTTGAACTACTGACATAGAGAAGCTGACGTTCGTCGTCCCAATGGCATGCGTACAGATGATACGCGGTATTTACGGGCTGCCTCATCGACGTCCATTTGAGCTTCTCTTCGGTTTTCAAAACCCAGACCGCGAGCCGTTCGGCGTAGTTGATCGACGGACCTTCGATAATGGAACCGGGCCCATAGGCATCGACGATCCTGTTTGGATCCCATCGTTCGCAAGTGGTCTCGTATACGACCGCGCCGAGGCGAGGTGTCACCTGATCTAGTGGAAAATCCGTCGGCGGCTGATCGAAACCCTCGAACACTTCCTGCCGCCGCTCTTCGCGGGCGGTGTTACGGGTTCCGAGGCCTTCGAGCAGATGGTTCCAGTCGGCGTCTTCATTATAGAGTGCCTGAAGACTGTCCCGCATGCCGGCGGCCACGACGTTGGCGATCACCGTCGCGTCGCCGAGGTCTTTACGCGTTCTGGTGAATCGCCCGACGAACTGAACGGTAATTGCTTCGCTCTGATGCTTGTCGTGCAGTGCCGCGATCTTGAGTTCAGGAAGGTCGAAGCCCTCGCCCAACATGTCTACGCACACCACGATCCTGCTCTCTCCAGACCTCAGCTTCCGGAGAGCCTCCAGCTTCGCCTTAGAAGAGAGGCTGCTGTAAACGATGACGGGATTGTACTCCGGCAGAAGCTGGGAATACATGCGATGCAGCTTGACGGCGGTATCGATTATCCGACAACGCGCCATCGCAAGATGGACGTGGCCCTCTGCTTCGTCTTGGACCAGTGCAGCCTTGACGGCCTGGATGATCCGCTGGTCGGCGTCGTCCCGGTCGAGACCGTAAATCGGCTTGAAGTGGATTTTCTTGAAGTGCCCCTCGGCATAAGCCATGGCAAGCGGGTAGTTGTAGATGAACTTGCCATCGACGCGTCGCCCGTCGGTCCGGTACGGCGTCGCAGTGAACTGCAGGACGATGCGGTTAGCGAATTGCGCCCTGAATTCCCGCCACGTCTTGGCGGCGATATGGTGCGCTTCGTCGACGAAAAGGTGGCTGACAAGCTCCACCATCCTCATCTGGACTTCCCCGCCTGCCTTGGCGACCGCGTCCATCGTCGTGACGACGACGTTGACCCGTCTGAAGATTTCGTCGACCTCCTCAACCGACTTGGGGATTTCTTCGAGGGTCGCAACGACGGGTAATTTCGCGTCATCAGCGAGACAACCGCTGTCCTTGAGAACCCCGAGGCTCAGGAACTTCTCCGAGATCTGCGTCCGCAAGGCATCGCTCGGCACGACGACAAGAAGCCGCTCGACCTCGGCGACGACCATCAGCGCTAGCATCGTCTCGGTCTTGCCAGTTCCGGTTGGCATGACGATGGTCGCTGGGGCGGAAGAAGCAGTCCAATGGCCGAGGGCAGCATGTACCGCCCCTATTTGGGGCTTCCTGAGACCGCGCTGGACAACGATATCGCCAACTATGCGCTCTTCGGCAAAGGTGAATGCCCCTCGCCAAGATGCGCGTATCTCCGCGCACCCGGCTTCGAGTTGCTCGAACGGGATGCTGCTGGCATCGGCGGCGGCGGGTCTGATCCAGACACCTGGGGTCGGATCTCTTCGGAACCCCGCCAGGCTCAAAGCTGCCGGATGGCGAAGTATCTCGTCGCTGGGCAGATCCACATCGGTCTTGCGAGGGATCACTGCCACCTCGCGCCGTCCATCGGGAGTGCGGAGAAACAGTCCCCGAACTCGCTTTTCAGTGAACTCGTTCGCAGAGGCGATCAACTTGAGGCCGGGATGGCAAAGTCTCCGGACAGAGGCACCGTGGATTTTACCAGCCATCGAGAATTGCGGCGGAAGCGAAATTTCGAGATCTTCTTTGAAAAGCGTATCCACGTCGCCTCCAGGCAAAAGAAATGCGGACCCTTTACTGTACCCTCAATGGTAGTACAGCTCCTCAGCCGCTGCAACGCCGGGAAAGTGAGGCGAACTATTGCAAGCCGCCTGTTCCACAAGAGAATTCGAACGGAACGATTGCATTACTCACCCCGAGCCCTGTGCACAAGGCTGCTACCATCGGGCGAGGCTAGTTTGCTTGCACGACCAAAATACGTATCATGCGTGCCACGCGAGCAATCAGTGGATTCCGCGAAAATGACATGGAAACGATATGACGGCCTCGCCTTCCGACACTCCGACAGAACAGTTCAAGCTGTTTTTCTCCTCGCAGACGCCGTCCGACGCCCGATCGATCGAGAACAATACTATTCTGATCACCCCGTCAGGAGACAGTTTCGACGATTTCCGCTTCAAGACGCGGATCAATGTTTTCGTTCGTCGGGACTCCGCTCGCCTGACTGCCGAATTTTCTGGCATGATCGGCTTTCTCCAAAACTCCAATGACGAGGTGAACGGCGCTGATCTCATCAAGAGTGCGGCTCCAGACAAGGCAGTGGTCCCCGGGGACGACTTTCCGAAATTCTTCACGCTACTGCCCGGCCTCGATGCCTATCGCGGGCTCGTTGCCGATGCAGACGTCGCTGGTGCTCGCGAAATCCTGCTGAAAACCTGCGATCTCGTCGCTCTCGGTGAGTTTTCCGCAAACTCTCCGATTGTGCGCGACGCGCCGAACACTGCGGTTTTCCAGTATTCCTTAACGCGTACCGCAGAAGCTTTTTTTGCCTACAAGAACGCAGGACCGATCCTGCGAGGTCTCGGCCATGAGGAAATCGGTCGAATGTCGCCGACGATCGCCGTGTCGTTCAAACTTACGGCTTTTGAAAACGAGCACGAGCTCAGATTCAACTTCGACCATACCGGCTTCTTGCCAAAGCGGATGGCGATCATCATCGGGAAAAATGGTGTTGGGAAAAGTCAAGCGCTCAGCACTATTGCGAAGCGGGCCATAAAAGGCGGCGGCCTGATTGATCCACAAACGGGGGAGCGGGCTCAGTTCAATCGAATGCTGGCGTTTGCCCCAACGAAAGAGGCGCTCTCTATCTTTCCGGGCACGGCGCGACGCCGGCAATATGTTCGCTATTCACGTTATGCCCTGGCGCGATCCACCCCGACTCGAAAAGCCGGCGGTCTGATCAGCGCGATCGTCAGCGTCGCCCGGTCGAACCAGGCCATCAAGGATCGCAGCCGATGGCAGATTTTCCTCAAAGCACTTGAAGCGCTGGGGGACCCGAAGTCCATCTGGGTCTGGACAAACGACGGCATCATTCCATTGAGCTCATTGAACCAGGGCGGTGAACAGGAAAAACTCAGACGTTTTGCGTCGCTTAACACCCGGCGGGATCCGGTTCGTTTCTCCGATGGCAACGCGCTTCGCCTGAGTAGCGGCGAAATCTCTTTTCTCAAGTTTGCGGCCTATGTGAGCTTGGAAATCGACAATAGCTCTCTCCTACTATTCGACGAGCCCGAGACCCATCTGCACCCGAACTTTATAGCGCGCTTCGTTTCAATCCTGGACAGCCTCCTGGCGCAGACCGGGTCCGCAGCCATCATCGCGACGCACTCTGCCTATTTTCTCCGAGAGGTTTTCAGGGAGCAGATCTCGATCCTGAGGGCTGACGCCGATGGACGCATTGAAGTCCAGAGACCGCGCCTTGCAACGTTCGGTGCAGACGTCGGAGAAATTTCCTACTTCGTTTTTGGAGATGACGAACCTTCATATCTCGCGCGGGAGTTGGAGAGAAACATCCAGTCATCGGGGATGACCTGGGATGAGGTCCTCGAAAACTACGGCAATGAGTTGTCGCTGGAATTCCTGAACGAACTTCGGGCAAAGATCGGCTAATGCGCAAAATCTCTTTTCCGATTTTCGATGACATCGAAGGCGTCGATGCTCTCGTCGACAACCACAGGCTTGGAAGTTATCCGGGCTTACAGGCATTCCGGCAAGCCCTGAAGACCGGCTACGTGCAGTATGACAGCGTCTCGGGGAACGCGCAGGCGGTCGTGCAGGTCCCGATCCCGGATCCATTGGATAAATGGCTGCGCAAACACTACAAAGATTTGCCCACCAGCCACCACCCCATCGATGACATCCGCGAGGACAATCTCGCATTACCATGTTCGATGTGTGGCTCCTTGCACGCACACACGCTGGATCACGTTCTGCCAAAGGAAGATCACCCGGCATTTGCGATCTTCTCCAAGAATCTGGTCCCGGCATGTGATTGCAACCTGAAGCGTGGCCAGAACTATAGGGGCCATGCCGTGGGAGCGCGCATCCTCCATCCATACTATGATGCATGCATGGACGAACGTCTGTACGCAGCGAAGTTTTCCGGCATGGATGCAACCGTGATCGTAGACCTCGAAATCCTGGTTGCCCTCACGCACCCGGACAGGCCCGCGATCGAATACCACCTGGACAATGTGATCAAGCGGACTGGCGTGCTGAACTGGCTGGGAAAACAGTGGGTCAAGTTCGTGCGCGCGCCGCGAAAGATCGTCGGGTCCCTGAATTTTATCCCCACCAACCAAGCTGAATTGATCGCAGCCATCTGCGAGCATCGAGATGCGCGGGACTATGCTCAGGATTCTCTCAACAATTGGGAGTCGATGTTCGCACAGGGCTTGCTCGATCCTGCGGTCATAGCCTGGCTGTTCCCGAGACTGTCAGCAGCCGGTCGCAGCGTCGATGACCCGGTGATTGCCGTGGCGACATAGACGAGCTGGAAGCTCGCCCCTGAAGACCTAACGCCTAGCCCAAACGAGCGCTGAAAGCACCCTTACCATGCTGATCAAACAAACGGACTATCATAGGATCTACCGGGTCATTAACAGCCTCGTTGTCAACGAAGGCGGCAATCCCGCATATGCCTGTATGTACTTCAGCACCTTCGGTGCGTTTATCCTTGAGCATCATTACAAGATACAAGCGACGCCCAAAGGCGGTCTCGCCGCCTACAATCTTGATGGATCGATGCTCCTTTTTGCCGATCACCGCGACGACGGTTATGTCACCGGCGCCGGCGAAAACTTCCATTGCTGGACCGAGGCCGACGGCTGGGCGATCGATTTCATGGCCCCTGCTTTTTCAGAGACGGCCAGTCCGCTTGGCGTGCCGTCAAAAATGTTCCAACGACCCATTTCGGCAATGGCGTCGTCGATCAATGATCTCAACCATTCGGACTCCTTCTTTCACCAATCGGAGCCTGAAGCGACAGCCGGCCGGTTCGCGGATTGGCAGAATCTGCCGATGATCGGTGACCTCGCCAGCATCGCGGTGAAGTGGTTTCGTCGATCTCCCAAGCAGATGCTTCCCTCGATTTCGGTGGGAGATCAAAAAGGGAACCTCAAACCAGTACCCTTGATTGGCAACCCTCTCGCTGGTTCGTGGTAAGCCTGTTGATGAGATGAGAGCCTACAACCCCACTCCTCAACTGTCGCGTGGCTACCGATTGTCTCGGCAAACAAGGAACTTAGGAGATAGAGAGGAAGCCATCCTCTGTCCTTCGACGTCCTGTTCAAACCGGATATCGGGCGAAAAGGTAGCCGGATCATCGTATAGGGCTTAGGAATGAAGTGTTTTCGCATTGATGAGGGGGGCTATACGGGGTTTGATTTGCTCAACGCCGATCAGCGCTTTCAAGGCGCGTCTGCAGTTGCCATCGATAATGATGAAGCTGTAAGACTCATAAAGGAGCATTTTCCAACGCTGCGAGCCTCAGAGCTTAAGTATCGGGCTCTTTCTCGAAGGCCCGCAAATCATGCACGTTTGCTCGGCCTCCTGCGTGACATCCATGCACACTTCGACTGCACAACATCGATCGTGGACAAGCGCTACCTTCTGACCTTGTTCTTCGTCGATTACGGCGTTGAGCCGTATTACTATGAGCGAGAATTTGACCTTTACGCCGATGGCAGAAACTATGCTGCAGCATCACTTCTTTACCTCACAGGGCCTACGCTACTCGGTGAAGCCGAATTCGATGAATTGTTGCTGGCATTCCAGCTGGCCGTGAAGGCGAAAAGTCCCGCAGCTAGGATCCGGTTGATCTCTGCTGCCCGGAATTTGCGCTGGCAGGAATACCCCGAGCTTTTAGGTCCGCTCGCCAAATATGCATCTCCAGAATGTTGGGAGGCGATCGCTAATCCAGATGTCAACACAGACGCAGCGATGGTTGTTCTTCATTCCATGATCACGCGGCTCGAAATGATGACGACCGAGCCCTATCGTATTGAGCACGATCAATCCAAGAACCTGCTGACATATCATCCTCTGATCCGGCGTTTCATCGACCATGACCGTGATATCGAGTTCCGACCAACGGAAATCTCCACAATGAAATTCCCTCTAAAGCTCCGGGAAGTCACTCAGGTGGACTCAAAAGCAAGCCCTGCTGTGCAGATTGCCGACGTGATGATCGGCGCAGCACTGGAGATGGCAAGCAACAAGTCTGAATTGAATGCTGGCGGACTAAACCCCGACGATGTCGAGCAACTCTACAGGGTCGGCCAAATGACGAATATGCTACCGTCCCTTGATTTCGAGGAGCAGAAGCGTTTCCGCAAAGGCACACAGTCGTCCGAAATGATCGACTATCTTGCTGCAAACATAGTAGACCCCAATCCGTCTGATGTCTGATGCAGACGGGAGAGATGTGCTCCCGGAGCCCGAAGTCGTAGGCGCTCGCGCCTAACGGTCGCGAAAGACACTAATGGGAGCAGAATTCCGGACATGAGTGAAAGCCATCTTAGTGACGACGAAGTAGCCGCTCTACATCGAGCGGGGTGAATTAGCCCCCGAAAGGCCCGGACATGCTCCGCCACTTAGCTAAGTGGGTAGGAGGAATGTTGGTAATATGACTAGCAGCAATTTTAAGATGGAAGTCCTCGCCGGGCCGGAACGTCGGCGGCGTTGGAGCACGGCAGAGAAGCTCGCGATCATCCACGAAACCTATGAGGCGGACGCGACGGTGAGCATCGTCGCGCGTCGGCATGGCATCCAGCCGAACCAGTTGTTCGCCTGGCGCAAGCTGGCGTCCCAAGGGGCACTGACGGCGACGGCCGCCGAGGAGGAGGTCGTTC
>NZ_MXPU01000042.1 GCF_002204185.1 Rhizobium esperanzae | reverse complement strand
AGCGGCTTTCGGGCGAGCCGTCGCCATGTGAACAACTGCTGCGGCGTCAACCCATGCCGCCGCGCCACAGAGCACACCGTGACGCCGGGCTCGCAACTCTCCGCAATAATCTGCGCCTTCTGATCGTCGCTCCATTCGCGACGACGGCCATTGCCTGTGAAAACCTCAAACCGGCGTATCGGCTCATCCTTAGTTTTAAGCGTAAGTTCTGAAATCGACATATGTCCAAGCCCTCTTTCGAGGTTGAACATCAATGATCAAGCGATGATCCGGAAGGTGGGAGCAGGACAGCGCTTACAAAGAGCTGGATAGGCAGCTGGCAGAAATGGGCATCAAAGGTGACGTTCAAATCATCCGCCGCCTTGACCTGCTGACAGGTAGGAATGAAGAGGAAATCGTCGTCGATGCGGGCAACGTGCCGCTACTCTCTACCGCTCCGGAGAGAAGGGGGGCCTGACTTCAATTTATGTCTGACCAGTCCGAACCTCCATTTTCAGAGATGCGGCCCGCGTAATAGGCCCATTATTGACGTCGTTCAGGGGCAACCCACTTTACAATACAAGACTTATCACATTTGTAAAATGATGGGCTATCGCCGTAAATTCTATCGCACATCTTATTGCAATCATAATAGCCCCGATTATACCATAGGCCGCCGAGAGGGTCGACGTAGCCGTAGTAAAGGCCATCCTTCCGTACCCCTCCACTTTCCTGCCGGAAGTTAGGGTTCGAGCGGACCGCCGAGTTAGGTGGAGTACGGGAGCTGCTATCTCCGCAATTTTTCTCAGAATATCCGAGTATTTGTGTACATCCAGTTGCTCTCACACATTCAATGTTTGTTGTCCTTCCTGGGCTTGCGAATACGATTTTCCTCCCCCCATTGGTGTCGACATATATAGTTATTGACTTTCGACATGAATTCAAAAACCGACCTACAAAAACTCCATCCATTCTATCTTGAGTGCCAAGATATGAAATGCATATTTTTCCAGCTTCCACGCTCTTACACTGAGCGGAGGTCGTAGTTGGGTAGATCAAAAACATTGAAACGCAAAAGGCAGGAACAAGAAGTTTCATAGCTTGACCATCACTTGGTGCACTTGTGTCCTTATAGTCTTTGACTATACCACACAAAAAGGCTCGGTTCGCTGCCATTTGCTGGCAAACCCTGCTTGTCATGCCTTGTCAGCCTGCGTCCAGTGGCCACTCTCCGGAAACGATCTCCCGGCTTGTTAAGTGTGCGAGGTAATGTGCCCGTTAGTAAGCGCTGTTTTCAGGCCTTGGCTTTGAGTTAAGCAGTCAGCGGATGCGCAGACAGAAATTAAGGTTTCTTGGTCCAAGCCTGCCTCGACTTCCCTAGCGTCCGATAATGAATGTTATTGGACATCAGCGCCATTTCTCGGGCAGTGGCGCGTTCTGAAGTTAAGACTAGTTAGCTTCCGCCTCGCGCCGGAAAGGAAAACAGGGAAAGATCGAAAGAGCTGGACAGGCGTGGATCGCGACGAACCCTTGCTTAGTTGCTCTCCCCGACCTTTTTGATGTACTCAATCGGGTAAGGTGCGAAGATACGACTAGGGAGCTTTAGACCAATTGCCCCACCTATTTCTGCGGCAAAAGTCGTGCAATCGCTAAAGCCTAATAGATAGTTCCCAGACGACTTCCATTTTTCGAACACGGCCCTGGCCCTCTCGTAAGCGTCCGAATTGACCGAGACGACCACCACATAATCGGGCTTCTCACCGGAGTCATCGAATATCTCGCCCGGAGACGAGCCGAACATTGCTTCATACTTGGATTTGTCCGCTTGTGGGTAGAAGCCAACGACTTGCTGAATGGTCATGTTAGTGGTGTCGTCGCCCCTATTCCAAATCACGAAGGCATGTCCGAGTTCACCGTCTTCCGCAGCAAGAGAAACTGCGTATTCGACACTCTCCGAGCGCACCTTCTTGTCGATATATTTCATTTCTGCGGCACTGGACGGCAATGTCCACATCGTCATCAAAGCAGCAAGCGTTATTTTCAGATTAAGCATCCCTGCCTCCCAGCAGATTTATACGGCAGCATTGACTCACGACCTTTGTGCTTGGCTCACCAGCTTCGAGGCACAAAAGGTGGTCATCGTGTACCGCGCCGTATGTCTTATCGTTTTGCACCGACACCTCTGAAGATAAGGATTATATCTGCACAGACTGATATGCGTGTTTCTGATCGGTGCGTTGGAACAGATCGTCCCCTTTGGCCGAGCTCAAAACGGCTTCGCAACGTCCCTGCCGAAACCTATTCCTCTGGGCCGTGCGAGGGATCACGACAAAGCGGATATATCGGCTTTGAAGGGTCGAGGTAGATGTTTTCACTGCATTTGTTGAGGGGAGAAGATAGCCAGCTGGAGGTGCAGCTAACAACGAGCGGGGCTACATTACACATAGTCCGGCTCCCCGTCGGCCTATAGATGCATGGCACCTGCTTGCCTGTGAAAACGCATTCGAGAGACTTGAACTCGGTCCCCAAGTAGCTGAGAGTCTCCTTATCCGCGCCATCGGGAAAAGGGTGGTCTGTGTCCACGCAGAACTTCGTAGCCTCGGCAACGTCTGCTGCGGTATATGAATAACGCTTTGTGCAACTATCCGAGACCCGTTTGTAGCTTGATTGAGGAAACGTCCCCAAGCCTCGATTGGGTCCACCAACTCCCACATCCTTCCATGGTAAGCTGTAGGTCACCTCCTGGACCGCCGGGGTGCCGACTTCACCTTTTGGACACTCGACTACCGTCTTTTGCTCCCATCCGACCGGGTCGCCACACTCCGGCCCGCGAGCTAACCTGTACGGCTTGAGCCTCTTAGGCAACGCGAGACCTGCAACGAGCGTTTCCTTGGTGGGCAGGTATTCGCACCCGGTGCCCCCAAACGCTGACGTTCCGCAAGCCACCAAAGTTGTTCTTACCTTGTTTATCTTTTCTATGACTTGTGCCTGCCAGCCAACAGCTTGGTCCCAATCGAACTTCTCAAATTCTTCGGGATGCGAGAGGATTTCGTCAATTCTTCGCTTTAAATCCGATAGCGTGTCAATCTTTGTCGCTAAATCTTCAATAATTGGCCTGACCGCAGCTTTGTCGATAATACTTGTTGAATTATAATCGATCAGCTCGTCATACGGCTTTACATATATTTCGTAGGGGTACGCAAGTTTGTTCTCAACAATTGCCTTCTCAAATTTGGAAGCACTACTCAGCATTCCATTGAAATCCAGCGTAGTCAGGTAAGCTTTACCATCATAGTTGTATACTGGCGGCGCGAAATCGAACGGAGCACCCGTATAAAATACGTCGATCTTTAGCTTGCCCTCGTGGAAATAATGGTCTACCCGGCTCGTCAAATCGCCCTTGGACTGACCTTCAGCAAAGGCGAGCTTCATGTTGAACGTCATAGACCCCTTTATTTCTTCTTTTTCTTGCTTGTCTAGGGAAGAGAACTGGAAGAGGATTGAAAGGCGGCCACCCGCCTTGTACCCGCTTATGAACATCGTGCCGCAAGATCGGATGAACGCTTCCGGTGAGCTGGCGCGAAGGGTCTTCGCGGAGTCCTTGAGATCGAATTTCTGCAGGGTTTGGTTTTGCATCTCGACATCGTCTTTGACGCCGATGATCACAGTGTTTTCGTCGAAGCGGGTTGAGCGCGTATACCCTGCCGTTAGCCCGCCACCGATCTCCAGGCCCTTCATAACGGTTCCTTTGCCAGAGGAATCGAAGTTCATATTAAAGAACCGAACTGTCTCGTCTCGCGTGGTCAAAGCCTCGACGCTACTCTTGGCTTTCACGCCCTTTGCAGTCGTGCCAAGCGACACATCATCGGCAGGCTCAATACACCTGTCGGGAGCATGGTTGGAAGTGAGATCATAACCGCTACCTAGAATTATCGTGTCTAAATCGTCTTTGGTAACAGTTACCGTACCTGCTGCCAACGCACAGTTTGTCGAGAGCAGCAGGGCTAGCCCAGTTCCAAAAGATCGTCTGCGCATTTTTGCCTCCGGATAAATGTCACTCTTCGCAGCAATCATGACCGGAACATTAGCTTACGCTCATGATGCCTTATCGATGACGTCAAGCGATGCCGCTCCGCGACCTCATTCACTAATGCGCCGGGCCCCCGAAATGATCTGCCCTTGACCTCGTCCGGCCAGTGCCGATTAACCTCACGTCCAGACTTCCTGGTTGTGACAACCTCCAGCGTGGTCTCCATTGAGAAGCTCCCTTTCACGGACAATGCCAGAGCAGAAGCCCGTTATTGCGAAAGTGAAAACCAGGCATTTAAGGGTTTTGGAAGTCGCAGAGGCATACGACGAGCTTCTTCATGCTAGTGACTGAACAAGTACAGAGCGTCTTCTGCGGCCGATACCTGCCTTAGATGTTTCCTGCCCTGGCTGCTACCTACTCCTTTGTACTCTAAACCGATGGTGGCGGTAGTTTCCACTATCATCCACGGACCATCCGCAGGGTTAACAAAGGCGGCATTGTCGCCAGCTTTAAGTCGCTTCAAAACCTCATCCCTAGCAGCTTCGTATTCCGCTTTGCTGGGATGATACGTCACTTCCTGATCCAGCGACGCTCCGGGTAGATTTACGGCGGTTACAACTGTTTCGTCAGCTCTGACTGGGAGGATACAAGCACATATGAGAATAGACGATATTGTTATTCTGACGCACCATTGAGATTTCATCGACCGATCCTTCCCCGATCTAACCCCATACCCGTTTGTATTACACCACAGAAGCTTTTCACTTTCTAGAATACCTGCTAGACTCAACTTATAATATACTAATGAAGCGAAGGGAGCAATCCGTGATTCGTTCAATAGCAATAACAGCATCATGGTGTGGGCTTTTTGCTGGGATAACATCCGCATCCCTCGCGCAGGATGATGATCTGTTTCGGATAGTGCCACTTGCTAGTAACGTCGGCTTCGAGGTCGGAAGAGGCTATGATATACTTAAGGAAGGGCCGAGAGCAGACTGTGTCGATCGGTCTGTCGTGCAAAATCACCCAGATTTCGGCCCTAACAGCGAGACTTTCTATTCAAGGAGAGTCGAGAATTCAGAGCAGCTAGACAAAATGCTCGGAATATCCGCGTCAGCATCGGCTAAAGGCGCAGGTTGGGGGGGAGGTGCTTCCGCATCCTTTTCCAAGTCCTTGTCTGTAAGCAGTTACGGATTGACTTACGTCGTCAATGTTGAGGTCAGCGCGAAGGGCGACAGTCTTCGCGACGTCAAACTTAAAGAGCAGTACATAAAACTCATTAGCAGTGGCAAGGAAGCGGCGCTGGAGAGATTCCGGCAAATCTGCGGAGATGGATATATTGGCGAATTTACGATGGGAGGTCTGCTCCAAGCGGTCGTGCAGATTCACACTCGATCCCAATCAGAGACTGAGACCTTAGCGGCCTCGTTGAGCGGCTCGTTTAGCATGGCGTCCGGTTCGGCTTCTTTTTCCAGTTCACTAAAGAAGCTTGCGAGTTCGAATGAGGTGCAAATCTGGACGTTTCAGAGGGGCGGAAATGGTCCCATTCCTCTGACTGCTGAGGAAATGGCTGAGAAGGCCGCAGCATTGCCTGATGCGGTAAAAACTGCGGCAACCCCAACTCAAGGTGCAATCTTTAGCTATGTTACCCTTTTGGAGGAGCCAAGTTTGCCGCTGGCCGATTTCGCTGAAAGAGAACGCGGCCTGTCGTACCTCGCTGAGCGGTTACGAAAGGCACGCGATCAGGAAGCGAACGTAAGGTACATCCTTGATCATCCCTCAGAATTCTATTCCGAGCCAACTGATTTGCCCCAACTGGCCACCGAACTCAAATCTCTCAACGACTTCACGTCAGTTATCAACGCGCAAGCCAATGCCTGCACACAAAGCGGAGGGAGCTGTACCGTGACAGAAATTCCGATGCCCGCCCCTACGGTTCGACCAGCCCGGAGATGACCCCATGAGAGCGACCTACATATTAGCACCTATCCTGGCGACCGTCCTCGCAACGCCCGCCCTACCGCTCCAAATTGGCCCGCCGATCAGAATCGGTCCAGGCGAAGCAACTGTCGGCGGCTTCGGTTACAAAGACGGCAAAGTAGCCACGCCTACGCCTGACCAGCTGCTTGACAACGTAATCAACAGCACGCCTCTTGCCGCGTTAAGTGACGCTGACAAGAAGAACATCAAGCAGGCAATCGTCACCACCGGTTATGTTGCAGCCGTAGCGGCTGATCCGGTGGCGTCGCTTGTAATAATATCTGTTTTGTCAAAGGACGGCACCCAGAGAGATGTGCCGATCCCTGTAAAAGACACACCGCCAACTGGAACGACGTGGACACTAGCGGCGTCATGCGTCACGCAACAAGAGGGCGATCTTATTACCGCGATGTTCGTAGCCGATGTAGAACATCTCAGTGATATAAAGCGCGGTGACCTGTTGAAACTTACGGCACCCTTTTGCGAGGAGTACAAAGAACATTCTGTCACCGCAGTCACGATCAAGGTGACCGGCAAGTCTGACGTATCAGATGCCGCGCCGGATGAATTTAGGCACTATGTCACCGGTCGAAAGGCTTAAAGTTTGGGAAGTCAGGCCTTGTCCGCAGCTCCGTGAAACCTAGAACTTATCGGATGTCAGGCTTTCTCAGCGAACACAGGAAGGTCAATTAGCTGCAGCAGAGAAAAGCCTCGAAAAACGGGGCTTTCGATCTTTCCGCACTGGGATCATTTCTTAGGCTTCTTCAAAGTAAGGAGCTTCTTTTTGGGAGCGACTTCGATCCGAACCCGAGCCTTAGCTTTTTTTGCCAGCTTCGCTTTTTGCAAGTCCAGCGAAACGGTGGGCTGCGAAATGCCAAGAAGGTGAGCAATGGCGGTTTGGGACAGGCCATCCTCGTCGAGCTGCACGACAATCTTGCAGCGTTCTTCAGAATCGACAGTGGCCTTGTTGAAAACCGTCATTTGACGAAAACTGCCATCGGTGCGGAATTTTCGGGAAATGACTCGGCCGTCAGACTTCTCCACATGCACGGATATGAAGTCTGAGACGCCCGAGAGCGGCAGGTTTTGTCCTTCTAGAATGGCCTCTCGGACGGTAACGGCGGCACTATTCACGTTGAAATCGTCACAAGGAGCTGGTCGAGGGGGAGGGGGCACGTTTCCGGCAATAACGGCAGCTCGTAGCCGTGTTCTTCAAGTGCGGTAGCTTCTTGCCGCTGCGCCAGCTTCCAAACGGCCTGAAGGTTAACGTGACGGTCAACGCCTTGCTCCTTTGCAAACATTGCTTCGGACTGTGCGCTCATCGCCTCGGTGGGGAGCCCGACGACGCCAGCCGAGCCGGAGAGCTGAACAAGGTTCGTCAGGATCATCCGCAGATTGCCGGAAAGCTGGCTGACAGCCTGCCGTCCAGCGGCCTCGATCTCCTGGGCCAGGTTCTCGATGTCGAGACCACGCTCAGCCGGTAGCGCACGCAAAAGGGCGGCTTGCTCCTGGGTCCATTGGTAGAAGTCTGTTTCGTACGAAGCCGCCACCGCATGTTCCTTCTGTCGTCCAAAGGCTTTCCGGACGCTCTCAAGTTCGGCATCTACCCCGTCTTCATTGACGCCGGAAAGCGCGTCGTCAGCCATTTTCCTGGCGGCCGCTTCAGAGTCGCTGGTGTCGTAGCCCAAGGGGTCGGCCGTATTGCGAACAACAGTGGCGTCCGAGGCTTGGTCTAACCCATCCAACTCGTCCCATGGCTCGGGCGGCGTTTGAGGCACTTTGTCGAGATCGCTGACGCGGCCTCGACCTCGAATGCGTCGAGATCGGCAATCGACAGGGATTTCAAAGCGCCGTCTTCCAGCGCTGCCTCCAACAGTGAAATGGCGCGACCGAGATAGTTGGAGGCATTCTGCAGCGTGAGAACGTCGGTCGGATTCGAGACAAAGCCAGGTCCAATCGGCCGCTTCCGACCAGGCTCCATGCCTTCCAGCACTTTCATTGAGCTTGGTCCATAGTCTTCGTCTTCGTCGGCCATGCGAAACCTCGATCAATGCAACGGTGCGATATGGACGGTAACGGAACCATCTTCATTGACTTCGATTTCCTGCGCCAGCTCGCCAACCATTTCGCGAGCCATCTGGACGCGCTCCATCATGGGGATTTCATGGGCCTCGCGTGCCTGCCGGATACGCTCGATGCTATCCTTAATGCCGTCGATGGTTTCCTGGCGACGCTCCCACAGGCGAGGGCGGGTGATGCGGAGGTGTTCCCATTTATCGTCGGTTAATGGCTGGCTCCTAATGAAGGGTGACAAACTCGATTTCATGATCCCAGGCGTTCACTTCCACGAACAGGTCATCAAAGGTCTCGGCCTGGCGGTCGCGGAACGCGCGGACGTGTGCGAGCTGCAGCGACGGCAGCTTGCCCTTATCGAGGGCGCACTGCACCAAGTCGGTTTCGCATTCGAGAATTGCGGCGGCTTCTGCCACGGTCAAAGGGGCGTCGATCATGTTTATGGCCTCCTAAACCTTACTGACTGCGCGGCAATAGAATTCCTCTGGCGTGGTGTCGGTCCCGCCGATCTTGCCGACGATCTCGACGTGGAAACAGTCACCATAGCGGTCGAGCCAGATGGTATTTATCGTTTCCTGGTGGCCTTCGGCATGTTGTAGGCATCGGCTACAGCAAACACGCGGTTGGAATAATCGTATTTCGCGCACGCTCGGCTATCAATCTCGCTCTCATTCGTCCCGTTTCGCATTTCGGGTATCGAAATAATGTAGTGCCCATCGGGCACCGTTGTCAACATTATACGTCAGCAGCTTGTGGCTACTACTACCCTCCCGATCTAGCCGCGGTCTGCTCTTACCAAGCCCACTGCCTGGCTTTGTCCTCGTAGGCGGCACATACCGCGTCCACACGGGCCAGCTCGGCGGCTTCAAGCTCCCGAACCTCGATCATGATGCGCAAGAACCGGGCGATGTCTTCGGCGGTGTAGCGACGACGGAAATGGTCCTGGATGGTCTCTTTGGTAGTGTCATGCTGCCTCCTTGGCGTCTTCGTCAAACAGGACGATTGGAAACTGCCAGATGCGAGCCACTTCCTCGCAAAAGCGCTCGGCCAGCTCCTGATCGGGCACGTCGTCGATTGCTATGACGGTGGTTGACGTGAACGTGGCACGGTTCTCAGAAAGCTCGTAGCTCGGCCCTCCGGACCAAACGCGGCCTTCAATCCATCCATCGGCGCTGGCGCGCCAATGGATGCGCTCGAACTCGATGCGAACGCGCTCATAACCTCGCTTTGGCAGCATTCCCTTTCGGCTGAAATCGAACATAGTCACTCTCCCCTGACATTTTCGGTGACGACATCGGTCAAAGCCTGGGCAACTGGTGCGCGGCCTTCAAGGTCGATCTCTGCCTTTGTCTTGCGGGTCGATAGCGGGGAAAGGCCAGCCGTAGCCTTCCTGATGGCGTCGGCTTTCAATGCCTCGATGTAGCGAGCTGGAATGCGGACATTGAACGCGGTGTTGTCTTTGTGGCGAACCTCCACCTTGCGGGCCTGCATCAAACGCCAGCCCTCGGCATATCGCTGCAAGGAAATCTCGTTGACGGTCATTGCGTAATCGTAGCTCTTGGCGTCCGGTCCACCATCGCGCCAGTAGGCGGTGCAGCCGATACGCTCCCTTTTCGAAACCTGGGCGTGATCGAGCTGCTTTTCAGCCAGTTCCGCGATCTTTTCGATTTCTACAAAGTAGGTGATTACGTTGGCTTTTGAACGGCCGTTGATGGATTTCATATAGTCCATCACGGTATCCTTTTGATCTTCGGTTGCAGCTTTCAGAATGAAGCCATGGCGCGGTGCTGAAATCAGTTTTGTCATTGTTGGTGTCTCTCCCAAATAAGGACGTTAGCGCCCTTGAATTCATCTTATAATAAGAGTGTTGACCGCCCTGACTGTCGGCGCAAGCATAATTTTGTTGCTTAATATTGCTGATGGAACGGTGGTAGATTTTACAGTTTATGCAGTGAGAAAATCACTGTGAGCGTCAACGGAATTTTTTCTGAATTAAAATTGCAAAGCCTATTTCCTCTAATCCCAATCCGCCGGAAATGGCCAAAAGAAACCCCGCTCGGCGGCGGGGTCATCGGTCTGCGGTCATTCGCTTTCAGGCAGGGGCGGGTCGAAAGCCTTGTCGAACTGGTCGGCGTCTTCGGCCAGGGCAGGGTAGTCGATGAAAAATTGCAGGAACTTTTGCACCTCGGCGTCCCGCGTAACGATCTCTTCGGGGGTCAATGGGTCGGACATGGAGGCTCCTTAATGCTTGCGCCCTAGCGGGCTTTCCTGAATGCGGATCAGGAGATTGGCGACCGCTGCGTTTTTAACGCGGGTTGCTTGAATCCGGCGAATGCGACCAAGGGCCTCGCTAACAATGTCGCCAACACTGACGGTCACGTCGAGCGCAGTATGATCGGCAGAAAGGGCGTCAGCGTGATCACGGGCGGCGATCCCCTCGCGGGTCTTGTCAGTGCCTGCAGCCATCATCTGCAGTGCCTTGTTGGCGGCGCTGCTGTATTCCTCGCAGCATTTTTCGCCGTGATCGCGAATAATGGCCGTGAGGTCTTGGAGGGCAGCGGATAGGCGGCTTTCCACCGTGGATAGGATTTGAGATTTCATTTTCAGGGTTTCCTCTCTCTGGAAGTTTCTTGGGACCATGCTGCCCGATTTCCCGGCTGCTCTCTGACAGCGCCGGAAACCGTGGAGCATCACCATGGCAAGTGGCTGGTAAGGCGACGAAAGGCGGCGGTCTCGTCCCTGCTCGCGAGGTAATCCCGCAAGTCGGCTTCCCAATCGGCCTGGGGCTGGAACGGTTCCGCTCCTGGGGCCGGGGGCCGGTAAACGTAATCTTCCGGCGGCTTGAGGAAAGGGGCGCGGGCGATCATGTGCGCTCTCCCTGCATTGCATGACGGGCGGGGGAATAGTCCATGTGGTGCCAGCGACTGACCGGCTGGCTGCGCGTTGGGAAAACAACGGGACGCTTGCGGACGGTATTGGGGTTTGACGTGACGACGTGGCCGCTCTCATGCTCGAAAGCCATACGGCCATTGCCGATAACGACCACTTTGTAGGGGGTGCCCTTTAGCGCCTGATCGAACTCGGCAAAAATCGACGCCATGTATTCGTCGGAAGCACCAAGGATTTCACGGAAGAAACCGTCTGCGTATTCCTCGCGTGCCTTGATTGGCATCTCGATCAGCATCCTATCGTAAAGCATTCACTCTCTCCTATCGGAATTACTTTCTATATTGATATTGTGGCGGCCCTGACTGTCGGCGCAATCATAATTTTATTGCCGAATATTGCTGAGAGAATGGGTTGGGCATAACGGGTTGACGCGATTAGAAGGCAAGCGAGAACGTCAACAGAATAAAAAATTCAAGAAAGATGGAAATGATCGGAGTAGAGGCGGGGGGCGCTCTATGCCCAATTGCCCATGTATCGCCTGCACCAGTCGGTAAGGTGGTGGAGGTTTTCGATGTCCTTCGCCATAGCGAGAACTTCCGGCCAAAGGTCAGGGGGCAAAAACCCCTGCTGGCCTCGGAACGTGAAGATGATGACGACGGAATCAAATTTGCCTTCAAGCTCCAAATCCTTCGCGTTGATGACGGCTCGATACAAGCCGTTCGCGCTGAAGCCGTGGCGGATGGTCTTGACGAGACGGCGGCCCTTGGTGGCCGTTACCGTGATATTGAACAGGCTGGCGGCTCCGTCGTCCTGGCCATCGGACCAAGCGGCGATCTTTGCCGTGGTGACTTCGCGGATAGCGTCGAGACGATCTCGAAACCGGATCGCAGCTTGGAGCTCGCGGCCAGTATCAAATTCGGCCTCGTATGCTTTCAAGGCGTCCTTCGTGAGATCGGAAAGGGAATGCCTCATGACAGCGGCTCAAATCTGCGACCTTGGTTGGGGTTGTCGCGTCCGTATACCGGGCCGTAATCGTATTCATATGCCACGCCTGGCTCCCACTCTGGAAATTGAATCGTTTTCATTTGCAAATCCTCTTGCTCGTATTCGGGGGTTGGGAGCGCCGGTTGCGTGGTTCGGCGCGGGGTAGGATTGGCCCGCCGTCTCTGACGGGCCGAATGCTGATTAAGCTGCGGCGGCTTCGGTGACTGGCGGGTTCAACAGGTTGTCGAATGCAGCACGAATGCTATCAAGCGCGTGAGCGGCCTTGGCGACCTGCTCTTGCGTCATGTCGGCCGTGAAGAGTTCAACCCATACCGGCTTTTCAGGAGTAGATGCTTTGCGATCTAGGAACCGGCGAAACTGGTATTCTTCAACCTTCGATGTCTTCGGGTTGAAACCGATGCGAAGTGCGTAAACAGTCCCATTGAGGAGGAACATGAGCTGTGCGGCATGGGACTTGTATTTGCCCTTGCCCTCGGTCTCGATTTTGGCCTCAATCAAGTAAAAATCGGACTCGATGCGCTCGATGGTTTCCGCAGCCTTGATATTCGCTCTGACGTTCCGAAGGTCAAGCTCGCGGGCAATGTATTCATCAACTTTCGAAAGCTGCTTGCTGCGATCCGCAACGCCGCGACCGACTTTCTCGACTTCCTGGTTGATGGTCTGAGCAACCTTCTCGATGGCCCAGATCAACGGGTTGGATAAATCGAAATCGGCATCAGCAACCAGCTGCTCGCGATATTCCTCGACGGTCTTTTCCTCGTAGTTGTTGCGGATTTCATTAGCTGCGTTCTGCTCGATCTGAACGGCCTTTGCGGTCTCTAGCAGACCGCCCATGCGTTCCAACATCGCAGCGAACTCGGCTTGGACCTGGGCTGCGACTGCTGCAAGGTCGATCTTGTTGATGATTGCAGTTTCCATTTTCTGCTCTCCCGTTTTCGAAGGCTAAGCCCTTCGTTTCCTTGTGTAATTATATTATTGGTCGCCCTGACTGTCGGCGCAACGGGAGAATGTGCTGAATGTTGCTGACAGAAAACATCAGATAAAGGGCGGTTGACGCGACAAGGAAACGCAAGGAACCGTCAACAGAATAGCGGCTGAAAACAGTTTAAGATATTTTCAGAAAATGGCTTTGAAGTTGGAAAGTGTCGATGAAAGAACGCCGCCGAATAAGTGTTGACATGACGGACTGGCAGAAAGAAAAAAAAGAGGACCGAAAGCCTCTTGGATGGTCTGCGATCTGATGGCGGATTAGGCGGCCTCTTTCTCCTGAACGAGCTTCCAGCCTGCATCGCAACAGGAACATGGACGCCATTGATCGTTTCGACTTCGGTTGTCCCTATGACGATCCAGCCGCAGTCGGTTCTGTCGATAACCCGTATCAGGCGGAAACGGGGGCAACACCCAAGTTGTTGACAGAA
>NZ_MXPU01000041.1 GCF_002204185.1 Rhizobium esperanzae | reverse complement strand
GCGGCTTTCGGGCGAGCCGTCGCCATGTGAACAACTGCTGCGGCGTCAACCCATGCCGCCGCGCCACAGAGCACACCGTGACGCCGGGCTCGCAACTCTCCGCAATAATCTGCGCCTTCTGATCGTCGCTCCATTCGCGACGACGGCCATTGCCTGTGAAAACCTCAAACCGGCGTATCGGCTCATCCTTAGTTTTAAGCGTAAGTTCTGAAATCGACATATGTCCAAGCCCTCTTTCGAGGTTGAACATCAATGATCAAGCGATGATCCGGAAGGTGGGAGCAGGACAGCGCTTACGATTGACCGTGAAGTAGCAGCGGTCATTCTACGATATTACGAACGCGCAATCGCTACCGCTTTAGCCGGCTTATTCCCTCGTGCCAGTAACAGAGTCCAGCCCGGCCAAGGCGACCTCGCGCAGTTGCACAACGGATCGGCTTAGCGACGAAATGCGTTCTACAAACTGCGCGGTTCCTCCCTTAACGGATGAGTGCAAGCAGACCGGCGATACATTTACTAAAATCATTGTACCCCACCGGACACCGGCAATAGGGCGCCTGTCACATAGCTTGCTTCATCGCTCAGCAGGAACTTGATGACTGACGCAACTTCGCTAGGCGTACCTGCGCGCTTTAACGGGATCTCAGCTAGCCCCGCCTCAATTTGAGCATCGGTCAGAAACGCACGCCCCATAGGATTATCGATCCACCCCGGGCAGACTGCATTAATCCTGATCCCCGAGGAACCAAGTTCCGATGCAAGGTGACGAACTAGACCGTTAATAGCCCACTTACTAACCGTGTAGTGGGGGCCACCGACTGGGCTGTGGTCGAAGCCTGCTGTGGATGAAACGAGCACAATGCTGGCCCCCGCCTGCAACTTTGGTGTTGCACTGTGGAGGATCGTGTAAAGGCTATTGAGGTTGACATCGAGGAGCCTGCGCCACTCCAATGGAGCTACCCGAGCGAGAGGCCCCGGCTGCAACATTCCGTGCGCCAGAACAATTCCGTCGAGCGCCCCAGGGATGGTACCCACCGCGTTCGCTAATTCCGCATCGTCCCCGAAGTCAGCCACGAGATCTCCCGCTCCCATTCCTTTCTGACTCAATTTTATCAATGAGCATTCGCCGGCTTCAAGAGCCGAGATAATGGCCATGCCGATACTCCCGCCAACGCCAGTGACGAGAATCCGAGGCTGAGAGCGTTCCTTCGTGGTCATTTACGCGTTCCCTTGTTGAAGCAGTGTGAAAATTGCTGTTCGGAGTCGACGCTTGCAAGCTATGGCGGTGACAAAGAGCAAGAGTCGCCCTTTGACCCCCTCGACGGACACCTTTCAACGAGCAAGGTTCGAACTTGAGAAGATACCAGAGCACGCCATCATGTAGGAATGCTCTGGAGTAAGCTAATGTTTAAGATGACAGCCGACCCCGTTACCCAGTCGCTTTTCGGTAAGCGTCAAGGCGTGTCACTTTCCCGTCATAGACCTCAAATATACCGCATCCTCTCACGTCTACCGTCTCACCTTTGGCGTTTACACCAGTGCACGTCCAGTTCCCTGCAACGCCGCCGGCAAGCGCGTAGAGATCGATCTCGGACAGAACAGTTCCCTTTGCGTCCGAAAGGACTCTCTCGAGCACAGGGCTGATTTCTGCACTACCCCTGAGGGTCAGACCGGGTTCGGGACCTGTCGATAAACACAAGACGGAGTCGGGGGCCGCAAACCGCTGCACGCCAGCAGGGTCGCAGTTTGCCCAAGCATCAAGGAAACCCCGTACTACCTTTTTGTTCTTAATCGCATCAGATTGCAAAACTGAAACATCGTCGATTTCTAAACCTCCCTTAGGTATGCGCATAAGCTTGAGTAAGCACCACTTTACGAGTTCTGGCCCCGAGTTCAGGCGACCCATCTGTAACTCGCGTAAACCGCCGCAACTTCGTGTGGGCGAATTATTTGCCTGCGTCACGAGGATGAGAGACAATGCTCGGCCACTGCTCAATGTTCCTTCGCTACTCGCCCGAGTGGACTTAGGGGTCCTTACGGAAGCCGCGTCACGTAAATTAAACGATATGCAATTCGGTTCTCTGCAATTTCCATCTCATTTTCGCAGTAATTCCTCACGAAGTGCCCAGCTTATTTCAAATATCGCTGTAATGCCGACTAACGACGAGTGCGAGAGTGCGCTCTGCATCAGACGGACGCGCGAGTAAGCTCGGCTGTCTTTGAGAGGGTCAAAATTGCGACACAACGCAGTAGTGCCAGGATCCTGGTATGTCTGGTGTGTAAATCTCCTATAATTCGGCCGCGTCCGACGAAATCCAAACCCAGTGTTCCTTCAGCCGCAGCTTAACGGCGCCGGAAATGTTGTAGAATACGTTCAGATGGAAGCTGTGGCTCAGAGTCCAACCTGTCGAATCGCCAGCCCGCAGGGAGGGCACCGCGAACCATTCAAGAGATGACGAGCCGCGCTTCAACCAAGAGCGCGTCAGTATCTCTCAGGCGCTTGCAGTCAGAGATGTGTATTGGTGAGGCTCTTACATCGACATCGCGGGTCTTGGTACGGGTGCGCAATTTGAGAAATGCCAAACTCCGTTCGAATGCGTTTTCGATATTTGTGAGAGCGGAGACAAGATGTGGGCGTTTCGCTCTGCGGACCCCCAAAAGGAGGAAAAACATGAAATTCAATAACAGTAGGCTTCTAGCTTTGCGTAAGAAGATGCAGGCAGGAGGGGCTGACCTTGTCGCTGTTGGCCCAGGGTCGCACATGGACTGGATATTAGGCTTCCATCCTGAAGCTGGTGAGCGACTCTGTCTACTTCTGATCGGGCGCCATGAGCATGTGTTGGTCCTGTCGGCGCTTCACGTTGGTGGCTTGCTGCAGCAGCAAGACATTTGCGTGCGCACGTGGGATGACGCCGATGGACCTGACGCGACTGTTGCTGGAGCGCTGGCCTCGCTCGAAGCCGATAGAGCGGAAAGCATTGTTCTCGAGGAGTCGATGCGCGCTGATGTCGCGCTTTTGTTGTTAAAGCTGATGCCGTACGCGAACCATCAGTACGCCAGCGAGATTATCGGCCCACTCCGAATGCGCAAAGATCACGCCGAACTGAATTGCCTCAAAATGAACGCGCAAATCGCGGACCGCGTGATCCTGAAAGCGCTCTCAACGGTCAAAACGGGAATGAGCGAAGCTGAACTCGAACACCTCATAAAGAGCGGTTTCTATGAGGAGGGGGGCATTCCTGTCTTGTCGATCGCTGCATCGGGACCCAGTAGCGCATTACCCTATCCGAAGGCTTGTCGGAAAATCCAGGACGGTGATGTAGTACTAATTGATGTTGGAGGTCGCAAGGACGGATTTGCCAGCGATATCACACGCATGGCATTTGTCGGAGACCCATCAAAAAGCTACTTAAAGGTTCATGCGATCGTGGAGGACGCTGTATGCGCGGCCCTAGAGGCGGCCAAGCCGGGGGTCCCAGCCAGCAGCGTGGACGCTGCCGCCCGCAGCGTAATCACACGGGCTGGTTATGGCCAATATTTCAATCACCGCCTAGGACATGGAATTGGGATCGATCTCCATGAACCTCCCTACATAAGTGAGAAATCAGCAACGGTGTTGGAGGAAGGGATGGTGTTTTCAATCGAACCCGGGATTTATCTACCAGGCCAGTATGGCGTTCGTCTCGAAGAGATCGTGGTTTTGGGTCATCTGCCCGAGGTACTGTCGTCTGTCTCTCGCGAAGTGTTTGTTGCGGGAGGCATGTAGTAACTGTTGAAGCGACCTCAATGGTTCGCACTTTTGCCCCCCATACGCGGCATCTCGGCAGAGGATTGCCTTGACACCGTGCTGAGAACTCTCTGCGATCTAGCATCCGACCTCGCCAGAATTTTGCACGAAAATCCGGCCTTTGTGCCCATCGAGCTGGATGTAAGACGTAGGGACTATTTTTTGTTAGTCTTCCTCCGGCATTTGAATTGGAATGGCGAAGCCTAACTTGACACGATCCATTATAACCATCGTCTTAACCCCTTTGATATCCGGATTCCCATAAAAAAAGCCTCTCGTGAACTCCTCATAGTCCTCCATGCTTTGTGCTGTCAGATAAAGAAGAAAGTCTGCGTCACCAGTTACGTAGAATCCACTGACAACTTCGGAGGAGGATTTGATAAGCCTTTTAAATTTGTCGATAATATCTGCGCGCTCGCGTTCGAGGGTGATAAGAACAAGCATCTGAATAGGCCGTCCGACCGCCTTAGCTGACACGATCGACACATCGGCTTCAATGATACCTTCTGATCGCAGCCGTCTGAGCCGGCGCTGGCACGCAGTGGAGGACAATCCTACCATTTCTCCGATGACCTCGGAGGTCAAACGATTGTTCTTTTGAACAACCTCAAGGATGTGAGCGTCAACCCGATCGTAATTCATAAGGAATACCCTTTGCAGTTTCGCGTCCATTTACCCTCATTAAACGCAGGATTTAATCGCCTGCGGCGAAAATGACGAGGAAATGGGTTTCAAGTTGTAATTAACCGGAAAGGGTCTGCGATTCAACGTCGGAGTCGTTGTCGAATGCCGTAAGTAGGTTCTACTTCATCGGATTGATCGTCACTAACTCTGAACACTCGCCAAACGGGGCTGCCCGCCGACACTAGGCGAAGGGACCGGATGGTTTGCTGCAGACAACCTGTGATGCCAGCTCAACGGGCACCAATGATGCTTTCGGATTTAAAAAGCTGTGCAATTTATGTTTGAGAGCCTACCGATTGAGCGGGGCGATCAATCTTAACTCCCTTGCGGCCGGATTTTCCTGCATACGAATGCGATCACCTATCTCCTGGTTCGATCGGATTTCGAAAAGTGTTCTCACTTCGGAACCGCTCGAGTGTATCGCGCGCGGACAACAAAAGCTCCGGATCAGATATCACGTCGTAGGCAAGCCCAGCCATAGCCTTCGCTGCGAACGTAATCCCTTTGTGAGACGCGGGCGACGTTCCTTGAGCAACAAGTTGCCAGGAGTGGCCAGGCGTGCCGACCGCGTATGATGCCACTAAGCATTGCACCGTGGGCACTACCCAGCTGACAGTCCCGACATCGGTTGAGCCGACTGCGCCACTTTGGGGGCGCTCAAGCGGATAGACGTCCTCATACAAGATATCGGACCCGGTGGACAGACCATAACGGCCGTAGGCGGAACGAATATCCTCCGGCGTCAGTGTTTTCTGGATTTCAGCAGCGAACTTTTTGTCAGCTTCGTCGAAACCTGGCGATCCCAATTGCATGAGGTTAGCATGCATTGCCTGCTCCAACGGTGGATTGGCAACGAGATTTGCTTCGCCTGAATGTTGCACTACCTCGACAGAGGTTTCCGACATCAATGCCGCTCCCTCAGCTATTTTCTTCACACGCTCCACAAGACTCCACATCTCGTCCAAGGTAAGCGCCCGCACCAGGTACCGCACAGTAGCCCTCGCTTGGACAACGTTTGGCGCGATGCCTCCTCCGTCAATAATTGCATAGTGGACGCGGGCCGACGAGGGCATGTGCTCGCGCATGTAGTTGACACCCACATTCATGAGTTCAACCGCGTCCAGTGCGCTACGTCCCAGATGCGGCTCAACCGCGGCGTGCGCAGCTCGACCGTGAAAAGTGAAGTCGATTTCGACGCATGCAAGTGAGACGGCGCGCCAAACGCCGGTGAAGGCGGAAGGGTGCCAGCTTATGGCCACATCAACATCGTCAAATGCACCTGCTGCCACGAGGAAGCTCTTCCCAGAACCCGTCTCTTCGGCTGGGCAACCGTAGAAGCGTACACGTCCGGGCAATTTCGCTTCGGCTAGCCATTCCTTTATGGCCACGGCTGCCAGCAAAGAGGCCGAGCCCAGCATATTATGCCCACAACCGTGCCCCGCCCCACCAGACGAAATCGGGCACTCCCCCGCAAAACCGGCGTGCTGACTCAAGCCAGGCAAAGCGTCGTACTCGCCGAGTACTGCAATGACGAGCCCCCCCTCGCCCGCTTCGCCAAAGAGCGCGGTTGAAATACCACCTACCGATTCAGTGACTGAAAAGCCGGCAGCGTTTAAGGCCCGGCGAAATTCGGCCGCGGCAAAAAACTCCTGATAGTTTAATTCGGGATGCTCCCATATCCGGTCGCTAAGATCATGAAACTTTGTTTCGTGACTTTCGACGTAATCCCAGACCGGCTTTTTGTTCTTCGGCATCGATTTGTTCATCTGCGCAATAGCCACCCTCATTGAATTTAGTTCAAACCTACTAGAACCCATGTGTCGGCGGCGTTTGAACGTCTCCAGCCACTCCAAGGGTAAACTATTATCTAAACCGCATTGCATCGCATTTCAGGTGCTTCTCGCCGATTTCCCTCAATTCAAACGACGCCTCTGCAGGAAATTGGATTGACGCACCGAAGTAGCCGCTTACCAGGCTGCCTTCGGCATGTCGTAAATTGTTACACCTTCAACATAAGATCCTAAGTACAACGTGAGCGTCCAGCGACGCTCAACATCTTGGACTGTTTGTGATCGCACCCAGTCATTCCTCAAGGCCGTCGTGCGCGCAGGCGAGAAGTAGAGGATCCTGGTGCGGTCATTTGATCGCCACCGTCGTAAGCCCCCGGTGAAGGCCGTCTTGCGAGGTTGAGGCGAACATCGGAAGTCCTAGTGCTAGCACTAGGAGTAGTGATATGACGAATCATCCGATTGAAGTGATCACGTCTGTCGAGCGCCGGCGGCGCTGGTCTCGGGAGGACAAAGAGCGGCTGGTTGCCGCGTGCCTCGAGCCGGGCGCGGTGCTCTCCGAGATTGCCCGTGCGGCCGGTATCCATGTCAGCCAGCTCTTCCGTTGGCGCAAGGAGCTTTGCCAAATCGAGGAGCCGAGGACGGAAACAGCGAGCACGTTGGTGCCGGTGGTCGTGTCCGAGGCCGCGCTTCCAGCCCCGCCTATTCCCTCGGGGCCACCCGCCCCATCGCAGTCCCGCCGGAAGCGCAGCGATGTGACGATTGAACTCGGTCGGGACCGTCGTATCCGCGTAGACAGTGACATCGACACGGACGCGCTGGGCCGCATTCTCGATGTCGTGCTGGGGCGGAGATGATCCCGGTTTCGAGTGGTGTGAAGGTTTGGCTGGCGACCGGTCACACGGACATGCGCAAAGGCTTCCCCGGTCTGTCGCTGATGGTGCAGGAGACGCTGAAGCGTGATCCGATGTGCGGACATCTGTTCGTGTTCCGGGGGCGCGGTGGAGGTCTGATCAAGGTGATCTGGCATGACGGACAAGGAGCCTGTCTGTTCACGAAGAAGCTGGAGCGCGGTCGCTTCATCTGGCCGTCAGCGGCCGACGGCACGGTGGTGATCACACCGGCGCAGCTCGGTTATCTGCTCGAAGGCATAGACTGGCGGATGCCGCAAAAGACCTGGCGACCAACATCGGCAGGATGAGCAAAAGCACTGGAATCGCGGACTCGAATATGATTCCATCCTGCCATGAGCGACGCGACTGATGAGCTTCCGGACGACCTTGCCAGTGCGCTTGCACTGCTGGCCGAGGAGCGTGCCCGGCGTATCGTTGCCGAGGCAGAAGCACTGGCCGCCAAGGCGCAAGCCGCCAGCGCAAAGGCGCTCGTGTCGCATTCCGAAGCGCTGATCGCGCGGTTGAAGCTGGAGATCGAGAAAGTTCGCCGCGAGCTTTACGGCAGCCGGTCAGAACGCAAGGCGCGACTCCTCGAACAGATGGAACTGCAGCTCGAGGAGCTGGAGGCTGACGCTGGCGAAGACGAACTGGTGGCAGAGGTTGCGGCCAAAGCCTCGACGGTCAGGGCTTTCGAGCGTAAGCGTCCATCACGGAAACCATTCCCTGAACATCTGCCGCGCGAGCGTGTCGTTATAGCGGCCCCGGCGAGCTGCCCTTGTTGCGGTTCGGGCAAGCTGTCGAAGCTGGGCGAAGACATCACCGAGACCCTGGAGGTCATCCCGCGTCAGTGGAAAGTGATCCAAACGGTGCGGGAGAAGTTCACCTGCCGCGAATGCGAGAAGATCACCCAGCCACCAGCTCCTTTCCATGTGACGCCGCGGGGCTTTGCCGGCCCGAACCTTCTGGCGATGATCCTGTTCGAGAAGTTCGCTCAGCATCAGCCGCTCAATCGCCAAAGCGAGCGCTATGCCCGAGAGGGGATCGACCTCAGCCTGTCAACGCTTGCCGATCAGGTCGGCGCGTGTGCCGCGGCCCTGAAGCCAATCCATTCGTTGATCGAGGCCCATGTCCTGGCCGCCGAGCGACTGCATGGCGACGACACGACCGTGCCGATCCTAGCGAAGGGAAAGACCGATACGGGCCGCATCTGGACCTATGTCCGGGATGACCGGCCGTTTGGCGGGCTATCACCGCCTGCGGCTTTATTCTACTCATCGCGAGACCGGCGACAGGAACATCCCGAACGCCACCTGAAGACCTTCTCTGGCATTCTGCAGGCGGATGCCTATGGCGGCTACAATCCGCTGTTCAAGTTTGACCGCGATCCCGCGCCTCTGCGCCAAGCACTCTGCTGGGCACATTCACGCCGCAAGTTCTTCGTGCTGGCCGACATCGCAACGAACGCCAAACGTGGAAGTAAAACCGCGCCGATCTCACCAATGGCATTGGAGGCCGTCAAACGGATAGATGCCCTGTTCGACATCGAACAGGAGATCAATGGATTTGCCGCCGAGCAGCGCCTGGAGCACCGCCGCAGAGACAGCGAGCCGCTTGTCAAAGAGCTACATGATTGGCTGCAAAGCGAGCGGACGAAGCTGTCGCGCAATGCTCCCGTTGCCGAGGCAATCGACTACATGCTGAAGCGCTGGGATGGCTTCACGTCATTCCTGAATGACGGTCGGATTTGTCTCACGAACAATGCCGCCGAGCGGGCGCTCAGGGGCTTTGCACTCGGACGGAAGTCATGGCTCTTCGCCGGATCGGATCGTGGTGCTGATCGTGCAGCCTCCATGGCGACCCTGATCATGAGCGCCAAGCTAAACGACATCGATCCGCAAGCCTGGCTCGCCGAAGTTCTCGCCAACATTGCGGACACGCCGCTCAGCAGGTTGGAGCAATTGCTGCCGTGGAACTGGAAACCGACGCAAACAGCAGCTGTTGCGGCATAGGATCAACGATGGAGCGCAAAGCCAACCGAGCTATCATTCGGAAAATATTGCTCACCGAGTGGGACCCCATCGGGGTCTCGGACATTCCTGAAGCGCAAGACGAATATGATGCCTATGCCGACACCGTCTTTGGCATGCTGGCCAACCAAACCGCCTCAGTTGATGCCATCGCGCAGTATCTCTTCAAGATCGCGACCGAGCACATGAGACTCTCATACCCAGAACTTACGGCGCGCTGCGATAAGGCGGCAAGAGCTGTCGCGGCACTTCAGTCAGACCGCTGAACTACACACCATCAGCGCCAGGTGCGGTAATCACCGGATGCTTACCCACCGTCCGCTACCACCGTCAATGTATTGGCGCTGCTAGGGGGAAACATCCGTTAGTACTGCGGGGTTCAAGGCCACACTAGAACGATACGGCAGCCGCCTGCGTAACCGACACGAACTCCTTCGCTCGCTCGTCGCCGGTCTGGGCATGACAGGAACGCGATCCCTTTCAGTGCTTTAGGATTTGGCTTAGGAACAGCTTTGTCCGTGCGTGTTGCGGGTTTGTGAAGAACTCGTTGGGGCCAGCCTCTTCGACAACGCGCCCGCCGTCCATGAAAATAACCCGATCGGCGACAGCACGAGCAAAGCCCATTTCATGGGTGACACAGACCATTGTCATACCATCACGAGCCAAGCTAGTCATGGCTTCCAGCACCTCCGCCACCATTTCTGGATCCAAGGCAGATGTTGGCTCATCAAACAGCATGACCAACGGCTCCATGCAAAGTGCACGCGCAATGGCCACTCTCTGCTGTTGCCCCCCGGAGAGTTGTGCTGGATATTTATTTGCCTGCTCAGGAATCCGAACACGCTCGAGAAATCTCATAGCCGTCACTTTTGCCTGTGCTTTAGGAATGCCCTTGATCCACATCGGGCCCGCAATGCAATTGTCCAGAACAGTCATATGCGGAAAGAGATTGAAGTGTTGGAATACCATGCCAACATTTTTACGAACTTCCTTTAGATTCCTCATTGAGGAGTGAAGGCGGATGCCATTTATGGAAATCTCACCTTCCTGATGCGCCTCGAGGCGATTGAAGCAGCGGATGAGTGTCGACTTGCCCGAGCCCGACGGGCCGCAAATTACAATTCGTTCTCCTTTACGCACTTCGAGCTTAATGTCCGTGAGCACGCGGAAAGCTCCGTACCACTTCGAGACGTTTTTTACCTCAATTACCATGTCAGTTTTCAACGCACTTTACTCCTGGCGAAATGGCGCTCGATACGAGACTGGATCAATTCCAAACCGATCGACATGATCCAATAGATTACAGCCGCGGAAATCAGCATTTCCATGTGATTAAAGGTGCTCTGCCCAAGGGTTCGAGCGAGAAACATGAGCTCCCAGACGCCTATTGCCGACACCAACGAGCTATCTTTCAACATCGAGATAAACATGTTTCCGATCGGAGGGATGATTACTGGAATAGCTTGCGGAAGGATGATTTTCCGCATTGTAAGACCAAACCCAAATGCAATTGAGCGAGAGGCCTCCCATTGCCCCCGATCGACGCTAAGGATTCCAGACCGAAAAACTTCGGACATATATGCTCCAACGCACAGCGATAGAGCCATAATGCCAGCCGGCACTGCGGATATCACCCAACCCAACTGAGGAATACCAAGATAAATTAGGTAAATCTGCAATAGCAGCGGGGTGCCGCGAAAGAAGGAGGTATAAAAACTAGCAATCGAGAAAGCAAAACCGTTGTTTGACAATTTTGCCACGGCAACAATTATCGCTATCACGGATGCAATAACGCTAGAAATTGCAGATATATATATCGTCGTTAACAGCCCCTGAGCAATCAGGATCGGAACCTTTTCCCTGATAAAAGGAAAACTCAAATTAAATGTGTCGAAGAAGGCGAGAAATAGTATCAGGAGTTCGAGCCAGACCATCCCGACTTGGATTCGGAATGGCACAAACCCAATAATGATGAGATTAATGCAAAAGAGAACTGCGATAACAAGAGCTACTGCGAAGCGGCCATAAAGGCCGCCTTGGTGCGGGTCGCCTATGACCGGACTCATGAGTTCGCCAAAAGGGGTTCCTGACATGTCAAATACAAGAAACGCAAGCAGAACGGCTCCAAAAAATAACCCTATGAACCAGGGCTTATGTACGAGTATTTCTGCTTCGACGTTATCTGGGTAGAGCATATGCGCCTCTTGTTAGGTTTTCGATTTCCTCAGCCAGCCAGCGCCGAGAACATTTCGGACTATCTCGTTCCGAAGGCTCAACTTGGAATAATTGTCTGCGTGTCGCTCACCATCGCCGCGCCCGAGTAAACGGTATCGAATTTATCGACACATAAGGGCGTCCTCTCAGGTAAATTCAGACGCCCAAGAATAACGAGAAGGGGCGAATTTTTCCGGCGAATTAGCTCCCATTCCGAACTTATTTCCTCACTGTTCGAGCCAGAAGCGAGCATTTTCATCGTTTCGGAGTGAATGAAGATTGCTCGCTTTGAACGCTGTTTTTGAGAGCTTGAGCACGCGCGTTCTTAGCGATGATGTGACAGGGCTTCTCGATCTTGAGGTTGGCAGCGGTGGTAGGTGCGCCGGGCGTCAGGCGGTCGGGTGCACCGTCGATGAGGACCGGTTCCACGAGAACTTAGGCATCCCGTGAAGGCCACAAGCGAGGCTACCTTCGTCGAGAATTCCTTTTGTTCGACTGATCCTGCAGCCAGACGTAGAACCCGCACGGGTGAACACCGAGAAGCGGCTCATCGACGATACCGAGAACCGCACGATGCGGGATAAGAACGCGTACTTCAGCCAGGGTGGAAATGATGAAGTCGATACCCGCTAGGGGAATAGCGTTCGCGCTGACAGTTACGCGGCTGATGCTTAGCGAACTTCTCGAACGCGATCGTCGCCAGCAGGCCTGGCCCGGCGAGGCGCGCGGTCAAATGCAAATAGAGCGTGCGGCTGGCTGATCTTCTCGCGGTTGCGGCAGGTAAACTTCGCCCGCGCGGTACGAATGACCTTCGTTCGGATGACGTTAGATGACCGCTATCGGCAGCAACGGTACCTAGGGAGCACCCCAGCCAATAGGGAGATATTGTCACGCCGTCCCGTGCAACGCAGAGTCCCGATCCGCTCAGCGAACATGGCAGTGAAATTCAACGGATATAGCTCGATCTTTGCAGCAATCAGGCGGTCGTAATGTGACATAGCTAGCTGCCGGAGCGTCGTCGCCGATATGTTGAACTTGGTGTGGGCGCGGCCGAGGAAGATAGAGAGGGAACCTAAATGCTAAATACTCTGAGGAACTTTCAGGTCATCGCTGCAATTGCGACTGCATGGTCAATTTCTGCTGCGGCTGCCCAGGCAGGCGAGGTACTCGATCGCGTGTTGTCTACGAAGACCATCACAATAGCCGCAGTTCCAGACTGGCCGCCACATTCGTTTCTGAATGATCAGGGAAACCTCGATGGCTTCGATATCGACGTTAGTAATGATCTCGCGAAGCGATTGGGTGTTCAGGTCAAATTCGTGACTCCTGCATGGTCTATCATTACCGCGGGAAAATGGGAAGGACGCTGGGACCTAGCTATCGGCGGCATGACACCTACGAAAGAGCGAGCTGAGAAGTTCGATTTCCCCGCAGTGTATTACTACGATATTTCCGTCGCGGCGATTTACAAAGACAGCAAGTTGACAACGATTGCAGAACTAGACGGCAAGACAATTGGGGTTACAGCTAACACGTCGGATATGGAGTATCTCAACCAGCGACTTGTTATTGACTCGCCAGATGCCCCCGCATTTGATTACAAATTCAAGGCAGGCCAAGTGAAAGCCTATGAAGCCTCCTCGACGGCTCTGGACGACCTTCGTTTAGGTGATGGCGTGCGGCTTGATGCAGTTGTTGTGTCCCAAAACTATCTCGAAAAAGCTCTGAAGTCCGGCTACCCTCTTAAGCAGCTGAGTGACCCGCTTTACTATTCCCCCGAAGCCGTGATTGCGGAGCGCGGTGATAAAGAATTTTATCAAGCGATTGCTAGTGCGTTTGAAGGTATGAAACAGGACGGGACTCTGACACGGCTGTCAACAAAATGGTTTGGATTGGACATGACTAAGGCGAATTAGTCTGATTTACGTCGGGCGGCGACTTCGCGTGCCGCCCGATATGAAAATATAGAGAGGTCTCGATAGTTCTTGAGAGCGTCATGCTGGTGACTGTCCCAACGCGTGCACCACAGCAAACCGCAGGTGAGACGGCAGCTTTCGGATTTTCTCGTGAGAATTCGATCTAAATTCCAACGCAGCCTGAAGTGTGGCGGCCGTGCGTAGGAACGTCGCCATATACCCTCGAAAGTCCTATGCACTGCACCGGAGGAACGGGGAACTCTTAACCGGATTTGGGCAGCCGTTCCAATCCCCAACTAAATAGGAATAGTGTCTTGTCACAGGCCTCCCTCTTTCCTCCGCGCTTCCCTGCCGAGGAGTACCGCACACGTCTCGCGACGCTGCGCAAAGTCATGGCCGACCGGAACATTGACCTCCTAATCGTCGACCAATTCGAGCATATAAACTATTTCGCCGGTTATTGGTCGACCGCTGCCATGTATCACGCCCTGCTCATTCCTCTTGATAACGAACCGATCGCCGTAATTCGTACGCTAGATGCTACGGTGTTTGAAGAATCGAGCTGGCTCAAGGATTGCGTGACGTTCCGCGACGACCAGAACTCGGTGCGAATAGTGGCCGAGACGATCATAACCCGAGGGTATGGAACCTCTTCGATAGGTCTCGAACTCGACAGCAACTTTCTCACTGTAAACAGGGCTAACGAAGTCCGCGCGTTGTTGCCTGGTGCTAAATTTGTTGATTTCTCGGCGGTCATGTGGGAGATGCGGCAGTCTAAGTCGCCGCTCGAGCTCACCTACCTAGAGGTGGCGGCGGGCATCTGCGATAGGGCGACGGCGGCGGCGTTTGACGTCGCCAGGGCCGGCGTCAATGAGCGCGAGGTCTTTGCAGCCATGACTAGCGAAGCGTGGCGAAGCGGTGCTGATAGCGGGCTGGGCCTTTCTGCCGTCATGTCTTCAGGGCCCCGCTCGACGATGTTGCACGCCTCACTGGGCAACCGTACACTCACCGAGGGCGATATTGTTCACGTGGAACCGTTGCCATCGTTCCGCGGCTATAGCGCGCGGATGCAGCGGCCGAAATCGATTGGCGTTCCAACCGATGAGCAGATGCGGACCGCAGAAACAATGATCGGGATCCAGAACGAACAGTACCGTGCTATGAAGCCAGGCGAGGATGCCAGGCAAGTCGATCGGATTGTCCGCGAGGGCCTGCTGGCCACAGGATTACGTGATACTTACGCGAATATTACTGGCTATACGTTAGGTCTAGTTTCTATTCCACGAATAAGTGATTTTACTCGGGTTTTCCATCCAGGGTCCGCCTGGAAGTTGCAGCAAAATCAGACATTCCACATGTACACATCAGCGGGGGGCATGTCCTTCAGCGAAACGATCGTCGTCACACATGAAGGGGGAAAACGATTGACGAAGACGGATCGTAGGCTCTTTTGCTAGCCTCTGAGACGCGGAGTGTGATCGGGTCGCCCAATATACATTGCTTTCGCATACCTCTCAGGCTGGCAAAGCGTGCCAAGCGCTATTAGGCCGCCCAGAGCGTCTCCTAATGTGTCCCCCTGTAAGATGCTCACAGATTAACTAAAATTGGTAGGGCACTCGCTTATCCGTAAGCGCTTATTTTCACGCGCCTTTGACGCGGCCCAATCGATGGGGTCGCGGTCAGAGGGCTGCATCGGATCAGGCAGCGGCGGCTTTGGCGAAGTTGAAGGGCGGGAGATCAGTGGCGTCAGTGTCTTTAGCGCGCTGAGGCAATTCGCTGAGGAGATCTCGATGCCGAAAGCTCATCATCAATTGTGGACGACGGCACTGGCTTTGGTTCCGCCACGGTGCCGCTGAGCACCAGCATTGACATCTGCGGGGTGCGAAGATTCGGATGTCGCGGTCGAGGAGGTTGTTGTCGGTCGGCTTCCTGCCATCCCCGGGTGTCCCGCTCGGGACTTCCACTGTTCAGGACACGTCGCAAGGCTTGGTATTCGGCAGGAACCTTGGCGCGATGTCATCGAGTCATGCCTTGAGAGCATTGAGGATGGGGAAACGCCACGTTTCTGGCGGAAGCGGCGAATGCAATCGGCTTGTTTCGCCGTTGTTCGGCTTCTCGTCTGCGCCTTTAAGGGGCCTTTGGCACTGATTTCGCGGTAAAGCGGTTAGGAAGCCATTGTAAGCGACAAGCTGACCCCATCTGGCGTCAGTAGCGTTGGCCGCTGTATTGCGGACAGACGATTCACAAACTGTGAGCTTCTATGTCTGCGCCTAGCTCTGGAACTAGAAACTTCCATATGATCGAGGCTGTTCCGGAACGGCTTGAGGGCGCCCCACGGCAAGTTCGGCGCCGTTGGTCCGATGATTTTAAAGCGCGGGCTGTGGCTGAGGCAATGGAGCCCGGCGCAAGCGTCTCGGCCATTGCGCATCGCATCGGCATACATCCCTCGCAGCTATTTGGCTGGCGTCGTGATGCTCGTGACGGACAACGATCCTCCTCGCAAGATCGGGCTGGTCGGACAGGGACCAGGACGATTAGCACACGTGCGATGATCGAGCTTGTCATCGGCGACGTCGTTATCCGGGCCGACGCAGATATCGGTGAAGCACACCTGCAGCGGGTGATCCGAGCGGTGCGGTCGGCATGATCCCGTCCGGCGTGAAGGTCTTTCTTGCGAGCCATCCCATCGACTTCCGAAAGGGGCCGGACAGCTTGCTTTCGCTGGTACGGGATGCTGGCAGTGATCCGTTCAACGGTGCACTTTATGTCTTTCGGGCCAAGAGAGCAGACCGAGTCAAGATCGTGTGGTGGGATGGCTCCGGCGTTTGCCTCTATGCGAAGCGGCTGGAAAAAGCCCAGTTCTGCTGGCCCCGGATCGGCCATCATCGCGTCCAGCTCAATCATGCCCAGCTTCTGGCTTTAGTCGACGGAATGGACTGGAAGCGGGTTCGATCCACGCCGGTGAAGCCTCCCGAGATTGTTGGGTAAAACCGCTGCGGCGAAGTGAATCAGGTCCCTGAAAGCATGGGCGGAGCGCGGCAAAATATGCTCTGATCATACCCATGACGCGGCCCGAGATTGAGCTCCCGGATGATGTAGAGGCTCTCAAAGCCATGGTTCTTGCCATGGCCGCAAAAGCAGCCCGCGTCGAGGCTTTGGAGAAGCAGGTTGACGATCTAGAGGCCCGCAACGCGGACGCCGATGAGCGCATCGAGCGGCTGACGCAGATCCTGAAGGCTTTCGATCGCGCCCGATTTGGCCGACGCTCGGAAAGGCTTGCATCATTCACCGTCGATGACGAGCAGCATGCCTTTGTCTTCGAAGAGATCGAGACCGGCATTGCGACGATCAAGGCTCAGGTCACGAAAGGCCGCGGTAGCGCGGACAGCAAACGCGCTCCGCGGCCACGCAAGGGCTTTGCGCCTCATCTTGAGCGCGTCGAGGTCGTGATCGAACCGGAAGAGCTTCCAGAACATGCAGGTAAGACCAAAATCCTGATTGGAGAAGACGTCTCCGAGCGGCTGGATGTCGTGGCAGCGAAGTTCCGTGTCATCGTCACCCGCCGGCCGAAGTATGCCTTTAGGAACGAGGATGGTGTCGTCCAGGCGGCGGCTCCGGCACATATCATCGAAGGTGGCATTCCGACGGAAGCACTTCTGGCCCAGATCGCCGTTTCCAAATATGCCGACGGGCTGCCACTCTATCGCCAGGAAGCCATCTACGCACGCGACAAGGTCGAACTCGACCGCAAGCTGATGGCTCAATGGATGGGCAAGCTGGGGTTCGAGCTCAATATCCTCGCCGACTACATCCTCGATGAGATCAAGAAGGCCGAACGGATCTTTGCCGACGAAACGACCTTGCCCACACTTGCACCTGGTTCCGGATCAGCGAAGACGGCATGGCTATGGGCGTATGCCAGGGATGACCGGACTTTTGGGGGCAGCGGTCCACCGATGGTAGCCTATCGCTTCGAGGACAGTCGAGCCACCGAGTGTGTCGCACGACACCTGAGCGGCTATCGTGGAATCCTGCAGGTCGACGGATATGCCGCTTATAACAAGCTCGTCCGGAAAGATGGAGGCAATGACAGCGCCATCCTGGCCGGCTGTTGGTCGCACAGCCGGAGAAAGTTCTACGAGTTGCATGTCGCAAAGAGCTCGAAGGTCGCTACAGACACCGTCGAGCGTATGGCGAGGTTATGGGATCTTCGAGCGCTTCCTGACCGACGGCCGCATCGAACTCGACTCCAACATAGTCGAGCGAGCAATCAGACCCCAAGCGATCACGAGAAAAAATAGTCTATTCGCTGGAAGCGACGGTGGCGGCCGGACTTGGGCGACCATCGCGACGCTCCTGCAAACGGCAAAGATGAATGCAGTCGATCCGCAAGCTTGGTTGACCCAGACGCTTGAGCGCCTTGCGAATGGATGGCCCAGCAGTGAAATCGACGCGCTCATGCCATGGAACTACGCCGCCTGAACGGCCCCGGCTTGTCGCTTACGTTCATTTTCCTTGAACTGCACCCTTAAAGAAATTGCGGAAGCGCAGTAGTCGCGCTCACAAGCCGTCGAGCTGACTATTTTACTATCAGGGAGCGTGGCGTCGACGTGAGAGGCTCGTGACCGGCCTCGGTTACTACAAAGGGCTGCGTGATCGCGATGCTAACATCATCTAGCCACAAGCCGGGCATCATATGAAAGCACATTCCGGGTTGGAGAACAGTCTCATCACCCTTCCGCAGATTAGCCGTGCGTTCACCCACTGACGGAGGATAGCCGATTCCAATCGGGTACCCTAGCCTCCCCTCCTTCTCAAGACCATGCGGCGCAAGAGCCTTTGTGAAGGCTTGATGGACATCCGAACATGTTTGTCCAGGACGTACACTTTCGAGGCCAGCATTCAGCGCATCGACAACGATGTCCGCGAGCTTAAGATACGAAGGAGTAGGGGTTCCAAGAATAATTGTACGCGCCATATTGATTTGATAGCGAAGTCGATTTCCATGAACTTCGATATAAATGGTGGTTGATGGCGCTAACGGCTTATCAGTCCAGGTGGGATGAGGCGCAAGCGCACGCTCGCCCGCGCCAAAATGTAAGGCCGCGGAACTGTAATTGCCGCCAAACTCTGGCGTTCCAGAGATTTGTTGATGATAGATCGCTGCCGCAAGATCGCACTCGCGCACACCCGGTTCAGCAGTCTCCACTGCTCGTCTGATCATCGCGTCGCCGATTTGACCCGCTTGCCGCATGAAGGCAACCTCAGCAGGACTTTTTACTAGCCGGATCCAGTTCACCAGCAAGTCGGCATCGACAAACCGCGCATGAGGAAGAGCGTTGACAAGGTCTGAATGGGCGCGCACAGAATAGTAGAACCCCCCCATCTCTACTCCGATGGTCGCCCTCTCCCCGCCACACTCTTTGACGATATCCGCCATATAAGTATATGCAGAATGAGTCGGAGAATTCACGTACGCGTCCGGGAAGGAACGGATGTTATCGTCTGCAAGATATGTCGTCATCTTCGCAGACACGCTATCCATGAAACGAGTGATGAAGACCGGTTCCGGACGATCTAGCGCAACAATTGCAAGTTGTGGTGTATAAAATGAGTAGGCGTCGTAGCCCGTGAGGTAATTCAGGTTGGGTGGCTCTGAGACCAGCAGTAGGTCAATCCCACGACTGACCATTTCACGTTTGACGGACGCCAAGCGGGCGCCAAATTCGGTTCGCGTAAAATGAAGTGTTCTTTCCATGTTTCTAGGCCTCCTGTAAGATTGATCTTAGTCAAGCCGGCACGTTCATCATCATCTCTTCGTATGCAGGCCAAAACCGTCAACAAAATGGGCTTGTGCTTGTCGGCTTGATGCAGTTGGTGCCTCGCGAAACATTCCAATGCGACGACGCCGTAGGCGCCTGCCTTAGGGTGACCGAGGCAGAAGTTTGCCCACATTTATCGTAATAGATCGATAGCGACGTACCGCGATGTGCACCACTTTCATCCTTTGATGTTGAGGTGCAAACGACAGCTAATATCCGCGTTGAAGATCAACGATGTTCTTCAAGCCTTGGCCTTCCATAAGCCGCGTAAGGTTCTCAGCGAATACAGAGAATGCTCGGCTTTCATAATTTGCCGGGTTACCCGCCATATGTGGCGTCACAATAACATTCGGCAAAGTCCAGAGCGGATTGGTTGGAGGTAGCGGCTCCTGCTCAAAAACATCGAGCATTGCCCCTGCAATACCTTCATTTTGGAGCGCCTTGATCAGTTCCGCTTCAACGACAACACTGCCTCTCGCGATGTTGATGAGGTACGCGTCAGGACGCATGCCGGCGATCTCAGCGGGTCCAAATAGACCCAGCGTGTCGGACGTCGCTGGAAGCGCAAGAACAACGAAGTCGCAACGTGGCAACATCTCTGCCGTAGCTTGAGGCGCAAACAATTCGTCAACACCATCCACCTTTACAGATATATCGCGTTTTGAACCGAGCACTGTCATACCCGTGCTCTTCGCACGGCGCGCAATTGTTGCACCAATTGACCCCAGGCCGATGATACCAATCGTTTTCTCGGTCAAGGGAGAGATGGGCCGTGGCTTCCACGACTTTTTGATTTGCTCTTCCAAGAGACTGCGGAAGTTCCAGTGCAAGAAGGTAACACCGGCCATGACATAATCAGCAATGACTTCACCATGGATGCCACGGGCATTGGTCACTGTGATATGATTCACCCGATCACGGATCGGGAACAAGGAATCAACGCCCGCCCCAGTGAATTGGACCCACCGAAGCTTCGTGGCTTTATCCAAGACCTCCACCGGAAATCTATATGTAAGGAGAATCTCTGCCTCGGCGATGTACCGTTCAAGACTTGACGCGTCAGACGCCTGAAGAACTCGAACGTCTGGAAAACGGCTCTCGATTAGGCCTGCGTAGATCTCTGCCGACGGATGACTTATTACGATGGTCGGAGCCTTGTGCATGATACTGACATTCCTCTGTCGCGTTGGGAGTTGTGTTTACACGTAATTCACGATTGGCCGTGGATCTGGAAAGGCATCAACGATCGAGAACAACCAGATCAGAGGATGACCATGAAACACGAACGGTTGCCCCAGTCTCCGGTCGTTTATCGGCGCGGGCCGAAACTAACTTGGACGTAATGGTCATCCCGTTATCCGTAACGACAGTGACGCGGGTCATCCCGCCGATGAACGAACTGGATGCAATTTTTCCCATCAAGACATCACAGCCTTCCACCACGATCTCATCGGGGCCACAAATGCGCACCTTCTCGGGCCTCACCATGACGAGGAGTTCAGTGGCTTGAAGCGGCACGCCACTGGGCACCCTGATAGATTGGTCTCCTGCGATCGTCATCTTTCCGTGACCGGACACTCGACCTTCGATCAGATTTGATTCACCTATAAACTCTGCGACGAAGCGGTTTTGAGGTTGGAAATACAGATCGTCCGGCGTGCCAAGTTGGGAGATTTGGCCCATGTTCATCAGACAAATGCGGTCCGACATATTGAGGGCTTCTTCTTGGTCGTGAGTGACGTAGATAATAGTGGCTCCTATATCATCATGGAGGCGCTTAATCTCGCCCTGCATCTGCTCACGAAGGTTCTTATCCAAGGCCCCTAGTGGCTCGTCCATCATGATTATGGCAGGCGAGTATACGATACATCGAGCGATGCCCACACGCTGCTGCTGCCCACCAGAGAGTTGTCGCGGCTTGCGATCCTCGAAGCCACGTAGACCGACGCGTTCGAGCGCATCTTGCACTTTGCTTCGAATTACACCGGCGGGTTGGCGACGCACTCGCAGTGGGTAGGCCACATTCTCATAAACGGTCATGTGGGGCATAAGGGCGTAATTTTGGAACACCATGCCAATTCCCCTGTCACGTGGGGGAAGGCGTGTGATGTCACGACCCGCCAAAATGATTGATCCGCTTGTAGGCTCGATTGCACCGGCGATCATATTTAGCAGCGTTGTCTTACCGGAGCCTGACGGGCCAAGCAGCGTCAGGAATTCGCCCTTCTTCACCGCAAGGTCGATTGGATGCAGGGCGGTCACCAGGCCATAGTTTTTTGACACCGCCTTCATCTCAATTGCCGAGACGCTGTCATCGCCAGGATCATTCACATGCTGCATCCCATTTACCCCTTTTGTCATTGCATAGAGCGGACTAAACGACGTCCGGCGGCTCGCCTCATAATCGGTTTGACCGTGTCGCTGGAACTCTTCAATTGTTTTTCTTTTCTCTAATTTAGTAGTCATCGCGAATACCTCCGCTGGTGATCGTTAAGTTGCGGAATTAGAAGTTCAGCCGTCAAAAGGCGTCGACTTCTTAAGCGCGACCGCGATTAGGCAAACGAACAACGAAACTACCGTGAGAAGGGTGGAGACAGCAGCGATTACGGGTGACAATTCCCACTCAAGAGCACTGTACATTCTGACGGGGAGAGTGATCGTGTTTGGCCCGGCTAAGAACCACGAAATGACCACTTCATCGAATGAAAGAAGGAACGAGAAGACCGCGGCACTCACCAAAGACGGAACGAGTTGAGGTAAGACAACCGTAAGAAACATCCTGATCTGCCCAGCGCCCATCAATTGCGCACCGAATTCAAGATTTCGGTCCAACTTTTGTACCCCTGCCATCACCATCACCATGACGAAAGGTAAAGTGAGGGTGACATGACCGACCACAATCGCCGATGTTGTCCCGCTGACTTTCAGATACGCGAGGTATAGATAGAGCCCCAAGGCCGTGACAATCGCAGGTATGACTAGTGGGCTCATCAATACGCCCACAATGACCCTTCGCCCTACAAATTCGTGGCGTGCGATCCAGTAGCCAGCCGGAATGCCAGCGAACATCGCAATCGCTGTAGCAGCCAGAGCAACCCTCAGGCTTTCCAGGAGAGGATCGATCCAGCCAGGAGAACTGAAGAAGATCTTGAAGAGATCGAATGAATAACTATCCGGGGGGAAGGTAAGAGCGTTCGCCGAACCAAACGCCATGGGTATCGTTACTACAATTGGTGCCAGAAGGAAAACGTAGACCAGAAATGCTAGGCAGAAACCGACAGCTCTGTATTTGCGTTCGTGAGGATCATTCGCAGTTTTGGACACGGACATACCTCCTAAAGCTTATTTCGGCGCCAAAGCGCCACCGGAGCTGCGAATACACAAACAAGGATCAAAAGCACTACACCAATCGCCGATGCTTTAGGCCAGTCCAGTACCTGTCGGTTGTAGAAATCGACTAGGTTCGACAACATCTGATCCTGCGGCCCGCCGAGCAATGCCGGCACTACGAACGCGCCAAGAGACAGAACGAAGATGCTCAGCGCTGCGGCAAAAACGCCAGGCAAGCTTAATGGAATCGTCACCGTCCAGAATATGCGAGCAGGCTTAGCCCCCATAATAGACGCAGCGCGGTAAACTGTACCATCAATAGCAAGGAGGCTTGCTAATACTGGTAGGACGACGAGCGGAATCAGGTAATTAGTCATTCCTACGAGTAAACCGAACATGTTCAATACGAGCGGCAATTCGATCTTCGACTGCAAAACCCAACTCAACGCGCTATTGATAATTCCGTTCCGACCCAAGATGATTGTGAACGCAAAGCACTTAACCAGGACGCTAGTCCAAAATGGGAGTAGCACGAGAAACATCAAAAATGTTCGTCGGCGTGCGGGCTGCCGTGCGAGATGCAACGCCACGCCGTAACCTAGTAACAAGCTAAGCAGCATCGACAGCCCAGCTACGAGTAGCGTTGTGATAAGCGTTTGCTGGAACAAGCCGCTCGATATAACTTGGCTATACGCGGCGATTGAGAAGGTCGTCCCGCCGACACTCATATAGCATACGTATAGTAGCGGAGGAAGAACAACCGCAACTGCGATTAGCACCGCAGGAGACATAAACAGGGCTTGAGCAGGGATTCGACTGACAGGATTCATCATTCACTCCGGATGTTGTCCGGCAAACACTGAGGAGTGGGTCAGCGAGACCCACCCCCGCGAAAGGACAATCAGCCCTGTTGTATCCATTCCTTGAAGCGGCTCGACACCGCCTCATTGTGCTCTGCCCAATAGGCGGAATTAGTCATCAAATTTTTTGGGTTGTTCAAATCCGGCAACCATTTGCGCGCTTCGGCTGACGCCATTTGAGCAGCCTTCTTAGACACGGGCATTAGGCCAAGAGGCTCTAGCACTCGCGCCTGCACTTCTGGTCGCAAAAAGTATGCGATGAGCTTCATAGCATTCTCTTTGTTAGGGGCACCTTTCAGCACCGCCAAACATTCAGTATAGAGCGTATTCTGGTCCAGCGAGAACGCCAAGGGCGCCCCGCCACCTGGCGCGTTCGTCGTTTTCACTCGATTAAGCGTCGTGAAGCTGAAGTCCACCTCACCAGTCTGCAAAAGAGTTATTGGCTGTTGGGCAGAAGTGGACCACGCGGCAACACTCGGCTTGATGCGGCCAAGGACCTTCAGTGCTCTCTCTACATCCAAAGGGTACATAGCCTTTGGATCAACACCATCACCAAGAAGGGCCGCCTCAAGTGTGCCCTCGGCATAAGCGCGGATCGCCCGGCGCCCTGGGAATTTGTTTACGTCGAAGAATTCTGCAAAGTTTGCGGGATGCTTACCAGCCTCAAATCTCTTCGGATCCCATCCAATGCCGGCGGTATTTACATACCACGAGGCGAACTGCTCCTCTAAAGGAACTGCCAGGTCTGATGAATCGAACAAGGAAGCATCTAAGTTCTCCCAAAAACCCTTCTTTGATCCAAACGCCCCTTCCGAGGCGAAGCTATCATAGATGTCCCACTCGACATTTCCGATCATCAGCTGCGCTTTGACTTTTGCGAAGTCCGCAGGTGCAACGTTGACTTTAATGCCAGTCTCGGACGTGAAGGGAGCAAAGACCTGCTTGGCCAAGGTCTCTCCGTAACTGCCGCCCCATGTGGCGATCGTTACCGAATTCGAGGCGGCTGCTGCGGAAGACGCCCTAATAATCAGCGGTGCGGCAAGCGCGCCACACATGCCGCCTAACACAGATCGGCGCGTAAATTTATGCTTCATTTTGGTCATCCTTCTTCCCCGTTGGAGTGCGTGCAGTTCGACTGCATCTCACCTGTACTTTCTCATAAGCGGCGGGCAGTTTTCCTGCAATGAATCTGCTCTCACGCAGCAAAAGAGTAGGATTTACCGGAATCGCGCTCCAATGCTGCGGAGAGTTGCGCGAATCATTTGCACGTCGGTTCGTGAGAGAATGCTTCTGCCGTTCCGAGCGGGCTGTACTGTTCGGCCCGGTTCGGTTGCCATGGCGCCAAGCAACTCCGCTCGCTGTCGGATCTGGGTCGTAGAGCGTAAAGCGGTACGCTTCTCGGCCCTTCACTACGAGCTCGCTCTAGTCGGGAGGAGTTCGGATGGTCCAGGTATAAGGGCATGTTCCCGCTTCCACTTCAAGAAGTGGGAGGTCAAGGCCGGCGAATTATGAGGTAACTTCATTCAATCGCGGGTAATCCGCACGTGAGTTCCCCCATCGAGACCCTCAATAATAACCCCCGCATTACATGCGCTTGGCTAGGCTCAGGACTCATTGATCAAAGCCAGAAGATAACGGCGGCTGCGATGCAGATTGCCGAGAAAAAGGTGTGAGCACACCGGTCGTAGCGCGTCGCGATGCGCCGCCAGTCCTTGAGCTTGGCGAACAGGTTTTCGACCCTGTGGCGCTGGCGGTAGAGGACCTTATCGTAGGCGAAGGGTATCTTGCGGCTCTTCGATGATGGGATGCATGGCTCAATGCCTCTAGCCTCGAGTTCCTCGCGGAACCAGGTGCTGTCATATCCGCGATCGGCAATCAGGTGATCGGCGGGAGGCAAGGTGTCGAGCACGAGACGTGCGCCCTTATGGTCGCTCATCTGACCTTCTGACAGAAGCAGGATAATCGGCCGTCCGTCTCCGTCGCATACGGTGTGGAGCTTTGAATTCAGCCCGCCCTTGGTTCGCCCAATACGACGGGGAACATCCCCTTTTTAAGCAGGCTCGCCGCCGTGCGGTGGCTTTGAGATGCGTCGCGTCGATCATGATGCGCTCCGGCTTCGGCCCCTCGCCGGCGAGCCCGGCGAAGATGCGGTCGAACACGCCCAGCCGGCTCCAGCGGACGAAGCGGTTGTAGAGCGTCTTGTGCGGACCATAGCCCGCCGGCGCGTCCTTCCACTGGAGACCGTTGCGGATCACGTAGACGATCCCGCTCACCACCCGCCGGTCGTCGACCCGCGCGACACCATGTGAAAGCGGGAAATGTGGCGATATCCGCGCCATCTGGCGCTCGCTCAGCAAAAACAAATCACCCATCACGGCCTCCCTCTCGGAAGACCTGAATCACATCTCAAGTCAAATTAATAGGTCCTGAGCCTAGGCCACCTATTGCGGCCCACACTTCTCGGCGCCGTCCCACTCTCCAGGACACAGATGCCTAAAACCCATTGGAGTTGCCCCCAAAAGACCGGACATGCTCAGGTTTGAGATTGCGAGCTGATGAACTCGCGCGGCGATTGATATCCTAAAGCACTGTGTGGATGAAGATTGTTGTAATGCTCGAACCAGAATGGCAGTTGAGCGATGACGGTTTCAGCATCCGGGGTTGGATTGACCGAGACGTAGTCGCGCTTGAAGGTTTTGACGAACGCCTCCGCCATTCCGTTTGACTGTGGGCTTCGCACCGGTGTCGTGCACGGCTCCATGCCGATGTCGCGTAGCAAGGATGCGGTGTCCTTCGCGATGA
>NZ_MXPU01000005.1 GCF_002204185.1 Rhizobium esperanzae | reverse complement strand
CGCGGCCGGGATGGAGGGCAATGTCGAGATGGCTTTTGCCGACATCGATTCCGGCACAAATCATGCTATTATCGGTCATCTTCGTCGTCCCTGTCTTGGATACGAACCCCAAGGTTCCTGCAACCACACGGGCCAGATGAAGAGCCGGTTGCGATCCTGCTCCCCACAGCCCCTAACGGCTAAGAAGGTGACGATCCGACAACCAGCTGCCGGGCGGGCGGCCACCCGCCCGGCAGGCATAAGTATCCTACATTTTGCTCATCCAAGAAGGTGCCCGAAGGGCGGATGAGGGGGCCGCTGGCGCCAACAGGAGCGAATGCCCGAGCATCAGCAACGGGCAATCCTGATCAAAGCGCTGATATTACGTCACCAATTGATCAAGCCTTGCCAGCTTTCACCTCGAGCACCCGGTTGGCCGCCGAGACGATCGCTTCCAGTGATGCCGCGACGATGTTGGTGTTGATGCCGGCGCCGAAGAGTTTGCCGCCGGGATAGGAGGTCTCGACATAGGAGATCGCCGCCGCGTTCGAGCCGTGCTGCAGCGAATGCTCCGAATAGTCCTCGACCGACATTTCGATGCCGAGATAATGCGACAGTGCGTTGATGAAGCCGTCGATCGGGCCGTTGCCGCGCCCTTCGATGCGCTTGATCTCGCCATTGTCGGTGATTTCAGCGGCAACGATCCGCTGGCCCTTGCGCTCGGTGTCGGGATAGGTGTGGTGGTCGACGAACTTGAGGCGCGCCTCAGGCTGCGTCACGTAGCGCTCGATGAAGCGGTCGTAGATGCGCTTCGAGGGAAGCTCCTTGCCCTCGACGTCGGTGATGCGCTGGATTTCTTCACGGAACTCGACCTGCAGGTTGCGCGGCAGGTTGAGCCCGTAATCCTGCTGCAGGATATAGGCGATGCCGCCCTTGCCGGACTGCGAGTTGATGCGGATGATCGCCTCGTAGGAACGGCCGACATCACGCGGATCGATCGGCAGATAAGGCACTTCCCAGACAGGATGGTTGGCGACCTGTGCGGCCTTCATGCCCTTGTTGATCGCATCCTGATGCGAGCCGGAGAAAGCCGTATAGACCAGCTCGCCGACATAAGGGTGACGCTCGGCAATCGCCATCTGGTTCGAATATTCGAATACCTCCTTGATGCGCTCGATGTTGGAGCAGTCGATCCCGGGATCGACGCCCTGCGTGAACATGTTGAGCGCCATCGTCACGACGTCGACATTGCCGGTGCGCTCGCCATTGCCGAACAGCGTGCCTTCGACGCGGTCGGCGCCTGCCAGCAAGGCCAGTTCGGCGGCGGCGATGCCGGTGCCGCGGTCGTTGTGCGGATGCAGCGAGACGATCAGGTTCTCACGATTGTCGAGGTTGCGGCACATCCATTCGATCTGGTCGGCATAGACGTTCGGCGTCGCCATCTCGACGGTGGACGGCAGGTTGATGATGAGCTTGTTGTCGGGCGTCGGCTTCACCACCTCGATGACGGCGTTGCAGATCTCCAGCGCCACTTCCAGCTCCGTGCCGGTGAAGCTCTCGGGCGAATATTCGAAACGATAGCCGCCGCCGGCCTTGGCGGCCATGTCGGTGATCATCTTGGCGGCATCGACGGCGATCTGCTTGATGCCCTGCACATCCTTGGCGAAAACGACGCGGCGCTGCAGCTCGCTGGTCGAGTTATAGAAATGCACGATCGGCCGGTTTGCGCCTTCCAGCGCTTCGAAGGTGCGTGTGATGAGCTCCGGGCGGCACTGTACCAGCACCTGCAGCGAGACATCGGCGGGCACGTTGCCCTCTTCCACGCACCAGCGGGCGAAATCGAAATCCGTCTGCGAGGCGGAGGGAAAGCCGATCTCGATTTCCTTGAAGCCCATCTCCAGCAGCAAATGGAACATCCGGGCCTTGCGATCGTGGCCCATCGGGTCGACCAGCGCCTGGTTGCCGTCGCGCAGATCGACCGAGCACCACACCGGCGCCTTGGTGATAGTCTTGGTCGGCCAGGTGCGGTCGGGAATATTCACCTGCGGATAGGGCCGGTATTTCATCGCGGCATTGGGCATGCCTTTCGCGGAGGATCGGCTGTTGGTATTGTCCATTGTCTTGTCTCCTCGTCCCGGCATTTGCCCCGCCTCTTAGCCGATCGCATCGGACTTGGCGATAAACAAATGCGGACCTTCGTCGGTCGTTAGGTCAATTTTGAAAGTGAGTCGCGAGGAGCGATACCGGGCGGGCTTTCGGCCGCCGGGCGCTCCTCAACGGACCCGGCAACCGCGCGTAAGGCCGAGGAGAAGAAGCGAGGTCACGGCGCTCGAGACGTCACGCAGGGCGATGCGGCCGCGTGCAATCGTGTCGGAAATCTTGGCGCCAGAGGTCTTCATGGCCGCGCTTATAACCTTGGGCGGTGAAACTGACAAGCCCTCGCAGCCCACCGCCTTCCGTTACTTCGACTGAGACTGTCGTTTCCGAATCGTCACCAGCTGCGACAGCGCGAGCATCAACCCGCCGGCGATCAATCCCCAGAAGGCGCCTGAGATGCCGCCGAACGAAACGCCTGATGCCGTTACGAGGAAAGTGATCGCCGCCGCCTCGCGCGATTCCGGCGCCTGGAAAGCCGACATCGCCGAGGATGAGAAGGCCCCGACCAGCGCCAGCCCCGCCACCGCCTCGATCAGAATAGGCGGCGCCAAGGCGACAAAAGCCGTCACCGCGCCTGCGAGCAGCCCGAGGATCACATAACCGACGCCAGCGATCAGCGACGCCCAATAGCGCCGCTTGGGATCGGCATGGGCGTCATGCCCGGCGCACATTGCCGCGGTGATGGCCGCCAGGTTGACGGCGTGTCCGCCGAAAGGCGCCGACAGCAACGAAAAGAAGCCGGTGACGGCAAAGAGCGGACCTGGCTTCGGATCGTAGTGATTGACCTTCAGCACGGCGATACCGGGAATGTTCTGCGAGGCCATGGTGACGATGAAAAGCGGCAGCGCGATCGAGATGAAGGCTGAGAGGCTGAACACCGGGCGGACGATTTCCGCAGCTGGCACCAGCGATCGTTCGAGCGAGGCGAAAGCGCCGTCGGGAATGTCGACGCCGAAGGCGAGCACCAGCACGAAGGCTGCAAGCGCGGCCGGCACCGCCCAGAGCCGCCTGAACGCGCCGACGACGATCCAGGAAATGACGATCGGCAGACCGAGCAGCGGATTGAAGCCGATCGCCTTCACCGGCGCAAAGCAGAGACCGATCAGCACACCGGCGAGCATCGCATTGGCGAGCGGCGCGGGAATGGCGGCCACCGCCCGGCCGAGCGGCTTGAACAGCCCGGCAATGATGATCAGCACGGCGCAGATCAGGAATGCGCCGACCGCCGCATTGAAGCCGCCCTCGATTGCGCCTGTGCTTGCGAGCAGCGCCGCCCCCGGCGTCGACCAGGCGATGCTGATCGGCAATCGGGTGACGGCGCTGAGCACGATTGCGCAGACGCCCATAGAGATCGACAAGGCCATCAGCCCCGAAGCGGCCTGCGCATCCGTCGCACCCACCGCCTGCAGCCCGTGCAGCACGACGGCGAAAGAGCTGGCGGAGCCGACGAAAGCGGTAAGCAGACCCATGAACAGGGCCTGGACGGAAAAATCTTTGAGCATGGCGGACTCTGAGCTGCTGGAATGGCGCATGGAGCATGATGGTTGCCGCCCGCGCAAGTCCAGATTGAGGGCTTTCCGTCCAGCTCTGCCGGTCGATGACCGCAAGCACCATCCGAAATCAAGACGCCCTCACCCGCGGTCGGCAGGCAAGGGCGTTTCGAAGGTCCGACCGAGAAAACTCAGATGTCGGCTTGCGACGTCACGATCCGCGAGACAAGGCCGTACTCCTTCGCCTCTTCGGCCGAGAGCCAGTAGTCGCGATCCGTGTCCTTGGCGATCTTCTCGAGCGGCTGGCCGGTGGCCTCCGCCATGATCTTGTTCAGGCGCTCGTTCATCTTGATGATCTCACGTGCCTGGATCTCGATATCGGATGCCATGCCGCGCGTGCCGCCCGACGGTTGGTGCAGCAGGAAGCGCGTGTTCGGCAGGCACAGGCGCCTTTCCCTGGGAGCCGCGACATAGATCAGCGCGCCGGCCGAAGCGACCCAGCCGGTGCCGATCATCCACACCTTCGGCTTGATGAACTTGACCATGTCATGGATGGAATCGCCGGATTCGACGTGACCGCCGGGCGAATTGACATAGATGCGAATGTCTTCGTCGCTCGCCGCAGCAAGTGCGACGAGCTGCGAGCAGACCTTCTGCGCCAGTTCCTGGTTGATCGGTCCATAGATGAAGATCGAACGCGACTTGAAAAGATTCGCCTCCGTTTCCTTGCCGAGCGGCAGTTCCTTCGTCTTGTCGTCCTGTTCTTCGTCGTTCATTCGAACCTCTCGGAGATGAATTCGGGTTCCTCGCACATAGTGCGACTCAATGCCTAAAACAATGCGGGAAAAACACAAGGCACCGAAGCGATGGAGATATCCTTAAGAAGCCGCGCACCGTTCCGCAAGCCTTACTGAAATGTAACGGTGGAAGGCTTTGAAAAGCCGGAATCGGTTCCTACCTCACCTCTCACATGGCAACCGCCAAACGAGATCAACAGGAGACCGGACATGTCACCGGAAGAACGCCAATTGCTGACCGCCCTCTTCGACCGCGTGCGCACGGCGCAAGCCCAGCCGCGCGATCGCGAGGCCGAAGCCCTGATCGACCAGGCGACGCGCGAGCAGCCGTCAGCCACTTATTATCTCGCCCAGGCCGTCATCGTGCAGGAAAAGGGGCTTGAAGCAGCCGCCAACCACATCAAGGAACTCGAGGAGCGCGTCCGGCAGTTTGAAGCCGGAGTCAGCGAGCACCACCAGGCCGAACAGGGCGGCGGCTTCCTGAGCTCGATCTTCGGCAATACCCAGACACAGCAGCCCGCGCCTGTCCCCTCCAACCCGGGCCCCTGGGGGCAGCCGTCCCGCGCCTATGACGAGCCGCGCGGCTACGATCGCCCGCAGCAGCAGCCCACCGGCCCCTGGAGCCAGCAGGCCTATGTGCCGTCTGCCGGCGGCAGCTTCCTGCGCGGCGCACTCGGCACAGCCGCGGGTGTTGCCGGCGGCATGCTGCTTGCCAACTCCTTGAGCGGCATCTTCGGCAACCACATGTCCTCGCTCGGCTGGGGCTCGCCTTTCGGCGCCAACCCCTTCGGCAATGTGACCGCGCCAACCGAAGAGACCGTCATCAACAATTATTACGGCAACGACGACGTCCGCCAGGCCTCTGATAATGCCGGTAATGATAATGACGACAATGTGCAGCAGGCCGATTACGACGATGGGGACGATTACAGTGATGACTCGTCCGGCGACGTTACGGATGTTTGAGGTTTAACGGGCGGAAATGGCCGGCAGTTGGTTTTGCATTGCCGCACCGTATCCCGGCCCTTCGCTTGGGCTCGGGCGTTCGTCGCTGCAATCGATTCACTGGATCGATTGCTCGGGCGTTGCCCGACCGCTCCTCAGCCACGGCCACGATAGGTGGCGACGCCCTGCTCCGGCAGCCACACACCTTCCGGCGGCTTACCCGTCTGCCAGAAGACGTCGATCGGAATGCCGCCACGCGGATACCAGTAAGCACCGATGCGAAGCCACTTGGGGTCGAGCAGTTCGACGATGCGCTTGGCGATGTAAATCGAGCAATCCTCGTGGAAGGCGCCGTGATTGCGGAAGGAAAACAGGAAGAGTTTCAGCGACTTCGATTCCACAAGCCATTCGCCGGGGATGTAGTCGATGACGATATGGGCGAAATCCGGCTGCCCCGTCATCGGGCAGAGCGAGGTGAATTCCGGCGCGGTGAAGCGCACGACATAGTCGGTGCCGGCATGATTGGACGGCACTTTTTCCAGCACCGCCTCTTCCGGCGATTTCGCAGTTTCGGTTTGCTGACCCAGCATCGACAGGCTGGAAACATCGGTATTCGGCATCATGCCTCCTTGACGACTTTGACGCGGATGCCATGGGCTTTTTCGCCCTCCGGCTCCACATGAATGGCTATTTTAGCGCCCTCATGCACCGCTCTGATGGCATCCTCAAGGCGGTCGCATATATCATGCGCCTGTCGGACGGACATAGTGCCGGGCACCACCATGTGAAAATCGATGAAAGTGACGGTGCCTGCCCGCCTCGTCTTCAGGTCATGCACGCCGATCGAACCCGCCGCATGGGTGGCGATCGCCTGCTTGATCGCTTCCTCTTCCTGCGGCTCGACCGCCTGGTCCATCAAACCGCTGATCGATTGCGAGATCACCTTCCAGCCTTGATAGAGAATGTTGCAGGCCACGAGGATGGCAAGCACCGGGTCGAAAATCGCATAACCCGTCGCCAGCGCCAGCAGCAGCCCGACGAGCACGCCGACGGATGTCACCACATCCGACATGATATGCTGCCCATCCGCCGCCAGTGCCGCCGAGCGGTATTTGCGCCCGGCGCGGATCAAAAGCCGCGCCCACACCGCATTGATGACGCCAGCCGCCAGATTGATCGCAAGGCCGAGCACCGGTGCATCGAGCATGCGCGGCGCAGCGAGATAGCCGACCGCCTCGTTGACGATCAGCAGCGCGGCGACGACAATCAGCACGCCCTCGGTGACGGCAGAGAGATATTCCGCCTTGTGATGGCCGAAGGGATGGTCGTGATCGGCCGGCTTCTGCGCATAGCGGATGACGAAGAAAGCGATGAACGCGGCAACGACGTTAACCGTCGATTCAAGCCCGTCCGACAGCAGCGCCACCGAGCCGGTGACCCACCAGGCCACCATCTTCAGCCCCATGACGCCGAGCGACAACGGAATCCCCCACATCGCCAGCTTCCGAACCGTCAGATCGCCGTTGTCGCTCATATCGTCCTCCTGCGGTTGCGAATGAATTGCAGGGTCTAAGCCATTGAAATGCAAAACCGCCCACGCGAATGTCGCGAAGGCGGCCCAGTTGAGGGTGATATGGGCGATGATGGAGGATTTGTCAAAGAGAATGACACGTCCCTCACAGATGTTGCCCCCCGACAGACCGGCGCGGGCGCAGGATGCGCAATCCCGCTACAGCGCCGAGAGAGCCGGATCGGGCTGGACAGACTGCGGCCACCGCAGAAGAGCGGCCTGTCCCGCCGGCGTCAGGGCATAGACGCCCTTTTCCTGGCGCTCGAACCATCCGTAGACATTGTCGCGCAGGATCGGACCGGCCTTCGGCATAAGCGCCTTCATATCCCGCGGGCGCACAATTCCCCGGTCGAGCGCGGCCGCGCAGAGCAGCGCCTGCTGTCGATAGGCCGTCATGATCGGCGCCCGCGAGCCGCCGCCAACGGCAGGATCGCCGCGACGGCGCTGATGCTCCTTGACGAGGCGTGAACGCCGCTTGGGATTGGTGCGCGGCATCGGCGAAATGGAACTGACGATGACGCTGACCTCGCCGCCATCCGAGACGCCGAGCATGCCGATGCCGAGCCGCCGGCAGAGGTCGCGGTAGCGCTTGTCCGTCTCTCGCCCGCGCCCCTTGGCCGAAACGCGCGCCGCGATCCAGACCTCATCGCTCATCGCCGCGCGATCGACCGCCTGGAGAAGCAGTTCGAGGTTGAAGGTGAGCTTCAGTTCGCAGACGACCACGACCGGCGGCTCGCCATCGCTCAAGCCAACGAGATCGCATCCACCGACCTCGCCCTTGACGGCATAACCGGCTGCCTCCAGGAAGGTTTTGACCGGCAGGTAGAGCGATGTCTCCATGGGAAATCGCGCTCAGGCAGCGTTGAGATCGGCAATCTCGCCATATCGCGCGAGCAGTCGCGGGGAACTCATGTCGCCGGTTTCCTCGTCGACGATGACGGCGTAGGCCGCGACCCCGACGAAACGCTCGGCCATCGCCGAAGCGATCTTTTCCGCGCTGACGGCATTCGATGCCTGGCGCATTTCGCCGGGCACAAGATTGCCGCGGTTCTTGCGGTAAGGGAGAACGATGAACTTTTCAGCATTGGCCACGGTGATGGGTTCCGGTTGATCGTTCCTGAAATGTTCTGATTTGACTGATAAAGTCAACCGCTTTGAAGGACCACCTGCCGGGTTGCCCTGTCATATCCAGGTCGGAATGCCCGCCTGCCCTTCGAGGCTTCGCCTCCGGCCACGCAGGGCGAGGCTATCTTGAGCGCTGGAGCAGCAATTGCCGCAGAACCCTGCTGCGCCCCACATCCGGCTGCCGTCACCTTCTCCCCGCCAGCGCCGCCAGCGGGGAGAAGGGAACACGCCGCAACCTCTCCGTTCCTCGTTGGCCTCCCGGGGGCACGTCCGCTCGCCCCGTTTTACAGGGAGAGGGTTAGGGTGAGGGGCAATAGCCGCCTCCTCGAACGTCCTTTATCTGAGGCGCGATCCGCTGGATCGCCTCGAAGGACACGCTCGACGCCGCTTCTAAGCCCCCTTCCCGTGATCAGGAAAGGCAAACCGGAATTGCCAATCAAGCCGCCTTCGTCTTCACCTTGCGCGCCAGATGCGCCACGACGTTCTCGATCATCCGCATGCCGGCATCTCCGCCGAGCGTCATGATCGATTCCGGGTGGAACTGCACCGCGGCGATCGGCTCCTTGGCATGTTCGATGCCCATGATCGTGCCGTCTTCGCTTTCAGCCGTGATGATGAATTCACGCGGCAGCGTCGAGGGATCGGCGAAAATCGAGTGGTAGCGGCCGACGGTCACCTCCTTCGAAAGGCCGGAGAAGACGATGCCCGGCTCCAGCACGCGGATGCGCGACGGCTTGCCGTGCATCGGCAGGGCCAGATGACGCAGTTCCCCGCCATAGGCTTCGGCGAGCGCCTGCAGGCCAAGGCAGACGCCGAAGATCGGCAGGTTGCGCGCCCGCGCCTTCTTGATCGTCGTCTTGCAGTCGAAATCCTTGGGCGTCCCCGGCCCGGGCGACAGCACGACGAGATCGGGGTTCAGCCGGTCGAAGATCTCCTCCGGCACTGGCGTGCGCACGGTCGAAACCGTCGCTCCCGTCTGGCGGAAATAATTGGCCAGCGTATGAACGAAGCTGTCCTCATGGTCGACGAGCAGGATGCTGACGCCCTTGCCAACGGAAGCAACGTCGCGCTGAATCTTGCCGGAATTGCCGATCTTGGCGTCTCGGATGGCGGAAAGCATGGCGGAGGCCTTCAGTTCGGTTTCGGCTTCTTCTTCGTGCGGGTCGGAATCGTTGAGTAGTGTCGCGCCGGCGCGCACTTCGGCGATGCCGTCCTTGATGCGCACCGTGCGCAGCGTCAGGCCGGTATTCATGTCGCCGTTGAAGCCGACCATGCCGATCGCCCCACCATACCATGCGCGCGGGCTCTTTTCATGGCTCTCGATGAAGCGCATCGCCCAGAGCTTCGGTGCACCGGTGACGGTGACCGCCCAGGCGTGACTGAGGAACCCATCGAAGGCATCCATGTCGTCGCGCAGCCGCCCCTCGATATGATCCACCGTGTGGATGAGGCGCGAATACATTTCGATCTGCCGGCGGCCGATCACCTTGACCGAACCCGGTTCGCAGACACGGCTCTTGTCGTTGCGGTCGACATCCGAGCACATGGTCAGCTCGGATTCATCCTTCTTCGAATTCAGAAGCTTCAGGATCTGCTCGCTGTCGGCGATCGGATCGTCGCCGCGCTTGATCGTGCCCGAGATCGGGCAGGTCTCGATGCGGCGGCCGGAGACGCGCACGAACATCTCGGGCGAGGCGCCGACCAGATATTCCTGATTGCCGAGATTGATGAAGAAGGAATAGGGCGACGGATTGATCGCCTTCAGCCGCTTGGAAATGTCGGAAGGCTTGCTTTCGCAGCGCTCCATGAATTTCTGCCCCGGCACGACCTCGAAGAGATCGCCCTTGCGGAAGCTTTCCTTCGCCTTGACGACGAGTTCGGCATATTCGCCCGGCCGATGGTCGCTCTTCGGCGGAATGGCATCCGTCTGTTTGAAGGGTTCCGGCGCGATTTGCTCTGCCTTGCCCTCGGTCGTCACGCCGCCTTTCTCGAAATCATAGCGGTCGATCCAGGCTTTGGCAGCGTAATTGTCGACGACGAGGATCTCGTCCGGCAGGTAGAGCACCATGTCGCGCTGGTCGGAAGGCCGCTTGAGCTTCAGATCGATCGCGTCGAACTGGAAGGCGATGTCGTAGCCGAAGGCGCCGTAGAGCCCGAGGCTCGCATCCGCCTGGGAATAGAAGAGGTCGGTCACGGCGCGTAGCACGGTGAAAACCGTCGGCATCTTCGAGCGTTCCTCTTCGGTAAACACCCGATCCGGCGCTTTGACGGAGAGATCGAGGCGGCGGGCGGAGGAAGCGCCGAGCACGAGATCGGACACTGTCTTCAGCCGCTCCGTCACGAAGCCGAGGAGGACCTCGCCGCGCTCGTTATAGGCCTCGATCCAGACGTCGCGCCCGAAGGAGGAGATGCCGAGCGGCGGATCGACGACGGCGGTGTCCCAGCGCGTATAACGGCCCGGATATTCGTAGTTCGACGAGAACACCGCGCCGCGGCGTTCGTCGAGCTTATCGATATAGGAGGAGACCGCATCGCCGTAAGGGATCGCCCGACGCTGCCGGGTGACGGATATGCCGCCCTTGGTCTCGTAGATTTCCGCACCATCATCCCGCAGGATCGTTACCATTGTTCCACTCCGTTATCGGGCCCGGACGACAGGCAGCGATAAAACAAAAAAGCCGCCTCGAAGTTTCGGGCGGCTCACTCGTCGTCGTCTTTGGACACGATTGGTCGAGGCCGCCTCAGCGAGCCCACCACCAAACAGCAATGTTCAAGGACGTGATCATGGAAAAATTGTTAGCCTGAGATCAGCCGCCGCGCAAGAGGCGATTGCGCAATGAAAAAGGGCGGCCCGAAAACCGCCCCTCCCCAGCCGTGAAGGTGTGTCGCCGGCAGTCAGAAGGTCTTCGTGAGCGACACCTTGAAGGTACGGCCCGGCTCGGAATACCAATCACGAGGCTGCGATGCGGTCGAGACCAGGTTGACGTCGCGTAGGGCCAGCGCGTTGAAATATTTCTGGTCGAAAACATTGTAGACACCGGCTTGAACGCGTAGGCCCGGCAACTGTTCCGGCGTCCACCAGCCGGTCAAGTCGACAATTGCGTAACCGGGTGCATTGAGATGGTCGGTGAGCATGCCGGCAGATAGCGTCGAAGACAGATCGAAGCCGAAGGTGTCATTGCTCCAGCCGCCGCCGACAATCGCCTTGAACGGCGCCACCGAGTGCCGGCGCTGGGTGGTTTCTTCATTCCTGCCGTAGGCATAGGCAAGCGAGGCATGCAGATTGATGCCGTTATTGAAGCCTTGCACAATTGCAACGAAAACCGCTCTCATGCGTTGCTTCTAGCCACCAATACTAGGAACCGGATGGATTGAGAAAATTTTCGACATTGGCGATCCTGCTTGCCGCTACCGCCTTTCTTGCCGGCGCCCGCCTGCCCCCCCACGGTCCATTGCCCGAGCCGCGGCCCGATGCCGGGCAGACGACCCGTCGCACTCCACCGTCCTCGGAAAAAGCGGAACCCTCCGCGCCTGAGCAGGTGCCGACCCCTCAGCCGAAACCTGAGGTAAAGGAGCCGGAGACATCCGAACCGGACCAGCCGCCTGCTCCTTCAGCCGAACCGGCAAAGCCTGAGCCTGCAGAACCCATGCAGGGACCGCCGCTTCCGCCGGGCCAGGTCGAAAGCCCGCAGACTCCGCCGGAAGAAAAGCCGCCCGGCGAGCAGACGCTTGAAGAGCAGCAACTGACGATCGAATCCGAAAGCGACGCTGAGCATGCCGAATGCACGGCCGCACTCAAGGAGTTGGGTGTCGTCTTCAAGGAAACGCCGCGCATCGATGACGGCAACGGCTGCGGCATCGACAAACCGATCATCGTCTCCGAAGCTCTGCCCGGTATCGCCCTCAAGCCGGAGGCAACGATCCGCTGCCCGGCGGCACTCGCACTTGCCCGCTGGATGAAGGAGAGCGTCATCCCTGCCGCTTCCGCCGCCCTGCCTGAGCAGGGCCGTATCACCGCCGTTAACCAGGCTACCGCCTATATGTGCCGTCTGCGCAACGGCGCCGAAACAGGCAAGATCTCCGAACACGCCCGCGGCAACGCCATCGATATTGCCAGCTTCCATTTCGAAAAGGGCGAGGATGTCGCTGTCCGCTCCCGCCGCGAGGACTCGACACTTACCGGCGCCTTCCAGCGCGTCGTCAGCGCCGCCGGCTGCCTCTATTTCACCACCGTCCTCGACCCCGAAAGCGACGCGGCCCACGAAACCCATTTCCATCTCGACGTCATCGAAAGGAAGGGCGGCTATCGTTATTGTCATTGACGGTTGAAGGGGTAGAATCCCGTCATCAAGCGAGAACTGGCGGGGAACGGAGACGGTGCGGCATATCCTCTTCTACCCTCGGGAGAAGGGAGGATCGAGAGGCCGCATCCCGTCCCTTCCCCACGCCTAATCAGAACAACCCCTCAATATAACCCTGCCCATTCAAAAAAATCCGTTCCGCTGAGGGCGATTTCGGCAGGCCAGGCATCGTCATGATCTCGCCGGTGATGGCGACAACGAAGCCGGCGCCGGCTGAAAGCCGCACCTCGCGCACCGAAACGATGTGGCCTTCCGGCGCGCCGCGCAGGTTCGGATCGGTGGAGAAGGAATATTGCGTCTTCGCCATGCAGACCGGCAGCTTGCCGTAGCCCTGCTCCTCCCATGTCTGCAACTGATCGCGCACCGCCTTGTCGGCGGTCACCTCGCCCGCATGGTAGATCTTCGAGGCGACGATCTCGATCTTCTCGAACAGCGAAATGTCGTCGCCGTAGAGCGGCTGGAATTTCGCTTGACCCGATTCGGCCAGTTCCACCACCTTATGCGCCAGTTCCTCGATGCCGGCCGAACCTTTGGCCCAGTGTTGGCAGAGGATCGCTTCGGCGCCGAGCCGCGAGACGAATTCCTTCACCGCCGCGATCTCCGCATCGGTATCTGTGACGAAATGATTGATCGCGACGACGACGGGCACGCCGAAGCGGCGCACATTGGCAACGTGCCGGCCAAGATTGGCGCAGCCCTTCTTCAGCGCTGCGACGTCCTCCATGCCGAGATTCTCCTTCTTCACGCCGCCATTCATCTTCAGCGCCCGGATGGTCGCGACGATGACGGCCGCGTCCGGCTTCAGCCCGGCCTTGCGGCATTTGATGTTGAAGAATTTTTCAGCCCCGAGATCGGCCCCGAATCCCGCTTCCGTCACGACATACTCTCCGAGCTTCAACGCCGTCTTCGTCGCCGTCACCGAATTACAGCCATGGGCGATATTGGCGAACGGGCCGCCATGCACGAAGGCCGGGTTGTTTTCCAGCGTCTGCACCAGGTTCGGCTGCATTGCATCCTTTAGCAGCACGGCCATGGCGCCGTCGGCTTTCAGGTCGCGCGCATGCACCGGCGTCTTGTCGAAGCGGTAGCCGATGATGATGTCGCCGAGCCGCCGCTCCAGATCCTTGAGGTCGGTGGCGAGGCAGAGGATCGCCATCACTTCGGAGGCGACGGTGATGTCGAAGCCGCCCTGGCGTGGAAAACCGTTGGCGACGCCGCCGAGAGAGGAGACCATGCTGCGCAGCGCCCGGTCGTTCATGTCCATGACACGCCGCCAGGTGATGCGGCGGATGTCGATATTCTCTTCGTTGCCCCAATAGATGTGGTTGTCGATCATCGCAGCCAGCAGATTGTGGGCCGAGGTGATCGCATGGAAATCGCCGGTAAAATGCAGGTTGATGTCTTCCATCGGCACAACCTGCGCATAACCGCCGCCGGCCGCCCCGCCCTTGACGCCGAAGCAGGGACCGAGCGACGCCTCGCGGATGCAGACGATCGCTTTCTTGCCGATCCGGTTCAGCCCGTCGCCGAGGCCGACGGTCGTTGTCGTCTTGCCTTCGCCCGCCGGCGTCGGATTGATCGCCGTGACAAGGATCAGCTTGCCGTCCTTCTTGACCGCCTGCGCCGCGATGAACTCGGCGCTGACCTTTGCCTTGTCGTGACCATAGGGGGCGAGCTGCTCGGCCGCGATGCCGAGCTTTGCCCCGATCTCGAAGATCGGCCTCTTGGCCGCGGCGCGCGCGATTTCAATATCGGATTTGATGGATGGCATGGATGTCCCCCGTCCCGGCCTTTCGCATGCGCGAAAGCGCTTGTCCTCGCGACTGGGATAGCGAAATATCGGCATGCTGTGAATAGCGCTCGCCTTGCGGCCGCCGCGCTGGATCATGGGAAAGCATGATGCGTAGATTCAAATGTTACTGCGTCCCTTTCGCATCCGGCAAGACGCGCGGCGCTGTCGGGCATTGGAGACTTTGCTTCGCCTCTGGCCCACAGATATGCAAGCCGGGCTCTTCATCATAAGGAATGATGCCATTGATGACGCCAAGCTTGAACGCTTCAGAGGGAAGCATAATCGCTTGATCGATTGCCGTCTCGAGCATCATCGTCTGGTATGGCTCGGCACTGACGCCCATCTCGTCGAAATAGCCGAAGAATTTCGCATATTCAGTCGTCTTGGGTCTGACGAGGCCGATGGCTGAATATCCGGCGGTCCGCGGCGCTCCGCTCATCAAGACAAGAGTACAGGTCGAAAGGCAATACGCACCACTGGTAAAGACTTCGCCCTCGGTCAGCCCGCTTTCAGCGGCGCCGGCTTTGCAACGCGGGTCCTGCTTTGGACAATTCGGCAACTGCGATCTGCCGATCGAGGTCTCCAGACCTGCAGCGCGGACCATACGCCCCATAGCGAAAGCCGCATCCATATCCCCGCCATTGGACTGAAGGACGATCGGGAGTTTCCTTTCGCCGAGCGTCTTCAAGATCGCTTCCAGCTGAGCCGGCGTATCCGGCGTGATGTCTCCATCCGCGGAAATCCATTGTGTGCACTCTTCCCGACAATTGCCATTGGACATCAGGAGAAAATCCATGGGCCGTGTTTTCGACAGGCTCTCGCTTGCGCCTCCGGACGCATTCTGCACGGGTGTCTCGGATACCGGCGCCTCAGCCGCAGACGTCTTGACCGCCCGATGTCCGTGGCAGACAGCCTCGGCGGTTGCATCCGGTGCGCAAAGCGGCATTCCCGGCCACTCGCTGTAAGACAGCATGCCGGTCATGAGGCCTATTCGAATTGCCTCTGCGGGCGGCACGATCTTGATGCTGTCCGGCTTGGCGCTCATCATATGGTCCACCAGATCCTTATCGACCCCCATCTCCTTCAAATAGGCCATTAGGGCAATGCTGGCCTTCTTGCCGAGCTTGGTGGAGCTGCTCTGCCCGGCCGACTTGCGCCCGACTTCCTTGCGGGAGATTTCTTTCCTCCTGCCGTTCACGATCTTGTATTCGATACGGTAGGAAACGCGCACCCTGTTATAGATCGTCGTGATCTGGTGAACACCGATGAACGCCCATTGCGACGCGACACGCGACGTACCGCCCGCAAACGCCAGCGGGCAGGCGGAAAAACAATATGCGCCGTCCGAATAGGTGTTACCAAGCGCGGTCCCGTCCTTTGCGATGGCGGCAGCGCAGCGCAGATCGTCCGGCGGGCAATCCTTCAGCCTGGTGCCGCCTACTGCCGTTTCCAGACCCGCTTTGCGGATCATCCGGCCCATCGCATAGGCGGCATCGACATCACCGCCCTCGGAACGGAAGACGATCGGCGGCTTTCGGTTACCGATCTTCTTGAGGATTTTTCGCAGTTGCGCGGGCGTGTCGGAGGTTATGCGTCCCTCTGCCGATATCCATCCCGGACAGTCCTCCATGCAGAGAAGATGGTGCACGAGGATGAAGCGCATCGGCGGCTGCCCTGCCGCCTTCGGCGCGGCTGCCTGCGAGGTCGCGGCATCGATCGGCAGGTTCAACAAAAGAAAAGCAAGTATTGCCAGAGAAAACAGATGCTTAAAATGCAGGGAGAATGCAAAGCGCACGATTAAATCGCCTCAGTTATACATGTTAATACACCTACCAATTGCATCGTGCCGCAGCAAGCCAGTTTTCGGCGCCTCTCGGCGCCCCGGCTCTTCCGGCGTGATTCTCTTCCTGCCCGGAGCAGGCGGTATCCACAGCTGTCCCGCCGCAGCAGAAGTCAAAGATACCACAACGCTACTTGCGCAGGCCGCAACTCAACCGGGGCGCGCGCAGTCGTAACTATTTCTGCGCCTTTCGACCTAATCGGCTTGAGATAAGGCAATTGGGGCTAGCATCCGGCAGTGTTTGTGTATTTGATAGCGTTAACATTGAGGCTGCCGGGGCGTAAAAATGTCTTACATGACCACCTCTGAAAGACAGTCGTTGCTTTCGGCGGAACTTTCTGTTGCAGGAACACGCGGCCTGTTTGCACAAGGACTCGGCAGAGTCTCCGCGGCCTTCGGACTGTCCTATGCGACGCTGATGCACGCGCCCTCGCCGGAAGATCTCCTCCTGAAACCGCTGCTGATCGAAAGCTCGCTTCCCGCGGCCTATATCAGAGATTTCGATCGCGCCAACATGATGCGTGGTTGCCCTTTCGGCGTACGGTTGAGGGAGTCGGCCGTGCCGCAGGCCTGGCACCTCAACGATACCGTCAATGCACAGGCCTTTCCGGCCGAGCTGCGCGCCTTGATGCTGCGCCATGCGATACCTGCAGGCGTTGCCATGCCGACCATTGCAGTCGATGGCCGGCGCCTGGTCTTCTGGTTCTGCGGCGAACGTGCGGCGCTCGGCCAGAGCGAAGTCAACGAGCTGGCGATCATCATCCTGCATGCCCTCGACGCATTCAATGCGGTCAGGCGCAACGAGGAAAATGCGCACAATGCGCTGTCGGCGCGGGAACTTGAAGTCGTGCGCTGGACGGCACAGGGCAAGACCTCGATCGAGATCGGCCAGATCCTGGCTCTCTCCGATCATACGGTGAATGCCTATATGACCAATGCGATCAAAAAACTCGATTGCGTCAATCGCACCCAGTTGGTAGCAAAAGCAATTCGATTGAAGCTGATCAGCTGAAAAATCAGAAGAGGGTCAGCACGTCGTCCCGTGAATTGGGGGAATCGTGTCTCTTCGCTTCGAACAGCCTGTCGTCGACAAGATAACACAGTCCCGCGCCCATATCGGCATCACCGATGCGGAAATCGTTCAGATGGTTGCCGCCTATCGCCTTTTCGGCTTCTGGCGCATCGATATCGAAACCGGACATTTCTTTGCAAGCGAGGATGTGCATGCGATCTTCGATCTCCCCTATAGCGACGGGCCGGTCAATCTGGCCGAACTGATGTCTCGCATTCACACCGAAGACCGCAGCCTGATCGCCCAGACCTTCGAGGAGGCAAGCCTTCACGGCGTCGGCTTCCATTTCGTCTATCGCGTCGACAACCGGCTCGGCGGTTACAAGTTGGTGCGCAGCATCGGCCGCTTCCGTGACGATGCCAGCGGCGGCGGCATCGTCGGCGTCACCTATGAATTCGTCGAGAAGCTGCGCGTCGTTGGCTTCGAGGATCATGCGGCGCGCCGCTGACGCGCAACGCTCTAACGATCGAGCACCGACCGGATCTCGACGAGGTTCGAGCGTACCCTCAAGATATAGAAGCCCATGGTCGCGAGGTGGCTCGGCATGATCCAGCCGTCTTCGCGGCCGTTCGAGATGATCGAGGGCTGGATGCGCAGTGCCGCCTGGAACTGCCGCGTGGTGCCGCTCCAGATCGCGCCGAGATTGCGTTCCTGCACCACCTGCGAGAAATCCGCCTGCGCAGCGGTCAGGATGGCGTAATAGGCATAAAGCTGGCCGTAGGCGAACCAGAACCGATCGTCGGCACGCGTGTCGAACCAGCCGCGATTATGGTGTTCCGAGCGCTCCGCGAGCATGTCGGAGGTGGCGCCGAGATCGTTGGCGATGCGGTCGATGAACTGCATCAGATTGTCGGCGCGGCCGTCGAAAATAACGTTGCAGGCGGACAGATCAGTATTGAACTTGCGTAGGCTGCCGATGGCCGAGCGGTAGTAGGAAGGGGTCGGCGTTTTAGGCCCAAAGGGATTGAGCCCGAAATACCAGCTATATTCGTCGAACTGCAGATTGCCGCGCGCGCTCTGCAGATCGTTGTTGATGCCAGACGTGCCGCGCACGCGCCCGAGTGTATCGACAAGCTCCGCCGAGGTACGCCGGACTGCCTGGTTGATACCGCGCTGGAATGAGGCCTTGTTGTCGAGGAAGGGCGTGTGATCCCAGTCGATCCCGAAGAAGCCCATTTTGTAGAGCAGCATGGAAGAAATCCATGCGTTCTGGTTGACGTTGAAATCGGTAAGGTCAGCCGTGACATCGACAATGGCTGAGCGCTGACAGGTCTTGGTGGCCGCTCCGCTCGCGCTCTCGGCGGACGGCAGTTCCTGCCCGGCAGCAATCTTGCGTTCCGAAAACCGGTATTGGTCGACGAAGGCGGTGTTGAAGTTCGACCAGACCTGCGTCTGCCAGAAGAAATAGCCGTAAAGTACGGCGAAGAGCGCCACGAATGCGATGACCGGCAGCCGGATCAGCCAGCTCCGGCGCTGGTACCAGCCATGCACGGCAAGAAAGGGCCAGAAGGCCCAGGCGAAAAACAGGCGGGCCCAGCGGCCGATCGTCTGGCCGATCAGCCTGAAAAAACCGGCTATCCGGTCAAGCATCGTCGTCTCCTGTCAGGCGAGGCGAACACTACAGCGCCGCGCGTCTTTTCAGACGCGCTAGGACGCTGTAGCACTTTGTGTTGCTGCATAATTCCTTAAATCGATTCCGACTTAAGGAATTATGCAGCAGGACATCGCCGCCCCGCTGCATCCACATATGCGCTCGTCAGGCCGAGCACAACACGATCGCCTCGATTTTACGAATGAAAGCAGCGCAGACGGCGCGAGGCACGGATCAGGAACGCAGGAATGGCAACCTGAAGCGAAAGGACCCGCGCGCCGTATCGATGAGCGGCGCTCCCGGCGTTTCCGGTGCCGGCTCGCGATAGGCCGGAAATTTTCCGGCGACGTCGAGGTCGGCCCGGCTCTTGCGCCGCTCCAGATCCTGGGCGACCAGCATGCCCTTCTCGAACAGCCTGATCGGGGCCGCAATATCGGCGAAGAGTTCCGGCTTGATCCTGACCTTCATGCCCGGCCGGTCGGTATCGACCTGCGCCTGATAGATGATCAGCCGCTCCTCGACATCGATCATCAGCTTGCGCAGCAAGACGTTGCAGGCACCGATCCGGCCGTTCAACGAATCGACGAAAGCCTGGAACAGGCCGATGAAGCGCTCGCGCCGCTGACTGTCGTGCCGCATCTCGTGCTCCTCCGCCGAAATTCGCTCGGCCTCTGCCTTCAACGCCCGTCGCTCTGCCTCCATCTGCTCCCAGTGCGCCCTGTTGCCATAGACGCCGATGCGGCCCTGGGTCGTCAGCGCCTTGGCATTGAGCTCCTTCATCTTCAGGCGGGCGATATCGATGGAATCGACCAGCCGGCGCCGTTGCTCGACAATGCCCACGAGACCGTGTTCGGCTATCTTGTGGCGTTCGATGATCGAGGTGCGCTGGCTTACGATCAGCTTGGCGAGCGCGTCGGATTTTGCCAGGAGGTCGAGCAGCCGCTCGATGACCGGCGCCTCGCGCACGCGTTCGGTATACATGCGCCACATTCTCTGGCGCGACGTCCAGCCGGCCATTTTCTCGCGCAGCGTCAATCCGCGGAAACTGTCGAGATCGGCCGAAACCTCCGCCGTCATCCGGTCCAATGTAAAGACCAGTTCGGCAAGCAACGCATCAAGCGCTGCGCCATCGGCGATATGGGTCTGGAAGCGCGCATTCTGTTCCAGAAAAACCTCGTCGGCCGACCGGGCTTCGTCGCTATCAAAGCCGCGGATGCAGCCTTCGCAATAGGCTCCCTCGGCCGCAATCTTTTCGGCAAGGCCGCCTGCGGCTTCGTACTGGCTGTCGAATGGCGGAGGTTTGCGCACCTGATCTCCCCGGAGAATCTCCTACCCAAGCTAGCCGCTCCGGACGCCGAAGAAAACCAGCCCTTTCATCGCCTCACACAGGCTCGGCGATCCAGGCCCCGTTCATTTCGTCGTCCCAGTGCCTGCGGCAGAGAGAGACATATTTCTCATTGCCGCCGACATCGATCTGCGCGCCTTCATGCAGCACCTTTCCCTGCGCGTCCAGCCGCACCACCATCGTCGCCTTACGCCCGCAGTGGCAGATCGTCCGCACCTCGCGCATTTCGTCGGCGATCGCCAAAAGCTCCTGTGAGGCCGGAAACAGCTTGCCCTGAAAATCCGTCCTCAGCCCGTAGACCATGACGGGGATGCCGAGCCGGTCGACGATGCGGGCAAGCTGCCAGACATGGAGGGGCGTCATGAAATGAGCCTCGTCGACGAAGACGCAGGAGATTGGCGCCCCTTCGCCGCTCAGCGTCATGACCAGTCGGAACAGATCCTCGTCCGGTTCGAAGGGAATGGCGCTCGCCTCCAGCCCGATCCGCGAGCCGATGACGCCGCGGCCGGCGCGCTCGTCGAAGGCGGCGATCAGCTGCACCGTACGCATGCCGCGCTCCTGATAATTATAGGAGGCCTGCAGCAGCATCGTCGACTTGCCGGCGTTCATCGTCGAGTAGTTGAAATAGAGCTTTGCCATCCGATTTCTCCTTGATCGGCTTATTGAAAGCTCGAATTGGCAAAGAAAAGCCCCGCGACGGCGATAATCACAGGAATTGACGCCCAAAACCCGCCGAAAGCCGCGAAAACCCGCGACTGCGAAAAATCTGCAGACGTCGCAATCGCACCCGTCGATACGACGCAAACACACTGAGGTCGCTTGTCAAACTGGGTTATTGGTGATTGGCTTGGGGACCTAAAGACTGGGAGTCTAAAATGAAAACAACAAGCACATTCAAACTCGTCACTGCAACTGCCGTCGCCACCCTCTCCGTTGCGACCGCCGCCTTCGCCGCCGATCCCGACAGCTGCTCCACCGTCCACTTCTCCGACGTCGGCTGGACTGACATCACCGCCACGACGGCGACCGCCTCCGTCGTCCTGAAAAGCATCGGCTACCAGACCGACGTCAAGGTCCTCTCGGTGCCGGTCACCTACACCTCGCTGAAGAACAAGGACATCGACATCTTCCTCGGCAACTGGATGCCGACACAGGAAAAGGACGTCCGCCCCTATATCGATGACAAGTCGGTCGAATCCTTCGGCCCCAATCTGGTCGGCGCCAAGTACACGCTTGCCACCAACGCCAAGGGCGCGGAACTCGGCATCAAGGACTTCAAGGACATCGCTGCCCACAAGGACGATCTCGACGGCAAGATCTACGGCATCGAGCCCGGCAATGACGGCAACCGCCTCGTCATGGACCTGATCGAAAAGAACACTTTCGGCATGAAGGATATGGAAATCGTCGAATCCTCCGAACAGGGCATGCTCGCCCAGGTCGCTCGCGCCGAGAAAGCAGGCAAGCCCGTTGTCTTCCTCGGCTGGGAACCCCATCCGATGAACACCAACTTCAAGCTGACCTACCTCACAGGCGGCGACGACGTCTTCGGTCCCGACTTCGGCGGCGCCAAGGTCTACACGAATGTCCGAGCCGGCTACCTCGGCGAATGCCCGAATGTCGGCGCGATGCTGAAGAACCTGACGTTCTCCCTCGACATGGAGAACCAGATCATGGGCAAGATCCTCGACGACGGCAAGGAGCCGGAAGCCGCGGCTACCGAATGGCTGAAGGCCAACCCGTCGGCACTCGAGCCCTGGCTCGCCGGCGTCAAGACCCGTGACGGCAAGGGCGACGCGCTGGCGGCCGCCAAGACCAGCCTCGGCCTTTGATCACATGAACGGGGCGGCTCGCCGCCCTGCTTCATTTTTGTCCGATTGTTAATTTTTCTGGATAGGCGCGCTCTTGAATTGGATCACCGACTCTAAGATTCCCATCGGTCCATTGGCCAAATCCTTCGTGGACTGGCTGACCTCCAATGGCGAATGGTTCTTCAACCAGCTTGCCTTTCTGTTGTCGCACGTCATCGACGGCCTGCTCTTCGTGCTGCAAAAGCCGCATCCGCTGATCGTCATCGCGGTCATTTCCGCACTCGCCTTCTGGCTCCGGCGGTCGATCGCGATCACGCTATTTACCTGCCTTGGGCTGCTGCTCATCATGAATCAAGGATACTGGAAGGAGACGACGGAGACGCTCGCGCTCGTGCTCGCCTCCACCTTCGTCAGCATGGTGATCGGTATTCCACTCGGTATCGCGGCCGCCCGCCGCGCCTGGGTCTATGCCGCCATGCGCCCGGTACTTGATCTGATGCAGACCATTCCGACATTCGTCTACCTGATCCCGGCGCTGATCCTGTTCGGCCTCGGAATGGTTCCGGGCCTGATCGCGACCGTCATCTTCGCGATCCCCGCCCCCATCCGGCTGACGCGCCTCGGCATCATCTCGACGCCGCCCTCCCTCGTCGAAGCCGCCGTCGCCTTCGGCGCGCGGCCGATGCAGGTGCTGCGCAAGGTCGAGCTTCCCTTCGCCGCGCCGCAGATCATGGCGGGCCTCACCCAGACCATCATGCTGTCGCTGTCGATGGTGGTCATCGCCGCACTCGTCGGCGCCGATGGTCTCGGTGTCCCGGTCGTGCGTGCGCTGAACACCGTCAATGTCGCAAAAGGCTTCGAAGCCGGTCTCTGTATCGTCATCCTGGCGATCATTCTCGACCGCATGTTCCGCACGGCGGGTGAAGGAGACGGCGCATGACCGCGGTAAGCTTCAAGGATGTCAGCATTATCTTCGGCGATCGGCCGGAAGCCGCCCTTGCCATGGCCGACCAGGGCAAAACGCGTGACGAGATCGGCGCCGCGACCGGCCTGGTGCTGGGCGTCGCCAATGCCTCGCTGACGATCGAGGAAGGCGAGATCCTCGTGCTGATGGGCCTTTCCGGTTCGGGCAAGTCGACCTTGCTGCGCGCCGTCAACGGGCTCGCTCCCGTGGTGCGCGGCGACGTCGCGGTCTCCACGACCACGGGCCTCGTCAACCCTTATAAATGCAATGCCAAGGCGCTGCGCGAACTGCGCACCCACACCGTCTCCATGGTGTTCCAGCAGTTCGCCCTCCTGCCCTGGCGCACCGTCGCCGAAAATGTCGGCTTCGGCCTCGAACTCGCCGGCATGCCGGAGGCGGAACGCAAGGCCCGCGTCGGCGAGCAGCTCGAACTCGTCAACCTGACGAAATGGGCAAACCGCAAGGTCAACGAACTGTCAGGCGGCATGCAGCAGCGTGTCGGCCTTGCCCGCGCCTTTGCCACCGGCGCCCCGATCCTGCTCATGGACGAGCCGTTCTCGGCGCTCGACCCGCTGATACGCACCCGTCTGCAGGACGAACTCCTGGAATTCCAGCGGCGGCTGAAGAAGACCATTCTCTTCGTCAGCCACGATCTCGACGAGGCCTTCCGCATCGGCAACCGCATCGCCATCATGGAGGGCGGACGGATCATTCAGTGCGGAACACCGCACGACATCGTCAAGAACCCCGCGGACCAGTATGTCGCCGATTTCGTGCAGAACCTCAATCCGATCAACATGCTGACCGCCGCCGACGTCATGCAGCCCGGCCTTGGCCAGACGGCCGCCGGCATGAGCGTCAGCGCCACGGCCCGTGCCGCAACCCCGCTCGTCGATGTCCTCGACGTACTCGCCCGCCAGCCGGGCAGCATCGGCATCGTGGAAAACGGCACGGTCATCGGCACCATCACCGCTCAGGATATCGTCGCCGGCCTCACGCGCCATCGCCGCAAGGAGGACGCTTGATGTTTTCGATCCGCTTTGCCACAAAGCGGATATGAAAGATCAACCGTCGCCCTTACGCGAAACCGACGACGAGGCCCGCAGGCTCGCCCGTGTGCTGTTGCGCTCTGCACGGTACGCGGCGATCGCCGTTCTCGATCCCGACACCGGTTTTCCCTTTGCCAGCCGGGTCCTCCTCGCCACCGATATCGACGGCTCCCCCGTCATCCTGGTTTCGAAGCTTTCGGCTCACACGAAGGCGCTCATACGAGACCCGCGCGCCTCGCTGCTGACCGGCGAGCCGGGCAAGGGCGATCCGCTTGCCCATGGCCGGCTGACGACCCAATGCACGGCGGAGCCGATTGAGCATGGTCATCGGTTCCACGAGCGCCTTCGCACGCGTTTCCTCGATCGCCATCCCAAGGCAAATCTCTATATCGATTTTGCCGATTTCCTTTTCTTCCGTCTCAAACCGGAGCAGGCGAGCCTCAACGCCGGCTTCGGCCGGGCCTACCATCTCGACGGCGGGGATCTCATCATCCAATCGCCGGCAAACGAAGAGATTGCCGCCAAAGCGGCCGAAACAGTGCGAGATTTAGTAGAGCGCCATTCCGATGTGGCGCAAACTCTTGCAGCGCGCTTAAAAGCCCCGAAATCGGCTTCTTGGCGCATCTGCGGCATCGATCCGGCGGGTTTTGAGATCATTTCCGGCGACTTTTTGCTGCGATACGAATTCGAAACGCTCGCTGTGGATTCCAATCACATTTGTTCAAACATATCTAAAATAGCATACTCGATACCTTAAATTTAGGTATATACAATCTTCGAGCCCAGTTGCTAATTTTGCCGCGGGCTCCGGCAGACAGCCCTTACCAGATAGATGATGTACGTTTCGCATTAGGAAGATAACAATATGGAAACCCCCGATTTGGCTGACCACACGAATGTGGCGGCAGCACTATTGTCAGCCATGGCCAATCCCAAAAGATTGCTGATCCTGTGCAGCCTGGTAAAAGGCGAAGTCGCCGTCGGAGTGCTCGCCACACAAGTCGGCCTTAGCCAGTCGGCGCTTTCACAGCATCTTTCGAAACTGCGCGCGCAGAAGCTGGTCAAGACCCGGCGCGACGCCCAGACCATCTATTATTCGAGTACATCCGAGCCGGTCATGAAGATACTCGCGACGCTCGAAGACATCTACCTTGTTCCGAGCAGAAGCAGATCCGCAGCCTGATGATAGCGCTGACATGACCATCAGCCGTGCCGGTGCCGCACGGGAATCCTCCCGGAAGCCTCGGCAACGATATTTCAGCACGTGAACCTTAATGGCACGACCGGTAAATCTGGCGATTTGCCGGTCGTGTCTTTTGGCGAATTCTTCTGCGCGGAAGCATGTCGGGACTTTTCTCGTTGACGCGTTAAGAGGCCCTGATAATTTGACCGGGCAGTAAAAATTCGGGCGACAAGCCCCTCGGGAACGGGCCACCGAAGGCCAGGAGAACAGCATGTCCAACCGCCTCAATGCACCGAACGATCTTCGTGCCTTCTGGATGCCATTTACGGCAAATCGCCAGTTCAAAAAGGAGCCGCGGTTATTCGTCGGCGCCAAGGACATGTATTATACCACCCATGACGGTCGTCAGGTATTGGACGGCACGGCCGGCCTCTGGTGCGTCAACGCCGGCCACTGCCGCCCGAAGATTACCGAGGCGATCCGCGAACAGGCGGGCGAACTCGATTACGCGCCGGCGTTCCAGCTCGGCCATCCCAAGGCGTTCGAACTGGCGAACCGCCTGGTCGATATCGCTCCGGAAGGCATGGACCACGTCCTCTACACCAATTCCGGTTCCGAATCCGTCGAGACCGCCCTGAAGGTGGCGCTTGCCTATCACCGCGTGAAGGGTAACGGTTCGCGTTTCCGCCTGATCGGCCGCGAGCGCGGCTATCACGGCGTCAATTTCGGCGGCATCTCCGTCGGCGGCATCGTCGCCAACCGCAAGATGTTCGGCACGCTTCTGACCGGTGTCGATCACATGCCGCACACCCACCAGCCCGGCAAGAACAACTTCACCCGCGGCGAACCTGAGCATGGCGGCGACATCGCCACCGAACTCGAGCGCATCGTCACGCTGCATGACGCCTCCACCATCGCCGCTGTCATCGTCGAGCCGGTCGCCGGTTCAACCGGCGTCCTCATCCCGCCGAAGGGTTATCTGCAGAAGCTGCGCGAGATCTGCACCAAACATGGCATCCTTCTGATCTTCGACGAAGTCATCACCGGCTTCGGCCGTCTCGGCGCCCCCTTCGCCGCGCAATATTACGACGTCAAGCCCGACATGATCACCACCGCCAAGGGGCTGACCAACGGCGTCATTCCGATGGGCGCCGTCTTCGTCACCTCCGAGATCCATGACGCCTTCATGAACGGGCCGGAGCACATGATCGAGTTCTTCCACGGCTATACCTATTCCGGGAACCCGATCGCTTCCGCTGCAGCCCTCGCCACGCTCGACACCTACAAGGAAGAAGGTCTGCTCACTCGCGCCGCCGAGCTCTCCGACTATTGGGCCGATGCGCTGCATTCGCTCAGAGACTGCCCCAACGTCATTGATATCAGGAACACAGGACTGATCGGCGCAATCGAACTCGACCCGATCGCCGGGGAGCCGACGAAGCGCGCCTTCACCGCTTTCCTGAAGGCCTATGAGAGCGGGCTTCTGATCCGCACCACCGGCGACATCATCGCACTCTCCCCGCCGCTGATCATCGAGAAGCAGCATATCGACGAACTCTTCGGCAAGCTGAGGACCATCCTTCAGAACAACATCTGAAGACGCTCACGAGGCTCAGTACCAAAGACCCGCGATGGACAATGTTCTCGCGGGTCTTTTCGTCTGAAAATGCAAACCTCAGCTCACAGAGGCGACGGAAAGGCAGAGGGCGAATTTTTTCAGGAGCTGGCGATCGAAATGCCCCTCGGCGCCGAACATCCATTTCAGTGCCTGGCTGGCACTCCACGGCGCCTTATATGGCCGCACAGAGGTAATGGCGTCATACACATCGCAGATCGTGGCCATCCGCGCGTGGAGGCTCACCTCGCTGGCGGGCAAGCTGCGCGGATAGCCTTTGCCGTCGATGCGTTCGTGATGATTGAGGCATACGTCGAGAACGATGTCCGACATGCCCTCCTGCCGCGACAGGATCGCGTGCCCCTTCTCCGGATGGCCCCGAAGCAAGCCGATCTCATCCTTTTCCAGGGGCCCCGTCTTGTTCAGCACCTCAAGCGGAACTTCAAGCTTGCCGACATCGTGCAGCAAACCCGCGGTGCCGAGCATCTGAGTTGTATGCTCGTCAAGTGCGAGATGGCGGCTGAAAAGGATCATCAGCGCGCTCACCGAAATGGAATGCAAAAAGGTTACCTCGTCTTTTGATTTCAGGCGCGTGACGCTCAGGAACACCGCGGGGTTCTCATCCATCGACTTGGAGACCGACGAAATCACCGGCGCCACGTGATCTATGCTGACTCCATCGCCGTTCCGCAGCTTTGCGAAAGCCTCTTCCAACAACTGCACTGATTTCTGGACGGTCTCTCGCGCGGCCTGAATGTCGATCTCGACGTCACGGCCCGGCAGGCCGTTGGTATCGAGCCCCTTGCTAGTATTGATGACGACGCTGGCAGTGCCGCATTTACGAATTTTTGCAGCATCGACTTCGCGCCGCAGGGAAAATCTGCGCTTGCACAAAAACGGATCCTGCCACAGGCCCTCGATAACCTCCACAAACATTCCGATACACACCTGACCGGCGTCGATACGCTTGAGCATCAGATCTCTGTTTCCCGATAGGTCTATCTAATTCTTTGTATAGTTCTCTGTTTCAATGCGGCGGTATTCGGGGTCTCCTGATACTACTGCCATTGGCCAAACTATCGGTTAATAGGAAAGTTAAAGACAACCTTATGGATGTGATTTTGTCCGGAGGCAGGTCGTGACCATTCGCCGCCTCGCCTCTGAAAACCATGCAAAACCGAAGGAAATGATCCGTTCCGGCTGAATTTTCGGCCGGATCGGCCAAATTTCCTTCCATTTTGTTATGAACTTGCGCAAGCTCATCAAAATTTCTAGAAATCTTGCCATGAGCCCTGCCCGAGTCAAACATGGCCGGCGGGTTCGCTGATCGCACCGTTACCGGTCGTCCTTGGCGCAGCCTCTGGAGGCTGTTGAATGATCGGGAAAGCCGGCGCGGCACATCATCGCGGGTCCACGACCCCATCCAAGGAGACAGACAATGACCCTCAAGACATTGACGGCGACCCTCGTCGCGTCACTCGCCTTTGCGCCCCTTGCTCATGCCGATATCACCATCGGCCTGATCGCGCCGCTGACCGGTCCCGTCGCCGCCTATGGCGACCAGGTGAAGAACGGCGCTCAGACTGCGGTCGATGAGATCAACAAGAAGGGCGGCATTCTCGGTGAGAAAGTCGTGCTGGAACTGGCCGACGATGCCGGCGAACCGAAGCAGGGCGTTTCCGCCGCCAATAAGGTTGTCGGCGACGGCATCCGCTTTGTCGTCGGCCCGGTGACATCGGGCGTTGCTATCCCCGTGTCGGACGTCTTGGCTGAAAACGGCGTGCTGATGGTCACCCCGACCGCAACAGCCCCCGACCTCACCAAGCGCGGCCTCGCCAACGTGCTGCGCACCTGCGGCCGCGACGATCAGCAGGCCGAAGTCGCCGCCAAATACGTGCTGAAGAATTTCAAGGACAAACGCATTGCCATCGTCAACGACAAGGGCGCCTACGGCAAGGGTCTTGCGGACGCCTTCAAGGCGACGCTGAACGCCGGCGGCATCACCGAAGTCGTCAATGATGCGATCACCCCTGGCGACAAGGATTTCAGCGCCCTCACCACCCGTATCAAGTCCGAGAAGGTCGACATCGTCTATTTCGGCGGCTACCACCCGGAAGGCGGCCTGCTCGCCCGCCAGCTGCATGACCTCTCCGCCGACGCGATGATCATCGGCGGCGACGGCCTCTCGAACACCGAATTCTGGGCGATCGGCACCGATGCGGCAGCAGGGACGCTGTTCACCAATGCGTCAGATGCCACTAAGAACCCGGACTCAAAGGCCGCCGCCGAAGCGCTTGCCGCCAAGAACGTCCCGGCCGAAGCCTTCACGCTCAACGCCTACGCCGCGGTCGAAGTTCTGAAAGCCGGCATCGAAAAGGCCGGCAGCGCCGAGGATGCGGAAGCCGTCGCAGCCGCTCTGAAGGGCGGCATGGAGGTTCCGACCGCCATCGGCAAGCTCACCTACGGCGAGACCGGCGACCTGACCTCGCAGAGCTTCTCGCTCTACAAGTGGGAAGGCGGGAAGATCGTCGCTGCCGAGTAGTTCACGGATCTCGTGAAACAGGATCGGGTGCCTTGCGGCGCCCGATTTGTATTTGGGCGTCAGTTTGTCTTCTTCAGATCACCGCGCATGTAATCATCCAGCGTGGTTGGTGTAGTGAGAACCAATGGCTGGATATAGGTTCTATCGGGCAGAGGTCTTGGAACGATCGTGTGGAATTGGGCAAGGACACTACGCTTGAGGCTCGCATCCATAGCCTCGCTTCCAGACGGCTTTGCCAGGTGACGCTAGCGACCTTTCCGTATTTGTCAGTCTTGAAGGTAACCGAATTTTGCGCGGTCTTGGTCGTTTCACAACCGCTCAATAAAAGAACAGCCGCACAGGCGGCCGAAATAATTGCTTTCATATCATGACCTTGAGTTGGGAATTAGCATCTGTATTCTGGCTTCACTAGCATTGCCACGGTCAAGTCGGAAGCGGCCCGAAATATAACCAAGAGTTTTTCCGCGCTTATCACAGCAGCAGAAACCAGTCGAAGAGGTAGACCATGACCACCAAGCTCGAACGTCTCATCGACCAGGGTGTAGGCCGTATCCCCGCCGACATCGTGCTAAAGGGCGGCAGCTTCTTTGATCTCGTCACCGGCGAAATCGTCCGCTCCGACATCGCCATCGGCGCCGACCGCATCGTCGGGACTTCAGGCGACTATAGGGGCGAGACCGAGATCGATATATCTGGCAGAACAGTCGTTCCCGGCTTCATCGACACACATCTGCACATCGAATCCTCCCTGGTGACGCCGCATGAATTCGATCGCTGCGTCTTGCCCTATGGCGTCACCACCGCCATCTGCGATCCGCACGAGATCGCCAATGTGCTCGGTACCGAGGGCATCGAATTCTTCCTCGAGTCCGCGCTGGAGACGATCATGGACATCCGCATCCAGCTCTCTTCCTGCGTGCCGGCAACGCATCTTGAAACTGCGGGCGCCGACTTGCCGATCGAGCGCCTGCTGCCCTTCCGCGATCATCCCAAGGTGATCGGCCTTGCCGAGTTCATGAATTTCCCCGGCGTGATTCACAAGGATCCTGTCTGCATGGCCAAGCTCGACGCCTTCCAGGGCGGCCATATCGATGGCCACGCGCCGCTTCTTTCCGGCAACGACCTCAACGGCTATCTTTCGGCCGGCATCCGCACTGAGCATGAGTGCACGAGCGCCACCGAGGCGCTGGAAAAGATTCGCAAGGGCATGCACATCCTGGTGCGCGAGGGCTCGGTCTCCAAGGACCTCGCCGCGCTGATCCCCATCATCACCGAGCGGCTTTCACCTTACCTCGCGCTCTGCACCGACGACCGCAATCCGCTCGATATCGCCGAACAGGGCCATCTCGATCATATGATTCGCACTTCGATCGCCAGCGGCGTCGAGCCGCTCGCCATCTACCGCGCCGCCTCGATCTCTGCCGCCCGCGCCTTCGGCCTTAGAGACCGCGGCCTGGTGGCGCCGGGCTGGCGCGCCGATCTCGTCGTTCTCGACAGCCTGCAAAGCTGCCGTGCCGAGATGGTTTTTTCCGCCGGCCGCCGTGTCACCGACGCACTTTTTGCCACCCGCAAACCGGTCGCCCCGATCGGTCTCGACAGCGTCAAGGCTCGGCCGGTCAATGCCGCCCATTTTGGAGTGCCGGTCGCCGAGGGCGAAACATCGGTCATCGGCGTCATGCCGGGCAAGATCATCACCGAGCACCGCCGCTACCGCTTGCCGGCCAAGGGTAATGAGACAACGGTCGATCTAACCAACGACATCATCAAGGTCGCCGTCATCGAGCGCCACGGCAAGAATGGCAATCACGCTAATGGCTTCGTCCAGGGCTTCGGCCTGAAGAAGGGTGCGATCGCCTCCACCGTTGGCCATGACAGTCACAATATCTGCGTCGTCGGGGTCAATGAGGATGACATGGCGCGCGCCGCAAATCGCCTCGGAGAGATCAAGGGCGGCTTCGTCGTCGTTGAGCACGGCAAGATCACCGGCGAAATCGCGCTGCCCGTCGCCGGCCTGATGAGCATCGAGCCTTACGAGACAGTGCGCGACACGCTGCACCATCTGCGCCAGGCCGCCTTGGCACTCGGCGCCACGCTGCAAGAGCCCTTCCTCCAACTGGCCTTCCTGCCGCTGCCCGTCATCCCGCACCTGAAGATTTCCGACCGCGGTATAGTTGACGTGGACAAGTTCGCGCTGATCGGGTGAGTAGCGCCGGGGTTCGGAGTGCTTACTGCCAGGCCTCCGGCAATTCACCCTCGACGGGTTTCGCAACGGGCACCTTCCCGAGCAGCGTCGAGAGGCCACCAACGCGCGCACAAAACCCGTCCAGCGCCGCAAGCGTCACCGTTCCGGCATCGTCCACAGCCTCGTAGCCCGGCATGGCCAAGGGCTCTCCGAATACCATGCCGTCAGGCAGGCGGAATTCCGCCGGTTTGCGCGTCAGGTTGAAAACGAACAGCAGTTTCTCTCCGTCCTTTTCGCGGGTGAAGGCCAGCAGGTCCTGATTGGTGCCGATAAAGGTCATCTCGCCGTCGATCAGTGCAGGGTGGCTCTTCCGGAAGGCGAGCGTCCGGCGGTAGTGGTGCAGCACCGAGCTGTCGCTATCCTCCTGCGTATCCACGGAAAGCGCAGCCTGCTCGTAAGGCACCGGCAGCCAGCTCTTTTCAGCCGAAGTGAAGCCCGCATGCGCCTTGCCGGCCTCCCAGGGCATCGGCGTGCGGCATCCGTCGCGGCCCTTGAAGGCCGGCCAGAAGCGGATGCCATAGGGATCGCGTAAATCCTCGAAGGCAAGCTCCGCTTCCGGCAGTCCGAGCTCTTCGCCCTGATAAAGGCAGATTGAACCGCGCAGCGCCGCAAGTACGGAGATCGCGAGCTTGGCGATAACCGGCCGCTCCTCCTCAGCAAGTGCGAACCGGCTGACATGGCGCATGACGTCATGATTGGAGAAAGCCCAGCAGACCCAACCGTCGGTCACCGATTTCTGGAAGGCCTCAACGCAGCCGCGGATATGCGCGGCGGTGAAATCAGGCCCCAGCAGATCGAAGGTGTAACACATGTGCAGCTTGTCATCGCCGCTTGTATAGGCGGCCACCGTCTTCAGCGAGCGAGCACCGTCACCGACTTCGCCGACGGTCGTGCGATCTTCATAGCGGTCGAGCAGCGCTCGAAAGCGCTTGAGGAAGCCGATATTTTCCGGCTGCGTCTTGTCGTAGAGATGGTTCTGCATGCCGTAAGGATTGGTGTCGGGCGCATCGAGGCCCCCATCACTGGTATCGGGCTCGTGCGGCGGATTGTTTCTGAGCTCTCTGTCGCAGAAATAATAGTTGACTGTGTCCAGCCTGAAGCCGTCGACACCGCGGTCGAGCCAGAACTTCACCGTCTCCAGCACCGCCTCCTGCACTTCTGCGCTGTGGAAATTGAGATCAGGCTGCGAAGTCAGGAAATTGTGCTGGTAATATTGCCGGCGCACGCCGTCCCATTCCCAACCAGGGCCGCCGAAGATCGACAGCCAGTTATTCGGCGCCGTCCCATCGGGCTTCGGATCGGCCCAGACATACCAGTCCGCCTTCGGATTGCTCCGGCTCGCCCGGCTCTCGACGAACCATGGATGTCGGTCGGAAGTGTGCGAGATCACCTGGTCGATGATGACTTTGATGCCGAGCCTGTGCGCCTCGGCCATCATCTCGTCGAAATCGGCGAGCGTCCCGAAGATCGGATCGACGTCGCAATAATCGGAAACGTCGTAACCCATGTCGGCCATGGGAGACTTGAAGAAGGGTGAAAGCCAGATCGCATCGACGCCGAGGCTGGCGATATGCGGCAGCCGGCGGGTGATCCCTTTGAGATCGCCGAGCCCATCACTGTTGGTGTCCTGAAACGAGCGCGGGTAGACCTGATAGATCACCGCTCCGCGCCACCAGTCCGCATTTCCGCCTGCCTGCAATGCCATCGGCTACCTCTCCTGCCTCGTTTGCGCTCGACACACTAAAGCGGACGCAACAAAAGACAACCTCGTGAAGCCGTTATGATTGGAGCCGAAACCGCCGCGACGCTTCGTCGCGATCCGACAAGAGGGAGCCGTATATAGGCTTGTCCACAACCGCAAACCAGGCTCCGGATTTGGGGTTGCAACGCAAAGCCTTTGCGATAAGGTGCGCACTGACCTGCACGTAAGAGGTCGAAAACCGGGAACAAATGTCTAATAAAGGCGCAAAGCCTAGAAAGGTGGACCCATCAATGAACCAGTTCACGAAAAAATTTCTCGCCTCCGCAATGCTTGGCACATTGCTGGCGTTTTCGGCGCACGCGGCGACGCTCAACATCCACAATGGTGGCGATCCTCAATCGCTCGATCCGCAGAAACTTTCCGGCGACTGGGAGAATCGTATTGCCGGCGACATTTTCGAAGGCCTCGTCACCGAGGACGCCAAGGACAATCCGGTCCCTGGCCAGGCCGAAAGCTGGACTATTTCGCCTGACGGCAAGGTCTACACGTTCAAGCTCCGCGACGGCATCAAGTGGTCCGATGGCCAGCCGGTAACGGCAGGAGACTTCGTCTTCGCCTTCCAGCGCCTCGTCGACCCGAAAAACGCCGCCGACTACGCCTATCTGCAGTTCACCATCAAGAACGCCGAAAAGATCAACAAGGGCGAGATCACTGATCTCAGCCAGCTCGGCGTCAAGGCGATCGACGACAAGACACTCGAAATCACCCTGGAAAATCCGACGCCTTACTTCCTCAACGCGCTGATGCACTACACGGCCTATCCGCTGCCGAAGCATGTCGTCGAGGCGAAAGGCCAGGATTGGGTCAAGATCGGCAACATCGTCACTAACGGCCCCTATAAGCCAGTCGAATGGGTTCCAGGCTCGCACGTCACAACAGTCAAGAACGACCAGTGGTACGGCACCAAGGACCTGAAGATCGACGGCGCCAAGTTCTTCGTGCTCGAAGATCAGGAAGCCGCACTGAAACGTTACCGCGCCGGCGAATTCGACATCCTCACCGATTTCCCGACCGACCAGTACGAATGGATGAAGAAGAACCTGCCGGGCCAGGCGCATGTCGCGCCCTTCTCAGGCCTCTATTATTATGTCGTCAATTCGCAGAAGCCGCCCTTCAGCGACAAGCGCGTCCGCCAGGCTCTCTCCATGGCGATCAACCGCGAAGTGATCGGCCCGCAGATCCTCGGCACCGGCGAACTGCCGGCCTATTCCTGGGTTCCGCCAGGCACGGCCAATTACGGCGAGCCGGCCTATGTCAGCTGGAAGGACCTGCCTTACAAGGACAAGGTCGCCGAGGCCAAGAAGCTGCTTGCCGACGCCGGATTCGGCCCAGATAAGCCGCTCCACGCGGTCCTCAGCTACAATACCAATGACAATCACAAGCGCATCGCCGTCGCGATCGCGTCGATGTGGAAGCCGCTCGGCGTCGATGTCGAGCTCGTCAACGCCGAAACCAAGGTGCATTACGACCAGATGCAGCGCGGCCAGGTGGAAATCGGCCGTGCCGGCTGGCTCGCCGATTACAATGACCCGGACAACTTCCTGAACCTGCTGGTGACTGGCGTCCAGATGAACTACGGCCGCTGGTCGAATCCCGATTACGACAAGATGATCAAGGACGGCAACGCCGAGACGGACCTGAAGAAGCGCGCCGAAATCTTCAAGAAGGCCGAGCAGCTGGCGCTGGATGAATCCGCCGCCCTGCCGATCTACTACTATGTCTCGAAGAACGTCGTTTCGCCGAAGATCGAAGGCTTCGTCGACAACATTCAGGACATCCACCGCACGCGCTGGCTGTCGATCAAAGAGTAAGGGAAAACGGTCCTTCCCGCACACTGCGGGAAGGACCGGCCCACGACCATGATCAAATACGCTCTCCGTCGCCTGCTGTCGACGATCCCCGTCATGTGGATCGCCGTAACAGCCTCGTTTTTCGTCCTGCGCCTCGCTCCCGGCGGCCCCTTCGATGGCGAAAGGCCATTGCCGCCGGTCATTCTCAAAAATCTCGCGGCCCACTACAATCTCGACAAGCCGCTGATCCAGCAATACCTGCTCTACGTCGGAGATCTGCTCAAGGGCGATCTCGGCCCCTCCTTCTCCAGCGAGGATTTCAGCGTCGCTCAGCAGATCATGATCGGCCTGCCCTACACCTTCACCATCGGCACGGCCGCCTTTCTGATTGCCATCATCGTCGGCGTGACCGTCGGCTGTCTCGGGGCGCTCTATCAGAACAAGGCGCCGGATTACATTCTCGGCAGCCTCATCCTGATCGGCGTCGTGCTGCCGAACTTCCTGATCGCGCCGATCCTGCAATTGATCTTCGGCATCCATCTCGCCTGGTTTCCGGTTGGCGGCTGGGGTGACGGCTCGCTCAAATTCCTTGTCCTGCCGATCGTCGTTCTGGCCCTGCCCCATGCCGGGCGCATCTCGCGCATAACCCGCGGCTCGATGATCGAAGTGATGAACCAGAACTTCATCCGCACTGCCAAGGCCAAGGGCATCGGCCCGCGGCTGACGGTGATGCGCCACGCGCTAAAGCCTGCGCTGATGCCTGTCGTCTCCTATCTCGGACCGGCAGCAAGCTACCTTCTCACCGGCTCGCTGGTTGTCGAGAGCATCTTCGGATTGCCCGGCATCGGCCGCTACTTCGTCAATGCGGCGTTGAACCGCGATTACGGCATGGTTCTCGGTACGGTCATCTTCTATATGGTGCTGATCGTGTTCCTGAACCTTCTCGTCGATATCGCCTATGCGTGGCTCGATCCGAAAGTGAGAAACCGATGATCCTCAACCCCGCAAAACGCGAGCTGCTCGCCCAGGAACTTCTGGAGGCGGAAGGTCTGGCGCCCGAAGGCCGTTCGCTGACCAGGGATGCGCTCCGTCGCCTGGCGCGCAACAAGGCCGCCGTGCTCTCGATCGCCGTCCTGGGGCTCCTGATCCTCGCCGCCTTCCTCGGCCCCTGGTTCATTCCCTTCAACTACGAGGACCCGGATTGGGCGGCCTTCCGCATCCCGCCCTCGATCGAGACCGGCCATTATTTCGGCACCGACCCGAACGGCCGCGACCTTCTCGCCCGGGTGCTCTACGGCACCCGCGTCTCGCTGGCCGTGGCGCTGACGGCAACCGTCGTCTCGGTCGTCATCGGGGTGCTCTATGGCGCGGTCTCAGGCTATATCGGCGGCAGGCTGGATGCGATCATGATGCGTTTCGTCGACATCATGTACGCGCTTCCCTATATCCTTTTCGTCATCCTGCTGATGGTGATCTTCGGCCGCAACGTCTACCTGCTCTTTGCCGCGATCGGCGCGCTGGAATGGCTGACCATGGCCCGCATCGTGCGCGGCCAGACGCTGTCGATCAAGCATCGCGAATTCATCGAAGCGGCGCGCGCCTCCGGGCAGCGGCCGTTCAAGATCATCGTCAAGCACATCATCCCGAACCTCGTCGGCCCCGTCGTCATCTTCGCGGCGCTGACCGTGCCTGAAATCATCGCCACCGAAAGCTTCCTCTCCTATCTCGGCTTCGGCGTGCAGGAACCGCTGACCTCGCTCGGCACGCTGATCGCGGAAGGGACCGACGCCATGGAAAGCATGCCCTGGCTGCTGATCTTCCCGGCCAGCTTCCTCGTCGCCCTGCTGCTCAGCCTGCTCTTCATCGGCGACGGCCTGCGCGACGCGTTCGACCCGAAGGATCGATAGAATGCTCCAAGAAAAAGACATCCTCCTCGAACTCAAGGATTACTCGATCACCTTTGCGACCCCAGACGGCGACGTGAAGGCGGTGTCCAACATGAACCTCACCGTCCGGCGCGGCGAGCGCATCGCCATCGTCGGCGAGTCCGGCTCCGGCAAGAGCCAGACCTTCCTCGGCATCATGGGCCTGCTTGCCAAGAACGGCAGGACGACGGGACAGGCGCTGCTCGAAGGCAAGGACGTGCTGGCGTTGAAGCCGCGCGAGCTCGACCAGATCCGCGGCAAGGACATGGCGATGGTCTTCCAGGACCCGATGACAGCGCTGAACCCGTCACTGAAGATTTCCCGGCAGTTGACGGAACAACTGGAGGTCCACCGCGGCCTGACGGCGCGCGCCGCATCCGACGCTGCCCTCGACATGCTCAAACGCGTCGGCATCCCAGACCCGACGCGGCGCTTCCACCTTTATCCGCACGAACTGTCAGGCGGCATGCGCCAGCGCATCGTCATCGCCATGGCGCTGCTCACCAAGCCGAAGCTCCTGATTGCCGACGAGCCGACGACGGCGCTCGACGTCACCATCCAGGCGCAGATCCTCGATCTCTTCAACGATCTGACAGCGGAGATGAACACAGCGCTCATTATGATCACCCACGATCTCGGCGTCGTTGCCGGCCTCGCCGACCGCGTCGCCGTCATGTATGCCGGCCGCATTGTCGAGGAGGCGCCTGTCGACGAACTCTTCGATAGTCCCGCCCATCCCTATACGGCGGCGCTGCATGCCTCTATCCCGCGCCCGGACCAGGATGTCGACCACCTCGTCGTCATCCCCGGCCGCCCGCCGAACCTGCAGCACCTGCCGAAGGGGTGCAATTTCTCGCCGCGCTGTTCGCAGGTCCAGGACGATTGCATCGACCGTCCGCCTCCCCTCGAACCGTTGGCACCGCGCCACTGTGCGGCCTGTTACCACCCGTTCCCGCGCCGTGAGGAGTTGCTGAACCATGGCTGATCGATCGCTGCTGAGGGTCGAAAACCTCACCACCCAGTTCGAACTGCCGGCGAAAGGGCTCTTCAAGCCGCCGGTCTTCCTTACCGCCGTCAACAATGTCAGCTTCGATCTCGCCGAAGGCCGCACACTCGGAGTCGTCGGCGAATCCGGCTGCGGCAAATCCACGCTCGGCCGTTCGATCCTGCGGCTGTTGAAATCGCAGAAGGGCCGCATCCTCTGGCAGGGACGCAATCTTCTCGACCTCACAGAGGAGGAAATGCGTGCCGCGCGACGCGACATGCAGATCATCTTCCAGGATCCGATCGCCTCGCTCGACCCGCGCATGACGGTTGGAGACATCATCGCCGAGCCGCTGACCGTCTTCGAAAAGAAGCTTTCGAAGGCCGAGCGTACCCAGCGCGTGCGCGAAATCATGAGCGCCGTCGGTCTGGTGCCTGAGATGATCAACCGCTATCCGCACGAATTCTCCGGCGGCCAGGCGCAACGCATCGGGATAGCGCGGGCGATCGTCACCAAACCGAAGCTCATCGTCTGCGACGAGCCGGTTTCGGCTCTCGACGTTTCGATCCAAGGTCAGGTCATTACGCTCCTGCGCAGGCTGCGAAAGGAATTCGGCCTGACGCTGATCTTCATCAGCCACGACCTCTCCGTCGTGCGCCTGATCTCCGACGATGTGCTGGTGCTCTACCTCGGCCGCGTGGTGGAATCAGGCGACTGCGCCACCGTCTTCGATCATCCCGCCCATCCCTATACCCAGGCCCTCTTTTCCGCGGCGCCGATCCCGGATCCGAAGCTTGCGCGCCTGCGCACCCGCATCCGCCTGCAGGGGGATCCGCCCTCGCCGCTCAACCCGCCGAAGGGCTGCGTCTTCTCTCCCCGCTGCTGGAAGGCGACCGACATCTGCCGCACCGAAATGCCGCCGACCGAGGAAGTCCGGCCCGGCCAGAAGGCCGCCTGCTATCATATGGACAGGCCGTGAATGGAACGAGGGCCGCATGAAGCGGCCTTCGCTTTTCCAAGCGCCTGTCACGTCCCTTCGCGGCGAAAAGGCCAAAACACAGTTACTTCCGAAATCTATAGTCTCCGCTAAGAAAGATTTAGATGCGGATATGCTATGCCTTTCTCCGCCTAATCATGGGCTTGGGGAACCGCATATATGAAATCGAAACTGTCCGGATTGATCGCGCTTGCCGCCGCGATTATCGCCACCTCCGCCGTATCGTCACATGCCGAAGATCTGAAATTCCAGCTCACCAACGGGACCAAGTCCGTCCTGACGCGCTTCTACAGCTCGCCGACAGGCGTCAACAGCTGGGAAGAAGACGTGTTCGGCGAGGATGTCCTCAATCCGGGCGAGACCGTGAACATCACCATTGCCGACGGCCGCACCGTCTGCAAATACGACATGCGCTTCGAATTCGACGAAGACTCGGACCTCGACACCACCGAAGACACGCAGGATCTTTGCGAGCTCGGCAGCTATACCATCCACGAATAAACACCCTTCGCGCTCGCCCGCCTTCGCTTGACCGCGAAGGCGGCTTTCAGTTCCTTGTCGCAATGGCGCTCGCAATATCGACGCTTGTCACTCTGCCCGGCTCCGCGTATCAGCGGATGAAGCGTTAATTCAAAGTGATAGAGCGGCCTGTTGCATCAGCGGCGCTCCAATGCCGGGAGGACAAGGTGAACGAAAGACGGTTTCTGTCGATCGGTGAATGCATGGTGGAGCTCTCGCATGCCGGCGACGGCCTGCTGCGCAAGGGCTTTGCCGGCGATACCTTCAATACCGCCTGGTATGCCCGCGCCTGCCTCGGCCCCGATTGGTCGGTCGATTATTTCACCGCGCTCGGTGACGACGCCATGTCGGACGAGATGGCTGCCTTTATCGCCGGGGCGGGTATCGGCACGAACCTCATCCGCCGCATCAAGGGCAAGACGCCGGGCCTCTACATGATTAACCTGAAGAACGGCGAACGCTCCTTCAGCTATTGGCGCGACAGTTCGGCCGCCCGCAGCCTGGCAGCCGATCCGGATCATCTGCGTGAGGCGGTGGAAAGCGCGGATCTCGTCTATTTCTCCGGCATCACCCTTGCCATCCTGCCGCAGGAGGATGCCGCAACGCTGCTCTCCGAAATCCGCCGCGCCAAGGCAGCCGGCAAGCTCGTGGTGTTCGACCCGAACATCCGTCCCCGCCTGTGGTCGAGCTACGATGTCATGCATACGACGATCAGCGAAGGCGCTCGCTCCTCCGTGCTCGTCATGCCGAGCTTTGACGACGAGGCCGCTCATTTCGGCGATGATTCCATCGAGGCGACCATTCATCGCTACCGCGCGCTGGGCGCTCTCAATATCGTGGTCAAGAATGGCGCGGACGGTGTCAACTTGAACTTCGGCGGCGAGGAGACCTTCGTTCCGGCCGAAAAGGTCAAGAAGGTCGTCGACACCACCAGCGCCGGCGACAGTTTCAATGGTGCCTTCCTCGCACGATATCTTGAGAGTCAGGACGCGCCGGCAGCCGCCCGCTTCGCCGCAGGCGTGGCGGCTCGCGTCGTCAGCGAGCATGGCGCGTTGGTTGCAAGAGAAAAACTCGGGTTGAGCGATCGCTGAACCCCCGCATGACCACCGCGCACGTATGCCATGCGCGGGCGCTCCCGCCTTATCGGCATTCTTCCCCGTCAAGGGCCTAAAAATCAGGACTTCGTCGGCCGATCCGTCTCGCGAACCGCCTCGTCGTGATACCAGCAGCTGTCGAGAGCGGCGTCGCAGACATCAGCAGCCTCGCGCTCCATCAGCCTGGCGCGTTCGAATCGGTTTGCAGCCCGCGTCGGCTTGACGGGAAACTGGTAGATCGTCGCGGATTCACGATGGAAACCGGTGGGCATGAGATCGCCTCCATTCCGTTCGGTGCATCGATAACAGGACTGCGACCATAGCATGATGCACATACTTTATGCAAATTGCACAAAATATATGCATGAGGTAACTATGATTGATCCATATGCTGGCTACGACTGAAGCTTCCGCCTATTTGTTCAACACTTCACCATTTCGAACTAACGCCCAAATTTTCATCCGGTTCCGAGGCAAGAAACCTCTTTATCCTCCTGATGAATCAGCCTTCGATCGTTCAAACGGGCTTCTTTCGAGAAAGGGAAAAGTGCGGATCGACCAGCCGATTTAAGATTTTTCTTTTGTCGGCAATCAAACTGGCACGCTACGTGCTTCGATAGGTGCATCCCCTGGCGGTCGGATGCGTTTGCGCGCCCAGATCGTCTCCGGGTTTGCTCACCTTCGTCGCATTGAGAGAGTCACGATGACAAAATATAAGCTCGAGTATATTTGGCTCGATGGGTACACCCCGGTACCGAACCTGCGTGGCAAGACGCAGATCAAGGAATTCGACGCATTCCCAACGCTGGAACAGCTTCCGCTCTGGGGCTTCGACGGCTCGTCGACCATGCAGGCCGAAGGCCGCAGCTCCGATTGCGTACTGAAGCCCGTCGCCATCTATCCCGACCCGGCCCGCACCAACGGCGTGCTCGTCATGTGCGAAGTCATGATGCCCGATGGCGTCACGCCGCACCCGAGCAACGCCCGCGCCACCATCCTCGACGACGAAGATGCCTGGTTCGGCTTCGAGCAGGAATATTTCTTCTACCAGAACGGTCGTCCGCTCGGCTTCCCCGAGCAGGGTTATCCGGCTCCGCAGGGCCCCTACTACACCGGCGTCGGCTATTCTAATGTCGGCGACGTCGCCCGCGAAATCGTCGAAGAGCATCTCGATCTTTGCCTCGCTGCCGGCATCAACCACGAGGGCATCAACGCCGAAGTGGCCAAGGGCCAGTGGGAATTCCAGATTTTCGGCAAGGGCTCCAAGAAGGCCGCCGACCAGATCTGGATGGCACGCTATCTGCTGCAGCGTCTGACCGAAAAATACGGCATCGATATCGAATATCACTGCAAGCCGCTCGGCGACACCGACTGGAACGGCTCGGGCATGCATTGCAACTTCTCGACCAAGTACATGCGCGAAGTCGGCGGCAAGGCCTACTTCGAAGCGCTGATGGCGCAGTTCGAAAAGAACCTCATGGACCACATCAACGTCTACGGTCCTGACAACGATAAGCGCCTGACCGGCAAACACGAAACCGCTCCGTGGAACAAGTTCTCCTACGGCGTTGCTGACCGCGGCGCTTCGATCCGCGTGCCGCACTCCTTCATCAAGAACGACTACAAGGGCTATCTGGAAGATCGCCGCCCGAACTCGCAGGGCTGCCCCTATCAGATCGCTTCGCAGGTTCTGAAGACGATCTCGGAAGTTCCGCTCGCCGGTTCGGCTTCCGCTGCCGCCTAACCTCCCAAACGGCGCCGGTCCCCGACCGGCGCCGTCATTCTTTCTGCCTGGAAACGGCGATCAGCCTCTGACATATTCGCGGCGATCGAGCCGCTAAAAGCCTGAAAACACTGGCAAGCGGCTGTAATATTTCCATCATGGTCATGCCTCAAAATAGGAGAGCGGGAATCGCCGTTCCGGAACCCCGCTCTGGGGTCGAGCGTTGACAGATCACTGCAACGCGGATGGAAATCGCGACATGCTGCAACGTCCGGCAAATACTTACAGCGGCGAGAGCTGGGCCAATGCCGCAGCCGCCGGAAACCTGCCGGAAACGCTGGTGATCGTTACCGACGCCTGGTATCCGCAGGTCAACGGGGTCGTCCGCTCGATCGAGAACACCAATCGCGAATTGGCGAAAATGGGTGTCGAGGTTGCGATGGTGACCCCGGAGCGTTTCCGCAGCATCCCCTGCCCGACCTATCCGGAAATCCGGCTGTCGATTGCCAATTACCGACGTGTCGCGCGAGAGATCGAAAAGCACAATCCGACCTATGTGCATATCGCCACTGAAGGTCCGCTGGGATTGACCGCCCGCCGCTGGTGCCTGCGCAGGCGCATGCCTTTCTCCACCAGCTATCACACACGCTTTCCGGAATATGTTTCCGCCCGCCTGCCGATCCCGGAGAGCTGGCTCTATGCCTTCGTGCGTTGGTTCCACAATGGCGGCGCCGGCTGCATGGTCGCGACGCCAAGTCTTGCCCGTGAATTGTCCGCAAGAGGCATCAAGAACCTGATGCCCTGGACCCGCGGCATCGACGCCACACAGTTCCATCCGATGCCGCTTGAGCCGGAGCCCCTTGGCCTGCCTCGCCCGATTTTCATGACCGTCGGCCGCGTGGCGCTGGAAAAGAACCTGCCTGCCTTTCTCGATCTCGAGCTGCCGGGCTCCAAGGTCGTCGTCGGCGATGGCCCGGCGCGCGCCGAACTGGAGCAGCGTTATCCGAACGTCCATTTCACCGGCGTCAAATTCGGCGAGAATCTGGCGAAAATCTACGCCCAGGCCGATGTCTTCGTCTTCCCCTCGCTCACCGACACCTTCGGCAACACCATTCTCGAAGCCTTGGCATCGGGCGTTCCGGTCGCCGCCTACCCCGTCACCGGCCCGCTCGATATCATCGGCGAGGACAGCGAGGTCGGCGCACTCGACGCCGACCTGCAGGCCGCCTGCCTGGCCGCTCTCGCCGCCTCGCGCACCAAGGCGCGTGAGCTTGCCATGCAATATTCCTGGGAAGCGGCAACGCAGCAATTCATCAACAATATTCGCGCTGCCAATGGCGTCATCACGCCCAAGTGGAAAAAGGCTTGGCAATTCGCTAAGTCGCTTCCAAGAAGCAGAAAGCCCGGCGAAACCGCCGGGCCTCTCCCATCCTCGGATTGACGCAATTCCAGCAAAACTGTGAGCGGGTTTGCATCCGGAATTGCGCGAATAGAGAGTTCCAATCGACTTACTTGTGCAAGACGTTGTGCAGCGTGTCGGTTGCAACCGTGATTGCGCTACGCACGGCTGGCGTTTCGGTAATCGCATTCAGCAGCACGAAGTCGTGGATCGTGCCGTTGTAGCGGATCGAGGTGACTTTGACGCCGGCCTGGCTGAGCTTACGGCCGTAGGCCTCGCCTTCATCGCGCAGAACGTCATTTTCATCGGTGATGATGAGAGCCGGCGGCAAACCGTTGAGCTGCTCCAGCGATGCCTGCAGCGGCGAAGCCGTCGGTTCCTTGCGCTTCGCCTCATCAGGCAGATAGGCGTTCCAAAACCACTTCATCGCTTCCTTTGTCAGCCAAGGGCCGTTGGCGAACTGGTTGTAGGAACCATTGTCGAAATTGGCGTCGGTGACAGGGTAGAACAGCACCTGTTGGTCGATATCTGGGCCGCCGCGCTCCTTGGCAAGCAGCGTCACCACCGCCGCCATGTTCCCGCCGACGCTGTCACCTGCGACCGCGAGCCTACTGGCGTCGACGTTGAATTCCTTGGCATGCTCGGCGACATATTTGGTCGCGGCATAGGCCTGCTCGATAGCCACGGGATAGCGGGCCTCCGGCGAGCGTTCGTAATCGACGAAGACAACGGCGGCATCAGCGCCGTTGGCGATCTCTCGCACCAGCCGGTCATGCGTGTCGGCATCGCCGAGCACCCAGCCGCCGCCGTGGAAATAGAGAATAACCGGCAGCGTGCCCTTGGCATGCTCAGGGCGGACAATCCGTAGTTTGATGCTGCCGGTCGGGCCTGATTTGATGACCTTGTCTTCCTCCTTGACTGCCGGCTTCTTGACACCGCCCTTCTGCGCACCCGCCAGCACATTGCGGGCATCGGCAGGTGACAGCGTGTAGATCGGCTTGCCGCCGGCCAAGCTATCGATGAACTTCTGCGTTGTCGGCTCGAGCACCGGGTCGGCGAGCGCGCCGACGGCGGAAGCTGCCAGGAGTGCTGCTGCGGAAACTGCGGTCTTGATGGTCGACATTGTCTTGTCCTCTCGTTTCGGTGCCCGTCCCGGACACGGCTTTTATATCGCGCACGATTGTTTATTGAACAACAGAAATTTCACCATGCCTGCCATGCAAAAAAATTGCTTTCAATTATTTATCGCACGATATAAATTCGCTCATTTCCGGAGTGCCCCATGCTGGATCAGCTGAAGCTCGACAATTTCATCTGCTTCGCCGTCTATACGGCAAGCCACGCGCTGAACCGCGTCTACAAGCCGCTTCTCGACGAACTCGGCCTCACCTATCCGCAATATTTGGCCATGGTTGCGCTGTGGGAGCAGGACGCCCAGACCGTCGGCGGCCTCGGCGAAAGGCTGTTCCTGGAATCGAGCACGCTGACCCCTCTGCTCAAGCGCCTGGAAATCGCCGGCTATATCAGGCGCGAACGCAGCACCGAGGACGAACGCGTTGTCGTCATACGTCTGAGTGCAGCGGGCATTCGCCTGAAGGAAAAAGCGATCGGCATTCCCGGCTGCATCGTGGAAGCGAGCGGCCGCGATGCGACGGATCTCACTCGGCTGCGGGCTGAGATCGTCGCGCTGCGCGAGGCGCTGAATGGAAGCGTGGCTTAGGTTCAGACGATCGTGATAGGTCGTGCCTGTGGCACCCTCCTCTGCCCAGCTGGGCCCCCCAGAGATCGGCTGGGCGCGATGGGTTCTCGAACAACGAGCGTCACAGTCCGACGAAACTGTAGATAGGCGCGAAGTTTGGGCCATTTGTCCATCCCCCCTGTGGGGGTCCGAGGGACCGGTCGAGACCCGTGGCTCGACGCCGGGACGGGCTGGGCACAGGGGTGTCCCAGGCACAACGCAAAACGGACCTTCCTCAAGACGCCAACAGGCGCCCTACGTCCGCTTCTTCTTCGACTCGTACGGATTGTCAGGCGAGCGGAAATGGATGCGGATCGGAACGCTCGGCATGTCGAAATCCGCACGCAACCCATTGATCAGGTAGCGCGTATAGGATTCCGGCAGGGCGTCGGAGCGGGTGCAGGAGATCATGAAGGCCGGCGGGCGGGCCTTGACCTGCGTCATGTATTTCAGCTTGATGCGGCGGCCGGAAACGGCCGGTGGCGGATGCTGGATCTGCTGCGTCTCCAGCCAGCGGTTGAGCCGCGCCGTCGAAATACGCTTGTTCCAGACCCTGTCGGTATCGATGATCGACTGCATCAGCTTGTCGAGGCCCCAGCCGGTCTGGCCGGAGATCGGCACGGCGCGGATGCCGCGCGCCTGCGGCAGCAGCCGGTCAGTCTTTTCGCGCAGATCCGCAAGCACCGCCTGGCGGTCTTCGATCATGTCCCACTTGTTGAAGGCAAGCACGGCTGCACGCCCCTCGCGCAGCACAAGGTCGACGATCTGCAGGTCCTGCTTCTCGAAGGGAATCGTCGCATCGAAAACGATGACGACGGTTTCGGCGAAGCGGATGGCCCGCAGCGCATCCGCCACCGAAAGCTTCTCCAGCTTCTCGGTCACTCGCGCCTTGCGGCGCATGCCGGCCGTGTCGAACATCTTGATGGTACGGCCACGCCAGTCCCATTCCACCGAAATGGAATCGCGGGTAATGCCTGCCTCCGGGCCCGTCAGCAGCCGATCCTCGCCCAGGAAGCGGTTGATCAGCGTCGATTTGCCTGCATTCGGCCGGCCAACGATCGCCACCCGGAGCGGTTTGGTCTCGTCGTAGGCCGGCTCTTCGTCCTCGTCCTCACCCTCATCGGCCGAATGGGGAATATCGACGTCCGTGACGGCAACATCCTCCTTGGCATAGGCCCGGTCCTTGCCGATCGCCTCGACGATCGCATCCCGCAGGTCGAGCATGCCCTGCCCGTGCTCGGCCGAAATCGGCGTCGGCTCGCCCAATCCCAACGTATAGGCGTCGTAAAAGCCGCTGTCGGAGCCGCGCGCCTCGGATTTGTTGGCGACGAGCACCACCGGCTTACCGCGCCGGCGTAACATCTCGGCCAGAGCGGTATCGACGGGCGTCAGCCCATTCTTGGCGTCGACGACGAAAAGCGAAAGATCGGCCTCGTCGATCGCCGCTTCGGTCTGAGCGCGCATCCGGCCCTGCAGGCTTTCCTCGTCGGCTTCCTCCAGACCGGCCGTGTCGATAATCGTAAAGGTCAGTCCCATCAGCCGCGCATCACCCGGCCGGCGGTCACGGGTGACCCCTGGTGTATCGTCGACGAGCGCAAGCTTCTTGCCCACCAGGCGGTTGAAAAGCGTCGACTTGCCGACATTCGGACGACCGACGATGGCGACCGTGAAACTCATTCTTTTTCCTTAAACTCAGCCCTGCGCGGCGGGCGCCTTGCCGGATGCGGTAATGAGATCAAGCATCATCTGCGCGCGATTGGCAACAGGACGCGGGCTGCCCGCGTCGTCGACAATCGATTGGAACCATTGCCGCGCTTGCGCCATGTTGTCGGCCTTGTAGGCCGCCAGACCGAGTGCTTCGCGCGCCGAATGGCGGAAAGCGTTACTCGGCACGGCCATTTCTTCGATCGCGGCCGAAACCTGCTCATAAGAGCCGTTCTCGATCAGCAGCCAGCCCGCGCGCATTTTGGCGACATCACGCACGGCAGCCGGAACGCTGTTGTCTTTGCCGATCTCGTTGAAGGCGGCGATCGCAGCAGCAGCATCGCCCTTCTGCGCCTGGACGGTCGCCGCCCGCATGCGCGCCAGCACCGGATAGGCGCCATGGCCTTCCTTCTCCAGCTTTTCAAGCGCGGCCAGCGCCTCGTCGTTCTTGTTCTCGTCGGCAAGCTTCATCGCCGCCAGAAACTGGTCGCCGGCGCCGGAGGAGCGGGTATCGTCCCAATATTCGTAGAGAACCTTGCCGGCGGTGCCGAGAACGATCAGAATGGCGACGACAATGATATAGCGGCCGAACCGGCGCCAAACGCCCTTCATCTGGTCTGACCGCAATTCCTCATTGACTTCACGGATGAAGCTGTCGTCGTTGAATGCCATTCTCGTCTCCGGCCGCGGAATACCTATAGCATGTGCATGACACGCACATTTCCGGCCTTCTACCCCATTTTGCCGCCGTTGTAAGGGGGATGTGAAAGATTCGTCACATGGCGAGCGGCGAAACGCCGATCAGCCATTCGTGCAGCTTCCAGATGATCAGCGCCCAGAGGACGATGCCAATAACGGCGGCATAGACGTCGTACTTGGCCGAGACGAAGGGCCGGAGCGTGATTTCCCCCGCCCGCTCGCGGCGCTTGAGCGAAATGCGCACGATCACGCCCCAGGCAAGGAACGCCGCAAACAGCAGCACCGACGACGTCTCGCCATTGGCAAGCAGATGCGCCAGCGCCCAGATCTTCACCGACAGCACCATCGGATGTTTCGTCTTGGTCGCAATATGCCCCGCCGGCAGCAGCGAGGCGACGAGACAGATCATCGCGATCAGCATCAGCGTGATTGCGATATGCGCCGTCCAGACCGGCGGATTGTAGAGCATGCCGGTCACCTGCCGGGCCTGCCCGAAACCATAGATCAACAGGATCAGCGTGAGGATGCTCGCAACCGAATACCCGGCCCGCCAGCCATTCTCGCCGAGGCGCGCGATCATCGAGCGGCGCAGATCCGGAGCCACCACCCGCACCAGATGCACCCCGAGAAAAAGTATGATGCCGACGATAAGCAGTGCCATTGCGATCCCTTCCGTGCAGTTTGACATGACTTAGCGGTTGGCGGGAAAAAATGCCAGTTGTGACCGCAGCTTCGCCGCAATTCTATCGGAGGGAAACCGCGAACAAATTGTCGCGGTGCCCATGTCTCGTCCTCTCCTCGCCACCTGTCTGCTTGCCTCCCTCGTTCTTCCCGCGGCGGCAGAGGCGGCCGACCGGCCGAAGCAGCTTGTCATTATCTCCTTCGACGGCGCCCACGATAATGCGCTCTGGCTGAAAAGCCGCGAGATGGCCGCCAGGAACGGCGCCCACTTCACCTATTTCCTTTCCTGTACGTTTCTGATGAACGATGCGGCGAAGAAGGCCTATCAGGCGCCGCACCAGAAACGCGGAAAATCCAATGTCGGCTTTGCCCAGAGCGAAAACGAAATCCGCGAGCGTCTCGGCAATATCTGGCATGCCCATCTCGAAGGCCACGACATATCGAGCCATGCCTGCGGTCATTTCGACGGGCGCCTCTGGAGCGAGGCCGACTGGTCGGCCGAATACGCGACCTTTCATACGACGCTGAAAAACGCCTGGAAGAGCGTCGGCCTCGATGAACCCGCCGGCTGGCAGGATCTGGTCGATCACGGCATCAAGGGCTTTCGCGCTCCCTATCTCTCGGCGACGGCGGGCGCCGACATGATCGCCGCCGAGAAGAAGGCGGGCTTCACCTATGATGCAAGCCTTGTCACCAAGGGGCCGGCCATGCCTGTCGAAGAAGACGGCATCCTCCGCTTCGGCCTTCCCCTGATCCCAGAGGGTCCGAACGAAAAGCCGATCATCGGCATGGACTACAATCTCTTCGTCCGCCATTCCAAGGGTGAGGAGGACAGCGCGGATTCGAAGGCATTCGAAAACCGCGCCTACGCCGCCTTCTCCCAGGCTTTCGACCGCCAATATAACGGCGACCGCATCCCCCTCCAGCTCGGCTTCCATTTCGTGGAAATGAACGGCGGCGCCTACTGGCGCGCGCTCGACCGCCTGGTTAGCGACGTCTGCCACCGGGCGGATGTCGCCTGTGTCAGCTATTCCGAAGCCATACCGATGATCAAGGCGCGTGGGAAATTGGAGCAGACCTCAGGGCTCTGACGAACGCTTTTGAGAACGAGGGGCGGTGCCGTGTGGCCCCCTCATCCGCCCTGACGGGCTCTCCCCTCTGGGGAGAAGAGGGAATCGCAAAGTCGACGAAAATTCTCTCAAGCGATGGATAAGGCGAGGCATTGCCACGGGTCTCTTCTCCCCTCGGGGAGAAGGTGGCGGCAGCCGGATGAGGGGGCCGCACGGCACCACCTCGCCCGCCAAATCCTACCCATCAACCATCCGCATGCACGACACCCGCCTCGCGCTCCAGATAGTGCCGATCGATGGCAGGCAGCGGCTCGTCGTCGATGGCTGCCTCGAAGGCCTTGAGGCGCTTGTGGATGGACAGCAGCTCGATGATCGTCGTCCAGGAATTGACCAGATACTGGAACGAGTTGCTGACTTGGCCGAAGGCGGTCGAGATCTGCTGAAAGATACCGTAGGTGATCGTCCCGGCCACGATCGTCGGCACCAGCATGAAGATCACGAAAAGCGCGTCCGCCTGAATGTAGAAATAGCGGGCGACATTGAAATACATGTAGTGGAAATACATGCGGAAATAGTTCCGCCGAACGTTGTTGAAAAGCTCCCTGACCGTCAGCGGTTGCGCCCGCTCCGCATGGTCCTCACCGTAGACGAGTTCCTTGCGATAGGCGGCTTCTACGCGCTGATTGCGGAAGTTCAGGCCCGGCAGCTTGATACCGGCGACCGCCAGGAGCAGCGTGCCGAATGCCGACCAGAAGAGCGCCAGCCAGAAGAGCGAATTCGCCAGCGGTCCGATGACCGGCAGCTCGGTCACATAATGTGATAGTGCCAGAAGGATCGGAAGGAACACCACGAGCGTCATCACCGAATTGATGAGGCTGATGCCAAGACCTTCGAGCGTGCTCGAAAAACGCATCGTGTCTTCCTGCACGCGCTGCGAAGCGCCTTCGATGTGCCGCAGCTTTTCCCACTTCGACATATAGAAATCGTTCATCGCGGCGCGCCAGCGGAAGATGTAGTGGCTGGTGAAGAAGTCAGTCATGATCGACACGAACATGCTGAGGAACGCGATCTGACAGAAGACCCACATCAGGTTATAGAAATTGTCTACTGAAATGCCCGGCTGCTTCGACAGGGCATTCTGCAGAAGGTCGCCGAACGGGCGGCGCCAATTGTTGATCACGACCGTGATCTGCACGCCGAAATAGGTCACGAAAATGATGAGCGCCGAACCCCAGATCGACCACAGCTTCCACGGATGGTGCAGCGCCCTCAGATGCCATACGCCGCAGAAGATGATCGCCGATAGAAAGAAATAGCTGTAGAACCAGATATTCTCGGGCAGCAAGAAGAAGGAAAGATCGATCGGCTGCTGCTCTTCCGGAACTGGCGCAAAGCCGAGCGACGCGCCGAGACCGGCTGCGAAGAAATACCAGCCCAATATTGAAATTAGCGTCCAGACGACAAGCGAAACGAAGAAAGGTTTCGGCTGGGGAAAGAAGGAATGAAACACGGGGGGCTTTGCTTTCCTGAACTGTGAGTCTCGGGAGTGTCGGAACACTGATTGTGCCGGAAACTACGGCAGTTCGAAGGAAGCAGCAATGGGTTTGGCCGATTGTTACGCAGATGTAACCGGTTAGGCGACTTTCCTGATGACGGGCATTACGAGCGCCGCGCAGACAAGAAGTGCTGCGGCAGCGATCACCGTCGGCAGGGTAAAGCTGCCCGAGCGTTCGGCAATCCAGCCGGCAACAATCGGCCCGACGATCTGGCCGACGCCGAAGGCGGCTGTCATCATCGCCAGGATCCGCCGCGGGCTCTTGGGCGAAAGCTTGCGGCCGATCTGCAGTCCGTAGGCTGTGATCGCAAGGAACGTCGCTCCGAATAACGCACCGCCGATCAGCGGCGCGACCGAGGGCGGCAGCGCTACGGTGGCGAGCACACCGGCCGCCTCGATGAAGAGCGCCGCGACATAGACGCCGCCGAGCCCGAGCGGCCTGACCAACGGCTTCCAGGCAAACAGCGCCACCGCCGCCGTCACACCGGCAATGAACCAGCAGAGAAATTCGACGAAAGCCCCCGTCGCCGCCATGCGTGCGATGGTGACGAGGAAGGTCGCCGTGATAACGTAGCCGAAGCCGAACAGGCCGTAGGAGAGCGTGACAAGCACCATCGGCCGGCTCCAGTTGAGCGCCGGTTCCTTGCCCGTCTGCAGCGATTGCGCCGGCGCCACGGGCAAGAGCCACCAGACAATGGCGAGACTTGCCGCGCAATAGAGCGCCCCGCCGATCCAATCGGCGCGCCAGCCGCCCGGCTCGTCGTGAAAGCCAAGACCGATCAGCAGCACCATGACCGACGAAAGCGCGATGCCCGCACCCGGCCCCCCGAAATGCGCCGCCTGCACATGGTCATTGCCGGCAGCAGTCCCGTGGCTGAGCACGATCGACGAGGTGAAAACCATTGCGAAGGCGCTGGCAAGGCCGGCCAGGAACCGGATGACCGCAAAGATCGCGACGGAATCGGTGGCCGCCATGGCGGCGAGCAGGATCGCGTTGGCAAGCAGTGCCAAGAGCGCCACCAGCCGTTCGCGCCCCGCCGCCCAGCCATAGGCCGCCAGCACGGCGCCGACGAGATAACCGACGAAATTGGCCGAAGCGATAAAGCCGGCATCCGCCGCAGAAAGCGGCACACCGCTCATCATGCCAGGCAGGATCGGCGTGTAAGAGAAACGCCCGAAGCCCATGGCCGCCGCCATGGCGACGGCGCCGGCAGCGGCGGTAGAGACGAGATTCGGCGGGGAGCGAGGGGGGCGGGAAAGCATGCACCGCTTATCGCGCCGCAGCACGATCGCCACAAACGAGTATTTCTGATCGATCGATCAATTCTGCGAAAGTCGACGGATGAGGTGAGCGCTCCGAGTTCGATGATGCAAGGAGCGGCGCTGCGGCGTGCTTCGAGGCTTCGTTCTATGGGCCGCGCACCTCAACATGAGGGGCTTTGGAGGATGCCGCGCTAGGCGCCCCGCAGAGGCCTCGAAGGACGAGCGGGTGCGCTGACGATGAAACCCTACCCCCGCCCATCCGGCAAAGTCAGAATCACCGGTCCGTTCCGCGTCGCAACCACCGTGTGCTCAAATTGCACGGTCGGCGCCTTCGGATCGGCATAGAGCGTCCACGCATCGTCGCCGCCTTCGGCCCAGGTCGCGCCGAGCGAAAGAAACGGCTCGACGGTGAAGACGAGGCCATCCGTCATCACGCGTTTTTCCGAAGGGTCCGGCCAGGTCGAGAGCTCGGCCGGCTCCTCGTGCAGCGAGCGGCCGACGCCGTGGCTCGCCAGATTGGCGACCAGCGTGTAGCGGTTCTTCTGCGCGAAAGCGCCGACGGCGGTGCCGATCTTTGCCAGCGGCTCGCCCGCTTTCACCTGATTAAGGCCCACCCAGAGCGCCCGCTTGCCGTCGCGGCAGAGGCGTTCGATCTTCGGCTTGACCGGCGGCATCGCAAAGGAAGCGCCGGTATCGGCGAAGAAGCCATCCTTTTCCGCCGAGACGTCGATATTGATCAGGTCTCCGGCCTGGATGACACGCGCGCCTGGAATGCCGTGGGCGATTTCTTCGTTGACGCTGATGCAGGTGGCGCCGGGAAACTGGTAGCAGAACTCCGGCGCCGAGCGCGCGCCGGAATCCTCGAGCACCTTGCGGCCGATCCGGTCGAGCTCGAGCGTCGTCATGCCGGGCTCCATCGCCGCCGCCATCACCTGTATGGCGTTGGCGCAGATCCGGCCGATCTCCTTGAGCTTTGTCAGTTCATCGTCGTTTGCGATTACCATTCGTCTCTTCCCGCCTTGCGCGGGACGGCCGCAGCCGTCTTGGAGCACGCGTCCGGGAGGACGCGCTGAGGAGTTGCACTAATTAGGCCGTGGCTTTCGCCCCTTCACCCCTTTCAGTCAATGCCTTTCTGACGATCGGCGCGACTTTCGTGCCGTAGAGCTCGATGCCGCGCATGATCTGCTCATGCGGCATCAGGCCGATCGCCATCTGCAGCAGGAAGCGGTCGTTCTTGAATATCGCATGATGGGCGATGATCTTTTCCGCAACCGCCTCCGGATCGCCGAGGAAGAGCGCGCCGTTCGGCCCGCGCGACAGATCGAAATGCGCTCGGCTCGTCGGTCCCCAGCCGCGCTCGCGGCCGATACGGTTCATCACCTCGGCCTGCGGGCCGTAGAACTGGTCAGCGGCTCTCTCCGTCGTGTCGGCGATGAAGCCATGGACATTGATGCTGGTCTTCAACTTCGCCTGATCCTGCCCTGCCCGGCGCGCAGCCTCGCGGTAGAGATCGAAGAGCGGCGCGAAACGGCGCGGCTCGCCGCCGATGATCGCGAGCGCCACCGGCAGTCCGAGCGCTCCGGCGCGCGCCACAGACTGTGGTGTGCCGCCGACCGCGACCCAGAGCGGCAGCGGATCCTGCAGCGGCCTGGGATAGACACCGCGTCCGTTGATCGCCGCGCGAAGCTCACCCTTCCACGCGACGGTCTCGTCCTTGCGCAACGCCAGCAGCAGATCGAGCTTCTCCTCGAAAAGCTGATCGTAATCCTCAAGGTTGTAGCCGAACAGCGGGAAGGACTCGATGAAAGACCCACGCCCTGCCATGATCTCGGCACGGCCGTTGGAAATCAGATCAAGCGTCGAAAACTGCTGGAACACACGCACCGGATCATCGGAGGAGAGCACAGTCACGGCGCTGGTCAGCCGGATGTTTTTTGTCTTGACGGCCGCGGCGGCCAGCGCCACGGCGGGGGCCGATACCGCATAATCCGGCCGATGATGTTCGCCGAGCCCGAAGACGTCGAGCCCCACCTGATCGGCAAGCTCGATCTCCTCGATCAGATGCTTCAGCCGCTCGGCCCCTTCAGCTCCCTTACTGCGGGAGGGATTGGGATTGACATCGGCGAATGTGTAAAGACCCAGTTCCATCGTCGGCATCCTGTTGAACTCGATCCGGAGATAAGGATGGCGGTGATGGAGCGCAAATACAAATTGTGGAACGGATTGTTCGAGAATCTTGATAGGCGGCGCGGTGATTTTCGCGAACGTGTTATTGTCGACCGAGCTTGATCGGCGAAACGACAAGGAGTCTTTGCGCCGTGGCCACCCCCTCTGCCCTGTCGCAGAGAGGGAGCGACGGTCCACCCGCTTGCCGATCTCCCCACCTGTGGGGAGATGCCCGGCAGGGCAGAGGGGGGTGTCACGCGCACCGGAGCCGCGACCGAAGCACGAACCCGAACCACCAATTCGAATCTGAATTCAACGACTTCCAGCCACCGGCGGAATCATCTTCCAAGCCGCCTCAGACCTTACCTGAAGCGCCACGCCCCGCCGCTCACATCTTCGCCAGCAGCTCCGCCAACTGATCAGCAGCTTTGCCCCACCCCTCATGGAAGCCCATCTTCTCGTGCGCTTCCTTGTCCTCGGCGCGCCAGTGCAGCGCCTTGGCCGTATATTTCGTGCGACCGTTGCCGAGGTCTTCGAGCAGGATGACGCCGGTGAAGAAGGGTTTTTCCGACGGTACCCAGGCGCTGCTATAGGCGTCGGTGAACACGATCTTCTCGTTCTCGACGACCTCCAGATAGACGCCGCGGTTCGGATACTGATTGCCCTCGGGATCCTGCATGACGACGACGCTGGAGCCGCCGGGCCGCACGTCGAGCGTTGCTTCCGCCACACCCCAGGGGCGCGGCACGAACCATTGCTTCAGCAGCTCCGGATCGGTCCAGGCTTTGTAAATCTTCTCGCGCGAAGCGTCGAATTCGCGAACAAGGACGAGTTCATGTTGCGTGCTGGCGGTCATTTCAACATCTCTCCGTTTGAGTGAAACCCGTTGGTTTCAGGTTATTACAAGGACGTGTCGAAGTTCGCCGTTCCGACGGCACGCCGAAATTAATTTGCAATCGGCTGCGCCGCCTCTTCCTGCATCTTGTCGATCTGCCGGCGGATATGGGCGGCTTCCGCCGCCGAATGGGCAAGCGCGATGGCGCGATCGAAGGCTTCGCGAGCCTGACCGTGGCGGCCGAGTTGCTTCAAGAGATTGCCACGCAGCCCATGATAATAGAAATAACCGTCGAGTTTCTCGCCGAGCGGATCGATGAGATCCAGCGCCTCCTGCGGCCCGCGCAGCTTGGAAACAACGACCGCGCGATTGAGCGTTACGACGGGCGATGGCTGAATGCGTTCCAGCGCGCGATACAGCAGATCGATCTCGACCCAGTCGGTATCTTCAGCCCGCTTTGCCCGGGAATGAACGGCGGCAATGGCCGCCTGCAGCTGATAAGGTCCGGGTTGGCGGTGGCGCAGCGCCTTGTCGAGCAGCGCCAGGGCCTCGTTGATGAAAAGCTGGTCCCAGAGAGAGCGGTCCTGATCCTCGAGCAGCACGATCTCGCCTTCGGCGCTGAACCGCGCTGGCCGGCGCGAGATTTGCAGAAGCATCAGCGCGAGCAGTCCCATCAGTTCGGGTTCGGCGGGAAAGATCCGCAGCATCAGCCGCGCGAGCCGGATCGCCTCGTCGCTGAAGGCTGCCGCCTCATGTCTAGGGTCGGCCTGACTGTAGCCCTCGTTGAAGATCAGATAGATCATGGTACTGACGATCGAAAGCCGCTCCGCCCGCTCCTCGGGGCTCGGCGTTTCGAAAGGCACGCCCGCCTTCGCGACACGCGCCTTGGCCCGGGTGATGCGCTGCTCCATGGCGCTTTCGGAGACCAGGAATGCGCGCGCGATCTGCGGTACCGAAAGGCCGGACACGATGCGCAGCGCCAGCGCGATCTGCTGGGTCGCCGGCAGATCGGGATGGCAGCAGATGAAGAGAAGCCGCAGGATATCGTCGCGATAGTGGGAATCGTCCAGCCGCTCGGCAATATCGCTTTCGGCATCCTCGGTATCGGAAATGACGTCCTCATCCGGGAGCGCCTGGAGCTTTGAGCGTTTGCGCACCGCATCGATACCGCTGTTGCGACCGACGAAAATGAGCCAGGCCGTCGGATCGCGCGGCGGCCCCTTTTCCGGCCATGTCCGGATCGCCCTGAGGCATGCCTCCTGGAACGCCTCTTCCGCGGTATCGAGATCGCGGAAATAGCGCAACAGCGCGCCGAGCGCCTTCGGGCGGGCAGAGGCAAGCGCGAGGTCGATCCAGGCAATGTCGGTCATGATGCAGCATCTCCCGGCCTGAACACGTAGAAAGGCCGAATTTCGTAAGAGGTGGAGCCGGGATTGACGGCGGATAGCTGTTTCGAGAAGGCGACTGCCTCCTCCAGCGTATCGAAATCAACGACGTAGAAGCCGAGAAGCGCCTCTTTCGTTTCCGCGAAAGGCCCATCGATGACGAGAGCTTCGTCCTTGCCCTTGCGCACGGTCGTCGCCGCCGTCGTCGGCATCAGCCGGCCGACAGGCCCCAGCTTGCCGGCTTTGGCAAGCGGCTCCTGCACGGCGTAAAGCTTTTCCATGACGGCAGCCTCCTCCTCCTTGCTCCAGGCGAAGACGGTTTCCTCATGGGCGTAACAAAGGATTGCATAAAGCATCGGTCACTCCTCTTTCCGAATGACGAAGGAGTAACCGCTTACCCGACAGACCGCATCAAAAAATTGTTGACGAAGTGGAAGCGCCATCTGCTTGCCGCCGAGCACCCGCACATGGGCTCGCCACGCCCTGAGTTGAGTCTGACAGCGCGGATTCTCATTGAAGGGCGCTATGTCGCAATCTACGAACTCATGCCTTAGGGCATCTTCGTCGCTGCAGTGGTATACGGCCCGCGATGTCGAGAACTGGTTGAGCTGACAGGAACACCTGTCCTTTCGTCACCCCTCGCTCAATGTCCGCCTGACCGCATTCTTCCAGCCCTTGAGCTTTGCCGCCCGCGCCTTCTCGTCCATGTCGGGCTCGAACCGCCGATCGCGTTTCCACGTCGCCGAAAAGCCGTCCCTATCAGGCCAGACCCCCGCCTGGCTGCCGGCGAGCCAGGCTGCGCCCAGCGCCGTCGTCTCCAGGATCACCGGGCGGTCGACCGGGGCGTCGAGCAGGTCGGCGAGGCGCTGCATCGTCCAGTCGGAGGCGACCATGCCGCCGTCGACGCGGAGCACCGTATCCTCGGCGCCGTTCTTCCAGTCCTTCTGCATGGCGTCGAGCAGGTCGCGGGTCTGGTAGCAGACGGCTTCGAGCGCCGCGCGGGAAAGCTCCGCTGGACCACTGTTGCGCGTCAGCCCGAAAATCGCGCCGCGCGCCTGGGCATCCCAATATGGCGCGCCGAGGCCGGTGAAGGCCGGGACGAGATAGACCTCCTGCGTCGGATCGGCCTTTTCGGCAAGCACATTGGTCTCGGCGGCATTACCGATGATGCGAAGCCCGTCCCGCAGCCATTGCACGGCAGCACCCGCGATGAAGATCGAACCTTCGAGCGCATAGGTCGTCTCGCCGTTCAGGCGGTAGGCAATGGTGGTCAACAGCCGGTTTTTCGAACGCACCATATCGGCGCCGGTATTGAGCAGCGCAAAACAGCCGGTGCCGTAAGTCGATTTCAGCATGCCGGGCGCAAAGCAGGCCTGACCGATGGTCGCCGCCTGCTGGTCGCCGGCGACACCAAGGATCGGGATCGCGGCGCCGAAAATCTCCGGATCGACCGTGCCGAAATCGGCGGCGCAGTCCTTGACCTCAGGCAGCATGGCGGCCGGCACTCTCAGAATGTCGAGCAGATCCTCGTCCCATGCATTTTCGGCAATGTTGTACATCAGCGTGCGTGAGGCATTGGTCGCGTCGGTCACGAAGCTCTTGCCGCCGGTGAGCCGCCAGATCAGGAACGTGTCGATCGTCCCGAAGCAGAGATCGCCTCTGGCCGCACGCGTCCGCGCCCCCTTCACGTTGGCGAGCATCCAGGAGAGCTTCGTGCCGGAGAAATAGGGATCGAGGATGAGGCCGGTTTTCCTGGTAAAAACCCGCTCCAGATCCTGCCGTTTCAGGTTGTCGCAATAGCTTGCCGTGCGCCGGTCCTGCCAGACGATGGCATTTTGGATCGGCCGGCCGGTCTCGCGCTCCCAGACGACCACGGTCTCGCGCTGGTTGGTGATGCCAAGCGCGGCGATGTCCTTCGCCGTCAGCTTCGCTTCGCGTAGCGCCATCTTGACGGTGGCGACGACCGAATCCCAGATCTCCTCAGGGTCATGCTCGACCCAGCCGGAGCGCGGATAGATCTGGGTGAATTCCTTCTGGCCCTTGCCGACGACCTGCATGTCGCCATCAAAAACAATCGCCCGTGTCGACGTCGTTCCCTGATCGATCGCCAGAACATATCCGCTCATGAAATCCCTCTCCCTAGAGCAATTCCAGCAAAAGTGCGCAGCAGTTTTGGGTCCGGAATTGCGTGGAACAAAGAGATAGAGCATTTCCGTGATTCGGAGAAAAACGGAAATGCTCCACGCCGATTATCATGACAAATCAATAGGACACGGATGCGAGCGAGAAAAGCCAATAAAGCGGAATTGCCAGCCAGCCGGCTTTGGGAATAACCTCGCGGCTAACGCTGCGACGCAGCATCGGCATTCAGGGAGAAACAGCATGAGCAGATCAGTCGTCGTCACCGGTTCCACCAGCGGCATCGGCCTTGCGATCGCCACCACCTTCGCCGAAGCCGGCGACAATATTGTCATCAACGGTTTCGGAAATGCCGGTGAAATCAAGGCGATCGTCGCGCGGCTTGAATCAGTGTCGAAGGCCCGGGCGATCTACCATCCGGCCGACATGACCAAGCCCGCCGAGATTACCGATCTGATCGAAACGGCGGCAAAGACCTTCGGCAGCGTCGATGTGCTGGTCAACAATGCCGGCGTTCAGCATGTCGAGAAGATCGAGGATTTCCCGATCGAGAAATGGGATCAGATCATAGCCATCAATCTGTCGAGCTCCTTTCACACCATGCGCGCCGCCATTCCGCTGATGAAGGCTAGGAAGCATGGCCGCATCATCAACATCGCCTCGGCCCACGGGCTCGTCGCCTCCCCCTTCAAATCCGCCTATGTCGCAGCAAAGCATGGTATATTAGGCCTCACGAAGACAGCGGCGCTGGAACTTGCCGAATTCGGCGTGACGGTCAACGCCATCTGCCCGGGCTACGTGCTGACGCCGCTCGTCGAGAAGCAGATACCGGATACCGCCAGGGCCCGCGGCATGACCGAGGAACAGGTGAAGAGCGAGGTCATCCTGAAGGCGCAGCCGACGCGTGAATTCGTCAAGGCTGAGGAGATCGGCGCGCTGTCGCTCTACCTTGCGAGCGATGCCGCCCGGCAGGTGACCGGAACGCACATCTCGATTGACGGTGGCTGGACCGCAGCCTAACCATTTGGAAAAAACAACCGGGAATATCATGAACGACAGCATCCGCTTCATCCTGAATGGCGACGACATTGCGCTTACCGATGTCGGGCCAACCGAGACGCTTCTTGATTTTCTCAGGTTGAAGCGGCGCCTGACCGGCACCAAGGAGGGATGCGCGGAGGGCGATTGCGGCGCCTGCACCGTGCTCGTCGGGCGGCTAGCGGACGGCAAGCTCGCCTATGAATCCGTCAATGCCTGCATCCGCTTCATGGGGTCGCTGCACGCCACGCACGTGGTGACGGTCGAGCATCTGGCCGGCCGGGACGGTGCGCTGCATCCGGTGCAGCAGGCGCTGGTCGATTGCCACGGCTCGCAATGCGGCTTCTGCACGCCGGGCTTCGTGATGTCGCTCTACGGGCTGTGGCTGACGAAGGAAAATCCCGGCCGCCGGGAGATCGAAAAGGCGCTGCAAGGCAATCTCTGTCGCTGCACCGGCTATGAGCCGATCGTCAAGGCTGCCGAGCAGGTGGGCCTGACGCGCCCGAGCGCGCTGTTCGACCCGCTGGAGCGGACACGCTCGGAAATAATTGCGCGCCTCTGGGCCATGCAGGCGAGCGGCACGATCGAGATTGGCAGCGGGGAGGACCGGCTGATCGTGCCGGCGTCGCTTCAAGCGCTCGCCGAAAGTCTCTCCGAAGAGCCCGACGCGACCGTGGTCGCCGGCTCGACCGATGTCGGCCTATGGGTCACGAAGCAGATGAGGCGGCTGAGTCCCGTCGTCTTCATCAATCACTTGAGCGAGTTGCAGTCGGTCACGGAGATCGAGGACGGCATCACCATCGGCGCCGGCGTCAGCTATACCGGCGCCTTCGCGGCGATCTCCAAAAAGATTCCGGCGCTCGGGCGGCTTATCGACCGCATCGGCGGCGAGCAGGTACGCAACATGGGCACGATCGGCGGCAACGTCGCCAACGGCTCGCCGATCGGCGACAGTCCGCCACCCTTGATCGCGCTCGGGGCGACGTTGACGCTGCGCTCCCTCGAAGGCCAGCGCAAAATGCCGCTCGAGGATTTCTTTATCGCCTATGGCAAGCAGGACCGCAGGCCAGGCGAGTTCGTCGAAAGCGTCTTCGTGCCCTACCCCAAGGCAACCAGCCGCTTTGCCGCCTACAAGATCACCAAGCGCCGCGACGAGGACATCACCGCCGTGCTCGGCGCCTTCCTGCTGACCCTCGACGACGCGGAGATCGTCACCGACATCCGCATCGCCTACGGCGGCATGGCGGCAACGCCGAAACGCGCCCGGACGGTGGAGGCCGAACTGATCGGCAGGCCGTGGGCGGAAGCAACGATCGAAGCGGCCCGCCCAGCCTTCGACGCCGATTTCCAGCCGCTCACCGACTGGCGCGCTACGGCGGAATACCGCCAGCTGACGGCGAAGAATTTGTTGACGCGGTTCTATCTGGAAACGGTGGGCGCGCCGGCTGAGCTGAAGCGGTTCGAGGAGGTGGCGTGATGAAGACGGTTCATATTTGCGCAAACCACCCCCCTCATCCGGCTGCCGCCACCTTCTCTCCGCTGGGGAGAAGGGAGTGCCGCGCCGTCGCCTTTCCCCCTTCTATCCTCGGGGGAAAGGTGCCCGAAGGGCGGATGAGGGGGCCGCATGCCGCAACATCTCCTCTCGAAGGAGCCATCTAATGGACAAATCCACCTTCGAAGATCCCAAAGTCGTCATCTCAGGCCCCATGCACGGCTCGCTGCGGCATGATTCAGCGCATAAGCATGTCACCGGAACCGCCGATTATATCGACGATATTCCCGAGCCCTCAGGCCTGCTGCACGGAGCGCTCGGCCTTTCCGATCGGGCGCACGCCGAAATCCTAAGCATCGATCTTTCCGCGGTCGCCGCCTATCCCGGCGTCGTCTGGGCCTTCACCGGCAAGGACGTGCCCGGCGTCAACGACACCAGTTCCAACGGCAGCCAGGACGAGCCGCTGCTCGCCGAAACTCTGGTTCAGTTCCACGGCCAACCGATCTTTGCCGTCATCGCCGAAACACGCGACGCTGCGCGGCGCGCGGCGCGGCTGGCGAAGATCGACTATCGCGACCTGCCGCACTGGCACGATATCGACGGCGCGCTCGCCAATGGCTCTCCGCTGGTCATTACGCCGATGACGCTTCAGCGCGGCGAGTCGGAAACGGAAATGCCGAACGCCGCCATGCGTCTGAAGGGGCAGATGCGCATCGGCGGCCAGGAGCATTTCTATCTCGAAGGCCATATCGCCGTGGCAATACCGGGCGAGGATGACGAGGTTACCGTCTGGTCGTCGACGCAGCATCCGAGCGAGATCCAGCATATCGTCGGCCATGTGCTCGATATCCCCTCCAACGCGGTGACCGTCAATGTGCGCCGCATGGGCGGCGGCTTCGGCGGCAAGGAAACGCAGGGCAACCAGTTCGCAGCCCTTGCGGCGATCGCCGCCAAGAAGCTCGGCCGCGCCGTAAAGTTCCGTCCCGACCGCGACGAGGATATGAGCGCCACCGGCAAGCGCCACGATTTCCTCGTTGATTACGAGGTGGGCTTCGACACTGAAGGTCGTATCCACGCCGTCGATGCGACTTATGCGGCCCGCTGCGGCTTTTCCTCCGACCTCTCGGGACCGGTGACCGACAGGGCGCTTTTCCACGCCGATTCCAGCTATTTTTATCCGCATGTGCATCTGCAGTCGAAACCCTTGAAGACGCACACCGTCTCCAACACCGCCTTCCGCGGATTCGGCGGGCCACAGGGCATGCTGGGTGCCGAGCGCATCATCGAGGAGATCGCCTATGCCCTCGGCAAGGATCCGCTCGATATCCGTAAGCTGAATTTCTACGGCCAACCGGGCTCCGGACGGACCCTTACGCCCTACCATCAGGAGGTCGAGGACAACATCATCGCCCGTGTCATCGAGGAGCTGGAGGAAACGGCCGACTACCGGGCGCGGCGCAACGCCATCATCGCCTTCAATCGCGACAGCCGCTATATCAGAAAAGGCATCGCCCTGACGCCGGTCAAATTCGGCATCTCCTTCACCATGACCGCCTTCAATCAGGCCGGCGCCCTCGTCCATATCTATCAGGACGGCTCGATCCACCTGAACCACGGCGGCACCGAAATGGGCCAGGGCCTTTACACGAAGGTGGCGCAGGTGCTGGCCGACAGTTTCCAGGTCGATATCTCTAGGGTGAAAATCACCGCGACGACGACGGGCAAGGTGCCGAATACCTCGGCCACCGCCGCCTCTTCCGGCTCGGACCTGAACGGCATGGCGGCCTTTGATGCCGCCCGCCAGATCAAGGAACGTCTGGTGGCCTTTGCCGCCGAAAAATGGGAGGTGGCGCCTTCCGACGTCGTTTTCCTGCCGAACCGCGTGCGCGTCGGCGAGATCGAGATCTCCTTCCCCGATTTCATCAAGCAGGCCTATTTCGCCCGTGTCCAGCTTTCCGCGGCCGGCTTCTACAAGACGCCGAAGATCCACTGGGACCGCAAGGCTGGGCGCGGGACGCCCTTCTATTATTTCGCCTATGGCGCCGCCTGCACCGAGGTCTCGATCGATACGCTGACCGGCGAATATCTGCTCGACCGCACCGACATCCTCCACGATGTCGGCCGCTCGCTGAACCCGGCGATCGACCTCGGTCAGGTCGAAGGGGCCTTCGTGCAAGGCTTGGGCTGGCTGACGACGGAAGAGCTTTGGTGGGACGACAAGGGCCGGCTGCGCACCCATGCCCCATCGACCTACAAGATCCCGCTCGCCTCCGACCGTCCGAAAATCTTCAACGTGCGGCTTGCCGAATGGTCGGAGAACGCCGAGGCCACGATCGGCCGCTCCAAGGCGGTCGGCGAACCGCCCTTCATGCTGGCGATCTCGGTGCTGGAAGCCCTGTCGATGGCCGTGGCGAGCGTCGCGGATTACAAGGTCTGCCCGAGGCTGGACGCCCCGGCGACGCCGGAGCGGGTGCTGATGGCGGTGGAGCGGATGAAGCGGGTGTAGGATGCGTCCGGCTGATTTGTTGTATGGGCAGGACCGGCGGAGAGCGGGTGCAGCAGCCACATACCCATCGGTTGTCTTCCCATGACCGACCTCCACACCTTCCTCGCCGCCCACCCAGAGAGCGTCCTCGTCGACATCACCGGCACGCAAGGCTCCACCCCGCGCGAGGCCGGCGCCTTCATGCTCGTCTCGCCAACCGCATTGTGGAGCACCATCGGCGGCGGCCAGTTCGAGTTCATGGCAATCGCAAATGCACGTGAGATGCTGGCTGGAACCGGCGGAGCCCTTACCATGGACATCCCGCTCGGCCCAGAAATCGGCCAGTGCTGCGGCGGGCGCACGCAACTGCGGTTTCGGCGGCTGACGAAGACGCTGACGGACGAGCTCGAGGCAAGGCTTGCCGGCGAGCGCCTGCCGGAGGTCTTTCTCTTCGGCGCCGGCCATGTCGGCCGAGCGCTGGCGGCAGCCCTTGCGCCGCTGCCGCTGTCGGTGACGGTCGTCGAAACGAGACAGCAAGAACTCGCCAACCTGCCGGATGAAACCAGGGCCCGGCTCGTGCCAATGCCGGAAGCGTTGGTGAAAGATATTCCCGCCGGCGGCGCGGTGGTCATCCTGACCCATGACCACGCGCTTGATTTCCTCATCGCCCGCGAGGCGCTTGCGAGAACCGACCTCGCCTATACCGGCATGATCGGTTCCGCGACCAAACGCGCCACCTTCGCAAGCTGGCTTTCGCGCGAAGGCGGCGGCGAGCGCGGCTGGATGGAGCGGCTGACGCTGCCAATCGGCGGCTCCGCGGTCAGCGACAAGCGCCCGGAAGTGATCGCCGCGATGACCGCCGCCGAGATCCTGATCGCGCTCGCGACCTACAGCATGCGCTCGTCCTCGTAATAGGGATCACGCCCGTCGAGAAAACCGAGGTCGCGCTTGACGCGGTCCGGCGTCGCGGAAAGGTCGAGCCTCGGCAGACGGCGGAGCCGGTTCGCGCTGCCTGACAACCAGCCGGCAAGGCGCAGGAAAACACTGATCTGCTGCGGCCGGCTCTCTTCGATAGCGTGGCAATCCATGACGTCACCTCATCAGATTGATGGTATGAGTTGCAGTCTGCCGCTAAAAATGCTGCAATTCCAATCGAACGACTGTCTGCCTGCATCAAGAGAACTTATCCATGAAACTCTCGAAACAGTTCCCGCTGAATGCGTTGCGCGTCTTCGAGGCCGCCGCCCGGCTCGGCAGTTTCACCAAGGCGGGCGACGAACTTGGCATGACGCAGACGGCCGTCAGCTATCAGGTCAAATTGCTGGAGGAGAATGTCGGCGAGCCGCTCTTCCTGCGCCGCCCGCGCCAGATCGCGCTGACGGAGACCGGCGAGCGGCTGGCGCCGAAGGTGACTGAAGCCTTCGCCATGCTGCATGACGCCATGGCGACGGCGCGCGACAGCGTCGAAGGCACGCTCGCCATCAGTTCGACCCATACTTTCGCGTCGAAATGGCTGGCGCCGCGCCTCGGCTCCTTCCATTTGAAGCATCCGGCGATCGCGGTTCGGTTTCAGGCGACCTCCGACATCATCGACTTCGCTCGCGAGCAGATCGACGTCGGCATCCGCTGGGGCGACGGCAACTGGCCGGGGCTGACGCTGCACCGGCTGATGGGACTTGAATTCACTCCGATGCTGAGCCCGAAACTGGCGGAATCGGCGGGCGGTATCAAGGAGCCGCGCGATCTCCTGAAATTCGACCTCTTCGACGCCGGGGACATTTGGTGGAAACAATGGTTCGAGGCAGCCGGCGTCACGGACACGGATCTCGACCGGCGCCCGCGCAACCAGCTCGGCTCGCAGGCGGTGGAAGCCGATGCGGCGATCGCCGGTCACGGAGTCGCCATCCTCCATCCGGCCTTCTACGCGGCCGAAATCGCACTCGGCCGGCTCTATCAGCCTTTCGAACTGACCCGCAGCGACGGCAAAGCCTACTGGCTCGCCTATCCTGAAAATCGCCGCAACGTGCCGAAGATCAAGGCCTTCCGCAATTGGATCCTGGAGGAGATGAAATCCACCGGAAACTAATCCGGCAACACATCAGGGCCAGTCACGCCGAACCGGGCTTTGCTACGGTCGACTTCAAAATCCCATTTCCGGCGCGTAGAAGCAACGCGGCGTGTTCTCGTTGGGGAACAGACAGAGGTGATAATCACCGTCGCCGGACTGCATCGCCTTCGTCATCGGCAGCAGAAAGACGTGAGCATGCGTCACCAGCCGGTGGTCGCCCGGCATCAGCGTCACACGATATCCGTTGGGCGTCACCGCCACGCTTTTCGACGGAATCATCTGGCAATCGCCATTATGACTGTCGCCATTGCAACAATAGGGGTCATAACTCCACCCCGAAGGTGCGTCGTGAGCCATCGCCAACGATGCGTATGCCATCATCACACACGTCAGAATGCTGCGCATGGGCATCTCTCCGTCGATGAATGCGCCGCCGATTCCAACGGTTCTTATTATTTCATGCCGGCGGCCTGCAAATCTAACTGTATCCGCGCATCCTAGTTTCAAGATCCGCTAATTTTTGCAAATCCAATATGAGACAGTAATAATGCACGGCCTTCTCGGCAGCTTTTAGGCACGGGACGACAGATCGGCGATGTGCGTTCCGTTGATCATTCCGTTGCTCCCTTGGGCTGCCGCCGTTACGAAAACCGACAGGCATGTGCAGCTCTTCATTCTTCTCTTCCCTCCCCGGCAAAATTTCCGCAATGTTGCGAGTCGGAGGAAGTTAGGGGAATTCGATGTATGAATATGCCATAGCATGGGAATGGCTCGCCTTCGCGGCGCGCTGGTTCCATGTCATCACCGCGATCGCCTGGATCGGATCGTCCTTCTATTTCATCGCGCTCGATCTCGGACTGGTGAAACGCCCGCATCTGCCGCCTGGCGCTTATGGCGAGGAATGGCAGGTCCATGGCGGCGGCTTCTATCACATCCAGAAATATCTTGTGGCGCCCGCGCAAATGCCGGAGCACCTGACCTGGTTCAAATATGAGAGCTATTTCACCTGGATCTCCGGCTTTCTCATGCTCTGCATCGTCTATTACGGCGGTGCCGACCTCTTCCTCATCGACCGGCATGTGCTCGACATCACGCCGTCCGTCGCAATCCTGATCTCGCTGGCGTCACTGGCCTTCGGCTGGGTCGCCTACGATCTGCTCTGCAAGTCGCCGCTTGGCCGCAATACCTGGGGTCTGATGGCGGTGCTCTATGTCGTGCTGGTCTTCATGGCTTGGGGCTATACACAGCTTTTCACCGGCCGCGCCGCCTTCCTGCATCTCGGCGCCTTTACCGCGACGATCATGTCGGCGAACGTCTTCATGATCATCATCCCGAACCAGAAGATCGTCGTCGCCGATCTCATCGCCGGGCGTACGCCCGATCCCAAATACGGGCAGGTCGCCAAGCAGCGCTCGCTGCACAACAACTACCTGACGCTGCCCGTCATCTTCTTCATGCTGTCGAACCATTATCCGCTGGCCTTCGGCACGGCGTTCAACTGGGTGATTGCGGCGCTGGTCTTCCTGATGGGCGTCACCATTCGCCATTGGTTCAACACCACCCACGCGAGGAAAGGCCGCCCGACCTGGACATGGATCGTCACCGTCATCCTCTTCATCCTGATCATGTGGCTTTCGACCGTGCCGAAGCAGCTGACGGGCGAGACGGATGCGGCCGCAGTCGCGCCCGCCTTCCAGCAATTCGCCGGAAATCCGCATTTTCCGGCCGTCAAGCAACTGGTCTCGACGCGCTGTTCCATGTGCCATGCCGCCGAGCCCGCCTATGAAGGCGTCGTGCGGCCGCCGAAGGGCGTGATGCTCGAATACGACGCAGAAATTGCCGCCCGTGCCCGAGAAATCTATATACAGGCGGGCCGCAGCCATGCCATGCCGCCCGGCAACGTGACCGATATTACGCCGGACGAACGCAGGCTGCTCGTCGCCTGGTTCGAAAGCGCAGTCGAAGGCAAGAAACAATGACGACGACACTTCTCCGCGGCCGCCTCCTCTCTTTCCATCGCGCGCCGCTGAGTCTCGCCGACAGCCAGAGTTATCTCTACGAGGAAGACGGTGGCCTGCTGATCGAGGATGGGCTGATCGCAGCAGTCGGCCCCTATGCCGACGTCAAGGCGAAAGCCGCCGAGGGCGCGGCCGAGATCGACCACCGCCCGCATCTCATTATGCCCGGCTTCATCGACATGCACCTGCATTTTCCGCAGATGCAGGTGATCGCCTCCTATGCCGCCAACCTGCTCGAATGGCTGAACACCTATACTTTCCCGGAGGAATGCCGCTTCGTCGAGAGCGCGCATGCGCAAAGGATCGCCACACATTTCTACGATGAACTGATCCGCCACGGCACGACGACGGCGGTCGCCTACTGCTCCGTGCACAAGACCTCGGCTGACGCCTTTTTCGCCGAGGCGATGAAGCGCAACATGCGCATGGTCGGCGGCAAGGTGATGATGGACCGCAACGCCCCGCAGGGCCTGCTCGACACGCCGGAGATGGGTTATGACGAGACCCGCCAGGTGATAGCGGACTGGCACGGCAAAGGCCGCAACCACGTTGCCATCACCCCGCGCTTTGCCATCACCTCGACGCCGGCGCAGATGGAGGCGACCTCGGCGCTGGCCCGCGAATTTCCCGACCTGCACATCCAGACGCACCTTTCGGAAAACCACGACGAGATCAAATTCACCTGCGAGCTCTATCCCGAGGCGATCGACTATACCGACATCTACGCCCGCTACGGCCTGCTCGGGCCGAAAAGCCTCTTTGGCCACGCCATCCACCTGTCCGAACGCGAGGCCGACGTCATGAGCGAGGCCGGCGCCGTCGCCGTCCATTGCCCGACCTCGAACCTTTTCCTCGGGTCCGGCCTGTTTCCACTGAAGGCGCTGACGCGGCGCCAAAAACCGGTCCGCATCGGCGTCGCCACCGATATCGGCGGCGGCTCCAGCTATTCGATGCTGAAAACCATGGACGAGGCCTACAAGATTCAGCAGCTGCTCGGCGAACGGTTGAACCCGCTGGAAAGCTATTATCTGATGACCCGCGGCAATGCCGAGGCGCTGTCGCTCGCCGACCGAATCGGCACGCTGGAACCCGGCACCGACGCCGACCTCGTCGTCCTCGACGCGGCCGCGACCCCGGCCATGGCGCTGAAGATGGAAACGGTGAAGACCCTGCCCGAAGAACTCTTCCTCATGCAGACCATGGGTGACGACCGGTCGATCGCGGAGACTTACGTGGCGGGCGTCGCTTTGAAAGCGGTGCTTCGATGATGCCTCTGTTGCTCCCAAGCCTGACACGGCAGATTCCCCATAAACTCATGCGAATTTCATGCTACGGACGATAGCCGCGTTCAGATGTGAAGGGTTCCATTCATGGCCACTCCGCTCACCATCGCCGATCTGAAAAAGCTCGCGCAGCGCCGCGTGCCTAAAATGTTTTTCGATTATGCGGATTCGGGAGCCTGGACGGAATCCACCTATCGGGCGAATGAGAGCGATTTCGGTGAGATCAAGCTGCGCCAGCGCGTGCTGGTGGACATGACCAACCGCACGCTCGAAACGACGATGATCGGCCAGAAAGTGTCCATGCCGGTTGCTCTTGCGCCGACCGGCATGACCGGGATGCAGCATGCCGATGGCGAAATGCTGGCGGCGCGCGCGGCGGAAGAATTCGGCGTTCCCTTCACGCTTTCGACGATGAGCATCTGCTCGATCGAGGACGTCGCCTCAGTGACGACGCGTCCCTTCTGGTTCCAGCTCTATGTGATGAGGGACAAGGATTTTGTCCTCGACCTCATCCGCCGCGCCAAGGCGGCGAAATGCTCGGCGCTGGTGCTGACGGCCGACCTGCAGATCCTCGGCCAGCGCCATAAGGACCTGCGCAACGGTCTCTCGGCCCCGCCGAAATTGACCGCGAAACATATCTGGCAGATGGCAACCCGGCCTTCTTGGTGCCTTGATATGCTGCAGACGAAACGCCGATACTTCGGCAATATCGTCGGCCATGCAAAGAACGTTGCCAATGTCGCCTCCGTGCCCAAGTTTGCGCACGAGCAATTCGACCCGCGGCTGTCCTGGGCTGATATCGCCTGGATCAAGGAGCAATGGGGCGGCCCGCTGATCATCAAGGGGATCCTCGATCCGGAAGACGCGAAGGCTGCGGCCGATACCGGCGCCGATGCGATCATCGTCTCGAACCACGGCGGCCGTCAGCTCGACGGCGCCCCCTCGTCGATCAGCATGCTGCCTGCGATCGTCGAGGCCGTCGGCGATCGCATCGAAGTCCATCTCGACGGCGGCATCCGCTCCGGCCAGGACGTGCTGAAGGCCGTGGCGCTCGGCGCGAAGGGCACTTATATCGGCCGCCCCTTCCTCTATGGGCTCGGCGCCATGGGCAAGGACGGCGTCACGCTGGCGCTCGACATCATTCGCAAGGAGATGGACATCACCATGGCGCTCTGCGGCAAGCGCGACATCAACGACGTAAACGCGTCGATCATATCAGGGCGAGGCTGAGAGAAGTCGGCAGCGCCTGGCCGTCGCTCGCATTGAACAGAAGGATCGCAAAAATCACGAGATAGATGGCGAGCGCAAAACGCTGCCGCCAGACGATGCGGCGCGATCCGGCAATCCGCCTCTCGAGGCCACGCGCGGCCCCGTCAAGCTTGCGAAGCTGCATTCGGGACAGCACGTCGTCGACAGCGGCAAGACCTGCAGCCTCTGTCTCGTGGCTCGACGCGAGGCGGAACAACAGCGCATCGAAGAGGAGATGGATCGCCAGCGCAAGGACGATCCCGCAGAAAACGAGCATCAAGAGCCAGCCGAGCGCGGGAGTGAAGCCTCGATATCCCGCGAGGATCGGACCGGCGGTCAGTGGCAACAGCGCCGTCAGCCCACAGACGATCGAATTGCGGCCGAGGCTTCGTGCCGCCGCCCAGGCCGTGGCATTCCATTGCGTCATTGCAAGCCCTCCGTCACCGCATGGATGCTTTCTTCGGGCAGATGAACACGCCGCCCCGCCCGTTCGATCAGCCGCAGCGCTTCGGCTGGATTTTCACAACGTCGGCTGATGAGCAGCCAATGCACGATGACGCCGGCGCTCCGCTGGAAACCGAGCGCACAGCAGACGAGGACCGGCCCCTGATGACGCGCGATCTCGATGAGGTCCGCCGCTGCTCGCGTTTGAATCTTGTCGAGGCCCGTAAGATCAAGGGTCGGAAAGCTGCACCAACGCGCAAGCGTCCCGCTTGGGCGCTGAAGTTCACCGGTAATGTCGATCACCGTGGCAAAACGGTCGGCTTCGTGGCGACGCGGAAAACGGCCGAGATGGACGCCGTCAGCGATCACCACGGATGACGGCATTTTCCGGGTCCAGAGCCAAACGTTGATGATAGCGCCGAGCCGGTAGGGTGCCAACAGCCAGCGGCTGGTCAGTGCGGCTCGGCCATCGGCGCGTTTCAGGAATATTTGCGGACCGGCGCCGAAATATCCGACCGCGACGATCGCCAGCGCAACGGCCGGCCAGAGCAACAGAAGTGCTGCCGCCGACAGAGGAGTAAAGAGCGCTGCAAGGCCGAGAAACGCCACGGCGCCGCACAGATAGTAGATGCCGAGTCGGCGCGACTTCGGATCGCCGCTCAAAGCGAAATTGGCGAGAGGGGAAACCGCATTGCGCGGGAAAAGCCAGATGGCAAGCAGGCCGAGCAGCACGCCCGTCGGTATGTCCATGACGTGATGCTGCCACGTCGTCAGCACGGAGGCGCCGATGAGGAAGCACCAGAAATGCCAGAGAAGCCGCAGCCTCCGCGGCAGCCAGCCGCGCAGATGATCCCAGATCACCACCAGCAGCGCGATATGCAGCGACGGCGCCTGGTTGAACGGCTTGTCGAAGCCGCCGAGGACGGCGAACATGAAACCGGGCAGGCCGCTCGTTGCCGGCCGCACGAAGATTGCTTCGAGCGGAAATGCGATAAAGCAAGCGACCGCGATCAACTGGGTCGTTAGATAACGCCTCGCGAGCCTATCCACGTCGCGCGGCGTCGTGTTGATGAACAGGCAGAGCCCGTAGAACAGATTGATCGACCAATATGGAATGATCGTCCATCCGAAGAACGGAATGGCGCTTTCCCATGCGAAGGCGATGTTCGGCACATGAGCGCGTTGCGACGCCAGCCAGTTGGCGCCGCCATAGCTCAGATAGAAGAACGGCGCCAGGAAGGCGAGCCAGAGCATCGCCCGCTTCAGGACCGGTGCGGTCTGCGAAAGAGGAGAACGTGCCTGCCCCAACGCTTTGCCCTCAAACTCTCTCGGCCAGCGAGACGGTGAAAATGCCCCACTGGTCGATACGCTGTTCGATCTTGCGGAAACCGGCCGCGGCGACCAGCTGGTCCATTTCCTCTTGCGTGCGCCGCCGCATCACCCACGCCTGGCCGCCGCGGTGGGAGGTGAGCGCGCGGGCGATCATCTCCAGTTGCGGATGCCATGGCTGGTTGGTGTAGACGAGCAGGCCACCGGGCCGCATCGCGCGCGCGATCCCGTCGAGCGAAGCGGCGATCATCGCATTGTCGGAAAAGAGTTCATATAGGCCGGAGACGATCGCCAGATCCGGAGCCGGCACGATTGCAGCCAAGCCCTCGCCGTCGAAGGCATCCTGCTGGCGGAAGCTCACGAAATCACCAAGCCCACGCGCGGCAATGCTGTTGCGGCCGGCCTCGACATTGATCGGGGAATAATCCTGCAGCCGCGCGCTATCGGGACGCACGGCAGCCGTCTCGATCGCATCGAGGACGTAACGGCCGTGCCCGGCCGCGATGTCGAGCATATGGGTACTGCGGCCGGCTGCTTTCAGACGCTGCAGCCCCTGATCGATCAGTTCCTGCAAATGCAGCTTGCGCTGCCTGATGCCGCGCCAGCCGATCGCCTCGAGGAACATCTTGTCGATCAACCGCCCGCCGGGACCGAGCCCCCGCGGCTCGTGCTCGTAGACGTAATCGAGCGTCGAGCCGGAATCGAAACCGGTCTTGACCCCGGTCCTTATGCCTTCGGAGACCAGCGCGCCGAGCCTGATGTTGAGGCGGCTGAGCGCCCAGTAGACGCCGCGTGGGGATGTGGCGTCCAGCGGGCTCGCCAGCCGGTCGGCCTCGTCCTTGGTATAGCCCTGGATATGGGCGGTGCGAAGGTCGGCGGGCGTCCGGGGCTCGGCGAAACGCGCATCGATAAAACGGCGGATCTCGGCGAGCGCAATCGCGCGGTCCTTTTCGCCAAGCGTGTCGTGGTAGAAGCCGGCAAGCACATGCCGTTCCTTGATGCGGCTGCCGAGGTTTTCGTAAAACCGGTGCTGCGGCGCGTGTCGCACCACCCAGTCGCTGCCGGAGATCAGCAACTGGGTCGGAACGGTGATGGCGCGGGCGTCGCTGACGACGCGGGCTGCCGCCTCATAGAGCTGCACCAGAATGTTGGAGGCAATCGGCCGGGTGATCATTGGGTCCGCTTCATAAGAGGCGATTCGTTCGGGATCATGCGTCAGAAACCTCGCCTTGACATAGGAATTGACGAAGAATGTCCCTTTGAGCTTTTCCCAGAGCGCAATGCCTTCCCTCGCAAACGGCACGTAGAGCTTGACGCTGAAGGCCGGTGAGGCCAGCACCAGCGCACGGATCGGCGGCGCATAGTCGTGCACCCAGGTGCTGGCCAGCACCGCGCCGACGCTCTGCGCAATGACGGCGATGTCTTCGACTGAAGTACCGCTGGTCTCGCTGACATGGCGGACGAAGTAATCGAGATCTCGCACCGAGGCGGCAAAGGATGGCGAATAGCCGCGCGCTCCCGGTGAACGCCCGTGGCCGCGTGCATCCCAGGCGTAGAAGGCGAAATCACCAAGGCCGAGCTCCGTGGTGAGATGGGCGACGCGGCCGCTATGCTCGTGGCCGCGATGGAGAAGAATGATCGCGCCCTTCGCTACAGCGGCGGTCGCGGGCCACGTCCGATAAAACAGTCGAGCTCCGTCATGCGAGACAAATTCGGATTCACGCATTGATCTGACCGTCGAGGACGGTTGCTCACGATCGGCAGTTTGCAGCACGGTCTTCTCCAATTCTGATTAATGGATGGGTTGCAACCATTGGCGGCAACAGTGATTTGCTTTTATTGCAAAAGTCTAGCTGTAAATGTAAGTCCTTGCGAAGATCGACATGACGTGGACTTCCTCACAAGTACGACGATCTGCATGTCCGAGCCGATAGACTATTACCATGCCACAAAATTCCACTGAGGTAGCATGTCCGTTTACCAATTGAAGTCCCGATTTCAGGATATTCTCCGCCCTCTGGTGCGCTCCCTGGCGGCGCGAGGCATTACCGCCAATCAAGTGACTTCAGTTGCTGCCGCCGTCTCGGTTGCACTTGGCCTTTTTCTGAGCATCGCTCCGCTTCCGCGTTGTTTTCTCTTGGTGCCTGTTTGGTTTCTCCTGCGCATGGGCCTCAATGCCATCGACGGCATGCTCGCACGCGAACATGGGCAGAAGAGCATTTTGGGCGCCTATCTCAACGAGATCGGTGACGTCATATCGGATGCCGCCCTGTATCTGCCGTTTGCGCTCATCGATCCGAACGATATGATGCCGGCAATGGCCGTCATATTCCTCTCGGCGCTGACGGAATTTGCCGGCGTCCTGGGTCAAACGGTCGGGGCAAGCCGGCGTTACGACGGGCCGCTGGGCAAGAGCGACCGTGCGGTGCTTTTCGGCGCCCTCGGCCTCTTTATCACCGTTGGCGGTACGTTCGCAGCATGGACCTTCTGGCTTTGGGCAATGGTGGCTCTACTTCTCGTATGGACCATCATCAACCGTATCGGCGCCGGTGTTCGTGAGGCGCACAGGGCCGCCCGGTAGAGCGCGGACCGCCGACCGGCCGCTGGTTCTTCCATCGGCAATGTATTCCGGAAACTACGTCGAACACTGTTTCTTTCGAGTTGCTTCGCAAGCGCTTCTTCCAAGCCTCTCTCCCGGGTGACTACATAGCAAAAGAAGGTTGTATTTTTAGCGCCACCTCTTGAAAGCACAAAAGCGGTGCTTTATGTTTTATGTTATGGCGAACACAGGTAAGACATCTCACCCATCGCTGCTGCGCTACACGCTGGCGCCTGATGACCAGGCCCGGCAGGCGCTGGATGACACCATTGCCGCCTATCGCAGGATGATCGACATCCTCGCCGAAATCATCGACGACAAGGCGGGCGCCAATCTCGTCGTCCTGCATGAGCTTGCCTATGAAACCGTCCGCGAACAGACGGGCCTGCCGGCACGGCTGGTGACGCTCGGGCTTCGCGATTTCGCCGCCAATCGCGGCGTGATCGCCGATCCGCCGCAGATGCCGCTCGACGACAAGCTTTTCGCCATCAAAGGACCTGCGGACCTGACCGTCGCTACGGTGCATGGGCGCGTTGCCGTGCCCTTCGACGTCGCCGGTTATTCCAGGGGATGGGAGAGCATTTTTCCGGCCTATCTCGTTGCCGGCCCCGATCACTACGAGATTCACATCGGCGTCACGCCGAATTCCGCACGGATGGAGGAAAACATGACGAATGAAGGCATTCTTTCACGCATGGGCCGCCTGATCGCGGGCATCGCTAATGCGGCGATCGACAAGGCGGAAGGCGTCAACAAGATCGCGGTCATCGAACAGGCGATCCGCGAGATCGATGCGGCAGCGGACGAGGCCCGCACCGATCTCGGTAAGGCGCGCGCCGAGGAATACCGCATCCAGAGCCGCCGCGACGAAATCGTCGAAGACATGAGTGCGCTCGATGAGAAGATTCGCCTCGCCGTCTCCTCCGGGCGCGACGACCTCGCAAAGGCCGGCGTCGCCCGCCAGATCGATCTCGAATCCCAGATCGCGGCGCTCGACAAGGCGCTGGCCGATGCCAGGCAACAACTGGACGAAGGTCAGAAAGCCCTGCAGGCCGTGCTAGCCACGCGCCGCGAGGCCGACGCCCGCCTTGCCGATTTCAAGCGCAGCATCGCCAGGCATCCCGAAGACGCCGCGCCCGGTCACAGCCGGCCCGCGCCGGGCGCCGATGCTGCCCGGGCTGCGGCGGCGGTCTCGCGGCTGACCGGCGTTCCTTCAGGCGACCATGGCCATAGTTCCGAACTGGACGAACTTGACCGGCTGCACCGCGAACAGGCGATCGAGGCGCGCCTCGCACGCTTCAAGGCGGATAACCGGTAACGCCGATGGCACTTCTCTTCGCCCCCGAATGTGCTCCCTTCGCCATCGCCGCCGCCGTGCTCGCAGGCCTGACCGCAATCGAGATGCTTGCGACCCTCATGGGTTTTTCGATCATGGAATTTCTGGGAAAACCGGATTTCCATGGCCATGACGGATTTTCGGGCTATCTCTCCTGGCTCAATGTCGGCGGCGTTCCCCTGCTCATCCTCATCATGCTGGCGCTCGGCTTCTTCGCCATGACGGGCTTTGCCATACAGGCCGTCGCCAACGCCTTCTGGGCGCCGTTACCCGCCGCCGTCGCCGCCATTCCCGCCATCCTGATCGCCGTCCCCATGGTCAGGGCGTCGAGCAGAACAGTGGCGCGGATCGTGCCGCACGACGAGACCTATGCAGTCGATCTCGACACGTTGATCGGCCGGACCGCCGAAGTATCGCTCGGCCCGCTCGACCAGGGACTGCCGGGGCGCGTCCGCGTCAAAGACCAACATGGAAACTGGCACGTGCTGAGAGCCAAGGCCGCTAGAGACCAGGGCCCTCTGAAGGTCGGCACCGAGGTTCTCCTCGTCGATCGCAAGGCAGATGTATTTATCGCCATTCCTGCACTGGCGGATGCCGCCGGAGCGGACAATCAATCTTTCAGGGAGCAGCCATGATGTATGACATTATTCTACCGGCCGGTATCGGCATCGTTCTGATCTTCGGCATCGGTTTTGTCCTCGCCTCTCTCTATACGCGCTCCAGCCGCGATGAGGCCTATGTGCGCACCGGCCTCGGCGGCCAGAAGGTCGTGCTCGACGGCGGTTCCGTCGTTCTGCCGATCTTCCACTCGATCGCCCGGGTGAACCTCAAGACGCTGCGCCTCGAAGTCCGCCGCGGCGAAGGCGATGCGCTGATCACCAAAGACCGCATGCGCGTCGATATCGGCGCCGAATTTTATGTGCGCGTGAAGCCCGACGCCTCCTCGATCGCGCTTGCCGCCCAGACGCTCGGCAGCCGCACCAATGACGCCGAGGCGCTGCGCATCCTGATCGAAGCCAAATTCGTCGACGGCCTTCGCTCGGTGGCCGCGACCATGAACCTCGACGCGCTGCAGGAACAGCGCATGGATTTCGTCAAGGCAGTGCAGGAAGCCGTCGGCGCCGACCTCCAATCGAATGGTCTCGAGCTCGAATCCGTGTCGCTCACGCGCCTCGACCAGACCGACATCAAACATTTCAACGCCAATAACTTCTTCGACGCCCAGGGTCTTGCGGCGCTGACCCGCATCACCGAGGGCCGCAAGAAGGAGCGAAACGAAATCGTTCGCGACACCGAAGTCGCCATCGCCCAGAAGGATCTGGAGGCCCGCCAGCAATCACTGGCGATCGAGCGGACGAAGCGCGAAGCCGAGCTCAATCAGGAACGCGATATCGCCAACAAATCCGCCGCGACCCGCGCCGAGACCGCCCAGCAGGAGCAGGCGGCAAAACGTGCCGAGGAGGAGGCCCGCATCGCCTCCGAACAGGCGATCGCCGAGCGCGAGGCAGCCGCCAAGCAGGCCCGCGAAAGTGCAAACATCGATGCCGCCCGCGCCGTCCAGCAGCGCGACACCGAGGCGAAACGCGATCTTCAGATCGTGGCCCAGGAAAGCGCCATCGCCGTCGCCAACAAGAGCCGCGAAGAATCCGAGGCAAAGGCGACTGCCGAAATGGCCCGCGCCCGGGCGATCGCGGCCGAGGAAAAGGTCGGCACCGCCAAGGCGATCGAAATTGCCGAACGCGAAAAGCAGATCGCCGTGATTGACGCGCGTAAAACCGCCGAAACCGAAGCCACCGCCGTCACCGTCGGCGCGGAGGCCGAGAAACAGGCCGCGATCGATCAGGCGGAAGCCATCAAGACGCTTGCGACCGCGGAAGCCGATGCGGCGATCATCAAGGCCAAGGGTATCCTCGAAACCGGCCGGGCTCAGGCTGAAAGCGAGGCGCTTCTCAACGAGGCCCGCAACAAGCTCAGCCAGACCATCATCGAGTTCGAGATCACCCGTGAGCGTATCCGCATCATTCCCGAGGCCCTCGCCGAGGCGGTCAAGCCGATCGAGAAGATCTCCGATATCCGCATCTTCGACACCGGCGGCATGCTCGGCCGCGGAAACGGCGCGAACGGTGAAAGCGGCATCGGTCTCGGCGACGGGCTGGCCGGCCAGTTGCTCTCCTATCAGGCCAACAAGCCGATCCTCGACAAATTGTTGAAGGAAGCCGGCTTCGACGGCGATAACGCCATTTCATCCCTCCTTGGCAATCTCGATGGCGCAAAACCGGCAAAGCCGGCTGCACCTCCGGCAAGGCCTGCAATCCCGGCCACGGCTTCGGCAAAGCCGGCAGCATCGGCCGCAGCCCCGGCAACGCCGATGGCCCCTCAGGCGCCGAAGAAGGAATAATCCAACGCAGGCAGGTTCGAGCTATCGCACCCAGCCTGTCGCCAGCGCGCTCGCCCAGTCGGCACGGCCCCTTTCGGCGGCCAGTGCCGACATCGCCATGTGGTCATAGGCGACGGCTCGGAACTGCCACATCCATCCGGCCGCGGTCTTTTCCAGAATGGCATAGCTCGCCAGCGGATGGCCCGCTTCGACCTTGTGATAATTGGGCAGCACGTCGTCATAGGCAGGGCAGCCGACGCTGCCGGGATTGACGATCAGCCGGCCGTCCGAGAGTCGGACGACACGGGGAATGTGACTGTGGCCGCAGAGGATCAGCGGCAGGTCGATGCCTTCGGCGAGCGCCTCGATCGCTTCGATCGGCTTCAGGAAGACGTGCCCCTCCGGCGAAACGGAGTCCAGCCAGTAGAGATTGTCGTCTTTCGGCGTCGCGTGGCAGAGATAGGCCTCGCCGCGATAGACGGCATCGAACGGCAGACCCCGCAGCCAATCGAGATGGGACGGCGTCAGCTGCCGGTGGGCGGCGGCATCCGAGACATGCATGGCTGCCGAATCCTGCTCGATCAGATAGCGATCATGATTGCCGCGAACAGAGGTCAGCCCGAGCGGAATCAGCATATCGGCCGTCCGTCCAGCCTCCAGCGGCCCGCTGAAGAAGTCGCCAAGATTGACGACTTCCTCGATGCCCTGAGCCCGGATATCCGCAAGCACCGCCTCGAGCGCCATATGGTTACCGTGAATATCAGCGATCGCAGCAAACTTCATTTAGCTGCCGCGATAGGTTGAATAGCCGTAAGGCGAAAGCAGGAGCGGTACATGGTAATGCGCCGTGACATCGGCAATACCGAAGCGGATCGGCACCAGATCGAGGAAGGCCGGATGCGGCAACGGCGTGCCGCAGGCCCTGAGATACTCGCCGGCGTGGAAGACCAACTCGTAGGTGCCGACGTGAAAATTTTCGCCGGCAAGGATCGGGCCACCATCGACCCGGCCGTCCGCATTGGTCTCAACCGTTTTCAGATGTCTGCGAATCTCGCCGTCGAGCTGGAAAAGATCGATCCTGAGCCCCTTGGCCGGCGTGCCGAGGGCGGTGTCGAGAACATGTGTCGTCAGTCCGGTCATGGGGCTGGCTCTTTGATGACATAGGGGGTTTCGAAGAAGAATTCCTCCAGATTATTGCCAGGGCCGTCGCGGTCGACGACCAGGAAATCGGAGGTCTGGCCGAGTGCCATCAGCGGATGATGCCAGACATTGCGGCGGTAGTTCACGCCCTGGTCCCCTCGCGCGAAAAACACCTGCGGCTTTCCCGGACGTCCGCCCTCGTCCTCGGAGACAACGACGAGGAAGGGCCGGCCGGAAATCGGCGAGAAACTCTGACTGCCGAAGGGATGGCGCTCCATCATGTCGACGTCATAGGGGAAGCTGCGCGGCTGGCCGCGAAAGAGATTGATGATGACGCGCGCTCCCTCGCCCGCCGCCTCCGCCGCGGCCAGTGCATGGAAGCGCTCGGTCGTGCCGCCATTGATGAGCCGCATCGAGGCTGGATCGGCTTCGATCACCTCACCGAAAGGGGCGAAAGCCGATCTGGTAAGCGGGCGGATGTCGAGATAATCAGACAATGGTTCACTCGCCTTCGGCATGCCAGTGACGAATGGCGTCGATCTCGACGAGAAGTTCCGGCAGCGTGCGATAGGTTGCATCCCAGATGTCGGCGGCATCGAGGGCGAAGACGTCCTCCAGGATACGGTTGCCCGTTCCGCAGATTTTCGTCCACGGCAGAGTGGGATGCTCGGTTGCGAATTCCGGATGGGTTACGAGCAGTCGGGACGCGGCCGCGCCTATGGTGAAGTGGCAGAAGGCGACCGCCTTGAAGGTGAGATTGTCCTCGGCGAAGGCCGCCTCATCCATTCCGCCGACGAAGTAGAGCGCTTCGGCTGCCGCCTTCTGCATTTCATTGAGATAGTCGATAGCACGAGGCTCGCTCATTTGCCCTCCGGCAACATCGATTTCAGGCGCAGCAGCGCGATCCGTTCGACCTGTGTCGTGGCGGTCGCGAATTCCTCATCCCGGCCATTGCCGATCCGCAATTCGAAGGCCGAAAGGATGTCGTCCTTGTCGAGCCCTTTGACGGCGATGATGAAGGGAAAATCGTATTTTTCGACATAGGCCGCATTAAGTTCGGTGAAGCGGGCATGTTCGGCCGGGCTCAGCCGATCGAGACCGGCACCGGCCTGCTCCTTCCGGCTGTCTTCCGTGAGTTCACCCGCTATCGCCAGACGCCCGGCAAGATCGGGATGGGCACGCAGCACGCCGAGACGCTCCTCACGGCTTGCCGCACGGAAGGCGGCGGTGAGCGCTGCATGCACAGCTGATGCCGTCAGCGGCTCCGGCACGCTGCCAGCATCATAGGCGCGTTCGGCAATGAAAGGCGAATGTTCGAAGACGCCGCCGAAGCGGGAAACGAAATCCTCACGCGACAGCATTAGAGCGCATCCGGCTGATGATGCTTGTGCCAGTGCTCGGCGATCTCGATGCGGCGCGGAATCCAGACCTTGTCATGCTTCAGTACATATTCGACGAAGCGCTTCAGAGCGGCTGCCCGGCCCGGACGCCCGACGAGACGGCAGTGCAGGCCGACCGACATCATCTTCGGGCTGCCGTCCTTGCCTTCCTGATAAAGCGTGTCGAAAGCATCCTTGAGATAGGTAAAGAACTGGTCGCCGGCATTGAAACCCTGCGGCGTGGCGAAACGCATGTCATTGGTTTCGAGCGTATAGGGGATGATCAGGAAGGGCCTCCCGTCGACGCCTTTCACCCAGTAGGGCAGGTCGTCGGCGTAGGAATCGGAGGAGTAAAGGAAACCGCCCTCTTCCTGCACCAGTCGCAGCGTGTTGTCGGAAGGTTTGCCCTGGTACATCCCGAAGGGCCGCTCGCCGGTGAGTTCGGTATGCAGGCGCACGGCTTCGAGAATGTGCTTGCGCTCCAGATCCTCGGGGAAATCCTTGTATTCCAGCCAGCGATAACCGTGGCTGGCGATCTCCCAACCGGCCTCCTTCATGGCGGCGACGGCTTCGGGATTGCGCGCCATCGCCAGCGTCACACCGTAGACGGTCGCCTGCACCTTGAGACCGGTGAACATCCGCCAGAGCCGCCAGAAGCCGGCGCGCGAACCATATTCATAGATCGATTCCATGTTGAGATTGCGCTGCCCCGGCCAGGCGGCCGCGCCGACGATCTCCGACAGCAGGTTTTCGGACGCCGGATCGCCTTCGAGGATGCAGCTTTCGCCGCCCTCCTCGTAATTGATGACGAACTGCACGGCGACGCGGGCGTCGCCCGGCCACTTCGGATCGGGCGTCTGACGCCCGTAGCCGACGAGATTGCGCGGGTAGGTCTCGGATACCATCAAATCACCTTCTGAAAAGACGAAGGAACGGTATCATCCGCAGCCGGAATGTCGAGACGGAAACTGCACAGCAGAATTTCTCTTTTCGACACAACCACTTAGATCGACATCTGCTCAGGCGATCCTGCGCGCGCTGACCTTGCCCATCGGGTGGAGCGAGTGAACGCGGAAGGGACCACCAGTGCCCTCCTCGATCATCAAAGCCACATTCGAAACCATCACCGGCTCCCTCAAGACGGGCTCGAAGATCGTTCCCAGCACTGGCTCGATGCGGGACATGTCGATCGCGTTGAGGGGGCCCGTCACCGGCATATGGAAGCGGAACTCCTCCATCACGTAAGGATTGCCCCAACGATGCAGATTGGCGAATTGGGCCGCCGACAACCCATCGGGATCGCTGCGTTCGATATCGGCTTCACTCAGCGGCGCCCGGAAACGATCGAACTGCTGAACGATCGCCGAAGCCAGATACTGGATCTGCTCACAGGGGATGCTCGGCATCAGGCTGTAAAAATTGCCGAGCCGGGCGACTTCGAGACGTGGAATCTGGAAAGGGGCGTATGTCCCGGCAAACCGCATGAGATCGCGCAGGAGTTGCGACTCGGATGCGTCGGCGGACAGGTGAAAAGGCGCCTTCAAAACACCGTGAAAACCATAGCGCCGCGGTACGGCGGTATAAAAGGCGATCTCATGGATGCCGAGGCCGCGGACGGCCGGAGGCTCCACCATATCGCCCGAAAACACGTTTCGGCCAAGCCAATTGGCGGCCATGAGCGACAGGGGATCGCTCGCCGGAGGCGTGAAGCAAATGGCATAGCGCATGCAATTTCCTCCATCAAGGAAGTGAGCACCGGTAAAATCCGGTGCTGCCGATGCGCAAGCAGATAGGTGATTTGCATGACAGAATAACGAAACGCAGCTGTATCTAATTCACGTTTAACGTGAAGCGACCGCGATGTGGCTTGAAATCGCGAAGCTTTCCGGCAGCGGAAATTCGCAATCTCTATCGCCTGCGATACAAACCGCAGCCTCCGCCAGCCGATGAGCCAGCCCGAAGCTGACCTTGAAACCGCCGGTCAGTGCGATCAGTCGGGGATGGATGGGGTGGCGGCCGATCATTGGATCGCGGTCGATGGCTTTCGGGCGAAGCCCCGCCCAACGTTCGATCACAGGGGCGCTGCGGAGCGCCGGCACGATCGCCCGCGCCGCCTCGATCAAAGCGTCGAGCTGGGCATCGGTCGAGAGGGGGGCGTCGAAACGGTTCTCGCTGGTGCTGCCGATCGCCGCATGCCCGCCCTCATGCGCGACGACATAGAGTCCATCGAGGAAGATCGTCGGTAACGCCGGGTCGACATCTGCTTTCAACAGCGCCGCCTGCCCTTTCACCGGCCGGCCGAGCGGCTGCCTCAAGCCCGGCGTCAGCCCCTGCAGCACGGGAAAGGACTGATAGCCGGCGGCCAGGATGCAGCGGCCGAACGTGATGATTTCGCCGCCGATCTCGGCCGACCCGCGATCGGGATTGAGATCGGCGACAGCGGCATTTTCCATGATGCGCACCTGTCTTGCCCGCCGCAGGAAGGCGACCAGAGCTGAGATCAACGAGCGGGGCGCAACACGGGCGGCGAGCGTATCGTGCACGAAACCGCTCTCGCCGGCAGAGGCCTCGACCCAGTCCTCGACATCAGGCCTGTCGAGCACATGCCAGTGGAAGCAGCGCTCGCCAGCCCGCCAGTGGCGCTCGGCATCTTCGGAATGGCCGCGGGCGATGCGGTTGAGATGCGGTTGCGGCAACGGGATCAGCCGCCCGGACCTGTTGTAGCCGGTCGAAAGCCCGGTTTCGGCTTCCAGCGCGGTGATTTCGGTTTCGAGCGAGACCAGCGCATCGAACTGGAATTGCTTTTTCTCCGACCACCGGTCCGGCATATGCGGCATCAGCGCGCCGAGCAGGCCGCCGCTCGCGCCTCCGCCCAATCTACCGGCGTCGGCGAGGATGGTGCTCATGCCGCAGCGTCCGGCATGAATGGCCGCCCAGAGACCCATGATGCCGCCGCCGACGATCAGCAAGTCGCAAGAAGATTGACCGGACGCCGGTGCAGGACTATCGGCTTTTTCCATGAGAGACGTGAATCCCGATCAGATTGGCGCGGGCGCGCCGCAGCCGCTCGAATGGCGCGACGGCGATATGCCCTATTCCACCGCCTTTGGCGATCATTTTTATTGCCAGACCGATGGCCGTCTGGAATGCGGCCATGTCTTCCTCGCCGGCAACGGCCTGCCGGAGCGTTGGAACGGCCGGCGGGATTTTGTCATCGGCGAACTTGGCTTCGGCACCGGCTTGAACTTCGCCGAGACCTGGCGGCAATGGAAGCTTCACCGTGAACACGGCCAGCACCTTCATTTCATCTCCTTCGAACTTCATCCGATGCGCGGCGAAGAGATCGGCCGGGCGCTCTCGCACTGGCCGGAGATCGATGCGGAACGCGAGGCGCTGACGGCGGCCTGGCCGCAAACGCCTGCCGGAACCGTCTCGCTCGATCTCGATGCCCAGACGCGGCTCAGCGTCGTCTGCAGCGCGGCACTCGACGGCGTCGCCGCGGCAAAACCCGGCTTCGACGCCTGGTATCTCGACGGTTTCGCGCCCTCGCGCAACGGCGACATGTGGTCGGAAGAACTGATGCGTGAGGTTAACGAAAAGACCGTGGCCGGCGGCACCTTCGCAACTTACGCCGCGGCCGGCTTCGTGCGCCGCAACCTCATCGCCGCCGGCTTTGCCGTGGAACGCCGCACGGGCTTCGCCGGCAAGCGCGAAATGCTCTGCGGCACCAAGGTGCCCGCCCGGTAAATCCTGCGACTGCCATTGGATGGCGATCAGTAGCTGGTGCGCTCCGGCTGCAGTTCATCCTTGCCGAGCCATTGCCGGATCTTCTCTTCTAACAGTTCCGGGCTGATCGGCTTCGACATGTAATCGTCCATGCCGGCGTCGAGGCAGGCTTCGCGGTCGCTTTCGAGCGCATGGGCGGTGACGCCGATGACCGGCACCCGGTGGCCCTGCCCCTTTTCCCTCTCGCGGATCGTCCGGGTCGCTTCATGGCCGTTCATGACGGGCATCGAGACGTCCATCATGATGATGCGCGGCGTGTGGCTTTCCCAGGCGGCGACCGCCTCCTGCCCATTGTTGACGACCAGGAAGGAAAGCCCCGTCGACTGCAGGATCTGGGTAAAGACGATCTGGTTGACCTCGTTGTCTTCGGCAACCAGCACGTCGACGAATTCGGCCGCCCGCTTTTGCGGATCGGGCACAGTTGCAGTTGCAAGCGCAGGCGCCGGCACGGCCGCTTCCGCCCGCAGCCGGGCGATCTCGGCTTCCGAGGCCTGTTTGACCCGGCGGGCGCGGACGACCTCGACGACAGTGTTGCGCAGCACATTGGCGCGTGCCGGCTTCATCAGATGCGCATGGCCGTTCAGCGCTGCGAATTCCTTTTCCGTGCCCGAGATATCCATCGACGTGAGGAAGATGATCGGCAGCTCGACGAAGCGGGGATCGGCGCGCAGCCGGCGCGCGACGTCGGCGCCGTTCATGTCGGGCATGTGATAATCGAGCACGACGGCGTCGACGGTGACACCGAGATCGGCCGCCGCCTCGAGGATCGCCAGACCGGTGCCGCCACCCTCGGCAGCCACTCCGTCGAAGCCCCAGAGTGAGAGCTGCTCCGTCAGGATGCGCCGATTCACTTCATTGTCGTCGACGACGAGGATGCGCGCGCCCTGCACATTGATCGGCAGCGGCTTCGGTTCTAGGCGGGCGGCCGTCACCGCAAAAGGCAGGTTGACGGTGAAGACCGAGCCCCTGCCCCATTCGCTCTCGACATTGATATAGCCGCCGAAGAGATCGACGAGGCCGGCAGTGATCGCAAGGCCGAGCCCCGTTCCCTCATGCCGGCGGGTCGACGAGGTGTCGACCTGCGAAAACTTGTCGAAGACCGAGTCGAGCTTTTCTCGGGGAATGCCAATACCGGTATCTTCGATGCGGATGATCGCCATGATCTCCCCGCCAGCGATCGTTTCGAAGCCGACATCGACGAAGACATGGCCGCGCTCGGTGAACTTGACGGCGTTGCCGACGAGATTGGTGACGATCTGGCGGAAACGCCCGGCGTCTCCGATCACCGCGGCCGGCAGGTCCGGTGCTGCCCGCACCAGGAGCTCGATATTCTTCTCGGCGGCATGCGAGGAGAGGAGTGTCGCCACATCCTCCACCGCTTCGGTGATATCGAAGGCGGCTTTGCGCAGTTTCATCTGCCCGGCATCGATCTTCGAGAAATCGAGGATGTCGTTGATAATCGTCAGCAGCGCATTGCCCGACTTGACGATGATATCGATGAAGGTCTTCTGGCGCGTATCGAGATTGGTCTTGGCCAGCAGCTCCGCCATGCCGAGCACACCGTTCATCGGCGTGCGGATTTCGTGGCTCATATTGGCGAGGAATTCGGACTTGGCGCGGTCGGCGGCTTCGGCGCGCGAGAGGAGCTGGCGCAGTTCCTCCTCGCGGCTCTTGAGTTCGGTGACATCGGTGAACAGCGCCACCCAATGCTGTCCCCGGCTGACGGTCGCATCCATATTCACCCAGCGCTCGCCGCCGACATGGAAGACGGTGGAAATTGGCTGCCTGGCCGCGATATTCGCCCGCCACTCCTGCAGGATCTCATCCGCCGCATCGTGGAAATCCCCGCGCGCCGCGCAGAATTCGAACATGCCGAGCCAGCCCTGGCCGGCCTCGATATAGTGCGGCGCGATCTGCAGGATGTCGGCCATCGCCTCGTTGGACATCTTGATGATGCCGTCCTGGACGATGGCAAGACCCTGCGACATCGCGTGCGTCGCGTCGCGCATCATTTCGCCGAGCCGTTCGAGGGCTGCGCGCGTCTCGTGGATTTCCTTTTCCCGCTCGCGCACCGCCGAAATATCGGCATAGGTCAGCAGGATGCGGTCGTTGGAGATGCGGCGGCTGTCGAAGATCACAGATTTGCCGCCCGCCCAGCCAAGCTCGATCGGCTCGGGCTCTTCGGCTTCGAACAGATGTTTGCGGAAGGCGTAGATCTCTTCCGGCGTCTGCGTCCCGTCGTAGCGGCCGAGCTCGTCATTACGGCGGATGACGTCGATGAACGGGCGGCCGTCGAAGCGATCGTCGAGCGGCAGTTCCCAGATGCTGTAGAATTCGTCGTTGACGTAGAGAATCTGGTGGTCGTTATCGAGAATTAGTACGCCGATCGGCAGCGAACGCAGAATGCTCTCGATGTCCCGATGCAGTATTTCTTGCTGCTTGCGCGATTCAATAAGCGCCTTCTCGCGCTCCTTGAGCGGCGAGATGTCGGAAAAGGAGCCGACGACATAGGTCCGCCCGTCCGCCGTGATGACGCGGTTGACGCGCGAGATGACGGGATAAACATGGCCGCTATTGCTCGGCATCTCGCTCTCGAGTTCCACCGAAATGCCGTCCCTGAGCGCCAGCAGGTTTTCCTGGTAGATCGCCTCAGCACCTTCCGGCCCGAACATTTCGTGTTCGGTCATTCCCAGATACTCGGAGCGGGCGCGGCCGCTGAAGGTCTCATAATATTTGTTGGCATAGACCAGGCGGTGCTTGTCGTCGCGAACGAAAACCGCCACCGGCAGGTCCTCCAGGACGGTGCGGAGAACGTCGAGTTCGTTGACGCTCTCTCCCCAGGCCGATTCGCAGGCGGCCACGGGCGTCGCGCCGTTGCGATAGGCTGCGTTGACGACCAGCGGGCGTCCGTCCGCCGCAAAGATGCCGATCGGATGACTGAGATTTTCCAGCGCCTCGCGCACCTGGGCGAGGTCGGCGGCATTTCCGGAATCGTTTACAGTCCTGGAGCTACCGGCAATCTTGGGGTTGCCGGCAATCCCCCCAAGAGCGACGGCACTGCGTTCGCGGGCTTCGAAGATGCCGAGCACATAGATCCGCTCCGGCGACGGCGAGAAGCTTTCGATCTGGATGCGCCGGTGGCCAAGGCCCTCGGCATCGAAACAGATGGCGTTTTCCTCGGTGCCGAACACCAGCGCGCGGCGCTCCTTGTCCTCGCGGTCCTCTTCCTCGGGGCGGTCGAAGAGTTCACGGCTGCGCCTGCCGATGAAATCGGAAATCTCGCGGCCGAGGAAATCGGCATAGGCCCCGTTGACGGCGACATAGCGCAGCTCGCTGTTCTTGACATAGGCCGGGGTGTCCAGATCTGCGATCCGGCGGCAAGCCAATTCCAGAATGTCCCCGGCTGATTTCAAGAAATTGTCGCTCCCGCAATGAATGGAATATCAACGACAAAGACTATAACGCCAAGGCTTTTAACAAGGTTTTAACCATAAATTTGCGCGGCGAATTTCTGCACGCCGGCTCGATAAGACGAAATACCTTCAATCGGCAGTCCGACCCACAAAAAACTAAACGCATCTATCAGCGACGATCCCACGAGGCTCGATCGGCGCCCTTGCCGCCTCGGCATCCCTTGAGATCATGACGAAAATTTAATCCGGCAGGCGCTTGTGCGGCCATCCCTCCGCCGCGATCCGGGCGGAGTCTGGAGACGGCTTTACAGAAGCCAGTTAGAACCAAGGGAAATACCATGTCCGTTCTTCATAAGACCATGGCGACGGGCCTGATCGCGCTGACCTTTGCCGGCGCCTCGCTCGCCACTGCCACCACTGCCGATGCCCATCCGCGCGATGCCTTCTGGGGCGGCCTCGCCGCCGGCGTCGTCGGCGGGGCCCTGCTGTCGGAAGCCGCTCGCCCCGCCTATCCGGTCTATCCGGCCTACCCTGTCTATCGCCCCTATCCCGTCTACCGCACCTATTACAGGCCGCATTACTGCCATATCGAATGGCGGTACGATCGCTGGGGCGAGCCCTATCGCGTCAAGGTTTGCCCGGAATAGAGCAACCCGCATCCGGCGCCGCTTGACCTCCCGGCGGCGCTGGCCGCAACGAGCCGATCTGGCGGGCGTTCGCCCGCCAGATCGATTGCTTCCACCAGAGCTGCATCCATTACGGAGAAAGCTCCTCCAGAATGCGGCCCTTGGTTTCCACCGCAAACAGCATCGTCACGATCGCCCCGACGATCAGAATGGCTGCGAAACTCGCGAAGACATATTGGATGCCCAGCGAAGACATCAGCGTGCCGACGATGATCGGGCCGGTCGACGAGCCCAGGCGAAGCCAGGCGCTGCCGGTTCCTGTTCCGAGCGCTCTGAGGCGCGTCGGGTAGATTTCCGCCGAATAGAGATAGAGAGAGAAGGTGACGGTCTGGACGATGGCATAGGCAAGACCGCCAAGCACCAGAACCTGAATGGCGGAGGTTGCGCCAAGCCATGCGAGGGTCAGAAGGGGCAGCGGAGCCAGAAACAGCGCGCCGGTGTACCAGCGCTTGCGTCCCACCTTGTCGATGAGCAGCGCGCAGATGACGGCAGCGATCACGCCTCCCAGCGACGTCAGGAACCCATAGAAAATGCTAGTCTGCAGCGGAAGATTGAAGACCTGCCGATAGAGCGTTGGCAGCCAGGTGATCGTGCCGTTGGCGACCGTATAGGCGGTGAACCACGTGGCCCAGATGGAAAGCGTCCGCTTCAGATAGATGCCCTGGAACAGCTCCCGCCAGTCGGATGTACGGCGGACCGGCGCCTGGACCCGCTTCGGCTCGGGCAGCTCCTTGCCGGCTGCACGTGCACTCTCTTCCATACGGGTGACGATGGCGTCGGCTTCCTGGTAGCGACCGTTTGCGGCCAGCCAGCGCGGTGACTCCCTCAGGAACCAGCGCAACGGGATCATCAGGATTGCGGGAACGAGGCCGACGACGAACATGGCCTTCCAGCCGTAGACCGGCACCATGAAGTAGCCGATCAGCCCGGCGCCGACCAGGCCGAGCAGGAACATGACCTCGTAGAGAAGGAAGAACTTGCCGCGCCCCTTCGATCCGATCAGCTCATTGATATAGGCGCTGGCGACAGGCACCTCACCTCCCGTGCCGATCCCCTGGACGAACCGGAAGACGATCATCATGCCGGCGCCGGCGGCAAACAGGCAGGCGACATCCATGCTGACGAAAAGCAGGATCGTGAACAGAAGAACTTTCAGCCGACCGATTTTCTCGGCTAGCCAGCCGAACAGGAGGGCGCCGATCAATTGCCCGAGATAGCCCATCGACAGGATCATGCCGGTTTGTGACGGACTGAGTCCCCACTCGCGCACCAGCACGGGCATGGCATAAGCGATGGCGATCACCGTATAGCCGTCGAAAAACGTTGCTGCGCCGATGATATTGCGCGCCCAGAAGACCTCGCGGGTAACGGGAAGACGCTCCAGGCGAGCGCTGATTTCGGCCTGCCGATCAGCGGCATTCGCCGCCTCGGCCGGCATAGGCTGCATGACATTCATTGGTTCCTCCTTCTCGCCCCGTGGCTACCACTCTCCCGGCCAGGGGCGCTCCTGTTCGATGTTTCCTGCGTGTCAGCTTGTCCTGTCAGTACCATGGGCTTCAAAAGGAGATGCCGTCCACGGCTTCTCCTTCCCATCGCAATGACGCTCCTGTGGCATGCGCAGAAGCGTCGAATGCATCACTCGGCAGCCAGGAGCTGGTCGACGCGGCCAATACCGGCGGCATCGAAGGCGGCAAAAATTTCCGCTTCGGCCTTTTCGCCGAGATTCTTCAGCGGCTCGCGGATGGTCGCATGATCGAGAATACCGCGATGCACGAGGCCGAGTTTGAGCGCCACGGTGCCTTCCATGTGTGAGCCGCGGTGATAGACGGCCTGCGTCACCGGCAGAAGGCGTTCGAAAATCTTGCGGGCCTCCGGATAGTTCTGCGCTTTGCCCGCTTTGATCAGATCGATCAGCAGCTCCGGCGCAATATTGCCGTAGCCGACCAGCAGGCCGTCGACGTCGAACATGGTCGGCAGCAGCCATTCGTCGTGGCAGCTCAGTACCTGAAGATTGGGATTGGCCTTCTTCAGTTCCGGAATCTCGACATACCAGCGCTTCATATTGCGCACGCCGTTCTTGGTGGCGACGACACCTTCCTGCGTGGCGATCGCCAGCTGCGTATCGAGATCGTAGGATGCCTTGGTGGCGTCAGGATATTGGAACAGGATGCACTGCAAGCCGGATTCCTGCCAGATCGCCTTGTAGCGATCCTGAGGCGCGCCCTTCTGAAAGCCGAAGCGCAGCCAGCCATGGTTTGGATAGACCAGTGCACCAGTGGCGCCGGCAGCCTTGCACCTTTTCGCCTCTTGGGCAGCAACCTTGGTACCCTCGCCGGTGATCCCGGCAATGATCGGCACGGAGCCGTCGACCGCCTCGACGTAAGTACGGATAAGAGCGAGCCTCTCCTCCTCGGTAAGGAAAGTGCCTTCGCCGGCATGGCCGAGAATGACGAGGCTTTTGACCCCTTCCATCGAAACCAGCCATTTGGCGATCTTTGCGTTGGCCTTGTGATCGACTTCGCCGTCGCGAGTGAAGGCGGTAACGGGCGCCGGGCTCAGCCCGCGCAGATCCATCGGTTGCATCTTGATCTCCTCCTTTGCGATCGCTGTTCATCCACGATCAGCGAACGGGATCGTTATTGGGAACGTTCCCACTATCGTTCTCGAATTCTCTGGAGTCAATTCTTTTTTTGGTGCATGTTCGCATACGGCGCCGGACTGCCGCGACTCGTATGGAAAAGCTTCAATGAATTCAAAGGCGGACGAAATTCCCGGACAAAGCCGCGTCACCATTCTTGACGTGGCTGCCGCAGCCGGCGTTTCCAAATCCACCGTATCCCGCATCCTTGACGAGCGGCTTCCACGCTCCGACAGCGAGACCGCCCGCCGCGTTCGCAAGGTGGCGGAAGAGCTTGGCTACGTCAGGGACGTTTCGGCAGCAAGCCTCAGGCGCGGCAATACCATGACGGTCGGCGTGATCGTGCCGAGGCTGACGGATACGGTCATGGCCATGCTTTACGAAGCGCTCGCCAAAGCCTGCAGCCGTACGGGCCGCTTCGCTATTGTCGCCACGACCGACGACAAGCCGAAGGCCGACCGGCTTGCCGCCGAGTCCCTGCTGAGACGCGGCGTCGATGGACTGATCCTTTCCACGGCGCGGGAGGATGACGACTTCCCGGATGAGCTGGCGAGACGCGGTGTTCCCTATGTGCTGGCGCTGCGAACCGACGGCCACAGCCTCTCCTCCATTGGCGATGACAGGCTTGGCGGCTACCTCGCCGCGCGCCACCTGCTCGACCTCGGCCATCGCAGGATCGGCGTCATTGCCGGCCCGTCTTATGCCTCCAGCTCGCGAGGCCGCGTGGAGGGTTTCAGCCAAGCATTCAAAGAAGCGGGACTGACTGTGGATCCCTCCTGCATCATTCCCTCGACATTCGGCATCGAGTCCGGCGCCGTCGCCGTCGAAACGCTGATGAACCTCAGCCCACGCCCCACCTCTATTTTTGCCGTCAACGACAATACCGCCATCGGCGCCTTGTCGGGGTTGACCAAACTTGGCCTTTCCATACCGCAGGACATCTCGATCGTCGGTTACAATGACATTCCGATCGTCAGCCACCTTCCTACACCGCTCACGACGTTGCGCGTCCCGTTCGAGCAGATCGCTGCAAATGCCCTTGATCTTCTTGCGGGCGATCGCTGTTCCGTCGACGACCGCATCCGGATTTCGGCTCCGACACTCATTCCCAGGAAATCGACAGCGCCGCTGCGCTGAAAGATCGCGAGAGAGTCAGCATGCCGGAACCGCTCAAGAACCTGCTGCATGAAACGCTGGTCGGCGATATGGCCGACCGCATCGCCGCCAATGCGCCGGCCTTTGACAAGACCCGTTTCGTCAAGCTCGCGACCGATGGCCTTGGGGCGCTGGAGCTGATGGAGCGCTCGGCGCTGATCCGCGACGCGCTGTTCGCCACGCTTCCCGACGATTTTATCGAAGCAGCCGCCATCCTGAGGGCGAGCTTGCCTGCATCGGGCAGGCCCGGCCTCATCGGCTGGATGCTGCTGCCGGTCAACCAGTTCATCGCCGCACGCGGCCCCGATCATTTCGAGCTCGGCCTCGATCTCCTCAAGGCCCTGACACCGTATTTTACTGCCGAATACGGTATCCGTCCCTTCATCCATCGCGACCAGCAGCGGGCGCTTGCCATCATTTCCGGCTGGGTCGGCGATCCCGACCAGCATGTGCGCCGGCTGGCGAGTGAGGGAACGCGGCCGCGTCTGCCCTGGGCCATGCGCCTGCCGCAGCTCGTCAAGAACCCGGCGCCGATCCTGCCGATCCTGACCGCGCTGATGGATGATCCGGAGGATTATGTGCGCCGCTCGGTCGCCAACAGTCTGAACGACATCGCCAAGGATCATCCGGATCTGGTTGCCGCCCTCATCGCCGGCCATATCGAGGGCGCCTCTTCCGAGCGCCGCCGGCTCTTGAAACACGCCTCGCGCTCGCTCCTGAAGAACGGCCATGTGCAGGCACTCGCCAATTTCGGCTTCGGCGCGGCGGCGTCGCTCGCATGCGAGCTGCGCCTTCTGAACGGCGAGGTGATGTTCGGCAAAGGGCTGGATTTCGAAATCCGTCTGACGAATACCGGCGACACCGCGCAATCGTTGATGATCGACTACGCCATCCATCACGTGAAAGCCGACGGTTCGCTCTCGCCCAAGGTCTTCAAGTGCAAGACGATCATGCTCACGCCCGGGCAAAGCCACCTAATCGAGCGCCGCCACGCCATGCGGCCGATCACGACGCGGCGCTATTACCCTGGCGAACATCGCATCGCCGTCCTCGTCAACGGCGCTGAGAGCGCATCCGAAAGCTTCGTCCTGCGAATGCCGCCTCTCCAGTCGGGTTGACGCTTTTTGTGCGCTGCACTTGACTTTCCGCGCGAACTAGCCCAAATGCGGCTCAGCTTTCACCCTTCCGGCCGCCGCGTGAGCGTGCCCCTGCTCGAAAATACGAAACGCAGGAAGAAGGGACAAAAGCGCATTTCGAAAGAGCGCCGCACTCCCAAGAGCGGCCAGAAGCGCTGGAAAGCTTTTTCCAACTCACAAGTTCCCACTTCACGCGGGGTTCTTGACGCCAGAATGAAACCGGATCGCATGGTGCGTTCCGGCCATAGTCGTTGTGGCGCCCCGAAAGGTTATGCCTTGACTAATTTTGAATCGCTTGGTGTCTCCAAGCCGATCGTCGCCACCTTGTTCCAGCTCGGCATCGAAACGCCGACCCCGATCCAGGAACAGGCCATCCCCCTCCTCCTCCAGGGCCGAGACCTGATCGGTCTTGCCCAGACCGGCACCGGCAAGACCGCGGCCTTCGGCCTGCCGCTCATTGAAAAGCTGCTTGCCGACGAGCGTCGCCCCGACAACCGCACGACGCGGACGCTGATCCTGGCACCGACCCGCGAGCTGGTGAACCAGATCGCCGACAACCTGAAGAAATTCATCCGCAAATCGCCGCTGCGCATCAACGTCGTCGTCGGCGGCGTCTCGATCAACAAGCAGCAGCTGCAGCTTGAAAAAGGCACCGATGTTCTGGTCGCCACTCCCGGCCGCCTGCTCGATCTCGTCAATCGCCGCGCCATCACCTTGACCACGGTGCGCTATCTCGTGCTTGATGAAGCCGACCAGATGCTCGACCTCGGCTTCGTGCACGATCTGCGCAAGATCGCCAAGCTGGTGCCGAAGAAGCGCCAGACCATGCTGTTTTCGGCCACCATGCCGAAGGCGATCGCCGATCTCGCCGGCGAATACCTCGTCGATCCAGTCAAGGTCGAAGTCACGCCTCCGGGCAAGGCTGCCGACAAGGTCGAGCAGTATGTGCATTTCGTCGCCGGCAAGAACGACAAGACCGAACTGTTGCGCAAGTCTCTGACCGAAAACCCCGATGGCCGCGCCATCGTCTTCCTGCGCACCAAGCACGGCGCCGAGAAGCTGATGAAGCACCTCGACAATATCGGCTACTCCGTCGCCTCGATCCACGGCAACAAGAGCCAGGGCCAGCGCGAGAGGGCGCTGAAGGCCTTCCGCGACGGCAGCATCAAGACGCTGATCGCCACCGACGTTGCCGCCCGCGGCATCGACATCCCAGCCGTCAGCCACGTCTACAACTATGACCTGCCCGAAGTGCCCGACGCCTATGTTCACCGCATCGGCCGCACGGCGCGCGCCGGCCGCGACGGCATCGCCATTGCCTTCTGCGCCCCTGACGAAGCCAAGCTGCTGCGTGATATCGAGCGCCTGATGGGCATCGACATCGCAGTTGCAAGCGGCGAACCGCCGGCCAACATCAGCAACAGCGGCCCCCGCCGCGGCAACGGCAATGGCAACAACCGCAATCGCGGTGGCGGCCAGGGTCGTGGTGAGGGTCGCGGCGAAGGCCGTGGCGACGCCAACCGCTCTGAACCTCGCGGCAGCCGCCAGGAACGCCGCCCGCGCCGCGACGGCGAAGGCAGCGAAATCCGCGCCGGCGGCGAGGAACGCCGTGAGCGCCGTCCGCGTCCCGAGCGCCCAAACCGCAACGAGGACTTCCGCGGTCAGCGCCGCGGCGAAGCGGCCCCGGCTTTCGGCCCCGACAACGATCTGGCATCGACCTCCGATTTCCGCCCGGCAAAGCCGCAGCGCCCTGCGCATAACGGCCCCAATGGCCATCATGCCAATGGCGAACCGAGCGGCCATCACCGCGGCAACGGCCGCCACGCTCACGGCCGCCCGGCCCGCAAGCACGGCGAAGATCGCGGACCGCATCAGGCCCAGGGCGGCGAACAGCGCAGCGACGGCAATGGCGGCAACCGCCGCGGCGGCTCGGGCTCCCGCAACGGTGGCCAGCGCCGCGAACGCGCCTGAGCGCCGAACTTTTGGTCTGGAATATTTGGAGGCCGGAGCATCTGGTGTGATGTCCGGCCTTTTTCTCATTGTGGTGATGCAACACCGCAATGACATATGCGGTTACGTTTCCCGGTTTCTGTACGCACACCAGTTGAGGAGATCGAACCTCCTTCGCAGCGGTGGCGGCGATCGCGCCGGAGCCTTGCCGGCACCTGCTCACCGATCTTATTCGAGAGATACGGCCGCTGGCCGGTTGACAGCCCGCCGGCCCGCTTGAATGCCGGACGCTTGAGACCTAAATTGGCCTCATGCTTGACCATCCGTCCCCGCCGTTGTCGCCTTCGACTATCCCAATGGATGCCCTGAGCGAAGTCCTGCAAGACTTTCGCTTGAGTGGAGTGAACTATGGCCGCTGCGAGCTCAGGCATCCATGGAGCATCGCCTTTCCGCAACAGCAACTGCTGCGTTTTCACTTCGTCAGCCAGGGTCCGTGCTGGATCCATACCGAAGTCCAAGGATGGCAGGAGTTGAATGATGGCGACCTGGTGCTGCTGCCGCAAGGCATCGCACATCGATTGGCGAGCGCGCCGGATGTTGAGGGCGACTCACTTAAAAGCTGTCAGATTACAAAATTGGGCAGCAACGTCTGCGACGTCCTGCGTGAAGGAACGGGTGCCACCAGCACTCTCTTCTGCGGCTCTATGACTTTGGGCGCCCATGCGCTTAACCCCTTGATCGCCCTGATGCCGCCAATCATCAAGGGCTGCGATGTGGCCGGTAATGACGCGGTAGTGGGGCCCTTGCTGGCCGCTATGTCCGCGGAGGCGACACAGCCCCAGATGGGAAGCGCGACGGTCTTGTCGCGTATGGCGGACTTGCTCGCAGCCCGGCTTATCCGCTGCTGGGTCAACTGCAGCGGAGCCTCGACCACCGGCTGGCTCGCCGCCATCCGCGATCCCAATATCGGTCGTGTGTTGGCGGCCATGCACCGGGATCCCGGCCATAACTGGACCCTCGAAACCCTCGCTGGTGTGGCAGGCCAGTCGCGCTCGATCTTCGCCGAGCGCTTCAGCGCTATTTTGGGAGAAGGCGCGGCACATTATCTCGCCCGTCTGCGTATGCAGCTTGCCCGCGATTTGTTGGCGCAAAACGGCATGTCGGTTGCCGAGGTTGCCTCCCGGCTAGGCTATGAGTCGGAGGCGTCTTTCGCGCGCGCCTTCAAGCGCGTCACCAACGTTTCACCGGGGATTGTGCGTCGCACAAGTTCCGGACGAATTGATATGGATTTCGGATTTTAAGACACATATCATCCTGAAAACTTCGTCTATGAAGTCTCCGAACATAGGAGATCCTTCAATGACGGACACAACATCACAATTCGACGGGGCCGCAATTGGCCTGGAGACGGCCGAATCATCCGCGTGGAGCGCAGCGACCTGGTTTGCCGTTCTTTCGATGGCGGCCACCAGCTTTGCACTGGTATCTGCTGAGTTCCTGCCGGCAGGCCTGTTGACGCCAATGGCGCGTGATCTCGGCATTTCCGAGGGAACGGCCGGACAGGTCGTCACCGCCACTGCTTCCGTCGGCGCCGTGGCGGCCCTGCTGAGCAATGTTCTCATCGGCAGACTGAACCGCAAGGCAGTGCTGGTCGGTCTCAGTGCGTTGGCGGTCGGCTCCAATATTCTTGCATCGTTGGCGACCGATTTTTGGCTGTTGTTGTTGGGCCGGGCCGGCTTGGGCATCGCGCTCAGCGGCTTTTGGGCGCTTTCAGTGGCCGTCGTGGCGAGGCTGGTCGGCGCCAACGCGACAGGTCGGGGCATGGCTATCGTCACCCTCGGCGTTTCGCTCGCCACGATAGCTGCACCATCAATGGGTGCTTTGATCAGCGATTGGCTGGGATGGCGCAGCGCCATGGCGATGACAGCCGGGCTTGCCGCGCTTGCCATGCTGCTGCAGCTGCTCAGCCTGCCGACACTCCCTGCAAGCACAAGCAACAGTCTCGCTGATGTTTTCCGGCTGACACGACGGGGCGGCATTCAACTGGGAATGCTTGCCATCCTTTTGCTGATGACCGGGCATTTTGCCGGATCGGTTTATGTGCGTCCCTTCCTCGAACAAGTGACGCTCCTTGAGACCAGATCGATCGCCCTGGCGCTGCTCGGGTTTGGCATCGCCTCCGTGATCGGCAATGTTGCCGGCGGCCGGATGGCCGACGCGAGCATCCGCATAGCGCTGGCTGTCACGGCGGTATTGATGGCGTTTGCCGCACTTGCTCTGGTGCTTTGGGGCGCTCACACCGGCGTTGCGTTTGCGCTCGTCACGCTTTGGGGCTTTGCCTTCGGCATGGCGCCGGTAGTGCTGCCGACCAATCTTTCCCGCGCGGCCCCCGACGCTTTGGAGGCGGCGGGTAGCCTGATGGTCGTCTCTTTTCAGGTGGCCATCAGTATCGGCGCGGTTTTTGGCGGCTACATCGTCGACCACTACGGCGCTGCGGGACCATTGACTCTTACGGCTCTCCTGGCTGGGTCGACAGTTGCCTTGGCGCTGCTGCAGCCCCGCAACTGATCGTTGCTTCCTGCTTGATGGGCCGATTAGCGCCCTACGGCACCCTGGATATGAGGTCGTCGGCAATCGCCGACGACCTCGGTCAGTTGAGGTTCAGGCCATTCGGTTGTTCGACATTGGCGCAGCCATCAGCCTATACGCTCGCCTGCGCCTGCTGAACGACCCTGCGGTTTGTCATATATACGCCTGTCACGACGATCACCGTGCCCAGAATCAACGGCAGCGTCAGCCGCTCCCCGAACGCGATGAAGGCTTCGAGCGCGACGGCCGGCGGCATCAGGTAGATCAGCGAGGCGGCGCGCGAGACCTGCCCGCGGCGGATGAGGTAAAGCAGCAGCCCGACACCGCCCATCGACAGGCCGAAGACCGACCAGAGAAGCGCGCCGTAGGCCTGCGCGGTGCCGTCGAAATGCTGGTGTTCGAAAATCAGCGACAGCGGCAGGGTGAGGATGAGAGCGGCGACATATTGCAGCGTCGCGATGGTCCTGAGGTCACCGGATTGCAGGTGTTTCTTCTGATAAAGCGTGCCGTAGGTGACGGAGCCCATGGCGATGAGGTTGATCGCCAGGGGCAGCGCGGCATGGCTGAGATCGGCCATCGCCGGATCGAAGAGCTTCGGCGAAATCGCGATAGCAATGCCGATGAAGCCGAGGGCGAGACCGAGCTGCTGGGTCTTCTGCAACCGCTCGCCGACGAGGAAGGGAGCCGCCATCGCCGTCAGCAGCGGCTGCAGTGCCGCGATGATGCCCGATATACCAGCCGGCACGCCGTTGGCGATCGCCCACCAGAGGCCGGCGAGATAGAAGCCGTGCAGGAAAAAACCGGAATAGATGGCCCGAAGCACCGTCGCCCGACTCTTCGGCCATTGCGCCTTGGCCACCAGGCAAAAGGCCAGGAAGGCCAGGGCCGACAGCGCATAACGTATCGAAAGAAAGGTAAAGGGTTCGGAATGTAGCGCCGCAAATTTCGCCACCACCCAGCCCGTGGACCAGAGCAGGACGAAAACGGCAGGGGCAAAGCGGTCGAGGGACATGGGGCTGCTCGGCAGAAAGAGATCGCCGTGCTGATAGCCGCACCCGAAGGCCGCGGTCAAAGGCGAAGCGTTGATACTTATCTGAAATTTCGTTGATGGTTGGGGACAACGGTCGGCACCTCGACACTGTGCATACGGGTGGAAGGGTCGCCGAGCCCTCCCCCTCCACCCTCATCCCTGTTCTCGTCACAGGGATCCAGCGCGCCCAAGTCCTTGGGCGCAAGAGACTCTCGTCACCGTAGAAGTCATTCACGGCGTAGACGCGCCGTGGCTGGCTTCCTGTGATAGGCCGGGAATGAGAGAGCAAAGCGGAGAGGCCGCGCCTCCTCCCAAGGCCGAACGAAAAACCATCACCTGCTCAGATTTTACGCAGTTTTTACAGAACAACCGTCCACCACCCCGCGCCACCTCGGCTCAACTGCCCGAAAATCCCCATCTTTCCCGCACCGCAAAATCTTTCCCTCGAACTGCGCATGGTTCTTGCATTGCAATTTGCGTTGTATTCAAATGAACAAAAAAGGGGAGCCGCACCTTTGGCATTTGATGAAATGATTACCGGGGACGAGAGCCCCCGCCCGCCTTATGAAAAATATTTCGAGTGGTACAACAGCCAAGACCGGTCGCATCTGATTGCCAAGTCCCGCGACGCGGAAAATATCTTCAGGAAGACCGGCATCACCTTCGCCGTTTACGGCCACGCCGATAGCTCCGAAAAGCTCATCCCCTTCGACATCATTCCCCGCATCATCTCCGCCCGCGAATGGCGCAAGCTGGCCCAGGGTATCGAGCAGCGGGTAATCGCGCTCAACGCCTTTCTGGATGATATCTATCACAAGCAGGAGATCATCCGCGCCGGCCGCATCCCGCGCGAACTGATCGAAAACAATGTCGCCTTTCTGTCCGAGATGATCGGCTTCCGCCCGCCTGGCGGCGTCTACACCCATATCGTCGGCACCGACATCGTACGAACAGGCGAAGACCAGTTTTACGTGCTGGAGGACAATGCCCGCACGCCTTCCGGTGTCAGTTACATGCTGGAAAACCGGGAAACCATGATGCAGATGTTCCCGGAGCTCTTCCACGAGAACAAGGTGCAGCGCGTCGAGGACTATCCCTATCTCTTGCGCCAGAGCCTTGCGTCGCTTGCTCCTCCCGGCTGCACCGGCAAGCCGCGCGTCGCGGTGCTGACCCCGGGCATCTACAATTCAGCCTATTACGAACACTCCTTCCTGGCCGACATGATGGGCGTCGAACTGGTCGAGGGTTCGGATCTGCGCGTCATCGACGGCAAGGTGAAGATGCGCACGACCCGCGGCTACGAGGCGATCGACGTGCTCTACCGCCGCGTCGACGACGATTTCCTCGATCCGCTGACATTCCGGGCCGATTCCGCCCTCGGCATTCCCGGCATCATGGATGTCTACCGCTCCGGCAACATCACCATCGCCAATGCGCCGGGCACCGGCATATCGGACGACAAGGCGATCTATTCTTATATGCCGGAGATCGTCGAATTCTATACCGGCCGCAAGGCGCTGCTCGAAAACGTCCCGACCTGGCGCTGCTCGGAAGCATCAAGTCTGAAATACGTGCTGGAGCACCTGGAAGAGCTGGTCGTCAAGGAAGTGCACGGCTCCGGCGGCTACGGCATGCTGGTCGGCCCGACGGCATCGAAAAAGGAGCGCGCCGATTTCGCCGAGAAGCTGAAGGCCAAGCCGAACAATTACATCGCCCAGCCGACGCTGTCGCTCTCCACCGTGCCGATCCTCGTCAATAAGGGGATCGCGCCGCGCCATGTCGACCTTCGCCCCTATGTGCTCGTCTCCGACAAGGTTCAGATCATTCCGGGCGGGCTCACCCGCGTGGCCCTGAAACAGGGCTCGCTGGTGGTCAATTCGAGCCAGGGCGGCGGCACCAAAGACACCTGGGTATTGGAGGACTGATGCTCGGAAGAACCGCAAACGGCCTCTACTGGATGTTCCGTTACATCGAGCGCGCCGAAAATATCGCCCGTCTGGTCGATGCGGGGCTGCGCATGTCGCTCACCCGCAGCAGCGCCGGCGACGACAACTGGGACGGGGTGCTGCAAAGTGCCGGCGTGCGCGAGGCCTACGACGAGGGCCACGCCAAGCTGACCAATGCCGATGCGATCGATTATCTCCTGCGCGATCGCTCTAACCCGTCGAGCGTGATGTCCTGCATCGACTCCGGCCGCAACAATGCCCGCATGGTACGCACCGCGCTGACGCGCGAGACCTGGGAGGCGACCAACGAATGCTGGATCGACCTGAAGTCGCTGCTTGAAAAGCGTGTGAAGGCCGCCGACCTGCCTGAGGTGATCGACGTCATCAAGCGTCGGGCCGGCCTAATCCGCGGCGCCTTCCACGGCTCGACGCTGCGCAACGAGCTCTATAACTTCGCTCGCATCGGCACCTTCATCGAGCGGGCCGATAATACCAGCCGCATTCTCGACGTGAAGTATTACGTGCTGCTGCCCTCGGTTTCGGCGGTCGGCTCGTCGCTCGACAATGTGCAGTGGGAATCGATCCTGCGTTCGGTCTCCGCGCACCGCGCCTATAGCTGGGCCTATGACGGCGAATACCGAGCGATGAATATTGCCGACTTCCTGACCCTGAATGTGCAGATGCCGCGCTCACTCGCCTATTGCTACGAGAAGATCGTCAGCAATCTCGGCTATCTCGCCCAGGATTACGAGGAGCGGCTTCCCGCTCACGACACTGCCGACGCGATCCGCACCACGCTGCAGACGCGGGCGATCCGCGACATCATGGATCAGGGGCTGCACGAATTCCTGGAAGACTTCGTCTCGCGCAACAACCAGCTCGGCGCGGAGATTTCCGACGGCTACCGGTTCTACGTTTAAGCGGATCAGACCATGAGACTGAAGATCAGCCACCTCACCGAATACCGCTACGACGAACCGGCGCAGTTCTCGCTGCAGCGCCTCAGGCTGACGCCGCCGTCATCAGTTGCTCAGAAGGTGCTTGGATGGTCGTTGAACGTCGAGGGCGCCACGCCCGAGGTGGAGTATGACGACCAGTACGGCAACCATGTCAATCTGGTCTCGCTGGAAGGCGCGCAACACATGACGCGGATCCTGGCCGAAGGCGAGGTCGAGACGGTGGACAATAACGGCGTCACCGGCCAGCACACCGGCTTCTGCCCGCTTTGGCTCTTCCTGCGCGAGACGCCGCTGACCAAGGGCGGCAAGCTCATCAAGGAACTCGTCAAGAGCGTCGGCGGCGACAACGAGCTTGCCCGCATGCATGCGCTGATGGCGGCAATCCATGAGACGGTCGACTATAAGCCCGGCACCAGCAACGCCGCGACGACGGCCGAACAGGCGCTGGAGAAGAAGAGCGGCGTCTGCCAGGACCACGCGCATATCTTCGTGTCCGCCGCCCGCGCCCTGCAGGTCCCCGCTCGTTACGTCTCCGGCTATCTGATGATGGAGGAAAAGATCGAGCAGGCGGCGACCCATGCCTGGGCAGAGGCCCATATTCCCGGCCTCGGCTGGGTCGGCTTCGATCCGGCCAACGAGATCTGCCCGGATGCCCGCTACGTCAGGATCGCCTCCGGCCTCTGCTACCGCGACGCGGCGCCGATCTCCGGCATGCGCATCGGCACGCCGGGTGAAACACTGTCGGTGACCGTCAAGGTCGAGAACGGCGGACAGATGCAAAGCCAGAGCCAGAGCTGAGGGCTCTGCACGCTTTTCGAACATGACGGACGAACGCCGCATGGCGCTTTTCGCACAGCCAAGTCGCGACCAGCTATTCTAGCCTGCGGCAAGAGCCTGCAGGTGGCCGCGCGCGCCGTAGCTGAGGATCGCCTGATCGGCCGTAAGCAGCGGCACACGATGGAAACGGGCCGTGGCCACGATGATGCGGTCGGCGGGGTCGGCATGAAATTCGCCGGGGAGCCGAACGCTGTCTACGGCGATGGAGGGCTCGATCGGCGCAAGCTGGAGTCCGGCCAGCGACAGCGCACCATCGATCCATCGCCCGACGTCGTCGCCAAGCGCCAGGCGCCCCTTCTGCACCAGCATCGCGATCTCCCAGGGTGTGATTGCCGACACCAGTATCCGGCTTTTCCCAGTCATCTCGTCGATGATGCGACGGGCTTGCGCGCCAAGACGGGCATCGTCCTGCATTGCCCAGACGAGAATATGCGTATCGATGACGATCAACGGAGGGCGTCCCAATCTTCCGGTTCAACGACCGGAGACAGCGGATCGTCATAGCGCATGACGCTCCCCTTCATCGCGCCGATGATGCTCTTGCGGCTGCCGGTGTCAGGTGCCGGCGACAGCACCGCTACCGGTTTGCCCCGCTTGGTGATGACGATCGATTGATCGTCGTTCCGCATCTGATCGATCAGGTTCAGGCATTTCGCCTTGAACTCCGCCGCGCCGATGACCTTGGACATGACCATATCTCCTGTACACTTGTACAAGATATAATACCATATCGGTATCGAACAAGGGCAAAAGAAAAAGCGGGCTCTCACCCCGCCTTTTCAATGATCCCAATCTCGGATGCATCCTTGCTCAGTGGCTGTCCTTGCCGACTGCGCTTCCGCGACATCCCTTGAGGAAGTCGAGGTCGGCGCCGGTGTCGGCGCCTTCGACGTGCTGCTGGTGCAGGTAGGCGTAGCCCGACGTCGGCAGATCGTGGTTCGGCTGCCATTCGGCAAGACGGCGCGCCAGTTCCTCGTCGGAGATGTCGAGATGCAGGCGACGGTTCGGCACGTCGAGCTCGATCATGTCGCCGGTTTTCACGACCGCGAGCGGGCCGCCGACCGCCGCTTCAGGCGAGGTGTGCAGCACCACCGTGCCATAGGCCGTTCCGGACATGCGGGCGTCTGATATACGCACCATGTCGAGGATGCCCTTCTTCAGCACCTTCGGCGGCAGGCCCATATTGCCGACTTCGGCCATGCCGGGATAGCCCTTCGGCCCGCAGTTTTTCATCACCATGACGCAGTTCTCGTCGATGTCGAGATTGTCGTCGTTGATCTTTGCCTTGTAATCGTCGATGTCCTCGAACACGACCGCCCTGCCCCGGTGCACCAGCAGATGCGGCGAAGCAGCCGAAGGCTTCAACACCGCGCCCTTGGGCGCGAGGTTGCCGCGCAGCACGACAATGCCGCCGGAAGAGGTCAGCGCCTTTTCGGCCGGCAGGATCACGTCCTCGTTCCAGTTGACGACGTCCTTGACCTCGTCCCAGACAGTTTCGCCGGACACTGTCAGCGCGTCCTTGTGCAGCAGGCCGGCTTCGCCGAGGCGCTTCAGCACGACAGGCAGGCCGCCGGCATAGAAGAATTCTTCCATCAGGTATTTGCCCGACGGCATCAGGTTGACGATGGTCGGCACGTCGCGGCCGCAGCGGTCCCAGTCGTCGAGCGAAAGATCGATGCCGACGCGGCCGGCAATGGCGAGCAGGTGGATGACGGCATTGGTCGATCCGCCGATCGCCGCATTGGTGCGGATGGCGTTCTCGAAGGCCTGCTTCGTCATGATCTCCGAGGGCTTCAGATCGTCCTTGACCATCTGCACGATACGGCGGCCGGTGAGCTGCGCCATGACCTTGCGGCGGGAATCGACGCCGGGGATCGCGGCATTGCCTGACAGCGCCATGCCGAGCGCCTCGGCCATCGACGCCATCGTCGAGGCCGTGCCCATGGTGTTGCAGGTGCCCGACGAGCGGCTCATCGAAGCTTCGGCTTCGAGGAACTCGGCCTGCGTCATCTCGCCGGCCTTCACCATTTCGGAGAACTTCCACAGATGCGTGCCGGAGCCGACGCGCTCGCCGCGGAAATAGCCGTTCAGCATCGGTCCGCCGGTGACGACGATCGACGGTAGGTCGCAGGAGGCCGCACCCATCAGCAGCGACGGCGTGGTCTTGTCGCAGCCGACGAGCAGCACGCAGCCATCCATCGGCTGGCCGCGGATCGCTTCTTCTACCGCCAGCGCGGCAAGGTTGCGGTACATCATCGCGGTCGGACGGAAGGTGTTTTCCGATGCCGAGAATACCGGCACCTCGAGCGGGAAGCCGCCGGCCTCCCAGACACCCGCCTTCACCTTCTCGGCGAGCTCTCTGAGATGACCGTTGCAGGGGGTCATATCCGACCAGGTGTTGAGGATCCCGATGACAGGCCGTCCGTCGAACAGGTCGTGCGGATAACCCTGGTTCTTAAGCCAGCCGCGATGATAAATCACGTCGCGGCTCGTGCCGCCGTACCATTCCTGCGACCTCAGCCTGCGCGGCCATTCCGCTTTCTTCTTCATAATCTCTGTCCTTCAGGTGATTGCCGGGCCGCCTCGTACGGCCCGGGTCATCGGATATGTCTCAAGCCAGCGTGTAGGCTGTCTTGACCACAGTAAAGAATTCGCTCGCATACTTGCCCTGCTCACGCGGGCCATAGGACGACCCCTTGCGGCCGCCGAACGGAACGTGGAAATCGACGCCGGCCGTCGGCAGGTTGACCATGACCATGCCGGCTTCCGAATTGCGCTTGAAATGCGTCGCGTGTTTCAGGCTGGTCGTGGCGATGCCGGCAGAAAGGCCGAAGGGCGTGTCATTGGCAAGGGCAAGCGCCTCGTCGTAATCCTTCGCGCGGATCACCGAGACGACGGGTCCGAAGATTTCCTCGCGCGAAATGCGCATCTGGTTGGTCGCTTCGGTAAACAGCGTCGGCTGCAGATAGAAGCCGGGCGTTTCGCGCGAGATGACCTCGCCGCCGAAGGCGAGCTTGGCGCCTTCCTTTTTGCCGATCTCGATATAGTCGGTATCGGTCTTCAGCTGCCGTTCGTCGACAACGGGGCCGATATGGGTGCCGGCCTTGAGCGCATTGTCGACGACGAGCGTCTTCAGCTTGTCGGTCAGCGCCGCCACGAACTTGTCGTGAATGCCTTCGGTGACGATCAGGCGCGACGAGGCCGTGCAGCGCTGGCCGGTGGAGAAGAAGCCGGAATTGGCGGCAGCTTCGACGGCGACGGAAAGATCGGCATCGTCGAGCACGACCATCGGATTCTTGCCGCCCATCTCCAGCTGGAACTTGCGGTTATGCTCGATGGAGGCGGCAGCGACGCGCCGGCCGGTGCCGGTGGAACCGGTAAAGGTAATGCCGTGAACGTCGGGGCTTTCCAGCATGGCCTGGCCGACGACCGATCCCTTGCCCATGACGAGGTTCAGAACGCCCTTCGGCAGCCCTGCCCTATTGAGGATATCGACGATCGCCCAGGAGCAGGCCGGCACCAGCTCGGCCGGCTTGAAGACGATGGTGTTGCCGTAGCAAAGCGCCGGCGCGATCTTCCAGGCCGGAATGGCGATCGGAAAGTTCCACGGCGTGATGATGCCGATAACGCCGAGCGCTTCGCGGGTGATCTCGACGCCGATGTTCGGGCGAACCGACGGGATGACCTCGCCGGCGAGCCGCAGGGCTTCGCCTGCGAAGAATTCGAAGATCTGCGAGGCGCGGATGACTTCGCCGGTCGCTTCCGGCAGGGTCTTGCCCTCTTCGCGGGCAAGCAGCGCGCCGAGCTCGTCCTTGCGGGCCATGATCTCGTCGCCGGTCTTCTTCAGGATGACATGGCGTTCCCAGATGCCCGAGCGCGACCAGGCCGGAAAGGCGGCCTTGGCGGCGGCGATGGCGTTTCTCGTATCCTCAGCGCTGCCATCGGCATAAAGGCCGACGACTTCGTTCGTATCCGACGGGTTGATGTTCTTCGTCGCGTTCGTGCCGACCCATTCGCCGGCGATCAGGTTTTGATAAATGGTCATGGGCTGAACAAGCCTCCTTTACCGTTTACAAACACGGCCCGGTCGCGGACGCAGCCAGGCCTCGAAAATCAGAGCTGCTTGACGGAAATCTCTTCCTCGGCGGCCACCTTCAGCGGGTTGCGCAGCGGCAGGCCGAACTCGGCGACTTCAATTTCGAAGACGTCGTCCTCTTCGGTCTTGATGCCGTCGGCGAAGGAGAGGGTCGCGGTGCCGAACATATGGACATGAACATCGCCCGGAACACGGAAGAGGCCATATTTGAAATGGTGATATTCGAGATTCGCGAAGGTGTGCGACATGTTCGCCTCCCCCGACAGGAAGGGCTTTTCGAAGATCACCTTGTCGCCGCGCTTGATGCGCGAGGTGCCACGAATATCTTCCGGCGGCGCGCCGATGCGGATTTCCGGACCATAGGCGGCCGGGCGCAGTTTCGAGTGGGCCAGATAGAGATAGTTCATCCGTTCGGTGACGTGGTCCGAAAACTCGTTCGACAGGGCAAAGCCGATGCGGAACGGCGAGCCGTCCTTGGCGATGACGTAAATGCCGGCCATTTCGGGCTCTTCGCCACCGTCGAGGGCGAAGGAGGGCGAGACGAGCGGCGCGCCGGGGGCGGCGGCGCCATAGCCGTTGCCCTTGTAGAACCACTCGGGCTGCACGCCCTTTTCGCCTGATTTCGGCTTGCCGTTCTCAAGGCCCATCTTGAACATCTTCATCGAGTCGGTCAGCGTTTCCTCGGCCGCCTCGCTGGTCTTCTTGTGCATGGAATCGCGGGTGGCGGCTGAGCCGAGATGCGTCAGCCCGGTGCCGGTCAGATGCAGGTGGGCGGCGTCGGGATGGGTGATCGGCGGCAGGAAGCGGCCTTCCGCATAGGCTTTATCGAGATCGACGGCGTCGCCGTAGCCATGGGCCTCGATGACCGCGGCCAGCGACTTGCCGCCGTCGGCGGCTTCCATCGCCAGCGCATAGACGCTGCCGGCATTCTTGACCGACCTTGCCGCGCCGCCCTGCTCGCGCACGGCGACGATGATCTCTCCGTTGGCACCCTTGATCTGGGAAATAAGCACGACTTCGATCCTTCTCGTTCCGGCGAAGACAGAAAAAGCTCCGCCTGCCCGGCTCCATCAGGAGCCGGAATCCAACTTTCATATGACTGCGAATGCCGGGGCTGGCGCTGACGCGCTCAGCCCTTGTTCTTGTTGTAGACGTCGAAGAACACGGCGGCGAGAAGCACCGCACCCTTGACCATCTGCTGCGAGTCTGTGCCGAGACCGTGGATCGACATGCCGTTGTTCATGATACCCATGATAAGCGCGCCGATCACCGCTCCCGTCACCTTGCCGACGCCGCCCTGGGCCGATGCGCCGCCGATGAAGCAGGCGGCGATCACGTCGAGCTCGAGACCGAAACCGCCCTTGGCCGTCGCCGAGTTGAGGCGCAGCGCCACGATGAGACCAGCGAGACCCGCAAGCAGACCCATATTTGCAAAGGTCAGGAAGGTCAGCCGCTCGGTATTGATGCCGGAAAGCTTGGTGGCCTTCTCGTTGCCGCCCATGGCGTAGATGCGCCGGCCGATCGTCGTGCGACGGGTAATGAAGGCATAGGCAGCGACGAGGACGAGCATGACGACAAGCACGTTCGGGAAGCCGCGATAAATCGACAGCTGATAGCCGAGCCCCAGGATGGCGAGCGAGACTATGATGTTCTGGGCAAGGAAGAAGCCCATCGGCTCGACGTCGTTGCCATGCTTCTCGTTCGACAGGCGCTTGCGCCACGCCAGATAGAAGAGGGTCACGGCGCCGACGACCGTCAGGATGATCGAGGTCGAGTTGATGCCGCCCATATCGACAAGGTTGGGCAGGAAGCCGATGCTGATCAGCTGGAACTCCGGCGGGAACGGACCGATGCTGGTGCCGGTGCCCGATGCCGTCATCACGAACAGCGTCAAGCCGCGGAAGACCAGCATGCCGGCAAGCGTGACGATGAAGGACGGGATCTTGTGATAGGCGACGAAATAGCCCTGAACGCCGCCAACGACCGCGCCGAGAGCAAGACACACGACACCCGCCAGGACATAGTTGGTATGCCACTGCACCGTCATCACGCCGGCGATGGCGCCGATGAAGCCGACGACGGAGCCGACCGACAGATCGATATGGCCGGCAACGATGACCAGCAGCATGCCGAGCGCCATGATGACGATGAAGGAGTTCTGCAGAATGATGTTGGTCAGGTTGAGCGGCCTGAAGAGAACGCCACCGGTCGAGAACTGGAAGAACACCATGATCGCGATGAGTGCGATGAACATGCCGTATTCGCGGATGTTGCCGCGGATATAGTCTCCGATCGAGACGACACGCCCCTGCTCAGCGATGGGTTGATTGATCGGCGTCATTGTTTCTTCTCCCCTGAGCGCATGATAGCGCGCATGATGGTTTCCTGGCTTGCTTCTCCCTTCGGCAGTTCAGCGACGATGCGTCCCTCGTTCATCACGTAGATGCGGTCACAAGTGCCAAGCAGTTCGGGCATTTCCGACGAGATCATCAGAACGCCCTTTCCATCGGCGGCAAGCTGGTTGATGATGGTATAGATTTCGTATTTCGCGCCGACATCGATGCCGCGCGTCGGCTCGTCCAGGATCAGGACATCGGGGCCGGAGAACAGCCACTTCGACAGCACCACCTTCTGCTGGTTGCCGCCGGAAAGATTGACCGTTTCCTGGAAGATGCTGGAGGAGCGGATGCGCAGCTTCGAGCGATAATCGGTCGCAACCCGCGATTCCTTGACGCTGTCGATCACCGAGGCATTCGACACCGCCTTCAGATTGACGAGCGTCGTGTTGTGCAGGATCGTGTCGTTGAGCACGAGGCCGAGCTGCTTGCGGTCTTCGGTGACGTAGGCGAGACCGGCGTCGATCGCCTTGCGCACGGTGCTGACGTCGACCGGCTTGCCGTGCATCAGCGCCTCGCCCGAGACCTTGTGGCCATAGGACTTGCCGAACAGGCTCATGGCGAATTCGGTGCGCCCTGCCCCCATCAGCCCGGCGATACCGACGACTTCACCCTTGCGGACGGTGACGTTGATATTGTGCAGGACCTGACGGTCGCGGTGCTGCTGGTGATAGGCGTTCCAGTTCTTCACTTCGAGAATGGTTTCGCCGATCGGTACCGAACGCGGGGGATAGCGGTCTTCGAGATCGCGGCCGACCATGTTGCGGATGATGATGTCTTCGCTGATCTCGTCGGCGTGACAGTCGAGTGTCTTGACGGTCATGCCGTCGCGCAGGACGGTGATCTGGTCTGCGACCTTACGGATCTCGTTCAGCTTGTGTGAAATGATGATGGAGGTGATGCCCTGCTTGCGGAACTCCATCAGCAGGGTGAGCAGCGCATCGGAATCGCTTTCGTTGAGCGACGCCGTCGGCTCGTCTAGGATGAGCAGCTTGACGCTCTTCGACAGCGCCTTGGCGATCTCGACGAGCTGCTGCTTGCCGACGCCGATGTCGGTCACCAGCGTGTTCGGAGATTCGGACAGGCCGACTTTCTTGAGCAGCTGCTTGGTACGGTTGAAGGTCTCGTCCCAGCTGATGACGCCGCTCTTGGCATTCTCGTTGCCGAGGAAAATGTTTTCGCCGATCGACAGCAACGGCACAAGCGCCAGTTCCTGGTGGATGATGACGATGCCGATTTCTTCGGAGTCCCTCAGCGCCTTGAAGTGACGCGTCTCGCCTTCATAGACGATGTCGCCGTCATAACTTCCGGTGGGGTAAACACCCGATAGCACTTTCATCAGGGTCGATTTGCCGGCCCCGTTTTCGCCTACCAATGCGTGAATTTCACCCTTGCGAACCTTGAGGTTCACGTTCTCCAGCGCCTTGACGCCGGGGAACGTCTTGGTGATGCTCCGCATTTCGAGGATGGTATTGTCCATAGTCAAAGTTCCAGCGTCCCCAGCCCGTCAATGGATGGGTAATCATAAAATCGAAGGCCGGAACCCGCAAGCGCAGGCTCCGGCCTCCAGCTTAACTTACTTCAGCTTGTCTTCGGTGTAGTAACCGCTGTCGACCAGGATCTGCTTGTAGTTGGTCTTGTCGACGGCAACCGGCTTCAGCAGATAGGACGGAACGACCTTGACGCCGTTGTCGTAGGTCTTGGTGTCGTTGACCTCAGGCTCCTTGCCGGACATGACGGCATCGACCATGGCAACCGTGACCTTGGCGAGTTCGCGGGTGTCCTTGAAGATCGTCGAGTGCTGTTCGCCAGCAATGATCGACTTGACCGACGGGATTTCAGCGTCCTGGCCGGTGACGATCGGCAGCGGCTGAGCAGCCGTACCGTAGCCAACGCCCTTCAGCGAGGAGATGATGCCGATCGAGAGGCCGTCATAGGGAGACAGGACGGCATCGACCTTGGCGTCGGTGTAGTTTGCCGAGAGCAGATTGTCCATGCGAGCCTGGGCCGTTGCCGGATCCCAACGCAGCGTGCCGACCTTGTCCATGCCGGTCTGGCCGGACTTCACGACGAGCTTGCCCGAGTCGATGTAGGGCTGCAGGACGGACATTGCGCCATCATAGAAGAAGAAGGCGTTGTTGTCGTCCGGCGAACCGCCGAAGAGTTCGATGTTGAACGGGCCTTTGCCATCCTTGAGGCCGAGGCCGTCAACGATGGAGTTGGCCTGGAGAACGCCGACCTGGAAGTTGTCGAAGGTGGCGTAGTAGTCGACGTTGGCCGAATCGCGGATCAGGCGGTCATAAGCGATGACCTTGATGCCGGCATCGTGTGCCTTCTGGAGAACGTCGGAAAGCGTCGTGCCGTCGATCGAAGCGATGACGAGGACCTTGACGCCCTTGGTCACCATGTTTTCGATCTGCGACAGCTGGTTCGGAATGTCGTCGTCGCCATACTGCAGGTCGGTGCCGTAACCGGCAGCCTGCAGCTGCTTGACGATGTTGTTGCCGTCGTCGATCCAGCGGGCCGAAGCCTTGGTCGGCATTGCAATGCCGACGGTGCCCTTGTCGGCGGCCATCGCCGGCGCAACGAACGAAGCGACGCCGAAGGCAGCCGCAGCCATCAATGAGATAATGGATTTCATTTCTCTCTCCCTTGTTAATAGAGCAGCGGACGAAAAATCGCCCGCCCCGAAACTGTGGCAGGTTCCGTATTGGATAGTTACTTCAGATGGTGAGAAACGAAGTAGGTCTCCTCCACGATCTCACACGTGTTGAGTGCCAACCAGCACACGGCGGCAAACTGGTATGGATTCCTATAACTGTCAAATAGAATAAGTGGTAATGTGCATAACAATTTTGGTATATCGTTAAAAAGTATTACTTTTGATGGAGCGCAGTGGGGAGGCTGCAACCATGACGATCGTTTCAGAGCCCATTTCGATGGATCACGTCGATATCCACAGCGACAATTTCGGCGACGACAGCTTTCTTCGTTCGGGACTTAAGCTGAATCACCTGCGCATCATCGTCGCAATCGAAGATAGTGGACAGATTTCCGCAGCTGCAGAAGTTCTCAACATCTCGCAGCCCGCCGCATCGCGCATGCTGTCGGAAATGGAGGCGATCACCAAGACATCGCTCTATGAGCGCGTCGCCCGCGGCGTGGTGCTGACGACCTTCGGCGCGGCCCTTGCCAGACGTGCCCGCAAGATCCTGTTGGAGCTGCGCGAGGCGAGCCGCGAGATCGGCGAATTGAAGAGCGGCAAGGGCGGTTCGGTGTTCATCGGCGCGGTGACGGCGCCGGCCATGAGCCTCGTCGTGCCGGCGATCAACAGGGTGCGCAAGGCCTATCCCGGCATCGAGATCAACATCCAGGTGGAGACGAGCAACGTGCTCGCCCGCGAGCTGCTTGCCGCCCGCCACGACTTCATCATCGGCCGCATTCCCGACGACCTCAACCCGCGCCTGTTCGAGGTGAAAGAGATCGGCATCGAACGGGCCTGCCTGATCGTGCGCAACCGCCATCCGCTCCTCAAAAGAAAGAAGACGAGCAGTCTTTCCGACGTCAGGGATTACGACTGGGTGTTCCAGCCGCCGGGCACGCTGCTGCGCCGCACGATCGAAGACATCTTCCTGTCGCGCGGCGTGGCGCTGCCGGAGAACATCGTCAATACCTCCTCTCTGCTGCTCACCTGCGCCATCGTCTGCGAAACCGATGCGATCGCCCCCGTCGCCGTCGACGTCGCCCATTTCCTCGCAAGCCAAGGTGCCAAGGCGTCCGATGTGCGCATGCTGGCGATCGATTTCGACATCAACGTCAAGCCCTACAGCCTGATCACGGCGAGAGAACGGGCGCTGCCGCCGAGCGCCAAGCTGCTCTACGACATCATCCTCGAGGAGAGCGGCAGGCAGGGCGGCTAGAGCGCGACGCGATTTTCGGGCGAGATCATGCTCTGTCTATTTAACCGGCAAGCTCTGCGCCATCTTGCCCAGATCTAATGTCGTCGAGAGGAAGGCGCATGCTGTTCGGACAATCGGTATTTCAATCAGTGCTCGAGCGGCTGAAGGCAGAGGAAGAACCGGCCGAACAGACGCACGCGCCGGCTGCCCACCGCGTATCCGGGCTTGCCACCGGCCTCGCATTCGACGTCATGGAAGGCATTTCGGTCACCTCGCAGCGGATCGGCGAAGCTTATTTCGACAATCTCGGCAGCGAGCCTGCGGCCGAGGAGGCTCTTCCGCCGGAGCCGGAACCCGTCATGCCGGACCATCTCGCCCGCATTGCTCCGGAAGAGATCGCCGTCGAACTGGCGATCGCTGCCTCCGATACCCAACAGACGCTGAACGAGAAGCGGCGCACATTTGCCAAGGCCAATCATCCTGACGGCGTCGCTGAGCCTTTTCGCGACAATGCCAACCGGCGCATGATGATCGCCAATCTGCTGATTGACGAGGCGATGCGCCGCCTGCCGCAAAGCTGAATCTCGAACGCGGGAAAACGCTCCGAGGCTATGCCGCAAACCGGCTCGGTCAGCGCATGCTATATGTGCCGTTTTCCAGCCATTCAACCGCTCCCTGAGGTACTCAGTTCGATTCTTTCGCGTTACGGTAGCAGATAAACCTCCCGCTTTTTGGTATCCGACATAGCGTATTTCGGCCCCCCCTAATCCATGCCTACCTCCTTTTCAGTAGGGCACTGCGCTAACTGGCGAAATTGAATGCGACACAACACATTGTAGCATCGAGCGGTTGAAATGTTTTCAGGAGATCGCCCACATGTCATCTACGGAAGATCCGAAACGGCCACGCAACACTGCGCGCAGACATTTTCTAGGTGTAGCCGCAGCCGCCGGCGCTCGCCTCGCCGGCGTGGCAGCCATGGCCACGGCAATTTCCACCTCTCCGGCCAAAGCGATGGGTCGGCGTTGGGGACGGGGCGGCTCCGGTGGACACGGAGGTTCCGGCGGGAGCGGTGGCTCAGGCGGAGGCCATGGCGGCAGCGGCGCAAATTGCTTCCTGCGGGGAACGGCGATCCTGACGGATGGCGGTGAGAAGCCCGTCGAGGATCTCAGCATCGGCGATCGCATTGCCCTTCCGGACGGCAGCACCCGTACGGTCAAGTGGGTCGGCCGCCAAAGCTTCAAGAAGAGCGGCGCACGCTGGCAAAAAGACGTCGTGCCGATCCGGGTTTGCCGCCACGCACTGGACGGGCACATCCCACATTCGGATCTCTATCTGTCGCCTGGCCATGCGCTGTACCTGGACGGCATTCTGATCCAGGTGAAGGAGCTCGTGAACGGCACGACGATCGCACCGGTCACTCCCGCCGCCGACGCATCGATCGACTACTATGCCGTCATGCTCGATACGCACGAAGTTATCCTAGCCGAAGGTGCTGCGGCCGAGTCCTTCCGCCTGCAGACCAGCAATCACGAGAACTTCTGCAATTTTGCAGAGTACGAGCGTCTCTATGGAGAGGAACGCAATGTGATGACACCCTTTGCGCCATTGCTCGGAGGTGGCTGGTCACATTTGAAAGCGCTTCTCCTGCTCGGGGTCTCGCCGCTGGTACCGATCCGCGATCCCTTCGGGAATGCCTGTGAAAAGATCGACGCGCAAGCTAGGGAATTGTCACTCTGACAGGACGGGAATGCGCGGAGACCGGGCTCGCTGCACGCGGAACCGTGCGCCGGTCTTGCGATAATATCGAACAAAGATGTCAAGCGCGGCGCGCATCGGAACGAGCGTGGCGCGCTTCGATTATTGGGCTGAGACCAAGCGGATGATGCTAGCCGGTCGCCTACGCGCTGCGGCGAATCGCCCGCTGATTATTCCGCCTGCCCGCCTTTCGAAGACTTTTCCGCGGATGTCTCGGCGGCTTCGTCCTCTCCTTCGGCATCAGGCTGCACAACCGGCTCGGCCGCCTGCGGCTTGAAGGTCCAGAACAGCATATAGAAGGCATAGGCACCGGCCGCCGCCGAGATCACCGCCCAGAAGGGATCGCCGCCGATAATCTCGACCGCGGCCCAGCCGAAGCAGACGGCAACGATGCCGACACGCACCCAGAGGCGCTGGTATGCCGGATGGTTCGGATCGATCAGTTGCATGTCTGTCCCCGCGGTCGCATTTTATCGCACTGTCCTTTAGTTTGAATCTTGCAAATGTGAAAGAGTCGCGGGCTTGACGCGACGCAAAGATGATGGAATGAAAATTTCAGATTTTTGGCAATTCGGTTTATTTGTTCCGAATTCAAGGGAGATTGGAATGACTGTAAGATTTGGTCTGCTCGGCGCCGGCCGCATCGGCAAGGTTCACGCCAAGGCCGTCAGCGGCGACGCCAATGCGACGCTGGTCGCCGTCGCGGACGCCTTTCCGCAGGCGGCGGAAGCTATCGCTTCGGCCTATGGCTGCGAAGTCCGCACCATCGAGGCAATCGAAGCCGCCAAAGACATCGACGCCGTCGTTATCTGCACGCCGACGGACACCCATGCCGACCTGATCGAGCGCTTCGCCCGCGCCGGCAAGGCGATCTTCTGCGAAAAACCGATCGATCTCGACGTCGCCCGTGTCAAGGCCTGCATCAAGGTGGTGGAAGAGACCGGCGCCAAGCTGATGGTCGGCTTCAACCGCCGCTTCGATCCGCATTTCCTGGCGGTGCGCAAGGTGATCGACGACGGCAAGATCGGCGATGTCGAGATGGTGACGATCACCTCGCGCGACCCCGGCGCCCCGCCGGTCGATTACATCAAGCGCTCGGGCGGCATCTTCCGCGACATGACGATCCACGATTTCGATATGGCCCGCTTCCTGCTCGGCGAAGAGCCGGTCTCGGTGCTGGCGACCGCCGCCGTGCTGGTGGACAAGGCGATCGGCGAAGCCGGCGATTATGACAGCGTCTCGGTGATCCTGCAGACCAAATCCGGCAAGCAGGCCGTCATCTCCAACTCCCGCCGCGCCACCTATGGCTACGACCAGCGCATCGAAGTGCACGGTTCCAAGGGCATGGCGGCAGCCGAAAACCAGCGCCCGGTCTCGATCGAAGTGGCGAACGGCGACGGCTACACTCGCCCGCCGCTGCATGACTTCTTCATGACCCGCTACACCGAAGCCTACGCCAACGAGATCGCTGCCTTCATCGCCGCGATCGAAAAGGGCACGAAGATCTCGCCGTCGGGCGCCGATGGTCTCGCAGCGCTGGCGCTTGCCGATGCAGCGGTGCAGTCGGTCAAGGAAGGCAAGCTGATCAAGATCGGCTGACGGTCCTCTCCCGACCGGAAGTCGTGCATGAGATGGCCGGGCTCTGCCCGGCCGTTTTGCGTTTGTGGGGTAGGCTCAAAAAGGCCCCTCGCCACAGGGAAAAGGGAGAGTTCGACGGTGCTGTCCCCTTCGCCCCAGCGGGGAGAAGGTGGCCCGAAGGGTCGGATGAGCGGGCCGCGAACACAAGGCCGGCCGGCCCAAGCTACCATCTGCTCCAAGGCCTAAAACGGTATTATGACAGAGACTTAAAGAAATCTCTGTCGGCGGTTGTGGCCCCCTCATCCGCCCTTCGGGCACCTTCTCCCCGCTGGGGTGAAGGGGGAACCCCTACTCCCCGCCCTGCCCCCCCGACAGCACGATGTCCTGATCGATCACCGACAGTGCCCGGTTGAGGTGACCTTCGAAGACGAGGATGGGTTCGTCGGGGACGACGCGGATTTCCGGCATGCCTTCCATGCGCACGATATGCGACTGGCCGAGGCCCTCTTCGATGCCCTGGCGCAGCAGGTCGTAGTAGCGGGTGCCGGGGCCGGTGATGGCGATCGGCATACGTTCGGTAAGGCTCAGCATGCGCGACAGGCCGTTGCCGAGCGCCAGCCCCGCCTGGCGGAAGGCGAAGGTGGAGGTGCGGTGGCCCTGGCGGGCGCGGGCGGCGATCTTGTCGAGTTCGGCGACCGGGACGAATTTGGCAGGGATCGTGTCGAGCGGCACTTCGAAGGCGCTGCGCAGGATGGCGTAGAAGCCGGCATAGGCTTCAATGCAGCCACGCGTGCCGCAGCGACAGAGGCCGCCGCCCGCCATGTGCAGCATGTGGCCGAAATTCGGCGCCGAAACCTCCTGCCCGGTCTGCCTTCCCCGCCGGACGATGCCGAGGCCGATGCTGTGGCCGAGGGAGAGGGCGGCGAGCGAGCGGAAATCGGCGCCCTTGACGATCTCCTCGCGGGCGCCGAGCGCGGCGGCGACCAGCAGCGTCTCGTTATCGAGGATGACCTTGGCCTGCCAATCCGGCCGGAGCGCCGATTCGAAATCGATCTGATCGCTGCCGAAGATCGGCGACCACAGAAGCACCGGCTCGGTGGAATCGACCAGGCCCTTGCTGCTGATCGAAATCAGCAGGACTTTTTCCTGGGTAATGCGGGAGCGATCGAGGATGCGCGAAAGGCCGGCGCGTACGCCTTCCACGAAGCGGCCAGCTCCCGAGGGATCATGCGAGCGCTCCTCGCTGAAACGGTCGATCAGCTTGCCGGCATAATCCACAAGCGAATATTGGACCGCATCCGAGGAGATGATGACGACGATCAGATAGCCGCAATCGCGCCGCTGGCGCAAAAGTACGCGCGGCCGGCCGCGGCCGCTTGCCGCCTGCTGCTCGGATTTTTCGATGATCTGGGCGCGTTCCAGATCGGCGGTGATCGCCGAAATGGTGGCCGAGGAAAGGCCGGTGAAATCGGATATTTCGGTATGGGCGAGCGCACCGTGGCGGCGCAGCACGGACAGCACGAGCACGCTGTTTCTCTGCCGGACCAGCTCCGTGCTCGACTTGGTCAGCATGGATGCCGCCCTCTCCTCCTGTTTCGTGAGACCACGACGCCGCCCGAAAACCGCTCACGGTTTTTCGGCATCATGCTCTTCATCGCCCTCACCTTCCCCTGCATCCCCGGTCGCTTTTGCGCAAGCCAATGAAGCCGGCGATGCAGAGTTGACAGTTGAAAAAATCTCTGACAGTTAATTTCTCGACTGTCGAGAAAAAAATCTCGACAGCTTTCGCGGTGGCCGGAGGAAGCATGGGCTGGGCCGGTCGCAACTCACTCGGGAGGACAATTTATGAAGTCTATTTTGAAACTGATGGCAGGGGCTGCCATTCTCGTTTCCGTGCATACTGCCGCCATGGCTGCCGATCTTGTCGTCGGCGTTTCCTGGTCGAATTTCCAGGAAGAGCGTTGGAAGACCGACGAAGCCGCCATCAAGAAGGCTCTCGAAGCCAAGGGCGCCAAATATATTTCCGCTGACGCGCAGTCCTCGGCCGCCAAGCAGCTGACCGACGTCGAATCGCTGATCTCGCAGGGCGCCAACGCGCTGATCATCCTTGCCCAGGATTCCGACGCCATCGGCCCGGCGATCGAAAAGGCCGCTGCCGAAGGCATTCCGGTCGTCGGCTACGACCGCCTGATCGAAAACCCGGCGGCCTTCTACATCACCTTCGACAACAAGGAAGTCGGCCGCCTGCAGGCCGAGGGCGTCTTCAAGGCCAAGCCGGAAGGCAACTACGTCTTCATCAAGGGCTCGTCCTCCGACCCGAACGCCGACTTCCTGTTCTCCGGCCAGCAGGAAGTGCTGAAGGCTGCGATCGACGCCGGCAAGATCAAGAATGTCGGCGAAGCCTATACCGACGGCTGGCTGCCGGAGAACGCCCAGCGCAACATGGAGCAGTTCCTGACCGCCAACAACAACAAGGTTGACGCTGTCGTCGCCTCCAACGACGGCACGGCCGGCGGCGCGATCGCGGCGCTCGACGCCCAGGGCCTCGCCGGCTCCGTTCCGGTTTCCGGCCAGGACGGCGACAAGGCTGCGCTGAACCGCATCGCGCTCGGCACGCAGACGGTTTCCGTCTGGAAGGACAGCCGCGAACTCGGCAAGCGCGCCGCTGAAATCGCTCTCGACCTCGCCGGCGGCAAGGACATGAGCAAGATCGACGGCGCCCAGGCTTTCAAGGGCGGGCCGAAGGGCGTGGAGATGCAGTCTGTCTTCCTGAAGCCGCTCGCCATCACCAAGGACAACCTCAACGTCGTCATCGACGCCGGCTGGATTTCCAAGGCTGAAGCCTGCCAGGGCGTCAAGGCCGGCACGGTTGCTGCCTGCAAGTAAGCGAACTTTGCACTAGAATAACCGGCGCCGCAGCGGATACCGTTGCGGCGCCGGATGCGGACGGGAATTCCAACGACGAAGTTTTCTCCGCCTCGCCGCACCATCGCAGACTTGCATTCCCTGCCGGAAGAGCGTCGCGACGCCACGCGACCGGCTTCCGGAAGCATCGCGATGGTCAGTTGAAGACAGACGAATGACGCCTTTGGCCAAGCTCCAGCACACAGGCGCGCCCGTCCAAACAAGAATGGGGGAACGGCAAACCCATGGCCGACATGCTAAAATCAACGACCTCGAGCGGGCCGCGAACGGCGGAAGCCAATGCGGTGACCCGCTTCTTCCGCGCGACCGAGATCGACACACGCCTGCTCGGCATGATCGGCGCGCTCGTCATCATCTGGATCGGTTTCCACATCATCACCGGCGGCCTGTTCCTGACCCCGCGCAATCTCTGGAACCTCTCGGTCCAGACGACCGACATCGCGATCATGACGACGGGCATGGTGCTGATCATCGTCACCCGCAACATCGACCTTTCGGTCGGTTCCGTGCTCGGCCTCTGCGGCATGATCATGGGCGTGATGCAGGCAAAGATCCTGCCTGAATATATCGGCTACGACAGCCCCTTCACCTGGGTGATCACGCTCATCATCGGCATCATCGCCGGCGGCCTGATCGGCACCTTCCAAGGCATGATCATCGCCTTTCTGAACGTTCCCTCCTTCATCGTCACGCTCGGCGGCCTGCTCGTCTGGCGCGGCGCGACCTGGCTCGTCACCAGCGGCCAGACGGTTGCCCCCATGGACCAGACCTTCCGCATCATGGGCGGGGGCGCGGAGGGCTCGATCGGCGCCACCTGGAGCTGGATCGTCGGCATCGCCGCCTGTCTCTTCGTCATCGCCAGCATCATCGGCTCGCGCCATCAGCGCCGGCGCTTCGGCTTTCCGCGCCGGCCGATCTGGGCGGAGTATTTCCTCGCGACCTTGAGCTGCGTGCTGATCCTCGGCGCCGTCTCGATCGCCAACAGCTATTACTGGCCGATCAATATCGCCAAGAAATATGCCGAGACCAACAATATCCCCTGGCCGGAAACCGGTCTGGATATTCCCTACGGCATCGCCGTGCCGGTGCTGATCGCCATCGTCGTCGGCATCATCATGACCTTCATTGCCACCCGCCTGCGCTTCGGCCGTTATGTCTTCGCGATCGGCGGCAACCCTGAAGCGGCCGAACTCGCCGGCATCAAGACCCGCTGGGTGACGGTGCGCATCTTCGCGCTGATGGGCGTGCTCGCAGCCATTGCGGCGGCGATTTCCACCGCCCGTCTCAACGCCGCGACGAATTCGCAGGGCACGCTCGACGAGCTCTACACCATCGCCGCCGCCGTCATCGGCGGGACGTCGCTGGCCGGCGGCACCGGCACCATCGCCGGCGCCATGCTCGGCGCGCTCGTCATGCAGTCGCTGCAATCCGGCATGGTGCTGGCGCATGTCGACACACCGCTGCAGAGCGTCGTCGTCGGCACCGTCCTTGTCGTGGCGGTCTGGCTCGACACCGTCTACCGCGCCCGTGCCAAGTGAGAGGAGCTCCGGATATGGCTGATCAACGCACTCCCCTCGTGGAACTGAAAAACATCTCGATCTCCTTCGGCGGCATCCATGCCGTGGACAATGCCTCGGTCGATCTCTACCCCGGCGAAGTGGTGGCCCTGCTCGGCCATAACGGCGCCGGCAAATCGACGCTGATCAAGATCCTCTCCGGCGCCTACAAGCGCGATGGCGGCGAGATCCTGATCAATGGCGAGCCGGCCGAGATCCGCAACCCGCGTGACGCCAAGAAATACGGCATCGAGACGATCTACCAGACGCTTGCCGTCGCCGACAATGTCGACGCCGCCGCCAACCTCTATCTCGGCCGCGAGCTGAAGACCCGCTGGGGCACGCTCGACGACGTGGCGATGGAGGCCTCGGCGCGCCAGGTGATGGGACGCTTGAATCCCAACTTCAAGCGCTTCAAGGAGCCGGTAAAGGCGCTTTCGGGCGGCCAGCGGCAATCGGTGGCGATCGCCCGCGCCATCCTCTTCAACGCCCGCATCCTGATCATGGACGAGCCGACGGCGGCACTCGGCCCCCAGGAGACGGCGCAGGTGGGCGAGCTGATCAAGCAGCTGAAGAAGGAGGGCATCGGCATCTTCCTGATCAGCCACGACATTCACGACGTCTTCGACCTCGCCGACCGCGTCTCGGTGATGAAGAACGGCCAGGTGGTGGGCCACGCCCGCACCGAGGACGTGACCAAGGACGAGGTGCTCGGCATGATCATCCTCGGCAAGGTGCCGCCGAAAGCCATCCCCGGCCCCGGCGCCATGCAGATCTGAGCGCTGCAAGATCATCGCCCGACGACCGCTCCGCCGCCTGCAAGGCCGGCGGAGTTTTTTAAACATACCGAGAGGCTGACACACAAAAACACGTGGCAAATCGCAAGCATCGGTATTTCTGGGAATTTCACGATTGAAGCCGGCCGCAAGCTAGGCTAAGAACCACCCATCGGACAGGCGATTCAAACCGCCTCAGGCATGCACCCGTAGCTCAGCTGGATAGAGTGTTGGATTCCGATTCCAAAGGTCACAGGTTCGAATCCTGTCGGGTGCGCCATATTTCTCAGGTCCATGGCGGCATGATCCAGTTTCTCACTTCAAACGAAGCGACCTCACGGTTGATGAAGGATGCCGGACTCCTTCGCCGCAGCCTCGAACGCAGATCGCGCTTCCGCATCGGGAACAACGCCACTCGCCGCGTCCAGGCATAGCTTCCACGCTGTCGCATAGTTCGCGCTTCTCTTGTCGGGCCAGTATTTCTTCAAGAATGCGACCGCCTCTCTAGCGTTCCTGATGACGTGAACACGATCATCTATTTTCAATTCGACGTTCGCGTCCCAGATCCTGATCATGGCGTCCTCCGTGGAGCAGGCTTCCCACAAACGTACATTAGGAAAATCTGTTCCAAGCGGACGATATTGCCGAGGCGGCATGATTGGAGCCCGCGCACAATTGCCCCGCGAAGATGCGGGACTTTGCTTGAGCCAGAGGGGCGCCCTCTTTCGTGACCCCGCCGCGCAACGTGAGAATGACGCCTGGCGGGCGGTGACCATTTGGAACGAGGGGATCATTCCGCAATCAGTATTGAAGGGTATTCGACAACGCCGGGAGCGAACGTGATCGTCGAGCACTATTGCTGTGTCGCCGGCTGCACGAAGTGGTTTTAAGGAGACGATGACATAAGTATAACATCATGGATCATCCAAACCAAACAATTGGCTGGCTTCTCGATGCTGAATAGTCTCGACACCTTCGTGATGAAACTGATGGGTCAATATTCATCCAAGTCGATTATAGCGAATAAGATCATTATTCGTTTTCTCGATTTGAACACTGTAAAATTTCTGCCTTTATTTATATTGTTATGGTTTCTATGGTTTTTTCGAAATAAATGGAAGCAAGTTGTTGTCGAATGCATCATCGACATGTTCTTCGGAATTGGTATATCTCGATTTATACAACTGTTTCTGCCAGAGCGTCTCAGGCCGCTGCATTCAGGCAATCCCGACTTCGTGCTGCCTTTGGGCGTTGATCCGAACACCCTTGAGCATTGGAGTTCCTTCCCCAGTGACCATGCGGCGCTGACCTTCGCGGTATCGACAACGATGTGGCGCGCATCCCGACCGCTTGGTGCGGCCTGCTTCATCTGGTCGACGTTCGTGATTTGCCTGCCGCGCATCTATGCTGGCTATCACTATGCGACTGACATCCTGGGTGGTGCTTTTGTGGGCGTGTGCACAGCCCTTGTGGTTGCGCGCCCTCTTCAGAAGCTATTGATGCCGTCTGTGCTAACGGTTGAGGAGCGCTTTCCAGGTTTGTTCTTCTCTGGTTTCTTTGTCATATCCTATGAATTCGTGACGCAGTTCGACGAGCTGCGGCTCGTCGGAAGGGCCATTCAACACCTCATCTCGTGATTGCGAGTTCGACGTGCTCGGATAAACGGCACATCCTTCCACTGCGCACTGGACTGATCCTCTGCGCCTCGCTGACGGCTGTCGAAGCCGGCCGGCCGCACCTTGCGCCGCCTCGGCATTGACGTCTCTCAGCGGCGGCCCATATCGCAGTATTTGGCAACCCCTACGGATTAAGCATGTGTCGTCGCATCTATGTTACTCAGTCTTTTGACGAGCTGGCACAAAGTTTCAGCTTTGCCGAGCGCGGTAAGGTTTACGACCTGGGCGAACGCCTTCCTCGTTACAACGGCGCTCCCGCCGAAGTTTATCACATCATCATTCAGGACGTGGGACGCCATTGTGTTCGGCCAAAGCCTGCCTTTGCCATCGCTCGCTGGGGCCTCATTCCGTCATGGATGGATCGGCCGCGTCACCAGCTGCCCGCCCTCGCCCCTTGTGAAGACATAGCCTCGAATGAGCTATTCAAAGACGCTTACCGGTCGCGCCGCTGCCTGGTGCCGGTTAGCGGCTTTTTTGAATGGCAGGACGGGATTTACAAGAAGCAACCCTACGCTGTTGCTATGAAGGACCGTTCGATGTTCGCTCTGGCGGGCATCTGGGAAGAATGGCGCCACCCGGCCGGGCTCGATATCCGGAGCTTCGCTGTCGTCACCTGCCGATCAAACGAGATGATCTCGGCAGTCCACAATCGTATGCCGGTTGTTCTTCGTCCCGAGGACTACGATCGCTGGCTGTCTCCGGATCCAGAGCCACGCGGAATGATGAAACCGTTCGATGCCAAAGCGATGACGATGTGGCCGATCGCGCGCCGCGTAAGCACCGCCAGAAGAATCGGGCCTGAGGCCCTACGTCGGGTTGATCTCAGCGCAAGGCGGGCGCCGCAGTAGGATTAGCAAATTCAGGTAAATTGACGATTTTCTCGGTGCGGCGTCGTTGATGAAATACGAATGCCCCCGCCTCGCGGGGCATTTCGCTTCGGGGGAGCCGGAGCTCTTCAAAATGATTGCTGGACTCATCCTCTCCGCCTCGCTGACGGCCGTCAGACGGCACGAGGCGTCATGTCCGCCAGAAAAGCTGGGCCTAATGTGATAGATCCAGTTGAGGTTTGCCAGTCGGATTAATGAGTTCAGGTAAATTGACGCTTTTGCGAACTATGTCATCCTTCTACCTGCCGCGCATTTCCGTGCGGCATCCTTGATTAGGTCGCATCAGTCTAGTGCGAATGCCCCGTCCTGGCGGGGCATTTCGCTGTCTGGACTCCGAGTACTGCCAGGGCTTCGCACGTTGGCTTGAAATGATTCGGCGTCGCCTTATCTCAGAATAAGCTCATCCGGAGAATGGTTGTCGCCACTTCTCGGTCATCTTTCGGACAGCACCCTCTCAAGGAGTGCGTCATGTCCCGCAAAACGCCTTTGGAAGATATGAGCACGGAACGCCGCGAGGCGGTCATACGTGCGCTGGCTTCAAAGCTCCAGTATTCGGCGCAAATCGCCAAACTTCAGCAAGATCCCAACTGGCCTCAGTTGGAGGAATTGGCCGCAACGCTGTTTCGAGACTCCTCGGACATCGCCCGAGCTGAACCGGAAACCGCAAAAGCCTCGGTCATGGAAGGCATCAGGTTGCTAGGTCAGTTCGAGATGAGCCAAATCGCGACAGAACCGCGCATAGCGCATTGACCCCACGAAGCGATCTATTCCGCGGAACTTCTGGGAAACCAGGGCGCTTTCGGACAAGGGCGTAATACACGCACCGTAGACATCGTGCGAAATCGTACCGGAACCTGGCAGAATAGGATTCAGCCAGTCTCGATTGCTGGTAAGTTCGGAGCGAATGGCAGCATTGGGTTTGGCCTGATGCAGCCGCTGCCCCGTTAGCGTCGCACAGTCAGCAAGGCTACGAGCTCCCGTTCGTTGCTCGGATGATCTACATCCCTGTGACATGTTGTGGCGCGATTCCGGCTGCCAAATTCCTTGGTGCGAAGACACATTGCATCAGTCCCCGTTCCCTTGCGTGTGGCCCGAAGGTATCTATTGTCCACGAATGCCAGGCGGTTGAGAGTGTGTAATGTCGGCAGTGCCGTTCTCAAAGATTTCGACGCCGCTCAACGCGCTGTTCGCTACAATCGGTCTCTTGGTCGTTGCGGCACTGACGACGCAGGGCCTTACTGGACAGGAGAGGCTTGTCTTAGAGCTGCTACTTGCGGCCATTTGGCTGGCCTATGTCCTCCAATTGAGCGGCACATTGCTTTCACGACGCCGCCGCTTGTCGGGCGGGATGGCGGCCCTCGTGATCGATTTGCTCGCGGTTCTGGTTCCGGCTGCTGCATTCTTGTTCGTTGGGTCCCGTGATCGAGACCTCTATTGCGCCATTTGGCTTCTCAAGCCGTTGCGCGACTCGACCTTCTTCAGGCTGCTGGCAAAGGTGGTCGCGAATGAATCGCGCAATCTGCTTGGCGTGACATCGGTGTTCGGCATCGTTCTTTTTGGCGCTGCGTTGGCCGGCTATATCATCGAGCGAGACGTCCAGCCCGATAAGTTCGGCAGCATTCCGCAGGCGATGTGGTGGGCGGTCGTGACGCTGTCTACGACCGGCTATGGTGACGAGATCCCGCAGAGTCTTGCAGGTCGCGTTCTGGCCGGATTGGTGATGATGAGCGGGATCGGCATTTTTGCTCTTTGGGCCGGCATCCTCGCCACCGGCTTCTACGAAGAGGTTCGCCGCCAAGACTTCGTTCGCAACTGGCAATTGGTCGCTGCCGTACCCCTGTTCCAGAAGCTTGGTTCCGCTGCACTGATCGAGATCGTTCGGGCGTTGCGACCGCGCATTGTCCCCGCAGGTGCCGTGATCTGCCGCAAAGGCGATGTTGGCGATCAGATGTTCTTCATTGTCGAGGGGCGGGTCACCGTGGCGACACCCGACCATCCAGTGGAACTCGGTGCCGGAAACTTCTTTGGCGAGATGGCGCTGATCAGTGGCGATCCTCGTTCAGCGACGGTCAGCGCAGCAACCGAGGTATCGCTGCTGTCGCTCTACGCCGTGGATTTCCAGATATTGTCGAGCAATAGTCCGGAGATCGCGGAGACCATCCGCAAGACGGCGCTGGAGCGGCGGGGCGGGGCGCCGAAGGAATAACCAAAGCCTGATGACTGCGGCATTGCCGCGGCCGGTGGAGGTTGCGCCTTGACCGGCTCATAGCGCAGGATAACTGCGCCGGCCGCGGTCGGCGTACTGTCGCGTAGCATCAGTAGAAGCTGTCGGCCCGCCGGTTGAAGGCTTCGCTCGCAGCTGGAGCCCTAAGCAGCGCAACCATTAACTGTGAGAGCGAAGTGTGGCCGCCCAACGTACAGGAGATACAATGCTTGGGGTGAGCAAGTGATCGCTGAGCAGCCCGCCCCAATGATACGAAATATCGCTGCCAGTAGAAGTCAATTTGTGTTTTCGTGCAAAATCCAAAAATATCTCCATTAGTTGAAAAATACATTTGTGGACGCAGAACTGTTAAAAGTAATATTAATTGAAAAAATCTCCAACTTGTGCAAAGTAGTCGTTGCAGCGCCCCGACGCGTTGTGCCCACAAACACCCCCATTCCTTGATCCCCGCTCTTGCGGGGTTTCTTTTTGTGCAAACGGAACTCGTAGTACCGAGAGCAAATACTCTGTCCCAAACCGCACAGGAACTAGGATGGCCGCCAATCGTTATCGCATTGAGACCGCGCAAGATGCCTGCGCTCGCAAGCCTCTGACTTCCGACGCGCGGTTTCGTCCTCAACTAATTGCCCCGTCTCGGCGGGGCTTTTTTATCCAGAGCGCACGACACGGTTCAGTTGATCTTTGGCCAGTGCCGCACGCCGCCCGTCACTCATATATGCGACAATGCCGCCGATTGTGAGGCCGGCGAAGGCGATCAGCCCTGAGCGGGCTGAACCGCCTTACGGTCTCGATCACCCCGGTCTTCGTAGCTGCGACTGTTGTTGGCAGCCTGTCTCCGGCGATGAACGCCTCAGGGGCGAGCGCCCTCAGTGACACGCCAGAAATCAAGGCAGCCTGTTGCGAATGTAATTGCGATTGCATCGCTCCTTCCGATTGCCCATCAAGGGTTCCGGAATGCTGATTTACAACAGCATAGAAAATAAAGATTGAAATCGGCCCCGCCCCCAAAACTTTTATCAGGCCGTACTGTTCTCCCTCGAAGATCTCTGTGTTAGGTCAGCCCAAAAGCGCCACCCCTGCGCGCGACCGAACTACGCTCTCGATATCCAAGGCAGGCGTTAGCATTGAAGGTTTATCGACCAGAGATTGACGGCCTAAGGGCCATATCGGTGATCGCGGTTATTCTCTATCACGCCGAGTTCACTGTGGCCGGCCACACCTTGCTTCAGGGTGGATACATTGGCGTCGACGTATTTTTTGTGATCAGCGGCTTCCTGATTTCCCAGATTCTGCTGACAGAAATCGAAGCGACGGGACGCATCGATTTTCTAAAATTCTATACGCGGCGTGCGCGGCGAATTCTGCCGGCCTTGTTCGCGGTCATCTTCGCGACAATGCCCTTCGCCTATTACCTCTTGTTGCCATCGGAACTGCTGGATTTCGCGAATTCCATCGGTTCCTCGCTCCTGTTTGGATCGAACATCTATTTCTATTTTACCGCGGCCCAGTACGGCGAGCCCATTACCCTTCTCAAGCCTTTTCTTCACACCTGGTCGCTGAGCGTCGAAGAGCAGTTTTATATCGGCTTTCCGATCTTATTGCTGATCACGCGCCGATATTTGAAATCAAGGTTTTTGCCATGCGTGCTACTCGTGGCGGCCCTCAGCTTTGTATTCTGTGTGGTAACGGTACGGCATGATCAGCAGCAAGCCTTCTACTCGCCGCTCACCCGGGCCTGGGAACTTCTGGCCGGAACACTTCTCGCCTATTACGAGCTGAGGCGCGGACGCGTGCGCCCTCGGCCGTTGCTCGCAGCGGCCGGGCTTGCGCTCGTTCTTGGTTCCCTCATCTTGTTCGGGAAGGACACGGCTCATCCTGGCCGGGTCACTGTGATCCCAGTGATCGGGACCTGTCTGGTGCTCGCATTCGCCAGCCGTGAGAACGCAGCGGGGCGGCTGTTGGCTTCTCGGCCTGCGGCGCTCACCGGATTGGTATCCTACTCCTTATATTTGTGGCATTATCCGGTCTTCGCCTTCTGGCGGCTGACAAGCCTGGATTTCACCAACGGCGATAAGCTTCTTGCCGTTGCAGCGACCGCCCTGCTCGCGGTCGTGAGCTTCGTCGTCATCGAAAAGCCCATCCGCTACACCAGGAGAAACCGCGCCTTCTGGATCTACCTGAGCTCCTCGGTCGCGACCATCACGGCTGCTGTCCTGTCGGCAATCACTATGGCCGGTTTTCCTCACAGGTTGGATGAAGTCTATCCACCTCTCGCGCAGGCGAACGAAGCACGGCTCGAAAGCACTTTTCTAAGCTTGAACGACAACATTCAAGCCGGGAAACCCGTTATCTTCATCATTGGGGACTCGCACGCCAGAAACTGGTCGATCGCGCTGAAAAACTACATCGATACCGACCGATATCAAATCGTGGCCCTCAGCTATTTGAACTGCATGGTGGAGATCAAGAACGATACTGTTAAGGCCCCCTCTCGCGCCAGCATTTACGATAAATACTGCATTCCGTTTGAAAAATATATCAACGACAAATCATTGCTCAGCCGAACGAAAGCAATCTTCCTCACAAGCCTTCGGCCTTTCGAGTACACCGTCAACCCCTTCAGGTTCGAGCTTATTTCCTGGATGAAAAGCCATTCGGATGACGCGCGCGTTTTCGTTTTCGGAAATTATTTCCAGCTCGACCAATCGCACTCGTGCCTGGGGCTGATGTTTCAGAGAAAATCCGATGCCTCTATATGCCTGCGGGAAGCGACCTATCCGCCGGCCAACCAGGCTTTGGCGCAACTGCCATTTTTCCCGTCCGATCTTGCGTTCACCTACATCGATACCGTCAAGCTTCACTGCGATTATGACAAGGAGAAATGCCTGACCAGCAGCAGGGGTGTTCCGTTCATCACAGATTGGAACCATATGACAGCAGAATTTCTGACGACCTTGATTGGTGACATCCTGGAAAAGAGAACCGCCGATCTGCGTAGCGACGGTCTGCTCGATTTCCTGGTACCGCCGCATGCCACGCAAGCCGAACGAACGGCAAGTTCTCAGCCGAACGCTGGCGCCGCGTCTGCCGCTCCTCCATCAAATTAGATCCGGATTTAGGCATACCCATCGCCTCGATGAGTTGGTTCTCGTCGCGCATGACATGGAAGAAGACGATGAGCGTGCTCCGCTTTCCATTCCCATAGCGGAAGTCGCTGCAGCCGATCGAGCCGGCATACATTCCGGTGATCTTCGATCCGATAGCGTGCCGTTCCATTCCCGGTTTCAGAGCCGCAGCGGCGTCGGTCACCACCGATCGAACGCTCGACGGATGTTTATTAGCCACCGCTGAAACATGCGGCAACATCGTGTATACTGTCTGGGGAGAATTCATGTCGGGGGATTGAGACATGGAGCGCAGGTTATCTGCAATTCTAGCCGCCGACGTGGTCGGATACTCCGCACTTATGGAACAAGACGAAGCGGGCACATTTGACCGTCTTCGAGCGCGCCGCACCGAGCTTTTTGAGCCCGAGATTGCGCGGCATCATGGGCGCATCTTCAAGCTCATGGGCGACGGCCTCCTCGCGGAGTTCGGCAGCGTGGTCGACGCAGTCGAATGTGCCGTGTCTCTGCAGCGCGGAATGACCGAGCGCAACGCCTCTGTCCCTGAGGAGGACAGGTTCAACGTCCGCATTGGTATCAACATCGGCGAAGTGATCGTGGACGGTGACGACCGCTATGGCGAAGGCGTAAACGTCGCGGCCAGGCTGGAGCAACTCGCGCCACCGGCCGGGATATGCGTTTCCGGCAAGGTGGCGAAGGAGGTCGAGAACAAACTCGCATTTACCTTCGATTCCGTCGGACGGCAGAAGGTCAAGAACATCGAAGAGCTTATCGATGTCTACCAAGTGCGCATCGACGCCGCGCCACGCCGACGCATTCGACACAAGCGCAGGATCGGCCGACGATGGTGGGCCATTGCGGCCGCGGCAACCATCGTCGCCTTGGTGGCCGCATGGATGGCGTTACAGAATCCGCTGACCATCACCTCTCCTGCAGGTTCCGGGACGATTCCTTCTGTCGCCGTATTGCCCTTCGCTGATCTCAGTGCCGACAAGAGCCTTGGGTACATGGGAGAAGGGCTGGCGAACGACGTCATCGCGATCCTCTCGCGCTTTTCTGACATTGCGGTCGTCTCGCGAACTTCGTCGTTTGCGTATGAGGGCAAGCAAGGCGACATCCGCCAGATCGGCAAGGAGCTGGGCGTCGGCTATGTCGTCGAGGGCAGCGTACGCAAGGAAGGCGATAGAGTGCGCATCGTTGCACAGCTTATCAACACCAAAACCGGAGACCATGTCTGGGCGGACCGCTTCGACAAAACGGGAACTGACCCATGGGCGCTTCAGGATGAGTTGACCGGCAAGATCGTGGGCGCGATGACGGGCGAGTTCGGAGCCATTCGCAAAGCGGACTACAGTCAGGCCTGGGGTAAGGATAGCACCAATCTTGCTGAATACGACTACTACTTGCGCGCGGAAAGCCAATTGAACCTCTACACGAAGGAAGGTATCGAACGATCCGGTGAGATTTCACGACAGGGCCTGCAGACATTCCCTGGCTCCCCTCTTTTGACCGTCGAATGGGGGTGGTCTCACTGGTTGAACGCTGCGCTGCTCTACAGTTCCGACCCGCAGGACGATCTTCGGGAGGCGGAGCGACTGGTTAATCAGGTCCTCGCAGACAAGAATCTAAGCCCGCAAGTGGTGAGACTGGCAAATTGGCTCAACGCTTGGCTCCTGACTCTCAAAAGGGACCATGATGGCGCTGTTGCGGCAATGAACAAAGCCATTGCGGTGGCACCCTACAATGCGTTCACGCTTACTGACGCAGGGAGTATCTTTCTACAAGCCGGTCAAACCGAAAAGGCGCTGGAGCTGACCGACGCTGCGGCCGCGCGGGATCCTGCGCTATCTTGGTTTTTCAACTATGTGCGAGGTTTTATCTACATCGTGCTTGGCAAGAACGAAGATGCAGTTGCGGTTTTGAAGACAACAGATTTCGCCGACGCACCATTGCAACTAGCCATCGCCTATGTGCGCCTCGGACGCGAGGCAGACGCCCGAGCTGCCGTCGAGAAGATGCTCAAGTCAGCTCCGACTGCGACGATCCAGTCGTGGCGGCAGACCTGGAACTTCCGAGATCCTTCTATTATGGATCACGCCGCGGCAGACCTTGCGCGCGCCGGCCTTCCGCCGCAATAGGCTGTCGATGGTATTCGGCCTTCGTGGCGGATTCCATTCGCCCCCGTCTGCCAATGGGCAGGTTTGGCAGGGTCCCGGCGGAACTTTTGCGTGCCTTCTTCAATTTAGGAAATACTTGTTCGGAGATGTGCGCCATGAATGTGAGCGACGAAAGAACTGTCTCCTTGTGGGCCTCGCTCAGGGTTATGCCCGACGCCACTCCACTCACTGGGAATGATGAGGCCGATGTCGTTGTCATCGGCTCCGGAATTGCCGGCTTGTCGGTAGCGTACGAACTCGCCCTTGCAGGACAGAAGGTTGATGTCATCGATCGCGGCCAGATAGGCAGCGGCATGACGGCCCGCACGACGGCGCATCTGTCATCCATTTGCGACGACTATTTTTCCAAGTTGATTGATCTTCGAGGGCGCGACCTGGCTCGCCGGTTTTATGAGAGCCAATCGGCGGCGATCGACCGTATAGAGGCGATCCGGGGGACCGAAGGTATCGACTGTGATTTCAGACGTGTCGACGGGTTCCTGTTTCCATCGTCCCAAGGAGAGGAAACCGATCTCAAACGCGAATTCGACGCTGCACTGCGAATCGGCGCCGCGGTCGAAAAAGTCACAGGCCTGCCATTTGCGGGGTGCGCTGCGACACCCGCGCTTCGTTATGCCAGTCAGGCGACATTCCATCCGCTCAAATATCTCCGTGGGCTGACGGCGGGCATTCGCGCTCGCGGCGGCAAACTCTTCTGCGACACAGTGGTCGAGCAGGTCGAGGAGACCGAAGGCGGTGTTCGTGTGTCGACGGACTCCGGCTTCAGCATCACCGGCAAATGGGCAGTGGTCGCCACCAATTCGCCGATCAATGACCGTGTCGCCATTCACACCAAGCAAGCGCCGTATCGGACCTACGCGATGGCTTTCGAGATCGAACGCGGGGCGATCGCAGATGGGCTCTATTGGGACATGGAAGATCCCTATCATTACGTGCGTCTGCAACCCGGTGACGGCGCGACGGACTTTCTCATCGTCGGCGGTGAAGACCACAAAACCGGCGCTGTCGACGATGCCGGAGAGCGCTTTGCTGCCTTGACGGCCTGGACCAGGCGTCTGATGCCGGATATTGGAGCCGAGACCCATCGCTGGTCTGGGCAGGTGATGGAGACGATCGACTACGCCGGCTTCATCGGCCGCAATCCCGGCAATCAACGCGTGTTCGTCGTGACCGGCGATTCCGGCGAAGGCATGACCCATGGCGTGGTCGCTTCACTGTTGATCCGCGATCTCGTGCTCAATGGCGACAGTCCGTGGCGGGAACTTTACGAGCCCTCGCGGAAGACGCCCCGGGCGATCGGCGATTACCTGATGGAGAATGCGACGGCGATCAAGAATTTCGCAGAGTATGTCGCGCCTGGCGAACTCGATTCCGTCGACAAGTTGCAGCCCGGCGAAGGCGCCATTGTCCGGGAGGGGCTGACCAAGATCGCCGCCTTCCGAACAGAGGCTGGGGTGCTCTACAAACAATCGGCATCTTGCACACACATAGGCTGCCACGTGCACTGGAATTCCCTTGAGCGCTGCTGGGATTGTCCTTGCCATGGCTCACATTTCGCCGTCGACGGCACCGCTTTGAATGGCCCGGCTGTTTCGCCATTGGCCGGCATTTGATAGTCCCTTTTGTTGCTCATTCAGTCCCGCGGGCGGGTAAGATGATCAGACGGCGATGGCGAGCCTGATCGGAAGGTCGTGCCCTGAAACTGTTCTTCACGTATACGGGCGAGAGGGGCGCGACGGAAGGTTCGATCCAAACCGCCTCACCCAGATCAAGCTTAAAGTGGTGCGCACATTCACGAGCTTGACGCCTCGAGGGCCCACATCTTCAATTCGCCAAACCTCCACATGCGCTCGTTAGCATTTTGTTGACCATAAGCTGGCTTTACTGGGCCTGATGGATGCGGAGGTTTCCGCCCGTCGAATGTTTGGTGTGGGACGGGATTGTTGGTGTTGGAGTATTCACAGGGTTTATCGGGTGAAGCCTTGGGCGGAATTGCCGCGCTCCTGTCGCGTGCCAAACGCTTCGCGGCGCAGACCGTTCTGCCGGCTCTGTTTGCGCTGCCGGCACTTGCCGGTTCTGCATCCCTCGCCTCGGCGGAAGATCGGGCGCTGAAGCTGTTCTTTACCCACACGGGCGAAAGGGCGACGATTACCTACAAGCGGGATGGAAAGTTCGATTCAAGGGGCCTCGCCCAGATCAACCGGTTCCTGCGCGACTGGCGAAGGAACGAGCCGACCCGGATGGATCCGCGGCTGCTCGACCTGGTCTGGGAGGTGTATAAGAAGAGCGGCGGCAAGGATTATATCCATGTCGTCTCCGCCTATCGTTCCCCTGCGACCAACAACATGCTGCGCAACCGCTCGCGCAGCACTGGCGTCGCCAAGAAGAGCCAGCACATGCTGGGCAAGGCGATGGATTTCTACGTTCCCGGCGTGAAGCTTGCGACACTGCGTGCCATTGCCATGCAGATGCAGGTCGGCGGTGTCGGATATTATCCGACGTCGGGATCGCCCTTCGTGCATCTCGATGTCGGCAATGTCCGGGCCTGGCCCCGTATGTCCCGGCAGGAACTCGCGCGCATATTCCCGAATGGGAAGACGATGCATCTTCCGGCCGATGGCCGGCCGCTGCCGGGATACAGTCAGGCGGTTGCGAACTACAGGAAGCGCGTCAGCTCCAGCTCGATCGAGATCGCCAGCACCGCCGGAGAAGACGAAGACACGGGAGCCTCCGCCACCCCGAGCGGCGGCACCACGGACAACAAGCTGGTGACGGCGCTGCTGCCGACGTCGAGAAGCCGGGCGTTGAATGCGCTAGCGCAGCAGACCGGCGCGGCCGAGCGCGATGACAAAGGCGCCGCTCCCGACCTTTCATCTCTCCCGATTCCGATACCGGCGATGCGCCCCCTCGCCCTGGACGCGGGCGCGGACGACAAACTGGTGACTGCCTCGATCGGCCCGATTGCAGCACTTCCGGAGAGACGGCCGCCCGCATTGCCGGCTCACGCACGCTTCCAGCCCGTCGTTGCCGCACCGCAGACCTCCAGGCAGGGCGCCGACATGATCGCCTCCCTGCCGATGACCGCGTCGTGGGAAGACGCAGATTTCCTTGGATCGACGTCCGAAGCGGCGCTGATGCAATGGGCGCTGCATTCTCCCGGCGCGGCGATTGGCTTGAGCGCGCCTCGCCTTTCCCCACGCACGGTCCATCGCGAGGCGAATGTCGCGGCTTCAGACGACAATCCCGTTCCGGTCGCCGCCACAGGTCCGTTCGACGCAAGCCGGTTTTCGTCGCTCCCGGAGGGGTGACCACAGGAAAACGACAGGTACATAGGGATCGGAAGGCGTTTCTAAGCTTGCGCCAGAGAATTGCTCAGTTGCTGCGGGGACAAGGGCGGAGAGCCAATGGTGACACTGAATCCCTATGCTCTGTGCGATCCACAATACCTCGAGACAACCTTCCGAGATCCGATTGCGCGCGGCGGCACGGCAGCGGGTAAGCCGACGATCGCCGGCGGCTCCATTATTTCATGCGGCCCGAACGGCGCTGTGCATAGGCCGCCGGCTCATCTCACTGTCTCAGTGAACGACCGCGATCACCCGTATTCCGGCTTCCTCCGCGGCGCGAATGAGTGCGGCGCGCGCCACATCGGGCGAAATATTGCCCTGGATCGCATCCAGGCAGGTCTTTACAGCCGCAATATATTCCCGCCCGTCATCCGTCGGCCAGGCGGCGATAAGCGCGCCGGCGACCTCGCCGAGCGACCGGACCAGCCTGTGTTTTTCCTGGCCGCCCATTACAAGCATCAGAGGCGCGAAGTCTTCGCTCGTGTGCCAGTCCACGATACCGACCGTCTGTATTGCCATTCGTTCATTTACCCTCCACAAGAAACCTTTCCCATCCGCTGAAACGCGGACGCCAGGATCGGCGAGTTGGCGCTTCGCAGGAGGTCCCGGCAGTGCTTCGCGACGACCAGGGCCTTCCCGAGACGTCCTTCAATCGGACGGGAAGCATCTAAGGCAGGTGACGCCGGGGAAAAGCCGGACCTAAGTCGCACTGGAAGGGCGACATTCGCTGCTCATATAACAGATGCATGTAACCTGCAGGTCCGTGGAGGGGCGGAACGGGAGGAGGAGATGAAGTTCGGCCCCGACAACAACAACCACGAAGAGCGCTTTTCGCAAGGCCACAGTTCGGCAGCAACCATCGCAACAATCGAAGCAGCCCTTTCCGCTGATCCCGACATCGACAGTAGCGCTATCGAAGTCAGGATGCTCGGCCCTGTCGTGCTGCTCGAAGGCTATATAACAAGGCCTGCCGACCGCGAAAAAGCCATAGCACTTGCCGCGATGATCGTCGGTGAGGAGAATGTCCACGACCGGATGCTGAGCCGTTTCTCCACGCAGTAGCGAGGGGTCGGCGGCTGGGACCAAGGTCGGCTAAGCCCCGGCCTCAAGTCCTAACTCCGGAACCGTTCCTCCGTTAGCCGGTTGGCACTCCAGTGGAACCAACCGCGTCAATGGAGCAACAGATGAATATCAAAGCAGTAACAACTGCCGCTGGCATCCTGCTGGCATCGGCGTCTGCCTTTGCGCAGCAGTCGACGGTCACAGGTGCGGTCGGCGGCGCCGCGACGGGTGCGATCGTCGGCGGCCCGGTGGGTGCTGCCGTCGGCGGCATCGTCGGCGGCGTCGCAGGCAGCGTCATCGATCCGCCGCCGCCAAAGGTGGTGACCTATGTCGAGCAGGCTCCCGCCCCGGCTGAACGCGTCGTGGTGAAGGAGAAGGTCGTCGTCGGACAACCCCTGCCGGAGACCGTCGTCGTAACGCCAATTCCCGACGATCCGAAATATGCATATGCGATCGTCAACGATCAGCGTGTGATCGTGGAACCTTCCTCGCGGACCGTCATCCAGGTCATCGAGTGACCAACAGACGGCAAAGCCGCCATTCCAACAATCAGAGCGCGCATGTCACGCATGAGAATGCGGGCGGCATCGCGCGTTCAAACTTCGGAGAATGATCATGAAAAGCAACCATCTCACCATGCTTCTGGCTGCGCTGTCGCTCAGCGTGTCGCCGCTTGCCACACTGCCGGCCGCGGCCCAGCAGGACACGACCAAGAGCAGCGGTCAAGCCCAGCCCGGTTCTCAAAGCACGGATTCCGGTTCGCAATCCGGCGCCGGCAAGACCGACTGCACCCCCGATGCTTCCGGGGCCTGCCCGCAGGGCAAGGGTCAGACGACACAGCAGAAATCCGGCCAGGGCTCCGACATGAAAAAGAGCGCTGAACAGCCTTCGAACGACAACAGCTCGACGAGCGGAAGCACCCCGGGCAAGGCTTCGACGGAAACCAAGCCCGCATCGCCGGACGCCAGCGGCGCCACCACGACCGAACAGAAGCCCGCCGCCAAATCCGGCACCACCACCACGCAGAGCGGCGATACGTCGAAGCAGCCGAGCGATCAGAATGCGACGACGACAAACAAGAGCTCGTCGGAAACCAACGTCAACAACAACACCACGACCAACAACCAGACGAACACCAAAACCAACGTCAACATATCGGTCGAGCAGCAGACCGAAATTCGAACGGTCGTAAAGGAGGTCCATGTCAAGCCGGTGAAGGAAGTGGACTTCTCGGTCTCCGTCGGGGTGAAAATTCCGAAGAAAGTCCGGCTTGACCCGCTGCCCCCACGCATCGTCAAAATCGTGCCGCAATATGAAGGCTATCGCTTCTTCATCCTTGCGGACGGCCGGATCGTCATCGTCGATCCGAATGCTTTGACGATCGTCTACATCATCGAGGCTTAAACCGGCAGGCGGTCCCGGCGGCGTTATTTTTCGCCGCCGAGCCGCCCCGCCATCACCTAGCGTCGACCGGCGGCCAGACGTCGGTTTCGTGATCCGGATGTTGGTGGTTCGTGCTGCTGATCCGCAGACGCATTTCCGGGTTAGCGGCATAGGTGGGAGAGTCACCGGGAACATCTCTCAGCCCGGAATACCAGACAACGCGGCTCTCATTGCCGTATTGATTTTCCGGAGGCGCCTGGTTCGGATCATCCAAGGTGCCGACAAGAACGCCGATGTCGTCGCCATCCGGATAGTCGAAGGTCAGTGGCGTGCCGCAGGCGGCGCAGAAGCCGCGCCGCCCAACGTCGGAACTCATGAAATAACTGATCGTGCCGCGCGTGACCCGAAATGCCGGCTTCAGAACCGGGCAGATGATCGCAAACGGTCCGCCGACCGCCTTTTGGCACATGCGGCAGTGGCAGACATGGACATTCTGCGGTCTTTGGCTCAGCGCATAACGTATTGCGCCGCACTGACATCCGCCTGTGAAATCGACATCCATGGTCCATCCCTCGCTTTCTGAAGCCCCGAAGTCATTTGAAAATAGAGTAGCCAGGCATATCGGCTCTTGTCACAGGTTTTTGCCGAATACCTACGGAGCAACGAGTTTCCGCGTGGGAAAGACCATCAAACCGCAGCACCCTCTCTCCGATACGCACATTGAGTGACTCGCCTTCCACCCGGCTTGGGCGTTTACTCTATCGCTCTGGCGGAGGAAGCAGACCATGGCCATGTATCTCACGCGCTTCAGCTACACGCCCGAAACCTGGGCGCGCATGATCGAAAACCCCGAGGATCGCCGGGAGGCGGCACGCAGCTACATCGAATCCGTGGGCGGCAAACTCCACGGGTTCTGGTACGCCTTCGGCGAGCATGACGGATGGAATTTGTGGGAGGCGCCCGACAACGTATCGATGGCGGCCGTCACGCTTGCGATCGGCGCCGGCGGCGCGCTCAGCTCCATTGAGACCAGCGTGCTCCTCGAGGTCGAGGATACGATCCGGGCCTTGGAAAAGGCAAAGTCGATCCGGTACCGTCCACCGGCGGCGTAGGCCGGTGGAACAGCGCCGGCAGCAAGACGAACTCTCGGCGCGCGCGGTGGTCAGTGACGGCTGTTTCAGAGTGGAACTCCGCCGACACCAGTGACGGGCGCGGCATTCGGGTCGGTCGGGGTGCTCGGCGTGGGGGTCGATGCAGGCGCAGCTGCCGGCTGCGATGGGCGATCACCGCAGGTTGCGCGGTTGAACAAGCCTACCCCAAAACCTGAACTGCTTATAAGGCCAGTTGCTGCAAGACAAAATACGTCATTCTACAAAGCAGCGGCGGAGGCGGCCGATATGCCGACGCCGATGAAGCCTATTCGCTCTGCCTGAAATTCCGGATCCGATCGAACAGCACCGCCAGCACGATCGCGCCGCCGATAAAGGTCCCCTGCCAGAAGGCGTTGATGCCGAGCAGGCCGAGGCTGTTGCGGATCACTTCGATCAGCGCCGCACCGACCAGGGCGCCGAAGGCGGTGCCGACGCCGCCGGCGAGATTGGCGCCGCCGATGACGGCGGCGGCGATAACCTGCAGTTCCATGCCGGCGCCGATATTGGTGGTGACGGCGCCGAGCCAGCCGGTCTGGACAATGCCGGCAATGCCGGCCGACAGCGCCGAGATCATGTAGACGGCGACCTTGATGCGGCGCACGGGAACCCCGGTCAGTGTTGCGGCGTGTTCATTGCCGCCGATGGCAAAGATATAGCGGCCGAAGCGCGTCCAGCGCAGCACGAAGCCGGTCAGAAGCGCCAGGATGATCATGTAGAGGACAGGATTGGCGATGCCGAGGAACCAGGCGCCGCCCCCGAGCGCCAGGAGCTTGTCGTGATCGGGACCGAACTGGAAAACGACGGTGTTGTTGGAGGCGACCATGGCCAGGCTGCGCGCCACCGACAGCATGCCGAGCGTCACCACGAAGGGCGGGAAATCGAGATAGGCGATCATCACGCCATTGAAAGCGCCGACGACAAGCGCGGTGCCGATCGCGGCCGCTATGCCGATTTCGATGCCGTAACCGGCATGCATGGTGACAGCCAGCACCATGCTGCAGAGGCAGAGCACCGAACCGACGGAGAGGTCAATGCCGCCGGTGATGATGACGAGCGTCATGCCGAGCGCAATGATGGCGACGAAGGTGACGTTGCGGGTGATGTTGTAGAGGTTCTTCGCCGTCGCGAAGGAATCGGTGGCGAAGGACAGGAAGAGGCAGGCGAGAATGACGGCGATCAGCACCCAGAAGGTCTGGCTGCCGACAAACTCCGAAAGCCGGCTTCGCTCTCTCTGCGCAATCGTCTGGTCAAGGGTAACTGCCATTGCTGACCTTCTTTCTGCCTCGTGTCGCGCCGCTCAAACCTGTTCGATGGCGCCTGTTATCAGACCCGTCACTTCCTCCGGCGAACTCGACGCGATCGATTTGTCGGCGACTTTCCGGCCGCGGCGCATGACGATCACCCGATCGGCGACGGTAAAGACGTCCGGCATGCGGTGACTGATCAGCACGACCGCGATGCCGCGATCGCGCAATTCGCGGATCAGGTTCAAGACCTCCGCCACCTGGCGGACCGAAATCGCAGCGGTCGGCTCGTCCATCAGCACGATCTTCGCTTCCGACAGCATGGTGCGGCCGATCGCCACCGCCTGCCGCTGGCCGCCCGACATCTGCTTGACCAGATCGCGCGGGCGGGTTTCCGATTTCAGCTCCTTGAAGATCTCGCCGGCGCGCCTGTACATCGTCTTGTAATCGAGCACGCGGAACGGGCCGACGCCGCGGCGGAGCTCGCGGCCGAGGAAGACATTGGCGGCGGCCGTCAGATTGTTGCAGAGCGCCAGATCCTGATGGACGATCTCGATGCCGTGCTGGCGCGCCTCGACCGGCCGGTGCATGACGATTTCCTTGCCGTCGAGCCGCATCGTGCCCTCGCTCGGCCGGAAGTTGCCGGCGATCATCTTGACCAGCGTGCTCTTTCCCGCACCGTTATCGCCCATCAGACCGACGACCTGGCCGGCTTCGAGCGTAAACGACACGTCGTTTACCGCCTGGATGGCACCAAAATGCTTGGAAATATTGGTAAGTTCGAGAACCGCTGCCAGCCGACCACCCTCCCCGGAACCCGCAGGCTGCCGTGGCGCATCGGACGCCAGCCACCTGCAATCTCGCTCTCCCGATCTCCTCCCGAAAAAGCGATTATGATCATTTACGCAAATGGCCGAGGAATGGTCAATAAAATCTCGGCCTAACCGGCCCGCTCAAGCAAAAATCTACTTCGCCGCGCAAATACAGATTGACGCCGGAAACGCTGGGATATTAGCTGTTGCTGGGAGAGAGACCATGCTGATCCTTGTCACCGGGGCTACGGGCAAGGTCGGGCGGCGCTTCATATCTGGGCTGCTTGACGAGCCGAAGTTTTCCAATACACGCATTCGCGCGCTTTGCCACAACCGCGTGATCGAAGAGTCCGACCGCATCGAGGTCATCAAGGGTTCGATCGCCGACAGCGCCGTCGTGACAGCGGCGATGGCGGGCGTCACCCATGTGCTGCATCTCGCCACCTGCAAGGAAACGCCTGACGATGTGATGGATGTTACGGTCAAGGGGCTGTTCTGGCTGCTCGAGGCCTTTCGCCTAAACCCGACGGCGCGCCAGTTCATCCTCATCGGCGGCGATGCCGGCATCGGCCATTTCTTCTATCGTCACGACGGGCCGGTGACCGAAAAGACGCCGCATCGGGCATATCCCGGCTGCTACGCGCTTTCCAAGGTGCTGGAAGAGGTGATGCTGGAGCAGTTCGCCATCCAATACGGCATCAACAGCTGCTGCCTGCGCGCGCCCTGGATCATGGAGAAGGACGATTTCAAGTTTACCCTCTCTTTCGGCGACGACGTGTTCGGCGGGCCGGATTGGAAGAGCCTGGTGCCGCCGGCCGATGCGGAACGTTATGCGCGCGACGGCACGGTGCCGCTGCTGCGCGATGCCGACGGACGGCCGCTGAAGCGCAATTTCGTCCATGTCGACGATCTCGTCTCCGCGATCCTGGCGGCGCTCGACAATCCGCGTGCCGTGGGCCAGCTCTTCAACATCGCGATGGATCGGCCGGTCGATTACGGCGAAGTCGCCGCTTATCTCGCCCGCACGCGCGGGCTCGGCTCCGTCGACATCCCGAGTGAATATCACTCGAACTGGATGGATAACAGCAAGGCGAAGTTCCTCCTGGACTGGCGCCCCGTCTACGATCTGGAAAAGCTCATCGATTCAGCCTGGGAATACCAGCGTTCGAGGGAGGAGCCTCGTATCGTCTGGTATCCCGGTTGATAACAGGGCGGACGAAGGCGTCCGCCATTTCAAAAAGGGAGGAAGCTATGAGGAAGGCATTATTGCTGGCTGCTGCTGCAGTCGTGGCGTTCACGGCCGGTGAGGCCATGGCCGCCAAGAAGCAGCTGGTCATCGTCGTCAAGGGCCTCGACAACCCGTTCTTCGAGGCGATCAACCAGGGTTGCCAGAAATGGAACAAGGAAAACGCCTCGGCCGAATATGAATGCTTCTATACCGGCCCGGCATCGACCTCGGACGAGGCCGGCGAAGCGCAGATCGTCCAGGATATGCTCGGCAAGGCCGATACGGCGGCGATCGCCATCTCGCCGTCGAACGCCAAGCTGATCGCCCAGACGCTCAAGACCGCCAATCCGAGCGTACCCGTCATGACGCTCGATGCCGATCTGGCGGCCGAAGATTCGGCTTTGCGCAAGACCTATCTCGGCACCGACAACTACCTGATGGGCGCCAAGATCGGCGAATATATCAAGAAGGCCAAGCCAAAGGGCGGCAAGATCTGCACGATCGAAGGCAATCCCGGCGCCGACAACATCCTGCGCCGCGCCCAGGGTATGCGTGACACGTTGAGCGGCAAGAAGGGACTCGACGCCCTGAAGGGCGAAGGCGGCTGGACCGAGGTGGCGGGCTGCCCGGTCTTTACAAATGACGACGGCGCCAAGGGCGTGCAGGCGATGACCGACATCCTCGCCGCCAATCCCGACCTCGACGCCTTCGGCATTATGGGCGGCTGGCCGCTGTTCGGCGCCCCGCAGCCCTATCGCGACCTGTTCAAGCCGATGGCCGACAAGATCGGCAAGAACGAGTTCGTCATCGGCGCCGCCGACACGATTGGCGATGAAGTGGCGATCGCCAAGGAAGGCTTGGTTACCGCGCTCGTCGGCCAGCGGCCGTTCGAAATGGGCTACAAGGCGCCGACCGTGATGATGGACCTGATCTCGGGCAAGAAGGTCGATGATCCGGTCTTTACCGGGCTGGACGAGTGCACCAAGGATACGGTCGATACTTGCATCCAGAAATGACGCCTCAATCGGAGCGCCCATTCCGGTGGGCGCTCCCCTGGATTACCTTTCGATTTCCGAAAAGATCCAGTCGGAAAAAGCGCGCATGGCCGCCGTGACCGGCCGCGACTGCAGGCGCGTCAGCCAATAGCTTCCGAGCGAGATGACGGTGGCGAAGGGCTGCACGATCGCACCCGAGCAGAGGTGCCTTGAAAACATCGAGGGCGGGGCGAGCGCCACGCCGAGCCCCTGCAGAGCCGCCTCCATCATGCCGACGGAGGAATCGAAGACGATGCCGGCATTGACCTGGGCGGCCGGCGGCACGCCCGTGGCCTGGAACCAGGTGCTCCACTCATCCGTGCGATAGCTGCGAAGCAATGTCGCCCCGGCAAGGTCTGCCGGCGATCGGAGTTCGTCGGCCAGTTTCGGGATGCAGAGAGGCGAAAGCGGCGCTTCGAACAGGCGCTCAGCCTGCGTGCCGTGCCATGAGCCGCTGCCGAAGCGGATGGCGAAATCGAGCCCTTCCGCCGCCGGATCGACGCGGTTGTTGTTGGTGGAAATGCGCAGATCGATGAAGGGATGCCGGCGCTGGAAATCCGCAAGCCGCGGCAGGAGCCAGCCGACGGCGAAGGTTCCGACGACACCGAGGAACATGAGCTCGCGCACCTGCCCGGCCTCAATCCTGTCGAGCGTCGTCGCCATCTGGTCGAAGGAGGCGGTGACCGCCGGCAGCAGCGCTTCGCCTTCCGCGGTGATCTTCAAGCCGCGGGGAAGGCGCTGGAACAGCGCCACGCCCAGCCGCTTCTCCAGTCCCTTGACCTGCTGGCTGACGGCCGCCTGGGTGACACAGAGCTCGATTGCAGCGCGGGTGAAGCTCAGATGCCGCGCGGAGGCTTCGAAGGCGCGGAGACTGTTCAGCGGGAGGAATGGACGAACCATGTAAGCCCTAGATTTTCTTTTATCTCCCGCGAGATATCATCGTTTGTGATCGGAAAACAGCGCCTTTAAACGCGGTCTGAGTGCGCTTCAAGCTCTGTTCACCGACCTTTGGAGGGATGACTGATATGAAGATTATTGGGATAGGAATTTTATCGGCCGCTTTGATCTCGGCATGTGGCGTCAGCGGTTTTGCCGCCGATGCCGCGAAAGTGAGGGGGATCGCCGACGCCGCGATCAAGCCGGTCATGGAGAAAAACGCCATCCCGGGCGTTGCCGTCGGCATCACCGTCGATGGAGAGCAGCATGTCTTCACGTATGGCGTCGAATCGAAGGAGACCGGCCGGCCGGTGGCGCCGACGACGCTGTTCGAACTCGGATCAATCAGCAAGACTTTCACTGCGACGCTGGCATCTTACGCTGACGCGAAGGACGAATTTTCGCTCGACGGCAAGGTGAGCACATATCTGCCGGCGATGAAAGGCAAGCCGTTCGGCGATGTCGCGCTGATCAATCTCGCCACCCATACCGCCGGCGGATTTCCGCTGCAGCTGCCCGATGATGTCAAGACCGAAAAGCAGCTGCTTTCCTATTTCGCCGCCTGGCAGCCCTCCTACGCGACGGGGACGCAGAGAAGTTACGCCAATCCGAGCATCGGCATGCTCGGCTACATCACTGCGAAGGCCATGGGCGGCGATTTCGCAGCCCTGATGGAAGGCAAACTGTTTGCCGCTCTCGAATTGAAGAGCACCTTTATCAAGGTGCCGAAGTCGCGGCTGGCCGATTATGCTCAAGGCTATAAGCGCAGCGGCGAGCCGGCGCGGCTGACGCCGGCCCTGCTTTCCTCCGAAGCCTATGGCGTGAGATCGACGGCCGGCGACATGATCCGCTTCGTCGGCGCCAATATGGGCCTGGTCAAACTCGACGAAACGCTGCAGCAGGCGATTGCCAGGACCCATACCGGATATTTCAGCGTCGGGGCGATGACCCAGGATCTGATCTGGGAGCAATATGCCTATCCCGCCACCCTGGCGAGCCTGCTCGAGGGCAATTCGGCCGCTATGCTGAAGACAATTCCGGTCTCTGAGCTCAGGCCACCGATGAAACCGCGTGACGACGTCTGGATCAACAAGACAGGCTCGACCAACGGCTTCGGCGCCTATGTCGCCTTCATTCCCAAGGAGCGTCTCGGCATCGTCATCCTGGCCAATAAAAATTATCCCAACCAGGATCGGGTCGCCGCCGCCTATCAGATATTGACCGCACTTGCGGCCGACTGATCGGAAATGGGCGCAATCGGCGCGACGGACGCCGGAGCGGACTGTTTACGCGTCAGCCTTGAATCACACCGACGGCAATGCTCTGAATCAAGTGATCGTCTCAAGTCGGACCTTAGCCCGATGCGCGACTGCACCCTTGTGATAGAGAACCACCCTTGACGGCTGACGGACATGCTGTAGTCGAGCCGGCTACAGCATGTGTCCAACAGTCCGCAACTTCGCCCCGCAGTGCACAGGGTGATACTACCTTAAGTACTGCAAATTAATAATTAAGATTAACGCGCGAGTATTTCTTAGAATTTCTCTAAGCAATTGCCAGTCCTTATAGGGAATGCTAATAGACAGTTACCTTTTTGAAGCCATCAGGGGCAATGCAAATGAAAACTGTATTGATTTCGGGCGGAGCTGGTTTCATCGGATCGCATCTGTGCGACCGACTTCTGCTTCGGACTGACCTTCAGAAACTCGTCGTTGTAGACAATCTTTGGACCGGACTTTTCGAAAACATCGAGCACATCAAGGACCCGCGTTTCCACTTCGTGAAATCGGATGTCGAAACCCTGCAGACCTCCGATAAATTCGACGAAATCTATCATCTTGCCTCTCCCGCATCGCCGCCCTGGTATATGAAGGAGCCGAAGCGGACGATTTCCGCCAATCTTCTCGGGGCAATGCGGCTTCTCGATCTCCTGAAAAAGGGGGGGCGTTTCGGCTTTACCTCGTCTTCCGAAGTCTATGGCGATCCGCTCGTCTCGCCGCAGCCTGAATCCTACAAGGGCCAGGTCGACTGTACCGGCCCACGCTCGTCCTACGACGAGAGCAAGCGCTGCACGGAATCGCTGCTGTTCGAGATGCAGCGCACCCAGGGGCTCGACGTCAAGGTCATCCGTCCCTTCAACATTTATGGCCCGAGAACCCGCGCCGACGATGGGCGGGCGGTCTCCAACTTCATCACCCAGGCGCTTTCGGGCCGCCCGATCACCGTATTCGGCGACGGTCTGCAGTCCCGCAGCTGGGGCTATGTCGACGATATCGTCGACGGTTTCGCCCGTTATTTCTGGATAAACCAAACCGACTATAAGGGGCCGCTGAATATCGGCAACGATCGCGAGATTTCGGTTCTCGAGGTCGCGCAATATGTCTCCCGCCTCGTCGGCGGCGTGCCGATCGTCTTCGAGCCCTCCCCCCCGCAGGATCCCACCAACCGGCGGCCGGACCTCAGCAATGCGAACTACGTCATGCCCGAGTGGTCGTGTAAGATCAGTTACGAGCAAGGCGTGGCCCTGACGCTCGAATGGTTCAGGGAAAAAATGAAGGCCGAGAAGCAATCATCACAGCTGCGCAGCGCGCATCGTTGATGCTGACGGCTTGGGCGGCGCGCGGCCTTTCGGACGCGCGAAGGCGATATTCTGAACCGGCGCATCGTGCCCGTCAGATCAGCCCGATTTAGGGCCGATGCGCAAGGTTCAAGGGTGCGATCGAGAGAGCGTTGATGCGAGTACCAATTCCGGCTGATCTGAAGGACATCCGCTTTCCCGTACCAATTCACTATCTGGATCTCGCCTCGGCCGAGGTCGATACCGGCTCATCCGCCCTTTCCGAGGGGTTGGTGATCTTTCTGTCGGATGGCCTTCCCGTAGGACAGGCCTATGTCGACAAGCCAGAGAACACGGCCGCACTCGCCTTGCGCGTCGTCCAGCCCGAGACGGTCGAGCATGCGCATCAGGTCGCGCGAATACCGCTCAAAAATAATGACGTCAGTATTCTGATCTGCACCAAGGACCGGCCCGACGAGCTGGCCCGCTGCTTGGCATCCATCCCCAGACAATCTCTTCCGCCGGTCGAGATCGTCGTTGTCGACAACGCATCGGCCGGCGATGGCACGCGTCGTGTCGCAGAGGCAGCCGGCGCCACCTATGTCCGTGAGGATAGGATCGGCCTCGACTATGCCCGAAACGCTGCCGTGCGCGCGGCAACGACGGAATTCGTCGCCTTCACGGACGACGATGTGGTGCTTCACGAACGATGGCTCGAGAACCTGATGAAGGGGTTCGACCAGCCCGAAATCGGGTGCGTCACCGGCCTCGTCCTTCCCGGAGAGCTTTCCACGCCCGCGCAGCTGATATTCGAAAGACACTGGGGGTTCGGCCGAGGCTATCGGCGCAGGGACTTCGATCGGCACTTCTATCGCCGGCATAAGCGGCATAAAAATCCCATGTCGATGGTCGGCGCAGGAGCAAGCCAGGCGTTTCGTCGCAAAGTGTTCGATGAATGCGGATTATTCGACGTCCGACTCGGCGCGGGGGCGGCTGGGTGTTCGGACGACTCCGAATTCTGGGATCGGCTGCTCCATCATGGCCATACTTGCCGCTACGAGCCGACCGCGGTTTCGTGGCATTTTCACCGCAAGGACATGGAAGGGCTGGCAAAACAGATCCATCAATATATGAAAGGCCATGTCGCTGCGCTGCTGATCCAGTACCAGAACACCGGCAAGCTGGGCAATCTGCGCCGCATGCTGATGTCGCTCCCCTGGTATCATCTCAAAAGGTTCGCGAAGCGGCTCGAACGCGGAGCGACTTCGGACAACTTCTTTCTGAAGGAAGAGGTTCTGGGGAGCCTGCAGGGCGCATTTTATCTTCTCGGCCGCTGGAAAATGCAGCCATGGTGACGGCGTCGAGACCCGCGATCTCCTTTCTCATCCCGGCCTATAATGCCGCCGGTACGCTGTCGGATTGTCTGGGCAGCCTGCAAAATCAGACGATATCGAACTGGCAGGCGGTCGTGGTGGATGACGGCTCGACCGACGGAACTTGGGAGATCCTTGAAAGCCTTGCCAGCGCGGACGGGCGGATTACGCTTTACCGTCAACCGAATGCCGGTGCCGCCGCCGCACGCAATGCAGCCGCTCAGCTTGCCGCTGCGCCTCTCCTCTGTATGCTCGATGCCGACGACTGGCTGGATCCCGCCTTCAACGAAAGCATGCTGCCGATCGCCAGCAACCAGTCTCAGCCACTAATCGCCCATTGCAGCTATCGCCGCGTCACGGCCGACGGCCGGATGCAGAAGATCGAGCAGGCGCATGACCTTACCGGAGATCGTGCAATCCAACAATTTTCGTCAATTTGCGCTCTGGCCATTCATACGGCAGTCTTTCCCAAGCGCCTTTTTACGGAACTGGGCGGCATGGATGTCACATTACAAACCTGCGAGGACTGGGATCTCTGGCTTCGCATGGCGTTCGCCGGGGCTCGATTCCAGCGGGTGGACAAATGCCTGGCCTTCTATCGCATGAAGGCCGGCTCTCTGTCGTCCGATCCGATCAGGATGATGCGGGACGCGATTGTCGTGACGGAAAGGGCGCGGGCCTTGCAAGTTGAGCGGAGCTTGCCGACGCAGGGCGAGGACGACGCTTGGCCGAAGCCGGCCCTTAGCCAGCTTCGCGTCTTCATTTGGATCGCGTCGATGCATCTTTATGCGGAAACCGATCCCAAGGACCTGGCCGAGCTTCTGCCGGAATTTCCCGATGGCTCGGGCCACGAAGACATGATGGCGGTGGCCATCCTTCATGGGTTGCAGACGGGCCAATCGGTTGAGAATACTGCCGCCCTGATCGACCTGATGGACTCATGGGCACCGGCAGTCGCGCGGCTCCTCGCCCTCATCGAAAGCCATTCGCTGGCCGGAACCGCACGAAAGACAGAGCAGCTTCTTGCCTGGCGGCTTTCATCAGAAGCCGTCTCGCGTTCTTTTAAGCTCGGACGCGTCCAGACTGTGGGCGTCGACGTCAACAAGCTGGCGAAGATTACCAAGGCCGTCGAAGCAGATACGCTGTTACTGCAGCTTTCGTCCGGACAGAAACATATCGGTGCCCACGTGGGGCCGCTGTGGGGAGATCTGTCGGTCGGCGCATTGGTTCGCCTGATCGTCCGGGACATGCATGCAGGCGGTCGACTGCCCACGCCCAGGACCTTCGCCTATGCGCGCCACTGGTTATTCGAAACCTTGCGTAACTATAGAGGCTTCCTTGGGATTCTTCGTCGGGGAGGACGACGGCGGGGACGCCTCGGCCGCCTTGTCCAGTCAACGCGCGACGCAGCTCTTATAAAATCCCTGGCAGGCGACGGGGAAACGGATGACCAGCGCCTTTCGAAGGTAGATCGACAGAATGAGCGCTTGCATGGCGCGGTGCTAGCCGAGCGCCGCGGAAAAAAAACGGGAAAGGAAGCTCTTTTGTCAGAGGCCGCTTCCAAAGAGGAATATTGGGAAAGGGTCTTTGAGCATCCCGACCCATGGAACTACGTGTCGATCTACGAACAGGTCAAATATGAACAGACGCTGGGCCTTGTTCCGGAAGGGATAGGCAAGGCATTGGAACTTGCCTGTGCGGAGGGGATATTCTCCGCGAAGCTTGCGCAAAAGGTCGGGACGCTGACTGCAACGGACATCTCGCGTCGTGCGATCGAAAGAGCATCCGAGCGGTGCCGAGAGTGGGGGAATGCCGAGTTTCGTGTCCTGGACTTCGCAGGCGACGACATTCCTGGCGGACAGGACCTGATCGTCTGCTCGGAAGTCCTCTATTACATGGATGACGAACAGGTCTTGGAGCGGGTCTGCCGAAAGATTGCCGCAGCACTGAAGCCAGGCGGCTGTCTGATTACCGCTCACGCCCATCTCCGGCGAGACGAGCCCGAAAGGACCGGTTTCGATTGGGACAATCCGTTCGGTGTCGGCACCATCAGGAAAGTCTTTTCGAACCTGCCGGACCTTACCCTGGAAGAAACGATCGAGACCGAGCTTTACGCCATTCATCGGTTCCGCAAGGGTGAAACGTCCGTCCACACAATGCGGATTGAACGGCACGGTGTCCCATTGGACACGGAGGTGGCCAAGAACATCATCTGGGGACCGGCCGGCGTCGAACGAGTGGCGGCGTGGTCGAACGAAGTGACGACCTCGATCCCGGTGTTGATGTATCACAGAATCGCGCGCGAAGGTCCCGATCGGCTGCGGCGTTTCCGGATCGCGCCGGAGATGTTCCGCCAGCAGATGCAGTTTCTCCGGCGGCAGGGCTACTATGGGCTGACGGCCGATGCGCTGGCCCATCTGCTTCAGGTGGGAACGCCGATACAGGGGCGGCCGGTCGTCCTGACCTTCGATGATGCCTATCTCGATTTTTTTACCGAAGCCTATCCCATCCTTGTGGAGAACGGCTTCAGCGCCGACGTTTTCGTCGTGACGGACAAAGTGGGCGGCCGATCGGATTGGGATGCCGCTTACGGTGAGCCAGCCCCTCTGATGTCTTGGAACGACATTGAGGATCTTCATCGAAAGGGCATCCGATTTGGGTCTCATCTGGAAACCCACACGCCGGCGAGTGCGCTGGATAACGCCACGCTACTGGCCGAAGCGGTTCATTCTCGCAAGACGCTTGAGGACCGGCTCGGCGCGGCCACGACATCTATCGCTCTCCCCTTCGGCTGCACCGATTTCCGTGTTCCCGGAATTCTGGCCAAGGCGGGATATCAAATTGGCTTCACCACCAGGCCGGCAAAGGCGGGCTTTTCGGACAAGCTGCTGTCACTCCCGCGCCTTGAGGTACGCGGCGATTTACCCGTCACGGCGTTCGCCGAACTGATGGGCCATCCCAACGCCTTTATCGGATAATGCCATGATCATTGACCCTCCTTTGGTGACCGTCATCATTCCCGCGTACAATGCGGAAGCGACCCTCGTGCAAACGCTGCGAAGCGTCTCGGCCCAAACCTATGAACACCTCGAGATACTCGTCGTGGACGATGGATCGCGGGACGAAACATTCGAACTGGCGACACAATATCGCCTTTCTGACCCGCGCGTTCGTGTCCTTCGCCAGCAAAACGGCGGCGTCGCCCTTGCCCGCAACTACGGTATAGAAGAGGCCCGCGGCAGCTACATCGCACCGATCGATGCCGATGACCTCTGGCACCCTCTAAAAATCGAGATGCAAGTCCGCGCGCTCGGGAAATTGTCGGCAGGCCACGGCGTCGCCTACAACTGGTACGCGGCAATCGACGGGGACGACGTGATTTTCAGCCATTCGGGTCCCGTGCTCTATGAGGGCGATGTCTTCGAAATATTGGTCGGGGAAAATTTCATCGGCAACGGCAGCACCCCCCTCATGCCGCGGGCGGAGGTCCTGGCATGCGGGGGTTATGATTCTGCCCTGCGTGATCAGGGAGCCGAGGGATGCGAGGACCTGAAGCTCTATCTCGCATTGGCTGAAAGACTACCGTTTGCAGTGGCTCCCGATTTCCTGACCGGTTATCGTTTTACCGCAGGCAACATGTCGAGCAACGCCTCGCGCATGCTGAAATCCCACGCTCTGGTGATGGCAGACGTGAAGCGGCGCCATCCCGATCTTGCCGCCGCCGCCACCCGGGCGGAATTCCATACGGCGTGCTGGTATTTCAAGAAGGCGTTTGCCGGCGGCAACTACGGGCAGGTCAGGAAAGTGGCGTCTCTCCTTGTCAGGAGATTTCCGTCAAGGCTTGTCGGCCTGGTTGCCAGGCATCTGTGGCGCCAAGCGAAGCGGCAGCGCAGGAAACTGTTGAAACGGATACGTGGTAGGTCGCACGCGTGGCCGAAAGGGGCGGCTCCGAAAAGCGTGGCGCTCCCCATCAGCGGCACGTCGTTTTACGACCTTGTCGCAGCCACGCCAATACGGACAGGCGAGCTCATCAAGTCCCGGATGGATCATTTATGATGACGCTACGGAAACCCGTTCTCCGCAGGTCGTGGGGCGCCTTCAACGTTATTGTCGCAGCGCGTTTCCGCGAACTTCTGGAGCTCGTTCCCTCACTCCGGTTGAAAACCTCCGTCCTGATCGTCATCGGTATCCTTACCGGGCTGTCGGAAATGGTGGGGATAACTTTGCTGGTCAGCCTCGTTTTTGCCCTCAGCCAACAAAGCCCCGCTTCCGGGTCCGTCGGCTGGCTACCGGCATACTTTGGCGGATTGGAATCTTCCATCACGAAGTCGATGCTAGTCGCCGTGCTGATCTGCGCGATCATCCTGAGGATCATTCTGGGCTTCGTCAACGACATCATCGCAAGCACCGTAAGCCATCAGATCAGCGAGAGTATTCGTCACCGTCTTTATGCAAAGATTCTGACGATCCCCTTCCAGCGATTTCAACGCTATGAGCGCAGCGATCTGATCAATGTCATAGCCACCGAATCCTATTCCGTGGCCTCAGCTCATACCGGCCTTGTGCGCCTGGGAATCAGTCTCGGTACCATCATCATCTTCGGGGTCGGAATGCTCGTAATGGCATGGCCGATTGCTGTGCTCGCGGTGATGTTCGGCGTCGTCCATAACCTCAGCCTCGGCTTGTTTGCAGCTGCCTATCGCCGTCTTGGCGCCGCCAGTCTTTCAGCTCTGGAAGAATTGACCCATCTGAGCTGGACCACATTGCAGACGTTAAAGGCGGTGAAGAGCTTCGGTCTGGAAGACGACCACAAAGGTATTTTCGAAACCTTGTCCAAGACAGTGGGGGAAACCTGGCGCCGTTCGGATCGGATGGGGGCAGCAACGTCGCTTCTGAGCGAAACGCTGACATTCGGGGTGATCCTGACGATCATCCTGTCCTCGCAGGTCCTGCCGGTCGATTTTCGGGCCGCCCTGTCTGCCACGATACTTCTTTACAGGCTCCAGCCACATATCAAGCAATTCGATTCCCAGCTGCTGCGCTTGCATGAAATCGAAGCCTCACTGCAAAACGTGCTCGCGCTGATCGCGGAACAGGACGACGCCAGGAAAACTGCAGGCGGAGAGGAACTGCGACATCTAAAACAGGAGATCGTTTTCCACGATGTATCCTTCTTCTACGAAGAGGCCAGAATGCCTGCCGTGCGTCATGCCAGCTTCTCGATCAGGGCAGGCGAGACCACGGCTCTGACCGGACCCAGCGGCTCCGGCAAAACGACGATCATCAACATGCTCCTCGACCTTATTCAGCCGACCGAAGGCCGGATCACGATCGATGGCAAGGACCTCTCGAATATCGAGCGATCCAGCTGGCTGCGCCTGCTCGCGGTCTCGGGCCAAGACGTCGAGCTTATGGATGGCTCCGTCCTCGACAATATCCGCTTCCGTCGCGACATCCTTGAGGAGGATGTCCGCTGGGCGGCAGATATGGCCTGCGCCACCGAATTCATCGAGAATCTGCCCTACGGCTTCGACGAATGGCTGGGCGACGAAGCGATCCGGCTTTCGGGTGGGCAACGACAGCGCATCGGTCTGGCGCGGGCGCTGGCCGGCCGGCCCGACATATTGCTCCTGGACGAAGCGACCAGCGCACTCGACGAGGAGACGGAGGGGCGCGTGCTCTCCCTCCTGCTCAGGGAATATGACGGCCGGACCCTGATCGTCGTCAGCCATCGCCCGTCGGTCGCAAGGTTGATGAAGAACCGGATCGACCTGCGTCCGGCCACAACAGCGGATGGGTTGCTCTATGGCGGCTGAGTCTCTATCCGGATTGACGGTGGCAGTCGTCATCCCTGCCTACAATGCCGAAGAGTTCATCGCCGCCACACTTCGATCGGTTGTCGACCAGACCCATTCGGCACTCGAAATTATCGTCGTGGACGACGGCTCCACCGACGATACCGCATCGATCTGTCGCGAGTTCGCCGCAGCTGATCCGAGGATCACGATCCTGTCGACCGAAAATCGCGGTGTAGCCGCGGCGCGCAATGCCGGGATCGAGGCATCCAGGTCCAGCTATATAGCCTTCATCGACGCGGATGACCTATGGCATCCCACTTATGTCGAAAGGATGCTGTCAGCGCTCCATCCCCTGCCGGACGCCTGGGGTGCAGTATATGCCCTTCACCGTTTCGTCGATTCCGAGGGATATTGCACGAAGTCCGGCTCTTCGCTCAACGCCCGGGAATCCATCCTCATTCGCCACCTCGTCTTCCGCTTTGTCGGCAATGGCAGCGGCTTCATGGTGCGCCGCGCCGTCATAGACAAAATCGGCGGCTACGATCCGAGCTATGCCGATCGAGGAATTGGAGGATGCGAAGACTTCGATTTCGAACTCCGCACTGCCGAGCATTTCAAGATCGAGGCGGTGCCACTCGGTCTGGTGGGCTATCGCGTTCATTCCGCGGCCATGTCTGCCGACAGGTCCCGAATGGCGCGGTCGCTTTTGGCAGTGACCGAGCAATGTGTCTCTCGCAACCCGGAACTTCCCGCTTTCGTCGTCAGTTGCGCCCACACCTCGGCTCACCTTTATGCATTCTCAAAATTTGCAGCGTTGAAAGATTGGCACAGCGCCGCCACCTCGCTTAGGCAGATCTATCATCATAGCCCCCTCCTTGCTGTGGCCGTCATAATCAAACTGATCTTTTCAAAAGCCAACAGAGCCACAAACAGGGCTTTGGCCAAAGTCCGGCCGGTCAAGCAATCAAAGCAGAAGTATTTTAAGAAATTCGAGGAACTAGATCCCCTTATCCCGCTGGTCGGCGGATGGTCACGCTTCCGGACGAAGGCCTTGTTCCGGCGCTTATCGAAGATCGACCGGTGCGGCGGAGAGTCCGCTGCGACCTCGCGAAGATAGAGCAATCTCCGCCAAGCGAGAGAGAACGAAAATGCTTCGGAAGGCCGGCGCTTTCCACTCCGCCGGCGACCATCTCATTATTTTGAAGTACAAACTTCAAAAAAGACAAATGTTGGCGTAACGATAAGACAATAAATTGTGGGAAAACATAACTAACCCAACAATAATCCGTGACAGCATCGACTTTAACAGCAATCATATCTTCGTACTGTGCAGGCAATCTTATCCGAGGACCCGTCACCACCCCGGCGGGTCCTCTAACTCTGCGAAGGTTGGCGCAGAGTAAACAGTGAATCCTGCGTCGGACGACGAGAAATCCGCTATATCGACAGGACCAAGGCTCCCGTTTTACAACGCATCGTCTCGGCCAACATTGCAATTAATGCCGAATGCTTCCACTCAGCGACCCCGGCGCACAGCAAGAAGTCGTCACGCAGGCGATATTATTATCTATTATAGTCCGTCACATTATCTACTATTTTTCAGTTACTACACCCTGCAGTAATTATTAGAAAATACTCATTTAGCTTATAATAGATATCTAGATACAACTTTTATACGAAATAGATATTTTTACCTTTTGGTAAAATTTCATTAATATTTTACTCAGCCGCGGGATTGTTAAATTTTGTATCCCGCAGCCAACAGGGATGAATGCTGTCAAAAAAAAAGTAAACTGCCGACGTTATTTCCGCTTTGCCTTGTCGGCAGCGGGCGTGACTGGCCGGCATTATAAACGAGGCGGCCACGACCGATTGCCCGACGGTGTCCGGACTGGCCGGCTCCAAAGAACCTGGCAACGCAATTCAACATCAACGAATGATGATCTGGAGACGAATGAAACTTTAATATGCCCGCAAATCAAAGGACTATCACAGTTCATCACGCCACTGGCCAGACCGGTATAAGGCAGCCTTCGACTGATCATGACAAGTTCTCCTGATGATCCGAGACCCTCGGAATGACAAGCCGCAGCCTAGGAGACGACCAGCTTCGGTCGAGCGGCTCCCCCGACATGGAACGATGAACCCTCCAGCACGAAAGACCTCACCTCATTCAACGGGCTGAGTGTCCGGTTATGGCCAAACCTGTGTCGAAATGGTCGCACCCGCCGTCGAATTAACCGTTCATAAAGCATTTGCTTGCTCAACTTATAATTTGTGTCATGGTCACTGCAAGTAGTGAGGAGCCGACCTGATGAGTGATATGGCATCGCAGATTCCGGAATTTGGTTATGATGAACGCGTGATGATCTGCCGGAAACAGATTGAGAAGGCGGTTTATCAGTTCATTGCAAACACGAAGGTCGAGGGGTGCGATCCGGCGGAAGTCGCAATGGCCATCGCGGACATTGCCGACGATTACATTTTACTGCTGGCACAGAAGCGCAATTTGACCCATTGAGATCAGGGACCGGCCAGGCTGGCCGGTCGGCAGACGACCGCTAAAACGAAAATCGTCGCCGTCTCCTTGCCCGGAGACAACGTCAACGAAACCGCTTACCATTCATTTGAACCTATCTTTTACGCAGGGTGTCGAATAAGTTCTGAACGAGCGGCAGTCGTCCGGCGGCCCGCGAAATGCCGGGGACCTCTTCGAAGCCAACAATTCAGATGATTGCCGATACATTGAGCCTGCAGGGTAGCTCGTATTCCCCCGACAGCACCCGTCTTTTGAACCGATCAAGCCCCATTATTCGCGACCCATCATCGGTACAAGGCGCCCATAACCCTCGAAGGCCACGTTAACGTTCACGGGTTATCCAAAGTTCTGAAGCAGCAAGGCGCCGCCCGGCACATCGGCCCGGAACCGCAATCGATTTTCGGAAAGCGCGATTCATAGATGAGGGTGTTGTTAAAGCGTCCTTTGTGCGTCCGATAGAACGCACCCGCTCTAATGACTTTTTATGCTCACCAGGGGAACCGGAGAACTCAATTCGGCCAACTCTCTGGTCAGCCCCTCCCCGACTTCCTGTTTCACCGCCTCAAGAGCAAGGTCGAGGCAATTCGTCGCGAATTGCAGTTTGACATCCTGAGCAACCTGCCGCGCATAGGCGATCATCCGTGCCAGTGCGACCAGTTCGTCCAGAGCGTCTTTCGCCCCCAGATCTCCATCTAGTTTAATAGTCGATGTCACGCCCATGCCCATTTTCTCCAACGAATGGAAGGAATGATACGCGGGCTGACGTGGTCGAGCCCGTGAAAAAAGCGTGACACAACTCTCGGTGACGATCGTCGCCTTTGCTTCACAATGCGGACCGTGTGGAGAACGAGGTTTCGCGCAGTTTCCAGCACAAATCGGCATTCACGCGAATATCGGCGGTCGACTGCACCACCTTTAACAATTCCAGTGCATCGATGCGTTTTGGTCAACGGAATGCGACACGAGGGTGGCCAGAAGGTGCGGGCGATCCGGCTCGGCTACGCCAGCGCATTGCTCGACGATTGCCCGCCACGTCCGCCTCTTGAAGAATATTGCGCTCGCGGCGTCTTCGATGACTTGGCGCAGCCCATCTGGGAGCAACTCATTCCTTTCCATGGCGTCGAGCGTAGCGCAGACATTGACGAGCGGTCCCGTCAGCGGCTTGCCGCCCAGCCCGCTCGGCGCGTGCACGAGCGCAACGGCGGCATCGTCGACCAGCCGACCCATGCGATAGTCTTCGAAAATGCGGCCGATCCCGATCATCCCGAATGAATGACATTCCGCAGCGCGCAGCGCGCCCATGCTTGCCGCCCCGAGGACCGTCACGCCAAGCGAAAGAGCATGGAGAATTTCCTTATGCCAGACCGGTGCAGCGTATTCGAAACCGCCATCGATCAGGCCGATGACATTGGCACCCTGTTCCACCACAGCCAGAACATCGCCCTGCGTGGCGGGCGGCAGGACGCGTATCCCCTCGCCGGCAAGTGAGGCTGCATCGGGAAGACTGGGACCCGCGAAAATGACCTTCAAAAGCCTATCGCTCTCGCGAGCGCCCTTGTTCCAAACTGGCGAGCACGCAGCCCTTCCGGATTTTCGAGTTCGGGGATAACGACCTTGACGACGCCAAAGGGAAGCGTGTCGTCGCTGAGGCGTACGGCGATGATCGAACCGATGCCTTTGTTTCGCAAAGCTACCAGCACATGCTGCAGCAAATACGCCAGATCCCGATGTCCTGACGTTCGGTGGCGGACAGGACCGGCAGCCGGCGAGACGGGAACTGCGTCGAAGGCTCGCCGCATCAGCGGCGGCAAGGATCTCGAGAACGTGGCGGGAGAAATATCGTCCCTGGCTCCGCTGATATAGGTGAGTCTGGATTGCGCGGCTTCCGTTACCGCCCGGATGGCCGCGCGCACGGGAGACGGATGGGCTCCCGTACCGCCGGTCACCTCGACAAGGCGAATGTCCCTGCCGCTGTGGCGATCCCGCTGGCCTGGAACGGAATCACAGGGACCCAGAATGGCGGTGAAACAGGGAATGGCGATGTCGCTTGTGATATCGAAGAGCCTGAGCGCCAATCCTGATTTTTCGATCTTGTCGATCAACCCGGTTAGTGCATCGTCCTGAAAGCCGCGGGGGTCGACGCAGCCGGCATAACGATCCCTTTCCGCGCCAACCTGCCATAGCACATTCGCATCCCGCTCGATCCGCTCGAGCACACCGTGGAAAACGGCCTCCTCGATATTGTTTCCCGACGCCAAGCCGTCAGATGACATCCAGTATCGCGCATCGCGCGTGCGGTCGAGCAGCACCGCTTCAAAAGGGATATGGATCGTCTCGCCGGTGAGGATATTGATGCCGGCCACCCATTCCGTCTCCTCGTCCGGCCCGAGATCGGGTTTATGCATGGCGATCAGGCAGTTCAGCGGATCGATCTTGTGCCCCATTGCCTGCAGACCGAACGAGGTATTGCGGACAAGATCGACGAAAGGGTCGCCGGCAACTGCCCGTTCCACGGCTTCCATGACGGCGGATACTTTGGCGTCGATGTCGGTCAGACCCTTTCCCTGAGCAATCACGATTGAGCGCGAATTCGGCGTATAGGCGCACCAGACGGGAATTCCGACGTCATCAAGCCCAGTATGTCGTGCAACCCTTGTTATGCCGAACCGAGCTAAAAAAGGCTCGACGCGGGAAAGAGTTTCCCGCGGCGATATGATCCTGTCGGGATATATGGACCTGTCCGTCAGAATGCGGGCTCAGCCGTCGACATGACCGGAAAGCGCGATCTGCGCCGATGAAACGGCAACGGCCAAATCGACGCCCTTCACGAATATGCCGCCAGCTTTGCGCAGGCTGCTCGCAGTCGCCAATTCCCCCGTCGGATTGAGCGGTTTGACGGTGCCTGCATCGAGATCGGCGAGCCAAAGACCTTCCTCGCCCGGTATTCCTATAATGACAGCTTTCGCCATGTATGCCCCTCAGCTATTGTTAAAAACCAGCCTTCAACAGGCCCTCCCGATATAGCTCTTTTTGCCAGTGCTCCTTGAAGGGAACGATGGCGAGCCACTTCTCGACGTCGAACACCGGATTGATGCTTTCGGCGCGCTGCCGATGGAAGAGTGCCCGTTTTCGATCGCCGATCATTGCGCAACTGGCCGCGGCGATACGATGGGCCGGCGCTTTGTCTTTCATCGCCTCGACATAGGCGATGGCCTCCTCATACTGTTCCAGGAAGAAACTTGCTCCCGCGGCACACCAGAGATAAGCGTCAGGCGCGATCGGATTGAGCGAAATTGCCTTTCTGATCTTGGCGAGCGCGTCGCCGGGGCGGGATGCATGCACAAGCGTGTCGGCATGACTGTAGATGACATCGGCAAAATGCGGACTGAGCTCTTCCGCCAAATGAAGGGCTGCGACGCTGGCATCCACATCACCGAGATAAAGTCTGGTGACCCCGAGCTCGCGATGGCCCGCCGCCGATCCCGGATCTCGCTCGATTGCGCGAAGCGCATGCTGCTCCGCCAGGTGCAGCAGTTCATTGTTTCCCTGCGCCGTCACGAGCCACTCGCTGGTGAAAGTTCTTGCCAGCCCGGTAAATGACGGCGAGAAATCCGATCTATGCGACAGCGACTGCTTGAACGCCTTCCTTGCCCGGCGGATATGCGGCAGCGTCAGCTTGCTCATCAGGCTGGAGCCGACGAGATAGGCGTGATAGGCCTCAGGATTGGCTTCGAAACGTAGCCGTTCCTCCTCGTTTTCAGCCAGCTCACGCGCCACCGATTCGGTCAACTGCTGGGCGATAACCCGCCTTTGACGCGGCAATATATCGGGGTTCATCTTAAAGCGATTGGCCCAGACGATCTCATCCGTCGGGAAATAGATCAGCTGGGCGAACAATCCCTCTTCGGAAAATCGGGTGTCGAGAAGATACGTGATCGAGTGCTTGGCGACCACCGCCGCTTTTTCGGAGTCGCGGCGGATCTGTCCGGCCGTATGCGGTGCGACGATGGAAATATGCCGAAGCGCACAGAGTTCGATTGTGACGTCTTCGATCAGGGCGCTGGCAAGTGCAAGTCCGGCATCGGCGTGCTTCGCCGTCGGGGGAAGCAACACCAGACGGGGAAGGATCCGCGGGATCGGCGATATGCGTTCGATATCGGTCGACTGGCTGCCGGGCTCGGGACCCTTCACCTCCACCCTTGCTTGGCCGCCGCTCTCCGGCAATCTCTCGCCGAACGATGCGCTGCCGGATAGCCGATGCAGCAATGCCCTGACCTGCTCGTCATTCGGATCCCGCTCGAGGATCTGCAGGGCGGCGCTGGAAATGATGCGCGCCGCGCCCGGCTTTTGCACATCAGGCAACGCCTCCAGCAATGCTTGACGCAATTGCAGCGCATGGGCGTCCCGCTGCGCCCTGATCCAAGCATCTATCTGCTTTGTCGCCGGCTTGATATTTCCGATGAAGCCGCGCTGCGTCGATTCGGCGATCGCCTGTAGTCGATCCAGCGGCGAGCCGCCGGCTCGAAAGACATCCAGATCGCTGGACACCACCTGCTTGTTGAGGCACACCGTCGTCGCAGTGAAATCGAAAGCTATGTCGGTGCGTCCGCAGTCCATCTCGCGGATGCGGGACAGCATTTTGCGCAAATTGAGCCGCGCCAATTCGGGCTCGACGTCGCTCCATAGAAACTGGGCCAGTTCATAACGGCTGAGTTCATGGCTCGCACCCGCATAGATGTGGGCCATCATCAACAGACCTTTGACCGGATAGCGAACCGGCTCGCCATCCGACTCAGTCAGCCGCAGATCGCCGAATGTCTGCAGATGAAGCACGGTCCATCCTCAGTTGTGTACAACCGGATCCTGCAGGTCGCTATCGACGTCGGGCAATCCCGTCATCGCCAGACTTTTGGCCAAGGCCACCAGCTTCTGCCTGATGTTGGGATCTTCGATGGCGATGAACGCTTTATTGAGCGCGAGCCCTTCCTTCGACGATAAAAACTTGTTCAATTCGCTCGTCTCGCCTTCGATCGGCCCGGAACCGCCGTTCTCGAAGAAGAACCCGACCGGCACGCGAAGGATCTCGGAAATGCGCTGAAGGCGGCTGGCGCCGATCCGGTTCGTTCCTTTTTCGTATTTTTGAATCTGTTGGAAAGTGATGCCAAGAAGTTCGGCCAAACCATGCTGGGTCATGCCGAGCGTCTTTCGCCGAACTCTCACGCGGTTGCCAACATAGACATCGATGGAATTCGGCGATTTGGCCTTCATCTGCTTAAGTCTCCCGCTTCATCAATACGCCCGCTGTATAATGGAGAGTTTAAGCAAGAATGCAACTAAAAGTAAATATTTCATCACGGTTTTTTTCACCACAGCATGCAGTAGAAACAAGCTCCGGACTACTGCGGCAAACGGCGCAATATCGCGCCGACCGGCTAAAGCGGCTTGTCGGCGACGGCGATCATTGATTTGGCAAAGGCAGGAATTCTTCCAACATATTCGAAACGGACGTTATCGAAGCCGGTCCCCAGCAACAGTGTGCGCAATGTGTTTTTCGACCAGAACTTGATATGCCCATGATCCTTCAACGGCATGAAGTGATCGTCCATTTTTCCCGTCGCAGCCAGTGCAAGATTCTTCAGATAACCGTGATAGGGCGTCGATATCACCGCGATCCCGCCCGGCTTGACAAGATCGAACATCGTCGAGGTGAAGCTCTTCGGATCATAGACATGCTCGATGACCTCCAGGCTGATCACGGCACTGAAGCTGCCATATTCCCTGGACAGGTCGTCATAGGCCGAGCCGACGCTCAGCGCCAGCCCGGGATAACGGATATTGGCCTTGCCGATCCCGTCGCTAGAGGGATCGACGCCGACGACATCATATCCTGCTTTCGTAAGAGCCGCGGCGGCCCCGCCAGTACCGCATCCGAGATCGAAGACGTCATTTTCCGCAGAACCATCGAAATGATCCCCCAGCACATCGAAGATCTTGGGCAAGATGTAGGAATGTGCGGTGGTCGGTTTGGCGTGAACGTAGGTGGTTGCGTCTAGCTCGATGGTCATGGGCTCTCCTTTCTGCTGTTGCACCGCAAACCTACCGATTAATACGTCGAAAATTTGATAGAATTCGCAGAAAATCGTCATCCGATAGAGGTATATGTGAAGCATAATTCGAGGTTTATCGCATAATCTTAAACGCCATGCGTGAACAAATGGCGGAAACCGAGCTCATTTACTCGTAACGATGCTGAATGTTTTTAAGTCTCTCGACCAGGAGATGAAAATAGTTATGTCAATTCAACAATCTTTTCAAAAAACCCCGATTTATTTCAAGCCAGTTTGGACGACGCCCCTTTATGCCATCACAGAAGCGGCAAGATCAACGGCTACCCCTCGCCGGATTGCCGAGCGCTGCATGGCAATTCTCGGCTGAAATGCTGCTGATGCGCCCTCGGCGACTCGATCCCGCGCTTTTCATGAAGGCGCGGATGAAAGGTCGCTCGGTTGCTGACACGAAGCCAAAAGATATTTAACGGGATCATGTATACTGCTGGGATCCAGACAGACCAACGAAACCCTTCTCGCGTGCCGGAGAAGACAAGCTTGCCCGATAATTCGTCGCCCGCATATGCGAAACAGCCGGCAGGAAAACCGCGGATTCCCGTGATCTTCTGGTTGTTGCTGACGATTTCCCTCTCGCTGGTCATCGGAACGGTGCTTCTGTCCAACGACATGAAACATTTAAAGGCAGTTGGCCATTATTTCGGCTTCGACCTTTTCCCCCCTGAGGTTAAGCCGCCGCCGCCCAAAGCCCTGCCCAGACCGGCGCCGCCGGCGGTCTATAAGCTTCCCCTGCATGCCACCGAACCGCCCGTGGCACAGACCGCGTCGGCCTTTCTGCGCACATGGCGCATATCCGGGCCTGCAATGTGCGCGGCGCTGCGCCAAGCGGGCGTTCAGACCAGCGAATGGGCGGCGGCCAGCTTCAATGCCGACACGTTCGAATGCTTTTACGAGCACAGCGCCAAGCGTGAAAAAGATCAGCTGGCGAATTCCATCTTCGTCATTGTTCGTGGCGATGCCGCCGGCACGATCAGCAGTATGCGCGTGAAGATCGTCAATCCCGGAACGGATCAGAATGGCCAGCTCGATCCGGCTATCCTGCGCATTTTCGAAACCATGCTGCGTCAACCGCAATGGCTCGATTTTCATGAGACCCTGAATTCGATCAAAAACCTGAAGGATGTCAAGGAAGACGGCTTCGGAGCCAACATCGCCTTCACCCACGAAGTGCTCAATCCGCAGCGGTACAATTTTACCCTCTCGCTGGATGCAACGTCGGGCCCCCAAAAAAGGGCGAGGAATTACTTTTCCGGCAGAACATGGCTTCCCGTGCCAGAGCCCACAATTGCGGCCAACCGCACGCAGCCGGAACTTCCCCATCAAGAGCCGCCGGCAGTAAATCGCAATTAGAGCCGCATGCGGCGCACTTCAGGCGATGCGACCTCACCGTGATGCCGGGACAGGATCCTGTAAAGCTCCGTCAAGCTGTCTGGACTCGGCCGTTCGGCCCCTTCACCGCCGGCCAGACGCCAAGACGCTCTACATTGAGGTCCTGAATAGCCTGCGCAAGTTCGTCGTTGAGCGAGCGAACGACGCGTGCCGATCGACGCAATCGCAGCGAGGTTCTGACGAGCGCGCCGAACAGGATGAGAATGGTGCCAACAACGCCGAGAGCAAACCCCGCGAACTGCCCGTCGTCAAAAAGGGATACGCCGCTGCGAACAGTCGCCATAAAAAAAGCGGCATAGCTCATCAGATGGTTAAACCAATCTTCCATAACGAGCTCCCTCCGCAGCGGTTTAATATCTTGGATTACGCAGAAAAGTCTAAAAATTGCCGTCGTCATCCACGCCGCTGAAAATACATCGGAAGTTGTACCGATGTATTAATTAAGATCGAGGCCGCGACGGATCGTAATCCGCAAGCTTGGCCCTTCGATTCCGCCGAAGACGTTAAACACAGCCAACAGTGAGAGAAAGAATGAATAGAAGACGTTTCCTCGCCTCCGTTCCGCTCGCCCTGTTATATGCCCGCGCGGGTCAGGCTTTGGCGCAGGTGCCGCCGTCCGCGGGGCTGCGCGCCCTGGCCGACAGAAAATCGTTTCGATTCGGTTCGGCGATCGATCCGGAGGATGTAGGCAATCCGATCGCGTCGCAGATCTACACCGACAACGTCAATTCGGTAACGCCGCGAAATCAGCTGAAGTGGAATGCAACGGAAAAGATGCCAGGCGTCTTTTCCTTCGGCCCCGCCGATCAAATCGTCGCGTTTGCACGCAAAAACAACATGAGGGTTTATGGACACACGCTTGTCTGGTATCGCACGCCCGACTGGGTGTCCGCCATCACCGACGCTGCGACCATTCGTGCGGCGATGAACCGTCATATAAAACAGGTTGTCGCTCGTTATAAGAAGTCGATCGATGCGTGGGATGTGGTGAACGAGCCGTTGGAATATGATGTGCCGGATCTGCGGAACTGCGTTTTCCGACGCCTTCTTGGCGACGACTATATCCGCATGAGCTTCGACATGGCACACGAGGCCAATCCCGACGCGATGCTGGTTCTCAACGAGACGCACCTGGAGAAAAAATCCGAGGTGTTCGAACAGAAGCGTGCACGCATCCTGAAGATTGTCGAGAATCTCGTCGCCAGAAAGACGCCGATCGGCGCCGTCGGGCTGCAATCGCATTTCCGCCCCGGTCTCGATCGGATCGATCCGGAGGGAATGGGCCGATTCTGTGCAACACTGAAGGATATGGGTGTCGGGGTTTTTATCACCGAACTCGATGCGTCCTGCCATTTCCTCAACCGCGACAAAAGCTCCACGCCGGTCTCCTATGCGGAGATTTTTGGTGACGTGATCACCATCGCAGCCGAGCGTGGTGACTTGAAAGGCGCCACCGTTTGGGGCATGTCGGAGAAATATGGCGGGCTTGACGAGAAGGACACCAACCCCGGCGCGGCATGCACGAAGCGCGTTAATCTTTACGACGAAAACAACGATCCGAGAAGTTCGGTTGACGGCATCAAGCGAGCAATAGAGGCAATGTGATCGCCAAAACAGTGGAGACGCGAACAGATTCATGAGAAAAGCCGTTATTTACGTGGAAAAGTTTTTGCCTGCCAGCCAGGCATTTGTTCTCAACCAGGCGGTGGCATTTCGCTCCTTCGAAGCTGAAATTCTTGCCGGTTCGCGAATCTCTTCCGCCCATACGAAAAAATCGACTGTCCCGGTTCATGACATTCGTCGGTCTCCCGTTGCGCGGGCCGGTGAGCTGCTTTTGAAAATCCCGCAGGTCGGCCTGCCTTTTCTCTTTCCCGCAATCAGCCAAGCCGACCTTGTCCATGCCCATTTCGGCAAGAACGGCTATGTCATCGGCCCTTTGGCGCGCGCCGCCGGCAAGCCGCTCGTCACGACGTTCCATGGCTTCGACGCCACTTATCGCGGCGATCCGAAAAAACCGGGCGGCTTCAATCAGGTGCGTTTCTTCGCCAAGGGCCGGAGCGAGATGGCAGGCTGGAACAGCTGGAACATCGCCGTTTCCGATTTCATCCGAGAGCGGTTGCTGGCGCTCGGCTTCCGCGCCGACCGCGTCTTTCGCCATCACATCGGCATCGACCTCGATCTCTTTAAAATGGAGCCGCGTCCACGAAAAAAGGGGCTGGTGGTTTCCATCGCCCGTTTCGTCGACTATAAGGGCCACCGCTTCATGATCGACGCGCTTTCACGCGTGGCGGCCGCCGGCACCCCGGTTGAATTCGTCATGGTCGGACAGGGACCATTGAAGGAGGAAATCGAAGCCCTGGCGCGCCGTTCCTTGCCAAGCGTCACGATCCATGAAAATCTGTCGCAGACAGAGATAAGGGATCTGCTCGCCAGTGCGGAACTCTATCTTCATGGCAGCGTGACGCTCGACAATGGTCACGCGGAAGCCTTCGGCCTCGCCAATCTGGAGGCCGAAGCCGTCGGTACTCCGGTCGTCGCATTCCGCTCGGGAGGCGTGGGCGAAGCGATCGAAGAGGGGAAAACTGGTTATCTCGTGGAGGAGCGGGATGTCGCGGGCATGGCGGAAGCGGTCGGAAGGCTGCTCAACGACCAGACCCTGTGGACAGCCTTCAGCGCACGGGCACCGCTTCTGGTGGCCGAGCGCTTCGACATACGTCGTCAAACGGGGATGCTAGAGGACTATTACAGTTCCGTACTAGACCAATTTTCCAGCCGGGGTCGGACTTGATGGTGCAGACAGGAAAGAAGCCGAAGTGGGGACTGAACGTATTTCGGCCGCTGCGGAACGGGATCGTTAAGGCCAAGTGGCTCTATTATACGAAATTCTGGGGTATGGACATCGATCCGACCGCCAGCTTTTCGCTGAGCGTGCGCTTCGACAAGACCAATCCGAAGGGACTGCATATCGGCGCCGAAACCTATGTCGCCTTCGAAGCCGCCATCCTGACCCACGACCTCACACGCGGGCTCTACCTTCACACGAGGATCGGCAAACGTTGCTTCATCGGCGCCCGCAGCATCATCCTGCCCGGCGTGGAGATCGGCGACGAATGCGTCATCGGCTCCGGCTCGGTGGTGACCAAGAGCGTGCCGCCGCGCTCGCTCGTGGCCGGCAACCCGGCCAAGATAATCCGCAGCGACATCAAGATCATTTCGCGTTACGGACGCATGGCCCGCGATGACGAAACGGTCACGCAGATCGTGACGCACTTGCCGACTGGAGAAGCACGATGAAGATGTTTGCCTATCGCGGAAAACACGAGAATTTCGGCGACGAACTGAACCATTGGCTCTGGGAACGTCTGCTGCCCGGCTTCTTCAATGACGACGAGAGCCAGCTCTTTCTCGGCATCGGTTCGATCCTCTATGATAATTTCGACCCAAACATACAGAAGATCGTCTTCGGCTCGGGCTATGGCGGCTACACCAACGCGCCGAAGGTCGACGGCAACTGGACCTTCTACTTCGTGCGCGGAAAAAAGACCGCCGAGGTCCTCGGCATCGATCCGAGCTACGCCATCGGCGATTCGGGCATCCTCACGCGCAGCTGCTGGGATGCGAAGAGCGTTGAGAAGCGCTACCCCGTCTCCTTTATGCCGCACTATGAAAGCGCCATGTACGGCAGCTGGGACAAGGTCTGCGACCTCGCCGGCATCCATTATATCGATCCCCGCTGGTCGGTGGAAAAGGTTCTGACCGAACTCAGCGCATCGCAAAAGGTCGTCTCCGAAGCGATGCATGGCTGCATTATATCAGATGCGCTGCGCGTTCCGTGGCGGGCGATCCGGCCGATTGCGCCGGGCAATCGCGCCAAGTGGCATGACTGGGCGAGTGCACTCGATCTGGAGATCGATTTCGATCCGATCGGCCCGTCCAACCTCGTCGAAGCAGGCGCATCTTTGGTGCGGAAAAACACATACCTGTTGAAGAACATCACGTTCCGTCACCGCCGCATCCGGCAGCTGACCGGCAACTATGTCTTCGGCTCGACAGTCAAGACGTTGCAGCGGGTGGCTGAGAAGCCGGGACAGCTCAGCTCCGACGAGGCTATCGTAAGAGCCCAGGAGAAAATGCTGGTCGAGCTGGATCGGCTGAAGCAGGATTTTTCCAAGAAGACGGCCAGCGCCCTTTGATGTCGCAGACCCCGTGACGAGGCAATAAGGCATGATGCTTTCTAATTCCGCCAATACTCTCCATTCCCGCAAGGGCAAGAAGCACTCCGGATGGGCCTGCAGCCCGCTGAAATGGTCAACGTCGTCGACCTCGGGAGCCGTTCGCCCATGAGCAGTGTTACCGACCGGCTGATTCAAGGCAGCATATGGCTGAGTTTGTCTCGCGCCATCGTCAACGGGCTCTCGGCGCTCAGCACCTTCGTACTCGCCTGGTATCTGGTGCCGGCGGACTTCGGTCTCGTCGCCATTGCAACGACGATCCAGGTCATTCTGAGTTCGGTCACCGAACTCTCGCTCAATCAGGCGCTTATCCGCCACGAGTCGCCCAGCGAAACGCACTTCAGCGCGGTCTGGACCTTGAGCGTGACGAGAAGCGCGATATTGGCGCTGCTGTTTGCCGCCGCGTCCTATCCGATCGCCGAATTTTATGATGAGCCGCGGCTGACGAGCGTCATGCTCGCCTTGAGTTTCAGCCTGCTCTTGAGCGGTCTTGCCAATCCACGCCGTGTCATGCTCCAGCGCGATCTGATCTTCTGGCAGGAATTCGTCCTCAACGTCTCGCAAAAGCTGGTCGGCTTCATCGTGACGGTGGCGATTGCGGCCATCTATCAGAGTTACTGGGCCCTCGTGATCGGCACCCTCGCCTATCAGGTGACCAATATCATCGTTTCCTACACCGTCCTGCCGTTCTGGCCGCGCATCACCTTTCGGCACGCACGCGAATTGTTTTCGTTCTCGGTGTGGCTGACGGCTGGACAGATCGTCAACACGCTGAACTGGCGGATCGAATATCTGCTGATCGGAAAGTTGCTCGGCGCCACGCAGCTCGGCCACTACACGGTCGGTAACACCCTTTCGACGCTGCCGACGCGCGAGGCCACGGCGCCTTTGAACCAGACGATCTATCCTGGCTTCTCCAAGGTCCGCAACGATCCGGTCCGGCTGATCGCCGCCTATCAGCGTGCGCAGGCGCTGTTGGCCGCGGTGGCGCTTCCGGCGGGCATCGGCATGGCCGTGGTGGCCGAGCCGATGATGCGGCTTGCCTTGGGAGAGAAGTGGATTCCCGCCATCTTCATCGTCCAGGCGCTCGCATCGGTCTTTGCCCTGCAGACCCTCGGCTCGCTCGTCCAGCCGCTCGGCATGGCGAAGGGCCATACGAAGATGCTGTTCATCCGCGACACGCAGATGCTGGTGGTCCGCATCCCCATCATCATCGCCGGCTTGATGATGGCCGGGCTTCCGGGCGTCGTTTATGCCCGGGTGTTGACCGGCCTGATTTCCACCGTGGTCAACATGCTTCTCGTCAAGCGCTTGATCAATCTGCCGTTCTTCCAGCAGCTCGCGGCCAACTTCCGCGCGCTTGCCAGCGTCGCCTTGATGGCCGCCGGTGTCTGGGGATTGTCGCACATTCTGAGCATGCCTACAGACAAGCTGCATCTGGCGCTCTATCTCGCCTTCCTCGTCATCACGGGCGGCATCATCTACGCCGGATCGAGCTTTACCCTTTGGGTGGCGATGAAGAAGCCCAATGGCCCGGAAACTGAAGTTCAGCGTATCGTTGTCAAGTTCCTGTCAAAAGCAAAACGTATTGCCGTACCCAAATCGGCGTGAAGTTAAACGAACATCAACAAGAGAGGCAGAATGACCAGCCAATCCAGACCGGAGCTGATCGCAAAACTCAACGGCATGATCCATGATTGCCTGAAGGACTATGTCTCGCGCGATGAACCGCTTGCGATTCTCGACTTTCCCGACATCCGCAATTGCGGCGACTCGGCGATCTGGCTGGGAGAGATGGCCTATCTCAGGGACCGCTTCGGCAAGCGCCCGGACTATGTTTCCAGGCTCTACGACTTCTCCGCCGACGAACTGAAACGTCGCGTGCCCACAGGCCCGATCTTCATTCACGGCGGCGGCAATTTCGGCGATATCTGGGTCGCCCACCAGGACTTCCGCGAAATGATCATGGAACGCTTCCCGGATCGGCAGATCGTCCAGTTCCCGCAATCGATCCACTACAGTTCGCCCGAGCGCATCGAGCAGTCCAAAAAGGCCATCGGACGCCACAAGAATTTCGTACTGCTGGTGCGCGATGAAGAATCGAAGGAGTTTTCCGAGAAGCACTTCGACTGCATCGTGCGGCTGTGCCCGGATATGGCCTTCGCCATCGGCCCGCTGCCGGAAAGGGCAACGCAGATTCCCGTCCTCGCCATGTTGCGGGAGGATGCGGAACGCGTCAGCGGCGGTGATCGCAAGATTCCTTCCGATATTCCTGTGGAAGATTGGATTACGGAATCGAAGAGGAAGGTGGACATCGCCAAGAAGTTGGGCGTAGCCTCGGCTTATCTCGCATTGAAGCCGAGCGAAGTTGCCTTGCGCAGGTTGGATGCTGCGGCTCATAACCGCTTCGAGCGTGGCATCAGTCAGATTTCGCGCGCCCGCGCCATCGTGACCGACCGTCTGCACGTTCATATCTGCTCGCTGCTGCTCGGCCGTCCGCATGCGGTGCTGGACAACAGCTATGGAAAGATCCGTCGCTTCATGAATGCTTTCTCCGGCGGAACCGACCTTTCCTACAAAGCGACATCGCTCGAAGACGGAATCGAGTGGGCGCGTCAGCAGGCTGCCAAGGGGCGCGTCGCTGAGAAAGAAGCTGTGGGCCTGCGGGCTTAAGGGGGAGTTCGATGCCACTTGTCACCTTCATCATCCCGGTCCGACATCAGGACAACGCGCGCGATTGGAGCAAGCTGAAGGCAAACCTCAGCCAGACCGTGGCCTCCATTTCTAATCAGACCAATGGCGATTGGCGCGGCATCATCGTAGCTAACGAAGGGGCCGATCTGCCTGATCTGCCGGAGAAATTTTCCGCCGTTCGTGTGACGTTTCCGCCGAACGACATGCACGAACTCGGAAAGGGCAGCAAGGAAGACTTCCTCGATGCCTTCCGCGCCGACAAAGGCCGGCGCGTTCTGAGCGGCATGCTGGCCGCGGCCGACAGCCGCTTCTTCATGATTGTCGATGACGACGATTTCGTCAGCTCCCGGATCGTGCAATATGTATCGGAAAACCGGGATGCCAACGGATGGACGATCGACAACGGTTACATCTGGGACGACGGCGGCAATTTTCTGCTCGGCCATGATGACTTCAGCCATCTCTGCGGCACCTCGCTGATCATTCGCGGCGATCTGTATGAACTGCCGCAGCGGTTTGAAGACGCCTCTCTCGACTGGATCAAGTCGATGCTGGGCAGCCACGTCCGCATTGCGGGCATTCTTGCCCAGCGTGGAGCGCCCCTGACCAAACTGCCTTTCCGGGGAGCAGTCTACCGGGTCGCCCATGGCGGATCGCACAGCCGCGCGCCGAGCCTGATGCGGCAGTATTTTCTCAATCGTGGCGTACTTCTGAAGCCGCGACGGTTGTTGCGCAATTTTCGCAAGCTGAGGGTTCTCGGCGGCGGTTATCGGCGCGAATTCTTCGGCGGGGCGCGCTCGAAACCCGCATAGCAAACCGATCCGTCCAATAGGTATAGGCAGTCAAATCATGAGGCTTTTCTCTTTCGACTTCACCAAGAGGGTTGGTAACTGATGTCGGATCTTTTCGTCAGCGTGCTCTTTTCATCCTATAATGGCGCCAGCCGCCGGCTGCGCCATACTTTGGATTCATTGGTGAGCCAGGAGCTTCCCCATGATCGATGGGAATTGATCGCTGTCGACAACAATAGCAAGGACGATACGTTCGACCTTCTGAAATCGTATAGCGAAAAACTTCCGATCACCATCCTGCAGCAGCGCAAGCCGGGAAAGTCCAGCGCGCTCAATCTGGCCTTGGATCGGGTGAAGGGGGATCTCGTTGTTCTTACGGATGACGACATCCGCGCCGAACCAAATTGGCTGAAAGCGATCGTCGACTGTGCCGCAGCCCATCCGAGCTATGGCGTCTTCGGCGGCAGAATCGTTCCAGATTGGGAGGAGGAGCCGAAGGACCGCTTTATCGACTGGATTCCCATGGGATCGACTTTCGCGATCGTCGACGAAACACAAAGCGGACCGTGCGATCCGACAAAGGTTTGGGGCCCGAACACGATCGTTCGGCGAGAGTTGCTGGGGACGAGCGTACGCTATCGAGAAGACATCGGCCCTCTTCCGGGAAAGATGTTCGCGATGGGTGAAGATGCTGAAATCATCATCCGCCTGGCCGCGGGTGGAGCCAAATCCTATCGATGCGCCGAAGCCGTGGTTCACCACTGGATCCCGGCGTCGAGCGTGACCGAGAATTGGGTGCAGAAACGCGGCGAGCGGCTTGGCTACGGCATGCCGGCACTCTTTCCAGATGAGGTGCCGGAAGGCGTGAGGATAAGCGGCGTTCCATTGCCGACCTGGATCGAAAGCGCACAGTGGGCTTTCCGAGCAGCCCTCCTCTACCTCCTGCCGCGGTCGAAGAAGCGTTTCTGGGCGATTTGGAAATACTACTACATGCGCGGCTATCGTGCCGGAATTCGCCGATACGCGCCGCTGGGGCGGTGATCGATTGGCCCAGGAGACGGTAATTTGAAACTTTCGGTGCTGATCAACAATTTCAATTATGGGCATTTCTTGCGCCCATGCATCGACAGTGTCCTGTCGCAGACCTATCCCGACTACGAGGTGATTGTCGTCGACGATGGCTCCACGGATGATTCCAGGGAGATCCTCGCTTCCTACGGCGAGCAGATCCGATCCGTATTGAAGGAAAACGGTGGCCAGGCCTCGAGCTTCAACGCAGGGTTTGCGGCTGCAAGCGGCGATATCCTCTTTCTCCTCGATGCCGATGATGCGTTTCTGCCTGGCAAACTCGCGCGCATTGTCGAGGTCTATGACCGCAACGAGATCGACTGGTGTTTCGACCGTGTGACGACCAACGAAGACGACCAGCCTCCCGCGAAGTTGCAGGTGACGCTTTTCGACAAACGGGACACCCTGCGCAGGGGCGGCTTTCCCTCGCTTCCGGTGCCGACCTCCGGCTTGAGCTTCCGCCGCGACCTCCTGTCCCAGATCCTGCCGATGTCCGTCGCGAAAGACGTCGTGCTCAGCGACAATTACATCAAGTTTGCAGCCGCCTATCTCGGTCGCGGCGCCATTGTCGAAACGCCGCTGACCTTTCAGCGCATTCATGCCTCGAACCGCTATACGGGCACGAGCAGGGCAAAAACACTGCGCCCACGGATTATGATCGCCACAGGATTGGAGCTGGCGCGCCGCTATGATGGGCTGCATGCGCTGGGTAAGAGCCTGGTGGCCGGAGGCATTGCCGAAACGACATCGCTTTTGAAACTGAGGAGCGAAGCTCGCAACACCGTGGCCGGCGGTCCGTTCGGCGATGATGCCGTCAACGAAGTGGCCTTGATGGCCGCGCGTAAGCGTTTGGGGACTATGCTGCGGAGAGGACAGTCATGAACCAGCAGGACACCTTTCCGCCTTCATCAACCGGAACTGATCCGTCAGGCGCGTCGCCGTTGAACATCGCCGTCGGCGTGCTGACCTATCGGCGGCTGGACGGGATCGCCAAGCTGCTCGACGTGATGACACGCCAGACCAGGCATCCGGCTCGCCCCTATCATCTGACGATGGTGATCGTCGACAACGATGCCGCCGGCAGCGCAAGAGCCACGGTCGAGGCTTTCGGCCAAACGGGCGCCTATGATCTGATCTATGTCGTCGAACAGAACCAGGGCATCCCCTTTGCGCGAAATCGGGCGCTCGATTCGGCCCCTGCCGGCACCGATCTCTTCTGCTTTCTCGACGATGACGAATGGCCGGTCGACGGCTGGCTCGATGCGATGCTGGAGACCCGGGAAAAAAACCGCGCCGATTGCGTCTACGGTCCTGTTCAGCCGGTCTATCCTGAGAATCCGCCTGAATATTTCATCAAGGCAAGGGTTTTCGAGCGCAAGAAGAACAAGGACGGTCAGCGCATTTCCTATGCAGCTTCGAACAATGTCATGTTCGATTATCCCCTCATCCGCTCATGGAATCTGCGCTTCGAAGAGAAAATGCGCTTCACCGGCGGCACTGACTATCTCTTCTTCAATCAGGCAATTCGTCGTGGCATGCAGGTTTTCTGGGCTGACAAGGCACTGGTCTATGATATCGTTCCCGCCAGCCGCATGACTTGGAAGTGGGTCTTGCAGCGACAATATCGCCTCGGCAACACTTTCGCCGTCAGCGAGGTCCTGCACGGCAACCTCAACCGCCGGCTCTATCGCGCAGCCTATGGCGCTACGAGAGTGATGCTTGGGCTGGTCATGCTGCCGGCGATCCTGGTTTCACCCTATTGGGGCATGCGGGCACTCACCCATGTACTACGCGGTGCCGGCATGGTGAACGGAATTCTCGGACACGCATACCAGGAATATAGGCCCAATGCCGCCTTCTGATACTGTTTGCAGGAGTACCCTCGGATGAGTCTCGGCCATTCTTATCTTTCGGACCAGGAAGTCATCCTGCGGCCAGCCGTCCGACCGCGGCCACGTCGCGGCATCAGAAAGGAAACGCTTATCCGCGTGCTCCTCACCGGAATGTTCTATCTAACACTCTTGCGAACAACCGGGATGTGGTACGGCTATCCCTCAAACTTCAATGAAGATGCATCTGTTGATCCGTTTGCGCAGAAACTGATGCTGTACAGCCTCATTCCGCTGATCGGCCTTTACTTCGTATTGGAACCAAACCGTTTCCTTTCCTATTTTCGGAGGATCCCGGTTCTGGTTTTCGTCGTTATTATACTCTCAATCATTTCCCTTGGGCTTTCCATCAGTTTTAGCGCGTCCATGCGCGGCATTGCCGCCGTCGCCGTGCTGACAGTAGCGCCGTTGCTCTACCGGCATCGATACGGCAGCGTTGAAACCTTCCGGCTTCTGGCGACCTTTGGTATGTTCGCGGCCTTTGCGAACATCCTGTATACCGTGGCCTTGCCAAGATATGCTGTGATGGGAGGATCCTATGCCGGCATGGTTAAGGGTCTATTCTACCACAAGAACGGCCTTGGTCAGTTTTGTGCCGTCAGTTTCATAACCATGCTGTCGCTGGGAATGCCAAGAGGACCATTACGCTATAGCCAACTTATACGCTGGGCGGCGTTGCTGTGTACTCTCCTACTCATCGTGGTTTCCAAATCTTCGACTGCGGTTGTTATGGTGGCCATCGGCGTGGCCACATTGGCCGGCTCACGTATGATGCAAACCGTGAGAAACTCACTGGCGCGTTCCTTCATTGTTTTCTTCTTCTGCATTATCTTGGGAGTGGCGGCATCCTTCGCCTATCTCGGCGTTGCACAAATGATTGCGGACGCATTTGGAAAAGACCTTACCTTTTCCGGACGCACTAATATCTGGGACCAATTGCTGCCTCTGGTATACGACCGCCCTCTTTTTGGTTACGGTTTTGCCGTTTTCCGTCAGCCGGAAATTATGGAGCAATATGTCTCGCTGACCTTCGACGCACGCTCCACCCATAACACCTACTTGGAACTTGCCCTCAACATCGGGGTACCGGGCATGATTGCCTGGACAGCCTTTATTCTTCAGCGCCTGGGCGGCCGTCTAGTAACGATCCAACGTTCTACCGAGCTTCGTGCCACACACTCCAAGGAAGTTGCAATCATTCTTCTGATCGTGGTTGGCTCAATGATGGAAGCGGGAATGATGCTGGCGCCAGTCATTCTCTGGCCATACTTGGTTGTCTCGCTTCCGCTAAGCAGAATGAAGAGCGGTCGCTCGTCGATGAACACACACAATGGATAGAACTTTTAATTATTTTGGGATCGCTGCCGGTGGCGGTGCTTTGATTAATACGTTCATCGAAAAGCCGTGGGGCGCTATCTCAAATCCATCAGCCTCAGAGCTAAGGTTGCCGCGGCTTAGCGGCTTGGCCTGAAAGTTGGAATCGATCTTTTGGAAGGCGCGATTGCCTAGACGCACGGCTTCCAGCGCACTGGAAGCCGCCCATTTTTCAACTGGTCGATCCCATGGCGTCGAGGCCGCGGATGACAGTGCATTAATTGAATCGGCGCTTGGGCGCATTCGTTGCGGAATGTGAAGAGGTGAAGGTCACCACTGTTCACACAGGAGCTGAAGCGAGTTCAGCGGACCGGCGTATCAATATGCCTCACAATACCAGTCATCCGAGACTGTTGGTCAGAGAAAGACGTCGTCCTCATTTTCTCCTCGTCATCCGCCGGAAGGACTGCCCTGGCGGCAATTTCCGAGCCGACGGTCGATAGATGCTGGTTGTCTATGAACAACGGCGCGCCGTCGGCGGCGGAAAAACTGCACCGAGCTCCCGGGCAAAGCGCGTTGAAAGGATCGACCAGGGCCACGCCAGGCGGTGATTTCTCCGCGACACGCGCGATAATATCCCTGACCGGATCGTTGAAATTCGCGACAGCTTTCATCGGAGCATCATATGGTGTCAGATCACGATCGCCGTCGAGCCATCTTCCAAACGCCGCTCTGAAGGGTATCGCACGCTGGAGCACGGCACGGACAGGATTAAAGTTGAACAGTGGAACGTCTTGCAGAAGGACCACATCCTTGTTCATGGCCCGCAATTGGGCGACCTGCGATGCAAGTGCCGACTCCAGGGTCGGCCCATTTTGGTTTTCGGCCTGCTCTGCGCCATTGGCGCCCGGGCTGATATAGCGCGAACCGGTCTCTGCCTCACGCATCGGAGCAGACCAGTACCCGGCCAGGATAACTTTCTTGATCGCATCGTTTTCACGCAGCAAACCCGATACTTTGGCGTTATAAGCCGAGCATTCTGCAGCATGGAGCGGATGGTTGGGCATGTAGCGCGTGGCGTCTGTCAGCGGCGGGCAGGATGTTTTGGTAAAGACGTAAAGCTGGTAACCCCGCTCTTGCGCGATGGCTCGCAATCCGGGCGCAAGTGCAGCCGCATGGCTGTCGCCGATCAAGGCTATCGCAGGCTCGGTATTGCCTGCAGGTTGGCAGTTGCTGCCGAGAGCTGGGGCGGTTGCACCATAAGATACGAGGCATGCTTCACGCCCGCCTGCGATCTCTTCGATCCTGGCAACCTGTGAACCAAATCTCTGTGGAACGCCAGCCAGTAGCGCGGTCAGCGCGAAAGGAAGCGCGAAAACCGCCAGGGCCGTTGCGTAGCGCCAAAGTGTGCGGCCATTGGAAAGACCCGGGCGCCGAAACGGCTTCTCCACGAGATAATACGTCAGAACCGCCAGGATCAATGAGATCCCAACGATGAGCAAAGCCGTCGATTGCGGCAATGGCCAGACGGATGCGACGCTGGCGAAGCTCAAAAGAGGCCAATGCCACAGATACCAGGAATATGAGACAAGCCCGATAAAAACGAACGGCCGCGAACCGAGTGCAAAAGCCACGATCGAGCTTGGGGTCGCAATCAGCAGCGCCGACCCGAGAACCGGCAAAAGCGCCGCAGCTCCGGGAAAAGGCGTAGAATCGTTGTAGACGCAGATCGGTGCGACAATCAATATCGCGCCGATCAATGCAATGGCATTGACGGCTGCGCTTCCGCCCCGATCGAGACGCAAACCTTTTGTCTCCATCACAGCGAGAATGCCGCCAATCCCCAGCTCCCATGCGCGGGTCGGAAGCAGGTAAAAGGTGAAAGCCGGATTGATCTTCAACGCTGCAACGGAAAATATGAAGGAGAGTACGACAAGCGTTGCGATCGCGGGAAGAATAGCCTGCTTGAAGTAGCGGTTCAGGAACAAAATGATCCAGGGAAAGACCATATAAAACTGTTCCTCCACGCCGAGACTCCAGGTCATCAGCATGGGCAGTTGGTCGGATGCCGGCGAGAAGTAGTTGCTGGAAAGCCAATAATAGACGTTGGAAAAGCCTAACATGGCGGCAATGGCACTATGCGAAAATTTCCTGAACTCGCCCGGGGACAGGAGGAGAAAACCGATCAGGAACGAAACAGCCAATACGAAAAACAGCGCCGGCAATATGCGCCGTGCCCGCCGCGCATAGAATCTTGTGAATTTGAATTCCGATTTTAGAATGTCGCCATAAATATGTCCTGTAATGAGATACCCGGAGATGACGAAGAAAATATCGACACCAACGAATCCGCCGGAAAATGACCTCAGACCTGCATGAAATAGCACAACGGAAATGACGGCAACCGAACGAAGACCATCTATATCGGGACGGTAAGCGCGTACGGGATTGTTGTGCATCCGATTGTCCTTTCGAGGTGATACAAGACGATACACTGTCACTCGCGAAGTCAATGCCGGCCGAGCCGCTTGCATTGCATTGCATTCAAAAATGATGCATTGCAATAGGAAATCACACTCTCCAACGCATGGCTCGCAAAATGTGAACAATTCGCAACGGGCTCCGAATATGCGGAGACACCATAGCAGCGCGAACCATAAGATAGTGCGAGGATGGATCTAATATGACTGACGGAAAAAAACGGAAAATTCTCGCCGCTTCGTCCGGAGGCGGTCACTGGGAACAGATGATGGCTATGCGCGCCGCCTTCGAGGGTAGCGAGGTATTTTTCGCCACCACGATCCCCGGTCTCTTAAAAAAGTACGATATCAGCAATGGCTTGGTTCTGCCCGATTGCAGCCGCGACTCGATCGTTATGTCAATCAAGTGTTTTTTCAGCGCATTCTACATTGTCTTCAAGCTGAAGCCCGATATCGTTCTGTCGACCGGAGCAGCTCCTGGCCTGTTCTGCCTGTTGGCCGGCAGACTCATGGGCAAGCGAACGATCTGGATCGATAGCGTCGCCAATGTCGAGAAGCTGTCCTTATCGGGAAAATTGGCCGGCCATATTGCAACGCTCTGGCTGACGCAATGGCAACATCTCTCGCGGCCGGATGGCCCCCATTACGCAGGAGCTGTCCTTTGATCCTTGTCACCGTCGGAACGCAGCTACCGTTTGATCGCCTCGTCAAGGCCGTCGATACCTTCGCAAATGATCTGACCAGACCGGTGCTGGCGCAGATCGGCAAGGGCACCTATACTCCACAGAACATGAAATGGATCAAGAATATCGAGCCTGCGGACTTCGATAGGGTCTTTCGCGACGCGACTGTCATCGTCTCTCACGCGGGAATCGGCACGGTCCTCACGGCGAAGCGTTTCGGCAAACCGATCATTCTTGTTCCGCGGAAGGCGGCTCTTGGCGAGCACCGAAACGATCACCAGCTTGCCACGGTCAGCCAGCTTGTCGGCCGGCCGGGCATCTATGTCGCCCAGAACGATGACGAACTCAAAGACTATCTCCTCCAGGACCTGGACAGCCCCTCTCATCAAGACGTGTCCGATGCCGGCCGGACGTCGCTGGTCAACTATTTGAAGGGCTATCTCGCAGCAGGTTGAACCCGCCGACAGGTGCAGACGCCCTCAGGCGGGGAGTTTCATTCTCCGCAATCGCGGCCGGCTATGTGGCGGGCGAGTCGGGGCACGATGATTTTAGAAGCGACTTCAGGCCGCGGATGTGCGCCATCAGGAATTGCAGCTGCCAGATCGTCAGGAGTCAGGCGCTCCCAATCGGGCCGGTAATCGATAAACTCCAGGCCCCGTTTCCGTGCCTCCGCCTGATGAGCCGAGATATAGCTACCGACAAAGGGACGGATCAGCCCCCGCAGTCCTGAAAACGGATTCATCGCCATGAGGATAATCCGCGCCCGCGGCAGGCGTTGATGAAGCTGATCGAGAATGTCGGCAATATTCCTTCGGCTTTGTGCCAGCGACACGAACCGATGCAATGTCGCGTCATTGGCGTAGAGCTCGATCAGAATAATATCCGGCTGCTCGGCAACGACCCGATCCAGTTGGGTCAGGGCCCATGTCGACGTCTCGCCGCTCTTTGCGACGCTCTCGACTTTCACGGATCTCTGCAGGCAGGCAGCAAGCCTTGTCTGAAGGCCGGGTTGCCATCCCCCACGCGCTGTCAGCGATGTTCCGAAAGCCACTATTTTCAGCGGCGGAAGGTTCTCGGCATCGCTCTTTTCGGTCATCAATACCATCACGAGGCAGGCTAAAAGCAGAACCAGACCCGATGCCAGTCGCCTCTGGGTCGGCGCCGCTCGCCAAAGCCGCAAACATATCATGACAGAACCATATCTCGGCGAGAGCTATACGTCACCCGACAGGAGAACCTTGTGGAACGACTGGCAGGCCCTTGAAGCCAGCCTTGCAGCAGGCTTGAGACAATATCATGAAGGACAGATTGTCATGTCCGCTTCAGTGCGCAAATCAGCCTTGCATCCAACCGGGGATAGCAGCTGCCGCGACATACCGCAACGGCGCCGCGGAGCGCCAATCACTCCTCACGAAATACATGCTGCATCTGATCGGTCAGCGGTTTTGTGAGATAAGAAATGACGGTCCGGTCGCCGATCTTGATAAAGACCTCGGCAGGCATGCCGGGATAGAGCTTTATCGATTTCAGCTTCGCGATACTTTGAGCCTCCGGCTTGACGCGCACCGGGTAATAGCTGATCCCCGTCCGCTCATCCTTGACGATATCAGGCGCAATTGAGGTGATCACCGCCTGCACATCGGGCGTCGTGCGCTGATCAAAAGCGCTGAAACGCACATCGACGGATTGGCCGACATGGACCTGATCGATATCGCGGGTGGCGACCTTCGCCTGGACCGTCAGATCGTCGTTTTCGGGAACGACGAGCCCCAGCGTCTGACCGGCTTCGATAACGCCATTGACGGTGTGCACCGACAATTCGTGAACGCGGCCGCTGAGCGGCGCGGTGATGTCGAGACGGCGGAGTTGATCGAGCGCAGTGCCGCGGCGCTCCTCATTTTCGGCGATCTGAGCTTCGACATCGGTCAGGTCCTTTGCGATCTCCGAACGACGATCCTCATCCAGCTGAATCGACTGTCGGTCGATTTCGATCGCCTTGCCCTCGGCCTCCGCCTTTGCGGCGATTTCCTGACCGCTGTTACCCTGGAGATCGGCGCGGGCGCGCTTGAGGGTATTCAAACGCTGAAGCGTGACCAGACCCTTTTTGTAGAGAACATCGACGGCTTCGAGCTCCTGTTCGATCAAGCCGAGGGAATCGCCGGTGGCGTTGATCTGAACGACCAAGCCTTTGATCTGCTCGCCCAATTGATCCTTGCGCGACGCCAGCTGACTCTTCATTCCGATCAGCGCCGACCTGCGGCTGTCGAACAACTTCCGCTCGCCGTCGAGCAGCTGCTGCGCCGCGGTGCTGGATGTCAGATCGCTGAGGTTTTCTTCGACTTCGAACGACTCGGCGCCGATCCGCTCCGCCTTCAGACGGGCGCGGCGCGCATAAAGCTGAGCAAGCGTGCTCTCGACAATCGACAGCTGTGCTCTTGTCGCCGTTCCATCAAGCCGTATCAAAACCTGTCCGGCCGACACATGCTGGTTTTCGGAAACCAGAAGTTCCGAGACGATACCGCCCGTCAGATGCTGGATCTTCTTGACGTCGCCGTCGACGACAACGACGCCTTCGCCGATGACGGCGCTCGAAAGTTCCGTCGTCGCCGCCCAGCCGCCGATGCCGCAAACCAACGCAATGGACAGCGCGCCGACAACCGCCACATGGCGATTGAGGGAGCGTTTGGATTCACTAATAACTTTGCTCACGATCTTCCTTCCGGCCTATTCCGCCGCATTGCCGTCGACCACGACCTTAAGCTGAGCTACGCGCTCGGCAATCGGCGTGCGCGCTGCCTCGGTCCGGCTGACCCGCGCCAGAACTTCTTCCTTAGGACCGAATGCGATCATCCTGCCCTCCTGCATCATCAGCACGAAGTCGCACACTGCCAAAACGCCGGAGCGATGCGCGATGACAACGACGATGCCGCCACGTGCACGCACGCTCATGATAGCAGCACTCAGCGCCCGCTCGCCTTCCTCATCGAGATTGGAATTCGGTTCATCGAGCACGACGAGGAAGGGTTCGCCGTAGAGCGCTCTCGCAAGCGCGATACGCTGTCTCTGCCCGGCTGAAAGCGCAGCACCGCCTTCGCCGATTTCGGTCTCGTAACCGTTCGGCAGACGCAGAATGAGGTCGTGAACGCGCGCCGCCCTCGCCGCGGTAACCACTGCTTCCGGCGACATTTCTTTGGCGAAGCGGCAGATATTCTGCGCGACGGTACCGGAGAAGAGCTCGACATCCTGCGGAAGATAACCGATATGCCGGCCAAGCGCGTCGCCGTCCCACTGGTCGAGCGCCGCGCCATCCAGGCGAATGGATCCTCTGACCGTCGGCCAGATGCCCATCATCGCCCGCGCCAGCGACGACTTCCCCGAGGCGCTGTAGCCGATGACCCCGAGCGCGCTCCCGGCTTTCAGGCCGAAGCTGATATCGGAGATGACCAGTCGCTGGCCGGCCGGCGGTCCGCTGGCGACGCCTTCAACCGTGACCTGCTTGGAAGGTGCGGCCAGCGCGAGCGGAGCCGGGATCTCCGGAATTGTTTTCAGGAGATTCGAAAGCCTCGCCCAGCTCTGCTGGGCGGAAACGAAGCCGCGCCAGTTTCCGATCGCCGCCTCCACAGGCGCCAGAGCGCGAGACGTCAGGATGGAACCGGCAATGATGATACCCGAAGAGGCCTGACCTTGAATGACCAGGATCGCGCCTGTTGCGAGCGTTCCCGATTGCAGGGCGATACGGAAAATCTTCGACAGCGTCGCATAACCGTTGCCGACATCCGATGCCTGCCGGGTGATGTTCCGGTATTCGCCGTTCTTGCGGTCCCAGATCTCAGCCATGGTGCCTGCCATGCCCATGGCATGAATGACCTCGGAATTGCGGATCGAACTCTGCGCAAATCCGTTGCGCATGTTGGCGGCTTCCGATTGCCGCTTGGAGAGCGTACGCGTGCCCTGGTTGGTCAGGAACGTCAGAATGGCGAGTACCAGCGATCCGCCGATCGCGATATATCCGATCGCCGGATGGAACAGGAAACAGATAACGAGATAGAAAGGAAGCCAGGGCAGATCGAACATTGCCGTCGGGCCCATGCCGGACAGGAACGTTCTTATCTGATCGAAATCCCGCAGGGGCTGAAGCCCGTCTCCACCGATCTTGACCTTCAGCGGCGCTTTGATCAAGGCCCGAAACACCCGTCCATTCACCATCTCGTCAAGCGCACCGGCGACGCGAACGAGCATTCTGCTCCTGAGAACTTCGAACGCGCCCTGGAAAGCATAAAGTGTCAACGCAAGTATTGCCAAGGCGGCCAGTGTCGGTATGCTTTTGCTGGGAATGACCCGATCATACACCTCAAGCATAAAAAATGAACTTGTCAGATAAAGTATATTGATAAGCGCGCTGGCTATACCAATGAAGATCAGTCCTCCTTTGCATTTCCGCAAGGCTTTGGACGGTTCATTGACGTCAGCTGCTGAAATTTGAAACACGAAGCAATCCTCTTCTACCGCATCGCGAACCAACGAATGCTGGTCCACAGTGCAGTTACAGGCCCTCAAACCCGATCATTGACATGGCTGCCTTCGGATCTCCGGCACTGTTGCCGATCCCGCTTGCGCGCCATAACGTAGAACATAAATCCCACTGAAAGATGACCGAAAATACAAACTTATCACGAGCAATTTCAGGGGGTCTAACTTTAACACTACGATAAGCAAACCAGCCGAAGCAAGTGAATATCGCAAAACCGCCAATAAGGGTTAAAAGCGGCGAGCGTGTGGCAGCTTAAATCCGGCCTTTACTGACGAATTAGACTATAAATGCAATCTGTAGTTTGTTTTGACCATAGCAGACGCGAATTTTTTCGATCAAGAGGGTGTCTTTTGCATCGCCCGCTGGCGAAAACTTGGCTGCCTCGCAAATTTGAGACCGCCCGCGGCTCGCGGGAATGCGCCAGAATCCCGTCCAGCCTCACGCCAGGACGTATGAGGCGTGACTGCCATGGAATGCGTCGACGTTGATCGACACGCTCAAGCTGTCGGTATCGATGTGGGAAGCGCCATCGGAGATTTTGTATTGGAAGAACTCACTGACTTTGCCGCTGAGGCCTGCGAGTTTGGTAGCATCGACCGTATAACTATAATCGCCGTCGCTTTCGACGTGGATGACGCCGTATTTTCCGGTCAGCGTCAGGCCGTGCTTGTCCACCGCGCTGTCACCGAAGCGGCGAAGTAGTATTGTGCCGTTGCTCGCATTGTCGTTCTCAAGAAGATTTCCGTGATAGGCGCTGCCGGTATCAGTCGAAATTTTCAAGCTGTCATGGACGGCGGCGATTTTGGGAACGACGGCAGCAGGCACGGTCGCGGCCGGCGTTTCCACGCTGGGCGCCGGAGAACTTACCTGAGGCGCCGGTACCTCCACATGCTCGGAAACCGGCGCGACAGGAGTCTGCTCATTGCTCGACGACGTGTCGCCGCTCGCGCTGCCCGCTGCGCTGTCAAGCTCGGCCTGCGCTTGTTCGAGCGTCTTGTTTTCGCCGATGGAGAACGTGTTCTGCGCAGCGATTGCGGCGGGCATCGTCAGCGTCGACACCGAACTATCGATGACATTATCGTAGAAGGAGCCCGATGCAGGCCTGTCGACCTTCAGTGCCGACGCGGTCAGGTCGTCGAAGACATTGTCGTGAACAATGATGTTCTCGCGGAGATAGGCGGGATTGCCGACAGCGCTGACCAGGACGCCGTAGACGCCATCGTGCAGGTAATTTCCGCTAATGTCGTAGTTTTTCGCATCGCCGGAGTCGCCAAGGCCGATGCCGTACGACCAGTTGTAGCCGCCATATCCTGAGATGTCATTGTCATGGATGGCGATGTTCGTGCCCGCCTGAGCGCTCAGCCCGAAACCGCCGCCGATAAGCGTATTGCCCTCGACCACGGCATCTTGAGCCCGGATCAGCACCAGGACGCCCTTGGCGCTATTGGTTTCCGTCTGCTCGAGATGATTGTCCTTGATCAGGATATTGCTGCTGTCGTTGAGCTGAATGGCGTCGGCCACGCTCCCCTGACAGTTGGTAACGGTATTGTTGACGAGGGTGACGCCCTTGACCTTGTCCATCCAAATGCCATCGGCATGCACACCGGTCAGGGTGCTATTCTCGATCGTGATGTTCTGGCTACTTTGGAAGCTGAGCGAGCCAGGCTTTCCGGCCAGACCGGTATTCGAGACCTCGACGTTGCGGACGATCCAGTTCGATACACCCCCGGCATAGATCGCGTTGGCGCCAGTATCGGCGATCTTGATGTTCTCGACAATGATGTTCGAAGCCTTGGAACCGTGTATCCCGTTATTGCTGCTGTGAATGACCGGCGCATCACCAATGCCATAGCTGCCGATGGTGATCGGAGCGCTGACAGTGCCGGAATATTTCAGGTCAAACTGTTCGTTAAATACGCTTCCGGCAGCAAGCAGCACGCTGTCACCAGGATTTAGTTTTAAGGCTTCAACAGCGGACAACGTCGCAAAGGCTGAACTCTCACCGGTTCCGCTGTTATAGTCGGATCCCGTCACTGAATTCACGTAATAGACGGTCATGCTGCGATCTCCCGAGGTTATGGAAGACCTTCTAACTGCGGACATCTCTCCGGCTGCTAAAATGAAACACTAAAATGCGCGATATCTCGAAATATTCTTACATTCTGAGCATGATTATTTTAGTGTACTCAAAATGTTGTATCGCGATAAGGTTGTATAGCCCGACAAAACGCCTTCTACCTGGATTCGGCACATCTGCCGCACTGTGATCCGAGCAAGCTGAAGCCGGCATATACCCGCTCCAGCGCAGCACAACGTTCCCCAACCCAAACCTATATGCAGTTACCGGGAATTTATTTTCGGCGATATGGCACATCCGAAGGGAGGGGGTCCTGCGACAGTGCAGATTCGCTTAATAATCCTTCATGATTACACAATAACACTTCATGATTATACACCACCTGGCAACATTATTACATTTTACATTGAATAACTATTTTACAAAACCCAAGAACGACCCAACACGACTGCAACGACATAGACGATCAAATATTGTTAAAACTATAATATTTAGGACTTTCATCGACTTAGGTATGTTGTGGGCGTATTGTTATCGATCAATACACTCTCAAGTTCTTATTTGTTGTTAACTACACGCTTGACTCCATGTATTAAGATACCATTAATCATGTGGTCCGCTGAAGTCAAAAATGACCGGCGAAGATCAAATTCTAGGAGAGACACAGATGGCTATTCACGCAACCGACGATACTGCAACATTTCTGGAAACCGACGTCATTTCCGGGAACCTGCTCAGCAACGACACATCCGATGGCAACCTCTTCCTACGCGCCTTCGACCAGCAGAGCGTTGGTGCTAAGCAAGGCAACAATCAGGTTACCGCAATCGCAGGCGACTACGGCACGTTCTACGTCAAGCCGGACGGAAGCTATACTTACGTATTGAGTGATGCTGCAAAGGTCGGCTTCACAGCCGGTGAGACGCTGCACGAAAAGGTTTCCTATAAAATCTCCGATGGCGCCGGCCATACCGATTTCGGCCTATTCACGCTGAATATCAAGGGTGTCACTCAGGTAAAGCCGATTGCTGTTGACGACCATCTCAGCTTCAACGAGGGCGACGCCATCGGCGGCAATCTGCTGACCAACGACATTCCTGGCGACAATGGCCACCTTTTCCTGCGTCAGTTCGCCAACACCAGCGTAAACGGCGACCCGACCGCAACAACGAACATTGCCGGTACCTATGGGACCTTCCATGTCAAGGCGGACGGCTCGTTTACCTATGACCTAGCCTCGGATATCGCTCCGGGCGACCATATCACCGAAACCATCCAGTACTACAAGATCTCCGATGGTCAGGGCCATACGGATGTCGGCGTTCTAACGCTCAACATCACCGGCACGGACGTCGTCTCCGGCGCCACCGTCTGATCATCGATAAACCGTCAATGATGCAACGCCCGCTGCTTACGCGGCGGACGTTGTCGGCTGTCAACCAGTGCCGTCACGAAGTTTGCCGATGGCATCACTGATTAGCGGGCGCCTTATCGGACGCGTAAAGGACGCTGTTATACGCTAGCTCTTTATTTCTCGCATATTGTTATCACGACGTGCTTTGTCCGCTCTGGCAATATTTCATCTCAGATGCGGGTTTAGACAGCTAAAGCTTGCTACGTTCTTCAGGAATGGCGGAGAACGATTATCTGCCACAGCGCTGTCGAAACCGCGCTGTCGCCCCCTCTCCTACGCTCGCCCAAGTTCGATCGAAGATCGGGCGGAGCTGCGGGTTGACCTTCTTTATCGCGGCATTGACCATGCAGCGATCCCCAAGTTTCAGCATTGTGGTGAGATCGCTATCAAGCGCAATCTTTGCAGCGGAAAGGGTTACGCTGGTAAAATCATTCCAGAAATAAAACCGCGACAAAATCATTCCCTGATCGTGGGGCGCGAGCACGACCGAACGCTTCATCATTTCCGCAATAGAGACCGGCTCTTCTGCGATTTTCGACTGCACGGCCGCAAGTCGAAGCCAAAAGTTGCTGTTCGTCGGCATGCACGAGAGGGCATACCGCAAATATTGACGCGCATTTGACGCCGCAGCCGCCCAAGCGTCGTAGTTGACATTGACATTCTGTCGATCGAGCTGCGTCAGAATGAGCGTGACACCGGCGGCGACGATGTCAGATCGGCAATAGTGCTCTTCGACCACCTCGACAGTACGCGCCGCATATCTGGCCGTGACGTCGTTCGCGACAGTTTCGCCGCGTTCTATCCTCTCGGCGACGAGCGAAATGCTGGCCGTCCTTATCGAAGCATAGAGTTCTCGGCCGGCCAGCACCGTAAAGACCACGGCGACGATGAGGAAAACGATTCTCGTGCGCGAAACATGCCGAATGCCGAGCATCAGCTTTCGGTATAGTATCGCGAATAGCGCTTATAATAATACTCGCTGGAACCGAACGTCCGGTAGAGCTTCATCTGCGCCGGATCGACCTTGGTCAATATGGCGCCGACGCACTTCGTATAGAGATCCGGTTCGGACAACAGCGTCGACTGAACCACCTTCCGCGAAGTCTTGCCCCACTCAATCACGAACACGACCGCGTCGAGCTTCGGGTTAATGGCGCGTGCATCCACCACCGGAGCCAGAGGAGGCAAGTCGACGATAACGTAATCGAAACTTTGACGCGCAAGCTCAAGAAGCTGATCCATACCGCGCGACGCAAGCAGCTCCGACGAATGCGGAACGCGATACCGCGCCACGGTCGGCAGGAATGCGAGCTTTGTTTTGGGGTCAAGGAGAATGAGATCCTTCAGCGGGCGATTGTCGACGATTGCTTCAAGCAAGCCGGCTTCCGCGTGGCGGCCGATGGCCCGCGTCGCTCCCGGATTGCGCATATCGGCGTCGATAAGCAGGCACCGTGCCCCTTGCATGGCCAAAAGCTTGGCAAAATTGATGGCGGTCGTCGACTTGCCTTCACCGGGCAAGCTCGAAACCACACCGATAACTTTGCAGCGCTGATCGGAGGCACTGATATCGATTGCGATTTTTGCGCTGCGAAGCGTCTCGGCGAATGCCGACAGCGGATGCTCCTCGACATAGGTCGTGGTCTTGCCGCCTCTGGCGATGCTTCGCGGGTTACCCGGATCGACCAGCGTCGGATCGTCGACGTTGTTCTCAATCAGCGGCATCACGCCAAGAGATTCGACGTCGAGCATATCCTTGACATCATCACCGGTGCGGAAGAAGCGGTCGCGGAATTCACGGAAAGCTCCAATGCCGCTACCGAACGCGCATCCCAGGAACATGGCGAAAGCGATGACGAGGCTTCTTTTCGGCGCGCTCGGCTTCGTCGGCGTCTCCGCAGTGGTGATGATACGTGCGGCGGTAATTGGGAAGCTCTGCTGCTGGATCGCTTCTTGATAACGCGCCAGGAAGCTCTGATAGAGGTTCTTATAAGTATCCCGCGTCCGCTCGAGCTCGCGGAGCTGCACCTGCGTCTCGCCCGCCGTTGCGGCTACACCCGTTGCCTTATCAACGCTGTCACGCAGCGATTTTTCGCGGGATTGCGCAACCGTGAGCTCGCTCTGATAGCTCTCGGCGATGCGATTCAGCTCGTCGAACATAAGCCGTTCGTATTCGGCCATCTCCGCACGGAGCCGGACTGCCTGAACGTGGTCGGGACCAAGCCGCGCCTCGATCTCGGCCTCGAGCTTCGAAGCTTCCAGATATTTCTTTCGAAGGTCGTTTGAAATCGAGCTGTCAAGCACATCGGTCACGATCGCATCAGTCTGCTTGGCTTCGATGATCGACTTGATGCGGGTATATTTCGCCTCGGCCTGCGCCGTTTCGGCCTGAGCCTTGATCAACTGGCTGTTCAGCTCGGAAAGCTGCTGCTCGCTGAGCAAAGTGCCCGATCCTGCCTCGACAAGCCCATGCTCGCTGCGGAATTTCTGCACTGCGAGGTCGGTGTCCAGCGCCTGCTGCCGGAGTTCTTCGATTCGCTCCTGCAGCCACTCGCCGGCCCGGCGTGTCGCCTCATATTTCGAATTGAGCTTATCGACCAGGTAAACATCGGCGATGGCGGCGGCGATTTCTCGCGCCAGATCCGGCGACTGCGAGGTATAGCTGAGGTCGAGGACGTAGGATTTGCCGACACGCTCGACGTCGATATTTCCGGCGACCGTTTCCGCAGCCCATCGCCGCTTCATTTCCGCATCGGGAGCAACGGCCCCGTCGTCGGCAAACCAAGAGCGAAAATTCAGCAGAGATTTCAGTGTTGCGACAGAAAAAAGTGAGTTCTTCTGTGCCGTGAACACCGGATCATCGACAAGTTTCAGCTTGTCCACAACCGCATAGGCGATCGTATCGGACTTCAACAGCTCGACTTGGCTGAGGACCGTGCCCTCGTCATCGTCCAGCTGGCCGAAAGCCGCCAATTGGTTGATCATCTGATTGTCACTGCGGTCGATCAGCACTTTGGTCTCGGCTGTGTAGACCGGCACCGCAGTCAGGACATAGACGACACCAAGAATGGCAAAGGCGAAAGCGCACACCGCTACGATCCGCCACTGCCGGCGAACGATTGCGATAAGCTTGTCGAAATCGATGAAATCAGCTTCGTTTCCCGTATCGCGGGAAGCGTCGATACGCGGCGTAAGTTTATCTGGTGACAGCAATTTCGATCTCCAACAAAGGCGTCAAGCGCTAAGATCTACAGGCAATTCCAGCTATTGTGTGACGGGGATGCTCTGACTGGTCGACTCCGTCGTATCAGAGGACGACTGCCCCGCTCCTCCGGCGCTGACGACTATCGTCGTCGAGGTCGTCGAACTCGTGGACGAGCTGTCCTCATCGTTCGTATCCGAAACCCTCAGCGTGCCGGCAGTCGTGGTGCTGCCGTCAAACGGCGTACCGTCATCCGACCCGGGACCTGTCTGCCCGATTGAACCGGTGTTGCCGATACCGGATGCTGCGGCTGGCGCACCTGTGCCCGGACCGAGCGCCGCCGTCGCGCCTTCAGCCAGAACCTTTGCAAAGGCTGTCAGCAGCGGCGCAAGATTGGGATCGGCGCTGGCTGCCTCAGCAACAGCTTTTTCGATCGCCAGTTTGAACTGCGGATCCGAGACTTGGCAGCTGTTTGCGGCTCGCCCGAGGCCGGATCCGATCGCCGCCATCTGTGCGGCATTGGCCTTCTTGGCCTGCTCGAGTACCGGCAATAGGGCGTCGTTACTGCTCCCTACCAGCGCTCGAACACGCGATGACAGAACCAGGGGATCGGACATGTCGAGCAGAACAGCGGGATTGGCGTTAAATCCGCCGACGTCTGCGGGTGTGAGATTTGCGGGACCCAGGCAAGCAGACGCAAAGGCGTTCGAAGTCATGCCGACAAAAATTGCCGCGAAAATTCCGCTATATGCAAGTTTACGATGAACACTAAACCTTGCCATAAAAGTGGCTTCCTTCATCAAATCCTCTATCGGAAACAGGCCACCAGCACCGATCGTATGCGATCGGCACCGGCTATTTCCCCAATCAACGCCCGAGCTCTCGCACCGCACTACGGGTATCGCGTGCGTCGTCCGTCACGCCGGCTACAGTGGACGATACCGAGTTTACGATGTCAAGGAACTTGACCAATTCGATAGAGTCCGAATTGGAAATATAGATAATATCCTTGTCTTCCATCTTGAATTGCTGAGCGGCAAAGAGGGTTGCCGGATCACGGAGATTGGCGCGGATAATCACCGGAACCGTATCGCCCGCAAACCGCGTCGTATCTACATGCATCGCCGCAAGCGTTTTCCTCGGGACAAGGCGATAGAGCAGGACCTGGGCTGGATCCGCACGGTCGTCACGCAGGCCGCCCGCCTTGGCGATGGCCTCTCCGAGAGTCAGATCCGACTCTTCGAAATCGAACCGGCCGCTGACGCCGGCGGCGCCGAGCGCCAGGAAGGTGCGGCGCTCATGATCGACCGAGATCGTATCATCGGGCGCGACATAGATATTCTCCGCCGGATTTTTCAACAGCGTATTGTAGGCGACGGTCGCCGTTCTGCCGCGGCGCTGAAGCGTCACATTCGTTTCGATGTTATTGGTCGTCAAACCACCCGCAGCGGAAATGACGTCGAGAATGCGCTCACCGGCCGGACTGATCTGAACGCGCTGAGGATTGTTGACGTCACCGAGCACGGCCACCTGACTGGAGCGGTTGGTCGTCGTGGTGATAACAACCTGCGGCTCGATTGCGCGACTGGCCAGACGATCCTCGACATCCTGCTCAACGGTCTCCTTCAGGCGACCGGCAGCCGGAACGCGACCCGCATAGGGGATCGTGATCGTTCCGTTTCTATCGATGGTCTGTGCCGGCAGAGAGATATAATTGCCGGGCCGGCTACCGGCGTCGGAGGGAATGAAGAGACCGCCGGACTGAGCTTCGAAAATCGCAACCTCGACGACATCGCCATAACCGAGCGGAATTTCAGGCGCACCGCCGCGCCCACCCCCAAAACCCTTGAAGGAGGTCGGCTGCGGAGAGGTGAAATAGGACAGGACGTTCTTGCTGAGATCAACCAGGGCGTAGTCGATACCGACGCGACGCTCCTTCGTTGTTACCTTTACCGCCGCCCCTCGATCGACATCTTTGTGATCTGGACCGGATCTTGGCAAGGACGTGCAGCTTGCCAATATACTCGTTAGCGCTACAACAATGGCGACGCGTGTACTACCGACAGGAAAACAACCCATAGAATAACCCGTGTTGACGCCCTTGAAGCTACTGCTCCGCAATCGGACAAATTACAAGACAATCCCTGATCAATAATTACCGAATGCCGTTTATCATTCTCTAACTGTGGCAGCCCGGCAACGCCGAGCACTTCAGCAAACGAACGGCCTCAGCCCGGCTCTCTGACGCCGGCAATAATCTAAAGGCTGCGTCCGCTATAAAATTTCTTGCGTTTAAGAGTCAACCCGCAGCCCTCAATCAATCGGTATTTTCGAAAAATCTTCATAAATTCCATTAATTTAAACCTTTGTGTGCGGGCCGGTCACACATATTGGCGATCCGTTTCGCCGTGACTGCGGCCGAGGCTGATCGCAACGACGGCGCTCAGGAATGCGGAGAAAAAGACCGCGAAACCAGGGATTTGCAGCGAAAAGTCGACCGCGGCATGAAGGGCGACCAGAACCGTCGCCGCTATTCCGAGCAGAACATAGTGCCTCAGGCGCCGCCGCTCGGAGAGCCCGCGCCAGAAAACCTTCGCAAGCACTACGAAAGTAAGAAACGTCGCAACCGGAAACGTAACTCCCAGCCCCAGAAATCCTTCCAGATAGAAATTATGTGCGCGGTCAAAGATCCCGAATATGCCGCAGGCCGGATCGCGGTAGGCAGAAAACACGGTGCGAAAGGTTCCAAGGCCCGTTCCGGTTAACCAATGATCCGAAATGGCACGCCATATGCCCGGCAGAATACAGAAACGATCATCATCCTCGAGCCGCCGCTCCTGCGCGCGCAAAATCGCCTGCCCTGCAAACATGCTCAGCAACAGGACGATGAAAATCACCGCCGAGAGAAGCTTCAACACCGAGCGCCATCTCGGCGCCGGTGTTAAATATCGCCTCGAGCTGTTCCAATTGATGACAAGCCAGGGAAAATAGATGAGCGCGGCAATAAAGGTCGCGAATATTCCGGCGCGTGATCGGCTCAGCATCAACGCGGTGAAACATGCGCACAGGAGCAAAACATAGACCCACGTTCTCAAGAGCAGAAGGTTTCGGCCTGGCTCGCCGGGCGGGTGGATTGAATAGGAACGGGCAATGTCCCTGACCAGTGTCAGCATGAGCAACGTTCCCAGGCCGAGGAAGGTCGCAGCGGTATTGCGGTTGACGAAGACGGCTGTCAGGCTGTCGAGGTAGGCGTGTTTTTCTATGACGATCAGGATGTTGGGAAACATCGAAAATTGCAGCAGGCCGAAAACGGCGATGCCCCCCGCCGCGAGCCCCAGGCTGGCCAGCACTTTCCGCGCTCGTTGATCGGTATCGCACAAGATAAGTCCGGTCAGAAAGGTCACGAAAGGCAGGGCCACCCAGAGTATCGAGGCAAGCGTGTCCGCCGGTTCGACGGAGATCGCCGCATATTGGACGCCCGCCAGATCGCGCGCAGCGCCCCAGGCGGGGTTTGCCAGCCAATTGGCCGGCAGTTCGATCGTTTGAATAAATGTCCAGCTCGTCAGCACGACGAGCAAAAGCAAGGCGATCTTGAACACCCACCTGCTTTGTCTTGGCTCGGCAAACAGCAATACCGAAACGATGGCGAGAGCAAACATTCCGATTGCAGCGAAGGCGAAGGGCAAAGGTGTGACACTTCCAAAAGGAATGAGCGTCAATATCACCAGGCAGATGAAGGCAACGAGAATCGCCTCCCGCAAGATCTGCCTGTTGATGAGGCTGGATAACATTTGACTTCACTCACCAGCAGTCAAAACGAGGCAATCACAACCATTACGGTTAATATACTCGTACTAACATAAGTTGCAGATCAAGCGCTCGCGTGTTAAAGTGCAACAGAATTCCACATCGTTAAAATTGTCGCGAATGGCTTAAGCCAATCGAGACAGGACCCCGCTTATGCTCCTTCAAGCAGCAGAAACGGGACAGACGTTCTGTGCCCAATACTTGGCAGATCACTAAATCGCCATGCCATTGACTGAGCCAAAAGGCAAGCCTGATCTCAATCGCTTGCCCTGACGGGGATTAAGAGATGAAGAAAACCTTCGTTACACTTCTGGCACTGGCTTTTACAGCGGGGAATGCCTGCTCTGCATTCGCGGCCGGCCCCGCGGGTTTCGCCCGCGGCCTGACCAGCGGTTCGGAGGTCAGCTATATCGCGGAAAAAGGAAAGATCGTTCCGCCCTTCGCCCAGGTGCTGTTCTGCGCCCAAAACCCTGCCGAATGCCGCGACAACAACGGACTGTTGGTCATCGCACTGACGGACAAGGAAATGCTGCAGCTGAAGAATGTGAACACCACCGTCAATCGTACTATGATCGGCCGCAACGATTCCCGCAACGAACTGAACGGCGATGTCTGGAAGGTGAATGTGCGCAGCGGCGACTGCGAAGATTTTGCATTGACCAAGCGCAGCCGGCTGATCGCGATGGGCTGGTCATCGCGCGCCTTGCGGATCGCAACGGCCTATACACCTTCCGGCGAAGGGCACGCCGTCCTCGTGGTCAGAACCGACAAGGGCGACCTGGTGCTCGACAACAGGCAAAGCAGCATCAAGAACTGGCGCGATACAGATCTGCGCTGGGACAAGATCCAATCGGGAACGGACCCGTACGTCTGGTACCGGCTGTAGCAGCCGAGGCAACCGATAGAGCAATTCGTCTCATTCCAGGATTGAAGTCGAGCCGGCTCTCACGAACCGCTCGACTTGTCATATCGCCCACATAAACCTATGTTTTTGCTGTCGAGCGGGTGCCTGGCAGCAAACAGCGGCACCCTCAATGCGACTTCCGATGTGGGTATTAAGCGATCTTCGATATTGTCTTTTGGCCCAGATTCAGTATGACGAGCGCCATGCTGCGACGCAGCATGACGTTCTACTCTAATGATTTGAGGGAAATATGCGCATCACGATGATTGGATCAGGCTATGTCGGCCTCGTTTCAGGCGTTTGCTTTGCGGATTTCGGCCACGACGTCATCTGCGTCGACAAGGATCTGAGTAAGATCGAGGCCCTTCGCGAGGGCCGTATTCCGATCTACGAGCCGGGTCTCGATCAACTGGTTGCTGAAAACACCAGCACCGGCCGCTTGTCGTTTTCGACGGATGTCGGCGAAAGCGTTCGTGGCGCCGACGTCGTGTTCATCGCGGTCGGCACGCCGTCCCGTCGCGGCGACGGCCATGCCGATCTCTCCTACGTCTATGCCGCTGCGCGGGAGATTGCCACCTATGTGGAGGGCTTCACCGTCATCGTCACCAAGTCGACGGTGCCGGTCGGCACCGGCGATGAGGTTGAGCGCATCGTGCGGGAAACCAATCCTTCGGCTGACGTCGCCGTCGTCTCCAATCCCGAATTCCTGCGCGAGGGCGCGGCGATCGAGGATTTCAAGCGTCCTGATCGGATCGTCGTCGGACTGAATGATGATCGCGCACGCGAGACCATGACCGAAGTCTATCGTCCGCTCTACCTCAACCAGGCTCCCCTGGTCTTCACGAGCCGCCGCACCTCCGAGCTCATCAAATATGCGGCCAACGCCTTCCTGGCCATGAAGATCACCTTCATCAACGAGATCGCCGATCTCTGCGAAAGGGTCGACGCAAACGTCCAGGACGTTTCGCGCGGCATCGGCCTCGACGGCCGTATCGGCTCCAAGTTCCTGCACGCCGGTCCGGGTTACGGCGGTTCGTGCTTCCCCAAGGATACGCTCGCCCTTGCCAAGACGGCGCAGGATTATGACGCACCGGTCCGTCTGATCGAAACGACGATCTCGATCAACGACAACCGCAAGCGGGCGATGGGCCGCAAGGTCATTTCGGCCGTCGGCGGAGACATTCGCGGCAAGAAAGTCGCCATCCTCGGACTGACCTTCAAGCCGAACACCGACGACATGCGCGACAGCCCGGCCATCGCCATTATCCAGACGCTGCAGGACGCCGGCGCCCAGGTCGTTGGCTATGATCCCGAGGGTATGGACAATGCCCGCAAGGTCATCGAGAACATCGAATATGCGAACGGCCCTTACGAAGCCGCTGCCGACGCCGATGCCCTCGTCATCGTCACCGAATGGAACCAGTTCCGCGCCCTCGATTTCAATCGCCTGAAGCAGTCGATGCGCGCTCCGGTCCTGGTCGATCTGCGTAACATCTACCGCAGCGACGAGATCCGCAAACACGGCTTTACCTATACCGGTATCGGCACCAATCTTTATCGGGACGCCTGACAGCGCCTGGCAACTCTGTGAATCTTCTGACGCCGCGGGCACAATCCCGCGGCGTTTATCTTTGGAGCATGCGCCACGCTCTCTTCGCCCATCGCATCGGCTTGAAGGCCGGAATCAATTTTTCGGAAAGCACGACACGGAGTTTCAGAGCGCAGCGCGTCCTTTTTGCATCCGAAGGCTCTAAAGCAGCCCTACCCGCGTCCCCTTGATCGTCAGTACGGTCAGCCGGCCCGTCGCCGAAACCGCGGTGTCGATGCCGATGCGTTGCGGGCCGAATGTCGGGGCTCGCCCCGGAGTATGTCCGTGGATCACGAGGACAGGAAGCTGCGGCCCCTCGTCCAGGAAGGGCTGCCGGATCCACATGAGGTCGCTGTCTTTTTGTTTCTTGAGATCGACGCCGGGTCTGACGCCTGCATGCACAAACACCACCCTGCCTATCCGCAGCATGATCGGCAGCGATTCCAGGAACTGGATATGCCGCTCGGGTATCATATTGCGAATGACGCGGGCGATCGTTTCGTTTCCCGCCGCCGACTGCAGGAGATGCTCGATATCGATGCCGTAGGAGTGCAGCGTCTCCGTCCCGGCGAAACCCAGCCATTCGAGAATGCCCGCCGGTTTGCGATAGAGCTTCACCAGCTCGGCATCGTGATTGCCGCAAAGAACCGAGCGCTGAAACCCTGGCGGCGGGTTCTTGCTCAGGAACTCCAGAACTGCGCTCGAATCGGGTCCACGATCGACATAATCGCCGAGCATGACGATGAGTTTCGGCCCCTGAATGCGTGCTGCGTCCTCCTCGATGCGGCGATGCACCTCGACGAGCTCGTCGTAACATCCGTGAACATCGCTCATAGCGTAGACCGCAGCGAAGTCGCCTTCGGCAAAGCTCAGCCGAGCGCGCTGCTTACGGTTGCCGGCCAATATCGGTATCTGTTGTCGCCACCGTCCTAGATAATTAGACATGTAACCCATTTATGAGACCCGACCGCATGGCGGGTTGATCGATTTCCCATCTATCGCTGCAACGGCACGAATCACAGTGTTCATAAGAAGTTGGCCTGATCGCGGCGTCGACAATGTAGCCGCAACCTGTTGCCATATTCAGAACGACATGATCCTTCGCCGTTTGCTGAACCGCCTGCACCAGGCTCGCCTGGGCGACCGCGGCGGAACGCTGCGCGTCCAACACATCAAGCGAAGAGGATTGGCCATCCTTGTAGCTCCCGATTGAAAGCGCAAGGGTCTCCGGCGTGATCTTCACCTGGGTGCGAAGCGCTGCAGCTCGCCAGCGATAGCAAAACGGCTGCCGCGGAGAACGGCGTTCTGTACTTATCCATAGTTGAGAAGACATCGCGATTAATATTAGATTGTATTTTAGTACATGATGGTTAACTGCCGGTTAAGCTTATGTCTACTGGACAGATTCTTTCACCTTCAGCTGTGTCATCCAACGTTTCCAAAGCTGGGAGAACTCGAAACCGTCGGCTTTCCACAGGCGAAGCCGCCGAAAAAGCTGTATAAATCAACTATAGCGAGAGGCGTTTGGAAAAAATGAACGTTAAAGCAGATCACGCTTGACGACCCTGCGACGCCGCTTAAATATGGTGCGCTGCGAGCGTGAATGACAATTCTTGATCAGGAATCTCAGATCCAAAACTGCGGGGTGCAAAGTGGAAACTGCGGTTGATTCGAAACTTATCGAGGCGATCAGCTACGACGAAGACAGCCGGCATCTACGGGTCTATCTGACCAACGGCCAGAGACGAGAATATGAAGGTGTTCCCAAAGGCGTCGTCGTCGGTTTGACGATGGCAGAATCACCGGGGAATTTTTACATGAAGGCAATAAGAGGCAAATATCCTCATCGCCCCTAAGCATGTCGCGGCAACGACATGCGCAAGGAGCGAATCTGAAAGATCGCGGCCCGCTTTAGATAATTTTTCGATCAACGACGACATGATCGTCGTTTCAGCAACGATGCGGGGCCGGCATTCGCCGGTCCCGCTCAATGTCTTGGCCACTGTGCTGGCACAGATCAATAGCCGCCGAGGAAGTCGCCAACCGCATTGATCTCCGATGGCGCGATCTCGTGCCCACCGGCATGCCAGACTATCCTGACCTCCGCGCCCCGGCCCTCCAGGTGCGCAGATAGCGCCTGGGTCATCGCGACCGGAGCGATGGGATCCCGCTGCCCGGCTGTCACCAGCACCTTTCTTCCCGCGAGCGTCGACCGGGCCTCGGGCTGAAACGGAATGAGCGGATGCATCAAAACCGCCGCGTCGAAGATGCCCTTTTCGATCAGCACATTGGCCAGAATATTTGCGCCGTTCGAAAAACCCAGGCCGAGAATCTGGGAAGCGCGGTATTCATCGGCGAACGCCTCGACGTAGGCCGCCATCTTCTCCGTCGCACGTGAGAGGTCGGACATGTCGTAGACCCCTTCCCCGGTGCGGCGGAAAAACCGCGCCGCGCCATATTCGGAAACATCGCCGCGCGGCGAAAGAATCGTTGCTTCGGGCAACAGCCGTCGGCCGAAATCGAAGAATTGGTTTTCGTCGCCGCCGGTGCCATGCAGCACGAGCAGAATAGGTTTGTCAGGTGCACCGGCATGCAGCCGGTGCACATATCCGGTTTCGGTCATATCGCCCTCCTACGCTTCGAGCGGCTGCAGATGCTGCTCGAGCAAGGCGCGAAGATGAGCGTGCTGCTGCGGCAGCTTCAGCGCTTCGCCGAGATGAGCCGTGTCCTCGTCACGGTCGAAGCCGGGCTCGTTGGTCGCGACCTCGAACAAAACACCGCCCGGCGTGCGGAAATAGATCGCCCAGAAATAATCCCGGTCGATCACCGGCGTGACCTGATAGCCCGTATCCATCAGCGCCTTGCGCACTTCGAGCTGCTTTTCGCGATTTTCGACGGCAAAGGCGACATGGTGGACGGAGCCGGCGCCGGGAAGCGCGCGGGCAATGTTCGGCATGGTTTCAAGGTCGATGAGGTGCGCGCCGTTGCCGCCGGGCCTGATCAGCCGTTTGACCCCGTCCCTTTCCTCGGCGACTTCGTAGCCCATGAACTTCAGCAGTTCGGCGGTGGCGCCTTCATCCCTCAGCCGCAAGGCAACGGAGTGAAAGCCGCGAATAGCGTGATCCTCGCCGATGCCGCCATGCGTCCACGGCTCGCGGTCATCGTCCTTGACCTCGACGAGCGCGAAGCCGTCGCCATCCGGCCCGGAGAAGTTCAGACGCTTTTCGCCGAAGCTTTCCTCAGCCTTCAGGCCGCCGAGACCAAGCGTGGCGAAGCGGTCGCTCCAGAAGCCGAGCGAGTCTTGCGGGACAGAAAATACCGTCGTGCCGACCTCCCCGGTTCCGGGCCGGCCCTGCGCCATCTTCGGGAACGGGAAATAGGTCATGATCGTGCCGGGCGCACCGGTCTCATCACCGTAGTAGAGGTGGTAGACATCAGGCGCGTCGAAATTGACAGTCTTCTTGACGCGACGCAGGCCGAGCGCATGGGTGAAAAACTGGTTGTTGGTGCGGGCGTCCTCCGCCATCGACGTGACGTGGTGCAGACCCTTGATCTGATCGAGCATGTGAGACCCCTTTCTTCCCCGCCGTTCGCGGGGGCTTTTGATGGATCATAAATGCGCCTCACCCGGCCTCCGGAACAGACCCCGAGACCAAAACGCATTGTCTATTATTAGTGAACGAAGATCGGGGGGGGCGTTCACTTCAGGCGCCGTGAGGATCTGCCGGCAATTGCCAGTCGACCGGCGCCCGCCCGCGAGACTTGAGGAAGGCATTCGCCTTGGAAAAATGTTTGCAGCCAAAGAAGCCGTTATGTGCCGAAAGCGGCGAAGGATGCGGCGCCTTGAGCACCAGATGCCGCGCCGTATCGACAAAGGCGGCCTTGCGCTGGGCATAGGAGCCCCAGAGCATGAAGACGACGGATTCGCATTCGTCATTGACTTTGCCGATAATGGCATCGGTGAAGCGTTCCCACCCCTTGCCCTGATGGGCCGCCGCTTGGCCCTCCTCGACTGTCAGCACGCTGTTCAGCAGGAGCACGCCCTGCCTTGCCCAATGTTCGAGAAAGCCATGGCGCGCTGGCGTTATGCCGAGATCCGTCTCCATCTCCTTGTAGATATTGACGAGCGAGGGCGGTATGCGCACGCCGGGTCGGACGCTGAAGCATAGTCCATGAGCCTGCCCAAGTCCGTGATAGGGATCCTGTCCGAGGATGACGGCCTTGACGTTGGCAATCGGCGTCAGATCAAGAGCGCGGAAATATTCGCTGCCCTTCGGGAAGATCCGCTTGCCCACTTGTTTCTGCGCAACGAGGAAGGATCTGAGTTGTTGCATATAGGGGCTTGAAAACTCCCCTGCCAGCGCGGCCTTCCAGCTCTCATCGAGACTGACGGATGTATCGCTCATCAGGAACCCTTCGGCATAGGACGAAACAATGGACATACGGTTCTAACAAAATAGGCTGATGTCGCAATGCCTGCGCTCCTCGCGGCGGCTTCAGCCCATTGAAAGTCGGCAGCGGGCTGCAGAGCTTGTTCGAGACGTCATCGTCGGTGTTTACTATATGCCCGCTTCGGTATTTACGCCGACTGGCGGGGTGAGTAGAACCTATTGTGACAATCGGGGGCATGTCTTCACATGAAATTCGGCACGAGCGGCCTTCGCGGACTTTCAGTAGATCTCAAGGGACGCGCTTCCGCCCTTTACGCTGCCGCGTTCGGCAAATATCTGCTGCGGACCGGCAGGGCGCAGGCGGGCGACGTTATTCTGATCGGCCGCGACTTTCGCGATTCAAGCCCTGAGATCTCGGCGAATTGCGCCGGCGCGCTGACAGCGCTCGGCTTCCGGATCTTCGATTGCGGCAATGTGCCGACACCAGCCCTTGCCCTTTATGGCCTCGAACGCAAGGCTGCGTGCCTGATGATTACGGGCTCGCACATCCCGGCGGACCGCAACGGCATCAAATTTTATCGGCCAGACGGCGAAATCGACAAATCGGACGAAGCAGCCATTACTGCCGAGGCAGCCGAAATCGAGCGGAGCGGCGAAGCGCCGGTCGTGGGGCCGGCCAAGATGGAAGAGCATGAAGCGATCTGCCGCCAGCTCTTTTTCGAACGCAATGCCATGCTGCTCCCAAAAGGCGCGCTGTCGGGCTTGAAGATCGGCATCTATCAGCACAGCACCGTCGCGCGCGACCTGATGGTCGACGTTCTCACCCATTACGGCGCCGAGATCATCGCTCTCGGACGGTCGGAGAGTTTCATTCCCGTCGACACCGAAGCCGTGTCCGACGAGACGATCACGCTGATGAAACGCTGGGTGTCCGAGCACCAGCTCGATGCGATCGTTTCGACCGATGGCGACGGCGACCGCCCCCTTGTCGCGGATGAAACCGGTGCGCCGCTGCGCGGCGACCTCCTCGGCCTTATAGCAGCCAATTTCTTGGGAGCTCTCACAGTGGTGACGCCCGTCACCTCCAATTCCGGCATCGAGGCCGCAGGCTCCTTCGCCGTCAAGCGCACCCGTGTCGGCTCTCCCTTCGTCATAACAGGCATGGAAGAGGCCGTGGCCGCTGGCAATGACCGCGTCATGGGCTTCGAAGCCAATGGCGGCTTGCTGACCGCCAGCCCTTTCGATGTCAACGGGCAGAACGTCCGCGCCCTGCCGACGCGCGATTGTTTTATTCCCATGCTCGCAGTCCTGTCGCTTGCGGCCGCTCGCAGGCAGCCGCTCTCTGCCATTGCGACCTCCTATAAGCTGCCCTTCGCCGCTGCCGATCGTCTGGAGAATTTCCCGGTGGAGACGAGCGCCGCGCTGATGCAACACTTGCGTGCCTCGGATGAAAATCTCTGTTCTTTCCTGCAGCCGATCGGCGCAGTAGCGGCCAAATCCGATATTGACGGGCTTCGGGTGACGCTGACGGACGGCCGGATCATCCATTTCCGCCCATCCGGCAATGCGCCGGAAATGCGCTGCTACGTGGAAGCCGGCAGCGAGCCTGCAGCTCTCGACCTGCTGCACGCCGGTCTCAACAGAATAAGAGGCTGGGCAGCAGCCCGCTGACATGCAACCATTAAGGTCGTCTATCTCAAGGAACCCGCCTATGACGCAGAAAATCGTTCCCGTGATCATGGCCGGCGGCAAAGGCACGCGGCTCTGGCCGCTTTCCCGTGCGACCGCGCCGAAACAATTCATCCAGTTCGTTGGCAATAAGACGCTGTTTCAGGAAACGCTCGAACGCGTTTCCGATCCCGAGCTCTATGAAGCTCCGATCGTCGTCACCAATGAGGAGTTCCGCTTTCTGGTCGCCGAGCAGGCGCGCGAGCTTGCCATCCCGCTCGCCGCCGTCTTGCTCGAACCGGTCGCCCGCAACACCGCCGCCGCGGTCGCTGCCGCCGCGACGCTTGCCGCCGACCTCTTTGGTAAGGGCACTATCATCCAGATGCTTGCCTCAGACCATGAAATCCTCGCCGACAAGAGCTATTTCGACTGTATCCGCATCGCTCGCGAGGCGGCGGCCGACGGCAGGCTCGTCACCTTCGGCATCAACCCGACCGAGCCGGCGACGGGTTATGGCTATATCGAGATCGGCGATGCACTTGATAATGGCGCTCACAAGGTGAGCCGCTTCGTCGAGAAGCCGATATTGGACGAAGCCCAGCGGATGCTCGCCGACGGCGGCTTCTACTGGAACTCGGGCATCTTCATGTTCCCGGTGACGGAACTTCTTGCCGAGCTGCAGGAATATGCGCCCGAGGTGCTGAAGGCCGCAAGCAAGGCTGTTTCCAAGGCAAGCCGCGATCTCGACTTCACCCGCCTCGATGCCGACCATTTCGCCAAGAGCCCGGATATATCGATCGATTATGCGGTCATGGAAAAGACCTCGAAGGCCGCGGTCGTCCCCTCGCCATTTCGTTGGTCGGACATGGGAAGCTGGGACGCCGTTTGGAAATCGGGCAAACGCGACGATAACGGCAATGTCGCCGCTGCCAACACGACCGTCGTCAACACCCGTAACTCGCTGGTCATGACGCATGGCGTGCACCTTGCCGTCCAAGGCATGGAGGATGTCGCCGTCATCGCCAGCGAAGACGCCGTCTATGTCGGACCGCTCAAGGACAGCCAGAATGTCGGGCAGTTGGTCAAGATGCTGGCCTCCTCCTCGGCGACTGCAAAATTCGCCGAGACGCATCCGACATCGTACCGACCGTGGGGCGGCTATACCTCTATCTTCAACGGCGACCGCTTTCAGGTGAAGCGCATCTTCGTCACGCCGGGCAAGAAGCTTTCGCTGCAAAAACACCACCATCGCTCTGAGCACTGGGTCGTCGTAAAGGGAACGGCCGAGGTGACGATCGGCGACAATGTGCAGATGCTGCGCGAGAACGAAAGCGTCTACATCCCACTCGGGGAAGTCCATCGTCTCGCCAACCCCGGCAAGATCGTCCTCGAACTCATCGAAGTTCAGACGGGCTCCTATCTCGGCGAGGACGATATCATCCGCATCGTCGACGAATTCGGAAGAACGTAAGCCAAGCGCCGGAACGGCCGGCGGGCCAGGTTTGCCCGCGGCGCTTCCGGCATGCCCACCATCCCTGTTGAATTCCCTTGCGGGATTCTCGTAGAATGAATGAGCCGACAGACCTGACGGGAGATGTCCTCTGATGCGTACCCTGCCCGCCCTCGCCGGATCTCTTTCAATCCTGCTGCCGGCAATCGCCTTTGCCCAAACGGCGAACATGCGCGCCGCAAGCGAGGCGGAAATCCGTCAGCATCTGCCCGGCACGTCGGAGCTGAAAGAAAGCAGCAACGGCTATGAATATCGCGAGGGCAGCAAGAATGGCTACAAGATCAACAATGGCGAGGTCTGCGTCCGGTTTCCCGACAAGTCGACCGACTGCGTCAACGTGAAGACTGACGGCAAGAATTTTCAGATGATCGACCGCAAGGGCGGCCGAACCAGATTCTGATTTCGGCCCGGCTTATCTTGCCTGTTTATCGTGCCGGCGCCGTCTCGCCGCTCTTATCGACGACGAATTCGGCGATCAGGCCTGAATGGTTGGAGCCGAGATTGTCGTCGAGGCTTTTCAACGACGTCAGATGAAGCGGCGCGCGCGCGAATATGTGATCGATGGCGATTCCGAACCGACCGGCGGCGATCGGCCATGTCGCCGGTTCGGGCGCCATGGTCTTCAGTTTCTGCTTGCGCAGGAGAGCCTGAATGCTGGGGGCGATCGACGACGTATTGAAATCGCCGGACAGCACCAGCGGACCTGAGATCGCATCAAGCGCTTTGCTGAGATCGTCCAACTCTTCTATCTGGTAATCGTCGAAATAGGGTTTGGTCAGATGGACCGATACGAGATTGACGGATTGCCCACCGAAATCGACGCTCGCTGCGACCAGCCTGTCTTTCCGCAAGCTGCCGATGCTCGCGACCTGGCGGATCACGAACGGGCGTTTGGACAGCACCAGCGTATCGCAGCTGTCTTTGCCGTTGTCGCAGCCGATATGATACGGATAGACCTTGAACAATCGCTGCAGATGGAACGTCAGCGGCTTGGCTTCGAGCAGATTGACGACATCGGCATTCGAGGCGATCACCATATCCGCGATGGCGGTCGAATTTTTCCAGTTATCGATCGCAACGTTGAACGACATCAGCCGGAAAAGCGGCACCGTTCCCGTTCCCCTGTCGTCCTCCGCAAATTCACGTAGCATGATAGCGCCATGCGCAGTTAGGAGCAGCGAGACAAGCAGAAGGGCAAAACCGTAAGCATGTCTTCTGACAGCCAGGATGACGAGGCTGACGGCGGCGAATGTGAGGCCGAGATGGATCTGAAAACTGTAGATGAAGGAGAGCAGCCAGAAATTTGTGAGATAGCGCAGCGACACGACCGCAATGGCCAGGGTCAGAAACGCAGAGAGAATCCAATAAACTATGTTTCTCATCAATCCCTGGTTCCGCCTGAACAGGATGTCGCCCGAAAACCGCTCAATCTTTTTGACATCATGCTCAAGACGACCCGCCGCCCATAACATGCAAGCGGTTATGGTGCAATGCAGCATAATGTCCGGAGACGATGACAGCGGCCTCACATCAAGTGCTATCTTTCAAACGCCTATCGACTCGGCGTCTTTTTATCCTGTAAGTGGGTGCCATTTTACGGAATCGGCTTTTGCCGTCGGCAGGGAGCCGAGAAAAAGGTGGGAATGCGCTACTTCATTACAGGCACTGCCGGCTTTATCGGTTTTCATCTGGCCAGGCGCCTGCTGCAGGAAGGGCATGAGGTGACGGGCTTCGACGGCCTCACGCCTTATTACAATGTCAAGCTCAAAGAGATGCGTCATGCGGCACTCTCTCAGTTTCCGGCCTTCCGACCTGTTATCTCAATGCTTGAGGACCGGCCGGTACTGGAGGCGGCAGTCTCCGCGGCCGCGCCTGACATCCTGATCCATCTTGCCGCGCAAGCCGGAGTCCGCTACAGCCTGGAAAATCCCGAAGCCTATATACATTCGAACGTCGAAGGCTCCTGGAATATCATGGAAATCGCCCGGCGGGTTGAAGTTCGCCATCTGATGCTGGCCTCGACATCCTCGATCTATGGCGCCAACGCGACTGTCCCCTTCCGCGAGACCGATCGCGCCGACGAACCGCTGACCATCTATGCCGCGACGAAGAAATCGATGGAGTTGATGGCGCACAGCTATGCCCATCTGCACAAGATTCCGACGACCGCCTTCCGTTTCTTCACCGTTTATGGCCCATGGGGCCGGCCCGATATGGCGCTGTTCAAATTCGCCAAGAACATGCTCGAAGGCCAGCCGATCGAGATCTACGGCGAAGGCAATATGAGCCGCGACTTCACCTATATCGATGACCTCGTCGAAGCGATCGTCAGGTTGTCGGCAATTGCCCCGAGCGAGGAAAATCGGCTCGGTGACGCTGGGATCGAAACGCTTTCGCGCCAGGCGCCCTTCCGCGTCGTCAATATCGGCGGCGGTCAGCCCGTCAGCCTGATGGATTTCGTCGAGACGGTGGAAAAAGCGCTCGGCCGTCCTGCCATCCGCAAGATGCTGGCGATGCAGAAGGGCGACGTGCCGCGCACCTTCGCTGCCCCCGATCTGCTCGTGGCACTGACGGGATACAAGCCCGACACGACATTGGAGGTCGGCGTCAAGGCCTTCGTCGACTGGTATATCGACGTGCATCGCGAACTGAATGCCTGAAGCGCGTTGCTTTAACGGAGAAGCGTGACTGCTTCCACAGCACCGACCGCCGCCGAGAATACATAGCCGATGGCAACGCTCAGGCTCTGCGAATAGGCCTTGAGCTGAGAACCCCTACCCTCGACGGCAGCCGGGCCGCGCAGAACGAGAGGAACGCTCGGCCGCACGAAACCGGCGCGCGTCGTCAAAGGAATTTCAGGCGAATGGCCGATGGCGGAAGTGTAGATCAGGTCGCGCGCGAGGCTCGCAGGCCCGATGGCAAAGGCTGGACCGGCGGCCGCGGCAATGCCCAAAGTCAGGGTGATGGCGGCAAGAGTTTTCTGCATCTCGAAGTCCCCGTTTTCGGATCGCGGGCTTTTGTTTCGCCCGGCTCCAAGCGATCGACGCGTCTGTCCACGCTTCGGCCGCCCTCATGAGAACACTCTACACGTCAGTATTTGCAGGGCTTTTAAGCAGATCGATCAAATTTTAGGAAATTTGATTTTCTGTTTGGAGGGCCTCCAGATTGGCACGAAAATGCCTTGGCCGGCGGCGGACGGCGGCATCGGCAAATCGTCCATGATTGGACACTGATCGCAGTCTAGAGAATGCGATCCAGCTTCTTGTTGATATGCAGGTTCGGCATCAATCCCGCACTTTGGGCGGCATGATAGGATTCTCGCGCCGCATCGAACGAGATCGACCACATAATGGCGCTCAACAGGAGCGCGATAATATAGATCTGAATACGCATCGATCTGCCGATACGGAAAGAGCAAGGCAGTTTTGTGTCAAAAAATGAGCGTATAACGCGAAACAATATGCTTTCAGAGCCACTGAGAATGGCACCTGGCATCTTAAAGCGCCGTGCGTGGAATTCATCCTGATCCAGGGTAGGGCAAAGTCGCAGCTTGCGTCCTCGACAGGAAGGGTCATCGCGGAAATAATCAATCGATTGACTTATTTCATTAGCGGCGCTATAAAATATCATGAGCCGAGAACGCGACTATCCAAATCAGCCGGCTTCAGCCCGTGCCGAGATCACGCGCCAGAAGATGCTGAGCGCCGCGCTCGACGTGTTCGGGCGCTACGGTTTCGATGGCGCCTCGACACGCCAGCTGACCGAAGCCGCCGGCGTCAACCTGCAGGCGATCCCCTATTATTTCGGCAGCAAGGAAGGCCTCTACATCGCCACCGCCGAATATCTGATGATGAGGATCGATGCGCATGTCAGCGGCATGAGGGCGCGCATCGGCGCGCATCTGATGGCGCTCGACGCAGCCGGCGAGCCGCTCGGTGAAGCCGACGCCCGCCTCTTCCTGACCGAAGTTCTCCAGACCATGGTGACGCTCTTCGTCGCCAAGGAATCGGAACCCTGGGCCCGCTTCCTCATCCGCGAGCAGATGGAACCGACAGAGGCTTTCAAGCGGGTCTATCGGGGCATCATGAGGCCGATGATCGAAATGGGCCGGCGCCTGGTCGGCGCCATTCTTGGCGAAGATCCGGCGTCCGAACATGTGCGCCTGCGCACTTTCAACCTCGTCGGCAGCATCCTCATCTTCCGCTTCGCCCATGCTGCCGTACTCGCCCAGATGGAATGGGACGCCTTCGGCCCGAAACAGGTGGAAATCTTGCGGGGCCTTGCTGCCGAACTGGTCGATGTCATCGGCCCGCCGAAAGGAGGCGCAGCATGAAACGCATCCTTCCTATCGCGATCCTTCTCCTCCTTGCAGCAGGTGCCGCCTGGTGGTACGGCCTGCCCGAGCGGTTCGGCTGGTTGCCCGAGGCGCGGCGCGAATTCGTCCTTTACGGCAATGTCGATATCCGTCAGGTCTCGCTCGGCTTCCGCGTCAGCGGCCGCCTCTCCGAACTGCGCGTCGACGAGGGCGATGTCGTCAAGAGCGGCACGGTCCTGGCGAAGCTCGACGCTGCGCCCTATGAATTCGCCGTCCGCTCCGGTGAGGCCAATGCCGCGGCCCTTCGCGCGACGCTCGACAAGCTGAAGGCTGGCCCGCGGCCGACCGAGATCGCACAGGCGCGAGCTGCCTACGACGAAAGCCTGGCGGATCTGCAGAATGCCAACCTCGCTTACGACCGCGCCCGCCAGCTTCGCCCGCAGGGCACGATTTCCGAAGCGAACCTCGACCAGGCGACCGCCGCAAAGGCGATGGCCGCCGCCCGCTCGCAATCGGCCAGCGAGGCACTGAAGCTGCTGCAGGAAGGCTCGCGCGTCGAGGATATCGCCGCCGCCGACGCCCAGCTGAAGGCCGCCGAGGCCACACTCGCCTCGGCCCGAACCTCGCTCGCAGACACCGAACTGCGTGCTCCGAACGACGGCGTCATCCTCTCGCGGGTGCGGGAGAACGGCGCGATCGTCTCGCCGTCCGATACCGTCTTCGTGCTCTCCCTGACAGAGCCGGTCTGGGTGCGCAGCTATGTCGCCGAACCCGATCTCGGCCGCATCCACCCGGGCATGAAAGTATCCGTCGCCTCCGATACTGCGCCCGACAAGCCCTATGAAGGCACCATCGGCTTCATCTCGCCGGTCGCCGAATTCACGCCGAAATCGGTGGAAACGCCTGAACTGAGGACCGATCTCGTCTATCGCCTGAGGATCGTCATCGACAGACCCGGCCCCGACCTGCGGCAGGGCATGCCGGTCACCGTGCGGCTGTCCGCGCCGCCGGCAGGCGGACAATGACTGCCCCCGAACCCGGTCGGGACGCCAGGCCGCTCGTTCGGATCGACGGCGTCACCAAACGCTTCGGCGGTGCGCCTGCAGCCCTTAGCGCCGTCTCCGGCACCATCGGCGGCGGCGCGATCACCGGCCTCGTTGGCCCCGACGGCGCCGGCAAGACGACGCTGATCCGGCTGATGACCGGCCTGATGCTGCCCGACACCGGAACGATGGAAGTTCTGGGCTTCGACACCAGAAAGAACGCCGCCGGCATTCAGGCGGCGATCGGCTACATGCCGCAGCGCTTCGGTCTTTATGAGGATCTCTCGGTGCAGGAAAACCTCGACCTCTATGCCGATTTGCGCGGCCTGCCGAGGAGCGAACGCACCGGCGCCTTCGACGAGCTGCTGACCTTCACCGACCTCAAGCGCTTCACCGGCAGGCTCGCCGGAAAGCTCTCCGGCGGCATGAAACAGAAGCTCGGCCTTGCCTGCGCGCTTCTGAAAAAGCCGCGTCTGCTGCTGCTCGACGAACCGGGCGTCGGCGTCGATCCGATCTCGCGCCGCGACCTCTGGAAGATGGTCGAGAACCTGACCAGGGAAGGCATCGGCGTGGTCTGGTCGACCGCCTATCTCGACGAGGCCGAAGCCTGCGACCACGTGCTGCTCTTGAACCAGGGAAAACTGCTCTTCTCGGGAAAACCGGATGAAATGACCGAGCGCGTCAGCGACCGCGTCTTCCGGGTCTCCGATGTCACTGGCCGCCGTCGGCAGGTTCTCGCCGAACTCCTGCAGGCCGATGGGGTCATCGACGGCGTGATCCAGGGCGAGGCGATCCGCCTCGTCGCCGCCAGCGGCAAGACGCCCGATATCGGCAAGGCCGGCGACGGCGCATCGCTTTCCCCCGCCCCACCGCGTTTCGAGGACGCCTTCGTCGATATGCTCGGCGGCGGCCCCGGCGGCCGCTCCCGGCTCGCCGAAGCGCAAGAGCCGCTGAAAGCCGAGGGCGACCGCCCGGTGATCGAGGCCAGGGGCCTGACCAAGCGCTTCGGCGATTTCACCGCCGCCGACGATATCAGCTTCGATATTCGCCGCGGCGAGATCTTCGGCCTGCTCGGCCCGAACGGCGCCGGTAAGTCCACCACCTTCAAGATGCTCTGCGGCCTGTTGAAACCGACCGGCGGCGAAGGCCGCGTCGCCGGTTTCGATCTTCGCCGCGACGCTGCCGAAGCGCGCAATCAGCTCGGCTATATGGCGCAGAAATTCTCGCTCTACGGCGATCTTACAGTCATGCAGAACCTGGAATTCTTCGCCGGCGTCTATGGCCTTCGCGGCCAGCGCAGGCGAGAGCGCATAGAGCTGATGGCCGATATATTCGATTTCGGCCGCCACGCCCACGGGCCCGCCAAGGATCTGCCGCTCGGGCTCAAGCAACGCCTGGCGCTTGCCTGCGCCGTCATGCACGAACCGCGCGCCCTCTTCCTCGATGAACCGACCTCCGGCGTCGATCCGATCACTCGCCGCGAGTTCTGGACGCATATCAATGGCTTGGTCGAAAAGGGTGTCACCGTGCTCGTCACCACCCATTTCATGGACGAGGCGGAGTATTGCGACCGCATTTCGCTGATCTACCGCGGCCGTTCGATCGCGCTCGGTTCTCCCGATGAGTTGAAGGCACGTGTCGCGACAAAGGATGCGCCGGACCCGACGATGGAGGACGCCTTCATCGCGCTCGTGCAGCAATCGGAAGCGGAGGATGCAGCATGAGGATTTCTTCCGGCCGGCTCCGGCGTCTTGCAGCTCTGGTGCGCAAGGAAAGCTTCCAGGCGATCCGCGACCCGAGCAGCATCCTCATCGCCTTCGTGTTGCCGCTGATCCTGCTCTTCCTCTTCGGCTACGGCGTCTCGCTGGATACAACGCGCACCCGCATCGGCCTCGTGACCGAGGAGATGACGCCGCTGACCCAGGACCTCGCGGCCAGCTTCCGCGCCTCGCGCTATTTCGACGTGGTGATCGGCCGTGACCGCCGCCTGTTCGAAGAAGATCTGGTGATCGGAAAGGTACGCGGCATCGTCGTTATCCCCGCCGATTTCACCACCCGCTACACCGCCGGCAACCGCCCGCAGGTCCAGGTGATTGTCGACGGCTCCGATCCGAACACGGCGAATTTTGTACAAAACTACGCGCAAGGCGCCATTGCCAACTGGGAACAGCAGAGACAGGCGGACGTCGCCTCCCATAGCCCCGCCATCGCGGTCGAGCAGCGCTTCTGGTTCAATCCGGAGCTGACCAGTCGCAACTTCCTCGTGCCGGGCTCGATCGCCATCGTCATGACGCTGGTCGGCACATTGCTGACCTCGCTCGTCGTCGCCCGCGAATGGGAGCGCGGGACGATGGAAGCAATGATGGCGACGCCGGTGACGGCCGTCGAGCTGCTTGCCGGCAAGATCCTGCCCTATTTTCTACTCGGCCTCACCTCGATGACGCTCTGTGTATTGCTTGCGGTTTTTCTCTTCGGCGTGCCGTTCCGCGGTTCGGTCGCCGGGCTTTATGCCCTGTCGGCCGCCTTCCTGATCCCGGCGCTCGGGCAAGGCCTGTTGATCTCGACGGCAACCAAGAACCAGTTTCTCGCCTCGCAGCTGGCGCTGATCTCCGCCTTCCTGCCGGCCTTTCTGCTCTCGGGCTTCCTGTTCGAGATCAACTCCATGCCCAAGATCATCCAGTGGATCACCTTGATCGTGCCGGCCCGCTACCTGATCCCCAGCCTGCAGACGGTGTTTCTCGCCGGCGACATCTGGCCAATGTTCGGTCGAGCAATCTCGGTCATGCTGACGATCGGCGGCGTCATGTTCGTGCTCGCCGCACGCAGCACCAGAAAGAGGATCGGCTGAGATGGGATGGACAAGGCTCTACGCCCTCATCGTCAAGGAATTGCTCGCCGTGCTGCGCGACCCCAAGGGCCGCGCCATCCTGATCGGCCCCCCGATCGTCCAGCTCCTCGTCTTTTCCTATGCGGCGACGCTCGAAGTGCGCAATGTCGACGTCATGATCCTCAACCGCGACAGCGGCCATTGGGGCCAGGAGCTGATCGAGCGCATCGATGGCTCGCCGACCTTCCGCAATATCGAGATCGCTGCCGAACAGGCGCAGGTCCAGGTCGCGATCGACAATCAGACGGTCATCGCCGCGGTCGAAATCGGCCCGGATTTCTCTCGCAATATCGAAGCAGGGACGCCGACCGACCTGCAGGTGGTGCTCGACGGCCGCCGCTCCAACGCCTCGCAGATCGTTGCGGGCTATCTCTCGCAGATCGGCGCGGCGCTTGCCGCCGAAACGCCGGCCGGCAAGCGCGCCGGCGCCAGCATCGTCTCATCGGTGCCGCGCAACTGGTTCAACCCCAACCTCACCTATCAATGGTTCATGGTGCCGAACCTGATCGCCAGCATCGCGCTCCTCATCGGCCTGATCGTCACGGCGCTGTCGATCGCGCGCGAGCGCGAGCTCGGCACCTTCGACCAGCTGATGGTCTCGCCGTTGCGCCTCCACGAGATCCTGATTGGCAAGCTGATCCCGCCGATGATGATCGGCCTCTTCCATATCACCGTCTATATCCTCGCCGCCGTCTTCCTCTTCGAGGTGCCGCTGCGCGGCTCGCTCTTCCTGCTTTACGGCAGTGCGATCTTTTATCTCGGCTCGGTCGCCGGCCTCGGTCTTTTCATCTCCGCCCTGTCAATGACGCAGCAGCAGGCGATCCTCGGCGCCTTTCTGTTCATGGTCCCGGCCATGCTGCTCTCGGGATTCGCGACCCCGATCGAAAACATGCCGGGCTGGCTGCAGCCGATAACCTTCGTCAATCCACTGCGCTATTTCCTGGTGATCGTCAAAGGCGTTTTCCTCAAGAATATCCCTTTGAGCGAGGTGGTGAACCAGACGATTCCGCTGGCGCTGATCGCCACCGTTACGCTCAGTGCTGCCGCCTGGCTCTTCCGCCGGCGCTTGGAATAATTCCTCCTGGTGGATGCGTCAGCCGCCTCACAGAATATGAACCGGCCTTCCAAAGCGTGACTCTTTGCTGCGGGAACCTCGATTTCATGGCGTCGTTAGTCGAGTGCAACCCCAGCAAAGGAGAAGCAAAATGTACAAGATCATACTTGTCTCCGGCGCCCTTGCGCTGTCGTCGCTTGCCACCAATGCTCTGGCTGACGGAGCGGTCACCGGTGCAGCTGGTGGCGCCATCACCGGCGCGATCGTCGGTGGTCCTGTGGGTGCCGCCATCGGCGGCGTAGCCGGCGGTGTCGCCGGTGCCGTTGTCGATCCGCCGCCGCGCGAGGTCGTCACCTATGTCGAGCAGCAACCGGCCCCGACCTCCTCTGTGGTCGTCGAGCAGCCGATCGTCGTCGGCAAGCCGCTTCCGGCCGATGTCGTCGTCACTCCGGTGCCCGACAACCCGAAATACGCCTATACCGTCGTCAACGACCGTCGTGTGATCGTTGAACCCCGCACCCATCGAGTCGTGCAGGTCATCGAATAATCAAGCGGTCGAGACCGCCTGCTGCGGCTCGACTACCTCGGGCCCCGCTTCGGTGGGGCCCTTTTTCTACGTTTGCACCAACGATCAATCGGCGCGCCATAGCACGGCAAACCGCCGTCTGATCGCCGGCTTCCATATCCCAACAGATATCAGACCTTCAGCTCGCGCCGCTCGCGCTCGGTCGTCATGGCAAGGTCGAGCACCTTCTGCAGGTTGGCGGCGTGGCGGAAGTTCGGGTCGGGCTGGATACCGCTTGCCACCGCGTCGGCGAAGCGCTGGTAGTTGGTCGGCACCGGCGGCACTTCGATCTCCTTCCAGGTGGCGGTCTCGGCATCCTCTCCGAGGCACCCCCGCAACTCGGACTCGGCCGGGCGATGGATGACCTCGAGGCTGCCCTTTTCGCCATAGATGCGCAGCTTCAGCTCATTCAGATGGCCCGTCGCCCAGCGGCTGGCATGGATGACGCCGAGCGCGCCGTTGGCGAAATCGACAGCCATGGTAAAGCTGTCATTGGCGTCGAGCATATACTCGCCGATCTGGCCGCCCGGCGCCTTGTTGAAGGTCTTCAGCCGGGCAAAGACGTGGTCGATGTCGGTCGCGGCGCCATACGCGGCGAAATCGAGGATGTGGATGCCGACATCGCCGAGCACCCCGTTCGAGCCGTGGCCGGTGGAAAGCCGCCACAGCCAGGTCGATTCGGTGCGCCAGTCGCCCCAGGCGCGCGAGACGAGCCAGCTCTGGAGATAGGAAGCCTCCACATGCTTGATCGTGCCGAGTTCGCCGGCGAGCACCATCTCGCGGGCGCGCTGCAGCGGCGCGACGTTGCGATAGGTGAGGTTCACCATGTTGATGATACCGGCCTTTTCGGCCGCTTCCGTCATGTCAAGCGCCTTCGGATAGTTTTCCGCCAGCGGCTTCTCGCAGAGCACATGTTTGCCGGCCGCAATCAGCGCCATGGTGGTCGGGTGATGGATGCGATCGGGCGTGATGTTCGTCGCCGCATCGAAATCGCCCCAGGCGATCGCGTCATCCAATGAATGAAAACGCTTTTCGATATTGAACTTGTCGGCAAAGGCGGAAAGCCGGTCGGGATCGGTGTCGACGGCGCCAACCACCGTCACGCCGTCGATTTTGCTGAAGTGGGTGAGCTGGTTTTTCGCCATCACGCCCGTGCCAAGAACGAGTAGTCGCATGGATGCTCCTCAGCGGTAACCGGCTTCGCCGGCCTGGTGCAGTTTCGGGCCGCGCTCGACGATCGGCTCCAATGCCTTTTCCACCGGCACATTTGGAGCGTCGGTAATGGCAGTCAACGCGCCCTCGGGGTTATAGGCCCACTTGACGCCGTTGATCAGCACCTTCTGCACCGTAGCGTCGTGATAGGTCGGATAGGTCTCGTGGCCCGGGCGGAAATAGAAGATGTTGCCGGCGCCGCGGCGCCAGGTCAGGCCCGAGCGGAACACTTCCCCGCCCTGGAACCAGGAGATGAACACCGTTTCGAGCGGCTCCGGCACCGAGAACTGCTCGCCATACATTTCTTCGTTCTCCAGCTCGAAATGCTCGCCGATGCCGGCGGCGATCGGATGGCGCGGGTTGATCGTCCACAGCCGCTCGCGCTCGCCCGCCTCGCGCCATTTCAGCGCGCAGGGCGTGCCCATCAGCCGCTTGAAAATCTTCGAGAAATGGCCGGAATGCAGGACGAGAAGGCCCATGCCCTCCCAGACGCGCTTGGCGACACGCTCGACGACGACGTCTGACACCGCGCCGTGATCCTTGTGGCCCCACCAGGTCAGCACATCGGTTTCGGCAAGCCGGGCTTCGCTCAGCCCATGTTCCGGCTCCTGCAGCGTCGCCGTGGTGGCGGAGATGCCGGGGTCGGTATTCAGCGCATTGGCGATCGTCGTATGCATGCCTTCGGGGTAGATGCCCCGGACGACCGCATTGGTATTCTCGTGGATGTTCTCTCCCCAGACGACGGTGCGTATGGCCATGCTGTGCTCCTCTGGAAGCTGGAAGGATCGTTAGGTGGGAAGGCAGAATTCAAAGCGCTTTGGAAAAAGGCGCCGGGTACGCCTCGATCTCCACAACGTCCGAGCAACACATAGCGCTTTGTCAGGAGTTTGACAAAGGGGAAATTTTCTCTCGTGAGACTCCGGAGGACCCTGTGAGATATAACAATGAAATCAATGAGAAACGGATTTCGAGAACAGATTGCCGACGATGACGCCCGATATGATCAGTCCGAGGCCGATAATGGCAGGCAGGTCGAGGCGCTGCTTGAAAAAGATCAGGCCGACCGAAGAAATCAGCACGATTCCCAAAGCGCTCCAAATCGCATAGGCGATACCGACGGGAATGCTCTTCAGCGTCACGGACAGGCAATAGAAGGCCGCCGCATAACAGGCGACGACAAGCGCCGTCGGCCCGATGCGGGTAAACTGCTGCGACAATTGCAGCGCCGTAGTGCCGATGACTTCGAGCACGATGGCCGCAAAGAGCAGCCCATAGATGGCGGCCTGGCTCATGACGAATTCCTTTTCGGATTACTTTCCCGTGAGCTCGACAAGACGGCTGATGAGATTCCGCCTCAGAGCACTGCTGATGTCGTGGCTCTCCAACGTGTCGGCGAACCACAGCCCGTCGGCGGCGAACCGCACGATCTGTGCATCGAGCGAGGAGTCGGTGCCGACATATTCCTCAGCCCGCGCCTGCACCCATTGGCGCCAACGAAGGCGCAGCCTGGGTTCGGCGAGAAGCGCGATCGTCACCTGCGTCCAGCTCCTGGAATCGTCCGGGCGATCCTTGAGACCGGACACCGCCCTGAGATAGGCCCGGGTGAAGCGCCCCTGCGGCACGGGATCGCCGCGCATCAGCTCCTCGATATCCGTATCGAACCTTTCGAGCAGGCTCTCGAAAAGCGCGTCGAGCAGGGCATTCTTCGTCGGGAAGTGATGCAGCAATCCGCCCTTGCTGACGCTGGAGGCGGCGGAGACCGCATCGAGTGTCACGGCCGCCATGCCCACGCTGGCGGCAAGACGCGCTGCGACCTCCAGCAATTCCTGGCGCACGAGAGCCGGTTGTTTCTTACGATGATGAGCGTTTGACATGCAAAATAAAGATACCGTCCAGACGGTTTTGTCAAGAAGATTCGGTGCAAAACCCTGCCCCACGGGCATTATGCGCGAAATGCCGCGGCACCTTGATGACAGTTGCGAACGTTTTCCATCAGGTGCATGAAGGGTCGGGGGAATGATATCGGGGATGGTTTCGTGACGGAGAAGGTCACCACTCTATACGAAGCGATCGGCGGCGATCCCACCGTGCGGGCGCTGACCAACCGCTTCTATGCGCTGATGGATACGCTGTCGGAGGCAAGTAACGTGCGTGCCGTGCACCCGCCGAGCCTCGAAGGCAGCGAACAGAAATTCTACGAATATATGACCGGCTATCTCGGCGGCCCGCCGCTTTATACCGACAAGCGCGGCCATCCGCGCCTGCGCAGCCGCCATTTCGTCGCCGAGATCGGCCCGGTCGAGCGCGACGAATGGCTGCTCTGTTTCCGCCGCGCGCTCGACGAGACGATATCGAGCCAGGCGCTGCGCGATCTGATCTGGGCGCCGGTCGAACGCCTCGCCCATCACATGCAAAACAAGGAAGAGTCATGAGCCTGAACACGCGCCTGGAGCCGGTGCTCTATCTCTTTGCCGGCCTGTTCGGCGTCGCCGGCGTGGCGCTCGCCGCCCTTGCCGCCCATGGCGGCGGGCAAGCCAACCTTGCAGCATCCGCCTCCGCCATGTGCCTTGCCCACGCCCCCGCCCTGCTGGCATTGGCTCTCGGCACCGCCAAGCTCAAAACCGCCTGGCTGGCCGGTTTTCTGATGATCGTGGGAACGCTGCTCTTTGCCGGCGATCTCGTCACGCTGCGCTTTTCCGGTTCCGGCCTCTTCCCCTATGCCGCGCCGACCGGCGGCTGGGCGATGATGCTCGGCTGGCTGGCTGTGGCGGCGGGTGCTGTGTTTCAGGTCAGAGCGTAGAGTCACCCCGTCTCCCAGCGGGGAGAAGAGGAGGAGGAGGCACCGGCATTCCATAAGGCCAAGCCTTAAATCCCGTCGACCACATTAAAACCCTCAAAAACCGGCGGCCCCTTGTACATCGCCTTGCGGTCTCCGGCATTGCGGTGAGCCGCGCGAAAGTTCTCCGACTTCGTCCAGCTCTGAAAATCCGCTTCGCTCTGCCAGACCGTATGCGAGGAGTAGAGCGTATAACCCTCCTCTCCATTGACCCTGCCGCGCAGCAGGCGGAATTCGACGAAACCGGGCACCTCGGCCAGGCTGGAATCGCGATTGCGCCAGACCGTCTCGAAATCACTCTCGCTGCCGGCTGCGACCTTGAAGCGGTTCATTGCGATATACATGAAATCTCCCTACCCCTTCCTCTTACCCGCCCTTGCCGCAAGCGCGGGAAAGGCGAGAATATTTTTGCCGTTTGCCGCCGCCGGGCCAAGCGGTCTCGTCGTCGCTTCGCCGGGCATGCGCGCCTCCCAGGTCGGGAAGAGTATCACATTCGGATGGAACTGCCGGCGTTCGGCATGCTGCTGGAAAAGCTGGTAGAGTTCGGGCACGAGGCCGTCACTGCTCTGCGCGGCAAGCTTGTGTAGGCCGATCATGGTGAAGCCGTCGGGATGCTGGTCGTTCATCGGAATTGTCTCGTTCGTTCATCGTCTGCAGCGCACGCTCCAGGCTGGATTTGCTGCCGTTGCGCAGCGGGATGAAGGCCTTGCCGAACTTCTTGCAGCCGGTCTTCACCCGAAGGCAGGCATCGTGGCTGATACAGTCGATCGGGCAGAACACGCAGTCGACCGAAGGAAGCACGGTATCGATGCGCGAAACCGCTTCGCGCAAGCCGCCGTCGTGATGAATGAGCTCGGCGCCGAAATTGCTGCAGATTTGGCGAAGATGCGCCACCTGGCAGTCACGCCCGCCGACATAGAGGAAACTGCGGCCATCCAGTTTGGACCGTCCGGGGGATGCCTGACTTGCGTCCTCGCCCGCGCTGTCGCGGACCTCCCGGTTCGAACCCTTCTTGCCCTTGCGAGCCATTTACCACCCGTTCGCTCGTTGATCGTCACACGATTCCTGCGTGTGCGAACGGACCTTATTAAACTTGATTTTTGTAGTAAAGTATAAAGTTGATTACTCTTATCATATTTTATCGGGCTGTGACTTGGACCGGAAAGTCGAATGTGTGCGAAGCCCCCCATCCATCAGGCAAAGCGGGAACATTGCAGGAATTCAGGCTGCCTAGAACCGCGTTATCCACGTCGGCCATTCCGGAGCCTCTAGTGATGCGCGATAAGGTGACATTTCCGTCGCTATTGACCATGACGCGAACTCTTAGGGATACCGCAGTATCCCGATATTGCGACTTCAGCCGGTCGATACAACGAGATAGGCGCGAAAAAACCTTACCCGTGTAATTTGCCTGAGAAGCACCGCCAGCGCCTTCCCTGCCCCCGGATGTCCGCGAATCGTTATCGGAGTTGGTGTCAGCTTGACCGTCGGCAGCTCCTCTGCGAGATTCCTGCTTGGCATCGCCTTCCGAACCCTGTGCTTTCTTCGGAGGCTGTTTTCTTTCCGCCACCTTCTTTTCTACAGGCTTCTCCAGCTTCGGCTTCGATTGCGGAATAACCACTTCTGTCGGCGGTTCCGACTCGGGAGAAACAGGAGCCGCCTCGACAGGCTTGATCTCTTCGGATTCGGATTGAATTGCAGCTGCCGTTGGCGGTTCGCTCACTGGCTGTTCCGGCACCACCGTCGACATTGGCTGTGCGACGGACGTTTCGGCAGAGGTTTCCGATACGAGAACTTCCGGTTCTGCAGTCGCAACCGTCTCGGCTGACTGACGCGTAACGTCCTGTACAGGCTGGACGGTCTCGACCGGCTCTGCGTCAGCCGGCTGCACGGTTTCCGGCTGTACTTCCGCTGTTTCGACTGGCTTAACCGTATCGGGTTCAACAGCCTCGGGGACCACTTCTTCCTGTATCGTCACTTCAGTCTCGCCGGCTGCACTCTGATCGGCGTCGGAACTGCCGAGCATGACCACGCTGATCGCCTCGCCCGCCTCCATCAGCGTCTCATCCGAGGGCGCAGGCATCACGGCAAACAGCGTGGCGGCCAACGCAGCATGAAAGAAGAACGAGCCGGCGCAACTCAGCGCCACCCGCCGCCGCACCGGCTTCTGCTCGTCCTCCTGCTTTTCCACCGCCGCGTCCATCGGCGGCGGAGGAACGGTAGCCGCCGGCACGCTTTCCGGATGATCGGGAAAGGAGGATATCTGCGCAAAACGCGTGTAGTGGAACACCGTTTCGCCGGCCGGCTGCCGCTGCGCGTTGCGCAATTCGGAAAGCTCGTGGCCGGGATGCATCCCGGGCATATTCTCATTCAGGCTGCCGCCGGCGTCCGCCTCCCCGATGAGCACGCGTCTCGATCTGGACTTCGCTGAAATCGCCATTGTCTACGCCTCGGACAGCCTGAAACATGCCCGCCGGGGTTCATCCCCGGCGTCTTCTTATCCCTCGAAGGGGACGGAGCTCTGCGAGCGGGTGACGATACCCTTCATACATTCGCCGGCAGCCGGCCCGTCGCAGACCGGCGTGTCGTTGATGAGGATGCGGGTCACGCTCTCGCATTTGACATTCGGCATGTCGAACTGGCGCACGCGCTTCTTGCCCTGGGGCAGATCGCGGAAATCGAGAACGGTGATGCGGTCGACGGCGTTCCTGTCGTTGAAGAAGGCGAGTTCGAAGGGACCTTGTTGATCGGCGCCTGAAGATTGTTCTCAGCAACGAAGGTCATCATGCAGCCCTTTTGCGATGGCGCCAGAGCGTTGAGTTCGACATCCAGCTTGGCGCCTGCCGCGTCCTGCGCTTGGGCTACACTTGAAACCGCCATCATCATGCCGGCCGCTACAGCCGCAAACTTCACCGTCATCATCTTCTCCGCTATTGTCGCGAACCACCTCGAGGCGGCCTCAAATCAGCAATCTCAAAAACTTGACTGTATTAGTCTCCTATTGCGTCTTTAGAAAACTATGAGTACTAAAGTCAAGATATTTGTCATCACAAGCGGGGAACCCTCACCCCCGGCCCCACGAAATTGCCAACCGAAATGATGGCTGAAAAGCCAGATAGCTTTAAGCATGCGCCACTGCAGAGCGAGCCTGCGGCGCAGCACCGGATCGTCGAAAACGCGGATCTTTTCCGCGGCACGAACGAGATCATGATCAGACACGACGGCTTGCACTGTCGCCTGAAGATCACCCGCCAGGGCAAGCTCATTCTCAAAAAGTAGGGTAAGACAGGACCGGGCAGACAAGACCGGCGTCAGCGGAAATCCGGGCGTTTCGCGCCGAGAATCCGAAGATGCGCGAGCGCGACCTCGCCGCCCAGCTGAAGATCTCAGAGGCAGCCCTCGTCGCCCCGGCCGAACCGCCGATCGGCATCATTATCGCGGCGGTCGGCGGGCCGTTCCTGTGGATCCTGCTGCGGCAGCGTTCGCGCCTTGTCCTCTGGGCAACATGGTGAGTGACTGAGATGATCGAATTGTCCGGCCTCTCCGTGCGCCTATCCGGCAAGGCCATCATCAGCGACGTCGCTTTCACCGCAAAGGCCGGAGAGCTGACAGCGATCACCGGGCCGAACGGCTCCGGCAAGACGACGACGATGAGGGCGATATCAGGCGAGCTCGCCTATCATGGTTGCGTGCGCATCGGCGGCAACGAGGTGAACGGGCTGAAGCCTTAGCAGCTTGCTGCCATTCGCGGCGTGCTGCCGCAGGCAAGCACCATCTCCTTTCCCTTCACCCGTGCGCGAGATCGCCCGCATGGGTCTGACCGCGGGCCCGAACCTGCACCCTGGCAAATCAGATCAGACGGCGGCGGCCGCCCTCGCCGCCGTCGACCTTGTCGGCTTCGAAGGCCGCTTTTACCAGGAACTCTCCGGCGGCGAGCAGCAGCGCGTGCAGCTTGCCCGCGTGCTCTGCCGGATCTCCGAGCCCGTCGTCGACGGCAAGCCCTGCTGGCTGCTGCTTGACGAGCCGGCCTCGAGCCTCGACATCAGTCACCAGTTGACCATCACGTCCCTCGCCCGCACGTTCTACGAGCGCGGCGGCGGCGTTATCGCCGTCATGCACGACTTCAACCTGACTGCGCTTTTTGCCGACCGCACCGTGCTGATGAAATCCGGCCGGCTCACAGCCGCCGTAAGCATCGAGGAGGTGATGACCGACGCGACGATGCTCTCGGTGTTTGGGTGCGCGCTGCGGATTAACCAAATCCCGGCCGACGGCACGGGTTTCGTGCTCGCCCACAGCGCCCTCTCCCGTGCCTGAGCCTGCGCAGGCGGAACTTTTGCCCCTTCAACACGTTGTCGGCAATGATCTGGGTCAATGCCGGGCGACATCATTCATGCAACGGACGGTGGTGACCCTCGTGCGAAACAGGCGGGCTTGCGCACGCCCAGCCAACGGAGACAGCCATGAGCTATTCTATCTTCCAGTCCGGCCGCAGCCGCCGCAACGGCACCTTCCACCATCTTGAATCCGGCATCGAAGAACAGATCGAGGCATTGCGCGACGAGCTCGCCGAACTCACGCGCCTCGTCGGCAAGAACTCACGCCATCAGAGCGAGAAGCTTCGCAGCCAGGCAAGCGCTGGCTTTGAGGAACTGCTCGGCCGCAGCGAGGATCTGCTGCGCGAGCTGCAGCACGGTTACGAGCGCGGCGCGACTGAAATGCGCGAGACGGTGCGCAATCATCCGCTGGCAACCATTGGCGCCGCTGCCGCTTTGGGCTTGGCCATCGCCTTCCTCGCTCGTCGCTGAGGAAGCGCGATGCTCTCGATCCTCAGCCTGCTGACGGGCGCAAGCGTGCATCGGACCGTTGCGCGCGTCAAACGCAACAGCATCTTCATCGCGCTTGCCGCGCTCTTCCTCCTCACAGCCTATGCGCTGGCGGTGGCCGCCGGCGCCATTTGGCTCGCCGGCATCTACGGTCCGCTTGCCGCCGTCCTCTTCCTGGCCGTCGGCGCGCTGCTGATTGCAATCATAGTGCTGGTGGTGATGTCGATCATCAACGCCCGCGAGGCACGCCGCGCCCGCGATCGCCGTGCGGCGCTGGAATCTCTGGCGACGGTCGGCATCGGCCTCGTCCGCGCCCAACCGCTGCTCACCGCCGGGGTGCTGGCCGCCATCGTCGCGGCCAATCTTATGGGTTCGAAGCGGGAGGATTAAGGGAGAACGACAAAGCCTTGGCGGCGGTTACTGATAGCGGCAACATGCTAACCTCCATCATTCCTGTGCTTGCCACAGGAATGGGGGTGGAGAGGTGGCGCCCAAGCAACCTTTACGCGAATGCGCCCATTCCCCCGGCCCCACCGAGGCAGAAGCCGGCGCTCCGAAGAGCCGATCGGCTCCACGTACACCTCTCAGAACGCAAAAGCCTTCGATGTCAGCGGCGCCGAGGTCGCATCCGGGCCGAAATCGGCCTCGCCTGAAATTTGCAGCAGTTCCTGCAGGCGCTGCCGCGCCCGGTTGACGCGGCTTTTGATGGTGCCGACAGCGCAGCCGCAGATTTCGGCCGCCTCTTCGTACGAAAATCCCGAGGCGCCGACGAGGATGATCGCCTCGCGCTGGTCCGGCGGCAGCTGATCGAGCGCCTTCTTGAAATCCTGCAGATCGAGCGCGCCATACTGCGAGGGATGCATGGCCATCGATTCCGTGAACAGCCCGTCGCTGTCCTGCACCTCGCGACCGCTCTTGCGCATCTGGCTGTAGAGTTCGTTACGCAGGATCGTGAAGAGCCAGGCCTTCATATTGGTGCCCATCTCGAAATGGTCCTGCTTGGCCCAGGCCTTCATGATGGTGTCCTGGACGAGATCGTCGGCGCGATCGTGGCGTCCGATCAGCGAAATGGCAAAAGCGCGAAGGCTAGGGAGGGCCGCCAGCAATTCCCGCTTAAAGCTGGGTTGCAGTTTCTCTTCCATGCGGCGATCCTATTCGGCCATCTTGGCAGAAGCCATCATTTCAGCATGGTCGAGCTTTTCGAGAAGGTCGAGAAAACGATCGGGAATCGCCTCTTCCTGTACCGCGGCATAAAGCGACCGCAGCTTGACGCCGATCTGGTTGTTCGGGTCCAGAATATCGCTTGCCCGCAGCTCCAGCTTCCGCTGATCCGCCGCCTCTTTATTGCGTGTAGTCATCAACTCGTCTTCTCACCGTTATCTGTTCCGGAGGCGTGCAATCAAGAAATCAACCATCGACACCGACCGTTCCACTATCGATATCGCTGATATTTGCCGCGGCATGGATCAAAATGCTACGCCCTTTCTTTGTCGGGTGGAATAATGCGGCCCGACAAAAAAAGTTCCTGCCGTTCCGGAACTTTTTTACCAAGGCAGCGTTAACCGCTCATTGAACCTACGACCGGCCTGCATACGGGAGCCCTTGATGACACTTTCTACTCGAATTGCGCCGCACCTTCCTTATCTGCGTCGCTATTCCCGCGCCCTTACCGGCACCCAGACTTCAGGCGATGCTTACGTCGCTGCCGTTCTCGAAGCCATTATAGCCGATTTGTCGATTTTCCCGGATACGGCCAATGACCGGGTCGCACTTTACAAACTGTTCACGCAACTGTTTGGTTCCACTGCGGTGCAGATTCCGGAGCCGACTTCCCCTTATGCATGGGAACAGCGCGCCACGCTCAACCTGTCCAAGGTTTCGCCGGGCGCCCGTCAGGCCTTCCTGCTCGCTTCGGTGGAGAATTTTCGCGTTGCGGAAATCGCGGAAATTCTCGAACTCGATGAACAGGACGTCATGCAGTTGCTCGACAAGGCCTCGCAGGAAATCTCCCGTCAGGTTGCAACCGACATCATGATTATCGAGGATGAACCGCTGATCGCCATGGATATAGAGCAGATGGTCGAAAGCCTCGGCCATCGCGTCACCGGCATTGCCCGTACGCATGCCGAAGCCGTAGCGCTCTACAACAAGACAAAGCCGAGCATGGTGCTCGCCGACATCCAGCTTGCCGACGGCAGTTCCGGCATAGACGCCGTCAACGACATCCTCAAGACGTCGAGCGTGCCGGTGATCTTCATCACCGCGTTCCCGGAACGGCTTTTGACGGGCGAACGCCCCGAACCCACTTTCCTGGTCACCAAACCGTTCAATCCCGACATGGTCAAAGCCCTGATCAGTCAAGCGCTTTTCTTCAATGAATCGACCAAGGTAGCCGCCTGAGACGCAATTTTCCGGTCCTCGGAACCAAACCGCCGAGACAGGCGTTCCGGTGCTACCGGGGCGCCCGATGAATTTAACGGTTTTTGCAGCGCTTTATTCTAGAGTTGGCAGGGGTGGCGCGGCGTTCCGTTAAGCGACGCTCCGAGATGTCACAGGGAAAGGCGGCCGAGTGAATACGACTGAACCATTGTCGGGCACGCCTTTCACCTTCGAAGGCAAAGCCGCAATGATGGAGCGGGCGCTCGGCAGCGCCGGGATTTCGATCCTCTGCCAGGACGCCCGGCTTTCAATCTTCTACGCCGAAAATCTGCCGCCGCATTTCGCAGCGCTTTTTATGCCCGGCGGCAGTGATGCCGCCCTATTCGGCGATGTCCATGGGCAATATCTGACGGCGCTGAAACGCAAGGTGCTGGAGACTGGCATTCCCAACAATGCCGAGGTCGAGATCGACGTCGACGGGGAAATGCGTACCTATGAATTGAAGATCCAACGCACCGGCGACCGCGGCACGCTTGGACTTCTATCCGTGATGACTGAGGTCACTGAAAGCCGGCATCGTGAAAAAGTGCTGAAATCGCTGCTGCGTGAGCTATCACACCGTTCGAAGAATCTTCTCGCCATCATTCAGGGCATTGCGACCCAAACTGCGCGCAACACGCTCTCGCTCGACAGCTTCCTCCTCAAGTTCCGCGGCAGGCTGCAATCGCTTTCCAATTCCCAGGACCTCGTCACGGATTCGAGCTGGCGGGGCGCCTATCTCTTCGAGCTCGCCGAAAAACAGTTCGCTCCCTACTGGCCGGAGACATCAGGCTCCATGCCGATCTACGGCATCAATGCCCATCTGACGCCGAATGCCGCCGTGCATCTCGGCCTCGCCCTGCACGAGCTCATTGTCAATTCCGCTTCCTACGGGGCAATATCAGGCGGCGCCGCCTCAATCACGTTGAACTGCCGCGAAGCGATGATCAACGACAGAAAGGCGATCGAGATCGTCTGGGCCGAAGTGCTGCAGGACCAGTCGGAAGTCCATGAGTTCAGCGACAACAGCTTCGGCCGCACCGTGCTGGAGCGTGTCGTGCCCTCGTCTGTCAACGGCAAAGCGGAATTGAGCCTTGTGCCCGGCCGCATCGAATATCGTCTGACTATTCCGGAAACCGAATTCGAAATCTTCAAGCGTGTGTGAAGCCGACATCGCCAATAACGAAAAACAGCCGGTGCGAGGGCGGCGCACCGGCTGTCTTCACTCACCGGGAGGGGACCGTGAGTACGTCCGGATAGTGGGTTGGGGGCGCGCATGTTGGGTCGATGCGATCACCATCCGGATACCGCAATAACGGCGAAGCTTAAGATTGGTTCCCTGCCATTCGAAAAAAATCATGTTTTTTTGATCTTTTTTCCGATGATCCTCCCTCGCCGCACGCTCAGATAAATCATCGGTCAGAACTGAGGAAATTAATACTTAAAAAACAGATATTTACCGGCGCCTCCTCCAGAAGCATCCGTCAAAATTTTACCGTTTGATAAATTTTTAAACCTGAGTTACGCTTTTCCTCACAGGCCGTTTACCAAAAATGAGGGAACTTCAATGGAACGACTGGAAACTGGGATTCATGCCGGCCGGCTTTCGCCCGCCGAGTATGACGCTAATTTTTCCGATCTGCATCCGCGCCTCGACAATCACGAGGCGCTGGTCGCCGCCGACCGCTGTTATTTCTGTTATGACGCGCCGTGCATGACCGCCTGTCCCACCTCGATCGACATTCCGCTCTTCATCCGGCAGATTTCGACCGGCAATCCGCTGGGTTCGGCCAAAACGATCTTCGACCAGAACATTCTCGGCGGCATGTGCGCCCGCGTCTGTCCCACCGAAGAGCTGTGCGAGCAGGCCTGCGTGCGCAACACGGCCGAGGAACGGCCCGTCGAAATCGGTCGCCTGCAGCGTTATGCGACCGATGCCGCCATGCAGGTGGGCAAACAGTTCTATGTCAGGGCCGAAGCGAGCGGCAAAAGGATCGCCGTCGTTGGCGCCGGTCCGGCAGGTCTTGCCGCCGCCCATCGTCTAGCCGTGAAGGGTCATTCCGTCACGATTTACGACGGCAGGGAAAAATCCGGCGGTCTCAACGAATACGGCATCGCCACCTATAAAACAGTGGACGATTTCGCCCAGCAGGAAGTCGATTACATCATCTCGGTCGGCGGCATCGACGTCCGCCACGGCGCCCTCCTTGGCCGCGATTTCTCGCTCTCCGATCTGCAGTCGCAATATGACGCCGTCTTTCTGGGCATAGGTCTTGCCGGCGTCAATGCGCTGCGTATCGAGGGGGAAAACCTAGCCGGCGTCGACGACGCCGTCGATTTCATCGCTGCGCTCCGCCAGGCTGAAGACAAAGGCGAAATCGCCATCGGCCGCCGCGTCGTGGTGCTCGGCGGCGGTATGACGGCAATCGACGCTGCCGTGCAGGCAAAGCTGCTTGGCGCCGAGGAAGTGACCATCTGTTACCGCCGCGGCAAGGAGCACATGAACGCCTCCGAATACGAGCAGGATCTGGCCAGCTCGAAGGGCGTCATCATCCGCCACTGGCTGGCGCCGAAATCGATCCTATCGCAGGACGGCAAAGTTGCCGCGATCGAAGTGGAATACACCAAGATCGTCGAAGGCCGCCTCGTCGGCACCGGCGAGACCGGCGTAATTGCCGCCGACCAGATCTTCAAGGCGATCGGCCAGACCTTTGATGCCGCGGGCCTCGGTGCGCTGCGCATGGAGTCCGGCCGCATCGCCGTCGACGTCGAAGGCCGCACCTCGCTCGACGGCGTCTGGGCCGGCGGCGACTGCGTCTTCGGCGGCGAAGATCTCACGGTTTCCGCCGTCGCCCATGGCCGCGACGCGGCTGAATCCATCCATCGCGCCCTCTCCGCAACAGCCGCTCCGGCTGTCGCGGTTGCTTGAAGGGGAGAATGAACAATGGCTGATCTCCGCAACAATTTCGTCGGCATCAAATCCCCGAACCCGTTCTGGCTGGCCTCGGCGCCGCCGACCGATAAGGCCTATAACGTCGAGCGTGCCTTCAAGGCCGGCTGGGGCGGTGTGGTCTGGAAGACGCTCGGCGAGGAAGGCCCGCCCGTCGTCAACGTCAACGGTCCGCGCTACGGCGCGATCTTCGGCGCCGACCGCCGCCTGCTGGGCCTCAACAATATCGAGCTCATCACCGACCGCGACCTCTACACCAACCTGCGCGAAATGAAGCAGGTGAAGATGAACTGGCCGGACCGGGCGCTGATCGCCTCGATCATGGTGCCCTGCGAGGAACAGGCCTGGAAGTCGATCCTGCCTGTCGTCGAAGAGACCGGCGCCGACGGCATCGAACTCAATTTCGGCTGTCCGCACGGCATGTCGGAGCGCGGCATGGGCTCGGCCGTCGGCCAGGTGCCGGAATATATCGAAATGGTCGTGCGCTGGTGCAAGCAACACACCCGCATGCCCGTCATCACCAAGCTGACGCCCAACATCACCGACATCCGCCGCCCTGCCCGCGCCGCCAAGGCCGGCGGCACCGATGCCGTCTCGCTGATCAACACGATCAACTCGATCGTGTCGGTCGATCTCGACAACTTCGCCCCCAACCCCACGGTCGGCGGCAAGGGCAGCCATGGCGGCTATTGCGGCCCGGCGGTCAAGCCGATCGCTCTCAACATGGTGGCCGAGATCGCTCGTGATCCAGAGACCTACGGCCTGCCGATCTCCGGTATCGGCGGCATCACTACCTGGCGGGACGCAGCCGAATTCCTCGTTCTCGGCGCCGGCAACGTCCAGGTCTGCACGGCGGCGATGACCTATGGCTTCAAGATCGTGCAGGAGATGATAACGGGGCTCTCCGACTGGATGGACGAAAAGGGCCATCGCACTCTCGACGACATTACCGGCCGCGCCGTGCCCAACGTCACCGACTGGCAATATCTGAACCTCAACTACGTCGCCAAAGCGAAGATCGACCAGGACGCCTGCATCAAATGCGGCCGCTGCCACATCGCCTGCGAGGACACCTCGCACCAGGCGATCACCAATGTCGTCAACGGACTGCGCCATTTCGAGGTAATCGAAGAGGAATGCGTCGGCTGCAATCTCTGCGTCAACGTCTGCCCGGTCGAGAACTGCATCACCATGGAACCGCTTGCCGCCGGCACCATCGACAAGCGCACCGGCCGCGTCGTCGATCCGAACTATGCCAACTGGACGACCCACCCGAACAATCCGATGGCCCGCCAAGCGGCGGAATGACGGCTTTCCAGTGCCGCGGACAAGCTCGGTTCGCGGCACTGCGTTGTACCGTAAACGCAGATTTCGGGCGTGATGGGCTGCCCGAAAGGTCGCGAAAAGCAATTCCGGGAACATCATGACGCTGCCAAAGTTAGCGCAGGCGATCTCCACGAGAGAGCCATGCACGATAACTTGAGCAGCGAAAAGTCGAAACCGGTGCCCCCCAGTTCGAGCCGACGTCTCCCGATCGGAGCGGAGGTTGATGCCGGCGGCGTTTCGTTCCGACTATGGGCTCCTGCCAGAGAGCGCTGTTTCCTCGTCATCGAGGAAAATTCCGAATACGAGATGACGGCGGAGGACGGCGGCTACTTCTGCCTCTATCTGCCCGGCCTGGCTGCAGGGACGCAATACCGGTTTCACTTTGGAGACGCAGGTGATCTTCTTGCCGATCCCGCCTCGCGTTTTCAGCCGGATGGTCCATCGGGGCCGTCCGTTGTCGTCGATCCGGCGCGGTATCAGTGGAATGATCAAGAGTGGCGAGGAATCCGAGCCTTCGGAGCTGCTCTCTACGAGATGCACATCGGCACCTTCACAAGGGAGGGCACCTTTGCGGCAGCCCGGGAGAAGCTGACAAAACTTCGGTCGATTGGCATCAACTGCCTCGAAGTAATGCCGATCAACGAGTTCGAAGGCGAGTTCGGCTGGGGTTACGACGGCACGTTGCTCTATGCTCCGACCCGGCTCTATGGACCACCGGATGATGTGCGCGCCTTCGTCGACGAAGCCCACCGGATCGGCATTGGGGTGATCCTCGACGTCGTCTACAATCACCTCGGTAAAGGCGAGCGTTTTTGCGAATTCACACCAGATTATTTTACCGACCGTTACTCGAATGAGTGGGGCAAGTCGATCAACTTCGATGGTCCGAACAGCCGTGGCGTTCGCGAATACGTCGCAAGGAACGCGGCTTATTGGATCGACGAATTTCATTTTGATGGATTGCGCATCGATGCAACGCAGGCCTTATTCGACTCAAGCCGCGAACACATAGTCACGGTCATCGCCAGGGAAGCTCGCGCAGCAGCGAGACAGCGTCAAATCTATCTCGTTAGCGAAAATGAGCCGCAACAAACCAATATGGTGCGGCCGGCCAAGGTGGGAGGGCATGGGCTGGACGCCTTGTGCAATGAGGATTTCCACCGCTCCGCGACGGTAGCGCTGACGGGGCGCAATGAAGCCTATTTTCATGATCATCGCGGTACGGCTCAGGAACTCGTTTCCGCCGCCAAATATGGCTGCCTGTTTCAGGGACAAAGATATGATTGGCAGGACAAACCACGGGGTACTGCGGGGCTCGACCTCAAGCCGTGGAATTTCGTGCACTTTCTCCAAAATCACGATCAGGTCGCCAACTCCGGCACAGGAGCCAGGATCGGCCACATAACATCACCGGCTCGCCTTCGAGCCCTGACGGCGCTCCAGCTGCTGGGGCCGCAGACGCCCATGCTCTTTCAGGGGCAGGAGTTTGGTTCCTCTTCTCCGTTCTATTATTTCGCCGATCACACTGGAGAAATCGCCGACATCGTACGGCAGGGACGGCGCAGTTTTATCAGCCAATTCCCCAACCTGAAGGATGAAGAACTTATCAGACACATGGCGGATCCATGTGCTCGCGCGACATTCGACAAGGTGAAGCTTGATTGGGCCGAATGGGAGAGGAACGCGGCAGTCGTTCGGCTTCATCGCGACCTGCTGAATCTGCGTCAGACAGATAAGGCATTTTCTCGCCAGGCCTGCGCCCGTGATGGCCAGTTGGACGGCAGTATCTTGTCCGGCACCGCCTTTCTCCTGAGGTTCTTCGCGGAGGAACCGTCTGACGAGAAATTATTGCTGATCAACTTCGGCAATGATCTCGTGATGGACAGTCTGCCGGATCCGCTTTTTGCTCCATCACAAGGTCATCAATGGCGTCTCTCGTGGTCAAGTGAAGATCCCTCATATGGTGGCAGCGGGCGCCGGCCCTATGATTTCCAGCGGCGTTGGGTATTGAACGGCGATATCGCTTTGGTTCTCGCACCCGCAAAAGTCAGGAACCGGCGAAACGCCTCAGGTGTACCCATGAAAAGCTGGCAAGCCGGCATTTCGCGAGCCGAAGACGCCGGCCTCTGACTCAAATACCACTCCACATAACCCTCCCATGACGCGGAGCTTATCGGCAGCTCCGCTTCAGAGGCCAGTTCAGGTAGCGCCGCCGATCCTCTCAGGCCCCCTGCGCGTTTCCAGGTCGTGGGCGTATGGTCCCGCATGTCCACCGGTTCTCATGAAGTGTTTATCAATTTCGGCGATGATCGCTTCAGCGTTCTCTCCGGCATTTAATCGGATCAGAGCGTCCAGTTTCGCTTCCGCGCGGTCATCGTTTTCCTTCGAAGACGGAGATCCGATGTAGAGAAAGTAGGCAAGACCGACGACCTGCCAGAGCAATTGCAGGAATTCGGACTGCCAATTTTCAAAGGTGTCTCTGCCCATCTCCATGAGGTAGGCATTGATATCAGGGGCTTGACCGTGGCTCTGCTGCTCGCCGACAAAAGCAAACCAACCAAATAACCAATGGCCGATGAGCGAAAATAGAAAGAAGCCGACGGTGATCCAGGCGTAGGCGTATTTCTTGAACATGATACCTCCTTTGGACAGGCAACTGGTGCGGCGAGTGCGCGATCAGCCGCTTTTGAAGTCCCCATCAGTCGATCCCTGGCCTGCCCTTCAAGTTCCCCCTGATTGAGAGATCGGGTGCAGCAGCCGTCGCGCCGGCCCTGAAAGCGGGCAGCACCTCACGTCCGTAGATTTCGATGAATTCGCTGCCAATTTCTCGACATCGATGCTGTAGATCACCGCCTCCTCATACCAGCTGCTGCTTCGGTTCGGCACCGTGACGGTCTCCCGTTAATCTCTGTTGCACACCTTCTAACGGTCCCGGAGGGTGGGGGTTCCTTGAGTTGCGCCAGGTCGGCCGAGGTTACCGGAAGCCGGATGAAGATCCGGCCCGGTGGAACCCGCAGGCATCACCGGTGTTCTTCCAATATCCCAAGCAAGTAGGAAGCCCGATGGATCAGTCCACGACACCGCTGGGAGGTCCCGCGCGATCGCCTCTCCAACCGAAATGGTGGCATACGGCAACTGTCTACCAGGTCTATCCGCGCAGCTTCTGCGACTCGAACGGAGATGGCATCGGCGATCTTCCCGGCATCACGGCAAAGCTCGATTACCTGAAGAAACTCGGGATCGACATCATCTGGCTGTCGCCGATCTACAAGTCGCCGATGGACGATAATGGTTACGACATATCCGATTATCGGGACATCGCCCCCGAGTTTGGCACGCTCGCAGATTTCGACCAGTTGGTGGCTGAGGCGAAAGATCGGGGGATCGGCATCATGCTCGACCTCGTCGTCAACCACACATCGGACGAGCATCCGTGGTTTCTCCAGTCCCGTCAGGAGCTGGATAACCCGTTCCGCGACTTCTACATCTGGCGCAAACCAGCGCCGGACGGGGGGCCGCCCAACGGCCTGAAATCCTCCTTCGGTGGGCCGGCTTGGACGCTCGATCCGGGCACCGGCGAATATTACCTGCATATGTTTTCACGCCGCCAGCCGGACCTCAATTGGGAGAACGAAAAGGTCCGGACGGAAATCTACGACATGATGAACTGGTGGCTCGAGCGCGGCATTGCCGGCTTTCGCATGGATGTCATCGACTACATCGGCAAGCAGGCGGACCGGGAGCTCGTCAAGGACGGGCCGCATCTGCACGATTATCTGCAGGAGATGAATGCCAAGACCTTCGGCAGCCGCGATATTCTGACGGTCGGCGAGGCCTGGAGCGCCACACCCGGCGCAGCGCTGCTCTATTCCGGGCGCGAACGCCGGGAACTGTCGATGATCTTCCAGTTCGAGCACGTCACCCAGCAATGGGACGCGGTTTATGGGAAATGGCGCCCGAAGCCGTTCGACCTCGTGAATCTCAAGACCGTGCTCAGCAAGTGGCAGCTTGCTCTATCCGAAGATGGGTGGAATTCGCTCTTCTGGGGCAATCACGATTTGCCGCGCGCGGTCTCGCGCTACGGCAATGTCAGCGGCTATCACGTCGAGTCGGCGAAGATGCTGGCGACCGTGTTGCATCTCCTGAAAGGCACGCCTTTCGTCTATCAGGGCGAGGAGATCGGCATGACGAACGTCCCCTTCACCTCCATCGAACAGTATCGCGATATCGAAACCATCAACATGCACAGGCTGCATGTGGAGGCCGGCCTTTCACCGGAGGAATTCATCCGCGGGGCAAACGAGAACGGCCGAGATAACGCCCGCACGCCGATGCAATGGAGTGCCGCCCCCCATGGCGGCTTTTCCACAGGCGTGCCCTGGATCGAGGTCAACCCCAACTATTCTAAGGTCAACGCCGAAGCCGCCATCAAGGACGAAAAGTCGATCTGGAACCACTATCGCAAGCTGATCGCTCTGCGGAAATCCCACCCTGTCATCATCTATGGCGAGTACAGATCCTGGCTCGACCAACACCCCGATGTCTTCGTTTATACCCGCACGCTCGACAGGAGCTGGATCGTCGTGGTCGCCAACTTCACACCCAGGGACATTTCGCTGAGTTTGCCGACGGAGCTCGCCATCAACGGAGAATGCCTCATCTGCAATTATGAACCGGTGCACATGATCGGCGAAACTGTTGAGCTCAAGCCGTACGAGACCTTTGCCATAGAGTGTAAGTGAAGTTTTCGGCTTGGATGGTTTCTTCGCCGGGCGACAAAGTGATGGCTTTCGACGATACGCAATTGTCGACAACTTGGACACCGTGGCAGCCTCAGTCGCTAGCCGCCGAATGACTTCCGATAGGCATGCGGGCTCGTCCCCAGCCGTTTGCGGAAGTGGTGTCGCATCGTCGCCAGCGTGCCGAAGCCGCTTGATATCGCGATGTCATCGAGCGATACGGCAAGCTCTCTTTCGAGAAGGTCGCGCGCATGGCGCAGCCGCTCCTTCAGCAGCCATTCGCCGACGCTGAGACCGGTCGTCGCTTCAAAGCGGCGCTGGAAAGTGCGTATGCTCATGCCGGCCCTTTTGGCGAGCAGGCTGATCGGCTGCTCCTCGGCAAGGCTTGCGCGCATCCAGTCGATCAGCGGGCTGAGGCGTATGCCCTCACGTTCCTCCGGAACCGGCGCGCCGATGAACTGCGCCTGCCTGCCTTCGCGGTGCGGCGGCACGATGAGGCGGCGGGCGACGCTGTTTGCCGCCTCCGAGCCGAAATCGCCGCGCACCACATGCAGGCAGAGATCGATGCCGGCGGCGCTGCCGGCCGCTGTGAGCAGGCTGCCCTCATCGATGTAGAGTACATCCGCGTCGAGCGTGATGTCCGGATAACGCGCCGCGATCGAGGCGACATAGCGCCAATGCGTTGTCGCCCTGCGGCTGGCAAGCAGTCCGGAGCCTGCGAGAACCGCAACGCCGGAACAGAGCGACATGATGCGCGCGCCGCGCTGATGCGCTGCCTTGAGAGCGGCGGCAAGCGGTTCCGGCACCGTCGCATCGATCGACCGCCAGCCGGGAACGACGATCAGGTCCGCCGCATCGAGCACTTCCAGCCCCTTGTCGACCGCGACCGTCAATCCGCCGGCAGCGCGAAGCGGCCCCGGCTCGATGCCGCAGACGGAGAAGCGATACCACCCCTCACCCATCTCGGGACGCGGCAGGCCGAAGACCTCATAGGCTATCCCGAATTCGAACGTGCACAGCCCGTCATAGGCAAGCACCGCGACCAGCGGTCCGTTCGTGTTCGGAGATATGTTTGGCATGATCTTTACGCTGTCAGTCATGATGGCCAATTTCGCGAAGCTCTACCATCAGCGATACCAGGCTGCAATTCCAACACGGAAAGGAAAGACCGATGGCAAGCCCTGTCGCCGAAATACCAGCCGCCGAGCCCGATCTCGCCGCCGCCCACTATGCCGCCAAGCTCGCTTTCGAAACCGATTGCTCGGATGTCCATACCGCCTTTGCCCGCACCATGGTCGACTTCGTTCTCCTCGACGTGCGCTCACCGGCCCTGTTTGCACAATCCCACGTGCCGGGTGCGATCAACCTTCCGCACGGCAAGATGACCGCGCACCGCATGTCGGAGTGGGCGAGGGAGACGCTGTTCATCGTTTATTGCGCCGGTCCCCACTGCAACGGCGCGGATAAGGCTGCTCTCCGCCTCGCCAAGCTCGGCCTAAAGGCGAAGCTGATGATCGGCGGGATGACCGGCTGGGTCGATGAAGGTTTCGCCCTCGAAAGCGGCGCCGTCGCTGCCGAATAGCAGAACGCTCCCCTCCCCGAGGCGAGGGGAGCGCATGTTTCAAAACTCGATAACGATCTTGCCGAAGGGGCCTCGATAGAGATGATCGAGCGCCTGCGGCAGTTCCTCGAAGGCATAACGCCTGTCGACGACAGGCTTGAGCCCGGTCTGGTCCACGGCGCGCACCAGATCTTCGAGCGCCCGGCGATGGCCGACCGTTATTCCCTGCACGACAGGCGCCTTAAGAAGCAAAGGCGCTACGGGCGCCGAGACATCAAAACCCTCGAATACGCCGATCACCGAAATCCGACCGTTGACCGCCACAGCCTTCAGCGCCTGGCCGAGATGCGGTCCGCCGACGATCTCAAGCACGTGGTCGGCGCCGTAATTCCCGGTCAATTGATAGAACTGCTCCACCCAATCGCCTTCGTGCCGGTTGATCAGATGATCGGCGCCGAGAGCGGACGCCCGCTCGAGCTTTTCGGTGCTGCCTGAGGTAATGAAGACCTCGGCGCCATGCGCCTTAGCGATCTGCAGGCCGAAGAGCGCGACACCGCCGGTTCCCTGCACCAACACCTTTTCGCCTGCCTTGAGCCTGCCGCATTCAATGAGGGCAAACCAAGCGGTCAGGCCGGCGCAGGGCAGCGTGCTCGCTTCGCCGGCATCGAGCGTTGCCGGCGCAGGCGTGAACCACTCTTCGGAAAGCACGGTATGTTCGGACAGCACGCCCGGATAGAAGCCGCCCCGTGTCTGGTAATGCGGAGTGTGGGCCGTGCCCGGTCCCCGACCCTCGATCCAGTCTGGGGAAAAGGTGGAGATCACCCGGTCGCCGGGTTTGAATCGGGTGACGTCGGGCCCGACGGCTTCGACCACACCCGCCATGTCGGAGGCCGGCACGAAGGGAAACTGCAGCGGCAGGCCCATGCCGCTCTCGAGCACCAGCCTGTCACGGAAATTGAGAGAGACCGCCTGCGTCCGCACACGGATCATCGTGCCCGACACGTCGGGGATTCTGGCTTCGCCGATCTTAAGATCGGCTTCCGGTCCGATGGCGCCGGTTTGCCACTGCCTTGTGGTCTGCATCTTTCTGCTCCTTCTCGATAGAGGAGCAGCAGATATATCGTTGAAAATCTGTCCGCTGTTGCGATATTAAATTGACAGAATGGTGCCGTCATGGAAACAAATATGGAGCAGCTGAAGGGGATTTCGATCTTTGTCCAGACGGCCGAAGCCGGCGGTTTCTCAGCCGCCGCCGAACGGCTTCATCTTACGCGTTCAGCAGTCAGCAAGACGATCGCCCGACTCGAACAGAGGCTCGGCGTCCGGCTCTTTAACCGTACGACCCGGACCCAAAGCCTGACCGAGGAAGGCCGGTTCTTCTATGAGCGCTGCCTCAGAGCCATCGAAGAAATCCGGATCGGCGAGGCCCAGCTCGAATCGGGCAGGCGCGCGGTCCGCGGCAGGCTGCGGGTGTCGATGCCGGTGCTGTTCGGACGTCATTGCGCCGCTCCGATTCTAACCCGCCTGCTCGATGATCACCCGGATCTCGAACTTGATTTCTCCTTCAGCGACCGCGTTGTCGACCTCCTGGAAGACGGCTTCGATCTTGCCGTCCGCAACGGCCCGCTGAAGGACAATCCCGACCTGATGGCGCGGGCGATCGCCCGGCAGTCCATGACGGTCTGCGCCTCGCCTACCTACCTGGAAAAATATGGCGTGCCGCAAACGTTCGACGAGCTCGCCCACCATCAGGGTATCATCTATCGCAGGGGCAACAGCGATAGGGCTTGGATTTTTCCGTCGGCGGTCGGCCCCCCGCGCGAAGTCCTGCCGAAATCGCGGCTGCGGCTCGACGATCTGGCCTCGATAGCGGACGCCGCAGTCGAAGGCCGGGGGCTTGCCTGGCTGACCTGTTGGCTCGTGCGCGACAGGGTCCTATCAGGTGAACTCGTGCGGGTTCTGACCGATGTGCCGTCCAACATCTTTGAAGCCTATGCCGTGTGGCCGAGATCACCGGTGATGCTGCCGAAGGTCCGCCTTGCCATCGATATATTGGCGGCAAATCTGCCTCGCTTGATGGATTGAAGAGCGCTCGCGCCATAGGTGGCGCCTGCGCTTGGGCAGAGCAGTGGATCGCCGGCCGGCATTGGCGAACACAAGCCCGTCTCCACCGATCAAGAACCGCTTTCGGGTCTGAAGATCCTACTGGTGGAAAGGATTATCGCCATGAACGGGGAAGACATCCGGCGCCGCATGGGCGCCGACGTGACAATGGCTCCGAGCGTCGCCGATGCCATGGAAATCCTGACCGGGCAGTCTTTCGACTTCGCGCTTTTCGATGTCAATCTCGGCGACGAGACCAGCTTGGGGATCGCCAACCGGCTGGCTGCCGAAGGCATGCCCTTCGTCTTTGCGACAGGTTATGGCCAAGGCATAGCGCAGGCGAACAGCCATTCGGATGCGCCGGTCTTACAGAAGCCCTATACAGCCGAAGGCATAACGGATCTTCTTGCCCAGGTGCCGTTGCTCAAGAAGGGGTAGGCCTCAGGGCCGAGGGGAATCCGGCCGCAGACCGCCGATGAAGAGCTGTTCCAGAAACCGCGCCGCGTCTTCGAACCGCTCGTCGCCGGCGTGCTCCTGCCCCAGCACAGCGCGCACCTGGACGTCGAAGTCGGCATAATGCTGCGTCGTCGACCAGATCGAGAAGATCAGGTGGTAGGGATCGCATTCGACGATCTTGCCTGATTTCGTCCAGGCGCGGATGACCTCCGCCTTCTCGTCGACCAGTTGCTTCAGCGGCCCCTTCAATTCGTCCTCGATATGCGGTGCGCCCTGCAGCACCTCATTGGCGAACAGCCGGCTCTCGCGCGGAAAGTCGCGCGCCATCTCCAGCTTGCGCCTGATGTAGCTGCGGATTTCTTCTTCCGGATTGCCCTCGGCGTCGAAGGCCCGCAGCGGCTCCAGCCAGGTATAGAGGACCCGGTCAATCAGCGCCCGGTGCATCGCTTCCTTGGTGCGGAAATAATAAAGCAGATTGGGTTTCGACATGCCCGCGACTTCGGCGATCTGGTCGATGGTCGAACCGCGAAAGCCGCGTGCCGAAAACACGTCGAGCGCCGCCTCCAGAATCTGCTCTTCCTTCTCCTCCTGGATTCGCGTTCGCCTCAGGGTCTTCGCTGCTCTCGGAATAGCCATCGGCTATTGTTTCCCCTTGATATTCAACTTCTTCCCTCACGTTTCGGCAGAGGCGGCCCCTGCCGCTTTCTTGAGCAACTGCCCGCATTTTTATCGGCAAATTTCGTGATTTTCGTCTTGAGCCCCGCGGTGGAAGTTGTAATGTTTACCAATCGGTCAAATATCCGCCAGATGAAAAACAAAGGCAACTGGCGATTTTCCGGCGCTCGACAAAACCAACAACAGGCGCGGGAAAGGACCATGGGAACAGGTGGGCATGCCCCTTGCATGACTGCCGCAAACAGGTGAGGGCTTGTAGAATGGTGGCAGCACCAGGCGAGAACATGCGCGTCAATGGCGACCGTCTCTGGGACAGTCTCATGGACATGGCGAAAATCGGCCCCGGCGTTGCCGGCGGCAACAATCGCCAGACGCTGACGGATTCGGACGCCGAAGGCCGCAGCCTCTTCAAGACATGGTGCGACGAAGCCGGCCTGACGATGGGCGTCGACCAAATGGGCACGATGTTCGCCACCCGCCCCGGCACCGATCCCGATGCCCTGCCGGTCTATGTCGGCTCGCATCTCGACACCCAGCCGACCGGCGGCAAATATGACGGCGTGCTTGGCGTGCTCTCGGCGCTTGAAGTCGTGCGCACCATGAACGACCTCGGCATCAAGACCAAGCATCCGATCGTCGTCACCAACTGGACGAACGAGGAAGGCGCGCGTTTTGCACCGGCCATGCTCGCTTCAGGCGTCTTCGCCGGCGTGCACAGCCTTGAATTCGCCTATAACCGCAGGGATCCCGAGGGTAATCTCTTCGGCGACGAACTGAAGCGCATCGGCTGGGTCGGCGACGAAGAGGTCGGCGCCCGCAAGATGCACGCCTATTTCGAATATCATATCGAGCAGGGTCCGATCCTCGAAGCCGAAGACAAGCAGATCGGCGTCGTCACCCACTGTCAGGGCCTGTGGTGGCTGGAATTCACGCTGACCGGCAAGGAAGCCCATACCGGCTCGACGCCGATGAACATGCGCGTCAATGCCGGCCTTGCCATGTCACGCATCCTGGAAATGGTGCAGACCGTCGCGATGGGCGAACAGCCGGGCGCCGTCGGCGGCGTCGGCCAGGTGTTCTTCTCGCCGAATTCCCGCAACGTGCTGCCGGGCAAGGTCGTCTTCACCGTCGACATCCGCTCGCCCGATAAGGTCAAGCTCGACCGCATGCGGGCGAAGATCGAGGCCGAAGCCCCTGGCATCTGCGATGCGCTGGGCGTCGGCTGTTCCATCGAGGCGATCGGCCATTTCGCACCGGTCACCTTCGACGAAAAACTCGTCACCGCCGTCCGCTCCGCCGCCGAACGGCTCGGCTACACCCACATGAACCTCATCTCCGGCGCCGGCCACGACGCCTGCTGGGCCGCCAAGGTCGCGCCTGCCACCATGGTCATGTGTCCCTGTGTCGGCGGGCTCAGCCACAACGAGGCGGAAGAGATTTCCAAGGAATGGGCGACGGCGGGTGCCGATGTGCTGTTCCATGCGGTGGTCGAGACGGCGGAGATCGTGGCGTGATGGCGTCCGATTTGCCAACGACCTATCTCGATTATGCTGATGCTTTTAAGTTCTATAACCAGCGGACTGCCGACGACTTCGCATGGGCCACCGCCAATGTGACTCCGGTGAGCGAAGGACCATGGGGTGACGTCCCTAGCGTGCAGATCTTCTATATTGGCATCAATGCAGCAGGCGAGCGGATCAGGCTTTCGCAAATATCGAGCTTTTGGCGATATAAACCTTCTGGTGTTCAACTGGCCAATTCAGATGACCGCGACTCAGATGCGCCCCACCAAACCTACTCTCTCTATGGACCTGGGTCCGGCGTTGTTCGAATCGAACTCGGCCCCTCCGAGCCCGGCATACTGATCGAACGTCCCAAGGGCAGCCAGCCCATCCAGTCGACCGGGCTGATCGATGGCAAGGATTTCTACTTTCGCGAAAGCGATGGTTTTTGGTCATTGTCAGTCGGCGGCGCTGATGTCGTTGACCAACCCGACTGGTACTATGAGGAAGAGCATGACGCGCGCGATGAGTTGAGCGAGCAGGCCGTCTACAGCTTTATCGCCCTGGGTGCGGCGCTCCTGCGAAGTGGCGCGCCCACGATGGCAGCCGAGCAATAACAGCAACAAGATCGCAGGGAAGAGGAACAGCAGCCATGACCACAGTCATCAAGAACGGCACCATCGTCACCGCCGACCTCACCTACAAGGCGGACGTCAAGATCGACGGCGGCAAGATCGTCGAGATCGGTCCGAACCTTTCCGGCGACGAGACGCTCGACGCCTCCGGCTGTTACGTCATGCCCGGCGGCATCGACCCGCACACTCATCTCGAAATGCCCTTCATGGGCACCTATTCCTCCGACGATTTCGAGAGCGGCACGCGCGCGGCGCTTTCCGGCGGCACGACCATGGTGGTCGATTTCGCCCTTCCCGCCCCCGGCCAGTCGCTGCTCGAAGCGCTGACCATGTGGGACAACAAGTCGACTCGTGCCAATTGCGACTATTCCTTCCACATGGCGGTCACCTGGTGGAGCGAGCAGGTCTTTAAGGAGATGGAGACCATCGTCCGCGACAAGGGCATCAACACCTTCAAGCACTTCATGGCTTACAAGGGCGCGCTGATGGTCGACGATGACGAGATGTTCGCTTCGTTCCAGCGCTGCGCCGAACTCGGCGCTCTGCCGCTGGTGCATGCCGAAAACGGCGACGTCGTCGCCTCGATGTCGGCAAAGCTGCTCGCCGAGGGCAATAACGGCCCCGAAGCGCATGCCTATTCCCGCCCCGCCGAGGTCGAGGGCGAAGCCACCAACCGCGCCATCATGATCGCCGACATGGCCGGCTGCCCGGTTTATATCGTCCATACCTCCTGCGAACAGGCGCACGAGGCGATCCGCCGCGCCCGCGCCAAGGGCATGCGCGTCTACGGCGAACCGCTGATCCAGCACCTGACGCTCGACGAGAGCGAATATTCCAATCCCGACTGGGACCATGCCGCCCGCCGCGTCATGTCGCCGCCCTTCCGTAGCAAGCAGCATCAGGACAGCCTCTGGGCCGGACTTGCCTCCGGTTCGCTGCAGGTGGTCGCCACCGATCACTGCGCCTTCACTACGGCGCAAAAACGCTTCGGCGTCGGTGACTTCACCAAGATCCCGAACGGCACCGGTGGTCTCGAAGACCGCATGCCGATGCTCTGGACGCATGGCGTCAACACCGGCCGGCTGACGATGAACGAATTCGTCGCCGTTACCTCGACCAACATCGCCAAGATCCTCAACATCTATCCGAAGAAGGGCGCGATCCTCGTCGGCGCCGATGCCGATATCGTCGTCTGGGACCCGAACCGTTCGAAGGTCATCTCGTCCAAGGCTCAGCAGTCGGCGATCGACTACAACGTCTTCGAAGGCAAGGAAGTGACTGGCCTGCCGCGCTTCACGCTGACGCGCGGCGTGGTGGCGATCGAGGAAAGCACGGTCAAGACCCGCGAGGGCCACGGCGAGTTCGTCAGGCGCGAACCGGTCACAGCGGTCAGCAAGGCGCTGTCCACCTGGAAGGAGATCACCTCTCCGCGCAAGGTGGAACGCACGGGCATCCCGGCAACCGGCGTATGACGATGGCGCATAACGATACGGCCATCAACCGGAGAACGGCGTCTCCATGCGGATGACCTCACGCCGGCACCAACGCGTCCAGCTCCGGCAGAAGCACGACGCTTTCCTGCTCGTGCGGATCGGTGCGCGCAATGACCGCCGTGCAGGGCGTGCTGCTGAGATTCGCGGGCATATGCGGCACGCCGGCCGGGATGTAGAAGAGCTCGCCGGCATGGGTGATGACGTGATGCTCCAGCCGGTCGCCATACCAGGTATGAGCCTCGCCGGAGAGCACGTAAATCGCCGTCTCGTGCGCCTCGTGAAGGTGCGCCTTCGCACGCACGCCGGGCGGGATCGTCAAGAGATGCATGCAGATCCCCTTGGCGCCGACCGTCTCGGCCGCGATCCCTTCGAAATAGCTGAGCCCCTGTTTGCCGTCATAGGCGTGCTTGGGACGAACGATGTGGCAGGTGGGTTTTGATGTCGCGTCCATTTTCTTCCTCCAAGAATTGTGCCGCCGGCAAAGCCGGCAGCGATGGTAACATGCAAACCGCCCTGCGGCGGGGAAAACAAGATCGGTCGCATTGATGCAAGCACCCTCCGTCGTATCCGCCAAGGACCTCTGTCTCACCTACCAGGCGAATGACGGCCCGGTGCGGGCGCTGAGCAATGTCAATCTCGATGTCCGCAAGGGCGATTTCGTCTCTTTCATCGGCCCGTCCGGCTGCGGCAAGACCACTTTCCTCCGCGTCATCGCCGATCTCGAAAAGAGCACATCAGGCGATATCTCGATCAATGGCATGACGCCGGAAGAAGCCCGCAAGGCCCGCGCCTACGGCTACGTCTTTCAGGCGCCGGCGCTCTATCCCTGGCGCACCATCGAAAACAATATCGCTCTGCCCTTAGAAATCATGGGTTATGGCGGCGCTGATCGGACGAGGCGCATCGCCGAGGCGCTTGACCTCGTCGGTCTTTCCGGCTTCGAAAAGAAATTCCCCTGGCAGCTTTCTGGCGGCATGCAGCAACGCGCCTCGATCGCCCGCGCGCTCGCCTTCGACGCCGACCTGCTATTGATGGACGAACCCTTCGGCGCGCTCGACGAGATCGTCCGGGACCATCTGAACGAAGAACTGCTGAAACTCTGGGCCCGCACCAACAAGACGATCTGCTTCGTCACCCACTCCATCCCCGAGGCTGTCTACCTCTCGACCAAGATCGTGGTGATGTCGCCGCGCCCCGGCCGCGTCACCGACGTGATCGACTCCACCTTGCCGGCCGAGCGCCCGCTCGACATCCGCGACACCCCCGAATTCCTGGAAATCGCCCATCGCGTCCGCGAGGGGCTGAGGACGGGGCATAGCCATGAGGTTTAGGCGATTGAGTCCGAGGGTTACCCCCCTCTGCCCTGCCGGGCATCTCCCCCACAAGGGGGGAGATCGATATGCCGAACCGGCTTCCCCAAACAATCAAAGCCCCCTGATCCAGCGTCGGACCACGGGGGACCGATGCGCTATCCGCTTGCCAATCTCCCCCCTTGTGGGGGAGATGCCCGGCAGGGCAGAGGGGGGTGGCTACGCATTCGACGCCCCAAAATGGGGGCAGACCCTATGAAACCCGATACCTTCAAAAACAAGATCGTCCCCGTCACCACCATCCTGCTCGCGCTCATCGCCATCTGGTATGTCGCCGCCATTCTCATGAACGCGCCGTTCCAGCGCGACATGGACAGCCGCGCCGGCGTCACGCCGACCACGCTGGAATTCATTGGCAAGACACTGGCGCAGCCGAAGCCGATCCTGCCGGCGCCGCATCAGGTGGCTGAGAATGTCTACGAGAACACTGTCCTGCGCAGCCTTTCGAGCAGCCGCAGTCTCGTCTACCACAGCTGGGTGACACTCTCTTCCACCCTGCTCGGCTTCGGTTTCGGCATGCTGCTCGGCATTCTTCTCGCCGTGCTGATCGTGCACAACCGCGCCATGGACCGCTCGCTGATGCCCTGGCTGGTGGCAAGCCAGACGATACCGATTCTCGCCATCGCGCCGATGATCGTCATCATCTCCTACAACGTGCTGACCGGCGACAATGCGCTGGCGCATCTGCTGAACCTCGATTCCGACGCCTCCCGCCTCGTCTCCAAGGCGCTGATCTCCACCTACCTCTCCTTCTTTCCGGTCGCCGTCGGCATGGTGAAGGGGCTGCGGTCGCCCGAAATCCTCTATCTCGATCTGATGCGAACCTATAACGCCAGCCCGATGCAGACCTTCTGGAAACTGCGCGTCCCTGCCTCGATCCCGTTTCTCTTCACCTCGATGAAGGTCGCGATCGCAGCAAGCCTCGTCGGCGCCATTGTCGGTGAATTGCCGACGGGCGCGGTTGCAGGCATCGGTTCGAAGCTGCTCGCCGGCTCCTATTACAGCCAGACGATCGATATCTGGGCGGCGCTGGTCGCCGGCTCGCTGCTTGCCGGCGTTCTGGTCGCGATTGTCGGCCTGGCGGCGAAGATCGTCGACCGCGCTATGGGCGGGAGGCCGGCATGAAACGTCTGAGCTTCTCCTGGCAAGGCGCGGCCGCTCTTCTTTTCTGCGTCGCAGCCCTGGCAACCTTGCCGCTTCTGGCCGAGGGCGCGGCCCGTCCCTTAACCGACGGCACCGCAAGCCTCATCTTCATCGTCATCGCCGCGGCCGCTCTCCTGTCCTTTGCACCGCAGCAGCCGGCCTATCGCGCCACCGTTCTGTTCATCGGTGCGCATGGCGCCGCCTGGCTGCTGCTTGCGACCCTTTCCGGCAACGAGGGCACCGCGACCCGAGCCTACTTCCTGCTGCTCTTCGCTGCCTGGCTGCTTGCCTGGCGATGCGTCACCGAGCTGTCGAAAGCGCAGCCTGCCGCCGCCTTCGGCACATCGGTGCTCGAACTGCTCATTCCGTCGATTTTCGGCGTCTGGATTCTCATCCTTTGGGAGGCGATTACGCGCGGTGCCGGCATCTCCTTCATCATTCTGCCGCCGCCGAGCGCCATCGGCGCGCGCATCATGGCCTCCTTGCCGATTCTCGGTGCGGATGTCAGGCAGACGATCTTCAAGGCGGTGCTGATCGGTTATGTCATCGGCTGCCTCAGCGGCTTCATCGTCGCCGTGCTCGCCGACCGCATCGCCTTCCTGCGCCGCGGTCTCCTGCCGATCGGCAACATGGTATCAGCCCTGCCGATCATCGGCATCGCGCCCGTCATGGTCATGTGGTTCGGTTTCGACTGGCCGTCGAAGGCCGCCGTCGTCATCATCATGACCTTCTTCCCGATGCTGGTGAACACCGTCGCCGGCCTTGCCGCCTCCGGCAGCATGGAACGTGACCTGATGCGCACTTACGCCTCGAGCGACTGGCAGACGCTGTTCAAGCTCAAGCTGCCGGCAGCCATGCCCTTCATTTTCAACGCACTGAAGATCAACTCGACGCTGGCGCTGATTGGTGCCATCGTTGCGGAATTCTTCGGGACGCCGATCGTCGGCATGGGCTTCCGCATCTCCACCGAGATCGGCCGCATGAATGTCGACATGGTGTGGGCGGAAATCGCTGTCGCGGCGCTGGCCGGCTCGATCTTTTATGGTGTCATCGCCCTGACCGAACGGGCGGTGACGTTCTGGCATCCGTCTATCCGTGGTGGCTAGGCGCGCGCGGGCTTCGCAAATGGGGTCCGGGCATAACTTCAGAGGGTAAGGACAAGAAAATGAAAAAGTTGATGGTTGCAATGATGGCGAGCGCCATGTCGCTGGCGGCGGCCCATGCGATGGCCGCCGACAAGGTGGTTCTGCAGCTGAAATGGGTCACGCAGGGCCAGTTCGGCGGTTATTATGTCGCCAAGGACAAGGGCTTCTACAAGGAGGAAGGCCTCGACGTCGAGATCAAGCCGGGCGGCCCTGATATCGCCCCTGAGCAGGTGATTGCCGGCGGCGGCGCCGATGTCATCGTCGACTGGATGGGTGGCGCTTTGGTTGCCCGCGAAAAGGGCGTTCCGCTCGTCAACATCGCCCAGCCCTACCAGAAATCCGGCCTGGAAATGATCTGCCGCAAGGACGGCCCTATCAAGACCGAGGCCGACTTCAAGGGCCATACGCTCGGCGTCTGGTTCTTCGGCAACGAATATCCGTTCTTCGCCTGGATGAACAAGCTCGGCCTCTCCACCGAAGGCGGCCCGAACGGCGTCACCGTGCTGAAGCAGAGCTTCGACGTGCAGCCGCTCGTCCAAAAGCAGGCCGACTGCATCTCCGTCATGACCTATAATGAATATTGGCAGGCGATCGATGCCGGCTTCAAACCGGAGGAACTGACTGTCTTCAACTATACGCAGATGGGCAACGACCTTCTCGAAGACGGTCTCTACGCGATGGAAGACAAGCTGAAGGACCCGACCTTCAAGGAGAAGATGGTCAAATTCGTCCGCGCCTCGATGAAGGGCTGGAAATACGCGACCGAGAACCCCGATGAAGCCGCCGAGATCGTCATGGACAATGGCGGCCAGGACGAGAACCACCAGAAGCGCATGATGGGCGAAGTCGCCAAGCTGGTCGGCGACGGCTCCGGCAAGCTGGACGAGGCGCTCTATGCCCGCACGGCAAAGGCACTGCTCGATCAGAAGATCATCAGCAAGGAGCCATCGGGCGCCTGGACGCACGAGATCACCGACGCCGCATCCAAGTAAGGACAGCAGCATTTTAGGAACGCGCGGGGGACATTTCCCGCGCGTTTCGTTTTCCCCACTGATAAAAAATGCCTTGCACCTGTCGCATTTATCTGGCGTCAAACGTCATTAGGAGAGAAGCAGGATCAATCATCGTCATGTTCGCATAACCCTACGACGATTGATTCAGGTTCTGATGGTAATTATTATCGGCTCATGGGGAATTGTTTTCTGCCGGGCTTGCATATCGAGCAAATCGATACCAACTAGAAGCCGATTTGCCGGCGAGGGATGAAGACGGCAAATGATGTGTGGATACCCCTGAGAATGCAGGAAAGGCAGTGGCCTGGTCGCGAGCTCAATGGCAGACGCGCGAATTCGGCTAAGCTTATGACGAGATTGGACGAAAACGCATGGCACGCAAGCCGACTGGAATTTTAGGCGCATCCACCCTTTTTGCAGCGGCGCTGGCTGCATCCACCGCGTTTTCGCAGGAGGCGCCGGTCGCAAAGCCGCAGCAGAACCTGCCAGCGATCGTCGTCACCACAGCTGTGAACCGTACTCTCGTCGACCGTGTCATCGGCACCGGAACGGTCAAGCCCGTCGAGGAAGTCTATATCCAGCCGCAGGTCGAAGGCCTTTCGATCCGCACGCTGAAAGCCGATATCGGCGACAAGGTTCAGGCGGAAAGCACGCTGGCGACCCTCAACGATGACGCGCTGGTCCTGGAGAAAAGCCAGATGATGGCGACGAAGGCCAAGGGCGAGGCTAGCCTCGCCCAGCTACGCGCCCAGCTCATCGAGGCGCAGGCCAATGCCGAGCAGGCAAGACAGCAACAGGCCCGCGCCCAGGAAATGGTCAAGAAGGGCACGGTTTCCACCGCCCAGGTCGAACAGGCTGATGCGACCGCCGCTGCCGCCAATGCCCGCGTCGTCTCCGCCGAACAGGCGATCGAGGTCGCCGAAGCCGATCTGAAGGTCTTCGACAGCCAGATCGCCGACGCCGATCTGAAGCTCGCCCGCACCGACGTGAAGACGCCGGTTGCAGGCGTGGTTTCTGCAAAGAATGCCAAGGTCGGCGCGATTGCCGCCGGCAATGGCGATCCGCTGTTCACCATCATCCGCGACGGCGATATCGAGCTTGTCGCCGAAGTCGCCGAAAGCGACATCGTCAGGATCATGGCCGGTCAGAAGGCGACGATATCGCTATCCGGCAGCCGCGAAAAGCTTTCCGGCGCCGTGCGCCTGGTTTCACCCACCGTCGATTCGGTGACCCGCCTCGGTCTCGTCCATATCTCCATCGACGACGACAGCAAGGCGCGTTCCGGCATGTATGGCAGCGCCGAGATCATCGTCCGCGAAACCGAGGGCGTATCGCTTCCCCTGACGGCGGTGCTGACCGGCAACGAAGGCTCCTCCGCCCGGAAGGTCGAAGACGGCGTGGTGAAATTCGCCAAAATCGAGACCGGCATCCAGGACGGCGCTTATATCGAGATCGTCAATGGATTGAAGAGCGGCGACGAGGTCGTCGCCAAGGCGGGCGCTTATGTCCGCGACGGCGACCACATCACGCCGGTGCGCGAACAGCCCTCGGCTTCCAACTAAAGAGACCATCCGATGAATTTTTCAGCCTGGTCCATTCGAAATCCCATCGCACCGCTGCTGGCCTTCTGCCTGCTGATCTTCATCGGCATCCAGTCCTTCAACACGCTGCCGATCACGCGCTTCCCGAACATCGACGTACCGCTCGTCTCGATCAGCGTTACGCAAAGCGGCGCTTCGCCGGCCGAGCTCGAAATGCAGGTGACGAAGGAGATCGAAGACGCGATCGCCTCCATCACCGGCATCGACGAAATCCAGTCGACGGTGACCGACGGCAGCTCGCAGACCAACGTCATGTTCCGGATGGAGGTGCCGACGGAACAGGCCGTGCAGGACGTCAAGGACGCGATCGACCGCATTCGCAGCGATCTGCCGGCAACGGCCGAAGCACCGATCGTTACCAAGGTCGATGTCGAGGGCCAGGCGATCCAGACCTTCGCCGTGTCATCACCCGACATGTCGCTCGAAGAACTGTCCTGGTTCGTCGACGACACGATCAAGCGCGCCCTGCAGGGCCAGGCCGGCATCGGCCGCGTCGATCGTTACGGCGGCGCGGAGCGCGAAGTGCGCATCGAACTTACGCCAGGCAAACTCGATGCGTACGGCATCACCGCCGCAAGCGTGAACGATCAGTTGCGCGGCACCAATATCGATCTCGGTTCCGGTCGCGGCCAGGTGGCGGGCAGCGAACAGGCAATCCGCGTTCTTGGCGACGCCCGCAACGTCGCCGAACTCGCAGACACGACGATTGCGTTGCCGAGCGGACGCTTCGTCAAGCTGTCCGATCTCGGCGTCATCAAGGACACCTATGAGGAGCCGAAATCCTTTTCGCGCTTCAACGACACGCCGGTGGTAACCTTCGGCGTCTTCCGCTCGAAGGGCGCCAGCGAGGTCAGCGTCGCCGAGACGGTCGCGCAGAGCCTCGATAAGGTGCGAAGCGAAAATCCGAACGTGAAGATCGAAATGATCGACGATTCGGTCTATTTCACCTACGGCAACTACGAAGCCGCCATCCACACGCTGCTGGAAGGCGCCCTGCTTGCCGTCATCGTCGTTTTGTTGTTCCTCCGAAACTGGCGGGCAACGCTGATCTCGGCCATCGCCCTGCCGCTCTCGGCGATCCCGACCTTCTGGGTCATGGACATGATGGGCTTCTCGCTGAACCTCGTCAGCTTCCTCGCCCTGACGCTCGCGACAGGTATCCTGGTCGACGACGCGATCGTGGAAATCGAGAACATCGCCCGCCATATCAAGATGGGCAAGACGCCCTATCGGGCGGCGATCGAGGCGGCTGACGAAATCGGCCTCGCCGTCATCGCCACCACCTTCACCATCATCGCGGTTTTCGTGCCGGTTTCCTTCATGCCGGGCATTCCGGGCCAGTACTTCATCCAGTTCGGCCTGACCGTCGCCTTCTCCGTCTTCTTCTCGCTGATGGTGGCGCGCCTCATTACCCCGATGATGGCCGCCTATCTCATGCGCGCCGAAGACGGCGTTGACGACCATCATGACAATGACGGCTTGCTGATGAAGGGCTATACGCGCCTTGTCACCGGCACGACTCGCAAGTGGTATTGGCGTTATACGACGTTGATCGTGGCCCTCCTCTTCACGGTTGGTTCGGTCATATCGCTATTCATGTTCGTGCCCGGCAGCTTCCTGCCGCCGGAAGACGCCTCTCGTATCGTTCTCTCCGTCGAACTGCCGCCGAATGCGCGGCTTGACGACACCGAGAAGACGACTGATGCGATCTATGACAGGGTCAAGGACATCAACGGCGTCGAAAGCATCTTCGTCCTCGGCGGCGCATCGCCGAAGGGCGAACTCGAACTGCGCCGCGCGACGATCACGCTCGCGCTCGACAAGCTCGACCAGTCGTTGGTCAAGAAGGTGGTCAACGACGTGCTCGGCCACATCCCCGTCATCGGCCCGATGCTGCCGAAGGTCGAAGTTCACGGCCGTGAACGTCCGCAATGGAACATTGAAAAGGAGGTCTTCGCCAAGCTGCGCGATATTCCCGACGTCCATATCCTCAAGCTCAACGACCGCGGCGAACGCGACCTCTCCTTCAACTTCCTTTCCAAGAACGAGAAGGACCTGAACGACGCCGTCGGCATTCTGGAATCGAAGCTCCGCGCCGATCCGCTGCTCGCCAATGTCAGCGCCGACGGCGCCCTGCCCCGTCCGGAACTGCAGGTCTACCCGCGCAAGGACGAGGCCGCCCGCCTCGGCATCACGCCGCAGCAGATTTCCGAGACCATCCGCGTCGCCACCATCGGCGATGTCGATGCGGCCCTTGCCAAGATCTCGCTCGACGACCGCCAGATTCCGATCCGGGTGCAGGCCGCGCTCGACATGCGCCGCGACCTCGCGGCCATCCGGGCATTGAAGATCCAGACGGCCAGCGGCGGCACCGTTCCGCTCGCAAGCGTCGCCAATATCGATTATTCGGAAGGCGTAAGCTCGATCAAGCGCAACAACCGCAACCGTGTCGTCTCGATCGGCTCCGACCTGCCTCAGGGGGTGGCGCTCGACACGGCCTCGGCGCGCTTCCGCGAGATCGTCAAGGCGGCCAACATTCCGGCTTCCGTGCACCTTGCCGAAAGCGGCGATACCAAGGTGCAGACCGAGATGCAGCAGAGCTTCGTCAACGCCATGTTGATGGGTCTCCTGCTGGTGTTGACGGTGCTGATCCTGCTCTTCAAGGACGTGATCCAGCCCTTCACCATCCTGTTCTCGCTGCCGCTTGCCATCGGTGGCGTCGCGGCGGCTCTGATCATCACCAGCAATCCGCTGTCCATGCCGGTCATGATCGGCATTCTGATGCTGATGGGGATCGTCACCAAGAACGCCATCCTGCTCGTCGATTTTGCGATCGAGATGCGCCATCGGGGCATGGCCCGTGTCGAGGCCATGGTCGAAGCCGGCCGCAAGCGTGCCCGGCCGATCATCATGACTTCGATCGCCATGTCGGCGGGCATGCTGCCGTCGGCGCTCGGTGTCGGCGAAGGTGGCTCGTTCCGCGCGCCGATGGCAATCGCCGTGATCGGCGGCATCATCGTCTCGACGGTGCTGTCGCTCGTCGTCGTGCCGTCCTTCTTCCTGATCATGGACGACCTGTCCCGCCTGCTCGGCTGGATGTTCGGCCGTCTGGTCGGCAGGAAGGACGAGGAGGACCTGCCGCTGTCGCGCGAGGATCTCACTCGCGTTACCCGCGAGAACCGCAGCGACATCGATGCGCTGGACGAGCGCCTGACCGCGATCGAAAAGCCGGAAGGCAAGCGCAAAAACGCCAAAGGCAACGACACCAACGTTCTGCGGCTGCCGCCCTTCGCAGCGGAATAAGCCAAATCCAGACAATGAAACGGGCCGGGAGATTACTCCCGTCCCGTTCGTTTTGTCGTTCTTGCCGCCGTCAGTGTGATCGATCTGCCGCGGCAGATTCGACCAGTCAGAGCCCGCCCTGTTCTCTGAGGAAACTGACGATCGAGCTGACGCCGTCGCCGCGCTTCATGTCGGAGAAGACGAAGGGGCGTGAGGCGCGCATGCGCGTCGCATCCCGGTCCATCACCTCGAGATCGGCGCCGACATGAGGCGCCAGGTCCTTCTTGTTGATGACGAGCAGGTCCGAGCGGGTGATGCCCGGACCGCCCTTGCGCGGGATTTCCTCGCCCTGGCAGACGGAGATGACATAGATGGTGATATCGGCGAGATCCGGCGAAAAGGTTGCCGCCAGATTGTCCCCGCCGGATTCGATGAAGACGACGTCGAGATCGGGAATCCGCTCATTGAGGCCGGCGATGGCCTGAAGATTGATCGTCGCATCCTCGCGAATGGCGGTATGGGGGCAGCCGCCCGTCTCGACGCCGACGATGCGGTCCGAAGGCAGTGCCTGCATGCGCACCAACGCCTCGGCATCCTCGGTCGTGTAGATGTCGTTGGTGACGACAGCGACGGAATAGTCGTCGCGCATCGCCTTGCAGAGCTTTTCCGTCAGCGCCGTCTTGCCCGAGCCGACCGGCCCGCCGATGCCGACGCGCAGAGGTCCGTTTCGTGATTTCATATGTCGTACTCCAATAGGATTCCGATGATAGCGAGGCCGCCGGCACGCGCCACCGTCAAATGACGCAGTTGCGGGTAATTTGGTAGGTTAGGAGCGGAAAAGCCTGGTCGACTGGGTTTCGTGGCGCAAGCTGGCGATATCGGCCTGCACCGTCGCCGAACCGAGATCGTTGAGGGTTGAGGCTGCCGCCCGCCGCGCGATCCCGGCAATCTGCTCTTCAAGCCCGGCAAGTATGGCAATCCCATCCCTCTGCCCCGCGACGCCAAGTCGGATGCCTGCCGAAACCGCCTGCGAGGCATAGGCATGCAGAAAGACCGCGAGCACCTTCTCCGGTCTTATGCCATGGGCGCCCGCAACCGCTCCGACCGCGATGGGGTAGGCGGTCTTGCCAGGCAGCCTTTCGAAAACCTCATCCGGCCAGGCTCGCGCCGCCAAGAGGAAGGCCTCGCCGAGCAGCATCGTTTCCTGACGGCGCTCACGCGATCCGGCAAGCGCTTCGGCAAGCGCAGCGACTTCGGCAAGGCCTGGAGCCTCCACATGGCGCCTATGGCTCTCAGTCAGAAGCACCGCATCGTTCCAGACCGAGCCACGGCCGATCAGCGTGCCGATCCAGTCCGCAAGCGAGCCCGCGTCGGTGACGAGCCCATCGGCCACCGCCCGCTCCAGCCCACCCGAATAAGCAAAACTGCCGATCGGAAAGGCCGGTGAAAGCCATGCGGTGAGGCGCAGCAGTGCCTGCAATTCACGATCTTCGCTCATTGAGCCTCAGTCGTGTTTGTGGCCGTGATGCCCGTGCCCATGACCATGGTCGTGATCATGGTCGCAGGTGTGATCATGCGTGTGATCATGGTCATGTTCAGGATTATGATTGTGCCCGCGGTCATGATGAGCATGCCCGTGGTCATGCGAATGTCCGCCATGCGAATGATAGGCCCCGCGCGCAGGTTGGAAGGGCTCTTCGATATCGAGCACGGTGGCGCCGAGCCCCTGCAGCATGGTGCGAATGACATGATCGCGCAGAATGACGATGCGGTCCTCCTCGATCTGGGCGGCAAGATGACGGTTGCCGAGATGCCAGGCAAGCTCGACGAGATGCGTGCGGTCGCGTCCGCGAATTTCGAAGAGTTTCTCGTCGGCAGCCAGAATCTCGATCAGTTCCCCATCCTCGCGCACCAGCAGGTCGCCATTGGCGAAGAGCACCGGATCCTTGAGGTCGAGCATGACCATCTCGCCATTTTCCAGATGCAGCAGCTTGCGGCGCAGGTGCCGCAGATCATGCGGCAGCTTGACCTGGGCGGTCGGATGGGAGGACGGGGTTCCGGCAGGAAGGTAGGAGGTAACGCGCTGCATGACATGTCCGTTTTGCTGAAAGGACGACCATGCAAAATAGCTCTTGCCGATGCAAGCGCCAATGGCCTTTCGTTGGCAGCTTGGCTTTTATATCCCGTAGGCCTGCATCACGTTGTCGCTGCCCAGTCGCCTGCCCTCCGCGTCGGGACCAGCTTCAGCAAGTCCGTGCCAGGCATGATGCAGCCCCTCCCTCTCGTGCACGACGCGATTGCGTCCGAGCGCCTTGGCGAGATAAAGCGCCCGGTCGGCCGAGGCATAAACCTGCTGCTTGTTGCGCCCAGGAATGAGATCGGCCACGCCGCCGGAAATGGTGATGGCTATATGGTTCCCATCTGCCACAAGCGGCCTGCCGGCGATATCGGCCTGCACGGCCTGGATCCGCTCCAACCGTTTCTCCAGCGGTTCGCCGGAGACGATGACGCCGAATTCCTCGCCACCAAGGCGCGCAACGACGGACGATTCGTCGAAGGCGGTGATCAGCACCGCCGAAACCGCCGTGATAACCGCATCGCCGCAGGCATGGCCGAAGCGATCATTGATCGCCTTGAAACGGTCGACGTCGAAAATGACGAGCGAGGCGTCGCCTTCGATCCGATCCAGCGCCTCGGTGAAGGCGCGCCGGTTCAACAGGCCGGAGAGGGTATCCGTGCGGCTGAGCTTTTCGAACTTCGCCCGCGATAGCGTCAGCTCATGCATGGTGAAGCCTGTGGCCAGCGACAGCATTCCGGAAACCGTGCCGCCGACAAGCCAGGAAAAAATGGCGCCGAAGCCGATCGCGTGCGAAAGGGTCACTGGCAGCAGCCCGAGAAAACCGAGTGGCGGTATCGTCAGCGCAATGATGCCGCCGGAGAAAATGACGGCAAGAAAGCTCATCTTCAGCGCAAAGACATAGACGTGCCTGCGATATTGAAAATCGCCAAAATCGGCCTGCAGCGACATCCAGTTCCTCATGAGAATCGACCTTCCTGCCCGGCGTTTCAACGCATTGATACGAGCGCAATTACTGCGGGTGTCTTAATCGATGCGTTAAAATTTGAACGATTTCAGACGATTCGGTGGAGAGATTTTTTCTAGCAGGGGCTGCAAATCTCCAATCCCTAAATCGAACAGAGCACGGAAGCAGCTAATCAACTGATATATAAAAGCTTTGTTGAGGTCTTGCGCGGGTCTGTTTCAGAATGGTGTTACTGGAAAAATTTTGAGTTTTCCTAGTGATTTTTACAACCGAACAGAGAGTTCCGTTCACAATTTCGTTTGAGACTGGACAAGCCGGCGGGTGCGTCAATTGTAGACACCAATAGACAATCGCAATGATTGTGGAAGCGGGTTCCATAAGCCAGTTCGAAGCCCCGCCGAACGGAGTGCAGCGGCAGTCCAGGTGTTGCAGCCGAAGAGGGCATTGAAGTATCCCTTGGCTTCGAAAAACCGATCGATCTCCCCGTAACCCGCATCCGGGATCGGCGCGATCTCGCCCGCATTGCCGACGAAGCTGTCCGCGACGAATTGGCGCAGCCGCGCCAATTCATCGTCACCAATATCGAATGCGGTAACATCAGGCTGCGGCTCGGCAATATGGCCGGCGAGATCGACATGCAGCACCGAACGGTCGATCGTCAGCGCCCGTAGCACCGGTAGCGGCTTCAGCTCAGCCCAGGTCGGTGTTTCCAGATAGAAGGCGCGGCCGCCCCAGCCGACCACGAGCCATTCCGCATTCGGGTGATCGAGCGGAAAATCGGGATCGTCGAGAAAGGAAAAGGCAGCCCGCGTCTCCGCATCGAGCGGAATGGCAATATCGGTGTGGATCGGTCCCGACAGCAGAAGCACCCGGTGGGTTGGCGCCGCGGACGACGCCTTGACCGGAGCAATCAGCGGCCGGGGAATGAAGGTCCCGCCCGCTGCCAGCATCAGAAGCAGGAATAGGGCCCGCAACAGCCAGCGGATGCCCGTCCTCATCAGCCGCCGCGTATGCACGGATGCTGGCCTAAAACAGGAAATAGCGCTGCGCCATCGGCAGCACCGTCGCCGGCTCGCAGGTCAGCAGTTCGCCGTTCGCCCTGACTTCATAGGTCTCCGGATCGACTTCGATCTTCGGCGTCAGGTCATTGTGTATCATCGATGCCTTGGAGATGCCACCGCGCGTATTCTTCACCGCCACGAGTTCCTTGCCGACACCGAGCCGGCTCTTCAGGCCGGCGTCGAGCGAGGCCTGGCTGACGAAGGTGACGGAGGAATTGGTGAGGCTCTTACCATACGAGGCGAACATCGGCCGATAATGCACCGGCTGCGGCGTCGGGATCGAGGCGTTCGGATCGCCCATCGGGGCGGCGGCAATCGAACCGCCGAGCAGCACCATGTCGGGCTTCACGCCGAAGAAGGCTGGGTTCCAGAGCACGAGGTCGGCGCGCTTGCCGACCTCGACCGAGCCGATCTCATGGCTGAGACCGTGGGCGATCGCCGGATTGATCGTGTATTTGGCGATATACCGGCGGACGCGGAAATTGTCGTTATCGCCCTTTTCCTCCTTCAGCCGGCCGCGTTGGCGCTTCATCTTATCGGCCGTCTGCCAGGTGCGGATCGCCACCTCGCCGACACGGCCCATGGCCTGGCTATCGGACGAGATGATCGAGAAGGCGCCGATATCATGCAGGATGTCTTCCGCCGCAATCGTCTCCTTGCGGATACGGCTTTCGGCAAAGGCGATATCCTCGGGGATCGATGGCGACAGGTGATGGCAGACCATCAGCATGTCGAGATGCTCGGCGATGGTGTTGACCGTATAGGGCCGCGTCGGATTGGTGGACGACGGGATGACGTTCGATTGGCCGCAGATCTTGATGATATCGGGCGCATGGCCGCCGCCCGCCCCTTCCGTGTGGAAGGCATGGATGGTGCGACCCTTGATGGCGCCGATCGTATCCTCGACGAAGCCGCTTTCGTTCAGCGTATCGGTGTGGATCATCACCTGCACATCGTATTCGTCGGCGACCGACAGGCAGCAGTCGATGGCGCCGGGCGTCGTGCCCCAGTCTTCGTGCAGCTTCAGCGAGGTGGCGCCGGCCAGCACCATTTCGGTCAATGCTCCCGGCAGCGAGGCATTGCCCTTACCGGCAAAGGCAAGGTTCATCGGGAAGGCGTCCGCCGCCTCGATCATGCGGGCGAGATGCCAGGGGCCTGGCGTACAGGTGGTGGCAAGCGTGCCATGCGCCGGCCCCGTGCCGCCGCCGAGCATGCAGGTCATGCCAGACATCAGCGCTTCTTCGATCTGCTGCGGCGCGATGAAGTGGATATGGCTGTCCATGCCGCCCGCAGTAACGATCTTGCCTTCGGCGGCGATCGCCTCCGTGCCCGGGCCGACAATAATATTGACGCCCGGCTGCATGTCAGGATTGCCCGCCTTGCCGATCGCGACGATGCGTCCGCTCTTCAGCCCGATATCGGCCTTGTAGATGCCGGAATGATCGACGATTACCGCGTTGGTGATGACGGTATCGACCGCGCCGTCCGCCCGCGTCACCTGGCTCTGGCCCATGCCGTCGCGGATCACCTTGCCGCCGCCGAACTTCACTTCCTCGCCATAGGTGGTGAAATCCTTTTCGATCTCGATGAAGAGCTCCGTATCGGCAAGGCGCACCTTGTCGCCGGTGGTCGGTCCGAACATGCCGGCATAAGCGGCGCGGGAGATCTTGTAGGGCATTCATCAGGCTCCGTGGGAGGAAGAGACAAGTGTTTTTTCGCCGAGCCGCATGAGGCGGCCGGCGGTAATATAGCTATCGACAAGCTGCCGTTCGGCAGCAAACGGGTGCCATTCCCAGCCGGCGTGACCGAAGCCGGCCAGCATCACCTCGGCCTCGGTATATTTGCCCAGCACCTCGGCGATGACGATCATGCCGCTGCTCGGCACCACATAGGGCGCCGGCGCAAAGGCCGAAAGCGAGACGTCGACGGCTTCGTGGACCGCCTTGCCGATGACGACATGCGTCTTGCCGGCATCCGCGCAGAAGGCAGCGAACGCATCCGTATAGTCGTCGCAGAAATCGTCGAGCTCGGGACGCGAGACGCCAAGCGGCGCCCGCATCGCGGCAAATTTTTCCGGGTCGCGCACGCTCCAGATTTCGCGCGCCGCGATGATGCCGGGATGAGCGCGCCACGCGGGCGATCCGAGCATTGCCTTTGCCGGCCGGCCGGTATTGCAGACCGCAACGGCATCCGTGCGGCTGCCGCCGGCGCCGTAGGAGCGGCAATCGTTGAAGCGGATCACGAAATCGGCGGCATCGATGATGCCTGCCTGTCCTTCCCCGACCTCGCCATTGCCGACAATTACGATCTTTTTGATCACCCTAGTTGCTCATCGTGTCTTCGAGCTGTTTCAGCTCTTTCGTGCGTTTGTCCGTCTCTTCGGCCAGGCATCCGGCAACCAGCATCGGCTCCATCGTGCCGCCGCGGGCCTGAAAGCCGAAGGCATCGCATTCTGCGTCGCGATAGTCGATCCAGGCGCGTTGCGCCTTGACCAGCGCCTTTTCCGCGCCCTTCATATCGCCGTCGAGATCCTTGTCGATTGCCACCATGGCGGCACGCGTCTTCTTGTACTGTTCGTTCAGCGCCTTGTCGGCAGCCTCATGGCGCGCCTCTTCGCAGGAGGTCATATCCGATTGCGTCTCCGGATTCTTGCAATCGACATCCTGCGCGGACGCACCGCCGGCCACAAACAGCATCGCCGCCCCAATGAGGCAAATATTCAGACGCATTCACCTCTCCCGTTGTTCTAAAGCTTGCCCATCACCAGCTGGCGGAAGCCATAGACCTCGCGCTTGCCGGAAAGCGGGATCAGCGTCACCGAGCGCGTCTGTCCCGGCTCGAAGCGCACGGCCGTCCCCGCCGGAATATCGAGACGTTTCCCGTGCGCCGCCGCGCGGTCGAAGGCAAGCCCGGCATTGGTCTCGGCGAAATGATAGTGGCTGCCCACCTGCACCGGCCGGTCGCCGGTATTGGAAACTTCCAGCGTCACCGTCGGCGCGCCGGCATTGAGTTCGATGTCGCCGCTTGCGGCAATGATCTCGCCCGGAATCATAGAGTTCTCCCTAAGCCGCCCTGGGCGCGCAGCCCTCGGCTTTCAGCACACGTTTCGTCGACGCAGGATTTTTGGCGAGCATCGCTGCCGGCCGAATGGGCCTGACGACGAGGTTGCCACCGCAATTCGGGCAGGCGCCCTTCAGCACGCCGGCCACGCAATCGGCGCAGAAGGTGCATTCATAGGTGCAGATCCGCGCCTCCGCACTTTCCGGCGGCAGATCCTTGTTGCAGCATTCACAATTGGGCCTGAGCTCCAGCATGCTATGTCCTCACCGGATCGGTTCGTGCACGGTGACGAGCTTGGTCCCGTCGGGGAAGGTCGCCTCCACCTGCACGTCATGGATCATCTCGGCAACGCCTTCCATCACCTGGTCGCGGCCGATCACGTGGGCACCGGCCTCCATCAGCTCGGCGACGGGACGGCCGTCGCGCGCGCCCTCGACGACGAAATCGCTGATCAGCGCGATAGCCTCTGGATAGTTCAGCTTGACGCCGCGCTCCAGCCGCCGCCGCGCCACCATCGCCGCCATCGATATCAGCAGCTTGTCTTTTTCTCTCGGAGTGAGGTTCATTACGTGCCCATCTGCTTCGTGCTTAAATTCATAGATTCCAGACTTTCGGCACAGGCGCACCATTGCGCAAGGTGGAAATGACCGGGATCAGGATTTTTCTGAGCGAGAAGCCGTCGGCTGCCGCAAGGCGCACGACGAGCTTGTCGTTCCAGGCGCTGGCGCCACCCATCGGCCCTTCGACGAGCGGCCGGACTTTGCCGAGATAGGCTTCCGCCAGCGGCCCGGCATAGAGCAGTGTCGCAAACGCGACCTGCCCGCCAAGCACGGCCTGGCGCGCAGCCAGCGCCGAAATACCTTCGGAAAGCATCAGTTCCTCAGCATGGATCAGCCGGCCCGAACGGCGGATGCGCCAGCGGTCGCGAAAGAGCCCCGTCTCCACCGCCTCGCCCATCGCCTTGCGGCCGAGCAGCACCGCCTCGACGGCCAGGAATTCGGCGCGCCCGTCGAGATCGACATCGAGCCGGCGGAAAAGTGAAGCGCGGTCGAAGAGGATCGTTTCTTGCGGCAGCCAGTCGACGCGCGCTCCCGCACCGACTTCGATGCGGGTCGTCACCTCGGCGGCTCCAGCCGATGCCTTGTAGATCTTCTCGCAGGCCTGGGTGGTGACGTCGATCTTCGTGCCGGCGCCGGCAACGACGTTCCAGTCCATCCGGTCGCCGCCAGTCAGCCCGCCCGCGGTATTGATGATGACGGCTTCCATCGAGGCATCGAACGTATCGGGCAGACGGATCTTCGCCGCGCCCTCCTGATAGAGTTCACGGAGGCGCGTACGGCCATCGAGCAGCCTTGCCGCCAGATGCCCGCGTCCCTCCGCTCTTTGTGGTCTCGTGCTGGCCGCCGCAATCGTCATCTCGTCCCTTTCGGTCGCGCCACCGCTTTTCATTTCATCGCGCGGATGACGGAAAGCAAGCAATTCCCATGCCGCCCGGAAGATGCGGCAGATCGGCGAAGTAAGGCTCCCACTGCCGCAAAACGCGGCATCTGCCCGTCAGACGGTCAGATGACGACGGGCTTCCGGGGTATCCAGCGTCTCCGCCAGCCCTTCATGCACGATCTCGCCGCGATCCATGATGTAGACGTAGTCGGCAAGCTCCCGGCAGAAATCCAGATATTGCTCGACGAGCAGGATCGCCATGCCGGTGGATTCGCGGAGGTAGCGGATCGCCCGGCCGATATCCTTGATGATCGACGGCTGAATGCCCTCGGTCGGCTCGTCGAGTACGAGGATCTTCGGCCGCGTCACCATGGCGCGGCCGATCGCCAGCTGTTGCTGCTGCCCGCCGGAAAGATCGCCGCCCCGACGCGACAGCATCGACTTCAGCACCGGGAAGAGGCTGAAGATATCGTCGGGGATGTTGCGGTCGCGGCGGCCGAGCGGTGCAAAGCCGGTTTCGAGATTTTCTTTCACCGTCAGCAGCGGAAAGATTTCGCGTCCCTGCGGCACGTAGCCGATGCCCTGCTTGGCCCGGGCAAAGGGCGGCAGGCCATTCAGCCTTGTATCGTTGAAGGTGACGGTGCCGGCCGACAACGGATGCTGGCCGGTCACGGCGCGCAGAAGGGAACTCTTGCCGACGCCGTTGCGGCCCAGCACGCAGGTAATCTTGCCCATCTCCGCTTTGATCGAGATGCCGCGCAGCGCCTGCGCCGCGCCATAATGCAGATTTGCGTTTTCGACTGTCAGCATCCCTTCACCCATTCCCCATCAGTTCATCAGTGTGCGCCTCAGCGTCTGCAAGGCGTGCTCCTGTTCGTCTGTTCTTTCGCCGCCGGCCGCGGCCACGTCCTCGGCAATGCCGATCAGTTGCTGGCGCTCCTGCATGTCCAGCGCCTTTAGCCAAAGATCCCGGAACCGGCGGATCGGATCTTCGGGACTGGTGACGTTCTTCGACGCCCACTCACCGAAAACCAGAACCTCTTCCATGTCGCCCGGCCGGATGATGCCTTTCATGCGGTTGCGGACGACATCTCTCGCAGCGTCGAGATGGATTGGCTTTTCCTTGGCGAGGCAGAAGAAGAAGGCCACCGCCGCAATCGCCGGATCGGCGATCGACGCCAGCGGCGCTGCCGCTGCCTGCTTTCGCAATTTTCCGCGCTTATAGACGCCCCGCATGCGCTCGACGGAATCGATGATCTCGCTTCCCGCCTCACGCATCATTTTCAAACGCCAATACCAAACGGCCGCGCCGCTGATCGCTACGACCAGAATGCCGAGAAAAGCCATGATGAAGCCCCACAATAAACCCCACCCGTTTTAGAGCGTTTTCTCTTGTCGGGTTCAAGCCTCTAAGTTGCATTGATCACCGCCCCAGATAGTTCTCGATCACCTTGGGATCGGAGCTGACGAAATCGATCGATCCCTCAGCCAGCACTGAGCCTTCCGCAAGGCAGGTCACCTTGACGCCGAGGTCGCGGATGAAGCCCATATCGTGCTCGACGACGACGACCGAGCGGGTCTTGGCAATGTCCTTGAGCAGGATCGCCGTCTCCGCCGTTTCCGCGTCGGTCATACCGGCCACCGGCTCGTCGACGAGCAGCAGCTTCGGCTCCTGCGCCAGCAGCATGCCGATCTCCAGCCACTGCTTCTGCCCATGCGAGAGGTTGGCGGCCAGTTCGTCGCGCCGGTGAGTCAGCCGCACCGTTTCGAGGATCTCCTCGATGCGTGCCTTGTCCTCACCTGACAGCCGGTAGAACAGCGTCGAAAACACCGAGCGGCGGCGGTTGAGCGCCAATTCCAGATTGTCCCAGACCGTATGGCTTTCGAAGACCGTCGGCTTCTGGAATTTTCGGCCGATGCCGAGCTGGGCGATATCGGCCTCGTCCTTCTTCGTCAGGTCGATCGCACCGTTGAAGAACACTTCGCCCTCATCGGGCCGTGTCTTGCCGGTGATGATATCCATCATCGTCGTCTTGCCGGCGCCGTTCGGGCCGATGATGGCGCGAAGCTCGCCGGGCTCGATGACGATCGAGAGCGAATTCAGCGCCTTGAAGCCGTCGAAGGAAACGGAGACGCCGCTGAGATAAAGCACACTGTTCGGTTTGACGTCGGGAATCATGGCGCTCACTCCGCTGCCTGGATTTTCGGCTCGATGCCGTCTTCCTGCGCCGGCAGCGGCGCGGGCTCAGAGGCGGTCTTCCGCTTCGCGAAATAGTACGAGATCGTGCCGACGACGCCCTTCGGCAGGAACAGCGTCACGGCGACGAAGAGGCCGCCCAACGCAAACAGCCAGAACTCCGGAAAGAGGCCGGTAAAGATCGTCTTGCCGCCGTTGACGAGGATCGCACCGATGATCGGCCCGATCAGCGTTCCCCGCCCGCCGACCGCCGTCCAGATAACGACTTCGATCGAGTTGGCGGGCGCGAATTCGCCGGGATTGATGATGCCGACCTGCGGGACATAGAGCGCGCCTGCAATGCCCGCCATCATCGCCGAAACGACGAAGGTGAAGAGCTTGAAATGCTCGACGCGGTAGCCGAGGAAGCGCGTGCGGCTTTCCGCATCGCGCACGCCGACGAGCACCTTGCCGAATTTCGAACGCACGATTGCCGAGGCGATCGTCAGCGACAGCGCCAGGAAGATCGCGGTCGCGGCAAAGAGGCTGGCGCGCGTGCCGTCCGCCTGGATGTTGAAGCCGAGAATATCCTTGAAATCGGTCATGCCGTTATTGCCGCCGAACCCCATGTCGTTACGGAAGAAGGCAAGCAGCAGAGCATAGGTCATCGCTTGGGTGATGATCGAGAGGTAAACGCCGTTGACGCGGGAGCGGAAGGCAAACCAGCCGAAGACGAAGGCGAGCAGGCCCGGTACGGCGAGCACCATCAGCGCCGCGAACCAGAAGTGGTCGAAGCCGTACCAGAACCAGGGCAGCTCCTTCCAGTTCAGGAACACCATGAAGTCGGGCAGCAGAGGATCGCCGTAAACGCCGCGCGAGCCGATCTGGCGCATCAGATACATGCCCATCGCATAACCGCCGAGCGCGAAGAAGGCGCCGTGGCCGAGCGAGAGGATGCCGCAGAAGCCCCAGACGAGATCGAGCGCCAGCGCCAGCAGCGCATAGGTCAGATATTTGCCGAACAGCGCCATGATATAGGTCGGAATGTGCAGCGGATGGCTCGGGCCGGCCACAAGGTTCAAGACCGGCACCAGAATGGCGACCGCCAGCAGCAGCGCGACGGCAACAGAGATCCTGCGATTGAGAGACCGGAGAAGGAAGGCCGTTATCATGCTTCCACCGCCCTTCCTTTGAGTGCGAAGAGCCCGCGCGGGCGCTTCTGGATGAAGAGAATGATGAGGACGAGCACCAGGATCTTGCCGAGCACCGCGCCGGCGAAGGGCTCGAGGAACTTGTTGAGGACACCGAGCGACAGCGCGCCGACCAGCGTGCCCCAGAGATTGCCGACACCGCCGAAGACGACGACCATGAAGCTGTCGATGATGTAGTTCTGGCCGAGGTTCGGCGAGACATTGTCGATCTGCGAGAGCGCCACGCCGGCCATGCCGGCGATGCCGGAACCGAGCGCGAAGGTGAAGGCGTCGACCCAGCCGGTGCGGATGCCCATCGAAGAGGCCATGCGGCGGTTCTGGGTGACGGCGCGCATCTGCAGGCCGAAGGCGGAGCGTTTGAGCAGCATCAGGAGCGTCAGGAATACCACCATCGAGAAGACGATGATCCAGAGCCGGTTCCAGGTGATGACGAGCCCTCCGAAATCGAAGGCGCCGGACATCCAGCTGGGATTGCGGACCTCGCGGTTGGTCGGGCCGAAATAGCTACGGATCGCCTGCTGCAGGATCAGCGACACGCCCCAGGTGGCAAGCAGCGTTTCCAGCGGGCGGCCGTAGAGATAACGAATGACGACGCGCTCGATGACGAGGCCGACGAATCCGGTAAAGACGAAGGCGGCCGGCGCCGCGAAAACAAGCGAATAATCGGCAAGCGATGGAAAGGCCGAGGTGATATATTCCTGCACCACGTAAGTCGTATAGGCGCCAATCATCACCATCTCGCCATGCGCCATGTTGATGACGCCCATGACGCCGAAGGTGATGGCCAGGCCGATCGCGGCGAGCAGCAGGACAGAGCCGAGCGACAGGCCGTACCAGACGTTCTGGACGACGTCCCAGAGCGCCAGGTCGCGGTTGATCGAATTGATCTCCGTCTGGATCGCGGGCTTCAGATCGTCAGGGGCGTTCGCCATCGCCGTCGTCAGGATCGTCAGCGCATCGCGGCCACCGCGGGCGGCGATCATGTCGATGGCAGCCCGCTTCTCCTCGATGCCGGCATCGCTCTTCAGCACCATCACGGCCCGCGCCGCTTCCATCGTGTTTTTGATCTCGCCGTCCTTCTCGGCTGAAAGAGCCGAATTCAGGAGCTCGAGATTGGCGGGATCGGCATCCCTCAGCATGCCCTCGGCCGCTGCGAGCCGCGCGGAGCGATCCGGGCTCAAAAGCGTCAGCTGGCTCATCACAGTCGTGATCGTGGTGCGCAGCGAATTGTTGATCTTGACCTTCGACATCATGTCGGGGTCGATGTCGGCGACCGCCTCGCCGCTGATCGGGTCGGAATAGGTCGGCTCGTCCTCCGTGCCGCCCTGCACGAGCACAGGACCGCCTTCCGAATTGACGTAGAGCTGGCCGTCGCTCAGTTGCTGCAGGATCCGGCTGACATGCGAATCCCCGGAAGCGGCAAGCGCCCGGATGGCCGCATCGCGCTCGGGAAAGCCGCCGACGCCGAGCGCATCGACGAGAGCGTGCACGTCGCCCTCGGCGCGCAGACCGGTCACCGAAAGCGCCAAGCCGGAAAGCATCAGGCAAAATGTCAGAAGGAAAATCTTGATGGCGCGAAACATCGGCTCTCTCGCCTTGAGTGTCGTCGGCCTTGCGGCGCAGCGGTAAGGACAGAGCTTCCGTCCGGATCGGCTCCGGACGGAAGTCTTCAGGCTTTCAACGGATGGGGTTCCTCAGGAGCCCTTGCCGCCGCACTTGCCTGTGGCGACATTGAAATTGCCGCAGGAGAGAGGCTTGCGCCAATCGGAAATCAGGTCCTTTGAGTCCGGCAGGTAGTCGGACCATTCGTCGCCGACGACGGCGGGCGTCTGCTGGACGATTTCGAACTGACCGTCGGCCTGGATTTCGCCGATCAGCACCGGCTTGGTGATGTGGTGGTTCGGCATGACGGTGGCATAGCCGCCGGAGAGGTTCGGAACGGTGACGCCGATAATATTGTCGAGAACGGCATCGGTATTGGTGGTGCCGGCGGCCTGAACGGCCTTCACCCAGGCGTTGAAGCCGATATACGCGGCTTCCATCGGGTCGTTGGTCACGCGCTTGTCGTTCTTGGTGAACGCATGCCATTCCTTGATGAACTTCTTGTTGGCTGGGCTTTCCACGGACTCGAAGTAGTTCCATGCGGCCAGATGGCCGACGAGCGGCTTCGTGTCGAGACCGGCAAGCTCTTCTTCGCCGACCGAGAAGGCGACAACCGGAATATCGGTTGCCTTGATGCCCTGGTTGCCGAGTTCCTTGTAGAACGGCACGTTGGCATCGCCATTGATCGTGGAGACGACGGCGGTCTTCTTGCCGGCAGAACCGAACTCCTTGATCTTGGCGACTTCGGTCTGCCAGTCGGAGAAGCCGAACGGCGTGTAGTTGACGAGAATGTCTTCCTTCGGGATGCCCTTGGATTCGAGATAGGCTGCCAGAATCTTGTTGGTTGTACGCGGATAGACGTAATCGGTGCCTTCGAGCACGAAGCGCTTCACGCCCTCGGTCTTCATCAGGTAGTCGACCGCCGGGATAGCCTGCTGGTTCGGAGCAGCACCTGTGTAGAAGATGTTGCGCGAGGATTCTTCGCCTTCATACTGCACGGGGTAGAAAAGCAGCGAGTTCAGCTCTTCGAAGACGGGCAGGACGGATTTGCGCGAGGACGACGTCCAGCAGCCAAAGACGGCGGCGACCTTGTCCTTTTCGATCAGCTCGCGCGCCTTTTCAGCAAAGAGCGGCCAGTCAGAAGCCGGGTCGACGACGACGGCCTCGAGTTTCTTGCCGAGAAGACCGCCCTTCTTGTTCTGCTCGTCGATGAGCATCAGCATGGCGTCTTTCAGCGTGGTTTCGGAAATCGCCATCGTGCCGGAAAGCGAATGCAGCACGCCGACCTTGATCGTATCATCGGCCGCAGCCGCACCGCCGAAGGCAGCCGACGCCGCCATGACGGCGCCGATCGCGGCACTCGTAAACGTGGATTTGAGATTCATATGGTTGATCCCCTCTCTTGTTCCGCAACAGGCCGGAAACGGAGTTAACTGTTGCCGAGGGGACTATCGGGTGCTGCAGCGCAAAAACACATACGCAAAATGACGTAGGCACAGGGGTCGAATGCGCAGGCCGGGAAAGCAAGGCATCCCCACCAAAGGGGATGCCCTGTCGGTCCGCTATTAGTCGTCGATCGTTAGGGTGACTGAGGTCGGGCCATAGGACAGCGTCGCCCTGTGGCCGGAGATGGTGAATTTGCCGAAGGTGCCGGTAATGGCGGCAGCCTTCAGGATTTCGATTTTCGTTCCTGGGGCCGGCGCAAAGCCATGGGCAAGTGCCACGTCAAGATCGCCGGCGAGCGTTGCCTTGCCTGCAACGACCAGCGTGCCGGCGCCATTCGCGCCGAGCGTCGGCTTCGCCGTCGCACTGGCGAGCTGCTGATAGTCGCCGCCCACGGCCAGGGGCTTGTCGGCCGACACGATGAGCGAACCGCCATTGACCGTGAGCCCGCCGGCGCCGAGGGCCGAGGGAGAGCCGGCTATCAGCACGCCCTCGTCCAGCACGGTGCCGCCAGCATAGCTGTTGGCGCCGGAAAGACCGAGAATGCCGCTGCCGCGCTTCACCAGCTTGCCCTTGCCGCCGATGTCGTTGCGCCAGGTGTCGATCGCATTGAAGCCACCCTTTGCCGCATCCATCGTGACGGTCACATCCTGGCCGAAAGCGCCATAGCCATCAGCGGCAGCAAACAGATTAAGGCGGCCGTAGCCTTCCGCGTCGTCGAGAAGCGGATAGCCCGAGGCGATTTCCGTTGTGCCAAGCACCTGGCGGCGCTGCTCGCCGTCGAGATAGGGCAGACGGGTTTCCAGAAGCGCTTCGGCGCCCTGCGGTACGCGAGCCGGCTGATCGGTCTCGTGGATCGTCGGCAGGCCATAGCTCAGGCGCTGCAGAACGTAAGCGCGATTGGCATCATGATCGGCGAAACGGTCCGCCGAAAGCGGCGCCGCATGGGCGGCGACTTCGAGCGCACCCGCATCCGTAACACCCGACTTGCCGATCAGCCATGATTGCGCCTGGGCGTAAGCGTCGCGCTTCAGCGCTGCATTGTCGGATTTGTTCAGGTTATAGACGACCGTGGCGGTGCCGAGCATGCGGCCGCCCATCACGTCGAGGGGGGAGTGCATGCCGGCAAGGATGCGGTCTTCACCCATTTCGCTGGCGCGCGCGATCATTTCCTGGAATCGCTGCGGCACCAGATAGGCCATGGCGAGCGCATCCCGCCAGCCTTCCGCCGTATGTCCGCTGGGGAAGCCACCGTCCTCGACCGGCTTGCTGCTTTTGGCGGGCTCGAGCGTCGGGACGACCGAGACATTCGGGCTCCAGCGATAGGGACGGGCATATTTGAAATAGCGCTTGGCGGGCTCCGTCGAGCCATCGCCGCTTGCGGCGTTGATGAAGTCGATGGCGAGGCCCATGTCCGGATTGGCATCGGTCTTGTTTTCCGTGTCCGCTTTGCTGCCGGCACCGCGATTGTTACCCTTGTCGTCATATTTGACCGTCGTCGCGTCGGCCGCCACCTCAGTGATCGTGGTGATCTGCTTGGAACCGGCCTTCCAGGCATCCGTCAGCGGACCGAGGCCATCGACGATGCTGGCATTCTTGCCGCGCCGGTCGTCGAGATAGGCGGCAACCGCCTGCTCGGCCGTCCGCGCCTTCGTCACTTTGACGACATAGGCGATATTCGCATCATGGACTGGCTTATTGACGATCTGGCCGTCGGTTTTGCTGAAGGGGATGCCATCCCAATCCGTCTTGGCGACTGCAGGGCAATTGTCCTTGGCCGCGGCTTCCACAGCGGCATCGACGAAAGGCGTGCGTGGGGTCCAGATTTCGAGGAAGCCGGAGAGAAGATGGACGGCAGCATTGGTGTCCACCGTCGAGAAGCAGGCGTCCCCGCGCTTATTGGTGTTTCCTGTTTCAGCATAAGGCGCTTTCGCGGCCGTCTGCTCGGCGGCGGCAAGCGATGGCGCGATCGAAAGGAGGCAGACAAGAGCGGTGCTCAGGCGGCAAAGTTTTGAAACAGACATGAGTGTACCCGAAATGGTTGAACGAACGGCAGGAGGGTTAGAGCGCTTATGTGACAGCGCCGCTTCAAAAATATTACTGTTCTGCGAATCCGCCAGTGCTCGCCTCTTGCCTTTCCTGTTCATCCCGCCAAAACTGCGGTGGAAACATGAGCCCAACGAGAGTGCCGGAAAGAAGGCATGACAGCGCGCCAACGCATCATTCCGGTGAGACGCGAATATAATCGCTGGGTCGCCAATCAGACGCTGGAAGATTACGCGCTGCGGTTCACCGCAAAGAGCGCCCGCCATTTTTCCTCCGAACGCATTTCGCAGACGGCGATCGGCGCGATTTCTTTCCTGGCGCTCGAAGCGATCGGCGCCGCGATCACCCTCTCCTACGGCACCACCAATGCCTTCTACGCCATCATCGTCGCCTCGATCGCCATGCTGGCGATCGGTCTGCCGATCAGCCGATACGCCATCCGTCACGGCGTCGACATCGATCTTCTGACGCGCGGCGCCGGCTTCGGCTATATCGGCTCAACCATCACCTCGCTGATCTATGCGGGCTTCACCTTCATGCTGTTCGCGATCGAGGCCTCGATCATGTCCGGGGCGCTCGAGCTCACCCTCGGCATTCCGCTTTGGATCGGCTATATCATCAGCGCCGTCATGGTGATCCCGCTGGTGACACACGGCGTGCGGCTGATCAGCAAGTTCCAGCTGATGACCCAGCCTTTCTGGATCGTGCTGAACATCCTGCCCTTCATCTTCATCGCCCTCATGGACTGGGGAAAGTTCGACCTGTGGCGTGCCTTCGCCGGCATCCGCCATGCCTCCGGTCCTCCCGGCACCGTCGCACGCTTCGATCTGGTTGAGTTCGGTGCCGCCTCCGCCGTCATCCTGGCGCTGATGTCGCAGATCGGCGAACAGGCCGATTTCCTGCGCTTTCTGCCGCCGGTCTCGCAGCGCAAGTGGCGCCATCGCCTCGCCGTCTTCCTCGCCGGTCCCGGTTGGGTCATCATCGGCGCACCGAAGCTGCTTGCCGGCTCGTTCCTCGTCGTGCTGACCCTCGCCTCGGGCGTGCCTCTCGACCGTGCCGCCGATCCGGCGCAGATGTACCTGACCGCCTTCGGTTACATGGTGCCCTGGCATAACGCCGCACTGCTGCTGATGGCCGCCTTCGTCGTCGTTTCGCAGCTCAAGATCAACGTGATGAACGCCTATGCCGGCTCGCTGGCCTGGTCGAATTTCTTCTCACGGCTGACCCACAGCCATCCCGGCCGCGTCATCTGGCTTGTCTTCAATGTCGCAATCGCCCTGCTCCTGATGGAGCTCGGTATCTACCGGCTGCTGGAAGAGACGCTCGGCATCTTCTCGATCATCGCCATGGCCTGGCTCTGCACGATCTCGGCCGATCTCTTCATTAACAAGCCGCTGGGACTTGCCCCTCCCGGCATCGAGTTCAAGCGGGCCCATCTCTACGACATCAACCCGGTCGGCCTCGGCGCCATGACGCTGTCGGCGACGATATCGCTGGTCGCCCATTTCGGCACCTTCGGCGAGACAGCCGCTTCGCTCGCCCCCTATATTACCCTCGTCATAGCCCTCATCGCCACGCCTGCGCTCGCCTGGGCGACAAAGGGAAAATTCTACCTCGCCCGCAAGCCTCGCCAGAGCTGGAAGAACCAGACGAACATCACCTGTTCCGTCTGCGAGCACCCATTCGAGCCGGAGGATATGGCCTGGTGCCCGGCCTACGCCGCACCGATCTGCTCGCTCTGCTGTTCGCTCGACAGCCGCTGCCACGACATGTGCAAGCCGGCCGCGCATTTCAACGCCCAGGTGGGCACGGTCGCGAGGACGCTGCTGCCGGAGAGTATTCTGGGCAAGCTGACGACGCGCCTCGGCCGCTACGCCATCGCCGTAGCGCTGTCGCTGACCGCCATTGGCGCGATCCTGGCGATGATCGCCCATCAGGTTGCCTCCGCCTCGCCGGAAACGGCAGAAGTTGTCGATCGCACCATTCTGATCGTCTTCTTCGTCTTCTCGGTGATATCAGGCGTCGTCTGCTGGTTCTATGTGCTCGCCCATGACAGCCGTGTCGTCGCCGAGGAGGAATCCTCGCGCCAGAACACGCTGCTGCTCAGGGAAATCGCCGCCCACAAGAAAACCGATGCGGCCCTGCAGAACGCCAAGGAGACGGCCGAGGCTGCCAACCGCGCCAAGAGCCGCTATGTCGTCGGCCTCAGCCACGAACTGCGCACGCCGCTGAATGCCGTACTCGGCTATGCCCAGATCCTCGAACGCGACGAAACGATCCCCGCGCCGCGCCAATCCTCGATCAAGGTGATCCGCCGCAGCGCCGAACATCTCTCGGGGCTGATCGACGGCCTGCTCGATATTTCTAAGATCGAGGCCGGCCGCCTGCAGGTTTATTCCAACGAGATCAACATCCAGGACTTCCTCGACCAGATCGTCGAGCTGTTTCGGCCGCAGGCGCAGGCAAAGGGGCTCGCCTTCATCCATGATCGCTCGCCCGCCTTGCCGCAATTCGTCCGCACCGATGAAAAGCGCCTGCGCCAGATTCTCGTCAACCTGCTCTCCAATGCCATCAAATTCACCGACGAAGGCAGCGTCACCTTCGATGTCGCCTATCGCAGCCAGGTCGCGACCTTCACCGTCACCGATACCGGCCGCGGCATCGCCGAGAAGGACCTGACGCGCATCTACGAACCTTTCCAGCGGGGCGAGGCAGACAGCGTGCGGCCGATGCCGGGCCTCGGCCTCGGCCTCACCATCACCCGACTTCTGACCAACACGCTTGGTGGCGAGATTGCGGTCTCAAGCGTCAAGGACGAAGGCTCGGCATTCCGTGTGCGGTTGATGCTGTCCGCCGTCATGCGCGCCGCCGCGCCGCCGCAGGAAAAACGCATCGTCGGTTACGACGGTCCGCGCCGAACCATCGTCGTCGTCGACGACAATGAGGATCACCGCGAGATGATGCGCGAAATCCTGGCGCCGCTCGATTTCATCGTGCTGACGGCAGCAGGCGGGGCCGAATGCCTGACGCTGATCGACGGCATCCTGCCCGATCTGTTCCTCGTCGATATACTGATGCCCGGCATGAGCGGCTGGCAGCTCGTCTCGCGTCTGCGTGAGGCTGGCCAGACAGCGCCGGTTGTGATGCTTTCGGCCAATATCGGCGATGCAACGGTTCTGAGTGACAGCGACGACAGCCACAATGATGCGATCGGCAAGCCCATCGACATCCGCCGGCTGCGCGACAAGCTCGCCTTGCATCTCAGCCTGAACTGGTTCTATGCCGATGACGCCCCCGCCGCTCCTGCAAAGGCCGCAGCGCCGATGTTGGGCCCGGGTGCAGCCCATGTGCAGGAATTGCTGCGGCTCGGCGAGATCGGTTACATCAGGGGCATCGAAGCCAAGCTTTCGGACCTTGCCAGGGTGGAGGCAAATCGGCCATTCACCCAGGCTCTTCAACCCTATGTGGCCGCCTTCGATCTGGCCGGCTACATGACCTTCCTGCACGACTTCGACGAAAAGGTGGAATCCATTGGCTGAGCCGGCCCTCCCTCGCGACATCGTTCTGCTGGTCGACGACTCGCCGGAAGCGCTCGGTTTCCTCACAGACGCGCTCGAACAATCCGGCTTCTCCGTGCTGATCGCCACCTCAGGCACGGCAGCGCTTGGCATCATCGAGCGGATCACGCCCGATCTGATCCTGCTCGACGCCGTGATGCCCGCCATGGACGGCTTCGAGACCTGCCGAAGGCTGAAGGCGAATGCCACTGTAGCCCAGGTGCCGGTCGTCTTCATGACCGGCCTGACGGAGACCGAGCATGTCGTGCACGCGCTGGAATCCGGCGGCGTCGATTACCTCACCAAGCCGATCAACATCGACGAACTGCGCGCCCGCATCCGCGTCCATCTGCGCAATGCCCGCTCGGCCCAGAGCGCCCGCGTTGCGCTCGACGCCGCCGGCCGTCATCTGCTGGCGGTCAAGGGCGATGGCGCGATCCAATGGTCGACGCCGCAGGCGACCCGGTTGGTCAATGCCGCCATGGGCAGTGACGATGGCATGGAGATCGTCGTCCGCCATATCGCCGGCTGGATGCGCGACCGCACGACAGCAGGGCGCGACGGCATCATCTCAATCACCCACGCCGGCCAGCCGGCGCTGCAGCTTGCCTTCCTCGGTTCGATCGGCCCGGATGAATATCTCTTCCGCCTCACCGCCGCCAGCCAGCGTAGCGACGACGAGATGCTGCGCCAGCGTTTTGCGCTCACCCAACGAGAATCCGAAGTGCTGCTCTGGATCGCCAAGGGCAAGGCCAACCGTGACATCGGCGAAATACTGGGTTTGTCGGCGCGCACAGTGAACAAGCACCTCGAACAGATCTACGTGAAACTCGGCGTCGAAAACCGGGCGTCGGCGGCCGTGAAGGCGACGCATGTTCTGCATGAAATATGAGGGATATTGAAACGGGGCGCCACCGGCACGATGTCGGCTGCAAGCTTTCGAATAACCCCGGTCCGGCACGCCCCTCGCCTCGATAAGGCGCACCATGATTGAGATGTCCCGAAAATGAAAGAAGCCCGGTCGGAACCGGGCTTCGATCAGATCATGTTATCGACATGCAAGCGAAGCTTACATGCCCTGCGGCACATAGGTGTACTTGCCGTCCGCGCCCTTCTTCCATTCGTACATGATGTAGCCAGGAATCTTCGGGTCGCCCTTTTCGTCGAACGAAATGTCGCCCAGAACCGTCGGGAACGGACCCTTTTCCTTCATGGCTGTGGCAACCGCTTCAGGATCCACCGAACCGGCAGCCTTGGCGGCACCTACAATCGCCTGCATCGCGGCGTAGGAGTAGAGCGTATAGGCTTCCGGGTTGAAACCGGCGGCCTTGAACTTTTCGACGAGCTCCTTGTTCGCCGGGTTCAGCGTCGGATCGGGGCCGAAGGTGTTCAGGGTACCGGCGACAGCGTCACCGGCGATCGAGGCCAGTTCGTTCGAAACGATACCGTCACCAGAAACCAGCGTGGCCTTCAGGCCCTGGTCTGCGGCCTGACGGATGATGAGACCGGCTTCGGTGTGCAGACCGCCCCAATAGATGATCGAGACGCCAGCTTCCTTCATCTTGGCAATGAGGGCCGAGAAGTCCTTGTCGCCGACGTTGATGCCTTCGTACATGACTTCCGTCAGGCCGGCGGCATTCATCGCCTTCTTGGTTTCGTCTGCAAGACCCTGACCGTAGGGGGTCTTGTCGTGAACGACGGCGATCTTGGCGTCCTTGAAGTGGTCGGCGAGATACTTGCCGGCGATGGCGCCCTGCTGGTCGTCACGGCCGCAGGTGCGGAACGTGTTCCAGAGGCCCCGTTCCGTGAACTTCGGGTTCGTGGCGGCCGGGGTGATTTCGAGGATGCCGTTTTCGGCATAGACTTCCGAAGCCGGGATCGAAACGCCCGAGTTGAAGTGGCCGATGACGAACTTGACGCCGTCGGCTACGAATTTATTGGCGACAGAAATGCCCTGCTTCGGGTCGGAAACGTCGTCGCCGAGTTCGATCTTGATCTGCTCGCCATTGATGCCGCCAGCAGCGTTGATATCGGCGGCTGCCTGCTCGGCACCCTTCTGAAGCTGAGCGCCGAAAGCGGCGTTCGGGCCGGTCAGCGGACCAGCGACAGCGATGAGGACGTCGGCCCAAGCGTTGCCGCTGAAGGCGACCATCGCCGTCAGAGCCACTGCCGACAGAAGAGACTTCTTCATATTGTTACTCCCAATTTTTGGGCGGGTTCCGGTCCAAGGCCCGGCGCATTACCCACCATTGACTGCGCCAGGAAAGCTGTTCCACTCTGAAGGCAATTCATGCCTAGTTTCAACGGACTGTCAATGTTTGTCCTTCCACGAAAACGCGGAAGTTTTTTCGTACAGCCAGTAATAGTTGTTGACCATCTGATTGGTACGGCGAAAGCGGAAGCCGGCCGTCGAGAAGACCAGCAAGGTCACGAAGTCGATGCCGTAATAGAAGGCGCTGAGCATCGGCCCATTGAACAGGGCGTGGTGTAGAAACTGCATCGCCCAGGCAAGGAGGAAGGTATAGACCACGGCGAGCGGATAATTGTTCCAGCCGTCCGCAACCGCCTTGCCGGCTCGCCAGGCCGTCCAGAAACCAATCAGTACAACGAGGGCGCGAATGACAACCCGGACGCCGTCATCGCTTTCGAAGAAAAGTCCCTGCATATCAAACTCCTCCTTCGACCTAATGTCTTCCGCCTTCGAGATAGGCGGCGCGGACTTCCGGATTGGCGAGCAGTTCCTTGCCGGAGCCGCTCATCGTTACCTTGCCGTTCACCATCACATAAGCGCGGTGCGAGAGTCTCAGCGCCGCGAATGCGTTCTGCTCGACGAGGAACACCGTGAGGCCTTCCTGCTCATTGAGCTTCCGGATTGCTTCGAAAATCCCCTTGACGATCAGCGGGGCCAGGCCGAGCGAAGGTTCGTCGAGCAGCAGCAGCTTCGGGCGCGCCATCAGCGCGCGGCCGATCGACAGCATCTGTTGCTCGCCGCCCGAAAGCGTGCCGCCGCGCTGGGCATGACGTTCCTTGAGACGCGGGAAGAGCGTGAAGATCTTCTCGACGTCCTCGGCGAAATATTTGAGATTGTCGAGACCTGCGCCCATCTGGAGGTTTTCCATGACCGTCATGCGCGGGAAGATGCGACGCCCTTCCGGCGACTGCGCGATGCGCAGGCGTGCGATTTCATGGGTCGGCATACGGGTGATCTCGCGACCCTCGAAGACGACCGAGCCCTTACGGGCCTGGGGGCTGCCGCAGATCGTCATCATCAGCGTCGACTTGCCGGCGCCATTGGCGCCGATCAGACTGACGATCTCGCCCTTGTTGACCTCGACATCGATGCCGGCCAGCGCGCGGATATTGCCGTAGTAGGTTTGGACGCCGTTCACCTGAAGGAGCGGTTGACCCATCATGACTGCATCGCCCATCAGTTTGCGCCTCCTTCGAGCTGCTCGACGGTTGCGATCACCTCTTCCACTTCTTCATCCTCGACGCCGAGATAGGCCGCAATGACCTTCGGATCGTGCTTCACGTGATCCGGCGTGCCATCGGAAATCTTCTGACCATATTCGAGGACGACGACGTGATCGGAGATTTCCATAACCACAGACATGTCATGCTCGATAAGGAGAATGGAGGTTCCGGTATCGGCGCGAATACCCTGCAAAAGCTCGTTCAGCTTAGCAGATTCGCGCGGGTTGAGGCCTGCGGCCGGTTCGTCCAGGCAAAGCAATTCGGGGCCTGTGCACATTGCACGCGCGATCTCGAGACGGCGCTGGGCGCCATAAGGCAGATCGCCTGCCGGATCGTCGGCACGATCGATCAGGTCGGCCTTTTCAAGCCAATGACGCGCCAACTCGACGGCTGCTGCGGCTTCTCGCCTATAAGGGCCGATGCCGATGAGACCGAGAATGGTATAACCCGACGCCTGCATCAGCTTGTTGTGCTGGGCGACGAGCAGGTTTTCAAGAACGGTCAGGCCGGAAAACAGCCGGATGTTCTGGAAGGTGCGCGCCACCTTGGCTTCCTTGGTGATGCGAAAGTCCGGGAGACGCTCCAGCAGGTACTGCTTGCCGCTTCTCTGATTAAGCGTGATCATCCCCATCGTCGGCTTGTAGAAGCCGGTGATGCAGTTGAAGACGGTGGTCTTGCCGGCGCCGTTCGGACCGATCAACGCGGTGATGTCGCCGCGCTTGGCCTCGAAGGAGAAGTCGTTGATGGCCATCAGGCCGCCGAACTTCATCGACAGGTGCTCGACCTTGAGAAGCGTGTCGCTCGACATCGTATTGGTGACGGGGCTCATCAACCGTGGCCCTCCTTGGTGAAGCTTCCGGATACGGCCTTGCGTGTCTTGAGGAAGGCGGTTGGTTCACGCGATCCGACGAAACCGCGCGGTTTGAACAGCATGACGACCACCATGGCGAGACCGAAGAGCAGCATGCGGTAGAGTTCCGGCGTGAAGTCGGGCCCGAAGACTGCTTTCAGGAAATCCATTTCGCGCAACGCTTCGGTACCGCCCACCATGACGATCGCGGCGATCGCAATGCCGGTCAGTGAACCCATGCCGCCGAGAACGACGATGGCGAGAACGACGGCCGATTCCAGGAAGATGAAGGATTCGGGCGAGACGAAGCCCTGGCGAGCGGCGAAGAACGAGCCCGCGAAGCCACCGAACATGGCTCCCGTCGCGAACGCCGTCAGCTTGGTCGTCACCGTGTTGATGCCGAGCGAACGGCAAGCGATCTCGTCTTCACGCAGTGCTTCCCAGGCACGCCCGATCGGCATGCGCCGCAGGCGGATGGTGACGTAGGCCGTCAGCATGCACAGCGCCAGGATCAGGTAGAAGAGGAAAATCTTGTAGTAGGCGGAAGACATCGGCAGGTGAAAGAGCTTGGCAAAGCCGCCGGCCGTCGCATCGAAGGGAATGCCGAAGAGCGTCGCCTTCGGAATGCTTGAGATGCCGAAGGTTCCTCTGGTCACGTCGGTCCAGTTGATCAGGACGAGGCGGATGATCTCACCGAAGGCTAGCGTGACGATGGCGAGATAGTCGCCGCGCAGACGCAGCACCGGGAAGCCGAGAATGACGCCCCAGAGCGCTGCGAGGATACCGGAAAGCGGCAACAGCACCCAGAAGGACAGGCCGAAATAGCTGGACAGCAGGGCGTAGGAATAGGCGCCAACCGCATAGAAGGCGACATAGCCGAGATCAAGAAGGCCCGCGAGGCCGACGACAATGTTCAGCCCCCAAGCGAGCATCACGTAGATCAGGATCTGGATGCCGAAATTGTCGACCCATTTCAGCGAGCCCTGAGCGCCGACGAGCGCCACGATCACCATGGGATAAAGCAGCAGCGCAATCAACGCGATCTTCAGGAAATGCCGATGGAAGAAGCTCTTTTCAGTCGAGATGTCGAGATCGCCTTCCCGCGCCTTGCGGAGTTTTCGGCGGTCGATATTCGGCTTGATGAAAACGACCATCGCGAAACGACCGATCGCGGCAATAGCGACAAAGATCGCCAGCAGTCCCCAGCGCTGGACGATGATCAGCTCGTTGTTGATGTTCTGATCGGTTTTCAGGCCGACATAGAGAACGAACATGCCGAGGGAGAGAACGGCGGCGAAAAGGGCTTCGATAAGACCTTTGCGGACAAGTCCGGCATCGGGCTTGCCTGCAGAATTCTCGATGTTTGCCATGACGTTATACCTTCTCGACTTCCGGCCGTCCGAGGATGCCCGTCGGCTTGAAGATCAGCACGAAAGCGAGGATGGCGAAGGTCGCCACATCCTTATACGCGATGGTGAAATAGGCTGACCACAGCGACTCGATCAGGCCGATCATCAGCCCGCCGAGGACGGCGCCCGGCAACGAGCCGATGCCGCCGAGAACGGCTGCGGTAAATGCCTTCACACCCGGCGTGAAACCATCGGCGAACGAAGCGACGCCATAATACATCAGATACATCGTCCCGGCGACGGCGGCCAGCGCCGCCCCCATGACGAAAGTGATCGAGATCGTCTGGTCGACATTGACCCCGAGCAGCGCCGCCATCTTGCGATCCTGCTCCGTGGCGCGCTGCGCGCGGCCAAGCGCAGTATGATTGACGATATACCAGAAGACCGTCAGCAGCACCGCCGTGATCAGGATGATGATGATCTGCTTCAGCGACACCGAGATGTTGCCGAACTGGTAAACCGAGCTCACCATCGGCGGGATCGGCTTGTTGCGCGGCCCCTGCGTCACCTGGATGAAGTTCGACAGCACGATCGACATGCCGATCGCCGTGATCAACGGCGCAAGGCGGAAGGACCCGCGCAGCGGACGGTAGGCAACACGCTCGATCGTCCAATTCCACAAACTCGTCATCAGCATCGCGACGACAAGCATCGCCAGCAGCAAAATTGCCACCGGGAGACCCGCGAAGATGGATGTGAGGACGAGAAAGACGATAAGAGCGGCGAAACCACCGAGCATGAAGATGTCGCCATGGGCGAAATTGATCATGCCGATAATGCCATAAACCATCGTATAGCCGATAGCCACGAGGCCATAGATGGATCCGAGCGTCAGCCCATTGAAGAGCTGCTGGACGAAATACTCCATATGTCGTTTTCCCCTGGATGCGAGCCGAAGATGCTGCATCTCTTTTTGGTTATTCGGTTCCCCGTTTAAGGAACCTCATAGGCCGCATCCATAGCGGTTTCGTTGAAAATGTGAAGACAAAAAGGATTTTCTCCAGCAGAATCTTGTTCGAACAGGCCTAAATGGCGCATTTTGAACCAAAATCCACAGAAAATCGGCAAAGACCGACCCATTTTTAGCCAAAACCTTTTGCCGGCTTAACCATCCGGCAAGCGCGCCTTCGATTTGCTGCGTCGCTTCCCGCGTAAGCTATTCCACAAGGCTGGAAGAAAGCGCGATTTCAACCCTTGAGCCCGTAGTTTTTGCGAATGGTATTTCACAGGTAAATGCCGCCATCCTCGCCTGACAGCTGCGGAAACTTATGGTAGTATCTTCAATCTGCGTTATCGGGGGTGCGGGGCGCGGCGAGAACCACCATATCGATATCTGGTGCGACAGGGATGGTTGACGACGGGCGACAGCGAGCGCTCGCCGCGCGGCGAACGGCAAAAGGACAATGCTGAGGACATTTGAAAAGGCGGCGCTCGAAGCCGGTAAGGCCATCATCGCGGTTTTGCGCGAAGGCTTTCCCATTGCCATGAAGGCGGACGCAAGCCCGGTTACGGTTGCCGACGAGGAGGCCGAACGCATCATCCTCGCCCATCTGTCCAGGGATTATCCTGATATACCCGTCGTGGCGGAAGAGTCGGTTGCTGCCGGAAACGTGCCCGACATCAGCGGCCGAAGCTTCTTCCTGGTCGACCCTCTCGACGGCACCCGTGAATTCGTCGACGGACGGCAGGAATTCACCGTCAACATCGCCTATATCGAGAACGGCGCCCCCGTCGCCGGCATCGTCTACGCGCCGGCCCTCGGGCTCGCCTTCTCGGGGGAGCGCGGCCGTGCCGAAAGGCTTGAGGTCACCGAGGACTTCACCATCGGGGCACGCACAGCAATTGCCGTGCGCGAGCAGCTGGACGATCGGCTTGCACTTGCAAGCCTTCGTCACAACAGCCCGGAGACGGGAACCTTCCTCGCCGATCACGCGATCTCCAAATGCACCAATATCGGCTCCTCGCTGAAATTCTGCCTGCTGGCCGAAGGCAAGGCCGACGTCTATCCACGCTTCACCCGCACGATGGAATGGGACACCGCGGCCGGCGACGCAGTGCTGCGCGCCGCCGGAGGATCGACGGTGACGCTCGACGGGGCGCTGCTGACCTATGGCAAGACGGGGACGGCGGCCGATTTCGACTTTGCCAATCCGAACTTCATCTCCTGGGGCGGCAGGAAACGCGTCCTCGAACCGGCGTGACCATCCGCGGGCATTCGCAAATGCCGTGATGGCGCGACCCGCTCATTATGATGTTCTGCGCCTGCCGCGGCATTCCTGCCGCGCCCGAGGCGCACAGCAGATCCTCACAGAAACCGGAAGAGGTCGCGTGATTCCGGGCTGGGCACAACTCTCCATCCCTCGCAGTTTTGAACGCTGCCGATTCGGCCTTGATTTTGTCATATTCTGACACAGTTTGAGGACGGCCGAACATATCCGGCAAAAAAATTCAGTTCGGAATTCGTTAAAAACGCCGTCTGCCAACCGCCGGTCGCGTGTCGAAACAACACGAGGATAGCCCCATGGAAGCCCTCGCCAAAGGTCTAAAAACCTTGATGAAATTGCAACTATTAACGAAATATCATGAGCTTGCCTCAACTTATCGCAAGTGCGAAAGATTTATTGCGATGCGATATTTCTCTGGACACCATTACACAATTGTCGCATTTTTCCGTTTTAGTAGGGTTACCAACACCTGAGTGCAGCCCTGGTCACAGGGCAAACCATTGATCGCCTATTGCCGCCGCGCCCCTCGAAGACAACAGAGTACGATCGTTGAGCATCACGGAATTAAACAACACCATTTCGACTGATTCCTTCCGCCCGAGCCGCCGCCAGCAGCCGAGCCTGAAGATTCAGACCCCCGTCATCCATAGCGGTGCCTCCCAAGCGCCGTGGGTGGATCTCGCCCTGAAGCGGGCGTTCGACATAGTTTCATCGTTGAGCGCCCTCCTCGTCCTCGCCCCCTTCCTTCTTCTCGTCGCCCTGCTGATCAAGCTCGACAGCCCAGGACCGGTGCTGTTCAAGCAGACCCGTTGGGGTAAGAACTGCAAGGCCATCAAGGTCTACAAGTTCCGTTCCATGCGCACCGATCTTTGCGATGTCTCGGGCGTTGCCCAGACGGTGAAGAACGACCCGCGCATCACCCGCATCGGCGCTATTCTGCGCCGCACTAACATCGACGAGCTGCCACAGCTGTTGAACGTGCTGTTGGGCGACATGTCGGTCGTCGGTCCCCGCTGCCATGCAATCGGCATGCGCGCCGGCGGCGTGCTCTATGAAGAGCTCGTGCCGGAATATCACCAGCGCCACGCGATGCGCCCCGGCATGACCGGTCTCGCCCAGATGCGTGGCCTGCGCGGTCCGACCGATCGTCCCGCCAAGGCGCGCGCCCGCATCGCTTGTGATCTTTATTATGTCGGCAATTTCTCGATCTTGATGGACATGCGCATCATCTTCGGGACCGTCGTATCAGAAGTGACCGGCGGAAAAGGCTTTTAAGAGCGGTTCAGCTTCCACCGAAGCGCAGAACCGCTCTAACCTTTTGTATTTATGCAATTCCCGGCAAAGGCGCTTGGCGCTTTTCCTGGAATTGCTCTAGAAAGGACCGGCTGCCTCAGGGCGGCCGGTGCCGTTCTGGCGACCCTGCGTGCGGTTGACCGTATATGGCTTGGACATCGCGCTCTTCAGATAACCATCGACCGCATGCGACGAGAGATCGAGAATAATCGCGATCTTGCGTTTCGCCGACAACGCAGCTCTTCGATCTGCCGCCGGCTAGACGTTTCCGGCGAGCCATCTTCGGGATTGCTGTTGCGTGAGAGCCGCTCCAGAAGCTCCCGCAGCCACAGCGCATTGCCATAGAATGCTCCCATGCCGAATGGCTGCCCGAGTAGCGAAAATGTATTGTTTCAGGTCAACGTCGTGCAATGTGAAGGCAAAGCCGTTCTTCAGGCCGGGCACCTGGAAGAGCCTGTCGAGGCGGCAATTTTCCTGATCGGCCGCACCGTCCGCAATCGATCCCTCCTCGCAGAAGATCGGCGGAACAGTCCGCGTCATCGCCGTCACCGGTGCCATAGAAGAGATCGACGTGCTCGTGAGTGCCGGCAGGTTTGCCTGGCTCGTTCACTGGCCGCTCCGGGCATCTAAATTTGTTATCAAAGTCTTACGTTGGGCTTAGGCAATTTTTAAATGTGGCAGGCTAGAGTGGCGCTCGTGGTCTTGCGTTGTGTAGAGAGTCCAATGACCGAAATGATACGTCCCCGAGTGAAATATGTCATCGGCCCCGATGGCAGCCCCCTGACCATCGCGGATCTTCCGCCGCCCAATACGCGGCGCTGGGTCATCCGCCGCAAGGCAGAGGTTGTCGCGGCTGTTCGCGGTGGCCTGTTGAGCTTGGAAGAGGCCTGCGAGCGTTACACGCTCACGGTCGAAGAATTCCTTTCCTGGCAGTCGTCGATCAACAGCCACGGCCTCGCCGGCCTGCGCACCACGCGCATCCAGCAATATCGCCACTGATCACACGCCATCGTCGACATTTATTTCGGGCCGGACGCATCTCCCATCAGGGAATGAAGAAGGCCCGAAATTATTGACGAGGCGGCGTAGCACCAGAGGCCGGGCTGCGTGAAGGCATCCGCCAACCCCGTTGTCTTCGCCGCAGCAATGACGATCGCGACCAGCAGCACGTCCATCATTGACCACTTGGACAGATGCGGCACGACGCGACGATAGAACAGGCTCCCGGCCTCGCTGCCGGCAGCCGTCGCTTCCGCCGCAATCCCGATCATCTTCAGAAACGGAAGCACGATCGAGACCAGCGCGACGATCGCCGCCAGCAGCCCATCTCCGCCTTGCCAGAGCGAGACGACGATGTCGATGAGCGACGGGGTCTGATCGAAGAAATACAGCGTCTCGAAACGGACCAGCGGCAAGATCAGGCCGAGCGCCAGGAGGAACGGCGCTGCCACGAAAAGAGCGGGGCGGACGATCGAAAGCGCGCTCATTGCCCCAAACCTCGCGCCGATCCGACATTTTTCATGAACACTGCGTCTCCCCGAGGAACTGTTCCGCCGGCTTGGCACGACCGCGCCACCGTGTCACCGTCGGCTGCGATAAATATCTGTGTACGAGGAAAGACAATGGATATTCGAAATGAGGAAGGCGCATCCGGCGGCCGTTATGCCGTGGACGTCGAGGGGCACGAGGCGGAGATGACCTATTCGCGCACCTCGCCGAAGCTCATCATCATCGATCACACGGCGGTTCCTGATGCCCTGCGCGGCAAGGGTGTCGGCCAGGCATTGGCACTGCGCGCGGTGGAAGCGGCTCGCGCTGGCGGTTGGAAGATCATTCCGCTCTGCCCGTTCTTCAAGGCGCAGGCGCAACGTCATCCAGAATGGCAGGATGTCGTGAACTGATTCGCGACGCCTGAAGCGGTCGCCGCGTGGAGCGATGGCGTGCGGACGCAAACGGCGGGAAACACCAAAAGCCATGTATGACGGACGGCACGCCCATCATACATGGCTTCTCTGTGGCAATTCCCGGGGCGCCGACGCCGGCGCCCGCATTTTCTCTCAGGCCCTGGCGGCGCGGGCGCCGCTGTCACGTTCCTCCAGCGCCGTCGCCCTTGCATATTCCGCCTGCATTTCCTCAAGCGCCAGTTCCAGCGCCTCTTCCTGCATCTTCAGTTCCTTGATCGAAACCTGCAGGTTGTCGGCCCGCTGACGCGCGGCCTTGGCGAAGGTCGGATAAGCAAAGTGATTCGGGTCGGATATACCGGACTTCTTTTCCTCGACGACGATCTGGCTCTCCAGATCCTTCGTCATCCGTTCGAATTCGGACATCATCATCTGCAATTGCTGCAATTGACGTCGTTTTTCGTTCACCTGAAACTCTTTCAGGCGAACGAGACTTTCTCGCGACTTCATACGCATTACTCCCGTGATGCGAGACCCCGGCTCAACTTGAAACCGCCCTGCGCGCCGCTTTGACACGGTTTGCTAAAAAATTTCCTGCGATATTAACAAAAACCTACCGCTGGTAACCTTTCGTTTACGGGCATCGTTAATGATAGACCCGATGATTTAAGGGTCGGTAAATGCCACGGCATGAAGTTCGAACCTTTTCATTGGCGAGTCGGATGAATCACTTAGCGCTGTTTCCTAATCTTAATGTTGAGGAACGCTTTTTGAGATTCCTATTGGAAAACAGAGAAATGGAAAAATTATTTAATAAATTCGATACTCCTTGCCAGAGTGAATTAGAATTTGTTAACCATTTCGTGGCAGCTTCCAAATCACGTAGCTTGTTCGGGTAGCGTGTAGGGGGCCAGGCCACCTTTCGGCGGCGGTAAAGGGGATAATTATGCGGGTACTTCTCATCGAAGATGACAGCGCTACGGCGCAGAGCATCGAATTGATGCTCAAATCAGAGAGTTTTAATGTTTACACCACCGATCTCGGTGAAGAAGGCGTCGATCTGGGCAAGCTGTATGATTACGACATCATCCTTCTCGATCTGAACCTGCCCGACATGTCCGGATATGAAGTGCTCCGCACTCTCCGGCTGTCCAAGGTCAAGACACCGATCCTCATTCTGTCGGGCATGGCAGGCATCGAGGATAAGGTTCGCGGCCTCGGCTTCGGCGCCGACGACTACATGACCAAGCCGTTCCACAAGGATGAACTGGTCGCCCGCATTCACGCTATCGTTCGCCGCTCCAAGGGCCACGCCCAGTCAGTCATCATGACCGGCGAGTTGATCGTCAATCTCGATGCCAAGACCGTCGAAGTCGGCGGCCAGCGCGTCCACCTGACGGGCAAGGAATACCAGATGCTGGAGCTGCTTTCGCTCCGCAAGGGCACCACCCTTACCAAGGAAATGTTCCTGAACCACCTTTACGGCGGCATGGACGAGCCGGAACTGAAGATCATCGACGTCTTCATCTGCAAGCTGCGCAAGAAGCTGGCCAACGCCGCCGGCGGCGCCAACTACATCGAAACCGTCTGGGGCCGTGGTTACGTTCTTCGCGAGCCGGATGGCACCGAATATGCGGAAACCGCTTGATCTTCCGATCCCCCTTATCGGATGACGAAATCCCGCCCTTTCGGCGGGATTTTTCGTTTGTACTGCCGGCGCTTGCCGCCGTTAAAGGGATCCCGGCTGATCTGGCCGAACAGGTTGATATCCCGGTCAGGGAAAAGCGCAGCGTTAGCCGGGGCCGGCGGCGCTTTTTCGGCACTATGCTCAGGGACGGCCGATGCGGCCGGGAAGTAAGCTGCCGTCAGGCAGCAATCGCGCGATTTCCGAAAACGGCGGTTAGGATCTTACGATCAAACGGCTTCAGCAGGAAATCGGTGGCGCCGGCTCGTTTACCTGCCATCAGCTTCTTCAGATCCGCCTCGATGACGCAGTAATAGATCTTGACCTCTTTGCCGCCGTCCATGGCGCGGATGGCCGCGATGAGGTCGAGCGCCCCTTCCATGCCGGAATCGACGATCAGGTATTCCGGCAACTCTGTCTGGCAGTGCTGCAGCGCCTCGGCGGCACTGGAGGCCTCGCTGACGAGAAAGTCGAGTTCGGAGAGAATGCGCTTGCCGACCTTGCGGACAATGTCCGAATTATCGGTGATCATGAACCTTTGCATGACTGCTCCTTTCCCCGCATTCGTCGCAACGAGGGGTCTTCCACAACCTAAGAGAATAGGTCCATCAGGCTAAGGAATCGTTACCAGACGGGCGTGAGCATGCTGCTGCACGCCGAAAATCAGACCGCAGCAACCGTTGCCGTGAACACCAGTTCGTCCGGGCTTGCGCTGTGGTCGAGCGTCATTCCGCACTCCTCGGCCAGAAGCACGGCGTAGTACGGCTGGATCGAATGGGCGTCGATCGCTTCCTCGATCGTGCCCGTCGATATCTCGACGAATTTCGGCGGCAGACGCATCAGCTTGCCTTTCGCCGTGAGCGTGAACTTGGCGTCGAATTCGGGATTTTCGAGCGTTACCTCGAGCACGCCGCCGCGCGGAATCGCCGAATAGGCGACGAGGAAGAGGTTGAGCAGCAGCTTGACGCGGTTCTTGGCCACGATGGCGCGCGGTCCGTTCCAGATCACCTCGGTCTTCTTCTCGGCGATCGCAAAATCCTTGGCGGCCCTCTCGGCCTCGCCGGTATCGATCGAGGCGCCAACTGAACCCGATGCACCGAAGGCGAGGCGCGCGAATTTCAGACGGACGGAAGCGTTGAGCGCACTGGTGCGGATCAGATCCATTGCGTCGGAATCAGCACCGCCTTCATCCAGAAGTTCCAGACCGTTGTTGATCGCGCCAACGGGCGAGATGACATCGTGGCAAACGCGGCTGCAGAGAAGCGCGGCCAAATCCGGGCCGGACAGGGTGAGGTTCGGGTTCTTGGACATCATCGTCTCCTGAAGGGCAGCAATCTCATCGCGCCCGCAATATGCTTCATCAAAATTGCGCGAAGTTTGCGATCGTATTCAGTGCCATAATGACACCATATTTGGTAAACCGATTGTTAAGATCATCGGCGCAAAATGCAGCAATCGACGCGAGCGGGTGCCCGCTCCAGCCAAACGACGAACGGATGACATCATGCGCCTTCGATTTCCGCACCGATTCATTGGCTTCTGCAGGCTGATTTCGGCCCTCGTCTTCTCCTCGCTGATGATTGCCGGACCGGCCGCCGCCCAGAACAACGGTCAGTATACGATGCAGGAGATCATCGATGCCGGCCACTCCTTCTTCGGCTCTGCCAGCGGCGGCCTTGCCAAGGTGGTCGAGAGCGCCTTCCAGAAATACGGTCTGCCGAACGGTTATATTCTCGGGCAGGAAGGCGGCGGCGCCTTCATCGCCGGCCTCACCTACGGCGAAGGCCAACTCAACACCAAGAACGCCGGCGAGCATCCGCTCTACTGGCAGGGCCCGTCTCTCGGCATCGATTACGGCGGCCAGGGTTCGCGCGTCATGATGCTGGTCTACGACCTGCCCTCCATCGACGGCATCTATGCCCGCTTCGGCGGCGTCAGCGGCTCGGCCTATGTGATCGCCGGCTTCGGCATGACGGTACTGAAAAACAACGACGTGCTGGTTGTGCCGATCCGCACCGGCGTCGGCGCCCGCCTCGGGGTCAATGTCGGCTATCTCAAGATCACCCAGGCGCCGACCTGGAACCCCTTCTGAGGCCTTAAAGCGGCATGAATCGGCGGCCGCCGGCATCGGCGGCCTTGCCATGCGTGCCATGCCTGCTTAATCATCGCGGCTGACCCCGCATCAACTGTCGAATCGATGGCCGCGCCGTGATCGAATACGCTCTCTTGTTCGGATTGGGCTTCCTGACCGCGGCCTTCCTCGTCTTTTTGGTCTCGCCGGCCGTTCATCGCCGCATTGTCTGGTATACCGAAAACCGTCTCAAGGCGACGATGCCGCTGAGCCCGCAGGAGGTTCGCGCCCAGAAGGATATGGTGCGCGCGCTTCATGCCGCCGAAAATGCCCGCACCACCCAGGACCTTTTGCGTGAGCGCGAGAAATCTCTGTCGCTCCAGTTACGCCACGATGCGCTCGCCGTCGATGCCGGCAGACTCGCCGCCGAGATCGGCGAATTGCAGGCCCAGATCGGCGAGATGCATGTCGAGGCGGCCGAGCAGCGCTCGCGCCTGCGCAAGGATGAGAATTATATCAGCCAGTTGAAGACCAATCTGCATATTGCCGAACAATCCGCCGCCAACAAGGAGAGCGAACTGACGGCAATGCGGACGCGGCTGAGCAAACTCAGCGAGCAGGCCGACGGGTTGAGAATCGATCTCGCCGCGCGTGAGACCGAAGCGGAAAGCCTGAAATTCCGCGCCAACGCGCTGCGCGACGAACGCGACACATTGCGCCAGGACGTCAACCTGCTGCAGAAGCGGGCTAGGGATGCCGAACAGAAACTGACGCAGCAGCAGCATATGGTGATCCGCCTGGAGGACAAGGCTGCGCGCGAAAGCGCTTCCGCCGCCGAGAAGGAAACGCAGCTCGCTCGCCGTCAGCAGGAGGTCGCCAAGTTGAAGGAGCAGTTGAAAGCCGCCAATGCCGAGATCCGCAAGATCAACCGGGTGCTGCGCGACGCTGGCCTGGCCAAGATAGCGGCGGAACTACCGGCGGAACTGACGGCCGAAGACACGGCCGCGTCCGTGCTCGACACCGCCGCTGTGACGGCTGAGATAGGCGAGGATGTCCGCAAGCGCAGCGCCGCCCTTGCCGAACGCCTGCAGAAGGCAAAGTCCGTCACTGGACGCGATGGCGCGATCCGCGAAGAGATTGCCTCGATCGCCGCCAATATGGTGGCGCTGACCGCACTCAACGAAGGCCCTTCCTCACCGATCCACGCGCTGCTGCCGGACGCCGGCAACAAGAACCCAAGCGATCGCGTCAGCCTTGCCGACAGGGCGGCCGCCATCATCGCCAATCCGGGGCATTAAAGCTCATATCCGTCCCATGGCGGAGGCCATAGAAAACAATGCGATCCCCGTCGCAGTCGCCGCGTTGAGACTGTCGAGCTCGTCCGATTGTGGGATGCGGGCGCTCTGAAAGCGCGCCAGCAGTGCCTCCGGCAAGCCCTCCCCCTCCGTGCCGATGACGAGCGCCATGCGTGCCGCAGCCGGAATGGCGCGGATGTCGGTCTTCCCGTGCGGCGAAAGCGTCCAGATGGTAAAGCCACGTTGGGCAAGCGCCAGAAGCAGGTCCAGCGCCTTGCCGCCGCGCCGGTGCGGAACGCTCAGCACCGAGCCGACCGATACACGCAATGCCTTGCGATAGAGCGGATCGCAGCAGGTTTCGTCGAGCAGCACGGCATCCGCCCGGAAGGCTGCAGCATTGCGAAACATCGAGCCGGCATTGTCGTGGTTGGAAATGCCGCAGCCGACCAGCGCCAGCGCCCGTTCCGGCAATGCGTCGAGGAGTGCTGCCTCGCCGCGGTCCTCTCGCTTGCCGAGGGCGAGAATGCCGCGATGCAAATGAAAGCCGACGACACCATCGAGCACTTCAGCTTCGGCGACATAAACCGGCACACTAGCCGGAAACCGTTCCAGGATGGATTGCACGCCGTCGACGCGATTGCGCAGCAGCAGGATTTTCTCGGCCGAGAAGCCGCGACGTGCCGCATGCGCCTCGGCGAGCATGCGCAGCACGACAGTGCCTTCGGCGATAAATCGGTTTTCCCGGCCCGTCAGGTCACGCTCTCTTATATCGCGAAACTCAGCGATGCGCGGATCGTTGGCGCTGTCGATGACGATCGGGGCGGCCATCCCGTCTCAATTCCCCGCGACGGTGACGTCGGCGACCGTGCGGCCGGTCCTCAGATCGAATACCAGCGCCTTCCTCGTGCCTTCAACCGTTTCTCCATAGAACAGGATCTGTCCCGTCGAAAACGAAGTGGACTGCACCTTGAACCCGAGCGGCAGGGAAAGGGTTGCCGCAAGCGGTGCATCCGAAGGCACACCGGAGGCTGCGGCAGTGGACGCGGTCTCCTTGGGCTCGCGCATCGTCTTGTAGACAACAGCGCCGAAGACCGCCATAAGGCTGACGAACATGATGGCGCCGGAAACAATCTGCAGTCGGACCATCTTGCGCCGGACACTTTCCATCGCCGGATCAAGGGGCTTCTCTTCCTGGTCGTCTGGCTCGATTGCTGTCATCTGTGCGTTCCGTTCTAAAAATACGTCGGAGAAGAAGCGTCTTGAGCGACCCCTTTAAACAAGCAGCCGGCATTAGAAAAGTCCTGACCGCCGATGAAACCGCCGAAGGCCGGCTCGACGCATGGCTGACCGCGCAGGTCGGTGAGGATTTTTCCCGCAGCCGCATCAAGGCGCTGATCAAGGAGGGGCTGGTTTCTTTGCGAGGCGAGCAGGTTACCGATCCGCAGCGCAAGGTGCGCGTCGGCGACAGCTTCGAAATCACCCTGCCCGAGCCTGAAGACCCGACCCCAAAGGGCGAAGATATTCCGCTCGACATCCTTTATGAGGACGATGACCTTATCGTCATATCGAAACCGGCGGGTCTGGTCGTCCATCCCGGCTCCGGCAACTGGACAGGAACGTTGGTCAACGCGCTGATCCATCATTGCGGCGATACGCTTTCCGGCATCGGCGGCGTGCGCCGTCCCGGCATTGTCCATCGTCTCGACAAGGATACGACAGGAGTCATGGTCGTCGCCAAGAACGACGTCGCCCATCGCCACCTCTCGCTTCAATTTGCCGACCACGGCCGCACCATGCCGCTGGAGCGGGCCTACCGGGCAGTCGTCTGGGGCCGTCCCCGCAGTCTGTCGGGAACAATCGATGCACCTCTCGGCCGCGCCACCGGTGACCGCACCCGCCGGGCCGTCAAGCGCCCCGACAGCCAGGATGCCGATGCGGCAATCACCCACTACGAAGTGATCGAGCGCTTCCAGGAGAACCCTGACGCGACCGCGCTCGCCTCGCTGGTCGAGTGCCACTTGGAAACCGGCCGCACCCATCAGATCCGCGTGCACATGGCCCATATCGGTCATCCGCTCGTTGGTGACACCGTTTATGGCGCCGGCTTCAGGACCAAGGCCAATCTTCTGCCCGAAGAGATCCGCAAGATCGTCAATGATTTCGGCCGTCAGGCACTGCATGCCTTCATGCTCCAGTTCGAGCATCCCCGCACCGGCGAACTCATGCATTTCGAAGTACCGCTGCCGGCCGACATGGTGAAACTGGTCGCGGCATTGCGGCAATAAAGACGGCTTCGGGACACCACGCCCGCCGCCTCACACCTGCGTGAGCGGCACCTTGAACCGCCGTTTCGCCATACTTATCTGTACATAGACTTAGTGCGGGCTTGGAACAAAAGCCGCACGTCCCGGTTCGCCTTTTAACGCGGGGGCGCGTTTCCATCGGGAGCCGGAATTCACTTTAGGAGGGTGCACTATGGCCCGAAATACCTTGCCGTCCATTACCGCCGGCGAAGCCGGTCTCAACCGTTATCTCGACGAAATCCGCAAATTCCCGATGCTGGAGCCGCAGCAGGAATATATGCTGGCCAAGCGTTATGCCGAGCATGGCGACCGCGACGCTGCCCATAAGCTCGTCACCAGCCATCTTCGCCTCGTCGCGAAGATCGCGATGGGTTATCGCGGCTACGGCCTGCCCATCGGCGAAGTCGTCTCTGAAGGCAATGTCGGTTTGATGCAGGCCGTCAAGAAATTCGATCCCGAACGCGGCTTCCGCCTCGCCACCTATGCCATGTGGTGGATCAAGGCCTCGATCCAGGAATATATCCTACGGTCGTGGTCGCTGGTGAAGATGGGCACGACCGCCAACCAAAAGCGCCTGTTCTTCAACCTGCGCCGGCTGAAGGGCCGCATCCAGGCGATCGACGACGGCGACCTGAAGCCGGAGCACGTCTCGGAAATCGCCACCAAGCTGAACGTCTCGGAGGAGGAGGTCATCTCGATGAACCGCCGTCTCTCCGGCGATGCCTCGCTGAACGCGCCGATCAAGGCGGCCGAAGGCGACAGCGGTCAATGGCAGGATTGGCTTGTGGACGACCACGAGAGCCAGGAAGACGTGCTGATCGAACAGGATGAGCTCGAAACCCGCCGGCGCATGCTGGCGAAAGCGATGAGTGTTCTGAATGAACGCGAGCGCCGCATCTTCGAGGCCCGCCGCCTTGCCGAGGACCCGGTGACGCTGGAAGATCTCTCAGCCGAGTTCGACATCAGCCGCGAACGCGTCCGCCAGATCGAAGTCCGCGCCTTTGAAAAGGTGCAGGATGCTGTTCGCAAGGAGGCCTTGGAACGCGCCAAGGCCATCCGCGTCGTCGAAGCCACGGCCTGATAGAATTGAACGTACAGTTGGAAACGCCACCTTCCCGATGCGGGAGGTGGCGTTTTTGTTTTGTCAATTGAAGCGTGCGGTGCGCCATCATCCAACCTGTCCGCAGATGTCTTAGCAAGGCAGGACGTTACAACGAATCTCTTCTCCCCAGCGGGGACCAGCGGCGACCAGCGGGGAGAAGAGGGAGCAAGCGGTTAAGTTCGCCCGGCAACAAATGTCTCAAGAAAAACGAAGCATCCGCCATCACTGGCTCGTCGAGACATCCCCGAGTGCAGTCCATTCCTTGATGGCTGTATTGAAGGCATTCGTTCCCGTGCCCCCCTTCTCCATCGTCAGCAGCGCGCGGCGGCCGTTGCGATAGGTGATCGGAATATCGATCCAGTTGCGGGTCGACAGCAGATCGAGATTTGCCTTGCGCGCATCGGGGTAGTCGTTGAGCGCGATCATGTGGAAATCATCGGTAATCTTGGCCGGAACCGCGATCAGCGCGTCGCCGCGATCCTGCTCGGTGCGCTTCATCGAGATGCGCTGGACACTTTCGATGCTGCCGCCTTCAAAGTTGGGCGGCACCGAAAAGACGATCTCGACGAGATGGCTCGCCGGCAGCGACGGATCGGAATTGCGCTTGAAGGTGACGAGAGCCGAGAGGTTGCGCTCGGGAACGGTGACATTGCCCTGTATCGTCGCTTCCTGCCGGCCGTTCTGTCCGGCCTCGTGCTGGACGCTCCAGACAACAGTTCCCTCGATCGCCGTCGGCGAGCTCTGGCCGATACGCTCCTCATAGAGGAACATTTTTTCCGACGAACCAACCGGAGTAGCCTGCTGCGGCGATGCCGCAGGACCGTTCGGCGTCAGCGTTTCGGGCGGGGCCGCATCGCCTTGCGCACTGGCCGCCGGCGTATCCGCCGCCGCGACGTTCTGCTCGGCCACCGATTTTCCTTCGGCCGTCGGCGTTCCCGGCACCGTCGCCGGGCCGCTATCGACTTCAGTTCCGTCGGAAAGCAGTCGTTGCGTAAATTTGGAATTGGCCGCCGCGCCGTCATTGTTCAATGACGCCACTTGCTGGTTCGGCTGTGCCGGTGCCGGCGGCGTATTCTGCGCTTCCGGCGCAGCTGGCTGGGCTGGCGTCGGCGTGGTCTGGGCCGGCGTCTCGGACCCCGCCGGCGTCATTGCCGCCTCGTTCCTCGTAGCTTGCGATGGCGCCGAGCTGACAAGCCCATCGACCATCGCCACCAGCGCTTCTCTGTTCATCCAGCCGGCATAGGCGCCGCCACCGATCAGGATAAGTGCGAAGAGGAGAGTGATTATCGTGCCGATGCCGAAGCGGCGGCGCTTCGGTTCCATGCGGAAATTCTTGCCCTGCAGCTTCGAGGCGACGATCTGATCGATATCCATCGCCGGATTGGCGTCGTCATCGTCAGTGGCGATCGGACCGCGGCGGTCATAGCCACGCAGGGCCTTCGCTTCGCGCCACCCCTCGCTCGGGGTGCCGGCGGGGGGGGTAGGCTTGCCGTCGTGCACCTCCGCAAAGATATCAACGTCGTCGAAATGCGAGGAAACCGGCGTCTTCTTGTCGGTGCCCGCCTCGATCGGCGGCAGGTCGTCGAAGGCAGCCTTCTCCCAGGAAAAAGCTTCCTTGGCGACCGGCATGACAGCGGCGGGCGTCATTTTCTCGAGACTCGATATCACGTCTTCGAAGGCACGCGCCGAAGCGTCGGCCGTAACTGGCGCCGTTTCCGAATATTGCCGGAGCTCCTCTTCGGCCCATTCGGTCTCGGCATCCTTGGGCGCCGGAGCCGGCGTCTCGACGGCAGGCTCGGCCCAGACAGGATCGAAATGTCCCGCAGCATCGGCCTGCAGCGGCTCCTCGCGGCTATGTTCGACGAATTCCTGCGCACGATCGAAATCGGCGACCGGCTCCACGAGCCGGTTGGATGCATGCTCCATGCCGCGTGTGACCGGCTGAAACGACTCGATGGGCTCGTAAGCCGCCTCGGCCTTCGGTTCATGGCTTTCCGCCATCGCCGGTTCGGCCGGGATCTCCTCGGCCGCCACGGGATGCTGCTCATCGGCACGATACTCGTCGGCTTCCTCGTAGGAACGACCGGCAGGCGGCGTTTCGAAGCCGTGATGTTCCGGCTGCATTTCTTCGGCGGCGACGTCACGCGCCTCGCCGGCATGCCATTCCTCGGCCGGCGCCTCCTCCTCGTGCGAGGGATGCCAATAGGTCTCAGCGGGTGCAGCTGTCTCAGCGGAAACAGGCGTTTGTTCGGGCTCAGGTTCCGCGGAAAGGGGCTCCTCGGCCGCGACCTCTTCCTCAGTTTCCTGCCCTGCGTCGGCTTCTAGGTGATCGGGCTCGTGGACGGCGTCAGGCGTCGGCAAGCCCGCATCGGCTTCACCGGCCGGCTCGTCGACAGCCGACTGGGGCGCAGGCGGCGACGTGCTTTCGTCAGGAACCGCTTGTTCTTCCAAGGTTTCCGGCTCAGGACCGGCGCCAGCCGCCTCCTCGAGGGGCAACGCTTCGGAGTGTTCCGCCTCCACTTCGCGAATAGCGGCCTCGAGCTTTTCGAGTTGGCGTTGCAGCATGGCTTCCGGCGGACGCGGCTTCATGTTCTCGAGCTGCCGCTGCACTGCGCCGCGAGCACGTTCGTAGACTTTCACCCGCATCTCGGGCGTATTTTCAGCCAGACCGTCGACAGCCCGCCGAATAACTGCAATAAAATCCGCCATTCTTACTTTCTCAAGAAGTCCGGCCTTCTGCCGAACTGTCCTCCACAGTGGGCCGTGACCTTAATCCTCAAACGGATCGGTCACAAGTATCGTGTCGTCCCGCTCCGGACTGGTGGAAAGGAGCGCGACCGGCGCCCCGATCAATTCTTCGACCTGGCGAACATACTTGATCGCCTGCGCCGGAAGATCCGCCCAACTGCGGGCGCCGACGGTCGATTCCTTCCATCCCTCGAGCGTGACATAAATCGGTTCGACCCTAGCTTGCGCTCCCTGGCTTGCGGGAAGATGATCAATCTGTTCGCCGTCGAGCATATAACCGACGCAGATCTTCAATTCCTCGAGACCGTCGAGCACATCGAGCTTGGTGAGCGCGATGCCGGTGATGCCGTTGGTGGCAACCGACTGGCGCACCAGTGCTGCGTCGAACCAGCCGCAGCGGCGCTTGCGCCCCGTCACGGTACCGAACTCATGCCCCTTCTCACCCAGGAACTGGCCGATTTCGTCGGTCAGCTCCGTCGGGAACGGGCCTTCGCCGACGCGCGTCGTATAGGCCTTGGTGATGCCGAGGATATAGCCGAGCGAGCCTGGTCCCATGCCCGAACCGGCGGCCGCCTGGCCGGCTACGGTGTTGGAGGAGGTCACGAAAGGATAGGTGCCGTGGTCGATGTCGAGCAGGCTGCCCTGCGCGCCTTCGAACAGGATGCGGGCGCCCTTGCGGCGCTCCTTGTCAAGCAAAAGCCAAACCGTGTCACGGTACGGCAGCACCCGATCGGCGATCGAGGTGAGCTCGTCCATGATCGCCTGGTGGCTGACCTCGGCGACGCCGAGGCCGCGGCGAAGCGCGTTATGATGCGTCAGAATACGGTCGACCTTGCCGGAAAGGCTGTCGAGATCGGCAAGATCCATGACCCGGATGGCGCGGCGGCCGACCTTGTCTTCATAGGCCGGGCCGATGCCGCGGCGCGTCGTGCCGATCTTGGTGCCGCTGTTGGAGGCTGCATCCTCGCGCATCGCGTCGAGCTCACGGTGCAGTGACAGGATGAGCGTCGCATTGTCGGCGATCCGCAGATTATCGGGGCTGATCGTCACGCCCTGGGCGGACAGCTTTTCGATCTCGGCGATCAGCGCGTGCGGATCGACGACGACGCCGTTGCCGATCACCGCCATCTTGCCGGGGCGCACGACGCCGGAGGGCAGCAGCGAGAGCTTGTAGCTCGTGCCGTCGATGACGAGCGTATGGCCGGCATTATGTCCGCCCTGAAAGCGCACGACAATATCCGCGCGTTCCGAAAGCCAATCGACAATCTTGCCCTTGCCTTCGTCACCCCATTGCGAACCGACCACGACTACGTTCGTCATCCAACTCTTCCTGTTACCGGCGGAAAACCGCACACCTGCTCAAACCCGCGCATCTATAAAGCTTTGTTTTTGGGAAAGCGACCCTGTTGTCACAGCCGATTGGGCTTTTTACGTGACAAATCAGCAGCCGGCAGTCTATTTCCCCTGGGAAAAGGCCGATGATCGATCGCAAAAGACGAGGAAGAACGCTCTTGCAAGCCACAGCCTATATCTGCCTCGTCATCGCCACCCTCTGCTGGGGCGGCAACTCCGTCGCCGGCAAACTTGCCGTCGGTCATATCAGCCCGATGATGCTGACCTTTCTGCGTTGGTTCCTCGCCGTTGCGCTCATCGCCTTGATATCCGTGCCGCAACTGAAGAAGGATTGGCCCGTGGCGAGGAAAAACCTGCCCCTGCTCCTTTGCTACGGCGCCATCGGCTATACACTCTTCAACGCCATGCTCTACTCGGCGGTGCAATATACGACGGCGATCAACGTCGCCATCGAGCAGGCCGGCATTCCGATGCTGATCTTCCTGTTGAACTTCTTCTTTTTCCGCACCGGCATCTCGCTGGCGCAATGTCTCGGCTTCGGCATGACGCTGCTGGGCGTGGCACTGACGGCGGCCCATGGCGACCTGGCCACGCTGCTGCAGTTGCAGCTCAATCGCGGCGACGGGCTGATGCTGATCGCCATTGCCGCCTATGCGCTCTACACCATCTTCCTGCGCTGGAAGCCGGCAGTCGATTGGCGCACGCTGATGGCCTTCCCCGCCCTCGCCGCCATGCTGACCTCGCTCCCGCTGCTTCTTTGGGAGATCGGCCGCGGCGCGGCGCAGTGGCCTGACCAGGCCGGCTGGAGCATCACCTTCTATACGGCGATCTTCCCCTCATTGCTGGCGCAGATCCTTTATATCAAAGGCGTCGAGGCTATCGGCGCCAACCGCGCCGGTCTCTTCATCAATCTCGTGCCGGTATTCGGAACAGTGCTCTCCGTCGTACTGATCGGAGAAAGGCTTCAGTCCTTCCATATGGTAGCGCTGATGCTGACGCTGGGCGGCATCGCGATCGCCGAAAGGGGCCGGCCGAAAGCGTCCGCTCCCACCGTGCCTGCCTCACCCGTGGATTAGGCTTAACCAAGCTCCAGCGTCGTCACGCCGAAGACGTGTTTCAACGGGATGGCTGGCGCCGGCCCGCGATACATGCGCATGGTCTCGAACACCGGCTGAAGGCCTATGCTTTCGGCGAGCGCGATCGCCTCGTGGTTTTCGGCGGGAATATCGATGAATATCTGAGCCCCCTTTGCCTCGGGGATCAATTCGGCAAGCAGCGCCGCGGCGCTGTCTGCATCGTTGGCGAAAAGCGGGCCGATCTTGTAGCCTTCGTAACAGCGGCGAATCGTGCTGTAACCGCGGATCTTGTGGCTTTTGCGGACCACGGCCGTACGCCGCCCCTTGCGGCTGGTGCACCAGGCGGCGAGGAAGGCATCCCGCGGCTGCGGAAAGACCGCCGCATCATACCGTTGCAACCCTTCCAAGCGTGAATCCAGCACCGGCTGCGCGACAAGCGTCGAGGCCGGCAAAGAGGAGGCAACACCGCCGTAACGAATGGTGGAATAGGCGGGCTCGAAGCCGGCCTCGCGATAATTCCCCTGCTGCGCGGCAACGCCGTCGAGACCGATCGTCCGACCTTCCGCCGTGGCGATCCCCGCTTCCCAGATCGCCTTGCCGTAACCCTTGCCGCGGAAATCCGGGTGGACGATATAGAGGCCGAGAAAGGCGAAGCTGTCGCCATATTTGACGACCGAGATCGAGCCGACTGGGACTTCACCGATAGAGCCGACGAAAAATCCCGACGGATCGGCTTCGAGGAATGCAATCGAATCATCGAGACCCGGATTCCACCCCTCCTGACGCGCCCATTCGAGCACGAGTTCCAATTCGCCGGGCCGCATCGAACGAACGGCAAATTCCGAATTCATGCGACCTTCCCAGATTGAATGTCCCGCAAGTCCATCCCGCCAACGGCTAAGCAATTGTCAGATCACCGCTCCCCGATCGCACCTGAGAATGATCGAGAAGCAGCGCCGATGGTCCTGACCACGCGTATAAACGTTTTCGATGCAATGCAGTAAGCTTCGTTTCCGCATTACCATGAAACAATGCCGTTGCAAGCTCAAGAAAATTACTTGGCGCCCAATAATCTTCCTGCCGGCGCGAATAAATGTCGCGCCGAAATCTCTCGCTTACTCAACCCGGAGGACGAGGAAGCATTTCGGAATCAGCCACTATCGCTGCCCTGCGCCAGATCAATGGTTGTGCCGAGGCGGTTTTTTTGCGATCCGGCGGAACTCCGAAGCCCCTTCCAGAACCGCGCCGTCCGACAGTTGCGTGACCAAACGGCGGTAGATCTGCTGCCACGGCGTCGCATCCGCCGGCACCGGCGGAATACCGTCACCCTTGCGCCGCTCGATCTCGGCGTCGCTGACGAGCATGTCGCAGCGCCCCTGGTTGAAGTCGATGCGGATGATATCGCCGGTGCGAAGCCAGGCGAGGCCGCCCCCGGCCGCACTTTCCGGTGATGCGTTGAGGATCGAGGGGCTGTCGGCGGTGCCTGACTGACGGCCGTCGCCGATCGTCGGCAGGCTGCGGATGCCGCGCTTCAACAGATGATCCGGCGGCTGCATGTTGACGACCTCGGCCGAACCCGGCCAGCCGAGCGGTCCCGCTCCACGGATGACGAGGATGGTATCCTCGTCGATGCCGAGTTCAGTGTCGTTGATACGCTTGTGATAATCCTCGGAACCGTCGAAAACCACCGCCCTGCCCTCGAAGACACCTTCCCGCCCGGGCTCCAGAAGATAACGCTGGCGGAAATCCTCCGAGACGACGCTCATCTTCATGATCGCGAAATCGAAGAGATTGCCCTTGAGAACGAGGAAGCCCGCCCGCTCCTTCAGCGGTTCGTCGAAGGACCGGATGACCTCGCGGTCGCTGGCCTGCCGCCCGTCGAGGTTTTCGGCCATCGTCCTGCCCGTCACCGTTCGACAGTCGCCGTCGAGTTTTCCGGCCTGCAGCAGCTCCCACATGATCGCCGGCGTGCCGCCGGCGCGGTGATAGCGCTCGCCGAGATAGGCGCCCGCGGGCTGGACATTGGCCAAAAGCGGGATATCGAAGCCGTGCACCTGCCAATCATCGGGATAAAGTTCGACGCCGGCGTGCTTGGCCATCGCAGCCAGATGCGGCTGCGAATTGGTCGATCCGCCGATTGCCGAATTGGTGCGGATCGCATTGAGGAAGGCAGCTCGCGTCAGGATATCCGATGGCTTCAGATCCTCGAACACGATCTCGACGGCGCGCCGTCCGGTACGGTAGGCCATCTGCCCCCGCTCGCGATAGGCGGCCGGAATGGCGCCGCAGCCGGTGAGCGATAGGCCGAGTGCTTCCGCCAAGGCATTCATCGTTGAGGCTGTGCCCATCGTATTGCAGTGGCCGACGGATGGAGCCGAATCGAGCGCTGCCTGTAGAAACTCCTCCCGATCGATCTCGCCTGCAGCATATTTCCGCCGCATCCGCCAGATGACAGTGCCGGAACCGGCCAGCTCCCCCTCGTGCCAGCCATCGAGCATCGGCCCGCCGGAGAGCACGATGGCCGGAATATCGACCGTCGAAGCAGCCATGATCGCCGAAGGCGTGGTCTTGTCGCAGCCGGTTGTCAACACGACACCGTCGAGCGGATAGCCGTAAAGGATTTCGACGAGGCCGAGATAGGCGAGATTGCGGTCGAGGGCGGCGGTCGGGCGCTTGCAGTTCTCGAAGATCGGATGTGTCGGAAATTCGATCGGGATGCCGCCTGCATCGCGAATGCCGTCGCGCACGCGCTTGGCGAGTTCGACATGCACCCTGTTGCAGGGCGTCAGATCGCTGCCGCTCTGAGCAATCCCGATGATCGGTCTGCCCGAGCGCAGCTCTTCCGGGGTGATGCCGTAATTCATGAAACGCTCGAGATAGAGCGCCGTCATGTCGATATGATCGGGATTGTCGAACCAATCCTGCGAACGCAGGCGGCGATTCTTCGGTTGGCGGTCCGTCATCATTATCCTTCCCGATCGGCCACTCTTCTCGTCGAAGTCGAGAAGCGGAGCGCTGCAGTCCGCCTCACCAACTTCCGCAAGCGCGCCGGCTTTGCCGGCTTTGCTTATGCAGGCCCGCGCCGATCCTCCCAGCTGCTACCCGTCTTTGATAGTCCCCTCGTTCACGGTTGCAACCGTTTTGATGAACGTAACGCATTTTCGTCGGGGGCCAGAAAACGATACGGGCGAGAACCGAAGTTCCCGCCCGATTTACTCGACAAAGGAAGGTTGAATTCCGTCTATTCCGCCGCGAGCCGGATGACCTCCGCCTCTTCCTCCTTGTGTTCGTCCGGCTTGTGCTGGATGAGCGGACGGTTGCCCGTCAGCCGTCGCAGCAGCACATAGAACACTGGCGTCATGAAGATGCCGAAGAAGGTGACGCCGATCATGCCGGAGAACACCGCGACACCCATGGCCGCACGCATTTCCGCGCCGGCGCCTGTGGAGGCGACCAGCGGCACGACGCCCATGATGAAGGCCATGGAGGTCATGAGGATCGGGCGAAGGCGAAGGCGGCTGGCCTCGACCGCCGCCTCCCGCGGCGTCCTGCCCTCGAACTCCAGTTCGCGGGCGAATTCCACGATGAGGATCGCGTTCTTCGCCGATAGGCCGACAAGGACGACAAGGCCGATCTGGGTGAAGATGTTATTATCTCCCCCGGTGAGCCAGACGCCTGTCAGAGCCGCCAGCACGCCCATCGGCACGATCATGATGATCGCCAGCGGCAGGGTCAGGCTCTCGTACTGGGCGGCCAGCACCAGGAAGACCAGCAGCAGGGCAAGCGGGAAGACGACCACGCTCGAATTGCCGGCAAGGATCTGCTGATAGGTCAGATCCGTCCATTCGAAATCGATGCCGGACGGCAGCGTCTCGCGAAGGATCTTTTCGATTGCCGCCTGGGCCTGACCAGACGAGAAGCCCGGCGCCGGACCGCCGTTGATATCGGCGGCGAGGAAGCCGTTGTAGCGGTTCGCCCGCTCCGGCCCCGTGCTCGGCTCCACCTTCAAGAGGGCCGACAGCGGTATCATCTCGCCCGATGCCGAACGAACCTTCAACTGGCCGATATCCTCCGGTTGGGCGCGGAATTTCGCGTCGGCCTGCACACGGACGCTGTAGGTGCGGCCGAAGGCGTTGAAATCGTTGACATAGAGCGAACCGAGATAGATCTGCAGCGTCTGGAAGACGTCGGTGACTGAAACCCCGAGCTGCTCGGCCTTGGCGCGGTCGAGATCGGCATAGAGCTGCGGCACGTTGATCTGGAAGCTCGAGAACAGCCCGGCAAGCTCAGGCGTCTGATAGGCCTTGGCAAGCACCGCCTTGGTCGCCTCGTCGAGCGCCTGATTGCCGAGACCCGCCCGATCCTCGATCTGCAGCTTGAAACCGCCGGTCGTGCCGAGACCATTGACTGGCGGCGGCGGGAACATGGCGATGAAGGCGTCCTGGATCGCCCCGAACTTCTGGTTCAGCGCCATGGCGATGGCGCCGCCGGAGAGATCCGGCGTCTTGCGCTCCTCGAAATCCTTCAGCGTCACGAAGACGATGCCGGCATTCGACGAGTTGGTGAAGCCGTTGATCGACAGGCCGGGGAAGGCGATCGCATTGGCGACGCCCGGCTGCTTCAAGGCGATGTCGGTCATCCGCTTGATGACATCCTCGGTGCGGTCGAGGCTTGCCGCATCCGGCAGCTGGGCGAAGCCGATCAGATACTGCTTGTCCTGAGACGGCACGAAGCCGCCCGGAACCGTGGTGAACATGCTGTAGGTCGCACCGACCAGCGCCAGATAGACCACCATGACGATGCTCTTGCGTGACACCAGGCCGCCCACTCCCTGGCCATAGGCATTCGAACCGGCGCCGAAGACGCGGTTGAAGCCGCGGAAGAACCAGCCGAAGACCGCGTCCATGAACCGCGTCAGCCAGTCCTTCGGCGCATGGTGGCCCTTCAGCAGAAGGGCGGCGAGCGCAGGCGACAGCGTCAGCGAGTTGAAGGCGGAGATGACGGTCGAGATCGCGATCGTCAGAGCGAACTGGCGGTAGAACTGCCCCGACAGGCCGGAGATGAAGGCGAGCGGCACGAAAACCGCGACGAGGACCAACGCAATCGCAATGATCGGACCGGACACTTCCTTCATCGCCTTGTAGGTGGCGGCTCTTGGCGACAGGCCGTGTTCGATGTTGCGTTCGACGTTTTCGACTACGACGATCGCGTCGTCCACCACGATACCGATCGCCAGCACCAAACCGAAAAGGCTGAGCGCGTTGATCGAGAAGCCGAAGACATACATGACCGCGAAAGTGCCGATGATCGAGACCGGAACCGCGATCAGCGGGATGATCGAGGCGCGCCATGTCTGCAGGAACACGATGACGACGAGGACGACGAGCGCGATGGCTTCGAGCAGCGTGTCGATAACCTTCTCGATCGAAGAGCGCACGAATTTCGTCGTATCGTAGACGATCTCGTATTTGACGCCCTCGGGCATCGCCAATTGCAGCTGATCCATGGTCGCGCGCACATTGTCGGCAATTTCGATCGCATTCGAACCGGGCGCCTGAAGGACGGCCACGGCGACGGCAGGCTTGCCGTCGAGCAGCGACCGCAGCGTATAGTCGGCGGCGCCAAGCTCGATGCGGGCAACATCGCGAAGACGGGTGATCTCGCCATTGGCGCCCGTCTTGACGATGATGCTGCCGAATTCTTCCGGCGTGCGCAGGCGGCCTTGCGCATTCACGTTGAGCTGCAGGTCGACGCCCGGCTGGCTCGGCGAGGCGCCGATGATACCGGCGGCCGCCTGGACGTTCTGCGAGCTGATGGCGTTGCTGATGTCGCTGGCGGCGAGATCATGCTCGGCCGCCTTCTGCGGATCGATCCAGACGCGCATCGAATAATCGCCGGCGCCGAAGACCTGCACCTGACCGACACCGGGGATACGGGCAAGCCGGTCCTTGATGTTGAGGGTCGCGTAGTTGCGGAGATAGGTGATGTCGTGGCTGTCGCCGTCGGAGACGAGGTTGACGACCATGATGAAGTCGGGCGAGCTCTTGACCGTCGTGATGCCGAGTGCACGGACTTCCGCCGGCAGGCGCGGCTCGGCCTGCGAAACGCGGTTCTGGACGAGCTGCTGCGCCTTGTCGGGGTCGGTGCCGAGCTTGAAGGTGACGGTGACGTTAAGCACGCCGTCCGACGTCGCCTGGCTGGACATATAGAGCATGCCCTCGACGCCGTTGATCTGCTCTTCGAGCGGCGTCGCCACCGTTTCAGCAATGACGCTCGGATTGGCGCCGGGATAGGTTGCGCGCACGACGACCGATGGCGGCACGACTTCAGGATATTCGGAAATCGGCAGCGCCCTGAGGCCGATCAGGCCGGCAACTACGATGAGGACCGAAAGAACGCCGGCAAAGACCGGCCGGTCGACAAAGAATCTGGAGATGTTCATATCAAAGCCCTCTCCGGGGTGAACATGGATGCAATGTCCCTCTCCGGCGGGTGAGGCGCCGCCGGCGGGTCATATTATGTCGGGTATCGGCCTTCCCCCGCAGGGGAAGGCGGGATCTTACTGAGCGGTCGCGACCTTCTCTTCCATCTGCGGAACGACGACGGCACCGGGGCGGATGCGCTGCAGGCCGTTGACGACGATCTTCTCGCCGGCCTTCAGGCCGCTTTCGACCACCCGCTGGCCGTCGGCCAGCGAGCCGAGCTGGACCTGCCGGTAGGCCACCTTGTTCTCGCCGTCGACGACGAAGACGAACTTCTTGTCCTGGTCCGTGCCGACGGCCCGGTCGCTGATGACGGTCTTGTTCTCGGCTTTCGGCTGGCCCATGCGCACACGCACGAACTGACCGGGAATGAGGCGTCCGCCCGGATTGTCGAAGACGGCCCGCACGCCGATCGTGCCGCTTGATGCATCGACCTCGTTGTCGATCAGCTGCAGCTTGCCTTTGATCGGCGTACCGTCGTCGGCCAACGTGCCGATTTCGACGGGGATTTGCTCGACCGGAGGCAGCGCGCTGTCGGTCTGCGGCAGTTGGGCAAGCGCCCGCGTCACCATCTCTTCGCTGGCGTTGAAGCTCGCATAGATCGGGTCGACCGAAACCAGCGTCGTCAGCGCCGGCGAGGTCGATCCGGCTGCAACGAGGTTGCCGGCGGTTACCTCGATCTTGCCGATACGGCCCGATACCGGAGCGCGAACCTGCGTGTAATCGAGATCGAGCTGGGCCGACTGCAAGGTGGCCTGCGCCGAACGCAGGCCGGCCTGCGCCTCGGCCAGCGCGCTCTGGCGCTGATCGAGATCGCTCTGGGAGATGGTGCGGTTGTCGGAAAGTCTGCGGCCGCGATCGAGCTCGGTCTGCGCCAGGCTGACCTTGGCTTCGGCCGAAGCGACCTGGCCTTGCGCCTGCGCCACGCTCGCCTGGTAGGGCGCCGGGTCGATGGTGAACAGCAGGTCGCCCTGTTTGACCAGCGCGCCCTCACGGAACGCCACCGACAGAATGGCGCCGGCGACGCGGGAGCGCACCTGTACGCGGTCGACCGCTTCCAGGCGGCCGGAGAAACTTTCCCAGGCGGTCACGTCGTGCGCCGCGACCACGGCAACTGTCACCGGCACGGCCGGAGGCTGCGCCGATTCGGATGCGGCCGTGGCAGCCGTGCTCATCGGCAATTCGAAAAACAGTGCAGCGCCGGAAACGGACGCAATGAGACCTAAGCCGGCGCCCACCAGGGCCCAGCGCTTGCTTCTGGACGTCATCAGTACTCTCCTTGCGGCCTCGAGCCGCCGAAATATCAGATCTTCTTCAATGCAATTGCGGTTGGACGCTTACGTCCTGAAGGAAACTCCCGAAATGGCGGCTGACGTGTTCCTGCCAACCGGGCGCCTCCCCGGATTTCCCACCATAAATCGAAGCCCAGCCCGTCCCGGCGGGAAGGACATGCTGGCGAACACCGACACCGGCCTTTTTCAGGCGGGCGCCGTAACCGATTGTTTCGTCGTGCAGAGGATCGTCCTCGGCGGTGAATATCAGCGCCGGAGCGACGCCAGAAAGACGCGAACAGAGGCAAGGCGCCGCATAGGGATGGCAGCCGCCGCCGCTCAGGTAATGACTCCAGCCATCGGTCCAGCGCTGGCGCATGCCGACGGCTTCCGCCTTGCGGATGGAGGACGTGCCCATGAAGGGATCAAGCAGCGGCGAAATCAACACCTGGCCATCGAGTGCATCAGGCAACTGGTCGCGCGCCTTCAGCGCCACACCGGCGGCGACGTTGCCGCCCGCCTCCTCACCGGCGACAAAAAGCAACGACTTGCGGTCGCCAAGACCGGCAGCACGTTTGTTGGCGAGATAGCTGAAAACCGAGAAAGAAACTTCCAATGCCTTCGGAAACAGGTTGTCGGACAGGCTGCTATAGTCGACGGCGGCGACGATGGCGCCAGCCTTGGCGAGGCTCATCGCCACCGGGCGATCGACATTGGTCTCGCTGTCGAGAAAGGCGCCGCCATGCAGATAAAGCACGATCGGCGGACCCTTGCCATAATCGGCGCCCTGGTAAATACGTGCGGAAACGGGGCCAATGGCCACCTTGTCCAGCATCATATCTTTCCACTCCACCGTCATGCTTCCGGTCTCTTTCCGCATGGGAGCAAACAGGCACATCCGCCGCTTGCATTTTGTATAAAAAAGATATTGTTATTCAGCACAGGGAATAAGAAGCGATATCGCGATTACACTGTTCCGATTTTCGAATAATGGTGCAACGCAAACTGCGGACTTGAAACCGATGGATCAGCTCTCGGCAATGCGCGTCTTCATCCGCGTCGTGGAGACGGGCAATTTCACCCGCGCCGCCGACATGCTCGCCATGCCCAAGGCGACGGTGACCAACCTCATTCAGGGCCTCGAAGCGCATCTGCGCACCAAGCTCCTGAACCGCACCACGCGGCGGGTCATGGTGACCACGGACGGCGCACTTTATTACGAACGCGCCGCCCAGATCATCTCCGAGCTGGAGGAACTCGATGGCAGCCTCTCCAATTCGCAAAGCCTGCCGAGCGGGCGGTTGCGCATCGAAATGAGCGGCGCTTTTGCCGACGCCATTGTCGTTCCAGCACTTTGCGACTTCTACCAGCGTTATCCCGATATCCGTCTGGACCTGGGGGTCGGCGACCGCACGGTAGACTATCTGGTCGAAAACGTCGATTGCGCGCTGCGGGCCGGCACGCCCACCGATCAGTCACTGATCGCCCGGCGGGTTTCGGAGATGGAACTGATCACCTGCGCTTCGCCGAGCTACATCCAGAAATTCGGCATGCCCGAACGGCCGGAGGATCTTGAGGCGACGCACTATTCCGTCAATTATTTCCGCGCCCAGAACAACCGGACGCTGCCCTTCGAATTTCGCAGGGGCAACGAAATGGTCGAGACCACCCCGCGCTGCATCGCCTCGGTCAATGACAGCCGCACTTATCTGACCGCGGCCCTGACGGGGCTCGGCGTCGCGCAGGTGCCGACCTTCATGGCGCGTGAACCGATGCGGCGGGGCGAACTCATCCGCGTGCTGCCGGACTGGCGCCGCGATCCGATACCGCTCTATGTAGTCTATCCACCGAACCGCCACCTCAGCAACAAGGTCCGCGTCTTCGTCGATTGGCTGGTCAAGCTCCTGGTCGAGGCCAAGCTGAACGATTTCTAGAGCATGTCGCGCGGCGGCAAAACAGAGACGGCCCGGAAGGGCAAGGGAAACCTTCGACGGGCCGCAAAATTTTGAACATCGGACCTGTCGCGCCGCAGACTGGGCGCGGCAGGCTCTGGAGGTTCGGGAGAGAGCGTCAGGGAACTCCACTCTCTCGCGAGAAAGCAACTATAGGCACTCTCCACACGATTGTAAGGGGGAAGGCCTACAATCTTCGTTCACATGATTGCGATGAGGGCGCCTTCGTCAGATCACGCCGCCGTTGGCGCGCAGTGTCTGGCCATTGATCCAGCCGCCGTCCGGGCCGGCGAGAAAGGCGACCGCAGAGGCAATATCCTCGGGCGAGCCGAGCCGTTCCAGCGGGTTCATCTTCGCCATGCGGGCAATGAGTTCCTCCGTCTTGCCATTGAGGAAAAGATCAGTAGCCACCGGCCCGGGCGCGATGGCGTTGACCGTGATGTTACGGCCGCGCATCTCCTTGGCCATGATCGCGGTCAGCGTTTCGACGGCGGCCTTGGTGGCGGCGTAAACGCCGTAAGTTTCGAGCTTCAGCCCGACGACCGAAGTCGAAAAGTTGATGACCCTGCCGCCGTCACGCAGGCGCCGGGCCGCTTCCCTGAGCGTATTGAACGTGCCCTTGAGATTGACGCCGATCTGGCGATCGAAGTTTTCGTCGTCAGCCTCGGCGAGCGGCGACAGCATCATGATGCCGGCATTGTTGACGAGCACATCAACGCCGCCAAAGGCGCCTTCCGCAGCGTCGAACATCCGCCGGACGGCTCCAGCATCGCTGACATCCGCCTTCGCCGTCAGCGCCCTGCCGCCAGCCTGCTCGATCTCCCGGGCGATGTCCTCGGCCGCGGCCGCACTGCCGGAATAGTTGACGACGACGGTGAAACCGTCCCTGGCGAGGCGCCTGGCAACGGCCGCGCCTATACCACGGGAAGCGCCGGTGACCAGTGCGACCTTTTTGTTTTTGTTGGAAGCCATTGTTCTTCTCCTTCTGCGCCAAGGGGCGTTTTCGACGAGAAGAAGATGCGCCTTTTCCTGTCGCGAATAATCGTGCATTCTCCGGTATCACTATCCGGAGAATACGAACAACAAGATGGACAGATTCGATGCCATGCGTGTGTTCTGCCGCATTGTGGAGCGCCGCAGCTTCACCCTCGCAGCGGAAGACACGGGCCTGCCGCGCTCGACCGTTACCGACGCGGTCAAGCAGCTCGAGGCCCGCCTTGGTGTGCGCTTACTCCAGCGCACGACGCGCCATGTCAGCCCGACGCTCGACGGCGAGGCCTATTACCAGCGCTGCCTGACGATCCTCGCCGACATCGAGGATGCGGAAGGGGCCTTTGCAGGTGCCAGACCGAAAGGCCTGCTGCGCGTCGATGTGCACGGCACGCTCGCGCGCCATTTCGTGCTGCCGAGCCTGCCGTCCTTTCTGGAGACCTATCCCGAGATCGAGTTCTATATGAGCGAAGGCGATCGGCTGGTCGATCTGGTGCGCGAAGGCATCGATTGCGTGCTGCGCGTCGGTACGCCGACCGATAGCGACATGATCATCAGGCGTGTCGCCATGCTTGATGAGATCACGCTCGCCTCTCCGGCCTATGTCGCCGCCCGCGGCCTGCCGCAGCATCCGGACCGGCTTGCCGGCCATTGCATGGTCGGCTTCCGCTCTACCAGCACCGGCAGTCTGCTGCCGCTCGAATTCATCGTCGATGGCGCGGCACGCAACATAACCATTCCCGCGACCGTCACCGTCAACGCCGCCGAAAGCTATGTTGCTGCAGCGAGGATGGGCCTCGGCCTAATCCAGATCCCGCGCTACCACGCCGAAAAAGACCTGTCCGACGGCACGCTGGTCCAAGTGCTTCCGGATTTTCCGCTGACCCCGACGCCGGTCTCCCTGCTCTATCCCCGCGACCGCCAGCTGTCGCCGCGCGTGCGCGTCTTCATCGATTGGCTGGTGAAGGTCTTCGCTCGACAAAATTCCAAAAACACGCTTTGCTAATATGAGCGATTGGGGGAAGGGCCATGGCACTCAGCGACATCACCGTCTACCAGACGGAAGACGGCTTCGTCGTCGAATTCGGCGGTGAAGGCGAAGACAGCATTGCCGTAACGCTGCGGAGCGCACCCGAACTGACGTTGGAAAACGCGGTCCCGCGCGCCAAGGTCCTGCTTGCGGCAGCAATCGAACCAGTCCATGGCGACGGCGCGCGCAGCAAGGATCCGGCCCTGCTCGAAGAGGAACTGGAGGAAGGCCTGGAAGATTCCTTCCCGGCGAGCGATCCGGTCTCGGTTACAACATCCTCCATCCCGATGCGTGATCCGAATGCCGGCCGCTGACTCGGCCGGCCTCATCTAATGGTTTTAGGATGACGGCGCCGGCAGCGAATGTTATCTGCCTCGGTTATGACCGATGGTGGAATGACAAAGGGCGCGATCGGCGCCGGCGCCCTTGCCGGCGAAGGCCTCAGGGCGTTTTTCGAGCGCGACGCGATCACTGTGGCCCGCGACCTGCTTGGCTGCCATCTGACAGTGGATGGCGCGGGCGGCCGCATTACCGAGACCGAGGCCTATTTCCCCGACGACGAAGCCTCGCACAGTTTTCGCGGGCTTACCAGGCGCAACGGCGCCATGTTCGGCCGGCCCGGCAATGTCTACATCTACCGCATCTACGGCATGTACTGGTGCCTGAACTTCGTCTGCCATCCGGGCTCGGCCGTGTTGATCCGGGCGCTCGAGCCGGAAACGGGAATTGCCGCCATGACGGAGCGGCGCGGCACCGATATGCTGACGGCGCTCTGCAGCGGCCCGGGCAAGCTCTGCCAGGCGCTCGGCATCGACATCGAAATCAACGACAGGTTGCTCGACCGCCCGCCCTATGCGCTGACGCCTTCTGCGCCGGTGCCTGTTGTCTCGGGAAAACGCATCGGCATCACCAGAAATGCCGAAGCACCGTGGCGCTTCGGCATTCAGGGATCGCGGTATCTCAGCAAACCGTTTCGCTGATTATTCCATCACCGCGCTATGGTCGACGGCGGGCGCCGCTTTCGGCTTGCGCAGCAGCAGCGCCAGCGGGATGACCGCGAGCGACATCAGCATCAAGAGCTTGAAATCGTCCATATAGGCGATGATCGTCGATTGCAGGGTGATCATCTCGTTGAGCGAAGCGCGGCCGGCGGCCGTCAGGGGGCTCAACCCTTGCGCCGCCACCGCATTGAAGGCGTGGTTGAAAGGCGTCACATAGGCCGCGATCGACTCGTGATTGCTCTGTGTGTTCTCGACGATCAGTGCCGAGACGATTGAGATGCCGACCGCCGAGCCGATGTTTCGCGACAGATTGTAGAGCCCGGTACCGTCGCCACGCATATGGGCGGGCAGCGTGGCGAAGGCGACCGTCGTCAGCGGCACGAAGAGAAAGCCGAGGCCGGCGCCCTGGATGAAGCCGACCGAGACGATCGTCCATTGCGAAACATCGGGCGTCCAGCCCGTCATATCGTACATCGCCCAGGCAGTCAGGCCGAAACCGAGCACCAAGAGCAAGCGCGTATCGACCTTGCCGATCAGCCGCCCGACAATGAACATGCAGAGCATGGTGCCGAGCCCGCGCGGCCCCATGACGATGCCGGCGGTGATGACGGGATAGCCCATCAGCGTCTGCAGATAGGGGGTCATCAGCGCCAGCGAGGCGAGATAGGTCACGCCAACCACGAAGATGAAGATCATGCTGACCGTGAAGTTCTGGTCGAGAAACAGCTTCGGATTGACGAAGGATTTCTCTGCGGTCAGCGTGTGTACCAGAAGCAGATAGAATGCGGCGGCGCAGACAATCGCTTCGACCATGATCTCGCCCGAAGAGAACCAGTCAAGCTGCTCGCCGCGGTCGAGGAAGAGCTGCAGCGCGGCGATGAACAGGCTCATCATCCCGAAGCCGAACCAGTCGAGTTTGGCGAGCGCATCCCGCTTGGTCTCGCTAACGAAGACGACGATGCCCATGAAGGCGAGCGCGCCGATCGGCACGTTGATATAGAACACCCAGCGCCAGCTGATGTTGTCGGTGAGCCAGCCGCCGATGACCGGGCCGAGCACCGGCCCGACCATGACCGAGACGCCGAAAAGCGCCATAGCCGAGCCGCGCTCCTCCACCGTATAGATGTCGAGAAGAATGCCCTGGGAAAGCGGCACCAGCGATGCGCCGAACAGGCCCTGCAACAGGCGGAAGGCGACGATCTGGTTCAAGGATTGCGCCAGTCCGCAGAGAACGGAGGCGACCACGAAGCCGGCGATTGCGACGAGCAGCACACGCTTGCGGCCGAACTTGGCGGCAAGGAAACCTGAGGGCGGCGTCATGATCGCCGCCGCGACGATGTAGGAGGTCAGGACCCAGTTGATCTGGTCGGCGGAGGCCGACACGCTGCCCTGGATATAGGGCAGCGCCACATTGGCAATCGTCGTATCCAACGCCTGCATGATGACGGCGAGAATGACGCAGGCCGTGATCGCACCGCGATTGGCGACGGGGGCAGCAGGAGATGCGGAAGCGTTACTCATCATCCCCGCCCTGAGGCCGGTCCAGAAGCTTGTTGACGAAATCGGGCAGGCCGCGGGCATGGCCGGTATCGACATCTACCACGGTGCTCATGCCGACGCGCAGCGGCGGCTTGCCTCGTGCATCCTCGATGCTAACGCGCATCGGAATGCGCTGCACGACCTTAACCCAGTTGCCGGTGGTGTTCTGCGCCGGCAGCAGCGAGAAGCTGGAGCCCGACGCGGGGCTGATGCTCTCGACCTTGCCCTTCCATGTCACGCCGGGATAGGTGTCGACGTAAATCGTGGCCGTCTGGCCTGGCTTGACATAGGTGAGCTCGGTTTCCTTGGGGCTGGCGGCGATCCACAGATGATCGGTGGCGACAAGCGAGAAGGCCTGCTGCGAAGCCTGCAGGTAGGAGCCGACCTGCAGCGCATTGACATTGGTGACGATGCCGTCGAAGGGCGCCTTGACGACGCTGTTGTCGAGTTCGCGCCGGGCATTGTCGACATTCGACTTGGCCTGCAGGTAAAGCGGATTTTCTTCGACCGGTTGGTCGGCAGAACCCCCGAGCTGGGCGAGCGTCGTTGCGGCTTCCGCCTTGGCGACGGCAACCTTCTGCTGCGCGGCTTCGAGATTGTGCTTGGCTTCGTCATAGGCTGATTGCGTCGCGCTGCCGTTGTTGACGAGGTTCTGCTGCCGGTCGAACTGATCCTGGTAATAGGGCAGGTCCGCTTGCGCCTGAACGATCTCGGCGAGCGACTGCTGATAGCTCGCCTTGAGGTTCATGATCTGGTTGCGCTGGACGCCGAGCTGCGCTTCGGCGCCGGCAAGTGCGATCTTGAAGGACTCGATCCTCAGGCTGAACAGCACCTGCCCCGCTTTGACCGCCTCGTTCTCATGCACGTCGATCTGGTCGACGATGCCGGAGACATCGGTGGTGACCCCGACCATATCGGCCTGGATATAGGCGTTGTCGGTCGACATCACCTGACCGCCATTGACGTAGTAGTAACCGCCGACGACGAGCGCAACCGGCAGCAGGGCGAAGAGAACGGGCCGCGTGAAACTGCGCCGGCGGCGGACCTTGTTGCCGCCAGGCGCAGCCACGGCAGCAGCCGGCGCTGAATTGGACGAAGGCGCTTCGGCTACCGTTTCCTGCTGTTTCGCTTCATTTTCTTCAATAGGAGACTTGGCATTGGCGTCGGCAATGACGCGCAGGGGAGATTGATCAGCCATCGTTCATCTCATTTTCGTCAACCGGGGTCCGGCATGCCTGGACCAGGTTGGTCTTCATTATGGACAGGATATGAAAAAGCTGCTCGCGCTGCTCGGCGGAGACACCTTCCAGCGCCTCTTTGCGGGTGACATCGCCAAGTTCGCGCATTTCGGCGAGCAGAGGATGCGCCTCGTCGCGCATGTAAAGCAGCCAGATCCGCCGGTCGGTCGGATGCTGGCGGCGCTCGATGAGCCCGCGTTCGGCGAGCTTGTCGAGAATGCGCACCAGCGTGATCGGCTCGACTTCGAGAATTTCGGCAAGGCCGCTCTGGTGGATGCCCTCGTTGTTCGAGAGATAGGCGAGCGTCTGCCATTGCGACCGTGTCAGCCCAAGACACTTAGCACGTTGCTCGAAGCGCTTGCGCAGCAGTCGTGCGACATCGTGGAGAAGGAAACCGAGTGTGGGCGTGGCGTTCATGGAAACCTATGCCGGATATTTATAAGCAAACTTATAATGTGCTCACATATATTGAGCGCAGACGCTCGGACAAGAGCGTAAGCCGCAGATTCTGCAACCGCGGCCAAAATGCCGCAGGCCGCGGCCGGCAGCTTGCGGTCCCTCACAGCTTTAGGCTCTAACGGTAGCCGCGGCATCGCCTGGCCCTAGTTTCCGGCAAGAACTATCCGCTGAAATGGTCTGGAGGGCCTATGGCGTTCTTCGAAAGCATGCTGACGCTGCTCTTGGTGGCGATCATCTTCCTGCAATTCTCCAGGAAGTTCCGTGTGCCTTATCCGACCATGCTGGCGATCGCCGGCATCATTGTCGCTGCCTTCCCGTGGGCGCCGGAGGTGGCGATCGATCCCAGGCTGGCGCTGGCGCTTTTCATCGCACCCGTACTTTTCGATGCCGCATACGATTTGCCGCCGAGGACGTTGAGGCGCAACTGGCTGCCGCTCTTTTCGCTTGCCGCAATTGCCGTCATTTTGACGGCCGCGGCCGTCGCCGCCGTCGGCGTCGCAATGGCCGGCCTGCCGCTTGCGGTGGCCGTCGCACTCGGCGCCATCGTCGCGCCGCCGGATGCGGTCGCGGCGACCGTCATGCTCGACCGCTTCAATCTGCCGCGCCAGACCTATGTAATCCTCAAGGGCGAGAGCCTGCTCAACGATGCCGTCGCCCTCCTCATCTTCAGCGCCGCAGTGGCGGCCGCCACCAATCCCGCCTTCTTCACCGGCATTCTGGCGGAATTGACGCTGGCAGCGCCGGGCGGTCTCGTCCTCGGCTATCTTCTCGGCCGTCTCTACATGATCGTTGGTCTGAAGCTCGCCGGCACGCTCGGCGGCACACTGCTCGAGTTCGTCGCCACCTTCGGCACCTGGATCATCGCCGAGCGACTGCACCTTTCGGCGATCCTGGCGATCGTCGCATATGCCATGGTGATCGCCCGCTACATGCCGGAGCGGCAGACGGCCCGCCACCGCATTCATTCCTATTCGGTTTGGGAAGCCGCGGTGTTCCTGCTTAATGTGCTCGCCTTCCTGCTGATGGGCTTGCAGGTTCGCCAGATCGTCCTCGATCTCGATCCCGCTCGGCTGAATTTTGCGATCACCTTGGCAATCGCAGTCTTCGTCACCGTCATCGCCGTGCGCCTGGCCTGGGTGCTCGTCTATAACCGCGTCATCACCTTCCTTGCCGAGCGCGGTCTCACGACGCAAGCCGCTCCCACATTTGCCGCGAGCCTGCTTGCCGGCTGGTGCGGCATGCGCGGTCTCGTCACGCTGGCAACTGCGCTCGCCCTGCCGATCGACTTCCATGATCGCGACATCATCCTGCTCAGCGCGCTGGCCGTCGTTCTCGGCACGCTCATCGTCCAGGGGCTGACGCTCGGGCCGCTGATCCGCTTCCTGAAATTCGATCCGGACACATCCCTGAACCGCGATCTCACCAAAGCCCGCGTGGCATTGATCGACGCGGCTCTTGCCGAGCTTGAAGGCGAGGACAAATCCACCCGAATCCTGCGCGACGTCTACACCTCCGAGCGCGAGATTGCTGCCGACGGAAGACACCCGCGCGAGGTCAGCAGGCTCGACAAACAGCGCCGCAATGTCATCGGTGCGAAACGGCGCAAACTGGCCGCGATGCGCCGCGCCGGCGAGATCGACGACGATGTTTTCCATACGCTGGAACAGGAGCTCGACTGGGCAGAGCTCGCCGTCCTGCCGCCCGGCCGCGACGAAATCGTCGAGAGCTGACGCCGTCCATGAAGTTTCGACGGATTGCGCAAGAGCAGCCAATTGGCATTTGCTATTTTTCGCCGCTGCCGTTTATATCCAGTTGCATAGCGTTACGATTTTTCCGATTTGCATTGCATGCCGGCCTTCCTTTCCAGAATTGGACGCCCGGGTAATCACGGAGGCAAAGGCCTTCGTTCAAAGCAGCAAGACAAGGATAACACCACTTCATCTTAGGTTCGGCGGCAGTCGATCGGCCGTCGAGATTGGAGGGACCGGTATGACTTACGCGCTTCGACGGATATTGATGCTCGGCTCTCTTGCGATGTCGATGCCTCTGGCAGCGATGGCGCAGGGCGCACCGCCTGCCCCCCCTCCGGTCACCGTCGCAAAACCCGTGGTGCGCGATGTCGTCGACAATGACGAGTTCATCGGCCGCTTTCAGCCGGTTGACGAAGTCTCCGTCCGCTCCCGCGTCGGCGGTTACCTGCAGGAAGTTCATTTCGAAGATGGCGCCTTGGTCAAGCAGGGCGACCTGCTCTTCGTCATCGACCAGCGGCCGTTCATAACAGCACTCAACCAGGCGAAGGCGGCGCTCGAAGCATCGCAATCCGCTCTCGTTTTTGCCGATGCGCAGTACAAGCGCGCCCAATCGCTCGCATCGAGCGGCAGCCAGTCCGCCCAGACGCTGGACGACCGACGCCGCGAGTTCGAGTCGGCCGAGGCCAATGTCCGCGGCGCGCAGGCGGCAGCCGACCGCGCGGCTCTCGATCTTGAATATACCGAGATCAAAGCGCCGCTCAGCGGCCGCATCGATCGCCGCCTGATCTCGCCGGGCAACCTGGTGCAGGCCGATCAGACCGTGCTCACCACCATTGTTTCCCTCGATCCGATCGATTTTTATTTCGATGTGGATGAGCGCCGCCTGCTGAATTTCGCCGACACCGCGCGCAAGCAGGGCAAGGACCTTCAAATGGGCGGCGGCGGCGTGGATGTTTCCGTCACAATCTCGGACCCGACCGCCAAACCCTTCAAGGGCAAGCTCGATTTCGCCGAGAACCGGGTGGACAACGAGAGCGGCACCATCCGCATCCGCGCCCGTCTTCCAAATCCCGATTTCATCCTCCAGCCCGGCCTCTTCGGCCGTGTTCAGGTCGAAGCTTCCAACACTTACAAGGCGGTTCTCGTCCCCGACGAAGCGATCGGCTCGGACCAGAATGAACGCGTCGTCTATCTCGTCGACGCGCAAGGCAAGGTTTCGACCAAGCCCGTGCGACCCGGACCACGGCTCTATGGCTATCGCGTCATACGCGAGGGTCTCGACGGCAGCGAAACCATCATCGTCAACGGCGTGATACGCGCCCGGCCCGGTTCGACCATCACCCCGCAGATGAGCGAACTGCCGCAGGAGCGGCAGGATACAGCGCCGGAGGCCGCAAACGCGGAGAGCGCACAATGAGGTTCGCGCATTTCTTCGTCGACCGGCCGATTTTTGCCGCCGTCATCTCGATCCTCTTCCTCGTTGTCGGCGGCATCGCCTATACACAGCTGCCGGTCGCCCAATATCCGGAGATCGCGCCGCCCACCATCGTCGTGCGCACCTCCTATCCGGGCGCCGACCCGCAAACCATCGCCGACACCGTTTCAACTCCGCTCGAACAGCAGATCAACGGCGTCGAAGACATGCTTTACATGTCTTCCTATTCCAGCGCCGACGGCGCCATTTCGCTGACGATCACCTTCAAGCTCGGCACCGATCTCGACAAGGTCCAGGTGCTCGTCCAGAACCGCGTTTCCATCGCGCTGCCCCGCCTTCCCGAGGAGGTCCAGCGGCTCGGCGTGACCACCGACAAGAGCTCGCCCGACCTGATGATGGTCGTGCACCTCCTGTCGCCATCACACCGCTATGACCAGCTTTACGTCTCGAACTACGCCCGTAACCGCATCCGTGACGTGCTCGTGCGCCTCGATGGCGTCGGCGACGTGCAGGTCTTCGGCGAACGTCAATATTCGATGCGAATCTGGCTGGATCCGGAAAAACTCTCCGCCTACGGCATGACATCCGACGACGTCGTCTCCGCCTTGAGAGACCAGAACGTCCAGGTCTCGGGTGGCAAGATCGGCGCGCCGCCGGTCACAGGCAGGAACGCTTTCGAATATACGGTGCGCACGGACGGACGCTTCTCCGATGTGCGCGAATTCCGTTATGTCATCGTGAAATCGACGACATCGGGCCGGCTCGTGCAGTTGCAGGATGTTGCCCGCATCGAGCTTGGCGCGCAGGACTACGTCACCAATAGTTACCTCAACAACGATCCGGCGGTTGCGCTTGGCATTTTCGCCCGGCCGGGAACCAACGCCCTGGATACGGCCCATCAGGTCCAGGCACTCATGAAGGACATCTCCCAGAATTTCCCGGAGGGTCTCGAGTATCGCATCGTCTACGACACGACCGAATTCATCTCGGCCTCGATCAACGAGGTCTATAAAACCATCGTCGAAGCGGCCATCCTGGTGGCGATCGTCGTTCTCGTCTTCCTGCAATCCTGGCGCACCGCGATCATCCCGATCGTCGCCATCCCCGTCTCGCTGATCGGCACCTTCGCGGTGCTTTTGGCCTTCGGCTTTTCTCTCAACATGCTGACACTCTTCGGCCTTGTGCTGGCGATCGGCATCGTCGTCGACGACGCAATCGTCGTGGTGGAAAACGTCGAGCGCAATCTCGCCCGCGGCATGACGCCGAAGCAGGCCTCTCACGTCACAATGGACGAAGTCGGAACCGCGGTTGTCGCGATCTCGCTGGTGCTGATCGCCGTATTCGTGCCGACGGCCTTCATCCCCGGCATATCAGGCCAGTTCTACAGGCAGTTCGCCGTGACGATCGCCGTGACAACTGCGATCTCGGCCTTGAATTCCCTGACGCTTTCGCCGGCGCTCGCAGGCATATTGCTGAAGGCCCATGATCACGAGAAGAAGCGCAAGAGCATCGCGTCGCGTCTGGGGGCTGGCCTTGCAAACGGCTTCAACCGCGGCTTCGACCGGATGAGCTCCGGCTATTCGTGGACCGTCCGGCACCTGGTCAGCAGCTGGGTAGGATTGACCTGCTCGATGGTCGCCTTCGCTGCCCTTCTCGGCGCAACCTGGTACATGACCACCCGTGTTCCCTCGGGTTTCATCCCGACCATGGACCAAGGTTATGCAATCATCGTCGTGCAGCTTCCCGATGGCGCCTCGCTTGCGCGTACCGACGCCGTCATCAAACGGGTGGGTGACATCGCCCGCACCGTACCCGGCGTCGGCAACGCCGTGCAATTTGCCGGCTTCAGCGGCGCGACCTTCACCAATGCCTCGAATTCCGGCGTTGTCTTCGTCCCCTTCAAATCCTTCGCCGAACGTGAGGAAGGCGGAGAGAACGCCAACAAGATCATCGGCGAGCTCTTCGGCAAGCTGCAAAGCATCCAGGAAGCCTTCATCATTGCCATCCCGCCGCCGTCCGTACGCGGCGTCGGCAACTCCGGCGGCTTCAAGATGCAGATCTCCGACCTCGAAAACCCTGATATGACGCGCGTGCTCGGCCTTGCCCGTCAGATGATGGGGGCGGCAGCAACGACCGAGGGGCTGACCGGCGTCTTTACGACGTTCTCCGATGCCAGCCCGCAATATTTCCTCTCCATCGACCGCGACAAGGCGCGCTTCCTGAACGTGCCGATCCCCAATATCTTCAACGCGCTTTCGATCAATCTGGGCGTCGCCTACGTCAACGATTTCAACGCGTTCGGCCGCGTTTACCAGGTTCGCGCCCAGGCCGACCGGCAATATCGCATGGACCGGGAAGACATTCTCGCCCTGAAGGTGCGCTCCGCGACCGGCGCGCTCGTGCCTCTCGGCACACTGATGGACATTCAGGACTCCAGCGGCCCGGCGCTCGTTCAGCGCTACAACATGTATGTTTCGGTGCCGCTGCAGGGCAATCCGACGCCCGGTACCTCGACGGGCGATGCTCTGAAGAAAATGGAGGCATTGGCGGCCAAAATCCTGCCGCCCGGAACGACCTTCGAATGGACGGAGCTTGCCTATCAGGAAACCCATACCGGCAACACCGCCGTCTACATCTTCGCCCTGTCCGTCGTTTTCGTCTTCCTGGCGCTGGCGGCCCAATATGAAAGCTGGGTTCTGCCTCTGGCGATCATCCTCATCGTCCCGCTTGCCGTACTCGCCGCACTGATCGGGGTGTCGCTCAGGGGCATGGACAACAACGTCCTGACGCAGATCGGCCTGATCGTCCTGATCGGCTTGGCGGCCAAGAACGCCATTCTGATCGTCGAATTCGCCAGACAGGCGGAAGAGGAAGGCAAGTCGCCGGTGGAGGCCGCCATCGAGGCCAGTCATCTTCGCCTGCGCCCGATCCTGATGACCGCATTCGCCTTCATCTTCGGCGTTCTGCCGCTTGCCATCGCCACCGGCCCCGGCGCCGAAATGCGCCAGTCGCTCGGCACCGCCGTCTTCTCGGGCATGCTCGGCGTGACGCTCTTCGGCCTGTTCCTCACTCCGGTTTTCTACGTCGTGCTGCGCGGTTGGCGCCGCAAGCGCTCGGTTGAAAGGCCGGTCGAAGCTCTTCCGACTGAAAGGGAGACGGTCTGATCACTCTAGCCTGTCGCGCAAAAGTGTGCAGCGGTTTTGCGGCAACGACACGCGTGAAAACTAAGACCTAAAGCGCAGGAGGAATCTGAAAGATCGCGACGCGCTTTAGTGATACAGTCTCGCGGGGACGATGTCAGGTGGAAAACAGATGCACCCGGCCCTGCCAGAACCGTGCGACGGTCAGCCTGCCGCTGCGAAAGGCGCGTGTATCGAGATTGAGCCGCCTCGGGCGAATGTCGGGCTCGTCGCTGGGCGTATGGCCGTGCACGACGAGCTTCGGCAAAGGAACCCTGCTTTCGAGAAAGCGGTGGCGGATAAGGACCAGGTCCTCCTCCGTCTGCGCGGAGAGCGGCAGCATCGGATCAATGCCGGCATGCACGAAGACCACGCTCGGTGTATCCAGCATGATGGGCAGTGCCCGCATAAAATCGATGTGCGTATGCGGCAGCGACTGCCGCAGGAAGGCGTCGAGCTGCGCGCCGGAGGGAAAGACGAGCGGCAGATGCTCCGGATCGAGCCCATAGGATTTAAGCGATTCCGCCGATCCCATCCGCATCCAGTCATCATAAGGGAGCCAGCCGTCGACATAATCGAGCATGGCGATCTCGTGATTGCCGGCAAGGCAGATACGGTCGAAACCATCAGGCGGCGGCTCCATGAGGTGAGTGATGACCTGCGCCGATTCCGGACCCCGGTCGATATAGTCCCCGAGCGTCACGATCAGCTTTTGCCCGGGCAATCGCGCGCCATCTTGCAGGATCGCCTCCTCGGCTTTCAAAAGCAGGTCGTAGCGACCGTGAATGTCGCCGATTGCATAGGTTGGAATCTCGGCGATATCCAGCGTCAGGCGCGGTCTCGGCTGGCGCCCCATTTTCCAAACCTCGCTATGGCGAGCAAGTGCTTCACCCATCATATTCCTCAACTGGATAGCCCCGGTTAACCATAAGTAGAGTGCAAGGCGAGGCGATCAAGTTGGTGAGAAAATTCGAAGCTTTGGGTTTTTCTGGAAAAACCGTTCTTATCATCCGGAGGAAAATCCCTCACTCCTGTCACCCGTCGAGGAAAGAGTGAGCGATGGGAACAGTATCGCAGTTTCAAGACCGCATCAGGCCGCCGGCACGCCGCATCGAAAACGAAGAGGAGGCGGTATCTACGGCTCGCAACCTCGCCGACACATTCCGTCAACAGGCAAGCGAGCGCGATATCAACCGCATCCTGCCTTTTGCCGAGCTCGACGCGCTGTCGATATCGGGACTGACGGCAATCTCTGTTCCGCCGGAGTATGAAGGGCTCGACGTGCCGAACGCCCTGCTTGCCGAAATCATCGCGATCATTGCTGAGGCCGACGCCTCGATCGGCGAGACCCTGGAAAATCACTTTTCCGTCCTGGAAACCCTCCGCACCCAGGCGACTGAGGATCTAAAGGCATCGCTGTTTGCCCGTGTACTGCTCGGCGACCGCTTCGCCGGCGCAACCGTCGCCGACGGCAGCGAGCTGTCGGCCGAAGGACCGGGGTACCGTCTGAGCGGGCGGATGCGGCCGGCGCCCGGTATTCTCTATGCCGATTGGATTGCCGCTGCCCTCACACTTCCGCCCGGCCGCCCAGTGACGCTCTACCTCAGCCGCAACAGCGAGGACGTGCAGGTGGTCGATGATTGGGACGGTTTCGGCCAGCGCACCAATGGATCGGCAACGACGATCGCCGGCGCAGTTCATGTCGATGCCGGCGCAATCGCGCCGCCCCCCTCGTCCGGATACTCGACGGGCATTTCGCTCGGGCTGCTACTCAAGGCGGGCGTAGGCCTCGGCATCGCGCGGGCCGCATGGGCCGACCTGATGACAGCCATTGGCGATCGCACCGTCTCCCCCTCCCGGCTCGGCGAACACGCCGTCGGCATCGAAATCACGGCCGCAGCTCTGGAGCGGGCGGGCCGCAAACTCGATATTGCCCAGGTCAATCCTGTAGAGGCTGCGATGGCGGATGCCTATTTTTCCGCCTCGGCGGCCGCAATCACTGCCGGGGAAACGGCCCTCGGCGCCGCAAATGCGCTGTTCGAACTCGCGGGCGAAGCTTCAACCGGCATCGGCCTCAATCTCGACCGCCATTGGCGCAATGCACGCATCCACGCGCTGTCCCTGCCGCGCGATCGATTGCTGCACCGAGCCGGCGACCATATGTCGAGATGAGCCTTGAACGACACAGCGCGGCGCTCCAGGCCGTATGAAATCGAAGCGTCTCAGCTGGCAGCGGAGATCGGCAATTCGTCGCCGGTTTCTTCAATGCGGCCGCCGGCTGCGACGAATTGGTCGAGAGTCATATTGTCCAGAATGGCGGCGATCGCATCCCGAACGTCGGTCATCGAACGCCGCACCTGACAGGTTTCCGGGTCGGCGCAGTCGTCGCAAGCCTCGTAAGCCGTGCGGCTGGCGCAGCGGATCGGCGCCAGCGGACCATCGAGCGTGCGGATGACATGGCCGATGCGGATCTCGGAAGCCGGCCGCGAGAGAGAATACCCGCCGCCGGGCCCCTTCTTTGAACGCAGGATACCGACATTGCGCAGCTCGAGCAGGATCGTGTCGAGAAACTTCTTCGGAATATTGTTGCGCGCCGCGACGTCATTGATGAAGGCGGTCTCGCCCGGCGCCAGACGCGCCAGATCGACCAGTGCCTTCAGGCCGTATTTTCCCTTCTTCGTCAGCATCGTCGTCGCCTTTTGGAAATCGCAATATTCGTCCGCCAATAGCAGGCAAATAACGTCGAAAGCGTGAAGATACAACAAAATAGCTAATATTTATAGCTTGTATCGGCAACATCTCGGCCGGCCGGCAGTCTCGCGAAGAACAGGCTTGCCATGCTGCGACAGCTTCGATCAAATCGTCTTCAGCATGCCGCCATCGACGAAATAGGTCGATCCGATGCAGTAGCTCGCCCGCTCCGAACTCAGAAAGACGAAAACGTTCGCCAGTTCCTCCGGCGTGCCGAAGCGTTTGGATGCAGCGTGTTCATTGGCAACGCTCTGCAGGTAGCCTTCCCAGTTTCCGCCGCTTTCGGCCGTCAGCTGCTTGGCGGTCTTGATCCAGTCGGGCGTCAGGATCAGGCCGGCATTGATGCAGTTGACGCGGATATTGTCCTGGATGAGTTCGGTCGAGAGCGTCTTTGAAAACATCATCAGCGCCGATTTGCTGACATTGTAGATCGGCTCGTACCAGAGCGGCTGGACGGCGCAGATCGAGGCATTATGCAGGATCACCCCGCCGCCGCGTTTCTTCATCTGCGGCGCGATGCCGCGCGCAAGCCTGACGGCGGCCATCACATGCAGGTCCCAATAGGCCTGCCATTTCTCATCCGGCGCCTCCATGACGGTCTCGTTCGATCCGGTACCGGCATTGTTGATGAGGATATCGGCGCCGCCCTTTTCGGCAGCCGCCGCAATGATCGCCTCCGTTCCCGCAGCCGTCGCAACGTCGGCGGCGACGGCTGTGGTGCTGACGCCGAATTTCTCGCCAATGCGGACGGCCTCCGCCTCCAGCCGTTCGCCGCCGCGCGCAGCCAGCACGAGGTCCACGCCCTCAGCCGCCAGTCCCTCGGCGATCGCCAGCCCGATGCCGACCGACGCACCTGTTATGACGGCGATCTTTCCCTTCAATCCCAGATCCATGTCTTCCTCCCGAAGCAGCCGGCGACCCCGACCCTATGAGACGAGTGTTCCGCCAATGAATCCGGGCGTCAAGCACCCAAACGCCTCTTGCGGCAGGCCCGGTTCTGTCGCAGCCTGCATCCGCACCGGGAGGAATTTTCATGCGACGTTATTCAGCCTGCATAGAATGGCTGTTTGCCGAAGACGGCGACAGCTTTGCCGACCGCGTCCGTCGCGCCCATGCTGGCGGCCTGACGGCGGTTGAATTCTGGCGCTGGACCGACAAGGATCTGGATGCGATCGAGGCGGCTCTGAAGGAAACCGGCCTTGCCGTCACCAGCCTCGTCGCCGAGCCGATGATCGCGCTGACCGATGCCGCCAACCGGCAGGCCTGGCTGAAAGGCACTTGCCGATTCCGTCACAATCGCCAAACGCCTCGGCGCGCCGGTGCTGATCGCCCAGGCCGGCGACGATCTCCCCGGACGCAGCCGTGAAGAACAGCGCAAGGCGCTGACCGAAACACTGAAAGCAGGCGCCGACATCCTCAAAGGCAGCGGTGTCCGCCTCGGCGTCGAGCCGCTCAACATCCGCATCGACCACGTCGGCTATTTCCTCGATTCGACCCGCGAAGGCCTCGACATCGTCGACGACGTCGCCCGCCCCGAGATCGGCATCGTCTATGACATCTACCATTCCGCCGTGATGGATGAACGCACCGAAGAGGTGCTGGACGGCCGTCTCGACCGTGTTTTCCACGTCCACGTCGCCGATCATCCCGGCCGCAACGAACCGGGCTCCGGCGGCATCGACCTCGCCCATCGCCTCGACGGGATCTTCGCCAACGGCTATGCCGGCGCCATCGGCCTCGAATACCGGCCGACCAGATCGGGCGCGGACGCGGTCAAAGCCGCGATCGCCTCGCTTGGCGGCTAGGAACCGGCGCCTTCTGCGAAGGCCTCAAGCTCCGGGTCGAATTCCACCTCGACGACATTGTTGAAGACGGCGGTCGCCAGCATGATGCCGGCGAAGGCGACGAGATCGACGAGCGCCTTGGTATCGTAGCGCTCTTTCAGCTTTGCCCAGAGATCGGCCGGAACGGCGTTGGAATCGGTGACGATTGCCTTACCGAAGGCGGCGAGCAGCGTTTCCGCTTCGGAAAGCTCCAGCGTGTCAGGATCGAAGCCCTTGTTGATCAAGGCACGGCGAAAGAAGGTGATGGCGATCTTGGATTTCGCCGCCTTCGAGATCGCATGCGAGAAGATCCAGATCTCGCGGTCGCTGATGACAGGATCAAGCTCGGCCCGCAGCGTGAACCACTCGGCATAAATGCGATGGGCGACCGGCGAATGGAGGAGCGTCCGCTTCATGTTGGTCATGCGCCCGCGCAGCCTGATTTCTTCATCATGCGCCGCGCGAACTTCTGGCGAAGCGGTGTCGTAATCGATCTGCGGGAGATGGCTCATCGGCTCCGCTCTTTCTGCTGTATCAAGGTAAATCCGCTTGGCCGTCGCGGTACTCCCGCCTAGACTGACCCGATCAAGGCGGAGGCTAGGCATGAGCGGCGACCACGAGCATTCTCACATCGACTGGCGCAAACACGGCGTCAAGGTCATTCCCGGCAATTCGCTCGACCCGAACACCGCGCAGACCCCGGGCATGAACCGCGCGACCGCGATCAACCATGCGCGCGCCGGCGCCGAGAAGATCTGGGCGGGCACGGTGACGATCCATGCCAACGCCAAGACCGGCGCCCATCATCACGGCGATCTCGAAAGCATCATCTACGTCGTCAAGGGCAAGGCCCGCATGCGCTGGGGCGAGCATCTGGAATATACCGCCGAGGCCGGCCCCGGCGATTTCATCTATGTCCCGCCCTACGTCCCGCACCAGGAGATCAATGCCAGCCGCGACGAGACGCTGGAATGCGTGCTCGTCCGCTCAGGCCAGGAACCCGTCGTCGTCAATCTCGACATCGAGCCCGTGGAAAAACCGGAAGACGTCCCCTGGATCGATCCGATCCACCGCTGACGCAGCTATGGGCCGGTCAGGCGTGAACCGTGCCGGCGCCGCTCATTGCGGAGTTCTCGATGAGCCGGCCGGTATCGGCGGCATAGAGGTGGATCGCGTTGTGATCGATCGCGATGCCGATCGGATCGCCCGACTTGACGCTCACCGACTCGGTCAGCGCTACGGCGAACGGCAGTCCGTCGAAATCGGCATGCACGACGCGGCTTGCGCCGAGCTCTTCGATGAAATCGGCCGTTGCCACCAGAGCGCCGGGCGCATCCGGTGCCACCAGCCGGGCGGCCTCGGCGCGCATGCCGAGCACGACGCGTTTGCCTTTCAGCGGGGCGGCGCGCTCGCGCGGCAGCGCGATCTTGCGGCTCTGATCATAGACGAAGACGCCCTCGTCGTTGATGGTGCCTTCGAGCAGGTTCATCGCCGGCGTGCCGACAAAACCGGCGACGAAGCGCGATACCGGTCGGTGATAGACCTCTTCCGGCGCGCCGACCTGCTCCACCCTTCCGCCGTTCATCACCACCAGCCGGTCGGCCAGCGTCATCGCCTCGGTCTGATCGTGCGTGACGAAGATCGAAGTGGCGCCGAGGCGGCGGTGCAGGCGGCGGATTTCGGCGCGCATGGCGATGCGCAGCTTGGCGTCGAGGTTCGATAGCGGTTCGTCGAACAGGAAGACCTTCGGCTCGCGGATCATCGCGCGGCCCATGGCGACGCGCTGGCGCTGGCCGCCGGAAAGGGCGGCCGGTCTGCGGTCGAGGAAGGGCTCGAGGCTCAGCGCCTTGGCGACCTCGGCGATTCGCCGGCTGCGCTCGGCCTTCGCCACACCCGCCACCTTCAAGGCGTAGCCGATATTCTCGGCGACGGTCATATGCGGATAGAGCGCGTAGTTCTGGAACACCATGGCGCAGCCACGCTCGCGCGGCTCCATCTGGTTGACGACGCGGCCGTCGATGGCGATTTCGCCGCCGCTGATTTCCTCGAGGCCGGCGATCATGCGCAGCAGCGTGGACTTGCCGCAGCCGGACGGGCCGAGAATGACGATGAATTCGCCGGACTGGATCTCCAGGTCGACGCCGTGAACGACGGGATGCTTGCCGTAGCTCTTCTTCACATCACGGATTGAGATCGGTGCCACAGGACTGCTCCTTCACTTCTCGGTGGAGATAAGGCCGCGCACGAACCAGCGCTGCATCAGGATGACGAGCAGCAACGGCGGCGACATGATGATCAGGGTTCCGGCCATGGCGACATTCCAGTCGGGCAGGCCGAATTCGGACGGGATGAGGGTCTTCAACTGCGTCACCGCAATGCCGAAATTCGGATCGGTGGTGACGAGCAGCGGCCAGAGATACTGGTTCCAGGCCCAGACGAACATGATGGTGAAAAGCGCGATCATGTTCGACCGCGACAGCGGCAGCAGTATATCGACGAAAAATCGTACGGCGCCGGCGCCGTCCATCTTCGTCGCCTCGGCAAGCTCGTCCGGGACGGTCAGGTAGAACTGGCGGTAAAGGAAGGTACCGGTGGCGGTGGCGACGAGCGGCGCCACCAAGCCGGTATAGGAATTCAAAAGGCCCCATTCGAGCTTGATCTGGATGCCGGACAGCCAGGCGACCAGCGCGGTAATTCCCGTGACGTCGAGGATCGCCTGGAACGGCGCCAACGCATTGGCCGCAATCGAATAGGTCGGCACGATGCGGACTTCGAGCGGCAGCATCAACGTGATGAAGATGATCCAGAAGATCAGATGCCGGCCGCGGAAGCGGAAGTAGACGATCGAGAAGGCAGCCATGGCGGAAAGGATCACCTTGCCGGCGCCGACCGCGGTCGCGAAGATGATGCTGTGGATCAGCTTGTTGCCGAGATCGGCCCGGATCCAGGCAGCGTGTGCATTTTCCCAGAAATGTGAACCCGGGGTCAGCGGCAGCGGCACGCGGTTGACCGTCTCCAGATCGAGCGTCGATGCGATGATGACGATGACGAAAGGCAGAAGCGCGATCACCATGCCGAGCGCGAGTATCGTGTAGCAGATAAAGTTGAATATCGGCGTACGTTCGATCATGTCAGCGGCCTCACTTGTAGTGCACGCGCCGCTCGATGAAGCGGAACTGAAAGACGGTGAGCAGGACGACGAGCACCATGAGGATGATCGACTGGGCGGCAGCACCCGAATAATCGAGCCCTCGGAAGCCGTCGAAATAGATCTTGTAGACCATCAATTCCGTCGCCCGGGCAGGACCGCCCTGCGTCATGACGTCGACGATGCCGAAGGAATCCTGGAAGCTTTCGGTGATGTTGATCACGAGCAGGAAAAACAAGGTGGGCGTCAAGAGCGGCAGCTGGAGGTCCCACATGCGTCGCAGCGGCCCCGATCCGTCCATGGCGGCCGCTTCGATCAGCGAACGCGGGATGCCCTGAAGAGCCGAAAGGAAGAAGATGAAGTTATAGCCGATATATTTCCAGGAAAAGGCGATGATCACGGCGATCATCGCGTCCTTGCCGTCGAGGGCCGGGTTCCAGAGGCCGGGCCAGACGTGGTTGATAACTGAGAGGAGGCCGGCCTCCGGCGCCAGGATGAAGCGGAAGGCGAGACCGAGGGCGGGAGCGGCAATCGCATAGGGCCAGATGAAGACCGACCGATAGATTTTATGGCCGCGCAGCTCACGATCCGTCAACAGCGCCAGGATCAGCGCCATTCCCATGGCAATCGCCGTCGAGCTGAAACCGAAGATCATGCTGCGGCTGATCGATTCCCAGTAGATCGGGTCGCTGAGCAGCTGTTTGAAATTGTCGAAACCGACCCAGGCATTGCCGCCGCCCCATGGCTGCTCGAGCGTGAACGCCCAATAGAGCGCCTGCGCACTCGGCCAATAGAAGAAGACGAAGATCAGCAGCAGCATCGGAAACGCGAAGAGCAGTCCGATCGTCGTCGAGGAGAAAGTGACGCGCTTTTCCATGGGTGGTCGTTTTCGGCCTGGTTTGCTTTAGGTGCGGGCGGCGAGTTCGCCTCCCAGCCGGTATGACTGTACAAAGCCACACCCGGCACGCAAGGCGGGCCGGGTGTGGCTCATATCGGTCGATCAGGGAAGCTGAACGTTCTTGTAGGTCTGCTGGAAGCGGCGCAGCAGCTGGTTGCCGCGGTCGGCAGCACCGTCGAGCGAAGCCTGGACGTCGGCATTGTTGACGAAGATCGCCTGCAGGCCGTTGGCGATTTCGGTGCGGACCTGCAGCAGGCCGCCGAGCCGGATGCCGTGCGGAGCCGTGTCGCTGGCAGGCGATGCGGTCAGGCTCTGGATCGCCAGTTCGCGGCCGGCATAGGGAGCCTTGTCGTAGAAGCCCTGCTTCTTCAGATATTCGAAGCCGGAGTTGCGAACCGGGATATAGCCGGTCACGGTCGACCAGGTCAGCGCTTCTTCCGGCTTGGCGATGAAGTTGAAGAAGGCAGCGGCAACCTTGTACTCAGCGTCCGAGTGGCCCTTCAGGACCCAGAGCGAAGCACCGCCGACATAGGAGCTGTGGCGGGTTGCGTTGCCATAGGTCGGCAGCATCGAAACCCCCCAGTTCATGCCCTGCTTGGCGGTTCGGCCAATATTACCGTGGTCGCCGACCGAGGTCAGGATGACCTGGCAATCGCCGGCAGCGAAGGCTTCGACGAAGGTCTGGCCGACGGCCTTGTTCTTGATGACGGCGAGCTTGTTGTCGTACCAGGACTTGAGGTCCTTGATGTAGCTGACGAGAAGCGGGTTCTTGTTGAACACCAGCTCGGCGTCGAGACCTTCGAAACCGTTCTTCTTTGTCGCGATCGCTTCGCCGTTGACGGCTTCGAACTGCTCGATGTACTGCCAGACTTCGTTATTTGAGATATCGAAGGCGAGCGGGCAAGCATAGCCGGCGTCCTTCAGAGCCTTGAAGTCTTCACCGGCTTCCTGCCAGGTGGCCGGAGCATGGTCCTTGCCGATCTTGGTGAAGGCGTCCTTGTTCCAATAGAGCAGAGCGGTCGACGAGTTGAAGGGGAAGGAATACATCTCACCCTTGGACGTCGCATAGTAGTTTGCGATACCGGAGAAGTAATCTTTCCAGTCGACCGTGTAGCCCATGTCGGCCATCAGCTGGTTAGCCGGATAGAAGGCGCCAGAGAGCATGATGTCGAGGGTTCCGGCGTCGGAGACCTGAGCGATGGTCGGCTGCTTGCCGGCGCGGAAAGCGGCAATCGTATTCTGCAGGGAAGCATCGTAGCTGCCCTGGCTGGTGCAGACGACTTCATAGTCGCCCTGCGACTGGTTGAAGCGATCGCACTGCTCCTGGACACGCTTGGCGATGTCACCGGAATTGCCGAACCAGAAGTCAATCTTGGTCTTTTCGGCGGCGGCAGCGGGACCAGCAAGAAACGCTGTAGCGAGAAGGGCGCCAACGGCGCCGAGAAGCTTGGCTTGCATGAGAACCTCGAACGTAAAAGGACGCGCACTTTCAGCGCACGCCCTATTAGCTGGTCCAAATTGCCGCGGCCAATGAATATTCCATGACATGAAACGACCAAAATCGTGCCGTCACGAAACCTTCATGCGGATGTTATTTGCCACGGCTGAAGGCTATATTAAAGGAAGCCTCGCCAACCACCCCAGCGCACTGCCGAATAATCATATCTATACCAGAATCCCTATAAATTTCAATGATTTTCAATATTTGCCTATACTTCACAAGCGCCTCTCTATTCGCTGCTATGGTCGCTTGAAACTTTCAAAGAGTGACCATTTTTCTGCCGTTGCACTGCTGTGCAACGCCCGGTTTCAGCGTCTAAATCAGCGGGAGTCCTTCAAGATTGCAGCAAAATGCGGATCGAATGCCCGGCCGATCGGTCCGGCGGCAGCACCGAGCGCCACCGACCACGGATCGGCCATGCCGGGTTGCAGACGCGGCAGCGTCCGGCCGCGCCGTTCGGCGATCGAGGGCAACAACGGGCCGATGGCCGCAATCAACCTGTTCACCAATGCCTCGGGTGCGCTGCCGCAGAGGATCACCGTCTGCGGATCGAAGATCGTTTCGATCAGATGGATGCTCCAGCGCAGGTCAGCAGCCGCCGTTTCGATCCAGGTGTCGATGCCTGGATCGCCCCCCGAGGCGAGGTCATTGATGTGTGCATGCAAATCGGGATCGGCGGGATCGGCCGAGAGATATTGGTAAAGCGAGGCGAGCGAAGCGCGATGTTCGAGCGGCGTCGATTTGCCCTCGGCAAAGAGCAGCGCCATGCCGATCTCGCCGGCATTGCCGTTGGCGCCGCGATAGAGTTCGCCGTTTAAAATGAGGCCGGCGCCGATGCCGTAACCGACAAAGAGGCAGACGGCATGGTCGAGGCCGTGGGCGGCGCCCACCATGCGCTCGGCAGTTGCAGCCGCGGCGGCATCGTTCTGCAGGCCGACATCGAGCCCGGTGCCTGCGGTCAGGGTTTCAAGCAGCGGAAACTTCTGCCAGGCCCCCATCATCCATGGATCGTCGCCGCTGCCGTCGATCCCGAACGGGCCGGGCATCGCAACGCCGAGGCCGACCAGCCGCGTCTCCGATTGCTGGACGATCCCGGCCAGCTTCGAACGCACGCCGGCGACGAGATCGAGAATGACCTTCGCTCCGGTCGACGGGCCTCCCGGCGGCAAACCGGCCTCAGCGCGCACGAGAACGCTGCCGAGGAGATCGACGGCGACCGCCCGCGTCACATGCCGGTCGATCTGCAGGCCGATCGCAAAGGCGCCCTCGGGAACGAGCCGATAGGGCGTAGAGGGCTGGCCCCTGCCCTTTCGCACCGCCTCCTGCGAATTGACGAGACCGTCACGCTCGAGTTCCTCGATAATATTCGACACCGTCTGCTTGGTCAGCCGTGTCGCCCGCGCCAGATCTGCGCGCGAGAGCGCACCGTTGATCCTCAGGGCATCGATCATCACACGCCTGTTATGCGCGCTGGTGCCTTCGTGATTGGTGCCGCTCTTGGCCCGGATCGGCCTGCTGTCATTCATGTGCAATTGCCTCTTGACTCCAGTAGAATGTTGAAGAAGTAATAAGTCAAGATAATTGACTTAATAAGGGACTGAAGAGTTCCAGGGAACGCAGGAAGCCGCACAGGGCCTCCAACGACGCTCCGAGATGACGAACCGGCACGTTTTTCAAGTGTGCCGTCTCGAAAACCGACGGCGAAAATCCGCTCTCGGCCACGCGTAAATGTCAAAAACTGGAGGCTGCAATGCTGAAATCCCTTACCAAGACGCTTCTGGGTGCGGCCTTGATCGGCGCATCTCTTGCACCGCATGCTTTCGCCGAAACGACGCTGAACGCGCTTTTCATGGCGCAGGCCGCTTACAGCGAGGCCGATGTGCGCGCCATGACCGATGCCTTCGTCAAGGCGAACCCCGATATCAAGGTCAATCTCGAATTCGTCCCCTATGAAGGCCTGCACGACAAGACGGTGCTGGCGCAGGGTTCCGGCGGCGGATATGACGTCGTCCTCTTCGATGTCATCTGGCCGGCCGAATACGCCACCAACAAGGTGCTGGTCGACGTCTCCTCGCGCATCACCGACGAGATGAAGAAGGGCGTATTGCCGGGCGCCTGGACCACTGTGCGGTATGACGGCAAATATTACGGCATGCCGTGGATCCTCGACACCAAATATCTGTTCTACAATAAGGAGATCCTGGAGAAGGCCGGCATCAAGGCCCCGCCGAAGACCTGGGACGAGCTGGCCGAACAGGCAAAGATGATCAAGGACAAGGGCCTGCTTGCCACGCCGATCGCTTGGAGCTGGTCGCAGGCCGAAGCCGCCATCTGCGACTACACCACGCTCGTCAGCGCCTATGGCGGAGATTTCCTGAAGGACGGCAAACCTGCCTTCCAGAGCGGTGGTGGCCTTGACGCCCTGAAATATATGGTGGCCAGCTATACGTCAGGCCTGACCAACCCGAACTCCAAGGAGTTCCTGGAAGAGGACGTCCGCAAGGTCTTCGAAAATGGCGATGCCGCCTTCGCCCTCAACTGGACCTACATGTACAACATGGCCAACGACCCGAAGGACAGCAAGGTCGCGGGCAAGGTCGGCGTCGTGCCGGCCCCGGGGGTAGCCGGCAAGAGCGAGGCTTCGGCCGTCAACGGCTCGATGGGCCTCGGCATCACCTCCGCCAGCCAGCATCCCGACGAGGCCTGGAAATACATCACCTTCATGACCTCGCAGGCGACACAGAACGCTTACGCCAAGCTCAGCCTGCCGATCTGGGCCTCCTCCTACGCGGACCCGGCCGTTACCAAGGGCCAGGAAGAGCTGATCTCGGCCGCGAAGGTCGGCCTTGCCGCCATGTATCCGCGCCCGACGACGCCGAAATATCAGGAACTTTCGACGGCGCTGCAGCAGGCGATCCAGGAATCGCTGCTCGGCCAGTCGACGCCTGAGGACGCACTGAAGTCGGCCGCCGAAAACAGCGGCCTCTAAGCCCGGCATGAACCTGGGCGGCGCTGTCGTCGCCCGGCTCGATTCCAATAATCTAAGAATGAAAAAGGGTCGCCTCGATGTCGGGCACATGGCTGACAACGCGCGCGTGGCTGTTGATGTTGCCGCTTCTCGTGGTCATGATCTCGGTCATCGGCTGGCCGCTGGTCGATACCGTCGGCCTCTCCTTCACCGATGCCAAGCTCGTCGGCACCGCGGGCAATTTCGTCGGCATCGACAATTACGCCAAGATGCTCTCCGGCTCTAATTTCCAGCGCACGCTCGTTACCACCGCGTGGTTCGCAATCGTCTCTGTGGCCGCTGAAATGGTGATCGGCGTGCTGGCCGCCCTCCTGCTGAACCAGCAATTCCGCGGCCGCACCGCGCTGCGTGCCTTGATGATTCTGCCCTGGGCGCTGCCGACCGTCGTCAACGCCACGCTCTGGCGGCTGATCTACAATCCGGAATACGGTGCACTCAACGCCGCCCTGACGCAGCTTGGTCTGCTCGATGCCTATCGCTCCTGGCTCGGCGAGCCGGGCACGGCGCTGGCTGCCCTCATCGTCGCCGACTGCTGGAAGAACTTCCCGCTGGTGGCATTGATCGCGCTTGCCGCGCTCCAGGCCGTGCCGCGCGACATCACCGCCGCCTCGCTCGTCGACGGCGCCGGCCCCTTCGCCCGCTTCCGCTTCGTCATCCTGCCCTATCTCGCCGGCCCGCTGATGGTGGCGCTCGTGCTGCGCACGATCGAAGCCTTCAAGGTGTTCGACATTATCTGGGTGATGACCCGCGGCGGTCCGGCCAACAGCACCCGAACGCTGTCGATCCTCGTCTATCAGGAAGCCTTCTCGTTCCAGCGGGCAGGCTCGGGCGCATCGCTCGCCTTGATCGTCACGCTGCTGGTGACGCTGCTCGCCGCAGGCTACGCGGCTCTTGTGCGCAAGACCGCCGGGAGTGCCGTCTGATGGAACGCCGGAGCCCGCTCTTTTCCGCTTTCATTCACCTCTCGGCGCTGCTGCTTGCCGCCGTCATCCTGGCGCCGATCCTGTGGCTTTTCATCATGAGCATCGCGCCGGCGGCCGATCTCGCCGCAAAGCCGCTGCGCTGGTGGCCGCAAGCCATTGATTTCTCGCGATACCAGGTGCTGCTGTCGACGCTCGAAAACAGCGCCGGCGCGGCTTTCACCTCGTCATTGCGCAACAGCATCGAGGTGGCCGGCATGGCGACGATCGCCGCCATCGCGCTCGCAATTCCCGCCGGTTGGGCAGTGTCGCGCACACCTTCCGTCGGCTGGTCGCTGTCGATGGTGATCGCGACCTATATGCTGCCACCGGTGGCGCTCGCCGTGCCGCTCTATATGGGCCTCTCCCATCTCGGGATGCTGAACAACGTCTTCGGGCTCGCCCTTGTCTATCTCACGATCCTCGCGCCCTTCACCACCTGGCTGATGAAATCAGGCTTCGATTCCATCCCGCGCGAGATCGAATCGGCGGCGATGATCGACGGTGCCGGCCTGTTTCAGACGCTGAAGATCATCACGCTGCCGCTTGCCGCCCCGGTGGTGGCGACCTCGAGCCTCTTCGCCTTCCTGCTGGCCTGGGATGAATTTTTCTATGCGCTGCTCTTCACTTCGGACCAGCGCGCCAAGACGCTGACCGTCGCCATCGCCGATCTCGCCGGCGGCCGCGTTTCCGATTACGGACTGATCGCCACGGCAGGCGTGCTCGCCGCCCTGCCCCCGGTACTGATCGGTCTCGTCATGCAACGCGCCCTGATCTCGGGGCTCACCAGCGGCGGCGTCAAGGGATGAACATGACAACAGAAAGAATTCGACCCGCCGGGCTTGAGGCGATCGATCGCGAAATGGCCCGCCAGCACGCCGATGCAATCACCTCTTATCAATCGGCCGGGCCGATGGCGGCAAGAGCCGCCGCCTCGCTTGAGAAGACCGGGCGGCTGCTCCTGATCGGCATGGGCGGCTCACATGCCGTCAACCGCGCCGTCGAGCCGCTCTATCGCGCGCTCGGCATCGACGCCATCGCCCTGCCGCTCTCCGAGCAGCTCGGCCAGCCGCTGCCGATCGCCGGCAGGACGATCTTCGTCACCTCCCAGTCGGGCGAAAGTGCCGAGGTCGTGCGTTGGTTCAACGAGACCGGCGGCACCGAGGACACTTTCGGCCTGACGCTTGAAGCCGGCGCCTTCCTGGCAAGAACCGCCCCATCGCTCGTTGGCAGCGGCGGCTCCGAGCTTGCCTTCGCAGCCACCCGCAGTCTGACGGTGACTTTTGCTCTGCATCTGGCAATCCTTGCCGCGCTCGGCGAAGATCCCGCAGCCGCGCTTTCTGTCCTTGAAGCGCCTGAAGACCACGACATCGCCGCCGCCCTCGCCGCACTTGAAAATGTTGCGACCGTCGTCACCTCGGGCCGCCGTCTGCAGGGCGTTGCCGAGGCCTTGGCCCTGGGATTGACCGAATTGTCGCGCCGCCCCTGCTTCTCGCTCGAAGGCGGTCAGCTCCGCCACGGTCCGATGGAGATGCTCGGCCCGGAAATCGGCGTCGTGCTGTTCCGCGGCCAGGATGAAACCGCCGGCCTGGTTACAGCAATGGCGATGTCTGCTGTCGAGACCGGCGCTCCCGTCATCCTCTTTGACGCATCGACCGAAGCTCCGGTGGCCGGCGCCACAATCCGCTTTGCCCCGGCGACAGGCCTTGCCGCGATCTTCGCCATGCTGCCGGTTGCCCAGCGGCTGATGATCGGCTTTGCCGACACCCGCGTCGAGAATGCCGGAACGCCGGTTCGATCCACCAAGATTACCCGGAGCGAATGAATGCGGCCGCTTGCAGTCATCGGCAACGTCAATGTCGACCTGATCCTCGGACCGGCCGCCCCCTGGCCGAAGGCCGGGACGGAAATCATCGTCGATCACGACGAGCTCAGGGTCGGGGGATCGGCCGGCAACAGCGCACTCGCCTGGCAGGCGCTCGGGGTCGAATTCGAGATCGCCGCCAATATCGGCAGCGACCAGTTCGGCCGCTGGCTGGCGGAAGCCTTCGGCCACCGTTCCGCGAAGTGGCCGGTGCGCCCCGAACAAACGACCCTCTCCGTCGGCATCACCCATCCTGACGGCGAGCGCACCTTCTTCACGACGCGGGGCCATCTGCCGCGCTTCAGCCTCGCCGATGTTTTCGCCGTCATCGACGGCGAAAAGCTGCGCGGCGGCTGTGCGCTTCTCTGCGGCGGCTTCCTGACCGACGATCTGACCCGCCAATATGACGCCTTCTTCGACTGGGCCGAGAGCCACGACATCGCCGTCGCCCTCGATACCCGCTGGCCGCTCGACGGCTGGACCGAGCAGAATTGCGCTGCGACACGGGCCTGGCTATCTCGCAGCCGCATCGCGCTGCTCAACGAGGTCGAGTCGACGACGCTTGCCGGCATCGCCGATCCGATCGAAGCCGCCCGGCACATCAGCTCGCATATGCCGCAAGGTGCGATCGTCGTCGTCAAGCGCGGCCCCGATGGCGCAATCGCGATCGGGGCTGACGGCCAACTGGCTACGGTGACTGCGCCTATTGTCGCGGTAGTCGATACCATCGGCGCCGGCGATGTCTTCAATGCCGCCTTTCTCGCAGCGCTGGCAAAGGATGAGCCTTTGATATCTTGCCTGAGGGCCGGAACCGAGGTCGCCTCTCGCGCCATCTCCACGCTTCCCCGCAGCTATAGCGACCCGACCTCTCGTCAGGAGCCACAGTCATGAGCGCGCTCGATATCGAAAATATCCGCAAGACCTATGGCGACGTCGAGACGCTGAAGGGTATCGATATTTCCCTGGAAAGCGGCGAATTCCTCGTACTGCTCGGTTCCTCCGGCTGCGGCAAGTCAACGCTCTTGAACATCATCGCCGGCCTTGCCGAGGCGACGAGCGGTGACATCAGGATTGGCGGCCGCTCAGTGCTCCGTGTGCATCCGAAGGACCGCGACATTGCCATGGTCTTTCAATCCTATGCGCTCTATCCCAATCTGACGGTGCATAGGAATATCGGCTTCGGCCTAGAAATGCGTAAAGTTCCGACGCCCGAGCGTGACAAAGCGGTGCGCGATGCCGCAAAGCTCCTGCAGATCGAAAATCTTCTCGATCGCAAGCCGAGCCAGCTCTCCGGCGGCCAGCGCCAGCGCGTCGCGATCGGCCGCGCGCTGGTGCGCAAGCCGGAGGTGTTCCTCTTCGACGAGCCGCTCTCCAACCTCGACGCCAAGCTGCGAATGGAAATGCGCACCGAAATCAAGCGGCTGCACCAGATGCTGAAGACGACGGTGGTCTATGTCACCCATGACCAGATCGAAGCGATGACGCTGGCGAGCCGCATCGCCGTCATGCGCGACGGCCGCATCGAACAGCTGGGCACGCCGGAAGAGATCTACAACAGTCCGGCGACGCTCTATGTCGCGACCTTCGTCGGCGCGCCGCCGATGAACCTTCTGGCGGCAACCATCCGAGATGATCGACTGGTGCTCTCGGGTTCCGATACCAGCCTGCCTCTGCCCGTCCGCTTCGGCAAGGCGGCAGCCGATGGCCGCGACCTCATTCTCGGCATCCGCCCCGAGGCGCTTCGCACGGCTGGATCCGGGGCTTCGCTCGAGGCAACCGTGGAGGTTGCGGAGTTGACCGGCCCGGAGCTCGTCGTCACCGCCCTCGCGGGAAACCAACGGCTGACGGCCTGCCTGCCGCCGCGCACGCCGGTCCGCGACGGCGAAAAACTCACGCTCTTCTTTGACGAGGAGGCGATGCATCTCTTCGATGCGCAAACCGGTCTCAGTTGCCTCCGCGAGCAATAGAGCGATCAACGGTCGCTCGCTCAATTCGCCGCGTCGGCCGGCTTGCGCTTGTAAACGTGGATATAGTCGACGAGCAGGATGGAAGGATTTGGCGTTTCGTCGATCGGCCAGCCCGAGCCGAGCGCCAGGTTCACCAGCGGATAGAACGGCATATGGAACTCCTTCGGCGTGTCGAAGCTCCACAGGTACTGGCGATCCAGATAGAAGGTCGTCTTGTCGGCCTGGATATCGACGCCGTAGGTATGATACTCGCTGTTCAAAATTCCATCCTGGACGGTTTTCCAATAGCCGCCATTGGAATTCTCACCGCCATGGGCCTGGCGCCAGATATGAAAGCCCATGCTGAACTCGTAGGGCGCGCGTCCATAATATTCCAGCACGTCGATCTCGGCGGTGTATTTCGACCGGTCGAGCCCGATGAGCCAGAAGGCTGGCCAAACCCCTTTGCCCGGCGGCAGCTTCATCCTCGCTTCGAAATAGCCGAACTGCTGCGAGAAGCCTTCGCCTTTCGGGTTGACCGCCGAGAGCAGGCCCGACCGCCAGGTTCCATCCTCTCCCTTACGCGCTTCGATCTTCAGGATTCCCTGATCGGTCGTAAACGGAAAATCGGACGCCGGATCCGTGAAACGGGCGTCGCCGAAATCACCGTTCCAGGGCGTATGAGCGATCCAGCGGGAGCTTCTCTCTCCCCACGCCGAGACATCGAGGCTGTCGAAATTCTCCTCAAACGTCAGCTGATAGGCATTCATGTTGATCGGTTCCTGGGCGACGCTAGGCTGGCCGGGCAATGCCCCCAGACCGAGAACAACGAGCAGACCCAAACTCTTAGAAGATATGCCGTAACGCATTGCGCTCCTCCGAAACCGCCAAAATAATCGTTGGACTGCACCGGTCTTTCTCATGAAGTGAGAATTCCGTTTCGTCGCGGCATGAGCCGGTGAACGACGATGGTCTCGACGCCGGCGGGCCTTCCGAGAATCTGCCACAGCAACAGCGCGAAGACCCAAAAGATCGTCGCCGCCGCCGCGCCGCAAAGTGTCAGGCCGACTATCAGGCCGAAGCCGGCAGGCATGGCGGCGAGCTTGGGCCCCATCCAGAGCAGGAAAGCGATCATCGGCAGGCTCGCGGCCAGAGGCCTGCAAAAGGAAGTCAGCTGCGCGGCAAAACTCGCCCCGATCAACCGCTTTGTGATGACGAGCGACGCGGCATAAGCGACGAGAACCGCCACAACGCGCGCGCCGAGTGCACCCGCCACCTGGAAATAGACGATGCCGAGGACGGTGACCGGGACCCTGACCAGGAATTCGGCGAACATCCGCAAGGCGAGGGAACGGGTTTTGTCCATGACCATCGCCAATGCCGGCACTATGTTCGTCGGAAGACCGAGCAGGCTCACCAGACACAGCCATTGCAGAATTGGTACTGCGGATACCCATTTCTCGCCGACGAGGATACGCACCGTCGGCTCGGCCAGAAAGGCGAGTGCAATAAGAATGGGCGCCGCGACGAAGGTGATTGCACTCGTTGCCTTCAAATAGGCGGCAACCAGGTTGCGACGATCTTCGACAGTGGAGAACGCCGCCATCAGCGGGCGCAGCAACGGGCCGACAAAGGTCTGATAGGGAATGCCGGCAATATTGTCGGCGACGCTGAAAGCGCCAAATGTCGACAGCCCGGCAAAACGCGGCAAAAGCAGCCGGTCGAGCTGCCAGTTAATCGCGCTCAACACCTGCGATACGGTATTCCAGCTGATCATATCCTGGAAACGCTTCCATTCCGACAGGCTGAACTTCGGCTGCATCGGCGCAAAGACATAGGAGGTGATCATCGCCGCGGTCGGGCCGGCGACCGCCCCGACCGCGAGCCCCCAATAGCTGCCCGTTGCCGTGGCCACCCCTGCCGCGAACAGCAGCGTCGATCCTTTGGTCATGAGGTCGAGCGCAAACTCGCGTTTGAAATCGAAACGCTGCATGAAAAGGACCATGCGAGGACTGATCATGCTGCGCATGGAAGGCGCGATCGAAAGCACGGTGACAAGCGCAAAAAGTCGGGAATCGTCGTAGATCACGGCCATCGGCCAGGAAATGACCATCATCAGCAGGCTGATGGCCAACCCTCTCAGCAGGCTCAACGTGAAAGCCGTCGCAAACATCTCCTCGGAGGGGGACGGCTGACGCATCAGGGCCTGCGTCAAAGGCAAATCCAGGATCGATTCGATAATGACCAGAACCGACGTCGCAATGGCGACCAATCCGAAATCCGCAGGACTCAACAATCTTGCCAGGACAAGCAGACTGACGAAATCCAGCAGTCGCGCGAGGAATTTTCCGCCGATCGTCCAGATGCTCGCCGTCGCCGTCCTCTGAGATAGGCTTGACATGATCGGTCTATTCCTCGTCGGCAGATTGAGACGGTTTCGATCGCGGCAGCAAGACAGGCAGCTCCAGTCTTGCCCTCAGACCGGTCGTCTATTGAAGGCATCGACGGACCGGTCGGCATGGGTGGAGAGCTGTTGCTCGATGAGCCCGGCCATCCGATTGCGGAAAACCGCCGAGGAAAATTTCAGCGAATGCGCGCGGATGGCTTGCGGATCGATATCGTCCTCCACCTCTTCGAACGCCGCCATGGTTTCCAGCAAGGCCTCGGTGGTTTGCTCAGCGAAGCGAAAACCGACCTGCGGTGAAGATACCGTTTCCCTTGCGCCGCCGGCGTCGAAAGCGAGGACAGGCCGCCCTGATGCCATGGCTTCGACCGGCAGGATGCCAAAATCCTCCGTGCCCGGAAACAGCAGGGCGCGGCATCGCGAGAGGTGATCACGCAGGACATCGAACGGCTGGTGGCCGAGGAATTGGACGGTCGGGCCGGCGATCGATTTCAGATAGGGCAACTGTTCTCCCTCTCCGATCACGATGAGCTTACGCCCTGCCTCGGTACAGGCGCGAACCGCGATATCCGGCCGCTTATAGGCCGTCACCTGACCGGCATAGAGATAGAATTCGCCCTTCCCCTTCCCGACCGAAAAATCATCGGTGGCAACCGGGGGATGGATGACGATAGAGTCCCGATCGTAGAAGCGGCGAATGCGGTTTGCGACATAGTCGGAATTGGCGACGAACACGTCGACGCGGGAAGACGTCGTCACGTCCCAGGCGCGCAGCATCGGCGCGGTGACCGACATCAGGGCACGTCCCACCCAGGGCAGACCATGCCGATACACATGGAACTGATCCCAGATGTAGCGCATCGGCGAATGGCAGTAGCAGACATGGAGAGCGTCGGCGCGGGTAATGATGCCCTTGGCAGGCCCGGATTCGCTCGACAGCACGAGATCGTAGTCCTGCAGATCAAATTGCTCGAGCGCGAAGGGCATCAGCGGCAGCATCTTGGTGTAATGCCTCTGCGCGCCGGGAATCTTCTGCAGAAAGGACGTGCGGATGTTGCGCGTCTTGAGAAGATCGCTGATGCGATCCCGGTTGCAGACAAGCGTGAAGATGTCGGCCTGCGGAAACATGCGGCACAATTCTTCGACGACCTTCTCGCCGCCGCGCATCGAGACGAGCCAGTAATGGACGATGGCGACGCGCAGTTGCCTGGTTTCCTGGACACTTCCCGCCTCGACGACACGTCTTTTCGCCATTACGGGCGCATCGCCGAGAAATGCCCTTGCGTCGGAAAGAGAGGTTGTTGCTTTAAAGGTCAACGGAATACTCCTTGTGTCGCCACAGCGTCTGTCAGCTCGGGAACCACATTCGTCGAAAGCAGGCGGCAATATTCGGCAAGGAGCGCGTCGCGCCATTCCTCATGCGTCGAAGCGAGATCCGGCGACATCAGGAAGGCCCTCTCGCTCATGGCACGGATTTCGTGCCTTGGCATTTGGGCAAACCGCGTCAATGTCTCGGCAAAGGCAGCTTCGTCAGCCGTGTCGCAGGCAAACGCCATACCGGCGCGTTCCATCTCCTCGGCGAGAAAGGCGCTGCGCGACATGATGATCGGCAGGCCGCTCCTGGCCGCTTCGATCGCTACGAGACCGAAAGGCTCGGGATAACGCGATGGCATCAACAGGGCGCACGCCTTGCGGATGGTGGTGCCGATTTCCGCATGCGACTGCCAGCCGACGGCCCTGACGTGATCGCCGGAAGTTGCGACCAACGGCATCAGCGGCCCATCCCCAATCACGCAGAGCCTGGCGCCGGCTCTGCGTGTGGCGGCCACGGCGTCTTCCACGCCCTTTTCCTCGTCGAGCCGACCGATGAAGACAAACTCGTCGTTCGCCTCCGCCTCGACACGCTCTATCGACAAGGGGGCGACGGGATTGCGGATCGTCGTCAACCGCTCGGGCCGATAGCCGGCGCCGACGAGAAAGCCAGCCATCTTCTCATGCAGCAGGATGATCCGGCCGAAATCGGCTTCAGCCCTCAGCAAGCGGAGGATATTCGAGCCGCGGGCGACCCGCCATAATTTGTGCGAGTAACTTCTCTTGTCGCAAGCCGTCGCAATGCAGCCGGCACCGAGCGGATGCCGAAGGCAGATCTCTTGCGCCTGGTAATCGAAAAAGGCGCCATTGGGACAGGCGGTGAAGAAGTCATGCGCGTGAACCACGCAGCGTGCCGCGACCGGAGCCAGCGCCCTGAAAAGCGCGGGAGACAGGATCTGGTGCCAGCCATGGACGTGGTAGACGGTATTCGCCGTATCTCTTGCGGCAATCCAATTCGCGACCATGCGGGCAGCCGCACCATTGTGAATGCCGGTCACGAAAGCCTTCGCACGCTCGGCGCTCAGCAGGTCGCGGCTGTTCAATCCGACCATCGAGACCCCGAGGGCAGCGAGCTCCGCATTGGCGGCGTCATCCCCGCAAATATAAGTCACGGGAATATCGAGGCCGCGAAAAAGCTTGGCCGACAGCACCGCCAGCCCCGTCGCTCCGCCCCTGGCCACCGAGTAGTCGTCGATGACGACCACGCGATCGATCCTTGGCGTGCCGGGGCCTGGAAAGCGGCTGACATCTGCGGCGGATCGGAGGGCCTCGGAAAGCGACAGGTGCATCACTTCACCGAAAACGCGCCATTCGCACAGGCCTCGAGCGCCTTGCGGTTAAGAATTCGGATCCTACCCTGCCCTCCGTCGATAATCTTGCATTCCCGGAGGCGCCGTAGGCATTGATTGACCTTCTCGCGGGACGCCGGCAACGTCGCGGCCAGATCATTTTGCGAGATAGTCAGTTCGTTGCCGCTGTTTGCGGAATCTTTTCCGTAAACAGCCGAGAGCCGCAGCAACGTGCTCGCCAGTCTTGCCTGCAGGGTCGACGCCGCATTGGCGATTATTCTTTGTTCAAGCTCCGAGACACGCGCCAAAGCCCTTGAGAAGACTTTTTCGCGGAAGCACGGATCGGTGGCATACATGTCCCGCAGCAGCCGGCCCTCGAAGAAGTGCAGCTCGCAATTGGAACCGGCCCGGTATTCGAGGTTCAATGTCTGTCGGCGCAAAACCTCGAGCTCGCCGATCAGACCTGATTTCGCAATGATCTCGACGATGAATTCCCTGCCGTCAGGCAGCATCGTACTTGCACTGACCACCCCCGAATGCACGCGAGCGAACATGTCGACAAGAACGCCCGCCCCGGCAATGATCTCGCCGCGTCGGAAACGCCGTATGCTCGAGCGGCAGGAAAGGAAGTCGTCTTCGATGACAATGCGACTGTTGAGGTGAATGCCGCTGGCCGAGATCGCGGCTTTGCCGATGCCGGGCCTGCGATCGGATGCATGTATGATCCCGTCCATGCAATTCGCTCCTAATACTAAAATGGTCTCTCACCTATGCTGCATTGCATCAATTATATTGGATTATTACGTTAGTCAAATAACATCGGCGCCATCTAACGTAAAATTTAAATCTATCTTCAGAAAAATGCGAAAAACTCCTCGCATAAAATAGAACATTCTAAAATGCTATAATAGTTTCTACGATATCAGCCAAAATTGCTCATAAAGAAGACTTAGTGGTTTAAAAATAGCCGATTATTGAAATTGTGATATCAACACGATTGTTGAATTAACGCGCAGAATGATTACCAACAGCAGATTATAGAGCCAATTAAAAGAATTGATGACACAGATCTGTATTTGGAAATCTGCGTGAGGCTTCCTAGCATAAAGAATTAATTAACGATTATGACCTTGGTAACAGACAATCTGGGTGCGGCGCAGCAACCTTTCAACGGTTGTGACGGGCAATGTTTTGGAGACCGCGATGGCATGGGAAGCACATAGTGTTGAGGCTTGGTCACGCGTCGGACGGGCCGCTAAGGGTGACGATTTACCCGACGCCCGGCCTCGTGCAGCGAGTAGGTCGTCGAAGCGTGCGGTAGATCTTCTTGTTGCGATCACCGCCCTGATCCTGCTCTCTCCGCTTCTGCTGATCGTCGCGATGATCGTGAAACTCTCCGACCGCGGCCCTGTCTTCTATTCCCATACGCGCATCGGCTTCGGCGGAGCGCCGTTCGGATGCCTTAAATTTCGGACGATGAAGCCCGATGCGAGCGCTCAGCTCACGGAATTGCTGCAAAACAACCCGGCCGCCCGCAGCGAATGGGAAACGACGCGCAAGCTGAAGAACGACCCCAGGATCACCGCCGTCGGCGATATTCTCAGGCGCTCGAGCATCGACGAGCTTCCGCAGCTGATTAATATTGTCCGTGGCGAAATGAGCCTCGTCGGACCGCGGCCGGTCACAGCCGAGGAACTGCCGCGCTACGGCGAACACATGTGGGCCTATATGGCGGTCCGTCCGGGACTGACCGGTCAATGGCAGACCAGCGGGCGCAACGACGTCAGTTACGAGTTCCGGGTTTCTCTCGACGTCCACTATCTCAACAACTGGTCGCTTGCCCGAGACTTCGTCATCATCGCCAAGACTATTCCTGCGCTGTTTTCGCAGCGCGGATCGTACTGAGCGTTCAAGGGCAGACAGCCGACAGCGCCGGGATCGGAAAATGCGCCGATCCCGTGTCCCCTCCAAGCCGCCACTACCTGGTTATTCCTTGATTTCCCATTTTGGATTAGGACGACATGACCTCCAGCACGATCTTCAGCGGTGTCTCTGCCATATCCCTGCCTGCAGCAGCCACTGGCGGCGGGAATTCGCCGCTGACCCTGCGGGATATGCTCTTCTTTTTGAGAATGCGCTGGCACTGGATCGTCGTGACGACCATCGCATTTCTGGCAATCGCCGGAACCTACCTGCTGACCGCCGAACCGACCTTCGTTGCCAGCACGCAGCTTTTGATCTTCCCCCAGGTGAGCGGCTCTGAAGCGCAGAGGGCTTTCGCCGAAGATGCGTTCATCGAAGGACAGCTGGAGATCGCCAGATCGAGCGATGTCGTCGGCGGAGCGGTGGCGGCGCTTGATCTCGTCCATGATCCGGAGTTTGTCGATCAGACGCCTTCTCTGCAGGGCAGAGCGAAGAATTGGCTGACAGAGCTTTCCTCACAACTGGATACACCATCGCAAGACGCGACGGGCAACGGAGCGAGCGAAGCGCAACCGCAAACGCAGGAGGAGCGGCTCCACGACTGGGCAACCGCCAAACTGCTGAACATGATGGACATCCGCCGGATCGGAAGCTCGACCATCATCGAGATATCGGCTGCGGCATCGACCCCTCAGAAGGCCGTCGACATCGCCGACACGCTCGCCAGGCAATATATCCAGAAGAATATCTCGATGAAGGCCAACGCCGCCCGCCAGTACAGCGACTGGCTGGCGAAATTCATGGCCGAGCAACAGCGAGGGCTGGCGGAAGCCGCCAGCGCTCTGGCGAGCTTCACGAGCAATCCCCGCGACCAGTTCAAGCTTGCGGAGCTGCAAAGCGCAACGGATGCCCGCCGTACCCTTTATGAAAACACCTTGAACCAACTGACCGAAGCAAAGCAGCGCATCACCTATCCGATGTCCGACGCCACGATCGTCTCGCGGGCTATGTTGCCTCTTTCGAAGGCGAGACCGCGCAGCACGCTTATCGTCGCCTTTGCGGCGGCGGTCGGCCTTGGCGCGGGTCTCGCACTCGCAATGATAAGACATGCCAGTGACCGCCGGCTCGTCCGCCCGCATCAGATCGCTGAAACCTGTGGTCTGCCCTTCGTCACCGTTCTGGCGACATCAAGAAGATCACGCAACGGCCAGCCGGCGCCTTTCCTCGCCGCCGGCACGGGCAGCAGTACAGCCGCCTATTCGGTTATTCCAGGCATGACGGAGTTGAGCGCAACGGTCGTCGGGCTTCGGCGCAAACGCCGGATCGTCATCGGAGTGGTCGCCGTCAATCCCGGCAACGGAGCATCAACCATCGCAAGCGAACTTGCCGTGCTATCGTCGGCATCTGGAGCGAAGACACTTCTGATTGATGCGGCCGCACAGAAATCATCACTCAGCAAGTCGATTGCGCCCCATAGTACCAGCGGCCTCGTCGACGTGCTCGACAACGGCGAACTGATTCAGACGGCGGCCTTGCCCCTCAGCCCGACGCTGAAATTCCTTCCACTCGGCAAGGTCGACACCGTGACGCCGGCAATTCGTCTGAGTTCGCGCCGAACGCAATTGAGCTTCGCCGAGCTGAAAAAGGAATTCGACACCATATTTGTCGACATTTCCGCATTCTCTGCTTCGCCGGATGCCAATGCGATCGCGCCGGAGCTCGACGGTGTTCTGGTGGTCGCCTCGCACGGACGCACCTCGATCGACGACGCCATGCGCGTTATCGAGACGATGCGCAATGTCGGCGCGGAGATCCTCGGCGCGATCATCAACCACTCGCCGAAGAGCATACAGCCATGATCGCGCATTCGGCAAAAACCACAAGGCAGGACGGCTTGGTCGGACCGGCGCCTGTTTCTTCCGACACCGAAGCGATGGTCCGGAGCGCGAGCCGGCCATTGCGGATTTCCGTCGGAATTGCTTCGGCGGGACGTCCTTCGATCCTGCTGGAAACGGTCAATTACCTCGCCGGTCTGCCGGACCAGCCACAGCGGTTGATCGTCTGCGTGCCGGGGATCGACGATGCCGCCGGGCTCACCGACCGTCTCGACGTGGAAATCATTATCGGCAGCCGCGGCCTGACCTCTCAGCGCAACAGCATCATTCGGGCGTCCGCCGCCGACACAGATGTTCTGATCTTCCTGGATGACGATTTTATTCCGGCCGCAACCTTTCTGTCGCGAATGGCAGCCGTCTTTTCAGCGAAATCTGACGTCGCGATCGCCACCGGTGAGGTCCTGGCCGACGGCATCCTCGATGGGGGGCTCGACATGTCGAAGGCCCTGCAGGCTCTTCACACCGCCGGCGAAGGGTCCGACCGGGTGACGGATGTCTATAATGCCTACGGGTGCAATATGGCGGTTCGCCTCGCCCCCGTTCTCGAACACGCGCTGGCGTTTGACGAGCAACTGCCGCTCTATGGCTGGCTTGAGGATGTCGATTTCAGCAGGTCCATCGCCCACTACGGCAGATCCGTGCGCGTTGAAGGCGCCTGCGGAGTGCATCTCGGCGTCAGATCCGGGCGACAGCCTGGCCGCAGACTCGGCTATTCGCAGGTTGCCAATCCTGTCCACCTGATCCGCAAGGGCACGATGTCGAAAGGCCGTGCAATAGCACAGATCGGCCGCAACATCCTGGCGAACGCATCGGGCCTAGTGCTCAACGACCACTTGGTCGACCGATGGGGACGTTTGAACGGCAATTTGCTGGCGCTCACCGATCTTCTTGCGGGCCACGTCTCGCCATCCCGCATTCTCGAATTCGGCAATCCGCCCTCCCGCGCGCCCTCGCCGCCAATCGCAACGAAACGGAGATAGATCAATGCAGTCCACATTCTTGCTCGATCGCGTTATCTCCGCGGCCCTCGCCTTGCTGGTTTTCTGCTGCCCGACCGGCTGGAGCGTCGCCCACGCACAAACATTCACCCTCGTGCCGGAAGACAAGGTCAGACTGCGCGTCGTCGAATGGCGTTCCGCGGATTCCCGCTATGCCAGCTGGGAAGCTGTCGATGGCGTCTACACCATCGACGATACCGGTGACCTGTCGATCCCGATCGCCGGCCATGTACAGGCGACCGGAAAAACAACCGAAGAACTCGCCGATGCCGTCGCCAGTGCACTCGCCGAAAAGGCGGAACTTCCCGGCAAGCCATACATCGCCCTGGAGATAGTCGAGCATGCGCCGATCTTTGTGACCGGCACCGTTCAGACCCCGGGACGCTATCCTTTTGAACCGCGGATGACTGTCATGAAGGCCGTCAGCATCGCTGGTGGCTTTCTGCGGGAACGCGAGGACAATACCTATTTCGAGCGCGACCGGATTCAGGCAGCCGGAGCCTATCGAACCGCCGTCCTCAACCGGCGCGATCTCCTGATGCGGCAGGCGCGGCTGCGCGCGGAAATCGCCGGCGAGCAGAGCTTCGAGATTCCCGCCGAACTCGTGGGAACGCCCGACGTCGACAAGCTGAAGGCACAGGAATTGAACCTGATGCGGCTGCGCCGCGTCGATATCGACAGCCAGATCGAAGCGGCGAATGACCTCACCCGCCTCTACGGCCAGCAGGTCGAGTCGCTCGAGGCCAAGATCAGCTCGCAAAAGCGGCAGATTGACCTTGCCCAAAAGGAACTGGACAACGTCAACAGTCTGGTGAGCAAAGGGTTGGTCAGCAATTCCCGCCAGGTCTCCGTCGACCGCTGGGTTGCGGATGCACAAGGTACTCTGATCGATCTCGAAGTTGCCCTGACTACGGCTCGTCAGGGCCTTAGCGAGGCCGACCGTTCCAAGATCAATATCGTCAACAGGCAGAACAGCGAAAACCAGGAGCTGCTGAATCAGGTCAACCTCGCGATCGGCAGGGCAGCGATCGATATTCAGGTAGCCCAGCTTCTGGGCGAACAGGCCGGCTACGATGCTCAACTTGCGCAGATGAACATGGAGGCGCCGGGACTTGGCAGAGCGCAGAAGAACTACAGGATTGTGCGTCGCGACAACGACGGAACCACCAGCAACATCGTAGCCGACGAGCAAACCGCATTGCTGCCGCATGATCTCGTCGAGATCGGCTTGGACACCGATCTTCAGGCGCCGATTTCGCCGCTGCAGTCCGCGCCCCAGACGCAGAGCTCGACACACCCGTCATCTGATGTGGCCGGGGACAATCGAGCCGGCCGCGGCTGGATGTCCCAGGTGGGATCGAATTAGGAGACGATGATGATCAGCAACGACAGCTGGCGGCTTTCGCCTCGCCCATCATATCGACTTGCCGATGCCCGCATTCGGCCAAGGCAGTATTTCAGCTGTTTGCCAGGGTCAGGATTAGACGCATGTCGATAGAGCCGCTCGGTTTCATCGTTCTCCTGCTGGGCCTGCTCACCATGGTCAATGGCGCGCTTTTTGCAGTGACGACCCTCTGCCTGTTGACGCTGCTGGGAGCAGCGGCGGCTCTGCAATTGCCTGCGCTCGGTGGCAGCAGTGTCCAGCCAAGCCATCTAATGCTCCTGTTTATCGTTGCCGCCACCTTGTTGCGTCCGGTCCAGACGCAAGCGGCGCTGGCTAGCATCGCCTATCCGGGTCCCGGCTTCTGGTTTGCCGCCTACGTGCTGTTTTCCGTCGTGTCGTCTTTTTTCCTGCCGCGCATTTTCGCGGGCGCGACGCTCGTCTACTCCTCTGCGAGAGATGCGACGGGCATGATGTCGACGGTGGCCGCCCCCTTGTCGCCAGGCTCGTCCAATCTCAGCCAATCTGTCTATCTGCTCGGCGACCTCGCCTGCTTTGCGGTGGTGTCGGGACTTGCGAGGCTCGGATATCAGCGGTTCATCGCCCAGCAGTTGATCGTCGCATCAATCGCATGTTTTGCTCTGGCGTTGCTTGATATCGGAACGTTCCTGACCGGTCAGACCTACCTGCTCGACGTCATCAGAAACGCGAATTACACCATGCATACCGCCGAGACGATCAGCGGCTTCAAACGCATCGTCGGCGCCTTTCCCGAAGCAAGCATATACGGGACGGTCGCACTGGCCTATTTTTCGTTCACGCTTCTGCTCTGGCTGGAGCGTGTTCGAAGCCGTATGGCCGGCCTAGCAACGCTTTTCATCGGCCCGACGATCCTGCTCTGCACATCGACAACCGCCTATATCGCCGGGATTTTCGTTGTCTGCATGCTCGTGCTGTTCTGCTGCAAACATATGGTCGCAGGATCGGCAAAGACCTCGCACGTGACTTTCCTAGCGATAACCGTCTTCCTGATCCCTTGCGCCATCGTAGCCCTCAGTCTTATCCCCGATGCATGGAATTCCATCACCAGCCTCGTCAACACCACCGTGTCGGACAAACTCCAATCGCAGTCCGGCGAGGAGCGCACCGCCTGGAACACGCTGGCATTGATCGCATTCGTCGATACCGCGACCTTCGGCGCCGGCCTCGGAACGGTTCGAGCATCGAGTTTCATCGCCGCATTGTTGTCCAACATCGGATTGACCGGCACGCTTCTCTTCGCCGCCTTCTTGTACAGCCTTATCAGAGCCTCCGGCCGGCACGTCTCCGGCGATCGGGAGACGCATGCTATCGGAAACGCCGCCATTATGGCATCGATCTCACAGATCGCCTCTGCGGCGATTTCAGGAAGCGGCACCGATCTCGGCCTGCTGTTCAGCACCACGGCGGGTTTGGCGGCCGGTTGCCTGGCCACCCCCTATGTGTCGTGGCATCGGGTGGCCCGACCTGTCGCAAATCGGCATCACCCGGAGGCATCGGCATCTCTCAGGAGAGCGCCGGTGTTTGCAACGTGATGACCTCAGTCGCGAATTTCGTTCAAGGCCGAGGACGGTACACCCTTGCAGCGATGCGCACGCCCGGGCAGATTCGCAGCCAGTCGCCGGCGCCGCATCCGTCGGGAAATGCTGGTAAAGTCAAAAGCTCGGAGGAACGCGATTCCGCACCCCTCTCCTGGGAAGGACCGGCGACCGATCCTATTTCGCCGTCAGCCTTGCCGGCGCTCGCTGGTGGCTGTGACGCTATCGGCGGCGGAATCGTTTTGTCGCAGCCTGGCGCTACGCCGCGCGAAACCCGACAGGAAGACCCCTGCCAGGTAGCCGATTTCCATGAGCGCGAGGAAAGCGATACCGGAAACGACCGCCCCGATCAGCGAAGACCCGTCGGCGAAAGCCACACTGCCGAAGCCGAATGCCACAAGGATTGCGAATATCGCGAAGGCCCAGGCGCGGATCGAAGCGCCGGCAGCTATCGAAATCACGGCCGCCACCAAGGTGGTGATCAGCATGACGATCTTCCCTCCCTCTGCATTTCGATCAGAGTCCCGGCACCAGTCGTCTTGCCGCAGTTCAAGATGTCGAAACACAGCCCTGTGACAGGCGCGGCATTCTTCATGATGAGCGTCTCAACAATGGAGTACACAAAAACCGCCGGCGGCCGGATGCGGTTTCAACGAACGAGCGGTCCGGCGATCCGCAATATATACCGAACCGGACTGTCATACGACAGGCCTGCCGGATCGATCAACAACTGTTCCCTCTACCCTGAAGAGAGCAGCCATTCACTCGCATTGAAGACAACCGGAAGGGTGATGACATGAACAATCAGTGCGTTGTCTACGTCACGGATGTCGAATATTCATTTCCAACTATTCTTTCCGCGCTCCAGGCTCGCAAATTCGCAAGCTCCGCAACCGACGTTTGCGTGCTTATGTCTGAACGTCTGGATAATTTCAGCGAGTTGAAAGCCCTGCTCGCCGCGAGCGGGGTCGAATTGGCAGATGCGACCGATGCACTGCAGGACTCGCTCGGCAAGCTCGACAGTTCGCATTTTCAGGGGCGCATCAGCGTCAGCACGATGGCCAAATTGGTCCTTTGCGAGATCCTGCCCGCCCATTACAGCCAAATCATCTATCTTGATGGCGATACCCAGATCGTCAGCGATCTCGGCAAACTCGAAAACGCCACCGTGCCTGAGGGCCGGTTTTTCGCGGCCCGCGATTACACGGCAATTCAGGACTTCCTCAATACTGGAAAGGACAACCACTACTTCAATGCGGGGGTCCTGAAATTCCATCGCAACGGCTGGATCGGACAGGAGGCGCTTGAGCTTTTTGCCAGCAACCCCGAGGCTTGCGAGGGCAAACACGATCAGGGCGCATTGAACCATGTTTGCGGTTCGTCGCTCATCCTCGTATCCAACCGCTGGAACTTTCCCAAGCAGTTTCTGCATCTGGTGAACATGTCGTCGCTGGCGATCGTCCACTATATGGCGCATCCGAAGCCATGGCATGGAACCTTCTTTCCATGGACCGATCGGGAAAGCCAAGTTTATGTCGATCTGCGCAAAGCCCATCCTATTTACAACGCGCTCTATCGCGGAATAAGCCTCGATCGGAAGATACTCTATAAATATCGGTCGATGCGGGCACGCATCGAACACGCGATCGAGAGGAACGGCCCCCACCCGCGGGTCCAGAGCCTGCTGGTTGGCGATTACGCCGTATGATGACCGCATATTGTTCCCACCAGCCGAAATTGCTCTGTGCTCCGTCCGTCGGGCTTCTCGAAGCAAGGCTAATGATTCCGGGAACGGATAATGTTCAGGATGGAATATGAGTTATCGGGTTTCCGTCGCCAGTATCTCGCATTACGCAAAAGCCCGCCTGCGCCGGTCGCTCAAGGCTCGGCAGGTTCGCGATGACGTGCTGCGCAGCGGGCTCAGGCAGGCCCGCCACGTCGTCATCTCAGTCATCCGTGACGAAGGCCACCGGCTGGCATTCTTCCTGCAATATTATCGTAATCTCGGTTTCGAACATTTTATCTGCATCGACAACGGCTCGACGGACGGAACGGCCGAATTGCTATCCGGCTTCGACGATGTCTCGCTCCTATCAGCTCATGGCTCCTACAAGGCGGCAAGGTTCGGAAACGACTGGATCAACGAGGTCATCAACCGGTACTGCCGGGAGAAATGGGTCCTTTATGTCGATGCAGACGAGTTCTTGGTCTATCCCCATTGCGACTCCTGCCCGATCGATCAGCTGACCGCTTATATCGAATCCACCGGCGGTCATTCCCTCCGCTCGGTCATGATCGACATGTACAGCTCGCGTCCGGTTCTCGAAAACATATGCGAACCCGGCCGCAATCCGCTCGAGGTCTGTAATCTTTTCGACCGATCCGGCTATGTCGCTCATTTCGACGAACGCAACGGGACGATATGGATCAAAGGCGGCGTTCGCGGCCGCATCTATTTTCGTGATCGGCTCTGGGATGGGCCGGCGCTCAACAAGATCCCCCTCGTCTATGTGACAGGTGAACGGCTGTTTCTCAAATCATCGCACCAGGTCTGGCCGCTTTCCCTGAATCTGGGCGACATGCGCGGCGCGCTCGGCGTATCCGGCGCCCTTCTTCACTTCAAATTCCTATCGACCTTCGTGCACAAGGTTGCCGATGCCGCCCACCGTTCTCAGCATACGGAAGAATACACCGTTTACTCCTCCGACAAGGACATGGGCGACTTCGTCCATGACGATACGGGCACTTACACGAGCTGGAAGGACTTGTCCGATCACGGGCTTATTCAAGGTGAAGGCTGGAAAAACTGGAAAAACATCTCCGGGAGCGAAATCTAAACAGTCCCAGCAAGATATGCAGCGGGTTCGGTCAGCGACCGCAAATCCCGATGATCTCTTTGCTGAGCCGGGCATCCTCGCTCAATGACCAAAGTCCCGGTGGGCGGTCGAGAAGCTTACTTCAAAACCGCGCCGGCCAATTCCCGTCTCGTGCCGCGTTGCAGGTAGAGGTTCTCGAGCCAGGTCACCTGTCTCCTCAATTCCAACGCCGGCTTTTCGATGAATCGCCATGAGAAGGCGGCAAAACAAGTGACAATGATGCTGCAGACGATCCCATTCAGCCACCAGTTATGCGCCCAGGGTCCGAGCGCGACGAAGGCCTGCTGGATGGGATAGCCATAGAGGAATACGCCATAGGAATAGTCGGCCCCCTGAAGCACTCCGAGCTTGCGGGGCGAGGTCAGGCCGAGAAAGACCGTTACATATCCAATAGCCGGAATGGCAACGAAGTCCCCAAAAGAGCTGAACCAGTAAGCCCACAATATGACGGCAACAGAAGCGATGAAGATGCGGACATCCCACAGAATCTTGTCCTTGTAGAGATAAATCGTCACGCCCAGGAGGAAGGCGCCGATCAGCAGGTTCCCCGACGCGGTCGTCGGCATGAATGCCCAGTTGCTCTCATGCTTCCAATATCGCGCAAGCCCAAAACCTACGAACAACGCCGTCGTTGCGACGAGCGCGAGCACGCGCCGCCTGACCACGCCGAGCAGGAAAAGCACGGCGATCGCGACGTAGCATTCAAGTTCGAAGGGCACGGTCCAGAGCTGCCCGTTTACCATCGCGGCGTCAGGATTGCTCAGGAACACCCCCGGAAGATTGAAGTGAATGTGCCCGGTGACATTCAGCAGATAGGTAAAAAACTGGGGCTCGGTGAAGTAGTTACTGAGGTCATACTCGGTATAGATCGCTCCCAGTATAAAAGCAGCCAGCAACACTTCCACTGCGAGGGCGGGATAAATCCGGATAAATCGATTGCCAAGAAAAGAGATCAACGTCTTCGAGCGCCCTAGACTGCCGGCAACCAGGAACCCACTCAATGCAAAGAACATGGGCAGCACCGACTTGATAAAGGGACGCAGGGGCGTTTCCCACAAAAACAGATCATCGCCGTAGGTGACACGAGCCGTATGGATCCAAAGCACCGAAAAGGCCAACAGCAATCGCATGTAGTCAAATCCTGTCGGCCGCCCCTTCGCCAGATCAAGTTTTTCGCCGAGAACCATCAGTGCCCCTTTCAGAAGTTTTGACGCAATCGCAAGCATCATTGCCGGCTCGGGGACACGTGTCAGTGACCGCAGCTACATCAGGAAAAAATTGAGGGACTGCCCGTCGTCGGGACGAATAGCTGACCATCGCTCCAATGGCCCCGTGCTGCACGAGGCGCCGCCGATGGTCGGAGACGAATGCGGGCGACCGGGCAGCGAATTGGATGAGGAGACGATGAAATTTCTGGCCGCTTTGTTCTGTATCGTTCTCGCCTTGATCGGATTGGGCTTGATGGGAGGCGGCGCCTTGCTGCTGAGCCTCGGCGGCTCCTCCTATTACGCAATCACAGGACTTGCCTATCTCGTTGCAGCCGTTCTGCTATGGCGCCGGACGCCGCTGGGCGCACTCATCATCCTGCTTGTCGTCGTTTTCACCCTTCCCTGGGCATTGTGGGAGTCGGGCACCAATTTCTGGGGGCTCTTCGCACGCTTGATGTCCCCCATTGCGCTGGCGGGATTTGCGTTTCTTTTTGCACCAGCACGTTTGCCGACCGCCAACCGAAAGCTTTTCCACGGCGGCGCCCTGCTTGCCGCCATTCTGTTTGCTGCAGGCTTTGGTCTTGCTTTCACGCCGCATGAGGCGATCCGCCCCTCCGGCGATATCCCTACCTACAAGACGGTCCGAGGCGACAACTCCCCCTCCCACTGGACATCCTATGGCCGCGGCACGGAGGGAGATCGCTATTCCCCATTCGATCAGATCAATCGCGGCAACGTTGCCAGGCTCGATCTTGCCTGGACATATCGCAGCGGCAGAGGCGACGGCGTCGACCAGAACACGCCTTTGCAGATCGGCGATACCGTCTACACTTGCACGCCGACGGATGTGATCGCCGCCCTTGATGCCGATACGGGAAAACCCCGCTGGACCTTCGACCCCAAGGCGTCGGCGCCCTATTGGCAGCGTTGCCGCGGCCTCGGCTATTATAAGATGCCGGAGGAAAGCCGATCACCCGATGGTCTCTGCGACGAGCGCCTGATACAGACGACGATCGATGCCCGCCTCCTCGAGATCGACAGCAAAACCGGCGCGCCATGCACGGGCTTCGGCGACAACGGCACCGTGCAGCTCTCTCAGGGCATGGGTGAAATCAAGACCGGCTACTATTTCCAGACATCGGCTCCGCTGATTGCCCGCAACCTGATTGTCATCGGAGGCTGGGTCACGGACAATCAGGAGGTCGGCGAGCCGTCAGGCGTCATTCGCGCATTTAATGTGGTCACCGGCGGGCTCGAATGGGCTTGGGATCTCGGTAATCCGGCGATCACCAAGCTTCCGCCGGCAGGCGAGACCTACACCCGCGCCACGCCCAATATGTGGACGACAGCCGCCTTCGACGACAAGCTCGGCCTCATCTATGCCCCGCTCGGCAATACCACGCCGGATTATTACGGCGCCAATCGCCCGGCTTTCGCCGATCAGTACAACGCGACATTGGTGGCGCTCGATGTGACGACAGGCCGGGAGCGATGGAAATTCCAGACCGTGCATCATGATATCTGGGACTATGATCTGCCGGCCCAACCGGTGCTGATCGACCTGCCTGACGGCAATGGTGCCACCGTGCCGGCCATCTTGCAGACCACCAAACGTGGGCAGCTTTTCCTGCTCAACCGTCAGACCGGCCTTCCCCTCGCCGAAGTTCAGGAAAAGCCGGTGCCGCAGACAGGAGGCGCGCCGGAAGAGAAGCTGTCGCCGACACAGCCCTATTCCGTCGGCATGCCGACGATCGGTGCGGAACGTGTCACGGAGCAGCGGGCCTGGGGTCTGACGATGTTCGATCAGCTGGCCTGCCGCATCGCCTTTCGCAAGATGCGCTACGACGGCGATTTCACCCCGATCGGCACGCATCCTGCAATTCAGCAGCCGGGAAATCTGGGCGGCCTCAACTGGGGAAGCGTCTCGGTCGACCTGCCCAACAACCGCGTCTTCATGAACGACATTCGCGTCCCCAGCATCTTCGCGCTCGTGCCGCGGGCCGATTACGTCGATTTTGCCCTCGTCACGACCGCACACGGCCCCTCCGCCCCGCAGCGCGGCACGCCCTATGGCATGACGACCGAGAAGTGGACGTCAAGACTGCGCATTCCCTGCACGCAACCGCCATGGGGCACGGTGACGGCAGTGGATCTGAACACACGCAAAATCGCATGGCAGGTGCCGGCTGGGACTGCCGAACAGCTCGGACCATTCAAGATCAAGATGAATTTGCCCATGTCGATGGGCTTGCCGACCTATGCGGGTACATCGGCGACTGCCGGCGGCCTCGTCTTTTTTGCCGGCTTCCAGGACTATTATATCCGCGCCTTTGACGCCGAGAACGGCAGCGAGCTCTGGAAATATCCTTTGCCGGTCGGCTCGAGTGCGACGCCGATGACCTACGTCTCACCGAAGACCGGCAAGCAATATGTTCTGGTCTCGGTTGGCGGAGCAGCAAATTCGACTGACGTCGGCGACTATGTATTCGCCTTCTCCCTAAGAGACGGGAATTAGCCAGCCGATCAGACGAAGCCACATGGCACCGCTTGATCGTGTCGTGAGTGATCGGCTATCTCAAGCATGCGGCTGATCCGCTTGCGAACACCGTCCTTTAAGATCGTCCGCTAGCTATTGCCAGCGCAAAAGATTGACTGGCAGTAGATGATGGCATCACGGCCATGCACTGGCCATGTCTGATCCTCTTACTGGGCAAGGCTTCGAGTAAGCCAAACTACCCTCGCAGGGGGATCGGCAGCCCAGTCATTTTGCCCGAAACCGCGAGTGACACGACGCGCAGGTCTGCAGCATCAGGTGAAACGCATGTTCTGCCGACATGGCAGACATCGAACCCTCGCTCCTGATGCGCGTACCAAGCGGCCCTCCGCCGACGGAACACAGAGCGTCCATTGATCACCCTCACCAAGACGATCATCACTCAAAGCTGGCACTCGGTGACCAGGCGCGCTGCAGCAGCATTTGCGCTGGCTGCATATTGATTCTTCCGTCACCGACGACCGCGTCGTCAAATATGACGATTTTGTTGACCCGTATTTCCTATCTGCAGGAGCATCTTACCGGAAGAGCCCCTTATCCTGGCTTCAAGCCTCCCCGAGCTGCCGCCTGGCGAAGCGTCCGCCTGTCAGCGGGCCAGTTCCATCATCAGCACTGTCGGGATGCCGACATAAATCGAGAGGCATATCATGTATCGCCGTCGCTTCCTGAAGACGCTCGCCGTGAGTGCGGCAGTCGTCTCGCCTATCCTCAATTCCATCCGCGCCCATGCAAACCATGTTCCCGCCGATCTGGTCATCGGAAAGAGAACCCTGGACGTCAATGGCAAGGCCGCCACCATCTTAGGACTGGCCAACCGCAGCGGCAAGCCCGGCCTCGTGCTGGACCCAGGCACGGACCTCGACATCCGCCTCCTCTACGAGACATCCGAAGACACCCTCATCCACCGAGGTCGTGGTGGAATTCGATACCGCCAATCCCGGTCGTTGGCCGCTCCACTGCCACCACCTGTACCACATGGCGACGGGGATGATGACGTACATCGCTTACGAGGGCGCGATCTGATCAGCAAGCTCGGGCTCCCGCATCCGGCAAGCTCTGGCGACCCGGGAACCAACGCGCCGATGCAAGGTTAAGGCGTATGCCTCCGAGTTGTTGCCTCGGAAACATCCTGGAGCGGTTCAGCTTTTCACGGAGCGCAGAACCCCTCTAACCTTTTGGATTTACGCGATTCCGGAGGGAAGACGGCTTCGCACTTTTCCTGGAATTGCTCTAACCGCCTTCCGACTCGGTCCGAAGGCCGGAAGGAGGCTAGCAATGCGCAATCACCACAATTCCCGACATGGGGGGATGAGCAGGCATTCCTATTCCATGTTCGCTGCCAACATGATCCTCAGCCTCATCGTCATGTACTTCGTGATGTTCTCGATGATCGATGGCTGGAGCGATTTCCGGAACAATCTCAACATGCTCTACATGGCGCTGACGATGGTGGCCCCGATGGGCATCATCATGCTCGCCACCATGGGCGGCATGTACGGGAACAGGAAGCTGAACGCCGCCATCCATGTCGGCCTGGCGATCCTGTTCGTCGCGGCCTTTGCAGGCACTCGCACTCAGGCTCTCATAGGCGACCGCCAATTCATCGCCTCGATGGTGCCTCATCATTCAGGCGCAATCCTCATGTGCCGGGAAGCAGCCCTCAACGATCCCGAACTGGTCGCGCTCTGCGCCAACATCTCGAGCGGCCAGCGTGCGGAGATCGAGCAGATGAACGCGATCCGCACGCGCCTGGATCAGGGCGCGCGGTAAGCGCTTGCGGATGTCAAGAAGGCAATCGAGACAGCCGCTCCAGCCTCGTCGACCAGGCTAAACCATTTGCCTATACGATCCTATCGAAAGCGCGCGCTTGGCAAGCGACCTTCGCCACATCCGGACCGGCTCGATCTTGCTCCGTCGATGACAATAATCTTGTGAAAAATCCGATACTAGGGCACAATTTGCGAAGCCATATGAAGTTGCGGCGCAGTCTCGAATCCGGCCGTCTCGCGCCGAGTGGCAGTTCGCGTCGGAGGGTCGGCGTCGATGGATCAGGGGTTCTTTCTTCTGTTCGCTGCGGTATCCGTGATCACGGCCCTGACGATGGTCCTGGCGCGCAATCCGGTTCACAGCGCATTGGCGCTGATGGCGTGTTTCCTGCAGGTCTCGGCAATCTTCGTCTTGCTCGAGGCACCGTTGCTCGCGGTCATCCAGATCTTCGTCTATATCGGCGCGATCATGGTCCTGTTCCTGTTCGTGATCATGATGATCGATGTGCGCGAAGCGGTGTTGCAGCGGTTCTTGCCGGGCGGCAACCTCCCGGCTCTGGTACTGCTCGTCCTGCTCGGGGTCGAGATGCTCGTGCTGGTGTTCTGGAGCGACCGCTTTTCGGTCGTGGAGCCCGTCGCGATGCGCGGCGGCGATGACGTCAGGCAGCTTGGCACAGCACTTTTCGCCGACTATCTCCTGCCGTTTGAAACCGCCTCCGTAATCCTGCTGGCGGCCTTGGTCGGCGCCATCATGCTGGCGCGGAAGGAGCAGGGGTGATGGTTCCGCTCTGGTGGTATATTGTGCTCGGAGTGGTCCTGTTCGTGATCGGAGCGGCGGGCGTGCTGCTCAGGCGCAATATTCTCGTCGTACTGATGTCGCTGGAGCTGCTGCTCAACTCGGTCAACATCAATTTCATCGCTTTCGGGCGTTACCACGCCGATTTCCGCGGGCAGATCTTCGCGATCTTCGTCATCGCAATCACCGCGGCGGAAGTTGCCGTCGCCCTCGGCATCCTGGTTGCCCTCGTGAGGAACAAATCCACCCTCAAGATCGACGACGTGACGGTGATGAAAGGATAACGGCTTTGGACTCGGTTGTATCGATCCGGCCGTTGCTTGCCATCGCCGTCGCCGGTCTGGCGGCCCTTGCAGTTCTCCTTTTGAATAACCGCGAGAGACTTCGCGATCTGGTCTCGCCGTCGGCCGCGATCGCCATGTTCGCGATTATCTTGTCGATGGCGCCCACGGTGCTGGCGGGCGGGACGGTCGAATTGCGCCTGTTCGAGATTCTGCCGGGGATCGACTTTGCTTTCCGGGTCGATGCGCTCGGCATGGTGTTTGCCACCGTCTCGTCGCTGCTGTGGATCGTGGCGGCGATCTATTCCATCGGCTACATGCGGCATTTGAACGAGCATGCGCAGACCCGGTTCTTCGCCTGCTTCGCCAGCAGTCTTGCGGCCGCCGCCGGAGGCGCGTTCGCCGCCAATCTGTTTACCCTGGTGATCTTCTACGAAGTGCTCAGCCTCGTTACCTATCCGCTCGTCTACCACCACGAGGACGAGGAGGGATGGAGGGGTGGCCGCAAGTACCTCGTCTATCTGATGGGCGCCTCGAAAAGCGCGCTGCTCGCCGCACTGGCGCTGACCTACCATATTGCGGGGTCGCTCGACTTTGTCGCGGGGGGGCTGCTGGCCAGGAGTGATGTCTCGGCGGCGCTGCTGACGGTCGTCTATTTCTGCTATCTTTTCGGCTTCGCCAAGGCCGCTGTGATGCCGATGCACGCTTGGCTGCCCGCCGCGATGGTCGCGCCGACACCGGTCAGCGCGCTTTTGCATGCCGTGGCAGTGGTCAAGATGGGCGTGTTCTGCGTGCTGCGGGTGGTGTTCCATGTCTTCGGCACCGGACTGGTGGGCGGGCTGGGCCTCGGCATCGGCACGGCCTATCTGGCTTCGTTCACGATCCTGATGGCGTCGGTTTACGCCCTGACGCGGGACGATCTGAAGGCCAGGCTCGCCTATTCGACGGTCAGCCAGCTCTCCTACATCGTGCTGGGCGCGGTTCTGTTGTCGCCGGTCGCGATGGTCGGCGGGATCATCCACATCGCGGCGCACGCATTCTCCAAGATCACGCTCTTTTTCTGTGCCGGGTCGATCTATTGCGCGTCCGGCAAAAGGAACATCAGCGACATGGCCGGTATCGGCCGCAGGCTGCCCTGGACGATGGGGGCATTTTTCGTCGCCTCACTCAGCATGATCGGGATACCGCCGACCGCGGGCTTCGTCAGCAAGTGGTATCTGGCTAAGGGCGCCGTGGCGGCGGGAGAGACCGCGTTCCTGGTCGTGCTCCTGGTGAGCTCGATCCTGAACGCCGCCTATTTCCTACCGGTCAGCTATGCCGCCTTCTTCCAGGCGGAGAAGTCGGAGAGCCGGACGACGGTCCGTGAAATTCCGTTGGTGACGATACCGCTGGTCGCGACGGCAATCCTGTCGGTGCTGATGGGCATTTTCCCGGGCTATTTTCTCACCCTGGCAGATGGAGTGATCCGATGATCAAGCGTGTCGTCGACTTCTTTGGTGCCGAGCAATATGCGAGGCCGCGCCGCCGACTGTTCTACCTCGTGCTCGTCCTGATCGTCATCGCCGACTTTCTGGTCTCTCGCGAACATGCCGAATATCTGTGGGACAGCCTGCCGGGCTGGTCCGCCGTCTACGGCTTCGTCTCCTGCGTCCTGCTTATCTTCGTTTCCAAGTTTCTCGGTCATCGGGTCGGGCTGATGCGGCGCGAGGACTATTATGACTGACTTCATCCATCCGGCTCTGCTCTTTATTCTTGGCGCCCTGCCGATCCCTTTCCTCAGCGGATGGGTCCGCAAGGCCTATCTGCTTCTGATCCCTGCGCTGGCAATCCTTGCCGTGCTTACGATGGAGCCGGGCAGCTATGGCGAAGCGCGGTTCATCGGGCAGGAGATCCTGATCGCGAAAGTGGACAAGCTCAGCATCGTCTTCGCCACCGTTTTCACCATCATGGCGTTGATCGGCATGGTCTACGCGCTGCACCTGACGGATGCCGGCCAGCACGTGGCGGCATTCGTCTATGTCGGCAGCGCACTTGGCGTGGTGTTTGCCGGTGACTACCTGACCCTCTACCTGTTCTGGGAGGGCATGGCATTCGCCTCCGCCTATCTGGTCTTCGCGCAGCGTGGTGGGCCGGCGATCCGGGCCGGGTTCCGTTACCTGATGGTCCATATCACTGGCGGCGTCGTCCTGCTCGGCGGCATCATTTCCCACGGGCTCGCCACCGGTTCACTGCTTTTCGGCCCGATCGGCGGGGCCCTCACCAACGGAGGAATGGGGGTCGGCGACTACCTGATCCTCGCCGGCTTCGTCCTCAACGCGGCCGTGCCGCCGCTCAATGCCTGGCTGACCGATGCCTATCCGGAGGCGACCGTCACCGGGGCGGTGTTCATGAGCGCGTTTACCACCAAGACCGCCGTCTATGTGCTGGCGCGGGCGTTCCCGGGGACCGAGCTCCTTGTCTGGCTCGGCACCATCATGGCGCTCTACGGCGTCATCTACGCAGTGCTGGAGAACGATTGCCGGCGGCTTCTCGCCTATCACATCGTCAGCCAGGTGGGCTATATGATCGCAGGTATCGGCATCGGAACCGAGGTGGCGGTGAACGGAGCCGCCAGCCACGCCTTCGCGCATATCCTCTACAAGGCGCTGCTGTTCATGGGTGCCGGCGCAGTCATCTACGTCACCGGCCGACGCAAGCTTACCGAGCTCGGCGGGCTTTACAAAACCATGCCGCTGACCGTGGCGCTTTACATGGTCGGCGCCTTCGCGATCTCGGCCTTCCCGTTCTTCTCGGGGTTCGTCACCAAATCGATGGTGATAGCGGCTGCAGGAGCGGATCACCGCGCACTGGTGGTGCTGGCGCTGACGATGGCATCGTCCGGGACGTTCCTGCACACCGGCCTCAAGCTTCCCTATTACATGTTCTTCGGGACGGACCGGAAACTGGAGGCGCGGGAGCCGCCGCGCAACATGCTGATTGCCATGGGCATGGCGGCGGTGCTCTGCATTGCGATCGGGGTGTTCCCTCAGCCGCTTTATGCGCTTCTGCCCTATCCGGTGGATTTCGAACCTTATACGGGCATGCATGTCATGGAGAGCCTCGGGCTGCTGATGTTCACCGCCCTGGGGTTCGTGCTGTTCCTCTGGGCGCTCGATCCCGAGAACACGATCAGCCTCGACACCGACTGGTTTTACCGCAAGGGTGCGCGGGCCTTCATGTGGCTCGCCGAAAGGCCGCTGGCGCGCTATGAGCAGGCGGTGAGCAATGTCTCCGAGACCGCGGCGCTGCCCTTGCTGCGCGGCGCGGCGCGGACAGGACTCCGGCTCGATCTTGCCGGCGTGGATGCCGTCGTGAATGGCATTGCCCACTCGATCCTGCACGGCGGCGGACGGCTCAGGCGGCTCCAGACGGGTGTCGTGACCCATTACGTGCTGGCGATGATCGTCGGTCTTATCGCAGCCACCGCCGTCTTCGTCGTGGCGTGGCGGTAGGGGGTGCCATGAGCTTCCCGCTGCTCAGCCTCATCATATTTACACCCGTTGTCGGGGCCGCGGTTCTGATGTTCCTGCGCGGTGACGATGCGGTGCGGTGGACGGCGCTCTCTTTCACCGTCCTCGACCTTGCTCTCTGCATCGCCATGCTGGTCGGCTTCGACACCACGACATATGCCATGCAGTTCATCGAGACGCGCTCCTGGGTGCCCGCGCTCGGGATCAATTATGCCCTTGGCATCGACGGAATCAGCGCGCTCTTCGTGTTCCTGACCGCATTGTTGGGGTTGATCTGCGTGCTCGCCTCCTGGGTCGCGATTGACCGCAAGGTAAAGGAATTCATGATCTGCCTGCTCTTTATGCAGGCGCTGATGCTCGGGGTCTTCTGCGCACTCGATCTTTTCCTCTTCTATGTCTTTTGGGAGGCGATGCTGATCCCGATGTACCTCATCATCGGCATCTGGGGCGGCGAGGGTCGGGTCTATGCGGCCATCAAGTTTTTCCTCTACACGCTGGCGGGCAGCCTCCTGTTCCTGATCGGTGTCATTGTGCTCTATTTCTACGGTGGCAGGACCTTCGATATCCTCGCCTTGACGGCGCAGGACTTGCCGTTCCGGATCCAGTCCTGGCTGTTCTTCGCCTTCCTGATCGCTTTTGCGGTCAAGGTGCCAATGGTGCCGGTCCATACCTGGCTGCCGGACGCCCATGTGCAGGCGCCGACGGCGGGCAGCATTATTCTCGCCGGCGTGCTCTTGAAGATGGGCGCCTACGGATTCCTGCGGTTCTCGCTGCCGATGCTGCCGGAGGCATCGATGTATTATTCGCCGCTGATGCTGGCGCTTTCGGGGCTTGCGATCGTCTATGGCGGGTTGCTCGCGCTGGCACAGGACGATCTGAAGAAGCTGGTGGCCTATTCCAGCATCAGCCACATGGGCTTCGTGACGCTGGGGATTTTTGCGCTGAACCTCCGCGGGCTCGAGGGCGGTATCCTGCAGATGTTCAATCATGGCGTGACGACAGGCGCCCTATTCCTGTTCGTCGGGCTGATTTACGAGCGCACCCATACCCGCAGCATCGCCGACTATGGCGGGTTGATGAAGGTGGCGCCGGTCTACACCACGTTTCTGGCACTGTTTACCCTGTCGTCGATGGCGCTCCCGGGAACGAATTCGTTCGTGGGCGAGTTGCTGGTGCTGTCAGGCGGGTTTGCGGCCAACCTGGTCGCCGGTTCGGCCGCCGTTTTGGGCGCATTGCTGGCGGCTGCCTATCTGCTCGGCATGTATGGGAAAGTCGCGCTCGGCCCGGCCAGCGCCGGCGCCCGGTTGAAGATACGCGACGTGAACGGCCGTGAAATGGCTGCGATCCTGCCGCTGGCCGTCTTCGTGCTCTGGGTCGGACTCTATCCGAAACCCTTCCTCAACGTCGTCGATGCCTCGGTGAAGCATCTGGTGACACACGTGCACAGTAGGGGGAGCGGCCAATGACCACCGCCGCGCTTTTCCAGTCGGCCCTGGCGAGCCTGCCCGAGATCGTGGTGATCACCGGCGCCTGCATCCTGCTGATCCTGGGACAGTTTGTGCGAAGGGGACAGGAACATTTCCTTGTCTGGGCGTCGGTCGCGGTCGTGTTGATTGCCGCCTTGGCGACACTCATGCTGGCGAGTGAAGTACGGCCGGCCTACACGGGCATGTTCGTCGCCGACCGCTTCGCAGTCTTCTTCAAGTTCGTTTTCTACCTAGCCACCGTACTGACATTCCTCCTTTCGCGAAAATATGCCGATATCGAAGGGATCGCGAGCAGCGAATACTATGTCCTGCTGCTCTTTGCGCTTTCGGGTATGATGATCATGGCCTCGGCGACCGATCTCCTGTCGATCTATGTGGGCCTCGAACTGATGGTGATTTGCACCTATGTGCTGACCGGCTTCCTGCGGCGTGAGCGGCGGTCGAACGAAGCAGCGCTGAAATACGTAATCCTTGGCGCGGTCTCGACCGGGATTTTCCTTTACGGCGTTTCGCTGGTCTACGGGCTCACCGGCACAACGCAATTGGACGGGATGGCTGCGGCCGTGACCGCCGATCCGCTCGATCCAGGATTGTTGCTGGCGGTGGTCTTCATCGTCGCGGGGCTGGTCTTCAAAGTCGGCGCGGTTCCCTTCCACATGTGGCTGCCGGACGTCTATGAAGGCGCGCCGACGACGATCACCGCCTTCATGTCGGTGGGCCCCAAGGCGGCGGGGTTCGCGGTTATTCTTCGGGTGTTCCTCAACCCTCTGGTCACAGCCTCGGACGTCTGGATCATCGTTGCCGTCATTGCGGTGGTGACGATGGCGCTCGGCAGCTTCGTGGCGCTGGTGCAGGATAATTTCAAGCGTCTCCTGGCCTATTCCAGCATCGCCCATGCCGGCTTCGCCATTTTCGGCGTGGCCGCTGGCGGCGCCGATGGGATCGCCAGCGTGATGCTCTATCTGCTGATCTACGCCTTCATGAATCTCGGCATTTTCGGCGCCGTCATCATGATGCGGAACGGCGATTTCTCGGGCGAGGTTATCGAAGACTATGCGGGTTTCGCCAAGTCACATCCGGGGCTGGCGCTTCTGATGCTGCTCTATCTCTTCTCGTTGGCCGGCATTCCGCCGACCGCCGGGTTCTTCGCCAAGTTTTACGTGCTGGTCGCCCTCGTCGAGCATGGTTTCGTCATGCTGGCGGTCATCGCAGTGCTGTTCAGCGCCGTCGCCGCCTATTTCTACATCCGCATCGTCATGGTGATCTATATGCACGAGCCTAAGAGGGCGTTCGCCCCGGCGCTGACGCCTCTGGTGGGCGCGACATTCGCCGTCACCGCTGCCGGCACCATCGGCATCGGCCTATTTCCGTCGTGGTTTCTGAAGCTTGCCCAGGATTCGGTCTTTGGCGGGTGATCGATTGGATTTGCAATGATCACACCAACGGAATAGACTTGAAAGAGAAGGAAGGATTGCCCAAGTCGCACCGCGGCGTGACCTATTTACCCGTTCGGGATGAGGTCGGTGGGCAACCGGTGCAGTGATATGACTGCAATGGAATTCTTGCCGGTTCTTTTCATGATCGCCGGAGTCGTTCTGGTGGCGGGGGTGACGTTGTTCGTTTCCTCGCTGCTGCGCCCATCCAATCCCTATCCCGCCAAGAACACGCCTTATGAATGCGGCATGGACGCAGCGGGCGAGGCGGCGGCCGGCCGCTTCAGGGTGCCGTTCTTTATCCTCGCGATCCTGCTGGTCGTTTTCGATGTCGAAGCGATGTTCCTCTTTCCCTGGGCCGTCGTCCTGAAAGAGATCGGGCTGATCGGCTATATCGAGATGATCGTCTTTATATTGCTGCTTCTCGTGGGCTTCGCCTACGCCTGGTTGAAAGGAGCGCTGGAATGGGAGGCGTAAACAACGCGATCCGCGATAGCGTGCTGTTCACCACGGCCGACAGCATCATCAGTTGGAGCCGGAGATCGGCGCTATGGCCGGAGACCTTCGGCATTGCCTGCTGCGCCATCGAAATGATCTCGGCCGGTTGTGCCCGCTACGATCTCGACCGGTTCGGCGTGGTGTTCCGCCCTTCGCCGAGACAGTCCGACGTCATGATCATCGCCGGCACCGTGACCCGGAAATTCGCGCCGGTCGTGCGGCGACTCTATGACCAGATGCCGGAACCGCGCTGGGTGATCGCCATGGGCACCTGCGCTATTTCGGGCGGGGTCTACAATACCTATGCCGTGGTGCAGGGATCGGAAACCTTCGTGCCCGTCGATGTGCATGTGCCTGGCTGTCCCCCCCGGCCCGAGGCTCTGATGCACGGCTTCCTTCTGCTTCAAGAAAAGATCAAGAGGTCGCGGGCGCTCGCCGGCACACCTCTGGATCGGGTTATAGCGTCATGAGTGTGGAGTCACCCCTCAATCGCGCTCTGATCATGGAGCGCTTCGGGGAAACAATCGAGGACCTCGGCACTGCGCACGGTATCGACGCCTTTGCCGTTCCGCCCGAGAGGATCGTCGAGTTCTGCCGGTTTCTGAAGGAACATCCGGCGCTGCAATTCAATTTTCTCTCGGACATTTGCGGGGTCGATCATTATCCCGAAACGCCGCGGTTCGAGGCGGTGTACCACCTCTATTCGCTGCCCAACAAATGGCGCGTTCGCATCAAGTGCCGGCTTGGCGATCCCCCGCAGGTTCCCTCGGTCACGGAAGTTTGGCGCACCGCCAACTGGCATGAGCGCGAGGCCTGGGACATGTATGGCATCAGGTTCGAAGGGCATCCGGATCTGCGCCGGATCTATATGTGGGAAGGCTTCGAGGGCTTTCCCCAGCGCAAGGACTTCCCCCTCAGAGGCTATAGGGACAAGCTGAACCCCTTCGGTGCCGAAGGTCCGCCGCCAACGCAGCCCGACCTTGCCACCCGGGAGATTCCGTAAGGGAGGCCGTCTACGCCGGAACGTTGAGATGACTGAAGTCACCGAGCTCAGCAGGCCTGAGGGCGAAGCGCTCAATACCAGGGAAGTGCTTCTCAACCTCGGTCCGCAGCACCCCAGCACCCATGGGGTTCTTCGGCTTGTCCTCGAACTGGACGGCGAGTTCGTCGAGCGCGTCGATCCACATATCGGCTACCTCCATCGCGGCACCGAAAAACTGGCGGAGAGCTTCACCTATACCCAGATTTTCCCGCTGACAGATCGGCTCGACTATCTCTGTCCGCCCTCGAACAACCTCGCCTTCGCGCTGGCGGTGGAGAAACTCCTCGGCATAGAAGCGCCGATCCGAGCGCAATATATCCGCGTGATGATGGCCGAGCTGGCCCGGATCTCCGGTCACCTCCTGATCACCGGCGCGCTGCCGATGGATCTCGGCGCCATGACCGCGCTGCTTTACGTCATGCGCGAGCGCGAAATGATCATGGATCTCCTGGAAATGATAACCGGTGCGCGCATGCACACCTCCTTCTGCCGGGTCGGCGGGGTGCGCGAGGACCTGCCTGACGGGTTCTTCCCCAAGATCCGGGAGTTTTGCGACATCTTCCCGAACCGGATCCGCGACTATGAGCGACTGCTCGAAGATAACCGGGTGTTTCTCAATCGCACGAAGGGGATCGGCGTGATCTCCGCCGAGGATGGCGTCGATCTCGGCCTCAGCGGCCCGAACCTGCGTGCTTCCGGTGTCGACTGGGACATCCGCCGCGACGAGCCCTACGAGATCTATGACCGGCTCGCGTTCAACGTCATCACCCGTGATGAAGGCGATTGCTATGCACGCTGGCGATGCCGCGTCGATGAGATGCGCGAAAGCATAGGGATCATCGAACAATGCATCGACCAGATACCTGAGGGGCCGTTCCAGATCGACATGCCGACAATCGCCTTCCCGCTGGACAAGGATCGGGTGCACTGCTCGATGGAGGCGCTGATCCAGCATTTCGACCTGTCGGCCTACGGCTTCAAGGTGCCGAGGGGCGAGGTCTATTCGGCAATCGAGGCGCCAAAGGGCGAGCTTGGCTTCTACATCATCAGCGACGGCTCGCCAAAACCGTTCCGCATGAAGGTGCGGGCCCCCTCGTTCGTCAATCTTCAGGCCCTCTTCGGGGTCACCAACGCCCGCTATCTGGCGGACATGATCGCCGTGCTCGGCAGCCTCGACCCTGTGATGGCGGAGGTGGACAAGTAGCAAGGATTGAATGCGATGACCATGCGCGAAAAGATCGAAGAGGCGGCGGCGCGGTATCCCGACCAGCGCTCTGCGATCATGCCCGCGCTCCTGATCGCGCAGGAAGAACATGGCCATCTGCCTGGGCCTGTGTTGGAAGAGGTCGCCGACATTCTCGGAGTCGAGCGGATCTGGGTCTACGAGTTGGCGACCTTCTACACCCTCTTCCATACCGAACCGGTGGGGATGTTCCACCTGCAGCTCTGCAACAATGTTTCCTGCATGCTGTGCGGATCGGAGGACCTGCTAGACCATCTGGAAACAGCGCTGGGGATCAGGAAAGGCGGCACCACCCCGGACGGGCTGTTCACGCTTTCGACCGTCGAATGCCTCGGCGCCTGCGAGATGGCTCCGGTGATGCAAGTCGGCGACGATTACCACGCCTGCCTTGATGTGACGCGGATAAACGCACTGTTGGACAGCCTGCGGGCAATAGCGGGAGCCGCGAGCGTCGAGCACATTTCTGCGCGGCTGCCGGGGGAGTAGCGCCATGTCCGAGCCTGTTCTTCTCAAAAATGTCGATGTGGCGGATGGTCATTTGGTTTCGACCTACGAGGCTGGAGGCGGCTATCAGGCGCTGGCGAAGGCGCTGCGCGAGTACACGCCTGACGAGGTTATCGACCTCGTCAAACGGTCCAACCTGCGCGGTCGCGGCGGTGCCGGTTTCCCAACGGGCATGAAATGGGGTTTCGTGCCGAAGCGCATGGGCAAGCCGACATATCTGTGCTGCAACGCCGATGAGGGCGAACCGGGCACGTTCAAGGACCGGATCATCATGGAGCGTGACCCGCATCAACTGATCGAGGGGCTGGCGGTAAGTGCCTACGCGATTGGGGCCGAAACCGCCTATGTCTACATTCGCGGAGAATATGTGACGGCGATCCGTCGTCTGGAGCAAGCGATCGCCGAGGCCCGCGCAAAGGGCTATCTCGGAAGGCGCGTTCTGGGCTCGGATTTCAATTTCGCGATACACATCCACTGCGGCGCCGGCGCCTATATCTGCGGCGAGGAGACTGCGATGCTCGAGTCGCTCGAGGGCAAGCGGGCGCAGCCGCGATTGAAGCCGCCGTTTCCGGCCGTGGCCGGGCTCTACGCCAGCCCGACTGTGATCAACAATGTCGAGACGCTCGCTTGCGTACCGCACATCATTATGCGGGGGGCGGACTGGTTTCGCGGCATCGGCCCGGAAAAGAGCCCCGGCCCGAAGCTCTACTGCCTCAGCGGACAGGTGCGCAAACCCGGCCTCTACGAGTTGCCGATGGGCATTCCATTGCGCGAACTGGTCGAAGAACATGCCGGCGGGGCCTTGCCGGGACGCAAGATCAAGGCAGTGATCCCGGGCGGGGTCTCAGCGCCGGTCATCCCGGAGCATGGGCTGGAGGTGAGGATGGATTTCGACTCGCTGGCTGCCGCCGGCTCGATGCTCGGTTCCGCTGGCGTTATCGTGATCGACGATAGCACCTGCATGGTCAAGGTCGCCACCCGGATCATCGAGTTCTTCCACCATGAGTCCTGCGGCAAGTGCACGCCCTGTCGGGAAGGATTGAACTGGGTCGTGAAGGTCCTGCGCCGGGTTGAAGGCGGGGATGGCGCACCCGGCGATCTGGAGCAGCTGGAGATGCTCTGCAAGGGCATTTTCGGCAATACGTTTTGTGCCTTGGGTGACGGTGCAGCGATGGGATTGCGGGCCGCACTCGCGCATTTCCGAGATGAATTCGTCGCCCATGTCGAGGAACGGAGGTGCCCGTTTCACTGAAGGAGTGTGCTGGATCAGGGTTGTGAGGAAACCATGCTAAAAGTCACGATCGATGGACAAACGCTGGAAGTTGAGGCTGGCTCGACAGTGTTGCAGGCCGCCCGGGGTTTGAGCATCGATATCCCGACCTTTTGCTATCTGAAGCGTCTGCCGCCGCTGGCCTCCTGCCGCATGTGTCTGGTGGAGATCGAGGGCCTGCGGCGGCTGCAGCCGTCCTGCGCTACTGTGGTCACCGATGGCATGGTCGTGCGGACGAATACGCCTCTGATCGAGGAAACGCGCTCTTCCATGCTCGACATGCTGCTCGCCAACCACCCCCTCGACTGCCCGATCTGCGACAAGGGCGGCGAATGCGAGCTTCAGAACATGGTCATGGCCTATGGGCCCCGCGAAAGCCAGTTCCGCGATGACAAACGTGTGTTCCACTCCGAGGACATTCGCCTGAGCCCGGTCATCATCATGAACGTCAACCGCTGCATCCAGTGCCAGCGCTGCGTCCGGATGTGCGAGGAGGTCGTCGGCGCGGTGGCGCTGGGCACCGTTGAAAAAGGCATGGATACCGCCGTCACCGGCTTCGAGGGCAGTCTGGCGAGTTGCGACCAGTGCGGCAATTGCGTCGAGGTCTGCCCGGTCGGTGCGTTGATGAGCTTCCCCTACCGCTACAAGGCGCGCCCCTGGGATCTCGTAGAGACCGACACGATCTGCCCGCATTGTGGCACCGGTTGCCAGTTGACAGTGGGCACGCGCAAGGGCGAGTTCGTGCGGGTGCGCTCGAAGTGGGACGAAGGTGTCAACCACGAAACTCTCTGCGTGCGAGGACGCTTCGGCCTCGATTTCGTTGCAAGCCGCGACCGGATCAAGCAGCCAATGATCCGTCAGGATGGCGCCCTGGTTCCGGTTTCCTGGGACGAAGTGGGGGACTATCTGCGCCGGAGACTGTTGGCTGTCGAGAGCAAGGATGCCGGCGGGCTGGCCTCGCCTCGCCTGCCCAACGAGGTGCTTTATCAGTTCCAGAAGCTGATGCGAACAGTATTCCGGACCAACAACATTGATTGTTCGTCACGCTGGGCAGCGCCCTTCGATACGCTCGGCCCGCTATTGGCAACTTTCTACAGCCGCACCCCGCTGGACGACGTAATCAGCAACGACTGCGTGCTCGTCGTCGGCGGCAACGTCACCGAGGAGAATCCCGTCACCGAATACCTGCTGCGAGACGCCGTGCGGCGGCGGCAGGCCGGATTGCTGATGCTTTCGGCGCGGCCCTCGCGTCTGGATGCCGATGCCAGGGTGGTGGTTCGCGTGCCGCCGGGCGGAGAAGAGGCGAGCCTTGCTGCGGTGGTAACCGCGCTCATGGCGACGGCCGGTCAGACCTTGCCGGGCGACGCATTTGCGGACATCGGTGCGACGATCGGCAGGCCGAAAGCGGGCACCGGCAGCGACGGGCCGGATCGTCTGGCCACCGCGCTCAAGGACGGCCGTAGCGTCACCGTGCTTGTCAGCGTCGACCTCCTGAGATCCCCCGAAGCGCGCGCGACACTGCAGCAGATCAGTAACCTGCTGCAGGTTCTGCGTCTGCTCGGCAAGGGCCCGGCGATGCAGTTCCTCTTCGACCGCGCCAACCAGATGGGCGCCTGGGACATGGGAGTTCTGCCGGCGGCTCTGCCGGGCCTGCGGGCGGTCGCCGACGATGTGGCGCGCGCAACTCTTGCACGGAACTGGGGCGCCGAAATCCCGTCTGAACCGGGCGCAGGTCTCGATGCCATGCTGGACCTCTGCATCGGCGGCCGGATGGGTGCACTCTATATGGTCGGAACCGACCCCCTGATCAGCTATCCCGACCGGGCGTTCGTACAGCGGGCGCTTGGCGCCGCCGATCTCCTGATCGTCCAGGACGCCTTTCTTACGGACACGGCCGGCCTGGCTGAGGTCGTCCTGCCCGCGGCAGGTTACGGCGAGGAAACCGGCACGTTCACCAACAACGAGGGCCGGACCCAGACGGTCCGCAAATTCCGTGAACCCGCCTTCGAGGCGCGGAGCAATCTGGCGATCTTCGACTTCGTCAGGGCGCTTTGCAACCAGGCACTGCGGCCGTCGACGCAAGGGGAAATTTTCGACGAGATTGCCCGGCTGGTTCCGTCCTATCAAGGGCTGACGCAGGACGGACTTGGCGCCGACGGCGCATTCACCAGGGCGGTACCAACATTATCTGCTGGCTTGTTCCTTGCGCCGCCGTCCGTTCCAACAGCAGCCGACCGGCTCATGCTGATCACCGGCGACTGCCTGTTCCACAACGGGTATCTTTCCGAGCGGTCGGACGTGCTGAACACGGTCGCCAATGATCCCTATGTCGCGATGAGCGCGCAGGATACTGCGGAGCTTGGCCTTTCGGATGGCGATCAGGTAATCGTGCGTTCGGGCCATGGCGAACTGACGGCGCAGCTCAAGGTCGACAGGCGGTTTCCCAAGGGCCTCGTCTTCGTTCCGGAAAACTATAGAGCCTTGCGTCTCAACAGCCTACTGCGGCGGGGCGAATATCCATGCGCGGTGGAAGTCCGGAAGGCGCATGCCACTCCTGACGTCGACCGCCCAGGCCGGCTCTGGCGCGGGGTTTGAAGATTTAGAGCGGTTCAGGTTTTCACGGAAGCGCTGAACCGCTCTAACTTTTTGTTTTTACGCAATTCCGGACGGAAAACCGCTTCGCACTTTTCCTGGAATTGCTCTAGGATCGGGGCACCGCAAGGCTCCGCGGCAAGCTGCCCGCCCCAGCGTCATCACATCGACTTGGCGGCGTCAGTGATACCTGGTCCCGCATATGTAATCCTGCAGATCCTGCTCTGTACGCTGCGCTTCGTCGAGCCTGTGCTTAACCACGTCTCCGATGCTGACCACGCCGACAACGTTGCCTCCATCCGTGACCAACACATGGCGCGTACGCCGCTGGGTCATGATCCCCATCGCAACGGGCAGCAAATCTTGTGTCGAACACATCGCCACATTGCGGTTCATGATGTCCGCGACCCGCATCGCCGCCGCCTTGGCCCCGTATTCCGCCATCGCATTGCAGCAATCCCGCTCCGACAGTGTACCGAGGTATTTGCTGTTCGGGCGGCTCACGACGACGAAGCCGATATTGTTGTCTCGAAACAACCTCAATACCTCCACCATCGTCTGATCGGGAGCGACTGCGATGACACCGACACCCTTGTTCTTCATGATTTCACCGACAAACATCTGAGCCTCCTGTTCGAGCGCTTCGGTTTGATGGCTGGTGCGCGTTCATGTTCGCCGGATATTCCGCCACCAGTTGTAGCCCTGCGTCTCTTTCGTCTGGACAAGTACGTCCTTCTTGGTATCCAGGCGCGCGGCAACCACGCCGCCGCCGGTTGCCGCCTTACCCGGCTTGACGAGCAGATCGTCGCGCCCGATCACCAGGTCAGCGGAGGAAAAGCTGGAAAATTCGTATTGTTGCCCAAGCGCGATTGCATCCGCCGGGCAGGCGTCCTCGCACAACCCGCAGAACAGGCAGCGTGCTGTGTCGATTTCAAATTTCGCCGGGTGCCGGTTGCCCTTCTCGTCCTCGTACGGGACGACTTCGATGCAGTCGCAGGGACAGATCCGCGCGCAGAGTTCGCAGGCCACGCACTTGATCTCGCCCTCCTCGTCACGCTTCAGGAAGTGATGCCCGCGATAGCGTGAGTAGGGTAGCCATTTTTCCTTGTCCGGATATTGCATGGTTACGGTTCTGGAGAACAGGTAGCCGAAGGTCAGAGCCAAGGCATTCGCCAGATCGGCGAAGAACGCCCAGCCAATCCATGTTCCAACTCTGTCCTGCGCGCGCGACATCGCCGCCTCGCTACGGGGTCGCTACGGCCCCTAAAAGTACACCGGTTATAATTATGTTCGCCATCGACAGAGGAAGCAAGACTTTCCATCCGATCGCCATCAACTGGTCGTAGCGATAGCGGGGGAAAGTGAAGCGGAGCCAGATAAATACATAGACGAAGAACGCGACCTTGAGAGTAAACCACAGGAACGGTGGCAAGGGAATCAGAACTCCGTTCCAACCGCCGAAGAACAGGATCACCACCAGGGTCGACACAAGCAATACGATGGCATATTCGCTGACCATAAAGAAGGCAAAGCGGATACCACTGTATTCCGTATGGAACCCGGCCCCTAAATCGCCTTCCGCTTCCGCCAGGTCGAAGGGGATGCGCTGCGCTTCGGCCAATCCGGCGACGAAGAACACGAAGAATCCGACCGGTTGGTAGACGATGTTCCAGACATCGGCCTGCGCCCGCACGATCTCGAGAAGGCTCATGGATTGCGCCAGCATGACCACGCCGATGACCGCGAACCCCATCGGGATTTCGTAGCTGATCATCTGCGCGCAGGTTCTGAGGCTGCCCAGGACAGCGTATTTGCTGTTGGAGGCCCAGCCGCCGAAGATGACGCCATAAACCTCGATCCCGATCACGGAGAAAACGAAAAGGAGCGCCACATTCATGTTGGAGACGTAGAGCGTGATCCCATGGCCGAGGACCGAGACGGTTTCGCCGAAGGGGATCGCGACGAACACCACAAAGGGCGGGGCGAGCGCCAGGATTGGCGCCAGTTTGAACAGGAACCGGTCGGCCTCGGCCGGGATGTGATCCTCTTTCGTCAGGAGCTTGATTCCGTCCGCCACCGGCTGCAACAGCCCGTGCCATCCCACGCGCATCGGCCCCATCCGCTGCTGCATGTGCCCGGCGACCTTGCGTTCCAGCCAGGTAAGCGGCAAGGGTAGCAACAGCAGGATCGCAATCAGGAAAGCGACCTTCAAGACGATCAGGCCAAGGGCGACGATAAGTTCCATGATCCGGACTACTTATTCATCGGGTTGAAGCGCGCGACCGGGCTTTGGCTCCGGCTCTACAATGAGCACTGCACACACTTGTCAGGTTACATGGTACAACGGCGACGCACCTCATACAATGCCGTCGCCATTATACCGTCGCCGGCTGTGATGCGCTCGGGCTCAGGTCCCCCGAATACGTAAAAAGCCCGCTTTTGGCGGGCTTTCGGGAATTTTGGTTGCGGGGGCAGGATTTGAACCTGCGGCCTTCAGGTTATGAGCCTGACGAGCTACCGGGCTGCTCCACCCCGCGGAAGTATTATAACACGAAAGGCCGCTTGTGAGCGGCCCTTTGAGACGGCCTTGGCCGTTGGAATGTGATGAGAAGATAGTTTTTGTTGACGCATGCAGCTTACCGAAGCCTGACGGCTCCGGGCGCATGCGTTGAGTTGCGATTTGCAGACCTGGCAGCGACCTACTCTCCCGCGTCTTAAGACGAAGTACCATGGGCGCAGGGGCGTTTCAC
>NZ_MXPU01000040.1 GCF_002204185.1 Rhizobium esperanzae | reverse complement strand
CCGAAGGCGACAACGACCAGTTCCAGGCCCACTTTACAGCCGAACGGGACCGTTGGCAGTCATTCGTTCACGCCTGGCAGCACGAAGGCAAATCGGCCGACGAAATCTTTGACGGCTTCATGTCGGTATTTGCTGACATCGAGGACCGGAGACAGCGTCGCTTTTGGTCCGTCAACTGCACCCGCCTGGTTCTGGTTGCGCGAGCGAAGGACGAAGGCCGCAGCAGCGAGGAGGGCATATGACCGCTAACCAGATACCCAAACTCCTGCAGATGGTCAGCAAGATCGCGGACCCTGCCGAGGCAATTCGCGCGGAGGCCGCCAAGATCGCCGCCGACGGGGAGCCGATCCGGAAACGGCGCAGGCTTGCCGCGACCTCGCTGTGCATGTCGAAGGCATGTTTGCCGTTGCTCGTTATCTCTTCAAAAGGCAGAAGGCAGGACGATGAAAGCGTGGATCGTTTCCGACCTTCATATGCCGCCAATGGCAGAATTGATGGGCTCATTCCCTGTTCCAGACGCTGACATTTGCGTCAACGCAGGCGACACCAGCAACCATATCGAATCCTCGTTGTCGTTTCTTTGGGCTGCAATCGAAGAGCATATGCCCGTTGTCTCTACTCTCGGGAACCACGATTTCTACGGTAGCTCCATCGACCGAGCGCTTGAGATCGCGAAGACGCGGACTGCCGGAACCAACCTTCACGTTCTCGAAAACGAGGCATTCGAAGTAGGCGAGTTGCGCGTCATCGGTGCTACCTTGTGGACCGATTTCGAAATTCCTTTTGGTATCGAGAACGAGTTGCCGCTCGACGAGCGACGGGCGCTGGCTTTCCACGTCTGCACTCGCGAGGTCATCGACTTCAAGAAAATCCGCCGATCTGATGAGCGCAAAGAGGGGGAAACCGGATTCATCACCGTTCAGGAGATGATCCGCCGCCACCAGGAGAGCCGCGCCTATATCGAGGCAGAGCTTGCCAAGCCGTTCGACGGAAAGACGCTGGTGTTGACCCACCATGCGCCCTTGTTCCGCTCGATCAATCCGCAATATCACGGCTATGCATCGAATGCCGCCTTTGCGTCGGACCTCTCAAACGTCATCCATACCGGGAAGCCCGACTATTGGGTTCACGGCCACGTTCATCATTTCCTCGACTACCGGGAAGCGGATACGCGGATCATTTGCAACGCGCGAGGCTACCACGACGAGCGGCATGTGAATGGCTCGAAAGCTAATTTCGTGATCGAGCTTTGAAAGCGGGAATAGAGCAGAGGGGCGCTTTCGCTAATCTTATGGATTCATTCACCTAATGACACGTTGATGTGTTGACATAATGCCCAATGGGCACCATGAATATTGACGCGGCCTGGTTGTCAGCGTCGGGTATTTCTGAGGTTTTGACGATGAAAGCTTGGATCATTTCCGATATTCACACCAACCGGCTCGACCGGCTTTGGTCCCGGCCGCTGGTTCCGCCAGACGCGGACGTTTGCATTTGCGCGGGCGACGTGACCAGTGAGATTTCGGATTCGCTGGATTATTTGCTGGCGAACATCGTGCCGATCATGCCGGTAGTGCTGACGCTTGGGAACCATGAATACTATGGCCTGACCATCGAGCAGACCCTAGCCCGCGCCCGTAACAAGCTGGCCGGTAGCCAGGTGCATTTGCTGGAAAACGAAACCGTCGAGGTCGGAGGCGTCAAGTTCATTGGAGCTACTCTCTGGACGGATTTCGAGATCGCCACCGGCACGGGCGACGAACACGATCTGCCCGAGATTCGGCTTGCGAAGGCTCGTAAGGAAATCCGGCATCACGCCATCGATTTCTATTCGATCAAAAGCGACCGCCGCCCGGGCGGGTTTATCGATGTGGACGAGCTGCGTGACCGGCACATTGCCAGCCGCGAATTCATCGCTCGCGAGCTGGAAGCCACGGCCTACGACCAGCCTTCCGTTGTTCTGACGCATCACGCTCCTCTGACGGAAAGCCTTGATTGGCGGTTCGACGGCAATTTGTCGAATGCGGCCTATGCCAGTGACCTTTCCGGCCTGATCAAAGCCTACAAGCCCAAGGTCTGGGTTCACGGGCACATCCACCGGAACCGTGACTACGTCCATGACCACACCCGCGTCATCTGCAATCCGCGTGGCTTGGCGAGGGGGAGCGCATGGGCAGCGGCTTCAACCCTGATCTTGTCATCGACTTGTAGGAGCTGAGATGGAATATGTCAGCATCACCGACAGCCTTTTATCTGCCGTGGATCGTCGCGAACCATGGTCGGCCGCCGACATGGTTTGCTGGCTGGAAGAGCATTATCCTGACTTTCTGCGGACGACCGAACGGGAACCCGTCGACGAGACCTCGCTGAGACTGACGGTTGATGTGTTCCAGGACGGGTTGCGGAGCTTCGAGCTGACTTTGTCTCCCTCGAAGCCATCGAGTCAAACCACACATGGTTTGCTGAGTGCGCAAGGGACTTCGGCGGCATGTTCGCCTCGCATGAAATCGACGCGACCGTGATTGCGTTAGCCGTGGTCCAGCAGGTCTACACTGACCAGGGATACGCAATGGTCGTGCGAGACCTTCTTAACATCGCGGCCGAGTGTATCGAGATCGAGCTGCAGCGGATCAAGGAGCAGTCAATATGAACTATTGGGAAGCCTGCGAGGCTCAAGTCACCGCCGCTGAGGCAATCGAGGAGTGCCGCCGTCATGAGGTCGCGGCCCAGGTCCGCGAGGGTGACGGTGCGTTGATTGAGATCGCGACCGGCGAGCTGATCGCGGAAGCCGACGACGAAGGCGACTATTCCGGTGAAGCCATCATTGGTTTTTTGGGATACTGACATGGCAAAGCATATCACGCTGTCCTGGGGGATCACCCCCGGCGCTATCTTCAACGTTTCCGTCCATGCCCCGACCATGTCGGCCGCCGACCGTTCGGAGATCGAGCGCATCGCCCGCAAGTGGGGCTTTCTCACGCCGTCGGCTGGCGACTGGACCGGGCCGGAATCATCGGAAGCTGTCCAAGCCTTCAACAACGAGGCCCGCCGCGACGGCTTTCTTGTCGACTGGAAGTGATCCCATGAAGATCGCCGCCCTCACTCTATCGGCCGTTTCTCTACTCCCTGCCTACGGCATGGCGCAGGAACGACCGGCATTCGTCGGCAGCTACTCGATTGATTGCGGAGCCGACCGGCAATGCTGGCTCGTGATCGACATGCTCAAACCTGACGCCTATCTGGCGATCTGGACGGTTTCCAGCCGTGCGGATTTCTCCGACATGAAGTGCGGCATCCCGCTCTTCCTACGCGATACGCAGGACAGCTATCTGCGGGCGGGCCTCGACGGGAAGGCCGTCGACATCGAGCGACAGCCAGGCGGCAGGGTTTTGGTCCAGGGACTGCCTGCAGCTCGTTGCGGGATCGATTTGACTGGCTCTTACGATCCGGTTGGGGATTAGAGGAACCACAATGAGCAGGACTATGGACAAGATCGGGGAAAGTGCCGTGCGCTTGCAGATCGCGAAGCTGCTTGACGTGTTCATTGTTCACGATGGCGACGACGCCTTGGAGCTGGCGAGCCGCCTGGCGCATGGTGTGCCTGATGTCGAGCGATACCTGGAAGCGCGTCAGGACATTGCCACCGCCCTCCTGTCGCTGAAGTCGGCCAAGGCCAAGCTGGAGGCGGATCAGTGACCAAGGGCATAGAGCGCAACGGCTATATCCTCGACTACCTTGGCGGTTCAGTGCCCGTTCAGGGCGAAGGGACCATTGACGGCCTGCCGTTCTATTTCCGCGCTCGCGGCGGCCAGTGGAGCCTTGAGATCGGTCGCGACGCGAACCTTCCCTGGGATGACATTCAGGTGCCGGTTTGGTGGCACGTCGAAGAATGGGGCACCTGGCCCGAGGCCGGATACATGCCGGAAGACGTAGCGCTTGCCATGATCGATAAGGCCGTCGCTCTGTATCGCGAGCAGAAGCCAACCAGGATCACCCCCCACTACCCGGATTGGGAAGGCCATGTGTTGCGGGCGTGGAGCGACGAGATCATTGCCACGAAGGCTGTGACCATCCTCCTCGACGTCGAAGAGGAGGAAATCGAAAAGCGTGCCGTAGAGCGCGGGTTGCCGATCAACAGCTATCACGAGCTAGATAAGCGCTCGAAAGCAGCCAGGCAGGCGCTTGCCGCCGAAATGGAACCGTTCAATTTTCCGAAGGACTTCCATGAACGGGAACGGGCGATCTTGATCGCGTGGGGCAGAGGCACCGTTGCGCTCGATCAGGCGGCGCGGTTCCTTGGCAACAGCGAAGAGGACGTCCCGAAGCGGGCGCGGTTCCTTGGCATCCCGGCACCTAACGAGGGCGAAGATAATGGCTGATTTCCCGCGCTGGCCGTTCGCAGAAGACGATGTTTTGCGGGATTGGAGCGAGGGCCGAATGTCCATCGACCGCGCCGCGAAATACCTGCATCTGCAGTATTCCGATTTACTCTCCCTTGCCGTTCGCAAGGGTTTCTCAATGCCGACATCTGAATTGTATGGAGTTTCAGAAATGGACGACTTCAGACTGGACTATGAGACAACGGAGGGGTTTGCCCAAGGCCTCACCAAGATGGCGATGGACGTTCGCTACTTGGGGGAACATCTTTCGAGCTACCAGGAAGACGCCGATCAAACAAATCCCGAGGCGGAAGTCCTGTGGAAGGCCGCCGTCGACGAAATGCGCAACGCCGTCCGTTCATTGGAGGCCGCAGCAGCTTGGATCGAGTTCGCCCTTGTCCAGGTAGCGATGAGATCGCCGGAGGCGACTGTGCTTTCCTTCATTCCCCCGGAGGACACCAGCGCGAAGATCACCCCAACCGCCGACTTTTGGTCCCAAGGCCCGGTATGGGAAATCTACAATTCCCCTCTCAAGGGTACTAAAGGCTCGTATTGGTGGCTGGCCATCGACGACCACCACAAAGCGTTCGGCATTCTTAAAGTGGTCGCATTCGCCTACTTTGGCGACGACGATGACAAATGCCTCGCGATCCCGATCTGTGATGAGCAGTTCAAGAGCGGTGCCCACGAGCTAACGCGCACCGTTGCACTTTGGATCGAGATCGCCCGCGAAAAGGCAGAGCATTATATCGCAAGCTTTGATCCGGCGCTTCCTAACGAAAGCGCTGCAAAGTTCCAGAAGCTCCGTGATGATCATGTCGCCAAACGCAAGGCAGAAGAATGGGGCGAGCCGGTTCCGGAATAGCTCGTGATTCATGTTCGGCCGACACGCACGCCTTCCATACCGGCGCAGATCGCCAAGAGGATATTCCAATGTTGATTTATAAGCAGAAGATCACGGCGAAGCAGGGCGATCACCAGACTTCTGCCTACCTCTACGCCGTCCGTCATAGCAAGAGCTGGAGCGCCACAATCTGGTTTGGCGCTGACGACTTCTATGAGCTGGCGGAAACTGCAAAGCAGTGCGGCGGGATTTTCCACCTGTCCGACGATGAATTTTTCGACCGGATTCGGACGGTTGCGAAGCGGAAACACGAGATCGTCTTTGCCGACAGGGCCGAGCCGGTTTCGTGGTCTCCTTTCATCGACAGTGAGGAGGACCGGGTTTCAAAACAGCGTGCCCCGCTTGGCTCTATCCCTAATCATGGCCTGCTGACGTATCGGCAATGCCATGGTTACCTGACACAAATGTATCGCAACTGCATCCCGCTCTTGCAGGGCTATGCGGGCTTGACGATCAAGCGGAAGGCCACTTCCCCGCTTGAGATTGAAATGATCGAGAAAGCCGAGGAGGCCCTTTCGACCGCGAGGAAAGCTATCGAAAACGCGCTGGCCTTCTCGCATTTCGTGAGCCAGCAAGCCGAGCTGGAAAATCCGAATCATACGGCCAGAAAGCTTGAACCGGTGAAGCTGGCGACCGATCCTGCTGATACCAAGCCTGACCTTTGCGAGTTCGGCTCGGAGGAAGCGCCAGCTTTTGCCTTGCCCGAAAGCCAGTGGGGCAAGCGCGGCTTCTCACGGTTCCGTATTAACGAGGCCGATAAGGCTCAAGGACTGCTGACATGTCGCCGTCCATGATAGCCAGTTCAAACGCCACTACCTCGCCATATATGATCGCAAGCCGGTTCCGGAGAATGCTCCCGAGCTGACATGGACGCCGAGCCAATGGGCGGATCATCTTATCAAGGTGGCCCCACCTCTCGTGAAGGCGCTCTTGAAGTCCGTCGAGAAGCCTGACCCAGACCGCGTGTTCTTCAACGAGAGCGACCTTGAGACCATCCATTGAGCTTGACCCGGTCTCCGACGACAAGCAGACTACTAATTCAGCCGATTGACTCCCGCCGGACCTGCTCTCTCGAAAGCCTCGCTCCTCATTTTGCGGGGCTTTTTCGTGTCGGGTAGATCGCCTACATTTGCGATATGAAATCACCCGAAGTCGGCCGACCCAGGCGAGATGCCATCACCTACCTTGGATCGGTTGCGGAGCCAGCCGAAACCGCGCTGGACGACCTGGTGCAGTGGTATGCGCTTGGAGGCTCCTGCCCGTCCTGTGATCGCGAGGGCTGGATTTGATCGGCACGAAATCCGCAGGAAATGGGGAAACGCCATCTTGTCGTCGCTTCAGACGCGTTTGCGGTGCCTGGGTTGCGGGAATAGAGCAAACAACAAGTGGATCATGGGGCAGCTACCGAGGTAGGAGCCTATTATGGGGCGAGCGGCGAGCGGATCAGCGAAGCGTAATGCCGGGATGATGTCATCGAGCCGGAGCCTATCGCCTGACAGGTGATTTTATGAGGAGGTTCCTAATAAGGGTGATCAGCTCGCTATATCCCCGCCCACATAGTTCATGAAAATTATGGTAAGGGAGTTTCGTGAACTAAAACGGGTTCTCCCGCATACTACGTGCTCTATCTCTAAGCGTTTGTTCCTTCTAAGGAAAATCCGCTATCTTTATATCCGACCCAAGAAACTGTCTCTAGAACAGAGGCTCTTAGAACCTTAGATTTTCGGTCATAGTCGCAAAACAGGAGTTGAACCGTGACAGTGATCGAATTTCTGACATTCCTTTTTTCCATTCCGCCGGAACGATTGGCGGGTGTGACTGCATTGGGCGCGATCGCCTTGGCAATGATGACTCTGTGGGTCATCCACTCGCTTGTGAAGGGACGAGATAAGTGAGGGCATTTCGACATCACGAATGGGTGCGTTTGCCGACGCAATGGATTGAGAGCAGGCGTCTCAGCGAGTTCACATGGATTCCAGGCCAGGGCGGCAGTCAGATTGCAGCCCTCATCGCGTTGATCGCCATCGCGCATCGGACAGACGACGAGGGCGTTGCTCGCATGACATACGACGAGCTGGAGCATGTTACCGGCATGAGCCGCGCTACCGTGGCGGCTGGCCTCGATGTCCTCGAAAATCGCGGGCTGCTAATTCGTGAGCCGGAGGGCCAAAGCACCTTTCAGCTTGCGAATTTCAAGCTGCACGAGGGTTGGGCGAAGCTACCGGCCAAGGGGCTATATGATAAGGGCGTCCTGTCGTTCGCCCAGCATTTCGGGAAGAGGAGCAAAGGCGAACTTTTCGCCCTAAAGCTCTACCTCCTGTTCGTCTCCCGGCGTGACCGCAAGCTGAACCTCGCTCTGCTGAACTACACCAGCATTACCGAATACACCGGCCTGCAGCGGCACCAGATCAGGCAGGGTCTTAGTATCCTGGCCCTCAATGGAATGGTGCATGTCGAGCGTCTGGCGTCCTGGGAAAGCAACATCGGCAAGGCCAACGCCTATCGCTTGGCGCATATCGACAGCTATCGCCATCGCGGGACCACGGACATTGACCAAATCTTGTCGGCCGGAGTGATAGGCGAGCCCCCGGAATAGGAAGCCGCGATGAGCCGGTCTACGAAGGGTTCTTAAAATTATAGTCGGCGCGAGAACAATAATTTAGCGCGTCACGCCCATGATCCTTGTGATTTGCGAGGCGATGCGTGCTGTCAGATATAGAAGTGACTTATTTCCGGAGCCGAATTCAGGACGTCCTCAACGATGGGCGTCTCTCTGATTGGCAGCGCGGCTTCCTGTTAGACATGGGGGCAAAGATCGAGCGTTACGGGACGAGAACGAGGTTTAGCGAGAAGCAGCTTGCTACCTTGCGGCGTCTGACGTCGATCAAGGGGGATGCCGATCTCAGCTTGGTTGTGAGCAGCCCTCCGCAGCGCCCGCGCTATCGACATCGACCGCGATATCGGTGGGGGCTACGACGGAGCGAGCAAAAGCTTCTGATCATCGGTGCAGTCTTCATCGTGATGATGTTAGCTGCAGCCGTCAAGCAGGTCGAGGACTATGTAGGCGGATGGTTCCCCGGATCATCGACATCTTATTCCGAGGCTCGGAATTTTTCGGTCACTGATGGAGACACGATCAAAATGGACGATGGCACGCCAGTTCGTTTGGTGGGGTTCAATACACCCGAGAAGTTTGAACCGCGCTGTGATCGTGAGAAGCAGCTTGGCGTCCGCGCAAGCATGCGTCTTGTCGAGATCGTCTCGTCAGGAAAATCGACCGTCACCAAAGTTGCCTGCTCTTGCCAGCCAGGCACCGAAGGAACGAGGAAATGCAATTATGGCCGGAGCTGCGGAATCTTGAAAGTTGATGGCCGGGATGTCGGCCAAACCCTGATCTCAGAAGGGCTCGCAGTTCCCTTCATTTGCGGGTCCAGAGGCTGCCCTCCGACCCCCAGGCCATGGTGCGGATGATCATGCAGCTCCGAACAATCGATCCTGCAGCTCATCTTTACTTGGTACATGGCCTTCGTTGATCATTTTCATCAAGCAAGATCGAAGAAGATTGAATGACGCGACCAGATCACCAGGGACATGCCTTGGTTTGCCATGGGCGGCGGCAGACCTCTTGTCGTAAAGGACGGCAATCCGCTTCTGAGCATCAGCACGCTCTTGTCCTGGCTCGTGGAGGTAAGATGCTACTAAGTAGTCCTGCTCCGATCAGACTAATGGACAAAGAAGTGTTCAGAAAAACCGAGCGGGCCTTCGTCATGTCTAAGATTTGCAGCAGACAACACGCAGAAATAGTTTATAATAAAAAGATGCGCGGATTTGCTGCCATGCCAATTGCGGAGCGGATGCAATCATGCCCGATCTCGATGGAAGAGATTTTCTTGACAGCGCTCCCCCGTATCGCGATAGCGATCCGCCTGCGCGTCGATTGGATAACAGTTACCGAGATACAGCTAGTGCGCTCGAATCTTCGATAGTGGCAAATGCGTCACCTCGATATGCGGCAGACAGCGAGGCGAGGTTTTTTACTCAAACCGGGCCTATGACCTCGTCGTCCAGCGGAAAAGGCGCATTGGAAAACGACTTTCAGGCAACGCTGTTCGGAGATGCCAAGTCACAAGTGGACAATTTAATTGTAAAAGGCGAGCAGCTTGATCCTTCTAAGCTTGATTCTTTGAAATGCTTTGGACCTCCCTCTCGCCCTAGTCCCACAATAGAAGCATATCGAGCCCCGATATATACGGCACCTGAAAACCCCTATCCTTTTGATTATCCTAACCCCATTGCGCCACCTAGTGATGCGCCCGAAGGCCGCTGGCCGGGTGTCATTCCCTATGGTTGGACTGGCGCTCCGTCGTACCAGCGAGGCGTGAATCCCTTAGCCACGATGGATTAATCGATAACAGATAACGGCGGAGGACCGGCATGTCTGACACGGGAAAATGGTTTGAACAAAAAGCACGCCTGGCAGAAAAAGGCCTCCTGCATGAACTTTTCACTCAGTTGGATGATATAACATTCACAACTTCCGGTGCGCTATACTTTGAACCGCTACTGATCGCAGACCATTCAACGCGCTTAGCTGAATTGTTGGATCGATGCCTAAGTATGCGCAAAGACGTTCGCGAGCTAGAGGTGCTAGCGTTTAAAGCAGCTAGCGATTACGCTCTTTTTATCAATACCTCTGCAATCGATGAGCGGATGGATATCCTTCGCTTGCAAGCGGCTTTCAAAGCAGAGGAACAAAAGGGATTTCGAAACGCTGTCGGCGCTTTTGACAAAACCTCGACGCTGGAAAAGGGCCTTTCCGAAGTGGTGCAGGGTTTGGATGCTGCCCTGGGCGAGGACCTAACGAGTTCCACTGAGTTAAAGCATCTAATCGAGACGCGTTGGGAACATGTGCGTGACTATCAAAAGGCTTATCACGACCGTTATTGCGAGCCTGGAAACGCACACAATTACGGAGAACGCGCAACAACCTTGCTGGGGGTACTTAAGGTGCTTTTGGATGAAGCGCTCGCTCGCGCGAGCGCCCTTGCAGCAGGTATCTACATTGTTTATGGAGCCAAAATAGCCGACGTCCCAGCTAGCGTAAACTTGCAGACTTTAGATCAGTTCGCAATGTGGGCATTCAGGACTATTCGCTCGCTGTCGAATGCGGCCGAACAAGAGACAACTTTTGAAATTGTAATTCCGTTAGTGCAGCCTTGGCTCTCTGGCGGCAAGCCACTGATCACAAAAGAAAAGTTCAACGATCAAATTTCGAAAGCAGCACTAGGGAAGCCGCTAGAGTTAAATTTCGATCTTCCTCACAATGACCTGCTGGATGGGCGCGTACGCCTCAGAAGCCTTGGTATTTCATTTGGCAACAAATTTGCCCGCCTTGGAACCGGAATTGATGCAAACCAGACTGCGGACCTTTTTACGCGGGTAACTGTAAAGATTACGACCCCAGACCAAATTGCCGAAGCCGAAAAATCCTACCACCGTCCAGATGTCGTGATCGGAAATGTAGGATTACATGGCGCGGCACCATTGTCGCCAATCGACGGGAGTGCGGTCGAAAATCTTTGTCCTTTCGGTAAATGGAAGATCACCATTCATCCGCTTGTGGTGTGGAAGGACGCGGATAGTCACCTGGTTTCCGACGAAGTCGACTCTGATCGCTTAAGGGATTTCAAGTTGGCATTTCGCTTTTATGTTCCTGGGCCTTACACGATGATTCCTGCGAATCGTCAGTAAGCCTCAAATGCTCTCGTTATCATTGTTTTCACATCAACCTATGGAGACTCCAATGGGCTATAAGCTAGGACCGACTGTAGCGATGCCGCAATTCTTTGAGGGCCCGACCAAAATTTCGATTCCTCCTAACTCCCTGCTAACCCGCCTGCAACTCGGGAAAAGCGCGAAGAACGGGCCCAGATTTTTGAATCTTGGCTGTAGCACTATTCAACACTCTGCTACAGGCAAGAAAACATCGATAACGCTAGACGAAGAATTTACGCTGCCGCCAGCCATACCACCAACTGACGGCGGCGGGAATATCGTAAACATACCCGCAGGAACTGTTGTTTCGGCCCTGGAACTCGGTAGCCTTTCCCTCACGATATACTATCGAAACGTCTCCAAGCCGGAGGATTTGTTGAGTGAGGATGAAGTGCGCGGAGACGCTGCATATGAGCCGGACAACAATGGCGGCGGGAACACAGTAAGTAAACAAAATTCTACCATGACCGGATTTCAGTGGGAGAGGCATGCTGACCGAGGGTTTGTCGGTCTTAACATATGGTATCGCGCCATTCTCTAGAGAAACTAGTCGACACGGAAAGGCTCGGCAATGTCGTCACAAGGAGTGTCGCGACACAGTCCGAGCAAGAAGTGCGGAAACTAACAAAATAGCTCCTAAGGCATCGCCAATCCGAGCCGATTCCCACGAATTTCCAAGAAGCCGACTCCCAAACAGCGCCTCGACCTCCGCCTTAGCATCGAATGCGTCGCAGCATTAGATCAGCGGAAGAAGATGATTGATGAGTGCAGCGAAGGGCTCACCATTGATCCGACGGGCTGCCCTCCGACCCCTCGACCATGGTGCGGTTGATCAGCGGCTCCAAACAGCCTCGCGTCCAGTTGCTCCTTTGCAAGATCATCTGCCGCGTAAAACGTTTCCGATTTACGACTTGATCAATTGGCAACTTCGATTCTAAGACGCGTCAGTGGACCTGATACCCCCAATGCGCAGGCCCATCATGAGGCCCCCGTCACGAGGCGGGGGCTTTTTGCTGCCCATAGCTACCTTGCGAGCCGTCGGCATAGATCGGCCCACCGATCGGAGGCAGATCGACAATCAGGCCGTCGTCAGCCCTGAAAGGAGCTGCGAAATCGGCGTGATTGTCGCAGCGAGTGGCAGCGATGGATACTCCCAGTCGTAACCGACCAGGCTTTCCGCATTCTTCGCAAACCGTCCGAGATCGCTTGCGGAACCGTTCGGTTATCACGTCGATCCGATCACGGCCAGCGCGACCGTGCCACTCGATAGTCAGGCGCAAATATCCGAACTTCTCCTTGCCGCCGACAAGGCGAGCCTTCCAGGATGCAGGGAGGGCGGCGATTTCAACTTGAGCCTCTTGGATCAGGTCAAGCCAGCCAGATCGAAAGGCCCACCGTTCGTTGATTTGTTGACTCATTTGGATCAGTCCTGTGTGGGATGCCTACGCCAAGAATCTAAGTTTCTCCTCGAAAAGCAAGCATAACTCCCAACCAAGCTTGACCTGCTTTCCGCAAGCCGTCACGCTCTCAAAGCTCAAATAATTGGAGAGACGCGTGCGAATTCCTACTGCTGTGTTGGCTTTATCGCTTTTAACAGTTCCATCATTTGCGTTGGCAGAACCTGTATATCTCAAATGCGATTTTTCAATCGACAGCGTGAGTTTCGGCCTGGACGAACAAAATGGCTCTGCTTCGATACTCATAACTAGCTCTGGCAGCACTAGAACCGTTCCGGCAACCTTCACGCCAGACAAAGTTATCATCGACGAAAGCGATGTGGTCTGGACCATCGACCGGAGAAACTTGAATTTCTCCCGGGAATTTACCTTGATTTCATCAACAGACACGGGGCATTGCGAGATTCAGGCGATACCGAAGCGGAAGTTTTAGGGTTCTTCGCCCGTTTCAAGACGGAAAACATCCGCGTTGTCCTGGCGCTCCCGCAGGCCCTTATAAGAAGCGTGCCGCAGCATCATATCCGGCGTCCACTGCCGAAGATCGATTTCCGCAATCAATGTCGGCTGCACCCAAACGGCCCGACGCGTCCCCTCATAAACGACGGGGGGCGCTTTCCGTCGCCATGGCAGTTTGTTCATCATCGTTCGGAGCCGGATAGCCTCACGCTCTTTAAAACCAGTTCCGACGGAGCCGACGTAAACCAGATCGCGGCCTTTATACGCACCTAACAACAAGGCGCGGAAACCGCCCCAAGCCTGCACTGACGGCTCATAGCCCACTATCAGGAAGCTTCCGCTTTGAACGCATTTGAGCTTGACCCAATCACCCGACCTTCCCGAACGGTAGCGGCTATAGCGATTTTTGCCGACAATCCCCTCAAGACCAAGCGTGCAGGCATGATCGAGCAAGACGGCGGGATCAGCGTCGATTTCTTCCGACAGGCGAATTGCGCCCTCGAAACCACGCAGGGTTTCTTCTAGCAAGTGCCGCCGCGTTCTGTATGGCTCCTCGCGCAAATCGTGCCCGTCGAGATACAGCAAATCGAACGCCATGCAGATCGCATTGCCCGCCGTCAGGTTGCCGCTACGTCTGCCGACTGCCCCGAGGGCTTTCTGAAGGGCGTTGAAATCCGACCGCCCTTGCTCGTCCAGAACGACGCCTTCGCCATCGATTATCATAGACGCTGGGCCGAGCGCACGAGCAGCCGCCTCGATGCCGGGAAATCGGTCCGTCCAATCATAGCCGCCGCGCGTCAGAATGCGGATGCCACCTGGTTCCGCATGAATCGCGATCCGATAGCCGTCCCATTTGATTTCCCAGGACCAGTGATCACCAGAAGGCGGCCTTTGCAGGAGCTTTGCCAGCGCCGGTTCCACTCGACGAGGCATTGGATCGAGAGACAACGCCGGTTGCGCCTTATTCCGCTTGCGGATCGGCCGAGATTGAAGCGGCGCGGGTTCATCGCGTAGGAGCGGCTTAGATCGAGGGCGGCGCGGCGGCTTTGTCATGCTGCTATTGCAGCAGAAAATCCCTAAAGGTTCAAATCAGCCAAACGGCCTATTGAAGCGAAACTGGCGAGACGTGGATGTAATCATAGAGCTTGTTGCCGTCTTGCTGGACAGCATTCTCGATTTCGTTTTTGTCCCGACCCGCCATGCAGCCCCAGCGTCCCCGCCACATGAATTGCTCTCCGGAATAGCTCTCATCCTTTGAGAAAAATGAGCAGCGGATCGCGCCAATCTTGACGCCTTCGATATTGTCTCCCACGGAAACGGACTGCAAACCCGTCAGCGGCTTCACGCTGGACGAGATTACCCCCGACTTTTCGACGTAGCGGGCTTTGCTGTCGTCTTGGATTTTGAAGGAATTGACCCATCTGTCGGGCTGATCCGGCAAGTCGGAACCGTCCTTGCTTTCGCTGCAGGACGACAGCAAAGCTAAAAGTGCTGGCAAGATCAGACGGTTCATTTTTGCCCTCATCGAGTGCGCTCCGGTTTTTGTGATTGTATCTACCGGAAGCGCAGAAGTTTCCGCAAGAGAGTGTTCAGGCTGCGTATGAAGAAATATCCAGAAGATCGATCCGGGCCCAGAGCCTCGATACCGCTGGCGTGAGACGTGGCCTGGGGAGGGGCACGAGGACTATCAGGCGTTCGATGGCCCGCGAGCTTTTGGGCGGATCATGCTCGAAACCAACGGCACCATGCGGGAACAATGGCGCTGGTCTATCTCCCATATCGACGGCGTGAAGCGGCATCTATTGCCGCACAACGGCTGGCAACGGTCGCCAAGGCTCGCAGCAGCCAAGGTCGAAGACCTTTACGAAGACTTGATGGAGCTAAACGGGATTCCGCTTAACTCCCACTGCGACGGAACTTCATGAATCGCAGCGGGTTATTATGCTTCGACATGCCAAAGGAGGTTCCCATGCCGAATACCAAGCAGGATCGCGCTCGCGTTGCAGGCGGTCAGGATCATGAAGTCCGCTATGAAGCGAAAAAGGAAGGCGTCTCGAAAGACAAGGTCAAGGAAGCCGTCAAGGACGTAGGCAACAGCCGTTCGAAGGTTGAAGCGAAGCTTGACCGCAAGGGCAACGGCTGAACCCATTGATCTCCAAGGCGCTCAAGGAACTTCTTGGCGTTCGGCTAGTGCCCGCCTTTCAAGAAGGTGCTTTCTTGCACCCGTGACCTTTTCAACGAGGTTATCGGGGGAAAACGGTTTCGTTATTAGATCGATTGGCTCGGGCCGTTTATTCGTCAGAAGCTTTTCCGGATAGGCAGTGACAAAGATCGCGAAGCAATCCAGCAGTGGATAGAGCGCGTTCACAAGGTCGATCCCTGACGAGCCATCGGCAAGGGTTATTTCCGTCAGAATGATCTCTGGCTTTTCCGCAAGCGCGGTGATGATCGCCTCCTCCTTCGTCTTCACAACGCCAACGACGTCATAGCGAGCCCGCATTAGCGTTTGTTGGAGGTCGAGAGCAATAAGTTGTTCCGGCTCAACGATCAGGGCGCGAGGCAGCCCCGCCGCCTTATTGATCAGCCGTTTTCGTAGCGCCGCGTTCTCATCCTCTAGCTCGGCAAGCTGCCCCCTCATCTTCTCGGCCTCGTCATCCGCTGACCGCTTCAGATTAGTGAACTCTTCGTCCGCTATCCGGTTCACGTTGGCGACCTCGGCCAGAGCGGAGTCGAGCGTAGCCTTGGCAACCAGCTTCGATGATGGCAGCCCGCGAAGGATCGTGGGCAACCGCCTTCTCCATTCAGCTGACTTACCTTCCCAGGTTGTGGAGCTTCGACTTTCCAAATCCAACCCCTTGAATGCGTCCCTGAATTCCGAAAGTCGGGTATGATCGTTAATGCGCCATGCCTGCTTCAGTCCCAAGGTTCTGGTTACGAGATCGAATGACACTTCTGGAACGACGACGGCGAGCGTCTTCAGTGATTTTGCCCAGGCCGCGCCCAGCTCCATCAGGCAAAAGTCGCTGTCGAAATACGCGGGCGTCAGGAGCGCGAGGACGAGAGCTGGCTGCTCGATCTGATCCTTGATGTATTGGTTGAAGTCTTCCATCAATGGGATGCTGTGACCCGGAAGGCTGCTGCAGAAAATATCCGCATCCCGAACCCCCACGGCTTCCTTCAGGAAATTCACGACCAATTTTGCCAGGGCGGCGTCGGCGGTAGCGTGGCTGATGAAAACTTTGCCCATTGTGCTCACTGTTCGTCCTTCGACGGTATCGCGCCTATGTCATCGCCATGTATACTATAAATGCCGGGATTGGTGCGGCGACACGGCCTGCATTCCACAAGGAACTTTGTTCTCCTCTTGTTCTCATTTCTGTAGACCGGTATATTTCCCGTCCATGAGCGCAATCGAGACCCTTGGCGAGGCCCATAATGCGGGCTGGAAATTCTCCGCTGTCTGCCGTCATGGCACGATGGACACCGGCAGCTCGTCGAGGCGCTGCGACTGGAAATATGAGCTGGACACGACAACGC
>NZ_MXPU01000039.1 GCF_002204185.1 Rhizobium esperanzae | reverse complement strand
ATCCTGATATGCTGACGGGCTGACGCCAAGCATGGAACGAACGACGACGGCGGCACTCATCAGGTCGCGCCAACTGCCGATCTGCCCGCCTGGGCCATAATCGGAAATCTGTGGGCAAGCCTGCAGGACCATTCCAAGCGGGAACGATTTCAGCGAGCCGCCCTCGCCTGCCGAACGATCTGCCGTTTCCCTTTCTCTATTCCCTGCCCTACTGTCGAGGCCGGAATCCATCGACCCGCTCCGCTGGTCTACGTAATCCGCCGATTTTGCCCCCTGCTTCGTTTCGAAAGCTGGTTCAAGTTCATAAGTGGATTCGGGATTTGAACTCTGTATGTGGCGCTCAATTTGAGATTCATTGGAGTGCATTTGTTGTGTTTTCGTCTGCGTTTCCAACTGATTGACGATCTCCTCACGAAGAAGCGCCATCTCGTCGAGCGCCGCCGCCAGATGCTCGATCCCGGCCGCACGAGGAAGGCGGGCAACGATCTCACGGAACATGCAGGTAATCTTCGCCCAATCACCTGCAGCGCCCTCATTCAGCGCGGCGGCAATGAGCTTGGCGACATCACGGCGGCAGATCGTCAGGCGCTCCCGCGTGATCCTCAGCAGCTCGCGATCAGCAACCGCCTGGGCCGCCAACGCCTCGATCTCTGTTGCTCGCGCCAACAACGGAGCCAACGAGAAGCCGAAAGCCTCTGCGACCTCCCCTGCCCGATCCCGGCGTGCGAAACGCTTTCCGTTCGCGCTGTCCTTACGGATGACCAATCCAGCGTCTACCAGGACGGCAAGATGTCGTCTGAGGGTCGCTGCGGTCATGCCCCGAGCGCGGATCGAAAGCTGCGCGTTCGACGGAAACACGATCAGACCGCGTTCCTCCGAAATCTCGTCGGCGGGGTAAAAGGTCAACAGCGCGTCGAGGACTGTCAAGGCACGGTCGCTCACGCCAAGCGCGGGACGAGCTTCGCAAATCGCCCTGAAAAGCTTCCACTTATTTCGGCTGATACCTGGTTCAATCTCTTCGGCCAGCTGCTGGCTTGCCAACATGCCAAGCGACATCGGCCGCCGCCCAAAGGGCGTCGTCACACTTCCACTCTCCATTTCCTTCACCTTTCAAAGGGCAAAAGAAATCCGCTCACCAAAACGGTGCCAAGGACTCTTGACTGTGATTCGGGGAAATGCGATTCTCGATCTTGCTACAGATATGGAGAAGGCTTCCGCGACCTGGTCGTTTGGGGGCCTTTTTCTTTTGCGGCTTCTGTCCTTTCTAGATCGTCTCACGTTCCGCGTGATGCTAAATAAGAGGCATGGAGATCACGCAGTTGCTCCATGACGTATTCAGCGAATTCAGGCGTCGTCTTCTCGTCGAACTGCAGGGAGATTTTCGTCCCCTTGCGCTCGACCGAAGCCAACTTGACGCCATGCTCCGACTTGATCGATTCAGTGCCAGCCCGAACCGGTTTCGCTGACAACGCAGCAAAAACCTTGTCGAATCTCGCGTCTGTGTCCAAGCTTTCGAAGCTGGGGTCCGCCAAGACTTTGTCGACTACTGCCGGTTTGGACTGCTGCAATTTCTCAGCCAGGCCAGCCCATCTCGGCCGCCCAGCTTTCGGAGCTGGGCCAATTGCTTCAATAAGATTTCGCGGTATCGAGTGTCCCAATGCCATCATCTTCGATAGCTGCGTCTTCTCCATGCTCAGCGCGGTCATGATCACTTTGCGGTCGTAACCTTTGGCTTCCAGCGCGAGCGCGAACAACGCCCGCTCGATGTAGCTGAGATCAGCGCGGGCCGAATTCTCTTGCCCCTGGACGATGACAAGCTCTTCGTCAGTCAGGTTTTGAACGACCGCCTTTACGTGCCTTCCGAGCTGGGCGAGCACACGAACGCGACGATGACCGTAGGCGATCTGGTAGCGATCTGGTTTCGACGGATGCGGCCGAACGAGGATCGGGCTCTTCTGTCCCGTCTCACGGATTGCATCAACGAGGCGATCATAAGCCTCGCCATCGCTGCCAAGACGATCTGAAACGAAGGAGCCTTCGATTTTGGCCGGGTCAAGCTCCACGACGGCCGAACCAGCTGCGATCATCGCACGCGCTTGATCTGCGGCATTTGCGATCTTGCCGAGTGTTCGGTCCATCGCTCCGACAGCGCCCGACCGGATATGCTGAAGCTTCTTTTCCTCTACTCCAGTTACGACCATTGAACCGGGGTCGGCTTCGTCAGAGTTGCCAGGTGGCAACTCTTGTTCTCGTCTTGAAAGAAGCCCTTTGAGCATATCCTTACGGCTCATACGTCTCTCCCCCAGGCTTCCTTAATCAGCGTCTCGATCTCACCATTTACAGCGTCCAACGATTCAATCGCACGGTCATAGGTAGACTTCGAAAAGTTCTCCCGGCCGACTTCGTAAAGGGTCTGCTTCGAAAGCCCCGCATCTGAAATCGCGGTGGATTTCAGCATGGCGTTGGTCAAGACGCGCTCGCGGAACAGGGATCGCATGAACCCGACCATCTGCGTCTGAGGACCATCCGACGGTTCGTATCGAGTGACGACATACCGGATGAAGTCGTAATCGAGGTCGCCACCAGAATCCTGAACGACGCTAAGGAGGTCGGATGCCATCAGTAGGAACTGGCACATCGACATGACGTCGAGCATCTGCGGATGGGCAGTGATTAGCAGGCCGGTGGACGCACACAGAGCGCCCAGGGTCAGGAAACCTAGTTGGGGAGGACAGTCCAGAACCATAACATCATAGTCGTCAACTACCGATCCGAGAGCCGACGCTACACGGCCAAAGAACGGTTCCGTCGAATGTTCAGCAAGCGCACGAGGCGTGTCGTGCTCGAATTCCATCAGTTCCAAGTTACCGGGAACGAGATCGAGGCCCGGGATATAAGATTTACGGATCACGTCCTTCAGGGGCCGCCTCTGATCGTCGTAACGGACCGCCGCATACATCGTTTCGTTCGTCGCGATGTCATACTCCGGCTGATAGCCATGCAGTGCTGTCAGTGACGCCTGGGGATCGAGATCAACAGCAAGGACGCGGTAGCCGTTCAAGGCGAGGTATTGAGCTAGGTGAGCGGCAGTCGTTGTCTTTCCTGAGCCGCCCTTAAAATTGACGGCAGCCATAACCTGGCAATGCTCACCGGCCCTTCGATGTGGCACATATTTCTTGCCTTTGGCGTTCTCATCGAGGACGGCACGGATTTCGTTGATCTGGTCGAGCGTATAGGACCGACGCCCACCGGAGCTGATCGCCGGTTGTGGTCCCTTACCATTCAACGATAGCTGCCGCAGATATGCATCCGCGATTCCGATAAGCTTTGCGGCTTCGACAGATGAGAAAGAACGTAGGACTTTCTGCGCCGCTGGCGGGAAGAGGGCGGCCCGCATTGCTTGTAGTTCCTTGGACAGTGCAGCACCGTCACTGGCAATGACATCGGTCATTGGACGCTTTGTGATCAACGCGTTCGTGTGCTGGCTACGAGCCTTTGCCATAACTACGATAATTCTCCGGGGTCGGCTGAAATTTCGTAGTTAAAATGCCCCGAGTCGGAAGCCTTGGCAAGGAAATAAGGGTTAATGAAAAGTTAACGAAAAAGCGAGCCGGATGTGGACCTATCGTCGAATCTATGACGGTTGCCACATGGCAACTCTGCGTGATGTACCTATACGATAAGCAGGTGAGTGCAGCGGCATCACCGGTATAAAAACGTTCTACGCACGAGGCTTTTTACATGGGTATCGGCTCGCAGATTGACGTCCTTTCGCTTTTCGGTCGCTTCACGCGCGAGCAACGCATTTCGTTACATGATCCAAAGGCAACCGAACTCTTCCTGTCGTCAATTACAACGACTGTTGCCGACGCTTTGCAAAACGGCGCGTTGCAGCACGGACAGCGCGTTCAAAATATGTTCGAGGCGCTCATCATCAGCCTGGGCGATTACAAGCTCCTCAAGATGGAAGATAATGGGCGGGTCCATCCTGAAGGCAGCTACATCGCGCCTGACTTCCGCTTGGTTCTCAAGGACGGCACGCAGTGGCTGATTGATGTCAAGAACGTCTTTCTTGCGGCTCCGGAACAGCAACGCCTCGTTCTCAGGAAAGTCGATGTTGACAAGCTGACAGCTTACGCAGAGGCCACGGGTTGCCCGTTGAAAATCGCCGTTTATTGGGCGCTCTGGCGGGTCTGGTCATTGGTTGACGCCGCTGATCTGGCACCCATCAGCGACAAAAAGCTAGCCATAGATATGCTTGAATCACTGCGGTTGAGCCAGCTCGGAAGGGTAGGGGATCGCACAATTGGCACCAAGCCGCCGCTCACACTCCGTCTAGTTGCCGACCGAACCAAAGAACGCTCAATAACATCAAATGGCGAGGTTGTTTACACTGTTGCCGCCGCCAAGCTGTTCTGCGACGGCAATGAAATCAAGAACCCTGTGGAGCGTGATCTTGCATGGACATTTATGCAATATGGCGATTGGGCCGCCAGTGAACCGCTCGCGATACTGGATTCAGAGGATTTGCCTGAAGCGGTCGAATTTGAATGGAAGCCGCCTGAACGGTCCAATCCAGGTGAGCACTTCGAAATGATTGGGAGGCTCAGTTCGATGTTTTCACGCTACTATGCCGAACGGACGGTTGGACCTGATGGCCTCACACAAACTGAAGCGGACCTCGTGCCTAACTGGTTTGCACCGCTGCTCGATACCGGCCACGAGAGCGACGCTCTCCCACTGTGGCGCTTTGTAATCCAAGCCGGTCGACGACCATAGAAGTTGGTGGCAACGAAGGAGAGGGGCTCACCTCAGCGGCTAACCTGGAATTGGATGACTGCTGTGGGCGATGGAGATCGCGCGTGCTACCTGTGCATTGCGTGTTCAGGTTGATGAACCCCTGTTGCGAAATTGCTAAAATGCCCGAGTGAAACACTCGGACCCGATTCGCAATGGCTGTTTACCCTGAACTTCAATTCAGCATGCAAGAAGTGAGAGCGGCGGGGAAGCGGCTGAAAGATGAACTGAGCCTACATTCCGCAGTCGACTGCCGAGATGCGCATCATGTTTTTGCCGTCGCGAATTCGTGGCGCGACAGCCATTTCTTCCCTATGCGCTCAGTTTATCTCTCTGCCGCATACCGCATGCGCAAAATTGGCATCAAGGGCGATATGGCGGCCCGTCCAAAGCGCATGGCTAGCATTCGACGAAAGCTCCGCGAGTCTGACATTCACCTTGATCGGATGCAGGACATCGGAGGCTGTCGTGCCATCCTTGATGACATCGCGGGCGTTCGATCCTTGCTTGCTGAGATCAATGACGAATTCCCTCATTATGACCGGCGGCAATGGCCTTATATCGACACTCCGAAAGACGACGGCTATCGTAGCCACCATATCTCGTTCGAGTTTTGTCCTCGGAAGAAAGCCCAATCGATTTTTGCCGGTCGGCGGGTAGAGTTCCAAATTCGCACACGCCTGCAACACTCGTGGGCGACCGCAGTGGAAGCAGTGAGCTTGTTCAACGGCGAGGATTTGAAACATCATCACGGCAATGCCGACTGGCTGCGCCTGTTCAAGCTTATGTCCGGCGAATTCGCCTATGTCGAGGGTTGCCCGATTGGCCCCGGCGTTCCCGACCGGCCACTCCGGATCGCCGAAATCAAAGCTTTAGAGACGAAGCTGGACGCGATCTCGACCCTGGACAATATACGAACGGCGACCACCTATGCCGAAACCTATCTCTACGGTGATGGGAAATTCTTCTTGATCGTCTACAACAACGTAGATCACACCGTCACAGTGGAGCGATATTCGGAAATTCTCCAGCTTCAGGCTCGGCTTGCAATCATCGAACGGCAGATCGAGGAGGGCCTTACGCGGTCGAAGGTCGTGACCGTCGAAGTCTCACGCGTTAATAACCTCGTGCGAACATATCCGAACTATTTTGGTGACGTAGGTGTCTTCTTGAACAACCTGAGAAGGATCGTTCGAGGTCAAGATGCCCTGGAATTCACTCTGATCCAGCAGGAGCGCGTGAAAATCGCGAGACCGCAACCTGCTGGAGATGTGCGAAATCTGAACCGACGCTATACGCGGTGGTATCCGAGCTGAAAGTGGGGAGAGGGCCCGAAGCGACTCTGTGGCCCGATATTCTTCTACGCCCGCAAGGTGTTACAAGGTGGCGCAATCTCTTGCTTTCGGGTTCGACCCGTGATCCATCTTGCTAGATTTCAGCTTGAGGGGCTCCATTGTTTCCGAAAATTTTATCCGCCCGCTGTGCTACTGCCGCAGCCCTCGTTTCACTTCTCGCCATGGTAACGAACGCAGCCCAAGCAGAGGAGCGGGAGATTCCTGCCCCTAACGCAGCATTCAGACCCGGAGAGATGCTGGTGCTCGACAAAGACGGCGGGCGGAGAGTCGGAATCTTCAACGGTATTGCGGGAATGTATACGATCTATTCCAAAGGAACGGTCAGCTTCACGACCGAAAAGAACACTTGGGACATCAGGTGTCTTGTAGATAGCATCACCGATCAGACAGGATGCAGCCTCTGGGATGATCGGGGGAGGTTTGTCATCCTCTACGATAACTCCACGGTCCCTCTCGCTGTTTCGGTTGTTGAGGACTATAAAGTCGCTTCGGCGGGCATCATTCGTGTCGATAAAAACAAAGCCTTCGCTCCCGGCACCATCAGCGATCGAGATCAGGTTGCAACCTTTATGGACCAACTGCGATCTGGCAAACAGGTCCGCACGCGTATTGGAGCCAGCGACAAGAAATCGGAATATGCGGCTTTAGACGATGCAGTGGCGCTGGTTCACCACATGCAGGCACATTTTCAGGAAATGAAGTTTCAGGACTAGTTTCAGCATCTGCTTTGAGCATGAAGGCGAGGGGAGCATCTACTATATGGCGGACCCAGCGCCCTCCTTTGCCAGTGCACGATAGATGGTCATTCTGGAAACCTTCAATTGCCGAGCAACCTCTGCCTTGCTTGATCCTCCTGCAATGAGACGACGGATTTCCTCGTCATCGACGTTCTTCTTCCGGCCCGTATAAACACCTTCGGCTTTTGCTGCCTCGATTCCGGCACGCTGTCGGTCTCGGATAAACTGCAGCTCCATATCCGCGACCATTCCCAAAATCGTAATCACCATCCGGCCCATACTTCCGGAAGTCGTCACTTCCGGTTCCAAGACGCACAGCGACGCGCCGCGTTCGTCAAGCTCGTGCACCAAGTTCAGAACATCACGCGTGGATCGGCCAAGCCGATCTAGCCGTAGAACCACCAGCTCGTCGCCCGACCGCAAAAATTGCATGATCGTTTCCAGCTCGGTTCGGCCGGAGCGAGATTTTCCTGATCCCGTCTCCGAGCGCACGATTTCGCATCCAGCCGCCCTCAGTTGAGCGATCTGAACGTCCAGGCTCTGGTCGGTGGTGCTGACGCGGGCGTAGCCGATGCGAGTCATGGCGAATCCGTCACATTAGGGTGGGTTCGCGAAGGTAACGTCACATCTACCGGAAATCCACCCTTTTGTGACACCTCGGCGGCGTAACTTCGGATGTCCTGTTAGGGTGCACCCAAATGTGATACTGCCGGGTAGGGGAGGGGCCGCCGTCACTGATCCTTATATAGAGCAGTGTGAGTGGGCCATGAATAACCGAACCATTCTCCGACTTTGTTTCCGCGACCGCCATTAAGTGCTGCTGTCACAGCCGTTTAGCGAGTGCGCCTGCCGACTCCTGCGGGAGCTGCAGCGGCCTTGGTGGCAGGAGCGCCATCAGGTCTTTTGTCGTTTCGACGTAATCGTTCATGCGAGAGAGATGGCGGCCCATTGAACCGTTGAAGACGGACCTATGGAACGTCTGAAGGTCTTTGCTGCCAACCGCGCTGTCTTCCCTCTTTACACCACCCAGCGATAGCCAGGCGGTGATGTAGCCCTGCCAGCGATCATCAAGGAATTTCTGCGCCGCGTCCCAAGACTGCATCCGTGGGCGGCCTGAGCCTTCAGCCAGCGCGTAGAAGAACTCTTCATGGGTGTGGCGATACATCTCTGCTCTAACCAGTTGGTAGCCGATCTGACACGCAACCACCTTCGCTGCCTCAAGATAGGGGTCGCGCCTCGATTGATCGTTGACATTGATTGGCTTGGCCTCAACGATCCGGTCTAGGGCCTGCGTCGAGATCAGAACGCATGGACGGCGCTTGTAGATCGACTTGGCGGCATTGTAGGGCGTGAAGAGCTGCACATGCTGCTGGTCGGTCATTTCCTTGCCGTGCTGCCATATGCGGAACGACGGACCCCAATAGATGTCCACGTCGACAAAAGGGGCAATGATATTGATAATCTCGGCTTGCTCCTCAAGGACAGCATTCGAGGTCGCGTAGTCGGACGCCTCGCCGTCGAGGATTTCGAAACCGCCATGGGGATAGTTGCCGAACTTAAATCCGACAGGAACGCGTTCGCAAAGGTCTCTGGCGTTCGGGTTAGGATCGATGCGATAAGCCTTCCCGAAACTCTTTTTGATAGCTTTCATGGCCTCAATCCTCCCGGTTTACAGTTGCCATTACGATTTCAATTCTGCTGGTCATTACGGCTGGCTTTTCTTTCCGTATGATCCCGGCTACACGCCAGCGTCCATCCGTCATCGTGATCTCCAACCAGCTCGCCATTGGGTATCGGTCAAACGGACCTTTCGGCGCGTCTGTTTCCAACAGGTAACGGAATGTCACGCCCTCCATGTCGAACGACGTTCTGAACATCATTCCTCGCAGCTCGGACACCACATAAGCTGGGGCTTTCAAAACCGCCTCCGGGGATACTTCCGGCCGTATCCGATTCTGGCTCTGATAAAGGCTCCTTTGGATGTTCGCGACATTGGCGCGGTTCAATTCGTCGGGGATTAGAAGGAAAACGCCATGGGTCATACGTCGCCCCTCGCGCCTTGCCAGTCGAGCGCATCAAGCTCGGTTCGCAGCTCATACCAAAGCGGTTCGCCGCCTTCGAATTCAGTCTTGCCCCACCGAGGACAAACGAACGGCTTGTAGTAGGTGCCGTTGTTCAATGATCCTCGGCCGCCCTGGGCAACGTTTAGGGCGTCGTCGGTGGTGGAGTGATCCTCAAGAACGATCAGTTCAGGATCGATATGAGCGACACGGCAAGCATAGCGCTTCCTGCGGCCTGCCTTGAACTCAAGGACATCGTTCTCCCGAAGCTCGCGAGTGCTAATGGTGCCCGCCTTGATCTTCCTTGGTATGCGGTAATGTTCGAAGTCTTCGCGAGTGACGACATAGGCCGACCGTATGTTGGCGAACGGGATTTCGAAACGCTCGGCCTCGACAACAAGTGTCCTTACCTCCTGAACCTTCATTACTATTCTCCGTGACGGCTTCTGATATGACCGCCTGAATATTCTCAATAATGATATTGTGGCCCTCCTGAACATCGGCGCAAGCACAGATTTATTGCTGAATATTACTGATAGAATGCAGGCGCAATAACGAGTTGACGCAAGCTGTAATAGCTGGCGCAACGTTGTCGAATAAAATTCGAGATAAAGTGAAGAAGGAGCTTTGTTCTCTATTCCCAACCGCCGAAACCGGCCAAATAAAACCCCCGCAACCGGAATTGCGAGGGTTTCGAGATCGACGGAAACTTGGGAGGGAAAACGTCGATCACATAGCGTAAGCGCGAGCCGGTTCCTGCTGATACTGCTGCGCCTGCTTGGCAGCTCGCATTTCGCCAATCGTAGGTTCATAGTGTGGCGACGGGTTCTTTGCCCAAAGCGACCGCGCATGAACCTGATGCGTTGGCACTGGTTTTGTCGCTGGCTGTCTTACGGCCTGGGGCTTCACCGACGGCGCTGTTGCCTTTGCTGCAGCCTCGGCGACCTTGCGTTCTTTGACGGTCTTATAGGTCTTCGTCGGAGCAGGAGCGCCGAGCAGCTCACAGCAACGTTTCGCCACGTCATTGATGTCCGTCATGTCCATAAACAGCGGTTGCTTTGACGGGTCGCGTTTTCCGTTGGCGAGCCTTTGCTGCGCGATACCGAAGTATCTCGGATCATTTTGGGTCTTTTCATCCGACGGGTTCACTTCGATTTTGGGAACGCCGTTTTCGATGTAGACAGTGCCGCCAGTGTTGCCACCATACAGAGCTATCTCGCGACCTCTTCCGGCGTCGATAATGGCGATCAAGCCCAGGCCCGCATGTGGAGATTCCTTTGATGCCAGGATTTTCCGTTCCTTGTTTGGAACCGGTCGATAGCGACGTTGAACTTGATCGGGGAAAACCTGCCCCAGACCGTGCGCGGCTTCTGCGGTCATGAAGGAGACCTTCAACACGGTCTCATCCCAAACCTGCTGCGGGCTTAGGTTTCTCACGGCCTTATTGGCGATCTGCTCGGCGTCAGCCTGGCGCTTCGCCCGTTCTTCCGGCGTAAGCAACAGGCGCTCGGTGTCGCCGTTAGCCGTCGAGGCGAGCTTGATGGCAGCTTCGCGCTGCTCCTTCTCTGACAGCGGGACATACCTTGTCTGCTGTGGTCTTACTGCGATTGTCATGTCCTTCTCTCTCTAAAAAGGGTTTAGAAGGACAGCTTGCGGCCTCGCCAGGCATGGGAAAATAGCCGACGGGGGGCCTCCGAGAGGTCAAAAAAATAGCGGGCGGAATTGCTGGTTCCGTCCACTAAGTTTTTTGTTGCCGAATGTTGCCGGTGGTCAGTTCGGACGCTCGGCCTGCTCGATCTCGGCCGGAACGTCTCCCTTATGGAGGATTGCATAGCCCGCAATGGACAAGGCTTGGACCATGAATGGAATCGTCCTATCGGCTTCCGCGATCTCAAAGCGAGCCTCCTTGTAAGAGAATGTCAGATTGGGAATAGAGCGGAGAACGGGGATTAGCTCGCGCTGGATCGCTCCATACTCGCGGGCTGCAATGTCACCATCGAGCGCAACCTTGAAGCTCAAGGGGTCGCGGGTCCAGGTGAGAATCACGGTCGTCATGGTCATGCTGCCTTCTACTGAATGTTGCCTGCATCGTCTGTGGGAACAGCTTGCGGGATATTGCAAGGGCAATCAGCTTCTGCGTCAATGGCAATCGGGCATTAAAAGGCAAGAGAGCAAGATGGACCCCTGCGTTGTATGCGGCAGTGCTGCCGAGATCGGAAGAAATGGGGATGTCCGCCAGTATCACTGCGACCGCTGCGGGCCCTTTGTGATAACAGGCTCGGCTGTCGCCGTTTTGAAGGGCCGCACGCAACCAAATGGGAAGGTCAACGACCTCATTGTAGCGAAGGTCAGTCATTACATTCGGACGCATTCGACCGAGGAAGATTGGCTAGAGATCGATTCTACGTTGATCGACGAAATGGTCGCACAAAAGCTCCCGTCACCAAATCAGCAGATAGAGAATCTTTTGCGCTGGATGGCAGAGCAGGTAGGCGAAGACCATCTCGCCGCACTGGAATTTTCAGCAACGGACGTTTGCGCAATAATGGGAGCGGCCTCGGTAGACAGTGCAGGCGATCTCATAGATGAGGCATCAAACTCGGGCCTGATCCAATTCGTCCCCGATGATTATTACCGGCTGACAAAAGCTGCCTGGGATCGGCTGTCAGCGTCCGAGCCGCCGCACACACCCCGGCAGCAACGGGGCGACTTCGTCGACAGCGCCCGGATGGCGGAACTACGGGCAATTTCCAACAGTCAGTTCGATCTCACACGTCTGGTGAGGATGTGCGAAGAGATAAATAGTGCCTGGGGAGCTGGTAACACGATATCGGTCGCGATGCTCGCGAGGGCGATGGTGGACCACGTCCCACCAATTTTCGGCCAGACGAACTTTGCACAGGTGACGAGCCAAGCATCTCGATCAATACGCGGGTCGTTCGAGCACATTCAAATGTCACTTCGATCCATAGCGGACGGCGCACTCCATACGCAAATCCGGCGCAGAGAAACAATTCCGACCACCACCCAAGTTGATTTCCGACAGAGCTTCGATGTTTTGCTAAGCGAATTGGTTCGAATTCTCCGGAGCTGAAGGGAGGGGATGTAGCTGGGTTTCTCAATGTTGGCGACTGACTCCTGCCCAGTGTGCCGGAAGAATCCGTTCAGGGGTCCGATATCAGCTCGAATGGCAGCGATTTCGCGAACTGTGCGAGGCTGTCGAGCATACTTTCGACCATAGTCGGCATCTGATTGATTGCTTCATCGGTGATGTAAAAGGCCCATGGTTCGCCCCCTGTTTTCGAACAGGTAAACACGTCCCAACCGTTCTTTTCGATAGCCTCTTTAAATGCCGCCCTTCGTTCAAGGCTCCATTCGAACCCCCCGTGGAACATGAAATTCCGGTAGGTGAACATGGCCTTAAACCACGTATGGAACCCCGGCGATAGAAATTGCTCAAGCCCAGACGCCGCCGCCAACTGCGGAAAGCCTTCCAAGATGTTGTTTTTCGGCTCCCCTTTGTTGTTGAAATAGATTTGGCAGTTCCATCGGGCGGGGTCACCATTCGCCCGCTTCCAGCGTTTATGCTCGGGTGGCGTCAAGTTTTTGCGGGTATACATTTCGCCCAAGGCAGCCAGCGATTGCCCCAAGGTGCTTTCGACCATTGGTGCGATCATGCCTATTGCCGCCATGCTTTCAGCTGCGTCTCGAAAGATGGATTCGTGCAGCATGTCGGTGTGCTGATCGACGTAATGATGATGGTGAGGTCCCCTATAAGCTTGAACCTCTTCCTCGTCGCGCTCAATCGCCTTGCTGAATGCTTCCGCAGCATGCCGGTTCCTGGCAATCATCATCCGGACGGCCAAAAGCTGCGAATCCCAGTCCAAGTTGTCGAGCAGGAAGAAGAGATAATCCCGACCCTGTAGAAGATCGCCGAAATTGCCGGATCGGGATGCCTCAAATTCGCTTTCGTCGAAAGATTTCGCCATCGGCTCCGCCACCTCAGTTGACCATTATTACCGTTACTGTAGTCGATGATTTCGAGTATCTCTGCGATAAGCAGGCGCTGATAATGCCTACGAGGAGATGAAATTGGACGCAGCGACGATATTGGCCACTGTTCTGAAAAAGTATCAAGAGTCCAGCGACTTCAATGGTTGGCCTGCTCACGCAATTCATTCGCAGGACGAGAAAGCTGCGTTGATCGACCTGATCGAGGCGGGACTGGTGGAGCTGATCAACGACGAAGAAACCCAAAATCCGAACATTCGACTACTGCCAGCCAGGCCTATCTCCGATCAAGTCAAGCGAGTGTCGAACAGGGGATTGAAGTTCGGGTGTTTGTTTCCCACTCGAAAGGCCTTGGTTGAGGTTGCAGGCGTTGGTCCTGATCCCGCCGCTCCATATACAGCGGCATTAAAGCTCGGAGCCCCACAGCTTGAGTTCCGGACCTTTCGCTTGGAGGTGCTGGAGCGATATCGCAACGATCCCACCTTTAGGTATTCGGTCGATGACACGTTCGGAACCATCTATCGCGACAGCGAGGATAAAGAATCGCACGAATATGCCCAGTTCGGCTTTGCTTTCGATGAGAACGTGAACCGATATGTCGCTGCCTTCCTCCGATACCTACATGACATGTCAGCCGAACAGCAGGCCTACTGGGCTGGATTTGAACTTCAAGGCGATTTCCAGCTTCACCCGGATTATTACCGTTCGTCTATTCTCGGGGAATGGCCAGAAGGAGTGTCGGTATTCGACGCGATCCTCGAAGAGAAGAAGATCATCAACATCATGAGCGAACGCATGGGCAAGCCGAGGCTTTTCAAGTCCGACTATGAGGCTTATCGCCGCCCAGACCACTTCGGGTTTCTGATCCGCCCCACCAAAAAGGAGTTCTCAGATTTCTGCCTCCGGCTTGACCAGCTGATGTCCGATGACATGAACTACAAGTTTTTCGAAGGGGACATCGAGGTCTACGAATACGGAAAGATGGACAGTGGCGAACAGATTAAAAGAATGAAGGGAACTATCTCGCTGCTGATGGAGTGGTTGGCAGCGAAATTCAAGCCAAAAGACGAAAACGATATGGTCCGGATCAATGAGGGTTTCAGGGCCGTTCGCAAAGCTCGCCAGAAACCCGCCCATAAGATCGAGGACAACGTTTTCGATGAGGCCTATTATCAGCAACAGCGAGAACTTATGATCGCAGCATTTGGGGCGGTTCGTTTCCTGCGGCAGGTTTTTGCCAATCATCCCGCCTGTAAAGAGGTAGAGGTCCCTAAGTGGCTATTCGAAGGGCATATCTGGACGCAATAGGCGATTGTCTTTCTAAATGAATGTTATCGCACGCCACGCTTTCGAGCCGATCATCAGAGTAATTGGAACCTAAGGTCGGTTAACTGAGGCAACAAGGACCAACTGGAAGACTGGCTGTTCGTAGCCGATAATCAACTGCACCACGGTCTTGGAGTGGGAGGACAGCCGCCCACTCCCTACAAGACCTTCCGATATGAGAGTTTGCCCTAGCCTCCCGTCACATCGAAACGGGGGACACGTCACACAACCACCTGAACAGCTATCTCAAGCCCTCGCCCAGCGGGTTCAGCTGCTCAGAGTCAACAATGCGGCCGAAACTACTCCGGCGAGTGGCTAGCTGCTCTTGCCACCGTCACGGCGTGAACCTATCAATTCTGCCAACTTTGGGCGAATGGTGGGGGCGACGTGGATTACCAGCTAGAGAACACAGTGCGCACAAGCACGAAAAGCCCACATCCCAATCTCTACAGCTGGTTCATCGAAGAATTGGACCCGACCGGCAGGAAGATTGGCCCGGACTACAAACCTTGGGGCAGCAATCTGCATTTCAACGCAAAGAACCTGCGGGTTTATCGGGGCCTGACGCTTGAGGACGGAAATGCGAAAGCCTCCGACGGCATCATAGGAGCCTTAATCCCGAGCGAAGGTAGGCGGCATACAGCGGTCGTCTACTCGTTCTTCGGAACCAACCGGCCTGTCGATACGATCACGCTGCGCATCCACAAATCCGAAGACGGACGCGAGGTCTGCGCCCTTTGGGGGTCGGTAGCATATGTCTCGGAGTGGGACTTCGAGGAAGTCAGGACACCGGACACGGTCGAAGTGCAGCTCTTCCTTGCTCCCTCCCGGTTCGAAGACCTAGTGAAGTTCATCGAGGACGGCCGAGCCAAGGGCGGCATCACCATTCGCCACGTCGAAGGCGTCTATGCGCAATGGTCGCCGTCGATCCGGACGGACACGGTCAAGCTGCTGGGCAACATTGAGGACCAAAATCTCCAGATCGAACCCGGAGCGGACCACATACCAACCGTCCTGGGAAATGTCGGCTACTTCGAGTATCGCTTTCATAAGGGCGGCAGGTCGGAAGAAGTCGTTACAAACAATGACACACCCGGGAATCAGGAACCTCTAGCCCCAGTCGCCGCAGTGCCAGATTTAGGACCAAGCCTCGCGGCCCTGCAGGTTAAGGTAGCCAGGCTGTCGATCCCATTGTGGATCGCTGCGATCGCTGCCGTCGTGAGCGTGTTCATCCACCGATGAGAAACCTTCTTGGCGAAGTCCGCAGTTATTTCATGCGGCGTGCAATAGACATCGCGCTTCGCAAAAACGCGCCGATGATGATCCCAACGTCGGGAGACGCAGGCCGTCGCAACGACTGCTATGTCGTCTACTTAGAAGATCAGGAGGGCCACGGCCGATTCCTGGCCAACGAATTGACCGAGCATGGCTTGCAGGGGAAGTGGTCGGTGGATGGGAAGAATTTCGTCGAGGAATGCTCTGTACCTTACACAGCGTTTCCGGAATTCAAGCCGTTGATCCAGCACTACTATGGGGGCTGGACTTTCAACAGCCGCAGCATCTCGTCGTTTATCCTGAAGCACCTTTTGAGTTATCCCCTCTGGCGCGTGGCTTGGGATCGTCTCCTGCAGGCATTCTTCAACCGGCGTCAGCTGACGCGTCATGACCGGCTCCGCGTGCTGAAATACGTGTTAGCTGAGACCGTGAAGAACCGGAACTACATCGCACATGAAACGGAGCTGCTGACGCAGTTCTATACAGTCCGCTGGGTCTTCCGACCGGATAAAGAGGAGCTGATGACGTATTATCGGCTTCTACTCGATGCCCTACAGGAATCCGGTGACCTGAAACAAGCGCAGTTTGGCCTCGTCCTCGATCCCAAAGCAATCAACACGATTGCTCAATACGAGCAGGAAGAGCGACGTCACGGCCAGAACGCTGCCACCCAAAACGGAATTCGATTTCTGACGGTCATCCTTACCCTGGTCGGTATCGCCCAGGCTGTTGCCGCAATCCATGAATCATGGTGGAAGAAATGATCTAGGTGCAGCGCCGCTTCTTTGCGTCTACGGTCGTCAGCCAAACCTTCGACTGTGGTTTCAAATCTGCTTAGTTACCAAAGGGAAATTCCTATATGCTCCGTGGTGGATGATATGCGGCTTTCGGTGTTTGACTGTAAGCGACAAGCCGGGGCCGTTCAGGCGGCGTAGTTCCATGGCATGAGCGCGTCGATTTCACTGCTGGGCCATCCATTCGCAAGGCGCTCAAGCGTCTGGGTCAACCAAGCTTGCGGATCGACTGCATTCATCTTTGCCGTTTGCAGGAGCGTCGCGATGGTCGCCCAAGTCCGGCCGCCACCGTCGCTTCCAGCGAATAGACTATTTTTTCTCGTGATCGCTTGGGGTCTGATTGCTCGCTCGACTATGTTGGAGTCGAGTTCGATGCGGCCGTCGGTCAGGAAGCGCTCGAAGAT
>NZ_MXPU01000038.1 GCF_002204185.1 Rhizobium esperanzae | reverse complement strand
CGCCCGGGAAGTCGTAGGACGACAGAAGCTCGCGAACTTCGAGCTCGACCAGCTCGAGAAGCTCGGCGTCGTCAACCTGGTCGACCTTGTTCAGGAACACAACGATCGCCGGAACGCCGACCTGGCGGGCGAGCAGGATGTGTTCGCGCGTCTGCGGCATCGGGCCGTCAGCAGCCGAGCAAACCAGGATCGCGCCGTCCATCTGCGCCGCACCGGTGATCATGTTCTTCACGTAGTCGGCGTGGCCGGGGCAGTCGACGTGCGCGTAGTGGCGGGCCGGCGTCTCATACTCGACGTGCGCCGTCGAAATCGTGATGCCGCGGGCCTTCTCTTCCGGAGCCGCGTCGATCTGGTCGTACGCCTTGAACTCACCGAAGTACTTCGTGATCGCTGCCGTCAGAGACGTCTTGCCGTGGTCAACGTGGCCGATCGTGCCAATGTTGACGTGCGGCTTGTTGCGCTCAAACTTACTCTTTGCCATTTTCGGCTCTCCGTTTTGCTAGTCCCCGAGGGGAGCTAATTCTTGTTATCGGTCAATAGGTATGCCGGTCACTTCTGACCGGAATACTTTGCCTGGATTTCGGTTGCGACGTTCGACGGGACCGGCGCGTAGTGATCGAAGGTCATCGTGTACTGAGCGCGGCCCTGCGACATGGAGCGCAGGTTGTCGACGTACTTGAACATGTTGGCCAGCGGAACGTTGGCGCTGATGACAACCGCGATGCCACGGCTTTCCTGACCCTGGATCTGGCCACGGCGGGAGTTGAGGTCGCCGATAACGTCACCGACGTAATCTTCCGGGGTGACGACCTCGACCTTCATCATCGGCTCGAGGAGCTGAGCGCCGGCCTTCTTGGCTGCTTCACGGAAGCAAGCGCGGGAAGCGATTTCGAACGCCAGGACCGAGGAGTCGACGTCGTGGAAGGCACCGTCGATGAGCGTCGCCTTGACGCCGAGCATCGGGAAGCCAGCCAGCGGACCGGAAGACAGAACGCTTTCGATGCCCTTCTGAACGCCCGGGATGTATTCCTTCGGAACAGAGCCGCCGACGATCTTGGATTCGAACTTGAAGTCTTCGCCTTCCGGGTTCGGTTCGAAGATGATCTTGACGCGCGCGAACTGGCCGGTACCACCGGTCTGCTTCTTGTGCGTGTAGTCTTCTTCGGTCTGGCGCGTGATGGTTTCGCGGTAAGCAACCTGCGGCGCACCAACGTTTGCTTCGACCTTGAACTCGCGACGCATGCGGTCGACGATGATGTCGAGATGCAGTTCGCCCATGCCGGCAATGATCGTCTGACCGGATTCCTGGTCCGTCTTCACGCGGAAGGACGGGTCTTCGGCTGCCAGGCGGTTGAGCGCGAGGCCCATCTTTTCCTGGTCGCCCTTGGACTTCGGCTCGATGGCGATCTGGATGACCGGCTCGGGGAATTCCATGCGCTCGAGGATAACCGGCTTCAGCGGGTCGCAGAGCGTATCGCCAGTGGTGGTTTCCTTGAGACCAGCGAGAGCAACGATGTCGCCTGCAAAGGCTTCTTCGATGTCTTCACGAGAGTTGGAGTGCATCTGCAGCATACGGCCGACGCGCTCGCGCTTGTCCTTGACCGTGTTCAGAACCGAAGAGCCCTTTTCGAGCTTGCCGGAGTAGATGCGTGCGAAGGTGAGCGAACCGACGAAGGGGTCGTTCATGATCTTGAACGCCAGCATCGAAAGCGGCTCGGCGTCATCTGCATGACGCTCGATATCGGCTTCGGTCTTGAAATCGATGCCCTTGATCGCCGGAATGTCGAGCGGCGACGGCAGGTAGTCGACCACGGCGTCGAGCAGCGGCTGCACACCCTTGTTCTTGAAGGCGGTGCCGCAGAACATCGGATGGAACTTGACGTCGATGGTGCCGCGGCGAACGAGTTCGCGGATCTTGTCGTTGTCGGGCATGTTGCCTTCGAGATAGGCTTCCATCGCAGCTTCGTCGATCTCGACAACGGTCTCGATCAGCTTTTCGCGATATTCTTCAGCCTTGGCCTTCAGATCTTCCGGGATTTCGACGACATCCCACTGGGCGCCGAGCGATTCGTCGCGCCAGATCAGCGCGTTCATCTCGACGAGGTCGACAACGCCCTTGAAGTCGCTCTCAGCACCGATCGGCAGCTGCATGACGACGGCGGTCGCGCCGAGACGCGTCTTGATCATCTCGACCGAGCGATAGAAGTCCGCGCCGGTCTTGTCCATCTTGTTGCAGAAGATCATCCGCGGAACATTGTACTTCTCAGCCTGGCGCCAGACGGTTTCCGTCTGCGGCTCAACGCCGGCGTTGGCGTCAAGCAGCGCGATGGCGCCGTCGAGAACGCGCAGCGAACGCTCGACTTCGATGGTGAAGTCGACGTGGCCGGGGGTGTCGATGATGTTGAAGCGGCGCATCTTGCCGTCACGGCCCTTCCAGAAGGTCGTGGTGGCAGCAGAGGTGATCGTGATGCCACGCTCCTGCTCCTGCTCCATCCAGTCCATGGTGGCTGCGCCGTCGTGGACTTCGCCGATCTTGTGCGACTTGCCGGTGTAGTAAAGGATACGCTCGGTGGTCGTGGTCTTGCCGGCGTCGATATGCGCCATGATACCGAAATTGCGGTAGTCTTCGATCTTATATTCGCGAGCCATTGTGGACTGCCTTTCGATACCGTTCGGAATTACCAGCGATAGTGCGAGAACGCGCGGTTGGCGTCAGCCATCTTGTGCGTGTCTTCGCGCTTCTTGACGGCGGAGCCGCGGTTGTTGGACGCATCGAGCAGTTCGCCGGACAGACGGTCGATCATGGTGGTTTCGTTGCGCTTGCGGGCAGCGGCAATCAGCCAGCGAATGGCGAGAGCTTGGCGGCGCTCCGGACGGACGTCGACCGGAACCTGGTAGGTCGCACCACCGACGCGGCGCGAGCGGACTTCAACGTGCGGGGCAATGTTGTCGAGCGCAGAATGGAAAACCGAAAGCGGCTCCTGCTTGGACTTGCCCTGGACGGCGTCGAACGCACCATAGACGATGTTTTCAGCAACGGACTTCTTACCATCGAGCATGATGGCATTCATGAACTTGGTCACGACGAGGTCACCGAACTTCGGATCCGGATTGATCTCGCGCTTTTCTGCTTTATGACGTCTGGACATACTTTTCGTCTCTTCAACCGTTAAGGCGCTTCATCACGCGGAGGACCTCGCGCAGCGCCGGATTATTCAAAATCCGAATTACTTCGGACGCTTCGCACCGTACTTGGAGCGACGCTGCTTGCGGTTCTTGACACCTTGGGTATCGAGAACGCCGCGGATGATGTGATAACGGACACCCGGAAGGTCCTTGACGCGGCCGCCGCGGATCATGACGACGGAGTGTTCCTGAAGGTTGTGACCTTCGCCGGGGATGTAACCAATGACTTCGAAGCCGTTGGTCAGGCGGATCTTTGCGACCTTACGCAGAGCCGAGTTCGGCTTCTTCGGCGTGGTCGTGTAGACGCGCGTGCAAACGCCGCGCTTCTGCGGGTTCTCCTGGAGAGCGGGAACCTTATTACGCTTTACGTTCGCCTGGCGAGGCTTGCGGATCAGCTGGTTTACGGTAGGCATTCAACCATCCCTTACGTTTATCTCAGTACCCTTGCGGGCTTGAACTCACGCCGTCTCCGGCAATGACGCATGCTTTCCGTCAATGCGCAAAATATGGCCCGATCCGCTTCCGCAGATGGACCACAAGGAGCAGAGGACGCATAAAATCCTGCGTCATGCGTGCAGCATCATGACTTCAACGTGCGTTTAGAACCTTGTTTGAGGTGAATTTCAGGGCGCGTCGCCCCGAACAGCCAAGCCTCACATGGGATCTGATGGCCGGGGTACTACTGGTTTCCACCCGTCCCGTCAAGGCCGGTTAAGAAATAAACTTGGCCGCATCACCTTGATATGCGGGCCGAACGCCCTGTTTTCATCCTTCTAGACGCATTCAGGGACGTGCGCCAAGATAAAAACTTGGGCCTTGCAGCAAAAGCAGTTAAGGAATCAGCAATTGCGGCGTTAGGTCCTCTCAGCGGATTCGACAAAGCGAATCCCCAGGAACCGAGGACAGGCGATGATCACGACACCTGATAACGACAATAATTTCGACGGACCGATGATCTTCATCATCATCGGCAAAGGCTATGAGTCCGAGGCCAGCGAAGGCATCGACCTGCACATCCTGCTCCAGGCGCCCGATGACGACACCGCCGTGCGCGAAGCCTTGAACGCCCTTGCCGAGGAGGGTTTCATCGAGGCCGATCTCGACCAGATCGGCATGCTGACCGAAATTCCGGCGGAAGAGCCGCACGCTTCGGCCTATCAGGGTGCGGTTGACGGCGAGGTCGCGATCATCCGGTTCAACTGACGGGAACGCCTTCCCTCCCCTATCAATCAAAGACTGGCATACAAACGAAAACCGCCCGGATCGCTCCGGGCGGTTTTTCAATTCGTGGACCTCAGCTGCGGATTATTCCGCAGCCGGGGCGTTTTCGGCCATGTCCTGCAGCATCGGGGTGGCGACCGCTGCCCCAGTGCCCTTGCGGCGCTCTTCGAGGATGAGCTCGTCGCGCGACGTGGCGATGCGGCGGATCTGGGTCATGGTGCCGCCGGTGCCGGCCGGAATGAGGCGGCCGACGATGACGTTTTCCTTCAAGCCCTGCAGACCGTCGGTCTTGCCGGCGATTGCAGCTTCCGTCAGCACCTTGGTCGTTTCCTGGAAGGACGCGGCCGAGATGAAGGACGGGGTCTGCAGCGACGCCTTGGTGATGCCGAGAAGAACCGGCTCGCCGCTGGCGGGCTTCTTCCCCTGCTCGATCAGGTGGTCGTTGACGTCCTCCAGTTCGATCCGGTCGACGTTGTCGCCGACGATGTAGGTCGAGTCACCGGCATCGGTGATCTCCACCTTCTGCAGCATCTGACGGACGATCACCTCGATGTGCTTGTCGTTGATGACGACGCCCTGCAGGCGATAGACTTCCTGGATTTCGTTGACGAGGTAGGAAGCAAGAGCCTCCACGCCCTTGATCGCCAGGATGTCGTGCGGAGCCGGGTTACCGTCGAGGATGTAGTCACCCTTTTCGATATAGTCGCCGTCCTGAAGGTGGAAGGGCTTGCCCTTCGGAATCAGGTATTCGACAGGCTCGACACCGTCTTCCGCCGGCTCGATGATGACGCGACGCTTGTTCTTGTAGTCGCGGCCGAGGCGGATCGTACCATCGATCTCTGCGATGATGGCGTGATCCTTCGGACGGCGAGCTTCGAACAGTTCGGCAACACGCGGCAGGCCGCCGGTGATGTCCTTGGTCTTGGCGCTTTCGAGCGGCGAACGGGCGAGAACGTCACCCTGCGAGACCTTCGTGCCCGGCTCGACCGACAGGATGGCGTCGACCGAGAGCAGGAAGCGGGCGTCACCACCGCGCGACAGCTTTGCGACATTGCCGCTGGCGTCCTTGATGACAATCGCCGGCTTGAGATCCGAGCCGCGCGGGGTCGAACGCCAGTCGATGACCTGACGCTTGGTGATGCCGGTGGATTCGTCGGTCGCTTCCAGAACCGAGAGACCATCGACGAGGTCTTCGAACTGAACGGTACCGGCAACTTCCGTCATCATCGGACGGGTGTAAGGATCCCACTCCGCCAGACGCTGGCCACGCTTGACCTTGTCACCTTCGTCGACATGCAGCTTCGAACCGTAGGCGACACGCTGCGAAGAGCGCTCGACGCCACGCTCGTCCAGGATCTGGACGGTCATGTTGCGGCCCATGGCAACGAGGCTGCCTTCAGAGTTGCGCAGCACGTTGCGGTTCTTGATCTGCACCGTACCTTCGTACGAGGCTTCCAGGAACGACTGGTCGACCACGGTTGCCGTACCGCCAAGGTGGAAGGTACGCATGGTGAGCTGGGTTCCCGGCTCGCCGATCGACTGAGCGGCGATGACGCCGACGGCTTCGCCCATGTTGACCGGCGTACCGCGCGCGAGGTCGCGGCCGTAGCAGACCGAGCAGACGCCCGTCTGGATTTCGCAGGTCAGCGCCGAGCGGATGCGGATCGACTGGATGCCGGCCTTCTCGATTTCGATGACATCGGGCTCGAGGATCATCTTGCCGGCATCGACGATGCGCTCACCCGTCACCGGATGGTCGATGTCGTCGAGCGCCGTGCGGCCGAGAATACGGGCGCCGAGCGAGGCAACGACCTGGCCGGCATCGACGATGGCGGTCATGGTCAGGCCGGTTTCGGTGCCGCAATCGACGTGCGTGACGATGCAATCCTGCGCGACGTCGACGAGACGGCGGGTCAGGTAACCGGAGTTTGCGGTCTTCAAGGCGGTGTCTGCCAGGCCCTTGCGGGCGCCGTGCGTCGAGTTGAAGTACTCGTTGACGGTCAGGCCTTCCTTGAAGTTCGAGATGATCGGCGTCTCGATGATTTCGCCCGACGGCTTGGCCATCAGGCCGCGCATGCCGCCCAGCTGACGCATCTGGTTCGGAGAACCGCGGGCGCCGGAGTGGCTCATCATGTAGATCGAGTTCATCGGCTTCTGACGGCCGGTGTTCTCGTCGAATTCGACCGCCTTGATGCGTGCCATCATCTCTTCGGCGACCTTTTCAGTCGCCTTGCCCCAGGCATCGACAACCTTGTTGTACTTTTCGCCCTGGGTGATGAGGCCGTCATTGTACTGCTGCTCGTATTCCTTCACCAGATTTTCGGTGTCGTTGACGATCTTGGCCTTGGTGTCCGGAATGACCATGTCGTCCTTGCCGAACGAAATGCCGGCACGGCAGGCATGGGCGAAGCCGAGCTGCATGATGCGGTCGCAGAAGATGACCGTGTCCTTCTGGCCGCAATGGCGGTAGACCGTGTCGATCATCTTGGAGATGTTCTTCTTGGTCATTTCCTGGTTGCAGATGTCGAAGGGCACCTTGCCATTTTTCGGCAGCAGTTCGCCGATGAGCAGACGGCCGGGCGTCGTCTCGTAGATCTTCGAGTAAGGCTTGCCATCCTCGCCGATCGACTTGAAGCGGCCGCGGATCTTGGTGTGCAGCGTCACGACCTTGTTTTCCAGCGCGTGATGCAGCTCGCCGAGATCGGAGAAGGCCATGCCTTCGCCCGGCTCGTTCTGGTTCAGGATCGACAGATAGTACAGGCCGAGAACCATGTCCTGCGAGGGAACGATGATCGGCGCGCCGTTTGCCGGGTGCAGGATGTTGTTGGTCGACATCATCAGCACGCGGGCTTCGAGCTGGGCTTCGAGCGACAGCGGCACGTGAACAGCCATCTGGTCACCGTCGAAGTCGGCGTTGAAGGCCGTGCAGACGAGCGGGTGCAGCTGGATGGCCTTGCCTTCGACCAGGGTGGGTTCGAAGGCCTGGATGCCCAGGCGGTGCAGCGTCGGTGCGCGGTTCAGAAGAACAGGATGTTCGCGGATGACCTCGTCGAGGATATCCCAAACTTCCGGCTTTTCCTTCTCGACCAGCTTCTTGGCCTGCTTGACGGTCGAGGAGTAACCCTTGGCGTCGAGGCGGGCATAGATGAACGGCTTGAAGAGTTCGAGCGCCATCTTCTTTGGAAGACCGCACTGATGCAGCTTCAGTTCCGGACCGGTGACGATCACCGAACGGCCGGAATAGTCGACGCGCTTGCCGAGCAGGTTCTGGCGGAAGCGGCCCTGCTTGCCCTTCAGCATGTCGGACAGCGACTTCAGCGGACGCTTGTTGGCGCCGGTGATGACGCGGCCGCGGCGGCCGTTATCGAAGAGCGCGTCGACAGATTCCTGCAGCATGCGCTTTTCGTTGCGGATGATGATGCCCGGAGCGCGCAGTTCGATGAGGCGCTTCAGACGGTTGTTACGGTTGATGACGCGGCGATAGAGATCGTTCAGATCCGACGTCGCGAAACGGCCACCGTCGAGCGGAACGAGCGGGCGCAGATCCGGCGGGATGACCGGAACGACCTTCATGATCATCCATTCCGGACGATTGCCTGACTCCATGAAGTTCTCGACGATCTTCAGGCGCTTCATCAGCTTCTTCTGCTTGAGATCCGACGTGGTGTCGGCAAGCTCGGAGCGCAGATCGCCGGCGATCTTTTCGAGGTTCATCGAAGCCAGCATCTCGTAGATCGCCTCAGCGCCGATCATCGCGGTGAACTGGTCTTCACCGTACTCGTCGACGGCGAGCATGTACTCTTCTTCCGAGAGGAGCTGGTGCTCCTTGAGAGCGGTCAGGCCCGGCTCGGTGACGATATAGTTTTCGAAGTAGAGGACGCGCTCGACATCCTTCAGCGTCATGTCGAGCAGTGTCGAAATGCGCGACGGCAGCGACTTCAGGAACCAGATGTGGGCAACGGGAGCAGCAAGCTCAATATGGCCCATGCGCTCACGGCGAACGCGCGACAGCGTGACTTCGACGCCGCACTTTTCGCAGATGATGCCCTTGTACTTCATGCGCTTGTACTTGCCGCACAAGCATTCGTAGTCCTTGATCGGGCCAAAGATGCGCGCGCAGAACAGACCGTCGCGTTCCGGCTTGAACGTGCGGTAGTTGATGGTTTCCGGCTTCTTGATCTCACCGTAGGACCAGGAGAGGATCTTCTCCGGAGACGCGATCGAAATCCGAATGGAATCGAAATTCTGTGCAGGCACCTGCGGATTGAAAAGATTCATGACCTCTTGGTTCATGCCTGTCTCCTTCATGGGCTAAAGCGCCCTCAAAATGCGATGGCCGGCGGCAATTCCCGGGAGCCGCCTCCCTCGCTTAAACGAGAATAACCGCAAGATGCGGCGAAACTTCCCTTCCGGGCCGACACGGATGCGGCTCCCGGCGGGACCGGCGTGCGCCGCATTGGCAGCGCACGCCCTATCAATGTTTACTCGGCCGCGTCCGGCAGCTGGGTTGCCTGCGCTTCATCGAGCTTGGTGTTCTCGAGCTCGACGCTGAGGCCCAGCGAGCGCATTTCCTTGACGAGAACGTTGAAGCTTTCCGGAATACCGGCTTCGAACGTGTCGTCTCCGCGGACAATGGCTTCGTAGACCTTGGTGCGGCCGGCGACGTCATCCGACTTCACCGTCAGCATTTCCTGCAGCGTATAGGCGGCGCCATAGGCTTCGAGCGCCCAGACTTCCATTTCGCCGAAGCGCTGACCACCGAACTGCGCCTTGCCGCCCAGCGGCTGCTGGGTCACGAGCGAGTAAGGGCCGATCGAGCGGGCATGGATCTTGTCGTCGACCAGGTGGTTGAGCTTCAGCATGTAGATGTAGCCCACGGTCACCTGGCGGTCGAACTGCTCGCCGGTACGGCCGTCATAGAGAGTCGACTGGCCGGTGTCCTTGAGACCCGCCAGACGCAGCATGTCGTTGACGTCACCTTCATTGGCGCCGTCGAAGACCGGCGTCGCGATCGAAACGCCGCGCTTCCACTGGTCGGCGAGACGCAGGACGGACTCGTCGTCGAAGTCCTGGACCTGTTCGGCCTTGGGACCGTCGCCGACGACATCGCCGATGGTCTTGCGCAGCGGTTCGATGTTGCCGTTGGCCTTATACGCTTCGATCAATTCGCCGATCTGGCGACCCATGCCGGCGCAAGCCCAACCCAGGTGCGTTTCCAGAATCTGGCCGACGTTCATGCGCGAAGGCACGCCGAGCGGGTTCAGAACGACGTCGACATGCGTGCCGTCTTCGAGGAACGGCATGTCCTCGACAGGCACAATGCGCGAGACCACGCCCTTGTTCCCGTGACGGCCGGCCATCTTGTCGCCCGGCTGGATCTTGCGCTTCACGGCGACGAAGACCTTGACCATCTTCATGACGCCCGGAGGCATTTCATCGCCGCGCTGGACCTTCTCGACCTTGTCCATGAAGCGCTGTTCAAGGCGCGACTTGGATTCGTCGTACTGGCCGCGGAGGGCCTCGAGTTCGCTCTGGACCTTCTCGTCCTCGACGGCGAACATCCACCACTGCGAGCGAGGATATTCGGAGACGACGGCGTTCGAAAGTTCGGTGCCCTTCTTGAAGCCCTTCGGGCCGGCAATCGAGACCTGGCCGCGCAGCATGTCGATCAGACGGCCGTAGACGTTACGGTCGAGGATCGCCTGCTCGTCGTCGCGGTCCTTGGCGAGCCGCTCGATCTCTTCGCGCTCGATCGCCATCGCGCGCTCGTCCTTCTCGACGCCATGGCGGTTGAAGACGCGAACTTCGACGATCGTGCCGTAGGTGCCGGGCGGCATGCGCATGGAGGTGTCGCGCACGTCGGAGGCTTTTTCGCCGAAGATGGCGCGCAGAAGCTTTTCTTCCGGCGTCATCGGGCTTTCGCCCTTCGGCGTGATCTTGCCGACGAGGATATCGCCCGGCTGAACCTCGGCGCCGATATAGACGATGCCGGCTTCGTCGAGGTTCTTCAGCGCTTCTTCCGAAACGTTCGGAATATCGCGGGTGATTTCCTCGGGGCCGAGCTTGGTGTCGCGCGCCATCACTTCGAATTCCTCGATGTGGATGGAGGTGAACACGTCGTCGGCAACGATGCGCTCGGAGAGCAGGATCGAGTCTTCGTAGTTGTAGCCGTTCCAGGGCATGAACGCGACGAGCGCGTTGCGGCCGAGCGCCAGGTCGCCGAGATCGGTCGACGGGCCGTCGGCCAGAATATCGCCGCGGTTGACGACGTCACCGACAGTGACCAGCGGACGCTGGTTGACGCAGGTGTTCTGATTCGAACGCTGGAACTTCTGCAGGCGGTAAATATCGACGCCGGACTTGCCGGCTTCGAGGTCTTCCGTGGCGCGGATAACGATACGCGTCGCGTCGACCTGGTCGACGACGCCGCCGCGGCGGGCGCCGATGGCGGCACCGGAGTCGCGCGCGACGACCGGCTCCATGCCGGTGCCGACGAACGGAGCTTCGGCACGCAGCAGCGGCACGGCCTGACGCTGCATGTTCGAGCCCATGAGGGCGCGGTTGGCGTCGTCGTTTTCCAGGAACGGGATGAGTGCCGCTGCGACCGAAACGACCTGCTTCGGCGAAACGTCCATCAGGTTCATGCTGTCGCGGGGCGCGAGCATAACTTCACCCGCGTGACGGCAGACGACGAATTCGTCGACGAAGGAACCGTCAACGTTCAGCTCGGCGTTGGCCTGTGCGACGTAATACTTGGCCTCTTCCATGGCGGAGAGGTAGAGCACGTCGTTCGTCACCTTGCCGTCGACGATGCGCCGGTACGGGCTTTCGATGAAACCGTATTTGTTGACGCGGGCAAAGGTCGCAAGCGAGTTGATCAGACCGATGTTCGGGCCCTCCGGCGTTTCGATCGGGCAGATACGGCCATAGTGGGTCGGATGCACGTCGCGGACTTCGAAGCCGGCGCGCTCGCGGGTCAGACCGCCCGGACCAAGGGCCGAAAGACGGCGCTTGTGGGTGATTTCCGAGAGCGGGTTGACCTGGTCCATGAACTGCGAGAGCTGCGAGGAACCGAAGAATTCGCGGACGGCTGCGGCAGCCGGCTTGGCGTTGATCAGGTCCTGCGGCATGACCGTGTCGATTTCGATCGAGGACATGCGTTCCTTGATCGCACGCTCCATGCGAAGCAGGCCGAGACGGTACTGGTTCTCCATCAGCTCGCCGACCGAGCGGACGCGGCGGTTGCCGAGGTTGTCGATGTCGTCGATCTCACCCTTGCCGTCGCGCAGTTCGACCAGCATCTTGACCACGGCCAGGATGTCGTCCTTGCGCAGGATGCGAACGGTGTCCTCGACGGAGAGGTCGAGGCGCATGTTCATCTTGACGCGGCCGACGGCGGAGAGGTCGTAACGCTCCGCATCGAAGAACAGCGAGTTGAACATGGCTTCGGCCGATTCCATCGTCGGCGGTTCACCCGGGCGCATGACGCGATAGATGTCGAACAGAGCGTCCTGACGGTTCTCGTTCTTGTCAGCCGAAAGCGTGTTGCGGATATAGGCGCCGACATTGATGTGGTCGATGCCGAGAACCGGGATCTCGTCGAAACCGTTCGCGAGGATGACGGCGAGCGTCTTCTCGTCGATCTCGTCGCCGGCCTCGAGATAGATCTCACCCGTCGAGTAGTTGACGATATCCTCGGCGAGGTAGTTACCGTAAAGGTCGTCGTCGCCGGCCTTCAGCGCCTTCAGGCCCTTATCGGAAAGCTGGCGCAGCAGCCGCGGCGTCAGCTTCTTGCCGGCTTCCACGACGACTTCGCCGGTATCGGCGTCGACCATCTCGGTGATCGCCTTGGCGCCCTTCAGGGTTTCCGGCTTGAAGGGAATGCGCCAGCCATCGCCGTCGCGCTTGTAGAGCGACTTCGTGTAGAAGGTGTCGAGGATTTCCTCGCCGTCCATGCCGAGCGCCATCAGCAGCGACGTGACAGGGATCTTGCGGCGGCGGTCGATGCGGGCGTAAACGATGTCCTTGGCGTCGAATTCGATATCGAGCCAGGAACCGCGATAGGGAATGACGCGGGCGGCGAACAGCAGCTTGCCGGAAGAATGGCTCTTGCCCTTGTCATGGTCGAAGAAGACGCCCGGCGAACGGTGCATCTGCGAGACGATGACGCGCTCGGTGCCGTTGACGATGAACGTGCCGTTGTTGGTCATGAGCGGCATGTCGCCCATGTAGACGGACTGTTCCTTGATGTCCTTGATCGACTTTGCGCCGGTATCCTCGTCGATATCGAACACGATGAGACGGAGAGTGACCTTCAGCGGCGCAGCATAGGTCAGGTCGCGCTGGCGGCACTCGTCAACGTCGAACTTCGGCGGTTCGAATTCGTAAGACACGAACTCCAGCATCGAGGCGCCGGAGAAGTCGGTGATCGGGAAAACGGATTTGAAGACGGCCTGAAGGCCTTCGTCTGGGCGACCGCCCTTCGGCTCTTCAACCATCAGGAACTGGTCGTAGGACGCCTTCTGAACCTCGATGAGGTTCGGCATTTCTGCGACTTCGGGGATCTTACCAAAAAACTTGCGTACGCGCCTGCGACCATTGAACGAAAGGGTCTGAGCCATCGTCGCTCCTTCAAAAATTGCATCCGGGCCTGCAACGGACGGGAACCGATGGCCAGTCGACCCCGCCGATCAATGAGTAGTTCAACCTCGTCCCACCTCCCGAAACAGCCAGGCCGGATTGCCTTGGCGCTTCGGTTCGAGACCATGCTCTTGAAGAACCCATTACCCAAAAGCCGTTTTCACGCGGCTTTTGGGTAATTCGTTCAGGAAAACGGCAAATGGGAGGCAGTAAATTCCGCCTCCCACGTGCAGTTCAAGATTACTTGACGTCGGCCTTTGCGCCTGCGTCTTCAAGCTTCTTCTTGATGTCGGCGGCTTCAGCCTTGGAAACGGCTTCCTTGACAGCCTTCGGAGCGCCTTCGACGAGGTCCTTGGCTTCCTTGAGGCCGAGGCCGGTGATGGCGCGAACTTCCTTGATGACGTTGATCTTGTTGGCGCCGGCATCCGTGAGGATGACGTCGAACTCGGTCTTTTCTTCTTCAGCCGGAGCAGCAGCGCCTGCACCACCAGCAGCGGCAGCAACAGCTACCGGAGCAGCAGCGGAAACGCCCCACTTTTCTTCGAGAAGCTTCGACAGTTCTGCAGCTTCCAGAACGGTCAGCGAGGAGAGGTCGTCAACGATCTTTGCGAGATCAGCCATTTTACTAGTTCCTTTTGTTCGGTTCGAACCGGTTGATTATAAACAGCGAAAAACCGCCTTAAGCGGCTTCGTCCTTCTTGGCGTAGGCCGCAAACACGCGGGCAAGCTGGCTTGCCGGTGCTGCAACAACCCCAGCGATGCGGGTAGCCGGTGTCTGGATCATGCCCAGCAGCTTCGCACGCAGCTCGTCGAGCGAAGGCAGGGTCGCAAGCGACTTGACTGCATCGGCGTTGAGCGTGGTTGTTCCCATGGCGCCGCCCAGAACAACGATCTTGTCGTTGGTCTTGGCGAAATCCATGACGACCTTCGGAGCGGTGATCGGATCGGTGCTGTATGCAATCAGCGTCTGACCCTTGAAGAGATTGGTAATCCCTTCCGCTTCCGTACCCTGAAGGGCAATTTTGGCCAGGCGGTTCTTCGCGACTTTGACGGTACCGCCAGCTGCACGCATCTTCGAACGAAAATCGTTCATCTGCGCGACTGTAGCACCAGCATAGTGGGCCACGACGACTGAGCCCGAAGCCTTGAAGACTTCGTTCAGTTCCGTGACGAATTCGCGTTTTTCCGCTCTTTCCACTGCCTATCTCCAGTTGGCGAGACCGAAAACGGGCCCGCCGGGTTGCCTTTTGCCTCCCGGGATCATGCGAGATCCCAAGCGACGCTTGAGGATCCTGTCCCCCCGCGCTCCGCGCCAATCAAGGCTAAAGAGGCACAAGGCATCCAAGGCTCGAACCGAGTTACGAGAAGTGAACTTCATGCAATTCGGGTCTTACCCGTCTCATGCAGGCGAAGTGATTAAGGGAAAACCACCTGCAATCTCGGACAGGATTCCGGATTTCTCCGGAATATTCCGGCCCCTTGCGAGGCCGGAAATTCAGTGACCGGGCCGAAGCCCGGCCATAAACTTATGCAGTCGGAGCTGCGGTGACCGAGCCGACTTCGATCTTGACACCCGGGCCCATGGTCGAAGAAATCGCCACGCGCTTGACATAGTTGCCTTTGGCGCCAGCCGGCTTCGCCTTGATGACGGCGTCGGCAAAGGCGCGGATGTTTTCTTCCAGAGCCTTGGCATCGAAAGAGGCCTTGCCGATGCCGGCATGGACGATACCAGCCTTCTCGACGCGGAACTCGACAGCGCCGCCCTTGGAAGCCTTGACGGCTCCGGCGACATCCATGGTGACGGTACCGACCTTCGGGTTCGGCATCATGCCGCGCGGGCCGAGAACCTTACCGAGACGACCGACGAGCGGCATCATGTCGGGGGTGGCGATGCAGCGATCGAAGTCGATCTTGCCGCCCTGGACGATTTCGACGAGATCTTCTGCGCCAACAACGTCTGCGCCAGCAGCCTTGGCTTCGTCAGCCTTGGCGCCACGGGCGAAAACAGCAACGCGAACCGTACGGCCGGTGCCGTTCGGCAGGTTGACGACGCCGCGAACCATCTGGTCGGCGTGGCGCGGGTCAACACCGAGGTTCATCGAGACTTCGATGGTTTCGTCGAACTTGGCGACAGCCCGTTCCTTGACCATGCCGATGGCCTGGGTCAGAGCGTAGAGCTTGGTCGGATCAACACCTTCGTTGATTTTGCGAGTGCGCTTGCCTGCCATGGTCTTAACCCACCACTTCCAGGCCCATGGCGCGGGCAGAGCCCTCGATCATCGCCATTGCACCTTCGATATCCGCTGCGTTCAGGTCCTTCATCTTGGCCTCGGCGATCGTCTTGATCTGAGCCTTGGTGAGGGTACCGGCCTTTGCGCCCTTACCAGGCGTCTTGGAACCGGACGTGATCTTCGCTTCCTTCTTCAGCCAGTAGCTGACCGGCGGCTGCTTCATCGCGAAGGTGAAGGACTTGTCCTGGTAATAGGTGATGACGACCGGAATCGGCATACCCTTTTCCATTTCCTGCGTGGCGGCATTGAACGCCTTGCAGAATTCCATGATATTAATGCCACGCTGACCAAGCGCCGGACCAATCGGCGGGGACGGGTTTGCCGATCCTGCCTTGACCTGAAGCTTGAGCTGGCCTGCAACTTTCTTAGCCATATCTCTCTGCCTTTCATGAACGGCCGGTCGCCCGGCCCGTGATGCCGGATTGCTCCGGCGGCTGCGGTTGCGTGGTGCGGATCATTAGGGCCCGGCTAAGACCCCTCACCTTCCACGCGGATGCGGACAAGGTCCGCAAGAGGCAGGCCACAAGGACCAGCCTCCCATCTCTCGCGATCAGACCTTCTCGACCTGCGCGTATTCCAGCTCGACCGGCGTTGCGCGACCGAAGATCGACACTTCCACCTTCAGGCGCGAACGCTCTTCGTCCACATCCTGAACCGTGCCGTTGAACGAAGCGAAAGGACCGTCGGAAACGCGGACCTGCTCGCCGATCTCGAAGGTAACGGACGCCTTCGGCCGCTCGACGCCTTCCTGAACCTGACCGAGAATGCGCTCGGCTTCATAATCCGGAATCGGAACGGGCTTATTGTCGGAGCCAAGGAAACCTGTGACCTTCGGCGTATTCTTGATCAGGTGATAGGCCTCGTCCGTCAGATTGGCGCGGACCAGGACGTAGCCCGGGAAGAACTTGCGCTCGCTGTCGACCTTGCGGCCGCGACGCACTTCCACGACCTTTTCGGTCGGCACGAGAATCTTCTCGAACAGGTGCTCAAGCCCCTTCTGGCGAGCCTTGTTCTCGATGTCTTCAGCCACCTTCTTTTCAAAATTCGAGTACGCGTGGACGATGTACCAACGTGCCGCCATTTTCATCTCCACCCGTATCAGTTGCCGGTATTGAGCACGAAGCTCAGGGCCCAGCCGATCAGCTGGTCAGCGGCAAAGAAAAACAGCGCGGCAAAAACCACCATCACCAGCACCATGACCGTCGAGATCATCGTCTCGCGGCGCGACGGCCATGTGACCTTGGACGTCTCGGAGCGAACCTGCTGCAGAAACGCAAATGGATTGGATTTGGATGCCATCGACTGCCCACGCAATTACGGCGCGTAAAGCTGAAACTATCAGCCCCACGCACCGCGTGTCTGTTGAACCCTAAATAAACACCGATTTCCGAATGCACAAGAGGGAAACCGAAGTTTAACGAAATTAGTTGCCACCGATCAATCCCGAGCCGGAATGCCGCGAGCAACGCCGCGCTGTCCGTATCAGGGAAGATGGCAGGGGCAGAGGGGCTCGAACCCCCGACCTGCGGTTTTGGAGACCGCCGCTCTACCAACTGAGCTATACCCCTTCATGCCTGTCTTTCAGCGCCCGGGCCAAGACCCGCAAATCGCTGCCGAAATGCATGGCGCTCCCTTTAAGACGGCGGCAGCGGATTGGCAAGCACGATTTTCGATTTTCAAAGCCTTCTGCTCATTTGCGAGCGTCCGCTTTTCGATCGCGTAACCGGAGAGCATTCAGACCTTCACATATTTCCGCCAGTCGTGTTCTTCCTTGAAGCCCAACACCTCGCGAATCTTGCGGTTGGAAAGCAGCCCCTCATATTCACCGACCTCGCGGGTGAAGGGCACATTCGGGAAGAATCGCTTCGCCAGCTCTTTCGACGGCGTATTGGCCGAAACCGTGTCGTTAGCGGCGTTGAAGACCTGGTAGCCAAGCCCGTCCTTCTCGATGCAGAGATGGCAGATCTGCCCGAGGTCGCGAGCGTCGATATAGCTCCAAGCGATGCGCTTGCGCATCTCCGGATGGGCAAAATAGGTTGGGAACCTCTCATATTCATGCGGCTCGATAACGTTGCCGATGCGCAGCGCATAGATGTCGAAACCCGACCGTTCGGCAAAGGCGCGCGCCGTTTTTTCGTTGACGACCTTGGAAAGGCCGTAAGAATCCATCGGATTGACGTCGTAATCTTCCTCCAGCGGGAACTGGTGGAAGTCGCGATGGCCTTCGGCGAAGCAGACGCCGTAAGTCGTTTCGCTCGACGCGACGATGATCTTCCGGATGCCGAGCTTCACCGCAGCCTCGATGACATTGTAAGTGCCCATCACGTTGATGCGGAAGGTCTCGTTGTCGGGCTTGATCAGGATGCGCGGAATGGCGGCGAAATGCACGACCGCATCAAAGGGCTGAACGCCCTTGCCCGCGTCGAGATCGGGAAAATCGCGATGCATCGACAGCGCGTTGAAGACCTGGCCGCTATCGGTGATGTCGGCGATGAGATTTGTGACGCCGGGGCTGTCCAGAGGCACGAGATCGAGGTTGTGAACCTCGTACCCTACATTGACGAGCCATGGCACGGCATGGCGACCTGCCTTGCCGGAACCGCCTGTGAACAGAATCCGCTTTTTCATGGAAAGGTCCTCCGCATCATGAAACCGGAGGCATAGTTAGACGCTTCCGCGCGAAGAGCAAGCGAGCGCCCTGCAAGGCTTTCACCCCGCCGCGCCAGGAGCACCCTGTCCGGGAGCACCTGGCCCATTATTCACCTATCACCGCAGCCCCGTGCGATGAACTGGAAAGGTCGTCACTTGACGACGCTTACCTCACCGATCTGCACTCCGGCCGACTGAACAACCTCTTGCGGAATCGCAGCGATGAAAAACATCGTGAAAACATACATCGCGAATATCGTCGCAACGAATGTGGCCTTTGGAATCATCCCGACTCTCCTCTTTACAAGGAGGAGTCTGGACTAAAATGAGCCAATCACAACTGCTTTCTGAACGTGAGATGAACAAAATACTGTGACGGGCATTTTTAACGATATTTTTACAACACCTGTTAAGCGGCGCGGATGCATCAAAAACGAAAAACCCCGCTGTTTCCAGCGGGGTTTTCCTAATTGTGGATAACCTGAAAGGTTACTCGACGATCGAAGCGACGATACCGGCGCCGACGGTGCGGCCGCCTTCGCGGATAGCGAAGCGCAGCTTTTCTTCCATCGCGATCGGAACGATCAGCTCGACGTCAACCGTGACGTTGTCGCCCGGCATGACCATTTCCGTGCCTTCCGGAAGCGTCACGATGCCGGTCACGTCAGTCGTGCGGAAGTAGAACTGCGGACGGTAGTTGGTGAAGAACGGCGTATGACGGCCGCCCTCTTCCTTCGTCAGGATGTAGGCTTCTGCCTTGAACTTCTTGTGCGGCTTGACGGAGCCC
>NZ_MXPU01000037.1 GCF_002204185.1 Rhizobium esperanzae | reverse complement strand
CCCTCGCTCAATGCTAAAGTCCAGGACGTCTTCGACGAGCCTGCCTGCGAGAAGAACCGCAGCAAGGATTCCAAGGCGCGTAAGAACGGCTGCTCGAAGCCGCTGATCCCCGGGGCGGCAGCCGGCGGATGCGCTTTCGATGGCGCCAAGATCGTGCTGCAGCCCGTCACTGACGTCGCGCACCTGATCCACGGGCCTCTCGGCTGTGAGGGCAATTCCTGGGACAACCGAGGATCGGCTTCCTCAGGTCCAACGCTCTGGCGCACGAGCTTCACGACCGACCTTACTGAAACCGAAGTCGTGATGGGGCACGGCGAGCGGAAACTTTTTAAAGCAATCCGAGAGATCAAGGAGGCCTATGCTCCACCGGCGGTCTTCGTCTATTCGACCTGTGTGACAGCATTGATTGGCGACGACATCGAGGCGGTCTGCAAGCGGGCCGCGGAAAAATTCGGCCTTCCGGTGGTGCCGGTCAACGCACCGGGCTTTGCCGGCTCCAAGAACCTTGGCAATAAGCTCGCCGGTGAAGCGTTGCTCGATCATGTGATCGGCAGCGTAGAGCCGAACGACGTGACCGCCTACGACATCAATATCATTGGTGAGTTCAACCTATCCGGCGAGTTTTGGCTGGTAAAGCCGCTTCTTGACCGGCTGAGGATCAGAGTGCGGGCCTGCATTCCAGGAGACGCTCGATATCTTGACATTGCTTCTGCGCATCGCGCCAAGGCGTCCATGTTGGTGTGCTCGACAGCACTCATCAATCTCGCCCGCAAAATGGAGGAGCTCTGGGATATCCCGTTCTTCGAAGGCTCCTTCTACGGCATTACCGACACCTCTGAAGCACTCAGGCAGATCGCCAAGCTGCTCGTGATGCAGGGGGCGGATCCCGAAATCCTCGAGCGCACCGAGGCATTGATCGCGGAGGAGGAGGCGATTGCCTGGATGAAACTCGCAGCATATCGACCAAGGCTTGAAGGCAAGCGCGTGTTGCTCAACACCGGCGGCGTGAAGTCCTGGTCGATTGTCCATGCACTGATGGAGGTGGGCATCGAGTTCGTCGGCACCTCGGTTAAGAAATCCACGCCTGAAGACAAGGAACGTATCAAGCAACTCCTGAAAGACGAAAACCACCTGTTCGAGTCGATGGCGCCGCGCGAGCTTTATAACATGCTCGCCGACGGTAAAGCCGACATCATGTTGTCTGGCGGGCGCACGCAATTCATCGCGCTGAAGGCCAAGACACCTTGGCTCGATATCAACCAGGAACGCCACCAGCCCTATGCCGGCTATGACGGCATGGTGGAGCTCGTTCGCCAGATCGATCTCGCTATTCACAATCCGATCTGGATGGAGGTGCGGGAGCCGGCACCGTGGGAATGCCAGCATGCGGTGGAAGAAGAACTGACGAATACCAAGAGCGAGAACGAGACTGGGTACGCCTTGCAAAACTTTGTCGGCGCGGTCGCCGGCAGCTTCGGCAAGCGTTGAGGAAAGTCGATGGTTCAAGTCTTTCCCCAGACCAAATCAGCTGCGGTCAATCCGCTGAAATCGTCGCAGCCGCTCGGCGCCGCGCTCGCCTTTCTTGGCGTCGAGCGTGCAGTGCCGCTGTTCCACGGCAGCCAGGGCTGCACCAGTTTAGCTCTCGTACTTTTAGTCCGGCACTTCAAGGAAGCCATTCCCTTGCAGACAACGGCATTGGACGCAGTGGCGACGATCCTCGGCGGCGCAGGCAATCTGGAAGAGGCGATACTCAATCTCAAGAGGCGCGCAAAACCAAAGTTGATCGGAATCTGCACGACAGCCCTGGTGGAAACCCGCGGCGAAGATTTTGCAGGCGATCTCACCAACATCAAGCGGGATCGTGCCGATGAGCTTGCGGGTACGGAGATCGTGCTGGCGAGCACACCGGATTTCGAGGGAGCGATCGAAGAGGGATGGGCTAAGGCCGTCACCTCTATGATCGAGCGCATCACCACGCAAGGCGAGCAGAGCCGCGACCAAAAGAAGATTGCGATCCTACCAGGATGGCATGTGACAGTCGCCGACATCGAGCTTCTGCGCGAAACGGTCGAAAGCTTCGGTCTGAAGCCGGTAATCCTGCCGGACATTTCCGGCTCGCTCGACGGCACGGTGCCCGACGATCGTTGGGTGCCGACCACCTATGGCGGTACTCCCGTCGACGAGATCCAAAAGCTTGGCACGGCGGCACAATGTATCGCGATCGGCGAGCATATGCGCCGCCCCGCAGAGCTACTGCGGACCCAGACGGGAGTGCCTTACGCACTGTTCCAGTCGCTGACAGGATTGAAAAGAGCCGACCGGTTCGTCTCGTTGCTATCAAGGATTTCAGGTGCGCCGGTGCCAGCAAACATTCGCCGTCGCCGAGCACAGCTGCAGGACGCCCTACTCGACGGGCATTTCCATTTCGGCGGCAAGAAGATCGCAATTGCTGCGGAGCCGGACCAGCTCTACCAATTCGCTACCTTCTTCACCGGCATGGGCGCCAAGATCACGGCGGCAGTCACCACGACCGGCACTTCAAAAATAATCCAGGAAATGCCGGTCGAATCGCTACAGGTGGGTGATCTTGGCGATCTCGAAGAACTTGCCGTCGACGCTGATCTTCTTGTTACGCATTCGCATGGACGACAAGCGGCGGAGCGCCTTGGCGTTCCGCTTATGCGAGTGGGCTTCCCAATTTTCGACCGACTCGGCAGCCAGCATAAGCTCACGATTCTCCATCGGGGGACACGCGACCTGATCTTCGATGTTTCCAACATCTTCCAGGCCAATCAGTGCGCGCCGTGTCCTGGATCACTTGATCCCTCCCGGAAAGGAGAACTGACTAGATGACAGCCGTTCGTCGCCTCTCCCTCGTCCCTGACGGGGTTCACACGTCAGCTCCGAAGCGAAAGGCTGGCGCCTTGCGCGTAGCAATCGCCACTCAAGATATGAAATGTCTGGACGCCCATTTCGGATCGGCCAAGCGCTTCGCGGTCTTTGACGTCAGTCCCGACGATTGGAAACTTGTGGAAGTCTTGTGTTTCGAAGACGTTTCCGATGAGAGCGGATTGCATAGGAACGAGGGCGACGATCGCATTGCCCCCAAGGTGAAGGCATTGGAAGGCTGTCACCTCTTGTTCTGTCTGGCGATCGGTGGGCCATCGGCAGCCAGGGTCGTTTCGGCCAAAATCCACCCGATCAAAGTACCAGATGCTCAATTGATTGAAGACGTGCTGTCCCGAATTCGGGCGATGCTCAGCCCGACGCCGCCGCCCTGGTTGCGCAAGGTGCTGACCGAATCAGGCGCCACCGAAAAGAAGCCTTTCGATGAGGAGGACTAGGACATGGGTACATTGACAGGAAGTACGGATGGCCCTGCTATCAACGAGGATGGGGATCTCGCCACCCCTTTTCTCAGATGCCTCATAAGGCTCATCCGCGCTCAGGATGCCCATGGGGCGTGGGAAGGCAAATCGGACGCTGACCTGCTGGCCGACTTCATCCTCACCAAGGAGCAGCGCCGTAAGATCCCGATCATAGGCGATCCCGATCCCGATGTGCTGTGGAGGCTCCAGAATTTTTACAGTTGCGTGGGGCTTGTGATCGAAGAGTGCACAGGCCTGTTGGCATCGCCGATCATGACGATCGGCCATGAGGGCTTCGGCCGCGTGCTTTTCACGACTGGACGGTTGGTCGTTCTGTCGAAGACCCTGCGCGATGTCCACCGGTTCGGCTTTGAGACGCTTGGCAAGCTCGCCGAGGTCGGCAACAAAATGGTCGATGACGCGATTGCAGTTATCGAAACCTATCCCGACGTGGCGCGGGCATCATGAAATCAGTTTTCGAGGGGGGTCGACATGATGAATGAGACAATTCGCGATTTGATGGCTAAGTGTGGTGCGCTACCCGTCAATGACGCCGATGCGGTCGCCCGCGCCCAGGCTTTCGTGCGTGCGGCCGCCCGCAAATCGCCCGGCACGCCGCTGCCCGGGGCGCGGCGTCTGTCGGAGGTTTTCAGCCTGTTGCAGATGGTGAAATCCAATGTAGCTGGCGGCCTGAAAATCTATGAAGAGGATAGGGCGGATCCCAACCGGCTCTCTTCCATGGCCTTTGCTGTCGCCATGAATAACGCAAAAATCGCGTCGTCGGAGATGATCCTGCCGATCATCAACCACGCCATGCTCATCTGCGGCATCTTGGGTTGCAAAAATGGTACGCCCTATAGTCTCGGTCGCCATATGCGCGACGAGGATTCCACTCAATTGATGGCGTCGGATGACTGTAGAGAGCCCATTTACCTCAAAGAAGTCAATGAGTTGCTATCGGTAGAGTTCGATTTTCTGCTCTATGCAGACGGGATTGAAAAAGGATTTCCAACGCCGCGCCGTCTCAAAGATCCCGCCGTTGTTCAGGTCGAGCGAGTTAGAGTAAACTCCGAGAATCCGTGCGGGCGTTGGATCTGGATCGTCGCCGATACTTCATATTGGCGCGGCTCTTGACGCAATTCTCATCGTAAAGCTTGAAATCGCCAACAACCTGATCGGTGGAATATGAACGCGATCGTTATGAAATTCGGTGGTTCGAGTTTTTTGAAACCTGGAGATTATGGTCGCGTGGCTCGGCATTTGGCGGAGCGACTAGCGTCACGCAAAAAGAAAATCATTGCCGTGGTCAGCGCGATGTCGGGAACCACCGACAAGCTTCACAGACTTATCCTCGGGATCAACAAGCAGGCCGCGCCACAGAACATCGATTCGGCACTCGCAACTGGAGAGATGCTAAGTGCCTCACTGTTGGAGGCGGCCGTCACTCGACTCAAGATTCCCGTAACATCTTTGAACGCTTATTGCCTTGGGATCCGTACGAACTCAGACTTCGGACGCGCTTCAGTGGAAAGTGTTGATCCCGAGCCTTTATTCCAAGCACTCGAAGAGAATGACGTTGTTGTTGCCGCGGGCGGCCAAGCAATTGATCAGTCGGGCAGGTTAACGTTTCTCGGCAGAAACAGCTCGGATCTGACAGCCATCGTGATTGCATCCACGCTGGGGGAGCACGCGTGCGAAATATACTCGGATGTTCCGGGCGTCTACACTGCCGATCCCAACCTTGTCCCGGGAGCACAATTGATTCCGGAGATTGCCTATGAGACGATCGCACGGATGTCACGTCATGGCGCAAAAGTACTGCACCACAGAGCCGTGGACTACGCGCAACAGCACTCCGTCACTATCGCTTGCAAATCGCTCACCAGCGACGGCGTAGTTGCGGGTACGATGGTGACAGGTGAAGGGAATGCCCGTTCAGTGGCAATAGCTCGCGACGCAACAGTGTTATCGTGCGGCAGCGCTGCGGAACAGAACGAACTACGCGCACTCCTTGCAGAGTGGGACGTCTGCGCTATTTCTATTGAGGGCGCCAGCGGAATCGGCCTATGCATCTTAACCGACATTGATTTTGCCGTTCGGCGTCTCACGCTCACCGGCAATCGATTGAACTCGGTTGGTACTATATCCGCCGTGACAGAGTTTGATTCTTCGACGTTGCGCGTCCACTTGGAAGACGATTATGAGCAGGCGATTTTACGGGCGCGTCAGATTCATGAAAGAATGTATCCAAGCGCGGATGGTAATTAATTTTGCCGACACCGGCCAAGAAATGTTGCACGGGCGGTTCGCTGCTCATTTGAACAAATGATCCGGCGGAAAATACACGTTGAGTCAATAGCGACGTCGCCGATTGCCCTTGAGTCCAAGACACGTGCTGCACCGAGGCGGGGGACAGAATGCGAGAACACGTTGTTACCTTCGGAATCGATTTGCTGAGCGATGGGGTCCTTGGCAAAATTGGCTTGATTGAAGAGTGGGAGGGACGCGGGTCGATGAAGCTATTTTTAACACCAAACCTGCATGCCTAATCGTAAGCGCCGCCTCCATCCCATTGAATCCGGATACTCCTGAGCATTGAGGTCCGTGCCAGAACGGCTCCGGCAAGAGCTGGAGTTTGGCATGGCGGATGATGAGGGGTTTGTTGGGCGCTATGCGCCTCCAAGTAGGAATCCCGAACGCACATTTCGATGTTGTCGTTGATACGTTCTCGCTGCCCATAGATGTCGGACATACGACATAGTGGTCGAGCGGATATATTGCTTTTCAAGCGACTATCTCATTGGCACGGAGAGTGCGTGGTCATTTACAGTTGCACAAATAAGGAGAAACCATGTTATGATCATACTTGCCGCCGATGCTGTTGGAGCGGTATCTCCACAATGGAACCAGGGCTGCGACGGCTTCCCCCAAAAGCTATTAGGATTTCTCGACCTTGAATTGGATGTAATCACTTATCGCGTACGACGAAATGGCCGTATAATCCATCTCACTCCAACCGCGTTTCGCCTGCTGTATCATCTCATAAAGAACCCGCGCAGGGTGTATTCTAGGGATGAGCTGAAGAATGCAGCTTGGCCGCACGCTGTTCATGTTGGTCCCCGTACTGTCGATGTTCACATTGGCCGCTTGCGCACCGCTCTCAATGCGGTAGGCGGACATAATTTTATACGGACCGTGAGGTCCGTTGGTTACGCGCTTGCCGAATAAGCGGTTTCGGTGCCCGCTAGGTCATGGGGCTACGTATCAGCGAGATTGAGTAAGATTGGCCGCCATCAGACTGCGATACCACCACCAGTGCCTGTCGATATCGGATGTAGCGATGCTTGCTTCGGATTCCGCACGTACCATTTTTCATGAAGTGATTCCTGTCTAGTGGAGATGACTTAGGTGGTCATTCATGGTTGACGGGATCAAGGGAATTGTGCCCGTCCAGGGAACAGGACATAGGGCCCAGCGTCACTCCCGAAGACATAACTGAGGCGGTGCGTCAGATCGCGTTGATTACCGATGCGGGGCTTCAATCGCAATTGCCATACGACCGGCAATGGCAATCGGTGGATGCGCGAGGGCCTCATCGCAGCACAGACGCGGAGACAGAAAAAGCCGTTGGGATTTGTGACGGCGATGCGAGCCTTCCCTATCCCGACCTATCCTAAGCAAGACACCCTTCGAGCTCATTGCAACAAAACCAACATTGTTCAAATCAAACGTATCCATCCGGCGAAGGCCGGCTGCCGCGATTTGCTGATTGGCTTTAAGTGCATGCCTTATGTCATGCGCTACAATTATTTCCCCTATTGAGGTCTTGTCCGCCGATGATCTTGGTCGCCGGCGGGATTGGTCGGACGAAGAGAAAGTCCGGATCGTCGAGGAAAGCCTGCAAGGTTTTCGTCAGGGGTCAGCGACGGCGTGACGATATGGATTGTCGCGATCTTTGTTGACGGCCTGGCGTCGACAATACCGCAGCGGCCTTCTGAGTGTTTCAGCGTCAACGGGTTCGTGCCGCTTACGATTTCGCCGCCGGCGGCGGCGTCTCCGGAGATGACCGCGGCGCTGCGGTCTGAAGACGACATGACGATCGAGATCGGCCTGCCGAACGGCCGACGGCTGACGATCCCGGCCTAACTTGATCCGATCGTCCTCGCCCGGCTGTTGCCGATTCTGGACATGTCATGATCGCATTTCCCGCAGGGGTGAAGGTGTGGATCGCGGGCGGCGTGACGGACATGCGTTGCGGCATGAACAGTCTGGCGCTGAAGGTGCAGGAAGGCCTTGGCCGCGATCCTTATGGCGGCGAAGTCTTCTGCTTCCGGGGTCGCAAGGGTGACCTGATCAAGGTCCTCTGGCATGACGGCGTCGGCATGTCGCTTTACCTGAAGCGGCTGGAAGCTGGAAAGTTCATCTGGCCGGTCAGCCAGAATGGCTCCGCCGTGCCTGTATCGTCGGCGCAGCTCCAGCTATCTCCTGGAAGGGATCGACTGGCGCAACCCGCGCTGGACGCAGCGGCCCAGGCTGATCGCCTGCATTCCTCTGTTTTCGTTGGGCTTTCGACATGCAGCATGGTAGCTTTCGGCCATGGATGATGCTGCTTCGGAGATAGCCAGACTGCGCGCCGCTGCGGCATCGGAAGTGCGTGCCGCCTCCGCCGAGGCCGACCGAGCACAGGTGCGCGCCTTCGTGACGACCTCCGAGGCGATGATCCGGCACCTCAAGCTCGAGATTGCCAAAATGCGCCGCGAGCAATATGGCAGAGTTCGGAACGGCGCGCCCGGCTGATCGACCAGATGGAACTGCAGCTCGAAGAACTCGAGGCCGATGCCACCGAGGACGAGATCGCCGCGGAACGCGTGGCGGCGAAGATCACAAATGTCTCTGCCTTCGAACGCCATCGCCCGGCACGCAAGCCGTTCCCGGAACATTTGCCGCGCGAGCGCCTGATCATCGAAGCTCCCTCGATTTGCACCTGCTGCGGCTCGGCGCGGATCGTGAAGATGGGCGAAGACGTCACCGAGACACTGGAGGCGATCCCGCGCCAGTGGAAGGTGATCCAGACGGTGCGCGAGAAGTTCACCTGCCGGATTGCGAGAAGATCAGCCAGCCACCGGCCCCTTTTCATGCGACACCGCGCGGATGGGCAGGACCGAATCTGCTGGCGACGATCTTTATTCGAGAAGTTCGGCCAACATCAGCCATTGAACCGCCAGGCTGAGCGCTACGCCAGGGGAAGGCGTCGATCTCAGTCTCTCCACGCGGGCCGATCAGGTCGGAGCCTGCGCGACGGCGTTGCAGCCGATCCATGATCTGATCCGCGCCCATGTGCTGGCCGCCGAGCGGCTGCATGGTGACGACACCACCGTGCCGCTTCTGGCCAGGGGAGCAACAAGGCAGGCACGGTTATGGACTTATGTGCGCGATGACCGTCCCTTCGCGGGCGGCGCGCCTCCTGCGGCACTCTTCCATTTCTCTCCCGATCGCGAAAAGACCTATCCCAACACGCATCTTGCCGGATGGCATGGCACACTGCAGGCCGATGCCTATGGCGGCTACAACGACCTCTATCGTGCCGATCGCCGCCCCGCGCCGGTCAAGAGCGCGCTCTGCTGGAGCCATGCGCGACGCAAGTTCTTCGAACTCGCTGACATCGCCGGCAACGTGCGCAAGGGCAAACCTGCCCACGAGATATCGCCCGTCGCGCTTGAGGCCGTGGCCCGCGTCGACGCGCTCTTCGACATCGAGCGCGGAATAAACGGAATGCCTGCCGAGAATCGGCTCGCAGCGCGGCAGCAACATGCTCGTCCGCTCGTCGAAGAACTGCACGATTGGCTCATGGCTCAGCGTGGGCAAATGTCGAAGCACAATCCCGTCGCCAAGGCGATCAACTACATGTTCGAGAAGGAGGGTCGCTGGGAAGCCTTCACCCGGTTCCTCGACGACGGAGACTGTGTCTGTCAAACAATGCCGCCGAACGAGCCCTGCGCGGCGTTGCTCTCGGAAGAAAGGCATGGCTATTCGCCGGTTCCCAGCGCGGAGGCGAGCGTGCTGCCTTCATGTATTCCCTAGTCGTCACGGCAAAGATGAACGATATCGATCCGCAGGCCTGGTTGGCGGACGTGCTCGCCCGCATGCCCGGCATTCCCGTATCACGGCTGACGGAGCTGTTGCCGTGGAACTGGCCCGCCGGAAGCGCCCGGCAGATGGCGGCCTGATGACGCGCCCGACGCATGTCTACACGATCGACTATGTCGCCACGCTGATCGGGGAGAACCTCGAGCTCATCCAGGAAATCGCCAGCAACTCAGACAATATCGAGTACGGCGAGATGATCCATGCCCATGACGGCAGCGAAGAGGGCATTACGACCTTCACCGACCGGGGCATCGAAAGCTTGAAGGAGTTCCTCGCCGATATCCGCACCTGGGACGGAGGCGTTCGGCAGTTCCTTGTCGACGAGCAATGCGATCACGAAAAGATCGAACGCATCATGACAGACGAGCCGAAATCATAAGTGCCGCGGCCTTCGGCGGATGGATACAATCAAACCGGCAATCGGAATTTCATTCCGGAAAGGCGGTGCGAACCCGTCGGCGCATGACCGCTAAAAGGCTCATCCCTCTCACTAACATAAAGATGTGATAAGACGCCCAGAGCCCGTGATTGCCGAACAACTCCCCGAATGCGAACAAAAAGGGGATGAAGACTGCGAAGGATAAAAGCATCATGTTGCGCATCTCGCGCGACCAAGTTGCGCCGATGAAGACTCCGGTCATGAGGAAGGCCAGTACGCCGCTCGGTGCGGTCAAGGCCGCCCAAGGAAGATAGAACAGCGCCACCGAACGCACCTCCGCTATTTTTGTTGCGGCGCTAACAAGCTGTTCGCCGAACGAGAAGACTAGGGCGCTTGCAAGGGCCGCAACCGCAAATCCCCAGCTTATGGTCAACGTGATGGCACGCGAGAATGCCGGCCGGTCACAGGCGCCGATGGCACGGCCGACTAGCTGCTGTGCAGCAGTGGCGAGCCCGCCCAGAGCGTATTCGGCGAAAAACAAAAAATGCATCAACACCCCATTGGCGGCGACTGTCAATGTGCTTAGCTGCGCGCTCTGCCGCATGAAGAGCAAGTAGGCTCCATTGAGTACGAAGGTACGAATCATGATGTTTCCGTTTAGGTGAAACATTGATCTCATCGCATTAATATTGAACGTATGGTGAGGCGAGATCTTCGGGATCGCCCGAAAGCGCCATAGGAGAACTGCCATGCCGGCAAACATGGCGGTAACCTCGCCGCACACTGCCGCCCAGGCGACTCCAGCAACGCCCCATCCCAGGTGAAGGCCCAGAAATATCGAGAGGGCGAAATTTAGGGCGTTGATGATAATTTGTAGAAAAAGTCCGAGGCCAGCCTCGCCGCGACCCACAGCGTAGCCAAGGATCGCATAGTTAATAAGTGCGGCGGGCGCTGAGATAAGTCGGATGCGGATGTAAAGATTCATCGCGTCGGTAACGGCCTTGTCCGCATTCATCAACCATTCGCCGATCGCGGCGATGATCGGTGCAACCAGGGCCAGAGTAAAGCCAGAGGTCGCAGCAATCGCGAACGCCCGCCAGAAGACCTTCCGCTCCTCCAAGAGATCGCTCTTCCCGAAAGCCTGGGCGACGAGACCCACCGTAGCGGAACGCAGGAAACTAAAGGTCGAGAAAACGACGTCGAAAACGACCGCTCCGGCCGCAATGCCGCCGAGCAGCGCGGTGTCGCCAAACTGGCCGACTACGGCTGTATCGACAAGGCCGAGCAGCGGCGTCGTGAGGTATGCGAGCGTAATCGGAATCGCAATCGCCAGGACCCGCCGATTGTTAACCTGGAATGGTCTGGGGCCGTGGGTCCGCACTTTCTGTTCCACATAGGCTCCTTTGGATCGGCTGCAACCTTTTGATTACCGGCGTTGTACTCAGGAACCGGCAGAACCAACCTCGGAAATTGCGATGTGCAAGGGAGGTGAGGCTGTCATCTTGTTTTGCGTCGCGCTGGAACTTAGAAAGCGAATCGGGCTCGCCGGAGCCATCAATTAAAGGGTGGCATCCATCCCACCTGTCGCCGAGCAACGCACCAGGCTTGGACTTGATCCGCCGCGTACGGATCCTTCCCTAGCCAAGAATCCATAACTTTCGTTGACAATTGCGCCAAGTTTTGGCAGGCAACCGCCTTTGCCCGTCGCCCGTGCAGGTGCGGCGAGGTGAGAAACAAGGGCTGCTTCTATTCGTCAACGCTCGTAAACGGCGTGATAGACCAATTAATCAAGTCGACGGAACGCTGAAGTATGGCCTTCGTCTCCGCAAGGTCGGGTGAAGCGGCAATAACATATCCAATAGGATCTCGGAAATCGCCTTTCCTGACGATTGGTGTCTTGGGTTCGGCATAGAGCTTGACCTCGGTGACGCCTGGTTCTGCTGCCGCCCGTCCTTCGCCATTAATCCAATTGAGGGTACCATCACAATCAGGGATCAGAATCTGCGCAGCTGCAATTAGCCTATGCCTCTTTTGCAAATTCCATTCATGGCCGATGACAAGTTTTATGTGCTCGGTGATGAGATCGACGCCGCAGGCCGCCTGAATCAGCCGCGGACTGGTACCACCCGCAAGGCGCGCATTGACTTCAATGACGACTGGGCCAAGCCTCGTCCATCGGAGATCAACATTTGTTGGCCCCCAGCCAAGGCCGAGAGCTTGCAAACAGCTCAGCGAAACATCGGCGATACGCCTATGCTCGTCATCGGTTAACGCGGCCGGATAGGTGTACTCACGGCAGACGAAATACGGTGGGCAGCCGAAGTCGGCGGATGCAATCCCAAAGGTCTCGTTACCCATTATTTCAGCGCTGTAATGGGAGCCTTGTGCGAATTCTTCGACCAATATCCTCGGTGAGGGCCGCCACCCGTGCTGCGCGCCTAACAGGTAGGATGCATGTTCGGCTAACTCATCGTCCGTGCGGCACAACCGGACACCAGTACTTCCGGCGCCAATGGCTGGCTTAACAATAACGGGTAGACCGATCTCCGCAGCAGCGCTTGCTACGTCCGTCGCATTCGTCGCCAAGCGATAAGCAGGTATCGGAACGCCGGCCTCCGCGAGGATTTGACGTTGAGTGAATTTGTCGCAACAACGTTCAATTGATGCTGGGTTCGGTCCTGGTAGACCGAAATGCCGGCAGAGCCTCGCGGCTGTCGCAGGGACCGACTCGTCGAAAACCGAAAAGCCGGTAATCCCAGCGATGTTAAAACTATCTCGCAGTCGATAACATTCGCGGATCAGCGCATCGAAATTGCCGGTGTCGACCCGAATTGCTTCATTGCCTTCCGCCGCAAGATAATCATACTGAGTTGGATCAGCCGACATGGTAATTGGATAGAGACCAAGGCGCTGGGCTGCGTTCACGTATAGCACACCAATACTCCTATGGCCTTCAATCAGGATAAGCGCTCTTCTTGCCATTGGCGTTGACTCTCCTTTTTGCGGGCGGTGTGGAGCCTGAGTATCAGCGTTTAATCAGTGGTGACCTCAGACTCTATCGTGAAGGTATCATTATCAGCAGCCTGCGGAGGTAAAGATTGTGTAAAGTTCATTGACCGATCCGTTTCAACATTTTCAAGGGGCGCCAACCTGACTTGCATTACAGTTGCATCCTTGTTTTGAGGTGGGCTTGCCTTGCCGCGGCTTGGTGCGCTGGTCGCAAAAGTCCCCCATGTGATGACGCATCTGTCAACCATAACGCCGAATCATGAAGAAGATTGTTCTCTAATCGCAAGCGCGATTTTCGATGCGCCTTGACGGCTACGGCACCGCTGAACCGCCGCCGCATCTCGGCTCTATCAGGCCGCAGAGGTTTCGGAGAAGTTGAACGATAGCAGGTCGCCGATGTCGGCGGCTTCGTCACGCTGCGGCAACTCAGTAAGCACGTGGCGCAGCCAGGTGAGTGGATCGACGCCACAGGCGCGGCAAGTCAGCATCAAACTGTAGATCACTGCGCTGCCTTAGCTCCGTCAGCGGTGTCGGTGAAAAGCCACGATTTTCTTCCGGTGGCCATCCCCCGTTCATTCCGCCCATGTCGGCGATGAAGTCGAGGTCCGTTACCGCTGGCATCCGTATTTCGGCCAAAAGGTTTGTGTTCGCCGAGTCGACCAGCGAGCGACAGGTGACTTTCTGCAGGTTTTGGGGCCGCCAGGTGTCGTGATCTCGATTTCGGGCTGGATGATTGATCCTGTGTTGTGCGGCGGCATGACCATGGGTCACTTGCACGCGTCGATCTTGCGGCGCTGATCGAACTGCACAGGCTGGTCACCGGCGGCGACAAGCCTGCACTCTTCCGAAGTGGACGTAGAATCACTCGGGAGGAAGACGATGAGATCCCGCAATACGCTGGTGCCGGCGTCACACCGGCAGCTCGACCTGATATTCAAAGCCCCAACGATCGACGGACTGAGCGACAAAAAGCACAAGAAGGCGATAGCAACACTGGCTTGTTTGCTGATGCAGGCCGCCGGCCTGATTGTCGAGGAGCTTAACGATGACCAGCACTGATTAATGCCGGCAGCGTTACTCGCGCGCAAGGCCATCGTTTACGTGCGGCAATCCACGCAGTCGCAGGTCATGACCAATCTGGAAAGCCAGCGACGGCAGTATGATCTTGTTGACGTCGCGCGACAGCGCGGCTTCAGCGACATTCTCATCGATGACGACCTCGGACGCTCCGCCAGCGGAACTGTCGCCCGCCCCCGGTTCGATCGTCTCGTCGCCTGCTTCGATGCATCACGGCTTCACGTAACGGACGTGATTGGCATCATCTGCTCGAATTTTGCGGCCTTGTTGGAAGCCCGCGTCATAGACTACGACGGTGTCTACAATCCATGCCGGCCCAAAGACGGCGAATGGCTGACCATGACAGAGGCTGCGGCGGCATTAGGTGTAACTAACCATCGGATACGCCGTCTGATCAAGACGAACGTGTTGTCTGCCAACAGGTGGTTCCCGGCGCGCCGTATCAGATCCGGGACAGCGACCCGGATTTTGCGACCGCTATAGCCCGAAAGGGCCGCCCGTGTCGCATTGCTGACACGGAGAAGCTTCCAATATTTACAGATACTTAAAGAGGGAGTGCACAATGACTCATATCCGGCGAAAACTCTGATGTCCCGCTCCAGAATGTTGTTATCGATCGGCATCCTGCCCTCGCTGGTGTAGCGTGTCAGGTAATCCCACTGGTTTAGGGTGTAGGACACGGCATCGCCGAGCTTGGTGTCCGGCACGACCTTCGGCGCGATATCGTCGAGCCATGTTTTTAGAGAGTTCAGGACAGGCAAGCTGTGCTGTTGCCGGAAGCGGTGAATGCAGTCGGCCGGCGTTTCACCGTTGTCGGGCTTTCGCCTCGCGCCTGCCTTTCGATCCGGTAGGCTGCTCGAAGAACCTGAGCGCTTGCTCCGGCTGGCCGCCGCCTTTCTTTCTGGCTTTGAAGGCCTCAACGAAGCGACGCCGGGAATGGGCCATGCATCCGACATGGGTTGCGCCATGCAATGTGCGCCAGGCGGTGTAGCCATCGCTCGCCAATATGCCGCGGTAATCACCAAGGAAGGTCTGCGGGTGGGCCTGGCCGCGCCCCGGCTGATAGTCGAGCAATACGATTGGCTGGTCACCGTCCTCGCTGCTGCGATAGGCCCACATATAAGAGTTGCTGGTGGCCTCCTTTCCCTTTTCCTTCAGCACCTGAACCGTCGTCTCATTGCCATGTATAAGAGGCTGCGATCGAAGCCGCAGTTTCAGAGCGTCATAGATGCGATGCAGATGCTTTCGCCGAGACCCAACGAGCTAGGTGTGGAGCCTCAACAGGTTGTCCTGGGTAAGAGCGAGCCTAGTGATTGGTGGTTTTGAGTTTAGACTTCCGTGAGGCCTGTGCCAATTGTAGCGATGAAGCCATCGTGGCAGTTCGGCGGCGCGCATGTCCGAGTTGGGATAGGCGACGGCGTAGGCCCACTCTCTGAGGGCGGTCTGGATGAAGCGTTCGGCCTTTCCGTTGGTTTTAGGCGTATATGGTCTGGTGCGGACGTGCTTGAGGCCGTTGTCGCGACAAGCTTGGCCGAATGGCTTTGATGTGTAGCAGGGACCATTGTCGGTCATGACGCGCTCGACCGCGATCCCTGACCTGCCACTGCGAATTTCCTCCAGAATTGATTAGAGTCCGGCCCATCCGAGGACGGACGAATGAAGAAGCAGAGATTTACGGAAGAGCAGATCATCGGTGTGCTGCGTGAGCAGGAGGCTGGCGCAAGGGCCGCCGACCTTTGCCGCAAGCACGGAATTTCAGAAGCGACGTTTTACAACTGGAAGGCCAAATACGGCGGCATGGAAGTGTCCGAGGCGAAGCGTTTGAAGGCGCTCGAAGATGAGAATGCGAAGCTGAAGAAGTTGCTGGCCGAGCAGATGCTGGACGTTGCCGCGCTCCGCGAGCTTCTTTCAAAAAAATGGTAGGGCCCGCCGCCAAGCGTGACGCGGTCACGCATCTGAAGGCCGTCATGGGGCTTTCGGAACGGCGGGCCTGCCAGATTATATCCGCCGACCGCAAGATGATCCGCTACCGATCCTGCCGACCGCCGGAAGTCGAGCTGCGATTGAGGCTGCGCGATCTGGCCAATGAGCGCCGGCGTTTCGGATACCGACGGCTGTTCATTCTGCTTCGGCGCGATGGAGAGCCGTCCGGCGTCAATCGCATCTATCGACTGTATCGGGAGGAAGGTCTTTCCGTTCGCAAGCGGAAAGCCAGGCGGCGCGCTGTCGGCACCCGTGCGCCGATCCTGGTCGAAGCAAAGGCAAATGCCCGCTGGTCGCTGGATTTCGTCCACGATCAGTTCGCCTGCGGCAGACGTTTCCGCGTGCTCAACATTGTCGACGACGTCACGCGCGAATGCCTGGCGGCAATCCCGGACACCTCGATCTCCGGCCGACGTGTGGCTCGTGAACTGACGGCACTGATACAACGGCGGGGGAAGCCGGGAATGATTGTTTCGGACAACGGCACAGAACTCACCTCGAACGCCATCCTCGCCTGGTCGAAAGATCACAAGGTTGACTGGCACTACATCGCACCAGGAAGGCCAATGCAAAACGGCTATGTCGAGAGCTTCAACGGCCGCATGCGTGACGAGCTGCTGAATGAAAGCCTGTTCTTCGGTCTCGACCATGCCCGCAGCGCTATTGCTGAATGGGCCGACGACTACAACCATTTCCGGCCGCACTCATCGCTCGGATACCAGACCCCGGCAGCCTATGCCGGAACCATCGCCGCAACCGGCTCCAACGCTACGCAATATGGAAGCTTCGCGTTTCCGCCGGTTGCTCACACCGCGCCATTTGGCGTATCAAAAACTGCCGAGGCTCTAATCGCTGCCGGATGAAAGTTCAGTGGCAGGTCAATGTCGATATGAATCATCTCGCCGGGAGCCTGGCGTTCATAACGACGCACAGGCTCGGCCGGCTCGATATCCTTGAGGCGGGAGAGGCCTGCGCGCTTGAGAACCCGGCTCACCGTCGCTGCAGATACACCGGTTTCGATCGCGATGTGCTTGCCAGTCAGGCGCTGGCGGCGAAGCGTGATGATGCGCTCCGCCAGCGCCTGACTGGTCTGCCGGGGCATGGCATGAGGTCGGGAGGAACGATCGAGCATCGCCTCTCGACCACCGGCCTTGAAACGCTCGACCCAACGGGCGACGATCTTGGCCGCGACGCCATAGGCCTGTGCTGCCTGAGCCTGGGTCAGATGCCCTTCGATAACAGCAAGCGCCATTTGTTCCCGGCGCAACGGCGTCAGTCGGGCATTCTTATGAATGTTCATTCGCGGCGATCCTTCCGACTCGAGGTGTGATAGCTCCAGTCTCCTAAATCCGCTTTGAATGGACAACCTCCCGAAAGCTCACAGGTAGAACCCCGCGGCTGATCGGAACGCCGGCCGGCTCGAATGTCTGCGCCACGCGATAGAGCGGTGTGCCATCGACGTATTTGTGGACGAGCGCGAAGGCCAGGGTCGAGGCGGTAGCGATGCTGCCCGGCAGGGGTTGCCTCGGCATCGGGGCGATTACGATGGGCGTGTTGATCCTGGTGCGGTCGCAATGGCGGCAAGCGTACTTGAACCGCACATTCTGCTTCCAGTGAAGCTGTTCTGTCGTCAGCACAACGACCGGCACCTCCCGGCGGGGCCACCGGAACTTGTCCTCAGTCGGCCGCTTCAAGACCATCACAAACCGGACCGATCAAAGAACAGGAGCTTCATCCGGTCGTGACGGCGATTTCAAAAGCCAAAGACCGCAGGAGCTAAGGGATCGAGCTCCATCACCTCCTGCACCAAAACCGCAAGGCTGTTGATGCCTGCGCGGAAGTCGATCGGCTCGCGATGTAGGTAGACCTTGAGATCAGCGCCCAGTCTGAACATGACCCAACGCTCCTATTATTGCTGCCAGCCCATCCACATCGTCGGACTCCACCGTCAGGCTAACCCCGTTTGGCAGGAGCGCGCTCACCCTGGATGCATGAGAGCGCTTGCCTAACGGCTCGGTCTTCGTCAGTAAATCGCCGGTAGAAGCCGAGTGCATATCCCGAGCAACCTGAACCGGAACGAACGCCGCGACCAAGGGCGAAGGACGCTCCTCTCTGCTTTTCTTCATCCACTTGCGTACGAGATCAGCATTCACGCCGTGTTCCCGCGCCAGTCGAGAGACCGAAACGCCGGGCTTTGGTCATATCGACGGCGGCCGCCGCGACCAACAAGCCGAACCTGCTGTTTAGGAGCATCTTCATACTCGACTTGGTGTCCACCTATTTTGGTGGACACTTCATGCCTCAGAGCACTGCGCTTCAGAAGGTGCGCAGAAATCCGCGCTTGCCGCTAATCAGCTGTTTCCCTGGCAATCCGCCTTGATAGATTGGCGAACCCGATATATTGTCCCTGGGAATGGTGTAGGTGCCGGCTTTGATCACTTACACCACTTCCAGCGGACGACGAGCGATCAAGTAGTTCTGTATGACCGCGCATCATCTTTGCCTCATTCAACGAAATTTATATGAAGAGGGTAAGCACTGATATTTGTATAGCGGTGCGTTATCTCTTCGTCCGCCGATATGTCTCTGATTGCGACAATGCTGGCCCACGCGCCGGATTCTTCATCAGCCCAAACTATTCGTGCATTTGGCTTCAAAGAGTGATTCACAATTGAGATAAAGCCGAAGACCACGTATCCTGTCGCAGGAGCTTTCTCGTGTTTTCGACCCTGACGCACGAAGTAGTACTCAAATAAGCCTGTCTTATCTACCAAGCTTCCCGCCACTTTATCAAATCCCCATGTCGGAGCGCTCTCGATTAAATCCCCAACCTTGAACGGAACATTGGCAAATACTCCCCGACCTTTTCCTGGAACATTTCTCACGTACACCACGTTGCTGCGATCAAAGATCTTGCTGACCATCATGTGCTCTCCGGTGCTTACCATTGGAATATTCTTCATTGAGTTCACCACTGGCGGCCATTGCGCTTCCGGCCGCATCATGCGGCCTTCAAAGAAGCCGAGGATTCGTATTTGCCTACCAGGCTTCGCTTTTCTCGCTGCAATTCTCCTTTGCGGAGCTGCAGCCGGTTTGCGTTTCGAGGCGAATAATAGCTCGTCCTAAAAATGGTCATACCTGCCAATATGCGTGGGTGCTACACGTGCTAAGATGGTGTTATACTTGCGTCGCCGATTCTGACGCGTGCCTAGATTGAGCGACCATCGAGGAGATGGGGCGAGAATAAGACTCTTGCTGATGCCGAGCAGCTTATGCTTTCCGCCGGTCGAGCATGGTCTCGCATCCGGTGCAAAGCCTGAAGTCGGCTTGTTCTGCCCTTGGGTGCAGCAATTCGCGTCGTTGGGCGGGCGGCTGCCTCAGCGACGCCTCCGCATCGATGATGTTGGTCTTGTTCGACTTCACGTAGGGCTTCACAAACTGCGCGGTGGATCAAGCGCACCCTATGTTTGACCGCCTGTATCTTCCTGGCGACCTACTGAGATCCAGCGCATGATTCGATCCCCAAGATCGCCGGCGCTGCGCTCGAAGAACTGCAGCAGCATATCACGTCGGAACCGAACCTTCTGAACCGGCGCGCCACCGCTTCCGAGGCCGACGACGTGGATATCTGACCGATATCAAATCCGTAGACAGGCGCTGGGCGCGGCAAATTGCGTTCGGGGCATTGTAATCTCCTTTTGATCGATCGCCTTAAGACGCGGGAGAGGGCGAGTCGGACCATTCCATTAGTGGTAGGATCTGTCACCAAGCGTGACGCCGTCACGCATCTGAGGACCGTAATGGTCTTTTGGAACGGCGGGCATGCCAGATCATATCCGCCGACCGCAAGGCATCCGCTATCATTCGAACCGAGCGCCGGCGTTTCGGCTACCGGCGGCTGTTCGTCCTGCTTCGGCGGGAAGGAGAGCCCGTCCGGGGCAACCCCATCTACCGGCTCTATCGCGAAGAAGGCTTTCTGTTCGCAAGCGGAATACCTGGCGCGCTGTCGGCACGCGCGCACCGATCCTGGTCGAAGTTGAAGGCCAATGCCCGCTGGTCGCTGGATTTCATTCACGACAGTTCGCTTGCGGAAGGAGGTTTCGCCGGAAGTGGTTGTCGTCGGCCCGTTCAGCAATAGCGCTTCGGGCATGGTCGAGGCCGAAAAAGAGGATTTCTTTGAGATGCTCGTCGGGCATGCGCCCGTTGAAATTCTCGACATAGCGATCGATTCTGCATCGGCTTTCCCGGCTCAAATCACCTACCGCTTAACCCTCCTGCTTGCAGCAAGAAAATCGGGCCACCGTTGCATAGGCAAATGTGTGAATGCCATAGCCGCCAGTGACCGAGGATTTTGTCGCTCTTGATTGTCGCATTGAGATCCATAACAGAACCGAACATCAACTCCAATTCTTAGACAACTACTAGCGTGAGTAGTTCGCTTCTTGTGATTTTCAGGTATCTCGTAGAGCCGTTCGAGAAGTAGAAGCTGACAACATAGGCCCCATGTGCCACCGCCCGGTCCTGTTGCGTACACTCCGAAAGAAAGCTCCTCGATCCCGATTGCTTACACAGGAGACGATCATGAGTGAAGCGATTGCCGGTTCTCGTGGCATGCAGGCTTTCGAAACCCTTGAATCAAATGTCCGCTTATACTCGCGATCCTTTCCAACTATTTTCAGTCGAGCGCGCGGCTCTATCATGTTAACGGAGGATGGTCGAAAGATCATCGATTTTCTCTCTGGTGCGGGAGCACTCAATTACGGTCACAACAATCACGAGATCAAAGCGGCTATTTCGGAATACCTAGCATTGGATGCAGTGGTCCACGGACTTGACATGGCCACTCCTGCGAAACTCGAATTTATGGAAACTTTCAGCTCGGTCCTACTTCGGGAGCGGTATCCGAAATACCGATTCCAATTCACGGGGCCAACAGGTAGTGATGCCGTTGAGGCGGCCTTAGAGCTTTCATGCAAAGTCACAGGACGTCGAAATATAATTTCGTTCATGAATGGATATCATGGTATTAGATTAGGTTCTGTTGCTGCGGCGAGTAAGCTTTCCGATCGCAAGGCCGGCGGGGCTTCTAAGCTCGGAGTTACTTTGATGCCCTATGATAGCTATTTGGGGCCATATGTTGATACGGCTGATCATATGCGAAAGATGTTGCAGGATCAGAGCAGTGGAATCGATTCTCCAGCTGCCGTCCTGATCGAATCTATACAGGGTGAGGGCGGTATAAACGTAGCGAGCAAGGAGTGGCTGCAGTCAATCCAATCCATAGCAAGAGATGCAGGGGCTCTTTTTGTAGTTGATGATGTCCTGATGGGCTGTGGTCGTACAGGTGAATTCTTTAGCTTTCAGTTTGCAGGGTTGTCGCCAGACATCATCGTGTTATCGAAATCGCTAAGCGGATACGGCCTACCACTATCGATACTGTTGATCAAAGAAGAGGTCGACGCATGGCAGCCAGGAGAGCACACTGGCACATTTCGAGGAAATAATCTGGCACTCGTATCCGCAACCGCAGCCTTGAATCTTTATTGGCGGGATGAGACGTTTTCGAAGGGTGTTCAGCGAACGGGAGAACTTATGCGCCGCCGACTTGAGGCCATTTCACGCAGGCATGGAAAGAGATTTATTGTTCGCGGGCGGGGCATGGCTTATGGGTTTGATTGCCAAGTGGCGGAAATCGCAAGGGCAGTTGCACGCACAGCATTTGAAAAGGGATTAGTCGTCGAACGTTGCGGACCTTTTGGTCGGGTCATAAAGTTCTTACCGGCTCTCACGATCGACTCCGAGACGCTAAGTCAAGGCCTTGAAATATTCGAGGAGTCTTTGGCCGAAACAATGAAAACGGCTTGTGGTGATATACTTTGAACTCATCATGGCTGCAACGAGAAAATGTCCGGAAACGCTTTCTCTCGTTGTCGACGCGCATCGCGTGCGGAGCCGTTCGCGGCGCCCAAACCGGATATCGGGCCGCACGATCACATGTTCGGATAGACCGGCCCCTCACCGCCCTGCGGCGGTACCCAGTTGATGTTCTGGTTGGGGTCCTTGATGTCGCAGGTCTTGCAGTGCACGCAGTTCTGGGCGTTGATGACGAAGGTGTCTTCGCCGTCCTTCTCCACCCATTCATAGACCCCGGCCGGACAGTAACGCGTCGACGGGCCTGCATAGATATCGTGTTCCGAACGCTTCTGCAGGCTCATGTCCTTGACCTGCAGATGCACCGGCTGGTCCTCCTCGTGATTGGTGTTCGACAGGAACACCGAGGACAGCCGGTCGAAGGTCAAAACGCCATCCGGCTTCGGATAGGCGATCGGCTTGTGGTTTGCGGCCGGCTCCAGGCTTTGCGCATCGGTCTTGCCATGTTTCAGCGTGCCGAAGAACGAGAAGCCGAACAGGGTGTTGGTCCACATGTCGAGACCGCCGAGCGCCACGCCGAGCGCCGTGCCGAACTTCGACCAGAGCGGCTTGACGTTCCTGACCCGCTTCAGATCCTTGCCGATGTCGCCCTTGCGCCATTCGTTTTCGATCTCGGTGACCTCGTCATGGCTGCGGCCGGCTTCGATGGCGGCGGCGATCTTCTCGGCCGCCAGCATGCCCGACAGCACCGCATTGTGGCTGCCCTTGATGCGGGGCACGTTGACCAGACCGGCCGAACAGCCGATCAGCGCTCCGCCGGGAAAGGACAGCTTCGGCACCGACTGGTAACCGCCCTCGGTGATGGCGCGCGCCCCATAGGACAGCCGCTTGCCGCCCTCGAAGGTCGAGCGAATGGCAGGATGGGTCTTGAAGCGCTGGAATTCCTCGAAGGGGTAGAGATAGGGATTCTTGTAATTGAGATGGACGACGAAACCGACGGCAACCAGATTGTCTTCGAGGTGATAGAGGAAGGAGCCGCCGCCGGTCTTCATCCCCAACGGCCAGCCGAAGGAATGCTGCACCAAGCCGAGGCGGTGGTTCTCCGGCTTGACTTGCCAGAGTTCCTTGATGCCGATGCCGAACTTTTGCGGTTCGCGGTCCTTCGAGAGATCGAACTTGGCGATCAGCTGCTTGGCAAGCGAGCCGCGCATGCCTTCGCCGATCAGCACATATTTGCCGAGCAGCTCCATGCCGCGGGTATAGTTCGGGCCGGGCTCGCCATTCTTCTCGATGCCCATGTCGCCGGTGGCGACGCCGATCACCGCGCCCTTATCATTGTAGAGCACTTCGGTTGCGGCAAAGCCTGGATAGATCTCGACGCCGAGCTCTTCCGCCTTCGTCGCCAGCCAGCGACAGACATTGCCGAGCGAGACGATGTAGTTGCCGTGATTGTTCATCAAGGGCGGCATCAGCACATTCGGCAGGCGGATCAAGCCGGCCGGGCCGAGCAGCAGGAAGTGGTCTGATGTGACTTCCGTCTTGAAAGGATGATCGGCCTCGTCGCGCCAGCCGGGCAGCAGCCGGTCGATGCCGATCGGATCGACCACGGCGCCCGAGAGGATATGGGCGCCGACCTCGGCCCCCTTCTCCAGGACGACGACCGACAGTTCCGGGTTGACCTGCTTCAGCCGGATCGCCGCTGAAAGACCGGCCGGACCGGCGCCGACGATCACGACGTCGAATTCCATGCTCTCACGTTCGGCTCGTTCGATATCTTCGTTCATTCGTCAATCCAGCCTCGAAACCGTGGTGGTGTCCTGCCGTACGTGCGATGAGCGGCAATGACGGTGTTGGCCATTAACATGGCGATTGTCATAGGGCCGACACCACCCGGAACCGGAGTGATGACGCCTGCGACCTCGGCAGCTTCCGCAAAAGCGACGTCGCCAACCAGTTTGGTCTTGCCCTTGCCCTTTTCCGGCGCCAGCACACGGTTGATGCCGATATCGATCACTGTCGCGCCGGGCTTAACCCAATCGGCCTTCACCATCTCAGGGCGTCCAACGGCAACAACCAGAATATCGGCATTGCGGCAGACGGTCGGCAGATCCTTAGTGCGCGAGTGAGCGGTCGTTACCGTCGCATTGGCCGCGAGGAGCAGCGCCGACATCGGCTTGCCGAATAGATTAGAACGTCCAATGACGACAGCATTGAGCCCGGAAAGATCCTCGCCATGGGTCTGGCGGACAAAGACCATCGCACCGGCCGGGGTGCAAGAAATGAGACCGCCCTCGAGATCACCGGACGCGAGTTTGCCGGCATTGACGATGTTCAGGCCGTCGACATCCTTTTCCGGCAGGATTGATTGGATGAGCGGTTCTGAGTTCAAGTGGTTAGGGAGCGGCAATTGTACGAGGATGCCGTGGATGGCCGCATCGGCATTGAGCGCTGTCACGAGTGCCTCGATTTCGGCCTGAGTGGTGGCCTGTGGCAGAGTGTGTTGAATGGAAAGAAACCCGCACTCCTCGGCCATTTTGCTCTTGGAAGCAACATAGGCATGGCTCGCTGGATCGTCGCCGACGATCACGACGGCAAGACCAGGTTTAATGCCGTTCACGCCCAAGACAGCTGTCGCGGACTTGACGGCATCAATTACGGAAGCAGCAACTTGCTTCCCATCGATCACGCTGGCGTTCATGGCTCAGCCCATACGCTCGGATGCGTATGAACCCGGGCTCGGCGGGAAGACGACTACGCGGTTGCCGTTGATAAAGCAGCGATGGTGGATATGCGCGTGCACGGCGCGGGCCAGCACCTGGCTTTCGACGTCGCGGCCGATCGAGACATAGTCGTCAGCGCTCTGGGCGTGGGTGATGCGGGCGATGTCCTGCTCGATGATCGGGCCTTCATCGAGGTCGGCGGTGACGTAATGGGCGGTGGCGCCTATCAGCTTAACGCCGCGGCCATAGGCCTGCTTATAGGGGTTGGCGCCCTTGAACGACGGCAGGAAGGAGTGGTGGATGTTGATGATCCGGCCCGACATTTTCTTGCACAGCGCATCGGAAAGCACCTGCATATAGCGAGCAAGCACGATGAGCTCGGTGCCGGTCTGCTGGACGAGTTCGACGAGTTGAGCTTCGGCCTGCGGCTTATTTTCCTTAGTCACATTGATGTGGTGGAAGGGGATGTCATGGTTGACGACCACCTTCTGATAATCAAAATGGTTTGAGACAACGCCGACGATCTCGATCGGCAGGGCGCCGATTTTCCAACGATAGAGCAGGTCGTTGAGGCAATGGCCGAAGCGCGACACCATCAGCAGCACCTTCATGCGCTCCTCGCTGTCGTTGAACCCGTAGGTCATGCCGAATTTTTCGGCAACCGGAACAAAGCCCTCCGTGATTGCCGTTCGATCCGCCCCCACTTCTGAAAGAAAAGTAAGTCGCATGAAAAAGAGGCCAGTATGCAAGTCGTCGAACTGGGAACTGTCGACGATGTTGCAGCCGATATCGGCGAGGTAACCAGTCACCGCGGCGACAATGCCTCGCGTGGATTTACAGGTGATAGTCAAAACATAGGACGGCATAACATTCCTCGATCTTGTTTTTCCTCAGCGGTCACTTGGCTACGGCGCCAAATCCCTAAGCGCTTTTTCGAGTTCAGGAAGAGCCTCGAAGAGGTCGGCGACGAGACCGTAATCAGCGATCTGGAATATTGGGGCGTCCTCGTCCTTATTGATGGCGACGATTACCTTCGAATCCTTCATACCGGCGAGGTGCTGTATGGCGCCCGAGATGCCGCAAGCGATGTAGAGATCAGGCGCCACGACCTTGCCGGTTTGGCCGACCTGCCAGTCGTTCGGCGCGTAGCCGGCATCGACGGCAGCGCGCGAGGCGCCGACGGCAGCACCGAGCTTGTCGGCCACCGGCAGGATGACTTCCCTGAACTTCTCCGCCGAGCCGAGTGCCCGGCCGCCTGAGATGATGATCTTCGCCGAGGTCAGTTCTGGGCGGTTGGAGACCGACAGCGCGTCCTTAACGAAGGTCGAGAGGCCCGGATCGGAAGCGGCCGGGATCACTTCGACGGAAGCGGAACCGCCTTCCGCTGCTGCGGCGAACGAGGCCGTACGCACGGTGATGACCTTCTTGCCGTCGGTCGACTGCACCGTCTGGATGGCATTGCCGGCATAGATCGGACGCTTGAAGGTGTCTGATGAGACGACCTCGATGATCTCGGAGACCTGCGCGATGTCGAGGAGAGCTGCCACGCGCGGCAGCACGTTCTTGCCGGTCGAGGTGGCGGCGGCGATGATCGTGTCATAGCCTGCGGCCAGCGAGACGATCAGATCAGCCAGCGGCTCGGCTAGATTGTTGGCAAGCTCGTCGTTTTCGGCAAGCAGTACCTTAGAGACGCCTGAGAGCTTGGCGGCAGCATCGGCGGCAGCATCGGCGCCCTTGCCGGCGACGAGAACGGCGACATCGCCACCGATCTGGCTTGCCGCCGTCAGCGTCTTGGCGGTCTGGTCGGAAAGGCTGGCATTGTCGTGGTCAGCCAGGAGAAGTATGGCCATGGGGATGTTTCCTTTCGAACCTTAGAGGACGCCGGCTTCGGTCTTCAGCTTCTCGACCAGCTCGGCAACCGACTTGACCTTGACGCCCGCCTTGCGGCCGGACGGCTCCTCGGTCTTCAAGACCTTCAGGCGCGGCGCGGTGGAGACGCCGAAGTCGGCAGGAGCTTGTTTCTCGACCGACTTCTTCTTCGCCTTCATGATGTTCGGCAGGGAGGCGTAGCGCGGCTCGTTCAAACGCAGGTCTGATGTGACGACGGCTGGAAGCTTGACTTCGATCATCTGCAAACCGCCATCGACCTCGCGCGTCACCTGCGCTTTGCCGTCGCCGATCTCGATCTTCGACGCGAAGGTTGCCTGGGCCGTGCCGAGCAGCGCTGCGAGCATCTGTCCTGTCTGATTGGAATCGTCATCGATCGCCTGCTTGCCGACGATGATGAGACCCGGCTGTTCGGCGTCGACAACGCCTTTCAGGATCTTAGCGACGGAGAGCGGTTCGACGGCATCGTCGGTCTCCACCAGGATGGCGCGGTCGGCACCCATGGCAAGCGCCGTGCGCAGCGTCTCTTCGGCCTTGGCCGGACCGATCGAGACGACGATCACCTCCGCGGCCTTCCCGGCTTCCTTCAGCCTGAGCGCCTCCTCGACCGAGATCTCGTCGAAGGGGTTCATCGACATCTTCACATTCGCGAGATCGACGCCTGTGCCATCTGGCTTCACACGAATCTTGACGTTGTAGTCGACAACTCGCTTAACAGGAACTATGATTTTCACTTCCAGAAACCTTCCATCACAAGCGACGACGCGTCGAGTTGCGTCGTCGCGCAAGCAATCTGACACCGCCAATCAGCTGCGCCATCGATTGACGAATGCGCCTTCACTTCAAAGCGCTCTCGCTCTAAGCCAGACGCTATCGTCCTAGCCGCTCTCCGGTAGGATCGAAAAAGGCCTGGAGGGAAGCGTCTGCGTCGTAGAATTCGCCGGCGATTTCGATCTGCCAATTGCTCTTCTCAAGCAGTTCCTTTGTCACGCCATTTGGATCGTTTACGTAACCCAGTCCGATCGAGGTACCGAGAGTGAAGCTTTTGACTCCTGACGAAATGTAGCCGACGATTTTTCCATCGCGTCTAATTAGTTCTTCTCGAAAAAGCACGGGTTTCGGGTTTCGCAACTTGAAGGAAATCAGCCGCTTCTTCAGCGGCATCGAAGCCTTCTGTGTTGCTGTGGCTTCTTTACCAACGAAGCCACCGGCCTTGCTCCAATCGATTGTGAACCCGAGCCCCGACTCAAGCAAAGTATCGACCGGTGTTAAATCAAGTTCGTATTCTCGGTATGCCCGCTCAGAGCGCAGATGTTCGAGCGCGTGATATCCAGCTGGCTTTAGATTAAATTCCTTACCAGCTTCCCAGAGCACGTCGAATACATGTTGAGCCATTTCCGTCGGGACATGAAGCTCCCAGCCGAGTTCCCCTATGTAGGTGAGCCGGTTTGCTATGATGCGGGCATACCCGACATCAATTTCCTGGCTAGTGGCAAAGGGAAAAGCTTCATTGGTTAGGTCTGCGGGGGTAACCTTGCTCAATATGTTGCGCGACTTCGGGCCTTGCAGCGACAGCACCGCGTACGAAGATGTGACGTCTGTAAGAGTGACACTCCATTCATTTGTTATATGCCGCGAGATCCACGCTTTATCGCGCGGATGGACCGTAGCGGACGAAATAACTAGGAACTGGGTTTCCGATAGTCGATTGACCGTGACGTCTGTTTCAATGCCGCCCTTCTCGTTTAGCATGTGGGTGTAAACGAGCTTGCCGACCGGCACATCCACGTTCCCGGCACAAAGCCGCTGTAGAAAGTTGCAGGCATCACGACCTTGAATTAGGTGCTTTCCAAATGAACTTTGATCAAACAGGACCGCACCCGAACGTGCCGCCAAGCACTCCGCTTCGGTATTCTTGAACCAGTTCGGTTGTTCGTAGGAATAGATATTATCCGTAGTTTCGCCTTCACCAGCGAACCACATCGGCCGCTCCCAGCCCATTCCTTCACCGAAGCTAGCCCCGAGTCTCGCCCATCTGTCATGAAGCGCGCTCTTTCGTACTCCGCGAGAGGTTGCGGGTTGGTGGCCTGGCCAATGCATCTTGTAGTGTAGGCCGAGCACCTCGGGTATCCGATCCCTCAAATAACTCTTGTTAATTTGGAAAGGATGGAAACGCGCAACGTCGATGAAGCTGGTGTCCATCTGTGGCGCCCCCGCAACGATCCATTCAGCCAGAGCGCGACCTGCACCAGCACCGAATTCGATGCCCTCGGAATTATATCCGGTCGATACAAAAAGATTCTTCATGCCGGGCACTTCGCCGATCATGAAAAGTAGGTCGGGCGTGAAGCTTTCTGGTCCGTTGAAAAACTTTGCAATTCCGGCATTCTCCAACGCAGGAATTATTTCGATTGCCTTCGTCATGGGCAATTCGAAGTGATCCCAGTCTTCCCACAATTCGATGAATGCTGAATCCTTGGGAAGCTTCTCCATGGGAAGCGCTTTACCCCAAGGTTCGAATGCACCTACCAACAATTTGCCTGCATCTTCTTTAACGTAAACGTGTCCGTCGGTGTCTCTGAGAACCGGCAAAGTTGGCTTCACAAAGTCCATAGGCTCTGTAACGACGTAAAAATGCTCGGCAGCGAACAAAGGAACACGTGCGCCTAATTTGGCTGCGAGGTCTCGCGTCCAAAGGCCGCATGCGAGCACCAAGATCTCGGCTTCGACAACCCCATGGCTCGTTCGAAGCTGGTACAGACCTTCAGGGGTGCGCCACAGGTCGGTCACTTCGGTTTGCTCGAGAATTTTTGCGCCGTTTTTCTTCGCACCAGCTGCCAACGAAATACATGTGTCGATTGGGTTGGTCTGGCCATCGTTGGGAATGAAGACGGCACCTTCAATGATTGAAGAATCGATTGCTGGGTACAGCTCTTTCGCCTCACGGGGCGAAATCATATGCGCCTCCAGCCCAAAGCTCTTTGCCACCGACGCATTACGAGCAGTTTCATGGAGGCGATCTTTAGTCCTCGCTACACCCAAGGTGCCGTTCTGTTTGAACCCAGTCGCTTGACCTGTCTCAGCCTCAAGAGACGCATATAGTTCAGCGTTGTATTTGGCAATTTCAGTCAACGCGTGAGTGCCACGCGTTTGCATAATTAGCCCCGCCGCATGCCAAGTTGTGCCGGACGTAAGCGAATGCCGCTCCAGAATGACGACGTCCTTTTTCCCAAGCTTCGTCAAATGGTATGCGAGGCTTGCTCCAGCAATACCTCCCCCAATAATAACAATTTCGTGGGAGCGGAGCGGGATTTCCCTTGGCCGCACGTTTGTATTATAGATCATGTCATATCCCTGTGTTGGAAAGACGGTCAGAGTTTTCCGAAGCTCATAAAAGCCCCTAGCGTACCCCCGTGGAGCGCTTCGCTGGAACTAAGTTACTGTTATGGTAGCTCAGTGTGACGGTCGAAGGCGTTGAACTAGAGTGTTTCAGCGCAGGATTTACCCGGCCCTTGTCAAACCTGCGCACATTTCCTGCAGCGATTAAACGCTCTGCCAATGTGTCGCCGATTGACGTCTTTTAATTCGGATTGGCACGTTGTTCATGCGGCGCCCGGAAGGGCGTGTTGATCTATGCCGCAAACACAGTGTCTCAGTGACGCACAATCTACAGTGCTTCCGAAGTCCGGCTACATGCACTTGGCCATAGCCAGCGGCCACCTTGGGAATGCTGAACTTGGGGGCGCGAGCGCCGAGTTATCCCGCTGGGCGCAGAGCCTGCCCTCGTCTCCGACGCCCTGGGGACCGCAGGGGCTCTCATGTCCTATTTGTCTGAGTGCCTTGTCACCGCGCTCGACAACTCGCTCTCCGGCGAGCTTGTCGGTCGCGAACTTGAAAGGATGGCCGTCAGCCTTTAACTGGGGTTATCCCTTCGTGATCGTGTCCGAAAACGGAACCGAGCTGACCTCAACGCTATCCAAAATGGCGGGTGCATCATGCTTTCGAGTGGCGCTAGACCCCTACAACTTACCGGGAATCCAATGCAGAACGGCTCGGTTGATAGCCTCAATGACCGGCTGCGCGATGAGCGCCTTGATGAGCAGTCCGCACTAGAGAAATGATTGCAACCTGGACCGCAGCATACAGGCCCCGAGGCTCGCCCTTTTCCGGTTTCCAACTCGCCCAACACAGAATCGGGACGTAAAAGAGTTCACTCATAAAGGGGACAACCAGGGGGTCACTAGCTTGTCCTGTTATCATGCTCGCCGTGCACTCTGCCGGCACCGGTTTGCGTCCGTCAATCGCCGGTCATGCAGAATTTAGACTTAATCCCTCATTTTGCAGCACATTTACTGCGTCTACGCGCTCCCGATTGCACGAACTGTGCGCCGCTGCCGGCTATAATGCTTCGGATGTCCAGATATAAACGCCTTGCGCAGCGAACGCGCATCAACGAGGCTGATTAATGGAGAGCAAGAGTGACAATCGCCGGAAACAACTCGGCTGGAACAGCGAATGCGAGCGTCACCGCGTCTGAAACCTCCTGTTTGGAACGCGTCCCTCGCCAGCAGGGTTGGCGCTATGCGAGTGCAGCCGCTATTCTGGCGGTAACATTGTGGCTCGTACTCGCTTTTGCGCGAGGTCAGATTGAATGGAGCTACAGCGGCCGATATCTAACTTCCCCGGTTATCATTTGGGGAATTGCCAACACAATGATCCTTGCGTTTTTCGCGATGGTCATCGGGATCATACTTGGTATAGCCATCGCGATAATGCGTTTCTCCACGAACCCAATTATCAATTGGTCTGCCAAGGGCTACATCTGGCTGTTCCGAGGCCTCCCGTCACTTCTGCAACTTCTTCTGTGGTACAATCTAGCGCTCGTTTTTCCTACTATCGGCGTCCCGGGCTTCGTCGAGTGGCGCACGGTGGATATTATGACGCCGTTTGTTGCTGCTCTGCTCGGGCTCGGCATAGCACAGGGTGCTTACACCTCTGAAGTTGTTCGCGCCGGGCTGCTTTCGGTTGACCTAGGCCAATATGAAGCGGCAAGCGCCATAGGGATGACCGGTCTCCACGCTCTGCGTCGGATAATATTGCCGCAGGCGATGCGATTCGTTGTTCCCCCTATCGGTAATGAATTCATCGGTATGGTGAAGTGGACGTCCCTCGCGAGTGTGATCCAATACTCCGAAGTGATTTATGCAGCATCAAACATCTACTACACCAACAACCGAGTCATCGAACTGCTTTTTGTTGCACACACACACACATTTGGTATCTAGTCGTGGTATCAGTGCTTACTCTTCTGCAGGGCAGAATAGAGGCGCACTACGCGCGCGGTTCAAGCCGGACTTCTCCAGCGCCGGTGAGGAAATAACCGCATGAGCCATATATTGCATGCGTGCAACCTTCGCAAATCATATGGAACCTTTGAAGCCCTCAAAGACATTAACCTGACGATCGCAAAGGGTGAGGTCGTATGTCTGATCGGCCCGTCAGGGTCAGGCAAGAGTACGCTCCTTCGGTGTATCAACCAGATCGAAACCCTAAGCGGCGGTGCGTTGTGGGTTGGCGGAAATCTTGTTGGGTATCGCAGAGTCGGCAACAAGCTCTACGAGCTAAGCGACCAAGAGGTTGCTCAGCAGCGGCTGTTGACGGGAATGGTCTTCCAGCGGTTCAATCTTTTCCCTCACATGACGGCACTGCAAAACATAATCGAAGGACCGACCCAGGTTCTCAAGGTTCCGTTCCTGACTGCGCGCGATGAGGCGTTTGCACTGCTCGAGCAGGTCGACTTAGCCCATAAGAGCGAGTCGTATCCCATCGAGCTGTCGGGCGGCCAACAACAGCGCGTCGCCATTGCGCGCGCGCTAGCCATGAAGCCGTCCCTAATGTTGTTTGATGAACCGACCTCGGCGCTCGACCCGGAACTTGTGGGTGAAGTGCTCACCGTCATGCGTAAACTTGCGGAAACGGGCATGACTATGATCGTTGTCACCCATGAACTCGGATTCGCTCGGGAAGTAGCCAACCGAGTCGTGTTTATGGAGCATGGCCAGATCGTAGAGATCGGCTCGCCTCGTCAAGTGCTCGTCCAACCGACCGAAGAACGGACGCTGAAGTTCATCTCAGCAGTGCTGAGTTGAAGACTCTCCAACGAAGTATGACCAATGAAAGGGGGGCATTACGATGAAGCCCAACAATTATAGGCTTGTGGTTAGTGCGGTGACGGCCGCAAGTTGTTTGTTCGCGCTTAACGTGTGGGCAGGAGGGGAAGAAGTGGTGCTGAAGGCGGCAACGATTACCTACTATCCGCCGTTTTCGTACAAGGATGAAAAGACGAATGAGCTAGCGGGTTTCGATCATGATCTTGCGGAAGCAATAGCCGCTAAGATGGGCGCGAAAATTGAATGGGCAGAATTTACATATGCGCAATTACTTAGCTTGGCACCGCTAAAGACAGGTCGAGTCGACTTTTACGGCACCGCCGTTACCGATAGAAAGGACCGGCGAGAAGGCGGCCTGAACTTCGTCGATTATGTATACGAACCATTTGTATTCTTCACACTACGCGAAAACGCTAATAAGTACGGCGACCCTATGCAGCTGTGCGGCGAAAGTGTAGCGACTACACGCGGAGATCCGACGCAGGCAGATCGTGTGAAAACCTGGAGCGATGCAAATTGCGTAAAAAATGGCAAGGCAGCCATCAATGTTGCGTTTGGAGAAAACTCAGCAAATAATCTATTGTTGCTCAAGCAGGGTAGAGTTGCGGGAGCTGTCAACGGCGCTGGAACGCTTGCCGTTGCGAACCAAAAGGATAGCAACAAATATCTTGTTGTGGGTCAACCTCTCAGCCGTAACATGTATGGGATGGGCTTCCTAAGCGAAAATACCGAACTCGGCGAAAAATTGAAAGACGCACTACAAACACTCATAGAGGAGGGGACTTATGATCGGCTTCTCGAAAAGTGGAACCTTCCAGAGAGTAGTCACATTGGCAAGGCCGAAATTAACGCTGGCGTGCAGTAGTTTGATTTTCATTGCTCGGATGTACGCTTTTGATTGACGGCGTCCGACATGAAGTTCGATGGCACGTGCGCTTCGGTTTCGGCAACGGGCAAGCCTTGAGCGATACCGGGTCTGGGAGGGCTGTGGAGCGGATCGGCGGCGTTCCTCTTGGCAGCTTTGCAATAAGAACTGTTTTTCCTGCGGCGGTTCGAGGTGATCACCCATTGATATTGGGGCCGGGCGATTCCGGCTTCAGCCCGTTTCCTTCACGGCTGCTCCCGCGCAATTGCGGGAACGACCGCAACGGAGGCTGAGAATGATCCAATTTATCCGCGCCGCGGCGATTCAGAACCCTTGCCCTCCCAGTCTTACCACAGAATCAGTCATGCCCCACAGACATCCCGCTAGATAATCCAAGTACAGTCGGCTCGTTTCCAACGGAACACATGGCCTAATCGCTTAGCTCGGGTCGCGTTGTGCACACGAACGCATTGGCGGACTCGCGAACTTTGCGCGTTGCTCACATCATCTGTGCTGTCCGATCGGCAACAAAGCTGCGGACATATGAGGTAATGCAAACGGGGCCAGTACGACATGGGTTTTAGGCATTCTGAATTAGCCCCCGAAAGGCCCGGACATGCTCCGCCACTTAGCTAAGTGGGTAGGAGGAATGTTGGTAATATGACTAGCAGCAATTTTAAGATGGAAGTCCTCGCCGGGCCGGAACGTCGGCGGCGTTGGAGCACGGCAGAGAAGCTCGCGATCATCCACGAAACCTATGAGGCGGACGCGACGGTGAGCATCGTCGCGCGTCGGCATGGCATCCAGCCGAACCAGTTGTTCGCCTGGCGCAAGCTGGCGTCCCAAGGGGCACTGACGGCGACGGCCGCCGAGGAGGAGGTCGTTCCG
>NZ_MXPU01000036.1 GCF_002204185.1 Rhizobium esperanzae | reverse complement strand
TTCCGAATCAAAGGATGCGTTATGGGCCAGGTTCTTCATGGGAGCGCCACGACGACAGAGGCAGTCCGTCGAGCGATACAACATAGTCAAGAGAGCCTGAGGACGCTTTCGAAGCGTTATGGGATCAATCAGAAGACCGTCGCCAAGTGGCGGAAGCGGTCCTCTGTTGCGGACCTTCCGACCGGCCCGAAAGAGCCTAGATCGACGGTGCTCTCCGTCGAGGAGGAGGCTGTTATCGTTGCCTTTCGCCGGTATACGCTGCTGCCGCTCGATGACTGCCTCTATGCACTACAGCCGACGATCCCCCATCTTACGCGGTCGTCGCTGCACCGCTGCCTGCAGCGCCACGACATCGGCCGCCTGCCGGATGTCGACGGCGACAGGCCGGCAAAGAAGAAGTTCAAAAGCTACCCGATCGGCTACTTCCACATCGACATTGCCGAGGTGCGCACCGAACAGGGTAAGTTGCACATGTTCGTTGCCATCGATCGCACCTCGAAGTTTGCCTTCGTCGAACTGCACGAGAAGGCCACCACCGCCGTCTCGCGCGAGTTCCTCCTGCGCTTGATTGCAGCCGTCCCCTACAAGATCCACACAGTGCTCACCGACAACGGGATCCAGTTCACCACGCCCGGCGCTGGAGGCTCCGCTGTGCCGCTGATCAAAGAAGCAATCGCCAATGGCGAACGTTTCCGGGCCCATGCCTTCGAATACACCTGCGCCACCAATGATATCGAGCACCGCACCACCAAGGTAAAGCATCCATGGACCAACGGTCAGGTTGAGAGAATGAACCGAACCATCAAGGATGCCACCGTCAGACGCTTCTACTATGAAAGCCACGATCAACTGCGCCAGCATCTTGCCGACTTTGTCGCCGCTTACAATTTCGGCCGCAGCCTCAAGACCCTCAAGGGTCTCACACCCTACGAGTTCATATGCAAGGCATGGGCTTCACAGCCCGAACGTTTTATCATCAATCCGCTCCACCAAATGCCGGGACCAAACAGCTAGAGCTTTTCCGGGTTAGATTGAAGCATTCTGCCGGAGCAGGTTTTCGTCAGGGCAAAGGCGATTGGCGACGGGCATACCCCAAGGTAGGTCCGAGCCGATCGCCTTTGATCCTGGCTAGAGATGCCCGGCCCACCGGCCGCACCGCTTCGCCACGGCGAAGCGACAAGTGCGCCCGGCGATTCCAAAGTCTTGCAGATTTGCCAGGCAAATCTGCGGGAGGGTTGGCTGAGACGGGCCGGCTGATCGACCGGCCGGCTTAGCCGTAGAACTGGGCTACGATGCGCGCCGGCCGGTCGACTAACCCGGAAAAGCTCTACCGCGCTCAACTTTCGGCGCGAAGCGCCGCCTCATAGGCAAGCCTTACCCATTTCGCCATCAGATCGGGATCGTCGTAGGCCTCTTCGGGGATTGACCAGTAGGGCATTTTCACCGGTTTACCCTTCTTGCCCTCATAGGCCCATTGCGTGGCGCCGGCGGCGGCAAATTCCGGAGCGCTTTTCTCATCGGCCTTCAGCAGCATCTCGTCGCGCACTTCGACGGCGACGATGCGCCCGAGATGATAAATGCCCTTGCCGCCGAACATGCGCTTGATCGTGACGGGGCCGAGCCCCTGAAACATTTCCTCGATCCCGGCATTATCCATTTTCTGTTTCCTCGCATCCCCGCCAGCCGCATTACAGTGTGTGATAATCCCGGTTCATATAGATAAGCGCCGGGTGCTTCTCGCTGAAGCGGACGGCGGCAACCTCACCGAAGATGACATTGTGCGTCGGCATTTCCTTGATGTCTGTCACCCGGCAATCGAAGGCGGCGAGCGCATCGGCAAGAACGGGGGCGCCGGTGACGAGCGTGTCGAAACGGCCGCTGGCGAAGCGCTCGTCATTAGCAATCGCGGTGCGCCCGGAGAAGGCGTCGGCGACGCCCTGGTGGTGGGCGCCGAGCGTGTTGAGCACGAAGATGCCGCTTCGGAAAAAGATCTCGTTCTTCGGATTGGTGTTGTTGAGGCAGATCAGCACCGAAGCCGGATTGTCCGAGACCGAGCAGGCGGCGGTGATGGTGACGCCGCGGCGCAGACCTTCCATCGCCGTCGTCACGAGCTGCACATGACCGGCATAACGGCTCATGGCATCGCGATAAAGGCCGGGGTCGATATGCTGCCTGTTCAACACGTGCTTCTCCCGCGCGCTCTTCTGCCTGCGTCGTTCCTTAAATCGGGATCGATTTAAGGAGAACTATGCAGCAATTCAAAATGCTACAGTGTCCTTTGCGCGACTGAAATGAGGTCCGACGCCGTAGTTCGACTTGCTATCGCGCCAATATGGCGAGCATCGGTTACCTTTTCTACAATAGGACCGGTGAAAAGCGGCGGGTTCCGCTTGTTTTTCTTTGACGATTGCGGCCTTGCGGATAAAAGGGCATTGACGATGGCTAGGGATCTTCGCCTTTTATGATCAACCTGCGTGGCATAGCAGCCTTTCTGACGCTGCTCGGAACGGCGGCGCAAGGCCATGCGGCCGGCGTGACGATCGGCGTCATCGCCCCGCAGGGGGGGCCGCTCGGCCTCCTCGGCGCGCAGATCGCTGCCGGAGCCGGTTTCGAGATCCAGCAGTCCGGCAATACACTTGTCGCCGTCAACGAGACCTGCGAGGACAATAGCGGCGCGGCGGTCGCCGATGCGCTCGTCAATGCCAAGGTTCAGATCGCAATCGGTTTTCTCTGCAGTGAGACGCTGGAAGGCGCACTGCCGAAGCTGAAGGACGCCAATATTCCCGCGATCACCGTTTCGGCACGTTCGCGCATCCTGATGGAGGATGCGCTGAAAAACGGCTGGCCGCTCTTCCGCTTGGCACCGGCCGATGGCACTGAGGCAGCAAAGATCATCGAGGTGATCCTCAAGGACTGGGCAGCCGACCCGATCGCGCTGATCGAGGACGGCACCATTCATGGCCGCGAACTGACGGAAGCTGTGCGCAATGCGCTGGAGCAGAACGGCCTGAAGCCGGTTTTCACCGATACCTACCGGCCGGGACAGGAGCAGCAGATCGCCCTGGTGCGCCGCCTGAAACGGGCCGGCGCCACCAGGGTCTTCGTCGGCGGCGATCGCAGTGATGTCGCCGTCATGGCCCGCGACGCCAAGGCGGAAAACATTCCGCTGTCGATCCTCGGCGGCGATGCCATGCGCGCCGCCGATCAGCCGCTGCCGCTCACTCCTCGCGTGCGTGCCGTCGCCCTGCCCGAATATGCGCTTTTACCGGAAGGCGGGCCGGCGGCCGACGCTTTGCGCGCCAAGGGCACCGAGCCCGAAGGTTATGTCCTGCCATCCCTGGCGGCGGCCCTGATTGCCGGCCGGGCGGCCGAAGCCGCCGCGGCCGCGGGCAAGCCGCTGCGGGAGACACTTGTCGGCACGACATTCCAGACACCGATCGGCGCCGTCGCCTTCACCGGCGCGCATGAGCTTTCGCAAAACCCCTACCGCCTGCTCGAATGGCGGGGCAATGGCTTTTTTCCACCTGCTGCGCCGACGCAATGAGCGGCTGCCAGCCCTGAATTCCGGCGCCGTGCGCAAGTGGCGCCCATACGGGAGTAAGACTTGATGACGCTGCCCATTCGCATTGCCCCTTCGATCCTCGCGGCGGATTTCGCCAGGCTCGGCGAGGAGGTGCGTGACGTCACGGCCGCCGGCGCCGACTGGATCCACCTCGACGTGATGGACGGGCATTTCGTGCCGAACATCTCCTTCGGTCCCGATGTCATCAAGTCGCTGCGTTCCTACACATCAGCCACTTTCGATTGCCATCTGATGATCTCTCCGGTCGATGACTATCTCCAAGCCTTCGCCAAGGCCGGCTGCGACCGCATCACCGTCCATGCCGAATCCGGGCCACATCTGCACCGCTCGCTGCAGACCATCCGCAATCTCGGCAAGAAGGTCGGCGTGACGATCAATCCGGCGACGCCGCTGAGCGCCATCGAGAACGTGCTCGACGACGTTGACCTCATCCTCATCATGTCGGTCAATCCCGGTTTCGGCGGACAGAAATTCATTCCCGCAATGACGGCCAAGATCGCCGCGGCAAAGTCTCTGATCGGTGACCGGCCGATCGAACTCGAGGTCGACGGCGGCGTCACCGTGGAAACGGCGCCTGATATCGCGCGAGCCGGCGGCAACGTGCTCGTCGCCGGCTCGGCAATTTTCAAGAGTGGTACGGTCGACAGCTACCGTAGGACCGTCGCCGAATTGCGTCAGGCAGCCGAAGGGGCACGAACATGAAGAAGCGTCTGATCATTGGCGGCATGCTTGCCGCCGCATTGGCCGGCCTGCCCGGCTTGTCGCTGGCCGGCGACATTGCCAGCATCCAGCCGATCGGCTTTTCCGCCGACGGCAAGGTCTTTGCATTTCAGGAATTCGGCATCAAGGAAAGCGGCAGCGTCCCCTATTCCGAAACCTACTTCATCAATACCGACAGCGGCCAATATCTCGAAGGCACCCCCTTCCGCACCGAACTGACGGATAAGGACGCCAATCTTTCCAAGGCCCGCCGCCAGAACCTGACGGCGGCGCGCAGTCAGATGGATAAGTACGACCTTCTGACAAATCCGGGTCTGATTGCCGCCTTCAACCCGCCAACCGAGCTCGGCTCGCCCTCGAAGACGCTTCGCTACACCACACTTGCGATCGATGGACCGCCGAAGACGCCCTATACCCTCTCACTCGGCGAGATGCCGGTGCCGACGCCGAAGGAATGCGCAACGGTCGACAAGCGGATCCTTGGCTTCAGCCTGCAGATGATCGAGAAGGAAGGTGTCCCGAACCGTCAGGCGGCGCGGCAGGCGACGGCTGTTCCGGCCGAGCGCACATGCTCGGTCGAATTCAGGATCGGCGGCGCCGTCGTCTATCAGCCGGAAGCTGCAAACCAGGTTCATATCGCCCTGGTCCTGGCCTTCGATGCGCAAAGGAACGGGCGCTGGATCGCCGTCCCGGTTCATCCCTGAGCCTGGATTATTCCAGAATGGAGCGCCGGAGGAGTCGCGTGCGAGCGGCATGGCCGCCCTACCCGGATCTGGTTGCCGGCGCGCCGCTCTGGGGCATGCAGATGCTCGCCTCTGCTATGCTCGGTCTGTATCTGCGTAACGGCCTGGAGACGAGCCGCCTTGCCGAAGTCGCCGCGCTCTATTTCCTCGGCGGCCTGCTCGCTTGGCCCTTCGCTTTGCCGACTGCCCGCTTCCTCGCCTATGGCAAACCGCCGGAGGCGCGTTTCGCCGCCTTTTTCGTGGCGCTGATCGCGGCCACGATCGCGATGACTGCCTTCCTCTTCGCGATGGAATATCGAATCTTCTATTCGCGCTGGCATGCGCCCTTCGGAAGCGGCACCTGGGTCTTCCAGTTCATCTTCACCAGCATCAGCGCCGTCTACCAGTTCCTGGTGATCGGCCTTCGCCTTTTCCTGCCGCTTGGCCTCGTCTGCCTTGTCGTCAGCAGCTATCATCTTGCCAAACGCATGCGTTGAGATTGCCGCCCGTCTTTGCTACAGGGGCGCTGAAGCAATTTCAGCAAAAGTGTTCAGCGGTTTTGCGCCCGAAATTGCGCAAAAACAAAACATCGATGCTTAACCTCTTGAAGTGAAGGCAGCCGCCCATGATCCCGCGTTACTCCCGGCCCGAAATGGTCGCCATCTGGTCTCCCGAAACCAAGTTCCGCATCTGGTTCGAGATCGAGGCGCATGCCTGCGACGCGCTGGCCGAGCTCGGCGTCATCCCGAAATCGGCGGCCAAGACGATTTGGGAAAAAGGCGGCGCGGCCACCTTCGACGTCGCCCGCATTGATGAGATCGAGGCCGTCACCAAGCATGACGTCATCGCCTTCCTGACCCACCTCGCCGAGATCGTCGGTCCGGATGCACGCTTCGTCCACCAGGGCATGACCTCGTCAGACGTGCTCGACACCTGCTTCAACGTCCAGCTGGTGCGCGCCACCGACATCCTCATCGCCGATCTCGACCGGCTGCTCGCAGCGCTGAAAACCCGCGCTTTCGAACACAAGGACACGGTCACCATCGGCCGCTCGCACGGTATCCATGCCGAGCCGACCACATTCGGCGTCAAACTGGCGCTTGCCTACGCCGAATTCGAACGCTGCCGCCAGCGCCTCGTCGCCGCCCGCGAGGAAGTCGCGACCTGCGCCATCTCCGGCGCCGTCGGCACCTTCGCCAATATCGATCCGCGCGTCGAAGAACATGTCGCCGAGGCCCTTGGCCTCAAAGCAGAACCCGTCTCGACCCAGGTCATCCCGCGCGACCGCCATGCCATGTATTTCGCCACCCTCGGCGTCGTCGCCTCCTCGATCGAGCGTCTCGCGACCGAAATCCGCCACCTGCAGCGCACCGAAGTTCTGGAAGCGGAGGAATATTTCTCCCCCGGCCAGAAGGGCTCTTCGGCCATGCCGCACAAGCGTAACCCGGTGCTGACCGAAAACCTCACCGGCCTTGCCCGCATGGTCCGCTCCTACGCCATGCCGGCCATGGAAAACGTCGCTCTCTGGCATGAGCGCGATATCTCCCACTCCTCCGTCGAACGCATGATCGGCCCCGACGCGACCGTCACCCTCGATTTTGCCCTCTCACGTCTGGCCGGCGTCATCGAAAAGCTGTTGGTCTACCCGGAGAACATGGAGAAGAACCTCAACAAGTTCCGCGGCCTCGTCCACTCCCAACGCGTCCTCCTGGCGCTGACCCAGGCTGGCACCTCCCGCGAGGACGCCTACCGCCTGGTGCAGCGCAACGCCATGAAGGTCTGGGAACAGGGCAAGGATTTCCTGGAAGAGCTGCTGGCGGATGCGGAGGTCCGCGCTGCGCTATCCGAGGAGGATATTCGCGAAAAGTTCGACCTTGGCTATCACACCAAGCACGTCGATACGATCTTCCGGCGGGTGTTTGGAGCTGCATAAGGATTCTTTTCTACGTCATGGCGGCGCCTTCCGGCGCCGTTGTCTCCTGTGCTGTCTACCCGACGCTCCGTCTTAGCCGCAGCCTGATCATGACCGGGAAGTAGATGCATGTCGCAAGGAGAGAAGGAGCGGACACAATCAGGATAATCTCCAATATTGTCATGTCCTTTCGTGTGAGATCATTTATCCCGCCGCGCATCAAAAAGAACGACGCAACGATTAACACCAACGTTGCGATAAAGATGATGGATCCCCACAAAAATGGCCGTGAATTTACTGCGGCATATTTAATGCGATAAAAAATAAACAATAAAAAAACGATCGGAAGCGAAAGAAAAAACTTCGCGAACAGCAGACCAAGGCCTAGACCACTGAAGAAAAAAGGCAAATGGCCCAATGGCAGCCCTATGAGATAGGCCTGAAAAAACAATTCGACCTGCGGTTCTCTGAGAAAGGAATCGCGCATTTCCCCCTGCAAAACAGCTTTAGACCCGACATGCGTTATAAAGCATATTGCGGAATTCAGCTCTTCTCAAGCGGTCGTTGCTTCATCTTCGAGCCCTTAGCATTCGCCGATCGCTTACGCGCATCGGTCTTTTTCGGCGCAGCGGCTTCCGCGGTCTCCGCAGTACTGCAAGCCTCCGTCTCGCCCCTGCCCTTGGCAGCCTTGGCGACCAGCTGGTCGAGATGTTTCAGCTCTTCCTCGTCGAGATTTTCGATGCCGATGAAGCGGTTCTCGGCATGGCTTGTCAGAATGATTTCGTTGAGCTTGGCTTGGATCGCCCGGGTGTCGCGCGTCTGGGCGTTCTGCAGCACGAAGACCATCAGGAAGGTGATGATGGTCGTACCCGTGTTGATGATGAGCTGCCAGGTTTCCGAATAGTCGAAGAAGGGGCCGAGCAAGGCCCAGATAATGACGACGCACAGCGCCAGGATGAAGATGACGGGCTTACCCGCCCATTCCGATGCCTTGGTTGCGAAGCGGGCAAACAGATGCGTCATCGTCACCTCTGAAATCTCTCCTCGGAGTCTCGGGAGCATGATGTTGCTACAATCATGCTCTCGCAAAAAACTCCGAGGCAGGTTCGAGGTTCCCGAAAATCGGGGATCGCACGGTATCAAGGTTTCCGCGGCAGGACCGAAGCTATACAGCTTCCCGCGCAATCAGCTTGCGGTAGAGATGCCAGGTCGCGTGACCGAGGATCGGGATGACGAGCGCGAGTCCGGCAAAGACCGGGATGGTGCCGACGACGAGGAGCGCCGCGACAATCAGGCCCCAGAGCAGCACCGGCACCGGATTGATGACCGTCGCACGGATCGAGGTCACGACGGCGGCAACCGCCCCGATATCACGATCGAGCAGCAGCGGGAAAGTGATGACCGAAATCGCCAGCACGACCAGCGCGAAGCCGAATCCGATGAGATTGCCCCAGACGATCAACTGTAGGCCTTGCGCCGTGCCGAAGACCTGGCGGGTGAAGTCCGTCATGGTGCGCGGAAACACTTCGCCGAGAAGATTGGCGTATAGCGTCTGTGCCGTCACCAGCCAAACGACGAAAAGGCCAAAGAGCATCAGCCCGACAGCGATGATCGATGGCAGCGCCGGCGAATGGCGCACCTCGAGCGCATGCGTCCATGACGTATCGAGGCCTTCCTCGCGTCGGCGGCTGATCTCATAAAGACCGATCGCCGCAATCGGGCCAATCAGCACGAAACCGGACATCAGCGGGAAGACCATTGGCAGAAGGTTGGCGCCGGACGTCCAAAGCGTCAGGAAGACGCCGGCAATCGGATACATCAGGCACAGGAACACGTAATGGGAAGGTTTCTCACTGAAATCGTCGAGCCCGCGCTTCAGCGCATCGAAGACGTCGGCGATGCCGATGCGATTGACCACGGGCCGCGCCAGGTTTTCACTGGCACCCGTCATGACATGAAATGCCGCCATGGCTTTCTCCTCCTCAGCCGAGACTTGGTCGGCCGCGGACATGCATCGGCGGGTAAGCCGATACGAAATCCGCAACCGGCACTGGAGCAACATAACAAATTTCAGCGCCCGTGTCGCTCCCTTGCCGCCCCCTCTTGACATCTTGGTCAAGCCTTCTCACATCGGCGGCACTATGAAAGCCTCAGACGCAGATATTCTCATCATCCCCGGCTACACCAATTCCGGCCCCGGCCATTGGCAGAGCCGCTGGCAGGCGAAGCTCAGCACGGCGCGGCGCGTCGAACAGGCCGAATGGACAAAACCCGTCCGCGAGGATTGGATTGCCCGCATCGCCGAGGAGGTGAATGCCTCGACCCGCCCCGTCGTGCTCGTCGCCCATTCGCTGGGCGTGCCCTCGGCGATCCACGCCATCCCGCTATTCCGCAACCGGGTGGCAGGCGCTTTCCTTGTCGCTCCGCCTGAAGTCACCAATCCCGACATTCGCCCCAAGCACCTGATGACCTTCGGGCCCTATCCGCGCGACCCGCTGCCCTTCCCCTCGATCACCGTCGCCAGCCGCAACGATCCGTTCGGCAGCTATGAGCATGCCGACGATATCGCCAGCAGTTGGGGCTCATTTCTCGTCGATGCCGGCGAAGCGGGACATATCAATGCTGAGTCTGGGCACGGCCCGTGGCCCGAAGGAACAATGGTCTTCGCCCAATTCCTCAGCCGCCTTTCTGCCTGATTTGGAAAACCCGACCCTCGCCATTTCAGCGACTGCTTTCTAAGCATTTCTTAATAGAAAGCCCCCAGACTGCGCCCAGATGAAATCAGCGAGAATGCCCGTGAAGAAAGCCCGCCCGGAGGCCGACAAACCGCATGGCGATCTCACAGCGGCTGAGGCTGGCGTCGGCAACGGGTCGACCGACGATTCCGATCTGGCCGAGCGCGAGAGCCGCTGGAACCATGCGCTTGTTGGTTCCGGCCTCGGTGTATGGGATCACAATTACCGTCTCGACCGGAAATATTATTCGCCGACGTGGAAAATCATCCGCGGAATGGCGCCGGACGAGGACGTCGCCGGCGACTACGAGGCTTGGCTGCAACTCGTCCATCCCGACGACCGCGACTTCGTCGCTCATGCGATCGAGCGGCAGAATGCCGGCGATCCGGATTATCAGATCTTCCAATATCGTGAACGCCACAGGGACGGCCACTGGGTCTGGATCGACTGCCGTGGCGCCTGCGTCGAATGGGATGAGAACGGGGTACCGACGCGCATCGTCGGCACGGATATCGATATCACTGGCCGCAAGGAAGCCGAGGAGACGCTGTCGCGCCTGTCACGCCGGCTCGACCTGGCGCTGGAAATTTCCCGCATCGGCGTCTTCGAGGCCGACATCGAAAACGACAGCGTCGAATGGGACGATCGGCTGATTGCCATTTACGGCTTGCAGGGCGCGGCGCGCAAGATCGGCGGCGAGACCTGGGTCGAAAGCCTGCACCCGGACGACCGGGAACGAGTGCTCGGGCTGGCCGACCGCAGCGTCGAAAGCGGCAGCGACTTTCAGCAGGAATACCGCATCATCCGCGGCGACGGCGTCGAGCGCATCATCCGTGCCCGCTCGGCCTTCTTCGTCGACGGCAACGGCCAGCGCAAGCTGATCGGCGCCAATTGGGACGTCACCGAGGAGGTCGCGCTTCGCAATGAGCTGCAGCGTGCCAAGGAACTGGCGGAAGCCCGCAACCGCGAACTCGAAGCCGCCAAGGAAAGCATCGAACATCTGGCGCTGCACGATTACCTCACCGGCCTGCCGAACCGCCGCTATCTCGACAAGATGCTCGACGACCGCGCGGCGCAATGCCGGGCTAAAGGCCTCGCTTTGGCGGTTCTGCATATCGATCTCGACCGCTTCAAGCAGATCAACGATACCCTCGGACATCGGGCGGGCGACGCCATGCTGCAGCACACCGCAAATGTGCTCAGACATTCCGTCCGCGCCGCCGATTTCGTCGCCCGTATCGGCGGTGACGAATTTGTCATCCTCTGCGCCGTCGATGCTGCATCGAAGAAGATCGCCAGCCTGGCCGAACGCCTAATCCGCGAATTGCGCCGACCCGTCAGATATGAGGGGCATGACTGCCGTTTCGGCGCCAGCATCGGCATCGCGGTCAATGGCGGCGCCAAGCTCGACGCCAAGCAGACGCTGCTCGACGCCGACATTGCACTCTATCGCGCCAAAGGTCTCGGCCGAAACCGCTTCGAATTCTTCTCGGCATCGGCCCGCAACGATATCGTCTCTGCCAAGCAACTCGCCGATGAAATCCTCATCGGCCTGGAGCGCAATGAATTCGTGCCGTTCTATCAATTGCAGTTCGACGCCCGCACGCTCGAAGTCGCAGGCGTCGAGACGCTCGCACGGTGGCAACATCCCGTGCACGGTCTGCTGACGCCAGACCGCTTTCTCGATATCGCCGAGGATCTCGACGTCGTCTCGGCAATCGACGCCTTGATCCTCGAGCGCGCGCTGGCGGACCGCCGTGCCTGGATCAAGGATGGCCTGCCGATCCCGAAAATATCGGTCAACGTTTCCGCCCGGCGGCTGACCGATCCCGATCTTGGCAAGAAGCTGCGCGCCCTGAAGATCGAGCCCGGCGCGATCGCCTTCGAACTGCTCGAATCGATCCCGCTCGATGATTGCGACAAGGTGGTGGCGGCCAATTTGAAAAAGATCCGCAAGCTCGGCATCGACATTCACATCGACGACTTCGGCACCGGCCACGCCTCGATCGTCAGCCTTCTACGCCTGAGCCCGAACACGCTGAAGATTGATCGCGAGCTGATCCGCATGCTGCCGCAGTCGGCCGAGCAGCGTAAACTCGTCGGCTCGATCATCGATATCGGGCGCTCGCTCAATATTCTCGTCATTGCCGAGGGCGTCGAAACAGCTGATCATGTGCGCATTCTGGAGCAATTCGGCTGCGACACGCTACAGGGCTATGCGCTCGCCCGGCCGATGCCGGCCATGCAGATTCCCTCCTTCATTCGCCTCGGAAGCTGGCGACACGGGCTGACCGCCGCGCGCGGCTTGCAGACGCATCTTCTCCGCGCAACGCCAAGCAGAACCGCCAAATGAAACCTGCATAAGCGGCCCGCCATTTCGCCTTCATTCCACCGTAGAGAAAAAGCCGCTAGACTCGTAACGCGAATTCATTCGATTCTCTTGGCGCTATTCCGTAAAATCCGGAAACAGGGCCATGAAATCCGGGAACCGGGGCCACGAAATCCGGAAACCGGGGAAGGAGCGACAGGCGGATTGTGAAACACTCTCTTTTCCTTTAAGGGGACGCCACGAGATCGATCCACTCGCGCTATCCCAAGAGCGCCAACAACAGAGAATGACCAAGATGAACCGTCGCCGCCGTATCTACGAGGGCAAGGCAAAGATTCTGTATGAGGGCCCGGAGCCGGGCACTTTGATCCAGTTCTTCAAGGACGATGCCACCGCCTTCAACAAGAAGAAACACGAAGTCATCGACGGCAAGGGCGTTCTCAACAACCGCATTTCCGAATATATCTTCAGCCATCTGAACAAGATCGGCATCCCCACCCATTTCATCCGCCGGCTCAACATGCGCGAGCAGCTGATCAGGGAAGTAGAGATGATCCCGCTGGAGATCGTCGTGCGCAATGTCGCCGCCGGTTCTCTCGCCAAGCGCCTCGGCATCGAGGAAGGCGTCGTGTTGCCCCGCTCGATCATCGAGTTCTATTACAAGTCCGACGCCCTCGACGATCCGATGGTCTCCGAAGAGCACATCACCGCCTTCGGCTGGGCCAATCCGGCCGAGCTCGACGACATCATGGCGCTTGCCATCCGCGTCAACGATTTCATGACCGGCCTCTTCCTCGGTGTCGGCATCCAGCTCGTCGACTTCAAGATCGAGTGCGGCCGGCTCTTCGAAGGGGACATGATGCGGATCATCCTCGCCGACGAAATCTCGCCCGACAGCTGCCGGCTCTGGGATATCGAAACCCGCGAGAAGATGGACAAGGACCGCTTCCGCCGCGATCTCGGCGGGTTACTCGAAGCCTATTCCGAAGTCGCACGCCGTCTCGGCATCATCAATGAAAACGAGCCTGTGCGCGGCACCGGCCCGGTTCTCGTCAAGTAAGGCAGGAAAGACAAAGTGATCAAGGCTCGTGTCACCGTCACGCTGAAAAACGGCGTTCTCGATCCGCAGGGCAAGGCCATCGAAGGCGCGCTCGGCGCCCTCGGCTTTTCGGGCGTCGGCCATGTAAGGCAAGGCAAGGTCTTCGACCTGGAGCTCGAAGGCGCCGACAAGGCCATGGCCGAGGCAGACCTCAAGGCGATGTGCGAAAAACTGCTCGCCAACACGGTCATCGAGAATTACGCGATCGCGATCGACTGACCATTGCAGACCTGCTCGTCATCCGACGGGTCTTATGGATTGAGCGTCATGCTGAAGGCAAAGCTGGAGACGGAAGTCTCGAAATTCATGAGCTATGTTTTGCGCCATGCGCCGGATGCCGCAGGCTTGACGCTTGATGCCGAGGGTTGGGTATCGTTCGATGATCTCGAAAAGGTGCTGACGTCGAAATACGGCGTCTCCCGCGCCGATATCCTCGAGGTCATCGACAACAGTCCGAAGAAACGCTTCACGCTTGTCGATAACAGGATCCGCGCCAATCAGGGCCACAGTGTCGAGGTTGACCTGGCATTGACCCCGGTTGAACCGCCGGCAGTTCTCTTTCACGGCACGTCACTCACGAACTGGCCGTCGATCGAGCGCGAAGGCCTGAAGAAGATGGAGCGGCACCATGTCCATCTATCGGCCGACATCGATACGGCGAAAATTGTCGCCGTGCGCCGCAAGGGCGACTATATCATTCTGCGTGTCGACGCAGCCGCCATGTTTTCAGAAGGCCATTCTTTCTTTGTCGCGGACAATGGAGTATGGCTCGCCGAGAGCGTTCCAGTCCAATATCTTTCGCGAAATGCGGGGACTCTATGAAATCAGCCGTCGTTCAACTTCCGGGCCTCAACCGCGATCGCGACATGATCGCCGCTCTCACCAAGATCACGGGTCACCAGCCGGTGACGATCTGGCAGACGGAGACGGAAATCCCCGACGTTGACCTGATCGTCATCCCCGGCGGCTTTTCCTATGGCGATTATCTGCGCTGCGGCGCGATCGCCGCCCGCATGCCGGTCATGCAGGCAATCATCGACAAGGCTGCGAAGGGCGTGAAGGTGCTCGGCGTCTGCAACGGCTTCCAGATCCTCGTGGAAGCCGGCCTGCTGCCGGGCGCGCTGATGCGTAACGCCTCGCTGAAATTCGTCTGCCGCGAGATCAAGCTCGAAGTCGTCAATGCCGAGACGGATTTCACCCGCGCCTACGCGCAAGGGCAGGTCATCCGTTGCCCTGTCGCCCACCACGACGGCAATTATTTTGCCGACGAAGCGACGCTGGCGAAGATCGAGGGCAATGGTCAGGTGCTGTTCCGTTATGCCGAGGGCACCAATCCGAACGGTTCGATCAACGACATTGCCGGCGTGATGAACGAAAAGGGCAATGTGCTCGGCATGATGCCGCATCCCGAAAACCTGATCGAGGCCGCCCATGGCGGTTCGGATGGCCGGGGCCTCTTCGCCTCGGCGCTCGACGTCGTCGCCGCCTGACCCCCACCTCAGCCATGCCGCCCGCGGGCGCACCGCGGGCAACGGCGTGCAGCCGAGAAGACCTTCATCCGGATCACTGGAGCAAGATCAATGCGTCCCCGCCTCTCCGTCGCAAACGCCGCCTTGTTGACTGCTCTGGCAAACATTGTCGCCGCCTGCCAATCGCCGGCACCGGCAGCAGGTCCAAACCGGGCGGCGTTACCGACGATGGAGCGCGTAGCGCTCGGCGCCAATGCCTGCTGGTTCAAATCGGGCGATCCGGCCTTTGCAGCCTATAAGCTCGCTCCGGAGCTCAATTCCTTCTCCGGTCGGCCGCGCATCCTGCTCGTCCACAAGGCCAGCCCGGAAAGCCGGCCGCTGCTCGTCGTCCAGGCCGAGGGAAGCCCTGCCCGTCTGCAGGCCTTTGGTCCGATGATGTCGGACCCCGTCGCCGGCCGCATCGCCGCCGACGTCAATCGTTGGTCCGGCGGCAATAGAGCATGCAATTGATCGCCGCGGTCGCCCGCAGCATCAGTCCCAGAAAAATGACTTGCCGATTTCGCGTGCGGCTTCGGACTGCGATACCCCGATATCCTTGAGCCCTGCCGCCGTAAGCTCCCTGAGCGCGCGCCGTCCCTCCCGCTTCTGATGCCAGAGACGAATGGCGGCCCAGATCCGTCCCAGAGGCATCGTCGCCTCGGCAGGCGGGCCGGGAAGAATGATGCGCCTGTCCTCATAAGAGACAATCGGCACAATTTGCGTATTGATTTCGGGCAATGCAGACATTCCAGGAATCCTCTCGGCTCATCCGTGGAATTGACTCTTAATCTTGACAGGCACACAGTGACAATATAAGCAATTGTCACCATGACAAATTGGCTTCCTGATCTTTCCCGCGGCTCCGGGCCGGTCTATCTCCGGCTTGCTGACAGCATCGAATCCGCCATTGCGAGCGGCGCCCTGCCCGCCGGCAGCAAATTGCCGCCGCAGCGTAATCTTGCCTATGATATCGGGGTGACGATCGGCACGATCGGCCGCGCCTATGCGCTGGTGCACGAGCGCGGCCTGGTTGCCGGCGAGGTGGGCCGCGGCACCTACGTGCTGAACCGCGCCGAGACGCCGCCCGGCGAACAAACCGATGCACTGGCCGTCTCGCTTGGCGGCACTCGCTTTCAAGACGCGCCTGCCGACAAGATCCGTTTCGATACGACAGCCGCCCCCGATCTCGGCCAGGGCAAGATCATCTCAGCCATCCTCGCCGAGATCGGCGAACAGCATCTCACCGAAATTTCCTCCTATTCCCGTAGTTTTCCGCGGAACTGGTTCGACGCGGGCCGCCGCTGGCTTGCCCGCAGCGGCTGGACACCGGAGGTCGAAAACATCGTACCGACGCTCGGGGCCCATGCCGCGGCGGTTGCCGTTATTGCCGCTGTCTCGGCGCCGGGCGACAAGATCGTCTTCGAAAATCTGACCTATACCCAGGTCAGCCGCAGCGCCCGCCTTCTCGGCCGCCGTACGGTGACGGTCGATTCCGACGAATTCGGCGTCATTCCCGACGATTTCGAACGGCTCTGCCAGCAGCAGCATCCGAAGATCGCCTTCCTGATGCCGACCGTGCATAATCCGACAGTGACGATCATGCCCTACGAGCGGCGCGCGGCAATTGCCGCAATTGCCAGAAAGCACAGCGTCTGGCTGATCGAGGACGACCTCTACGGCGGCATGGCCGACGATGAGACGCCGCTCATTGCCGCGCTTGCGCCCGACCGCACCTTCCTGGTCAACGGCCTGTCGAAATCGGTCGCCGCCGGTGTGCGCGGCGGCTGGGTCGCCTGCCCGCCGCATTTTGCCCAGCGCATCAAGGTGACGCACAGGATGGTCACGGGCGGCCTGCCTTTCATCTTGGCAGAGACCTGTGCCCGCCTGGTCGAAAGCGGCCGGGCGCACGAGATCCGCAAGGAAGTTATCGGGGAACTCTCCCGACGTGCCCACCTCGCCCGCGAGCATCTGCGGGGTTTCGACTTCGCGTCGCACCCGCATGCGCCCTTCCTCTGGCTGAAACTGCCGGAGCCCTGGATGTCCGGCACCTTCAAGAATGCCGCCTTTCGCGACGGCGTGCTGGTCGATGACGAAGACGAATTCAAGGCGGCCCGCGGCGAGAAAACCTACTACCGCATTCGCATCGGCTTCTCCTCACCCAAAACGGGCCAGGAATTGACCGCAGGCCTGATGATTCTGCGCCGGCTGCTGGAAAATGGCGGTTCCGCCTATGACGGCGAAATATGACCTGTTGCAAATACACGCCATAATTCCGAAAAAACGCACACGCCTGACGAGAGCGCTTTACCGCTTCGACCCCCGTGCTACCTCTTTGTTATTCCCGCTTGGTGCGAATCAAAGGACGGCAGATGAGGGTCGAGTTCGGAAAGATCGCGTTACGCTTCTTGGGGCTGGCATCCGTGGCGGCCGTAGCCGTCACTTCGATGGCGGGTTCGGCCAATGCCGGCGAGCAGATATTCGATGAATTGCGTTTCGGGGCCTCCGCCTCGGTGCAATCGGGTCGTGCCGGGGAAGATGGCGTTTTTCCGGAGATTACCGCTCTCTTCGATCCTTTCGGATATGAGGAGGCCGTCGGCTGGCAGCAACAGCTATTGCATCCCCGCGTCCATCTCGGCACCTCGATCGGCACTTCGGGTGAAGCAACGCAATTCTTCACGGGCTTCACCTGGACGGTCGATCTCAACGAGAAGCTCTTTGCCGAAGCCGGATTCGGCGGCGTCATCCATACCGGCGAGCTGGACGACAATGATGACGGTCCGGAACTCGGCTGTCGCGTTCTGTTCCACGAATATGTCGGCGCCGGCTACCGTTTCACCCGCAATTGGAACGTGATGGCTCAGATCGCCCACTCCTCTCATGCCGATCTCTGCGACGGCCCGAACGATGGCATGACGCGCGCCGGCATCCAGATCGGCTACAAGTTCTGAGCGGTTGCCACCTTTTCGAGAAAAGCCTGCCCGCGCCCCTGTGAACTGACCCCCGAAGTTGGGTGTCCAACTTCGGGGGTCAGTTCACTGTGTTGACGGTGGGCTTTTTTCTGTCGCGCGTCGCCGCTACATAAGCTAAAGACAGCGCAAAACGCGCCAGGGACTTTCCACTCATGACCATTCCAAACACCATCCCGATCACGCCGGAACTCGTCGCAAGCCACGGGCTGAAGCCGGACGAGTACCAGCGCATTCTGGATCTGATCGGCCGCGAGCCGACTTTCACCGAGCTCGGCATCTTCTCGGCCATGTGGAACGAGCACTGCTCCTACAAGTCCTCGAAGAAATGGCTGCGCACGCTGCCGACCAAGGGGCCGCGGGTCATCCAGGGGCCCGGCGAGAATGCCGGCGTCGTCGATATCGATGACGGCGATTGCGTGGTTTTCAAGATGGAGAGCCACAATCACCCCTCCTACATCGAACCGTATCAGGGTGCTGCGACCGGCGTCGGCGGCATCCTTCGCGACGTCTTCACCATGGGCGCCCGGCCGATCGCCGCGATGAACGCGCTGCGCTTCGGTGAGCCGGATCATCCGAAGACCCGCCACCTCGTCTCCGGCGTCGTCTCCGGCGTTGGTGGTTACGGCAATTCCTTTGGCGTTCCCACGGTCGGTGGCGAAGTCGAGTTCGATGCGCGTTATAACGGCAATATCCTCGTCAACGCCTTTGCCGCCGGCATCGCGAAATCGAACGCCATCTTCCTGTCCGAAGCCAAGGGCGTCGGCCTCCCGGTCGTCTATCTCGGCGCCAAGACCGGCCGCGATGGCGTCGGCGGCGCGACAATGGCATCGGCCGAATTCGACGAATCGATCGAGGAAAAGCGCCCGACCGTTCAGGTCGGCGACCCCTTCACCGAGAAATGCCTGCTCGAAGCCTGCCTCGAGCTGATGCAGACCGGCGCCGTCATCGCCATTCAGGACATGGGTGCGGCCGGGCTCACCTGCTCGGCCGTCGAAATGGGCGCCAAGGGCGATCTCGGCATTCTGCTGGAACTCGACAAGGTACCGGTCCGTGAAGAGCGGATGACCGCCTATGAGATGATGCTATCGGAAAGCCAGGAGCGCATGCTCATGGTGCTGCAGCCGGAAAAGGAAGAGCAGGCCAAGGCGATCTTCGTCAAATGGGGCCTCGACTTCGCCATCGTCGGCAGGACGACCGATGATCTGCGCTTCCGCGTCATGCATCAGGGCGAAGAAGTCGCCAACCTGCCGATCAAGGATCTCGGCGACCAGGCGCCTGAATATGACCGCCCTTGGCGTGAATCCGGCAAGCCGGCGCCCCTGCCCGCTAATCTCGTCGCCGCCCCCAAGGATTACGGCCACGCGCTGCTCCAGCTCGTCGGCTCCGCCAATCAGTCGAGCCGCCGCTGGGTCTACGAACAGTATGACACGCTGATCCAGGGCAATTCTCTGCAGCTCCCCGGTGGCGACGCCGGTGTCGTGCGCGTCGATGGCCACAAGAGCAAGGCGCTTGCCTTCTCCTCCGACGTGACGCCGCGTTATGTCGAGGCCGATCCCTTCGAGGGCGGCAAGCAGGCGGTCGCCGAATGCTGGCGCAACATCACTGCGACAGGCGCCGAGCCGCTTGCCGCCACCGACAATCTCAACTTCGGCAACCCCGAGAAGCCCGAGATCATGGGCCAGTTCGTTCAGGCGGTGAAGGGCATCGGCGAAGCATGCCGCGCGCTCGATTTCCCGATCGTCTCCGGTAACGTCTCGCTCTACAACGAGACCAATGGCGTCGCCATCCTGCCGACGCCGACGATTGCAGGCGTCGGCCTGCTGCCGGACTGGCGCAACATGGTCCGGATCGGCAGCGCCAATGTCGGCGACAAGGTGATCATGATCGGCGTCGACGGCAGCCACCTCGGCCAGTCCATTTACCTCCGCGATGTGCTTTTCAGCCGCGAGGGTCCGGCGCCGGAAGTCGATCTCTTCGCCGAGCGCCGCAACGGCGATTTCGTCCGCTCCGTCATCCGCAACGGCCAGGCGACCGCCTGCCACGACATTTCATCGGGCGGCCTGGCCGTCGCGCTGGCTGAAATGGCCATGGCATCCGGCAAGGGGCTGACGATCGATCTCGACGAATGCAAGGGTGCGCCGCATGCGCTGCTCTTCGGCGAGGATCAGGCGCGTTATGTGCTAACGGTGCCGGCCGACGTGGCGGATTTCGTCTGCGCCAATGCGGAAGGCGCGGGCGTCCCCTTCCGCCGCCTCGGCACGGTCGGTGGAGATGCACTCGTCGTCGGCGATCTCATTGCGCTGCCGATTCAGCAATTGCGCGATACCCATGAATCGTGGTTCCCTGATTTCATGGAAGGCCGCGGCGAACTCGCCGCGGAATGATGCGCAAGGAGTAACGATCATGGCCATGAAACCCGGCGATATCGAAGACATGATCAAGGCTGGGATTCCCGGTGCCAAGGTGACGATCCGCGATCTGGCGGGCGACGGCGATCACTACGCCGCCGAAGTCGTCGCCGAAGCCTTCCGCGGCAAGAGCCGCGTACAGCAGCACCAGATGGTCTACGAGGCGCTGAAGGGCAACATGGGTGGCCTATTGCACGCTCTCGCTCTGCAGACCTCCGCGCCGGATTGACATGCCGGCTTCGGCCGGTTGAAGCTTTGATATAAAGAGGCCCGGGTGGAAGGATTCCTTCCTGCCGGGTCTTTGGTTCTCTGCAAAGCGGTTCTGGATGACAAAGGTGCCCGAACCCGCGCACCCTACGTCAAACAGTTGCGACCACCTTGAGCTGGCGCGCAACCATTTAGATGTTTGATCCCAGGCTTTGATGGGGCATCCTTGTCTTCCGAATCAAAGGATGCGTTATGGGCCAGGTTCTTCATGGGAGCGCCACGACGACAGAGGCAGTCCGTCGAGCGATACAACATAGTCAAGAGAGCCTGAGGACGCTTTCGAAGCGTTATGGGATCAATCAGAAGACCGTCGCCAAGTGGCGGAAGCGGTCCTCTGTTGCGGACCTTCCGACCGGCCCGAAAGAGCCTAGATCGACGGTGCTCTCCGTCGAGGAGGAGGCTGTTATCGTTGCCTTTCGCCGGTATACGC
>NZ_MXPU01000035.1 GCF_002204185.1 Rhizobium esperanzae | reverse complement strand
AAGCAATCTACAAGCGGCGAAAGGAGACGGTCGAACGCTCCTTCGCGGATGCCAAACAGCTTCACGGACATCGCTATGCCCGCTTCCGAAGTCAAATCCGCGTCGCATGCCAGTGCCTGCTGGCAGCCGCAGCGCAGAACATCAAGAAGATCGCGATGGCCCTCACAACGGCACCAAAACCAACGCGCATGAGGCGATGACGCCTCCGAAAGCCCGCCATCGCAAGTCGTTCAAGCCACCAATATCAATACAAAACAAAACCCCGCCAAAAAATGACGGGGTTTGTCAGCAGCCTGACGGCGCGGCTTTCGCCGCGCCGTCCTCACTCGGCTGCCAACGCCGGCGGATCTCTGTCATCCGCCTCTTCCTGGATGGCGTCGGCATCCCGGCCTGGCTCGTCCTTCGTCTTCGGCTCGCGGCCGAAGAAAAGGGCGTAACCGGCGGGTAGAACCAGAATGGTGAGCACTGTCGCAACCAGGATGCCGCCCATCATCGCGTAGGCGAGCGGACCCCAGAAGACACCGCGCGAGATCGGGATCAGCGCCAGCACGGCGGTCAGCGCCGTCAGCATGATCGGCCGGAAACGCCGAACGGCCGCACCGACGATCGCTTCCTGCCGGTGCATGCCGGCCTTGATGTCCTGGTCGATCTGGTCGACCAGGATGATCGAATTGCGCATGATGATGCCGAGCAGCGCGATGACGCCGAGGATCGCCACGAAGCCGAAAGGCGCGCCGCTGATCAGCAGGGCGCCCGCGGCCCCGATGATGCCGAGCGGCCCGGTGGCGAGCACCAGCATCGCCTTGCCGAGATGCTGCAGCTGCACCATCAGCAGCACGATGATGACGGCGAGCATGATCGGCGCCTTGGCGGCGATCGACATCTGGCTTTCCGCCGCATCCTCGGCGCCGCCCTGGATCTCGACATTATAGCCGGCCGGCAGACTGTCGCGCAGATCCTTCATGTCGGCATACATCTTCATCACGACGTCGTTCGGCTGCACGCCGTCGGGCAGCGTCGCGCGCACGGTGATGGTCGGCAGCCGGTCGCGCCGCCATTCGATGCCCTGCTCCATCACGGGCACGACCTTGGCGACCTGCGAGACTGGCACGAAGCCGCCGAAATCGGTCGGGACATAGACGGAATTCACCGCCGACAGCAGCGAGCGGCTGGCGTCCGGCTCGCGGACGACGATCGAGACCGTCTCCTCGCCGTCACGGAAATCGTCGAGCGGCGCCCCGGACATGGCGGTCTGCAGCATCTGACGCACGCGCTGCGAGGTCACACCAAGCGCCCGGGCGCGATCCTGGTCGATCACCAGCTTCATCGCCGGCACCGGCTCCAGCCAGTCGTCGTGAATGGCTCCGAGCATCGGGTTGGCCGTAAACCGCGCCTTCACCTGATCGGCGATCGCTCGCACCTCCTGGCGGTCAGGTCCCATGATGCGCATCTGCACCGGCCAGCCAGTGGGCGGACCGAGGAACAGGCGGTCGACCTTGCCGCGGATCGATGGGAAGTCTTCGGCAAGAATGGTGCGCAGCTTGACGATCAAGCGTTCGCGCGCCGGTTCGTCCTTGGCCATGACGAGCAGCTGGGCGAAATTCGGATTGCGCAGCTGCTGATCGAGCGGCAGGAAGAAGCGCGGTGCGCCTTCGCCGATATAGGTGGCGATGAACCGCTTGTCGGGATCATCCATCATCTTCGCTTCGAGCGCCTTTGCCTGCACCTCGACCTCTTTGATGCTGGTGCCCTCGGGCAGCCACAGATCGACGAGAATCTCAGGCCGCGACGACTGCGGGAAGAAATTTTGAGGAATGAACTGGAAGGCCCAGAGGCTGGTAACGAAGGTCCCGAGCGTCAACAGCAGGACGATGACGCGATGGCGAACCGCCCAGCCGACCGTACCGCGCAGCCGGCGGTAAAAGCGGGTGTCGAAAGCATCGTGATGCTCGCCGGCATGATGGCGCTGCTTGAGGATCATGTAGCCGAGCCACGGCGTGAAATAGACCGCGACGAACCACGAGGTAACAAGTGCGATGCCGACGACGTAGAACAGCGAGCGCACATATTCGCCCGCGGTCGATGCGGCGAAACCGACGGGAATGAAACCGGCCGTGGTGATGAGTGTGCCAGTCAGCATCGGGAAGGCGGTCGAGGAATAGGCAAAGCTTGCCGCCTCGATCTTGACCAGCCCCTCCTCCAGCTTTCGCTCCATCATTTCGACGACAATCATCGCATCGTCGACCAGCAGGCCGAGCGCAATGATCAGCGCGCCGAGCGAGATGCGCTGCAGGTCGATGCCGAGTTCGTACATCAGCGCGAAAGTGGCGGCGAGCACGAGCGGAATGGCGATGGCAATGACGAGGCCAGAGCGCCAGCCGATCGACAGGAACGAGACTACAAGCACGATGACAAGAGCTTCGCCGAGTGCATGCATAAATTCGCTGATCGCGTCCGTCACGACGTCGGGCTGGTTGGCGATCTGGTCGACCGCAACACCGTAAGGCAGGGCTTCTTCGAAGCGCTGATAGGTTGCCTCGACGCCCTTGCCGACGTCGGTGACGTTGAAGCCTTTGGCCATGACAACGCCGACCTGAACGCTGTCATGGCCGTTGAAACGGTACTTGCGCTGATAGGGGTCCTCGAGCCCGGAACTGACGGTGGCGATATCGCCGAGGCGGGTCACCTGGCCGCCGGCGCGAAGGCTGAGATCGCGGATATCGGCCACCTTCTTCATGTCGCCTTCGACCGAAATGCGCACCGAGCGCAGGCCGGTATCGACCGAGCCTGCCGGATCGACATTGTTCTGGCCCTTGATGGCGTTCTGCAGGTCGAGGATCGTCAGGCCGCGCTCGGCAAGCGCCTTGGACGAGACGTCGATATAGATCTTCTCAGGCTGGTCGCCGATGATGACGGCCTTCTCGACGCCCGGTGTCGTCAGCAGCATGTCGCGCGCCTGGATCGCGAATTTCTTCAGTTCCGGATAGGAATAACCCTCACCGCTGATCGAATGCAGCGTGATGAAAGTATCGCCGAATTCATCGTTGAAATAGGGACCGAGCAGCCCCTGCGGCAGTTCGCTGGAGATGTCACCGACTTTCTTGCGCACCTGGTAGAAGGCATCCGCCACGTCCTTCGAATTCGTGTCGCCCTTGACCTGCAGGGTGATGATGGCGCTGCCCGCCCGCGTATAGGACTTGACCCAGTCGATATGCGGCGTCTCCTGCAGCTTGCGCTCGATCTTGTTGACGACCTGGTCTTCCATTTCCTGAATGGAAGCGCCGGGCCAGATCGCCTGGACGACCATGACGCGGAAGGTGAATTCCGGATCTTCGCGCTGGCCCATGCGCATCAGGCCGAGCACGCCGGTGATGATAATCAGTCCGAAGAGGAAGCGCGCGATGCTCGGATGTCCGATCGCCCAGCGCGATAGATTGAAGGGCCGCTTTTCGGTGTTGGCGTCCATTGTCATGTTTCCTTTTGCGACGCGATCAACGCACGGCTTGGTCGGTATCGGCCGAGGCCGATTGCTGCTCCGGCACCTTCACCTTCAGGTTCTCACTCATGAACTGGGTGCCGGCGGCAACGACGAGATCGCCGCTATCGAGGCCCTCGGTCACATGCACGCCGTCGCCGGTGAAATCGGCGACCTTGATATCGCGGCCATGTACCATCGCCGTATCGCGGTCGACCGTCCAGACCATTTGCTTGCCGTCCTTCTCGGCCAGCGCGGTGAGCGGGATCGAGACATAGCTGTTATCGTTGTTGACATCGGCTTCGATCGTCGCGGTCATGCCGAGCAACACGCGAGGATCGTTGGGCAGGCTCACGCGAACCGCAAAGGTGCGCGACTGCTGGTCGGCGCTGCCGGAAACCTCCCGCACCTTGCCGTCGAGCACCAGCCTGTCGTCCGCCCAGAAACTGGCCTTGACCGTCTTGCCGGGCTTGAATTCAGCAATGTCGTTTTCCGGAACCGCGATCTGCACTTCCTTCTCGCCGTCGACGGCAACGGTGACGACGGGGCTGCCGGAGCCGACGACCTGGCCGATATCGGCATTGATCGATGTCACGATGCCATTCTGCCCGGCCTTGAGCTCGGTATAGCTCACCTGGTTCTTCGCCTGGTCCAGCGCCGAGAGCGCTGCGTCGCGCTGCGAGATCGCCTGGTCATGGCTAAGCGCGGCCTGTTCGAGCTGCGACTTCGGCGCGACGCTCTTGTCGAACAGCTGCTCGGCGCGCTTGTTGGCGAGATCGGCGGTTTCGACGCCCCTTTCCGCGGCTGCGAGATTGGCCTCCGCCGTCTTGACCGCGAGCTGATAGTCGGTGGCGTCGACGCGGGCGAGAACGTCGCCGGGCGTCACCCGATCACCAATATCGACGAGACGCTCGGTGATCTTGCCCGCCACCCGGAAGCCGAGGTTCATCTCCGTGCGCGCCTTGACCGACCCTGAATAATCGAGCTTGCGAGTATCATCGGCCTTGGCGATCTCGACGACCTTCACCGGCCGGATGACTTCCTTGACCTCAGCTTTTTCCTCCGAGCAGGCGGAAAGGCCGATGCCGATGGCGCCGACGAGCGCGAGGCTGGCAACGGACGGCATGCGATTGCTGAGGGTCTTGAGCGAAAACATCTTCCGCACTCCTGGAATGTTTCGGGGGACCGACGACGGCTGCCGTCGGTTATTTCTTGAGCGCCCTGATGACGTAGTCGATCAGTTCGTCGACGCTTGCGCGGTTGGTTTTGGCAAGACATTGCGCCACCATCTGCGGATGACAGAGATTGATCGTCGCCGCGCCGAAACAGCGCGAGGCGACGACCGGGTCCTGCTCGGCGAATTCGCCGGCGGCGATGCCTTCGGCGATGATTTCGGCGATGAGATCATGAACGCGATCGATATGTTTTTCGATGACATGCCAGTCGCGCTCGATCGCGACCACGATCATCTCATGCACCTTCATCTCGTCGAGCATCGTATCCATCGTCCATTGATACTGAGTCTCGACATAGAGGCGCAGCCGCTCGCTGGCGCTGAGCGGCTGGTGGCGGATGTCATAAGCAAGCTGATAGCAGGTCGCGAGCATGCGCCCACAAAGCGCCTGATGGATTTCCACCTTGGAGGCGAAGAAACGATAGATATTGGCGGGAGACATGCCGAGATCGCGGGCGATGTCGGCCACCGTCGTCTTGCTGTAGCCGTAGTGACGGAACAGCCGCTCGGCCGCGTCGAGAATGCGCGTGACATTCTCTTGCCGCGTGACGTCGAGCGTATTTTCCGCGATGTCGTTCATGAGTTTTGGTGCCTCGAGTTACGACTGACGATTTTCGAATTTCGTCATTCGTAAAATATCAGGCGTTATTTGTCAATGGTGCGGCGTAGCGCCAGTGGCTGAGCGTGATGAATTCGAAACGATGTGACGATGAGCGTCGGCCACAATTGAAAGTGCCGCGACGTCAGACGCGCGGCACTTCGTCGGCGACAGCAGAAAAATCAGGCGAGCTTGACGTCGAGCGTGATCGGAACCGCGGCGAGCGCCTTGGAAATCGGGCAGCCGGCCTTCGCCTTGTTGGCGAGTTCGGTGAAGGTCGCCTCATCGGCACCGGGGATGCGGCCGGAAAGTGAGAGATGGATGGCAGTGACGGCGAAGCCACCCTCGACGCTTTCGAGCGTCACCTTGGCCGAGGTTTCCATATGCTCGGCGGTGAAACCGGCTTCGCCGAGGATGAGCGACAGCGCCATGGTGAAGCAGCCGGCATGGGCAGCACCGATCAGCTCTTCCGGGTTGGTGCCGGGAATGCCTTCGAAGCGGCTGGCAAAGCCGTAGGGATAGTCTGTCAGGGCGCCGCTCTGGGTCGAGATCAGGCCCTTGCCGTCCTTGAGGCCGCCGCTCCAATGAGCCGAAGCCGTACGATTGATCTGCATGCCGTCCTCCTGTTTCGATGGTTTTGAGGAAGCGGCAGGGCGCCGCTCCATGCCTGAGGGAGATTGGATAGGCTCCCCGCGAGACAATATAACGCTCTATCCTGAGAAGACGACAGGCTCGTAAAAATCGGCGGAATAGAAAGCCCTTTCAGGCGGGATGCTGCTGCACGCCGAGACCGCCGTCGATCGTCAGGCAGGTGGCGTTCATGAACGGGCATTCGTCGGAGATCATGAACACCGCCGCCATGGCGATCTCTTCCGGCGTTGCGATCCGCCCGCCGGGATGCAGCTTCATCGTCTCGGCCTTGGCGGCCTCCGGATCGGGGAAGCTGTCCCAATAGTCGATCACTTTCTGCGTCGAGACATAGCCCGGCGCCAGAGCGTTGACCCGGATATTGCGGGACGCGTACTCCAGCCCGAGGGATTTCGTCATGCCGAGCAGCGCATGTTTGGCCAGCGGATAGGGAAAGGTGTGCGGAATGATCGTGAAGGCGTGCGTGGAGGCAATGTTGAGGATGACGCCGCCGCCGCGCTCGATAAACCCGGGCAGCACCGCCTTGCAGCAATTCCATGCTCCCTTCAGATTGATATCGAAGCAGCGGCTCCACTCCTCGTCGGTCGTATGGAGCGGCTCGGCAAAGACATTGACCCCGGCATTGTTGACGAGCGCATTCAATGGGCCGATCTCGTCGTTCGCATGAGCAACCGCCCTGGTGATCGTTCCGGCATCGGTTATGTCGGCCGGCAGATAACCAACCTGGCCGCCGGTGCTTGCGAGCTCTGCCGCTGCCTGCGCCAGCAGCGCTCCATCGCGATCGACGAGATAGACCGCAGCATTCTCCCTGAGGAAAGCCCTGGCGATCGCAAGGCCGATACCCTGCGCAGCGCCGGTGATCAGAATATTTTTGCCCTGCAGGCGATCGCTCATCTATCTCCCCTCCGATGGAAGCGGCAGCGCCGACAGATCGATCGTCACCTTGCCGACAAGGACCTCACCCGGCGCAAGCGGCGCTAGCCCGCCGAATTCGGGCAGGTGATGGCCGTTCGGAAGGTGGCTCATCGGCTCGAGACAGAAGAAGTCGTTCCGGTCGGTCGGCATATAGAGCATGAAGCGGTCAAGCGCGCCCTCGGCTTTCAGCGCCGCCTGAATTCCTAGCTCCGGCCAGGCGATTGCCGCCCGCCTGTTCCAGCCTTCGAAGGCATTGTTCATCCATTTCTGCGGCAACAGCTTGCCGGACCTGAAATCGAAATCGTCAGGCACAGGGCCGGGCACATCGGGAAGATGGTCGGGGCGCTCATTCCAATAGCGATCGGCCGCAATCGTCAGCCTCGTCTTTGGGGTCCGGGCGAAGAAGGGATGTTGACCCAGTCCGAAGGGAAGCGTTTCGCCCCGGTTTTCTACGGAAAGCGTCAGCACCAGGCTATTGCCGGCGACACGGATCTCCTGCCGGGTCAGATAGGCATAAGGTGAAACCTTGTCGGCGATGCGGGAAAAGGAGAACTTCGCATGCTCCACGCTGGCCTCTTCCAGCTGCCAGAAGCCGAGCCAGCCGTCGCCGTGCCGATAGAGCGGATCGGAAGTATTCGGCTGGAAGGTATAGGCACGTCCGGCAAAGGACATGGCATTGCCTTCCACACGATTGCCGAACGGCACCATCGCAAAATTCGCCATAACACCATCCGGCCCGCCGGCCGCGACGAGAAAGGGCGTCTCCCGATAGGTCGCGGCGGTGACGGCAGCACCCCGGCGGCTGACCCGAACGGCGAGGTCGCCGTGCCTCAGTTCGATTTCGTCCCCTGCCCGCTCATGGCTCATCCGCGTCGCCCCGCAGCCGAAGATCTCAAATTGTCGAGCAGCACGGCGATCAGCAGGATCAGCCCGCGCACGACATACTGATAGAATGCCTGAATATTCAGCAGGTTCATAACGTTTTCGGCAATGCCCATGATCAGCACCCCGACGATGACACCGCTCATTGCCGCCCGGCCGCCGGCCAGCGAAACGCCGCCGAGGACGCAGGCCGAAATCACCGAGAGCTCGAGTCCCGTCGCCGCATTCGGCTGGCCGGAAGTGATGCGCGAGGCAAGCAGGATGCCGGCAATGCCGCAGACGAGACCCTGCAGCGCAAAGATCCAGACACGCATGGTGACGACATTGACGCCGGCAAGCCGCGAGGCTTCGGGATTGCCGCCGATCGCCAGCGTGTTCTTGCCGAAAACAGTGCGGTTGAGCACGAAGCCGAAGAAGACGAAAAGGATGAGCATGATCCAGATCGGCGTCGGCACTGTGAGGAATCGCGACAACGCAAGCTGGTAGAAAGCCGGATCGTTGATGCCGACCGCGCGGCCGTCCGAAGCGATCAGCGCCAGGCCGCGCACGATCTGCATGGTCGCAAGCGTCGTGATCAGCGCGTTGATGCGGAACCGGGCGATGACGATGCCATTGACGAAACCGACGACGGCGCCGCAGAGCAGGGCGGCCAGCAACCCGACGGGAATGGAGCCTGTCGTGTTCGAGACCATCACCGCGGCCATACCAGAGAAAGCGACGATCGATCCGACCGAAAGATCGAAATCGCGGGACGCCAGGCAGAACATCATTGTGCAGGCGACAATGCCGATCGTGACGACCGATTGCAGCAGCCCCAGCATGTTCCGCTCGGTCAGGAAATTCGGAACGAAGAGGGAGACGATCACGAAGGCGGCGGCGAAAATCACCACCAGCCCCTGTTCGCCCAGAAGGATTTTTTTCAACGAAGTCATCGTCCATGTTCCCAGTCTTAAATGATGCCCGCGGCCTTCTTGTCGGGGAGTGCCGCCGTCAGGATGCTGCGCTCGTCGAAATCCGGGCGGGCGACATTGGCTGCCACCCTGCCCTGACACATCACCATGATGCGATCGGAGATGCCCATGACCTCGGGCAGCTCGCTTGAGATCACCACGATCGCCATGCCGCCGGCCGCCAGCTCATAAAGGATTTCATAGATTTCCGACTTCGCCCCGACGTCGATGCCGCGCGTCGGCTCGTCGATCACGAGAACCTTGATGCCCTGCTCGGAGAGCCAGCGGCCAAGGATGACTTTCTGCTGGTTGCCGCCGGAGAGATTGATGATGTCCTGCTTGCGCGACGGCGTGCGCACCCGCAGCCGGGCAATGAACTGATCGGCCAGCGCCGCCTCCTTCTTCGGGTTCAATATGCCGAAGGGCGAAAAATGCCGGCGCGACGAGATCGCGATATTCTCTTCGATCGATCGGCCCTGGACGATGCCGTCAAACTTGCGGTCCTCCGGGCAGAGCACCATGCCGGCGCTGATAGCCGCTTTCGGATTGCTCGGCGAAACCGCAATGCCGTCGATCGTAACCTCGCCCCGATGCCTGTCGTCGGCGCCGTAAAGCAGTCGCGCCATCTCGCTGCGGCCGGCGCCGATCAGGCCGAAGAAGCCGAGAATCTCGCCTTGGCGGACGGAAAAACTGATCGGCATACGCAGCCGCGGCCCCGACAGGCCCTTGACCTCGAGCCTGACGCCGCCGAGCGGGCGCTCATGCCATCCCCAGACATTGCTGATCTCGCGCCCGACCATTTCGGCAATGATCTGCTCGCGCGTCGTCTCGGCGATCTGAGGATGATGGGCGGCAAGCCTGCCGTCGCGCAGCACGGTCAGGCTGTCGCAAAGCCGAAAAATCTCGTCGAGGCGGTGCGAGACGTAGAGAATGACCGTTCCCTTCGCCTTCAGCTTGTCGATGAGCGAAAACAGAATTTCGCTTTCGCGCGAGGAAAGCGAGGAGGTCGGCTCGTCGAGCGCGATCACCCGCGCCTCGAGCATCACCGCCTTGGCGATCTCGACCATCTGCCGCGCCCCTATCGAAAGCGAGGCGACCTTGGCCGACGGATCGACATCGATGCCGATCTCTTCGAGTTTCGATCGCACTGTCTCGATCAGTGTTTTGGCATTAATCACTCCGCCCTTCCCGGGGAAGCGGCCAAGCCAGAGGTTTTCGGCCACCGTCAGCTCCGGAACGAGCTGCAGTTCCTGATGGATGACGATGACGCCGGCGTGGAAGGCGTCGCGCACCGAGGCATAATTCTGTTCTTCGCCATCGATGAGAATGTTGCCGGCATCGGCGGCCTGATCGCCCGACAATACGCGGATCAGCGTCGATTTGCCCGCGCCGTTCTCACCCATCACGCCGTGGACGGCGCCCTTCTCGACCGCGAAGGAGACGTCCGACAGCGCCTGCACGCCGGGATAACCTTTGGAGATATGTTTGAATTCGAGAAACGCCATCGCCGCTCCGCCGACAAGGATCCAGCGGCACGCGGAGCGGCCGCCGGAGGTTGATCATTTTGGAAGCACGATCACTCGATGCCAAGATCCTTGCGGACCTTCTCGTAATCGCCGCGCAGCGCCAGCGAACCGGAGGTCAGCGTCAGCTTTTCAGGCTCCTTGTCGTTGGCGATCCAGTCGTACATGTTGAGCGCCGTTTCATAACCGTGACGCTTCGGCGAGATGATGACGGTGCCGAAGAAGCCCGTCGCGACCGGCTTCTTGAACTCATTGATCGCCGATTCCGCGCCGCCGATGCCGACGCCGATCACGTTGGTAGCCGGAATACCGACCGATTCCGAAGCGCGGACGGCGCCGAGAACGGCTTCGTCGTTGAGGCCGAAAGCCACCCAGTATTTCACGTCGGCATGTTTGTTGAGGACGGTGGTCGCCGCGTTGAGTGCTGCCTCGGTATCCGTTTTCGCCTGCGGCGCATCATAGATGTTCTCGGCCGGGAACCCGGCAGACTTCAGGACCGAGATCGCACCTTCGACGCGATCGACGGCGGTCGGCAGCTGATCGTAGGAAACCCGGATCGCGCCGACGTTCTTCATGTCCCAGCCGCGCTTCTTGATTTCGTCGACGATCGCCTGTCCGACGGTCTCGCCGATCTTGGTGGCCGAAATTCCCATGTGCGGCACGTCTTCCAGCGGCTTGCCGTCGGCACTGACGAGGCGGTCGTCGACCGTCATCAACTTCAACTGGTTGGCTTCGGCCTTGGCGACGATGCCGGGACCGAGTTTGACGTCGGGCGTGCAGATGATGAAACCCTGCGCGCCCTGCGCGCCGAGATTGTCGATCGCCGACTGGACCTTCTCGCCATCTTCGGCGCCGATCTTGACGACGATGAAGCCTTTTTCCTTGGCGGCCTGGTCGGCGAATTTCCATTCGTCCTGGAACCAGGGCTCTTCCGGCTGCTTGACGATGAAACCGATCTTGACGTCTGCGGAAAATGCCGAGCCGGCTGTCAGAATGGCGAACGTGCCAGCCAGAATAGCTGCTTTGAACAAGCGCATGTCTCTCTCCCTAAACTCTGAAATCGAGCAACTGCCTCCCAGGCAGCGCCCAATGAATTATGTTAAATCATCATACCAGTCAATTGCCAATGTATGATGATTAGAATAATAGGATAGTGGCGAGAGACGGATCGACCCGTCGCAAACTGGATGGAATTCGGTTAATCAGGTTCGGTTGCTGCCTGGGAGAGAGCGCGGAGAGGTGAAGTTGGAATCGACTGAGGAACAAGGCCGAATGGAAAGCTCCGGCAGCGAACGCCGCCCGCGCGTACGCCGCAACGTGACGGCGGCCATCGCTCAGGACATCTGCGCGGAGCGCTATCCCTCGGGCTCGCCGCTGCCTCGCGAGAACGACCTCTGCGAACTCTACGGAGTCAGCCGCACCGTCATTCGCGAATCGCTGAAAGTGTTGGAATCCAAGGGCCTTGTCCGTGGCAAGCCGCGGGTCGGAACGACCGTTTGCGATCGGGATGAATGGAACATACTGGACGCCGAGGTGCTCGACTGGATGGGGCCTTACATCAAAGACTTCGACCTTTTGGGATGCATTCTCGAAGCCCGGCGCACCATAGAACCGGCAGCCGCCGGATATGCCGCCGAACGTGCCAGCGCCCAGGAGATCGCCGATCTCGATAAGGCCTGGCGGCAGATGCGTGACAGCGCAGGCGATCCGGAAAGCTTCACCGACGCCGACGTGATGTTTCATACGGTGCTGCTGACCGCCAGCCACAACCAGGTGTTCCGGCGTTTGTCCAGCGCCATTCATGCTGCCCTGAAATATGCGCTGCATGCCTCCAACATCGCCGTCGAAAACCGGGAGGATGCGGTGCTCGTTCACGGCGAGCTGGTCGAGGCCTTGCGCATGCGCGACAAGGCAGGCGCCAGGGAATGCGCTAATCGCATGCTCGATCTTGCGGTACGCGACCTTGCCGCCGCAGAGAAGGCGATCGGCAGGACGAAATGATCAATAACGAAAAGCCCTGGAAGCGCTGTCCCATCGCAAATCCGAGAAGAGATTAAGACCTAAGATGAAGATCACCAAACTCACCACCTATATCGTTCCGCCGCGCTGGCTGTTCCTGAAGGTCGAGACCGACGAAGGCATCGTCGGCTGGGGCGAACCTGTCGTCGAGGGCCGCGCGCTGACCGTCGAGGCCGCCGTCCACGAACTTGCGGATTACCTGATCGGCAAGAACCCCTTCCTGATCGAGGACCACTGGACGGTGATGTATCGCGGCGGCTTCTATCGCGGCGGCGCGGCCCATATGAGCGCGATCTCCGGCATCGACCAGGCGCTCTGGGATATCAAGGGCAAGGCGCTCGGTCAGCCGATCCATTCCCTGCTCGGCGGCCAGCTCCGCGATCGCATCAAAGTCTATTCCTGGATCGGCGGCGACCGTCCTTCCGACGTCGCCAACAATGCCAGAGACGTGGTCGCCCGCGGCTTCAAGGCGATCAAGCTCAACGGCTGCGAGGAAATGCAGATCGTCGACACCAACGAGAAGGTGGAAAGGGCAGTCGAGACCATCGCCGCCATCCGCGAGGCGATCGGTCCGCATATCGGCATCGGCGTCGATTTCCATGGCCGCGTTCACAAGCCGATGGCCAAGGTGCTCGCCAAGGAGCTCGAGCCCTACAAGCTGATGTTCATCGAGGAGCCGGTGCTGTCGGAAAACAAGGAAGCGCTGCGCGATATCGTCAACCATACCTCGACACCGATCGCGCTCGGCGAACGGCTCTTTTCGCGCTGGGATTTCAAGCAGGTCCTTTCGGACGGCTATGTCGACATCATTCAGCCGGATCTTTCCCACGCCGGCGGCATCACCGAATGCCGCAAGATCGCGGCCATGGCCGAAGCCTATGATGTGGCGCTCGCACCGCATTGCCCGCTCGGCCCGATTGCGCTCGCTGCCTGCCTCCAGGTCGATGCCGTCAGCTACAATGCCTTCATCCAGGAACAGAGCCTCGGTATCCATTACAACACCGGCAACGACATCCTCGACTACATCTCCAACAAGGAGGTGTTCCACTATGCCGACGGTTTCGTCTCGATCCCGCAGGGGCCGGGCCTCGGCGTCGAGGTCGACGAGGCCTATGTCATCGAGCGCGCCAAGGAGGGACATCGCTGGCGCAACCCGATCTGGCGGCATGCCGATGGCAGCTTTGCCGAGTGGTGAGAGAGCGAAGGGTCGCGCAAGCGGCCCTTTTTCATTCGCAGTGTAGGATATAAGCCGTCTCTTGCGTCATAATGGAAGCTCAAGAGGAGGTTCCCATGGCCAGCGCAATCGCAATCATCGTCGCCCGCATCATCTTCAGTTTCATCTTCTTCATGGCCGCCGGCTTCAAGTTCGCCGATATCGGCGCCACGGCGAGCTATATTGCCGCCGCCGGCTTCCCGATGGCGACCTTCCTCACCTGGGTCGCAGCCTTGTTCGAGATCGCTTTGGCCCTTGCCTTCATATCCGGGACCTTTTTCACCGAGGCGAGCCTGCTGGCAGGCATCTACGTGATTTTCCTTGCCTTCGCCTTCCACGGACCGTCCCATTGGCAACAGAACCAGGCCGAATTCGGTTTCTTCGTCGATCACTTCACCTTTCTTGCCGGCCTGCTCTTCGCCGCCGTCCACGGGCCGGAGAGATGGGCCTTGCGGCAAACCCTATTTAGATAGTGCGGCCGTCTGCTGCTTCCGGAACCAACGGTCGCGCCGAACATTGGCTATCGGCAGACGTTCAAGGAGGCAGCCATGGAGCTTGAGGGAAAGATCGCATTGGTGACGGGTGCCGGTTCCGGTATCGGCAAAGCGGCCGCGTTAAGGCTCGCTGCCGAGGGAGCAAGGGTTGCAGCACTGAGCCGCACCGCCGACGAGGTCGAAAAGACTTGCGCCGAAATCAACGCCGCCGGCGGTCAGTCGATCGCTCTGACGGCCGATACCAGCGACGAAGCGCAAATGCGAACCGCGGTGAAGAAACTGACGGACACCTTCGGCGGCCTCGACATTGTCATTGCCAATGCAGGGATCAACGGAGTTTGGGCGCCGATCGACGATCTGAAACCGGATGAATGGGACAAGACCATCGCCGTCAATCTGCGCGGCACCTATCTGACCCTGCACCTGACGGTTCCGCATCTGAAGCGCCGCGGCGGTTCGATCGTCGTCGTCTCATCGATCAACGGCACCCGCACCTTCACGACGCCGGGCGCCACCGCCTACAGCGCAACCAAGGCCGGCCAAGTCGCCATGGTCCAGCAGCTTGCCCTGGAGCTCGGCCGCCACGGCATCCGCGTCAATGCCGTCTGCCCCGGCGAGATCGAGACCAATATCAATGCCAATACCGATAGCCGCCGTCGCGAGGAGACGGAGGTTCCGGTCATCTGGCCGCAGGGCGATATCCCGATTGCCGGCGGGAAGGCAGGCAAAAGCGAGGATGTTGCCGAAACCATCCTCTTCCTTGCCTCCGACCGCGCCCGGCACATCACCGGTACGCCGATCTGGATCGACGGCGGCCAGGGCCTGTTGCGGTAATCCTCGAAGGTCTGGCGGAATTCAGCCATTCAGCCGGGCGCTGTCGAGCGTATAGAGTTCCTGCGCACGCTGCACCCCACGCAACGCATAACGTCCGACGCAGGCAAGCGCGGCGCGCTCTTCCGCCGGTATGGCCGCGGCGAAATCGGAGGAGATCAGCAGGTTGAGGTCGACCGAACGACACATGGAGGCGATCCGGCTGACCTCGTTGACGGCGGGGCCGATGACGGTGAAGTCCAGCCGGTCCTGGCTGCCGATATTACCGTAGAAGACATCGCCGATATGCAGGCCGATATAGACGTCGGTCGTCGCCCGGCCGTCGGCAGCGCGCGCGGCATTCAGTTTGGCGAGCTTTTCCCGCAGCAGCGATTCGGCCCCGAGCGCCGCACGGCAGGTTTCGGCCGGCACTTCTCCCTTGAAGATAGCGAGCACACCGTCACCAATCAGCTTCAGCACATTGCCGCCGGCCTCATGGATCGCCGAGATGGCTACCTCGCTGTAATCGTTGAGGAGCGGGATGATTTCCTCCGGCGGCACGCGATCGGAAATCTTGGTGTAGTTCAACAGATCGGAAAACCACAGCGCGGCCGAGATCCGTTCCGATTTACCGCGGCTGATCTTGCCTTCCATTACCTGCCGCGCCGCATCCTCGCCGAGATAGACTTCCGCGATGGTGCGGGCGATGCGCCCCAGCGCAATGCACTTGATCGCCAGTCCGAGGACCGGCACCAGCTTGCGCAGGATGGCGAGATCGTGATCGGAAAAGCCCTCGGGATGTTTGGTTGCGAAATGCGAAAAGAAGCAATCCATCTCACCGATCGTGCCGGCTTCGCTGAAACGATGCATCATTGCCACGAAATCCGTGTTTCCAGCTTCGGCGATCTTGTCGAGCATGGTGAAATCGACCGGATCGCCAAACCCGATGCGTCGGCGCACCTCCCGCTCGTTGCCCGACCAAAGATGGTAGAAGGCCGAGCGCTGCCAGCTCGCCGCCGCTTCGCCCGAGCCCGTCGGGCCATACTCGAACTCGGTTTCGATCTCCTCGACGCTGTCCCAGCGGAAGGCGCGGCCTTCATGCACCGGATGCAGCGTATCCATCAACGCCATGCCGCGGTCGAGCGGCAGGCCGGCATGCCGACAGGCCGCGCAGAAACCGGTCATGAGCTCGGCTTCCGAAGCGCCCTTCAGTCCCTGCTCCGTAACCCAGGCCGCAATCGTGCTGACGTCGCTGTAATCCATGCCGCTCACCTTCGCTTCGCCCAAGCTGTAGCCCGAACTCAGCGTGGAAGGAAGTCAATTGGTTCAACCGCACGCAGGCATATTATAGGGCGTGACAATTTCGATGGAAGAAAGCGAAGCGGGAACGGCCAGCCCGGGGGCTTGTGCCCGGCTCATGATCGCCCTGAAGGCCGAGCGGGCATCGGTTCTGAGATCGTGATGCAGCACGAAGCCGATACGCCCGGCGGCAAGCAGGGCGCGGTTATCGGCATCGAGATCATGGGCGACGAAGACGCGGACGGGACGGTGGGCGGCATCGAAGGCCGCCAGCACCGCGCGGTTGCCGCCGCCGATCGAATAGACGGCATTGATGGCGGAATCGGTCGCCAGCGCTGCCGCCGCAAGTGTTCCCGTCGCCCTGTCGCTGCCGTGCCCTTCGCTGATTTCGGTGATGCCGATATCCGGATAACGGCTGCGGATGATGCGGCGAAAACCGATTTCACGCTCCTCCTCGCCGCGGAACCGCCCGCTCGACAGTGTCACCAGTACTTTGCCGCCGTCACCGCCGAGGAATTCGCCGATCAGATAGGCGGCGGTCTCTCCCGCCGCCCGGTTGTCGGCGCCCGCATAGGCGATGCGAAGCGAATTCGGCAAATCCGTCACCAGCGTCACCACCGGAATGCCGGCCACATCCGCCCGCGCGACGGCGGCAGCGACCTCGGCGACATCAGGCGCCTTGAGCACAATGCCATCAGTGCCGCGTAGCCGGATGCGATCGAGAAGCTGCGCCAGCTCGGCCGGCTTCATCACTTCGGCGAAGTGGAAGCGGCAGCGGAAGACGCCAGGCAGGAAGGTCGCCATCTCCGACTCGAAGGCGGCGCGCACCGCATCGCTGAAACGCTGAGGCGTCTCCATAACGATATCGATCGCCAATATGCGCCCGCCGCTCGTCGCCCCCGTCTGCTGCTTCTCCAGCTCCGCGATCGCCGCGTTAACCCGCAACTGTGTCTGCTGGCGCACACCCGGCCTGCCGTTCAGCACCCGGTCGACCGTGGCAGTGCTCAGTCCCGCCTGGAAGGCGATGTCCTTCACGAGAAAGGGATGGGCCATGGAAATTCGTCTGATGGTTTTTTGATGGATTCCTGATCTATATCATCCTGCAGCCCGGCGTATAGTGCCGCCATTGGAAACCGGGAGGAGCCCAATATGAAGATCGACAATCCGCAGAAGCTGCGCGCCGACCGTGTCTGGCTCAGCGAAGACGCCTGTGACCTCGACGATTTTCGCCGCCTTGCGCAAAAGACGACCGCCCTTGCCGATTACCCGACAGCTTCCGCAGTCGAGAAGAACGTGCTGATCTATGACAGCCGCAAGGTAACGGCGGCGGCAGCCGGCGAAGGCAAACGCCTCGTGCTGGCCGAAATCTGCGAAGCCTTCGGCGAAGGCCCGGGTGTCGTCGTTTTCAAACACGCATACCAAAACACCGGCATCATCGACCGCGCCAGCGCGATTTTCGAGGCCATCATCGAGGAACAGCACCGCACCTCGACGGGCGGCGGCGATCACTTCGCCAAGCCCGGCGCCAACGACCGCATCTGGAATTCGCTGGAAAAACACTGCCTCGCCGATCCGGAAAATTTCGCCGAATACTACAGCAACGCCATTATCGCGCTGGCAAGCGAAGCCTGGCTCGGACCGAGTTACCAGATGACGGCGCAGGTCAACCGCGTCAATCCGGGCGGTGCGGCGCAGTCGGCCCATCGCGACTATCATCTCGGCTTCCAGTCGTCTGCGGTCGTCGAGCAATTCCCGGCGCATGTGCACCGTCTCTCGCCTGTGTTGACGCTGCAGGGTGCGGTCGCCCATTGCGAGATGCCGCTCGAAAGCGGTCCGACACTCTTCCTGCCGCACAGCCAGACCTATGTGCCGGGTTATCTGGCGCTGAAGCGCCAGGAGTTCCGTGATTATTTCGAGGCCAACCACGTCCAACTGCCGCTCGAAAAAGGCGACGTCGTCTTCTTCAATCCCGCCCTCTTCCACGCCGCCGGGACCAACCGCTCGGCCGACATCAAGCGTGTCGCCAACCTCCTGCAGGTCTCCTCCGCCTTCGGACGAGCCATGGAGACCGTCAACCGAGAGAGAATGAGCGCCAGACTCTTTCCCGCCCTAAAGGCGTTGCAAGACCGGCTCTCGCCCGACGAAATCGCCAACGCCGTCGCCGCCTGCGCCGAAGGTTACTCCTTCCCCACCAATCTCGACCGCGACCCGCCGCTCGGCGGACTGGCGCCGAAAACGCAGGCGCAGCTGATGCACGAGGCGCTCAGGGAGGGCTGGAGCGACGAGACTTTTAAGGCAGCGCTTGCCGAACAGGCGCAAAGGAAATTGAGTTGACTTTGGAAATCGGAACCCCCTCATCCGCCCTACGGGCACCTTCTCGCCGAGGGGAGAAGGGAGAATCGAGGCGCCGCCACCTGTCTCTTCTCCCCAGTGGGAGAAGGTGCCGGCAGGCGCATGAGGGGGCCACACGGCACCGACATACGAGCCTCCCGCACGCGCGGGGGCCATTCGCACATGAAAAGGGAGCAACCACATGAGCAAAGATCACGGACGCCTCGACGGCAAGATCGCCATCGTCACCGGCGGCACGCAAGGATTGGGCGCAACCATCGCCCGTCTCTTCGCCGAACGCGGCGCGGAAGGCATCGTCATCTGCGGCCGCAACGAAGCCAAGGGCAAGGCGAAGGCGGCGGAGATTTCGGCTGTGACCGGCGTGAAGGTCGTCTACGTCAAGGCTGACCTCGCCAAAGTCGAGGATGCGAGCCACGTCGTGCACGTCTGCGACCAGACCTTTGGTCGTGTCGACGCCCTGGTCAATGCCGCCGCCATTACCGATCGAGGCACGATCCTCGACACCAGCCCCGAACTCTTCGACGCCATGTTCGCCATCAATGTGCGCGCACCGTTTTTCCTAATGCAGGAAACGGTGAAGGTCATGCGCCGCGAAAAGATCGAGGGAACGATCGTCAACATCGGCTCAATGTCGGCCAAAGCCGGCCAGCCGTTCATCGCCGCCTACTGCGCCTCCAAGGGGGCGCTGGAAACCCTGACGAAGAACACCGCCTATGCGCTGCTGCGCAACCGCATCCGCGTCAACGGCCTGAACATCGGCTGGATGGCCTCCGAAGGCGAGGATCGCATCCAGCGCGAATATCACGAGGCACCTGCCGACTGGCTGGAGAAGGCGGCGGCGAACCAGCCCTTCGGCCGGCTCGTCGATCCGCACGAGGTGGCGCGCGCCTGCGCCTACCTGTCATCGGCGGAATCCGGCCTGATGACCGGCTCCGTCATCTGCTTCGACCAATCGATCTGGGGGGCTTACGACGGCTCGCCGCATCCGGTCACCGCTCTCTGAGAAATCCGAGCTTACATTTCCCGTTGCCGGGCTCTGGTACCTGGCAGGATTTATCGTTAGGAGAAGGTCGACTGCATTCAGAGAGGAACTGGCGTGGCTGACAATCCGCTTTATGAGATCCGCGACGAACGTTTCGCCGCTCTGGTTGTCGGCACCGCCGCCCTCGAGGAGCTTTATTCCGGCTGCCGCTGGACAGAGGGCCCGGTCTGGTTTTCCGACCTGAACTGCCTTCTCTGGAGCGATATTCCGAACGAACGCATGATGCGCTGGATGCCGGATGGAACGGTCTCCGTCTTCCGCTCGCCCTCGAACTATGTCAACGGCAATACCCGCGACCGGCAGGGCCGGTTGGTCTCCTGCGAACATGGCGGCCGCCGCGTCACCCGCACGGAACCGGACGGTAGCATCACCGTTCTCGCCGACAGCTACGAGGGCAGGAGATTAAACTCGCCGAACGACGTTGTCGTCCATTCGGACGGCGGGATCTGGTTCACTGACCCGACCTACGGCATCCTCTCGGACTATGAGGGCCATAAGTCCGAGCCCGAGCAGCCCACCCGCAACGTCTACCGGATCGACCCCGCAAGCGGCGCAATCGACGCCGTCGTCGAGGATTTCATCCAGCCGAACGGCCTTGCCTTCTCACCCGATGAAACGAAACTCTACATTGCCGATTCCGGTTCGGGCAAACACGAAGTGCCTTGCCATGTCAGAGTTTTCGATGTCGTCGACGGCAGAAAGCTTGCCAACAGCCGTTATTTCTGCAGCCTCGATGCCGGCCATCCCGACGGCTTTCGTTTCGATGTCAGCGGCAATCTCTGGACGAGCGCGGGTGATGGTGTGCATTGCTTCTCACCCGACGGCACGTTGCTCGGCAAGATCAAAGTGCCGCAAACAGTGTCCAATCTTACCTTCGGCGGCCCGAAGAAGAACCGGCTCTTCATCACCGCGACCCGTTCCGTCTATTCGATCTATACCAAGACGAACGGCGCACAATATCCGTAAACTTCGGAAGCACAGCGCGCCGTGCGCTCGACAGACACGCCTGACGATATCGCCATCGCCGAACAGGACGGTGTTGCACGGCGCGCATCTGTAAGGGGCGGCAGCGGTTCCGGATGACGAACTGCACGAAAAAAGCTAAAGCGCGTCGCATGAATCAGATTTGATGCGGCGCGCTGGAGCGCTCGCACCTCATTGCATCAAGGAGGAGTACCCGATGATCCGATTTTCACGCACCAAGGGGTGCCGCACGGCTCCTGATGCCACAACCGGGAGAGCCTGAGATGCGTTCCGTCGTTTCCTTCAACGAGGGCTGGAGTTTCCAAGAGGGCTTCGGCCAGCGCCTGCTTGAAAGCTTCGATGCCGCCAAGTCGGTCAGCCTGCCCCACACCGCTGTCGAACTGCCCTTCAACTATTTCGATGAGAAGAGCTATCAGCGCGCCTTTACCTATCAGAAGGTGCTGCGTTGGCTGCCGGAATTCGAGGGTCGCGAGGTTTCCCTCGTCTTCGACGCGGCCATGGCCGACAGCGTCGTTTACCTGAACGGCGAAGAGATCATCGCCCATAAGGACGGCTATACACCCTTCGAGGCCCGCCTCACCGGCAAGCTCCTCAAGGGCGAGAACCTCGTGACCGTCAAGATCGACGGCAGCGAAAACCCTGAGATCCCGCCCTTCGGCGGCCGCATCGATTATCTGACCTATGCCGGCATCTACCGCGACGTCTGGCTGAAGGTCACCGACCCGGTTTCGATCCGTAATCTCAAGATCGAAACGGCTGACGTTCTCGCCCCTTATAAGTCGGCAAGCATCCGCGTCGATCTCGCCAACCCCGAGGGCCGCAGCTTCTCGGCGACCGTCACCGCCGCGCTGAAACAGGCCGACGGGACGGTGATCGCCACCGCAGCGACCGAAACGATCGGCGACCGCACGACGCTTTCCTTCGGCGGCCTCACCGGCATCACGCTCTGGGACATCACCGACCCGACCCTCTATGAGGTTACCGTCGAACTCAGGACCGAGCACGGCTCCGACCGCCTCTCCACCCGGTTCGGCTTCCGCACCGCCGAATTCACGACGGAAGGTTTCCTGTTGAACGGCAAGCCGCTGAAACTGCGCGGCCTCAATCGCCACCAGGCCTTCCCCTATGTCGGCTATGCCGCCGGCCGCTCCGCCCAGGAGCGCGACGCCGACATCATGAAGAGCGTGCTGAAGTGCAATATCGTCCGCACCTCGCATTACCCGCAGTCAAAATGGTTCCTCGACCGTTGCGATGCGATCGGCTTGCTGGTCTTCGAGGAGATTCCCGGCTGGCAGCATATCGGCGATGCCGACTGGCAGAAGGAATCGATCGAGAACGTCCGCCGCATGATCGAGCGGGACTGGAATCATCCGTCGATCATCATCTGGGGCGTGCGCATCAACGAGTCGCAGGATAGTCATGATTTCTACGTCGAGACCAATCGGCTGGCCCGCGAGCTCGACAGCACCCGCCAGACCGGGGGCGTGCGCTACATCACCGAAAGCGAACTGCTCGAAGACGTCTACACGATGAACGACTTCATCCTCGGCAACGAGGAACTGCCAGGCGCCAACCGCCCGCGGACAGTCCTGCGCGGTCAGCAGGAAAACACCGGCCTATCCCGCAAGGTGCCGTACCTCATCACCGAGTTCAACGGCCACATGCACCCGACGAAGATCTATGACCAGGAACAGCGCCAGGCCGAGCATGTGCGCCGTCACCTGGAAGTGCTGAACGCCGCCTACGGCGATCCGGATATTTCAGGCGCCATCGGCTGGTGCATGTTCGATTACAACACCCACAAGGATTTCGGCTCCGGCGACCGCATCTGCTATCACGGCGTCATGGACATGTTCCGCGAACCGAAATTCGCGGCCTATGCCTATATCAGCCAGTGCGATCCTTCCGAGGAGATCGTCATGAAGCCGGCGACCTTCTGGGCGCGCGGCGAGCGCAATATCGGCGGCGTGCTGCCGCTGATCATCCTGACCAATTGTGACGAGGTGGAGCTGCAATATGGCGCGCTCAGCAAGCGCGTCGGCCCGGACCGCGAAAATTATCCGCATCTGCCGCATGCGCCTGTTGTGCTCGATCACCGGCACTTCACCGCCGATGAGCTCGGCACCTGGGGCCTGGAATGGATCGACGGCACTCTCACCGGCTATATCGCCGGCGAAGCGGTGGCCAGCCTGAAGCTGGCAGCCGATCCCTTGCCGACGACATTGGAAATGGTCGCCGACAGCTCCACACTGAAGACTCGCGAACGCGACAGCACCCGCGTCATCATCCGCGCCCTCGACCAGTGCGGCCAGCGCCTGCCTTTCATGAACGACAGCATTTCGCTGAAGGTGCATGGACCCGCAAGGATCGTCGGCCCGACGAATGTGCCGCTGCAGGGCGGCACATCAGGCTTCTGGCTGGAAGCGACGGGGCTCGTGGGAGAAATTACCGTCGAAGCGGTCTCCCAGCGCTTCGCGCCAGTGACCCTCAACGTAACGGCCGTCGCCTGACGCATAGCCCCAAAATCGAAATCGATTTTCTGAGAGCATAGAGCGCCGCGTGTTATCAGACGCGCGGCGCGCCACTTACGAAATCCTGGCCTGTGTTTCCGGATCGAAGAACACCGCCTTGTCGAGATTGAAGGCGAGGCGTGTGTTCTGGCCTGGGGCGATGCCGGCATCGGCGCGCAGGCGGGCGACGACGGATTTGCCGCCGAGCTTGGTGACGGCAAAGGTGTCGGAGCCGGCCGGTTCGACCACCTCGATCAGGCAATCGTCCTCGGTCAGCGAGCGCGCCTTGCGGTCGGCGCCGTCGGGATCGGTCAAGGCTTCGGGACGGATGCCGAAGATCACCGGCTTGCCGGCATAGGCGGACAGGCCGTGATTGCCGGAGACGACCGGCAGCC
>NZ_MXPU01000034.1 GCF_002204185.1 Rhizobium esperanzae | reverse complement strand
TTGACCCAGGGATCGAAGGTCGGCGCTTGCGGCAGCGCCAGCATGTTGCCGCCCTGGATCTCGTCCATCGTCTTGAACGAGGTCGTCAGCATGACGAAGAGCGGCATCAGGTAGAGGATGGCGAAGATCACCAGCAGGCCGTAGATGGCCAGTCGGCCGATCCAGCGGGCGCTGTTCGTCCTGCTATCGCCGCTCTGCGAAAGCATTGCGGCCGACGTGCCGATGGAAGAGGTGAGGCTGCTCATCGGGCCTTCTCCTTCAGTTCGGAATAGAGATAAGGCACGATGATTGCCGAGATCGTCATCAGCATGATGATGGCGCTGGCCGAGCCGACGGCCATCTCGTTGCGCTTGAAGGTATATTCATACATGAAGTTGGACGGCAGCCAGGCCGAGCCGCCCGGCCCGCCCGAGGTCAGCGCCACCACCAGGTCGTAGGACTTGATCGCCATATGGGCGAGCACGATGAAGGCCGACAGGAAGATCGGCCGCAACAGCGGAATGACGATGCGGCGATAAAGCTGAAAGGGCGAGGCGCCGTCGATCTGCGCCGCCTTCATGATCTCGCCGTCGATGCCGCGAAGGCCGGCCAGAAACATCGCCATGACGAAGCCCGACGCCTGCCAGACACCGGCGATGACGACGGTGTAGATGACGAAGTCCTTGTTCTTGATCCAGTCGAAGTGGAAGCTCGTCCAGCCGAAGTGATGCAGCGTCTGCTCCAGCCCGAGGCCCGGATCGAGGAACCACTTCCAGGCCACCCCGGTGACGATGAAGGAAAGCGCCATCGGATAGAGGAAGATCGGTCGCAAGATGCCCTCGCCGCGGATCTTCTGATCGAGCAGGATGGCAAGCAGCAGGCCGAGGCCTAAACAGATGCCGACATAGAGGAAGCCGAAGATCGCCATGTTGGTGATCGAGGTATACCAGGAGGACGGCGGATCGTTCTCGAAGGTCCAGCGCCACAGCCGCTGATAGGCGCGTGCGCCGGTCAGCGCATAGGACGGAAAGGTCTTGGAATTGGTGAAGGAGAGATAGGCCGTCCAGACGATGAAGCCGTAGACGAAGATAAGCGTGATGACGAAGCTCGGCGCCAGCACGATCTTCGGCAGCGCATCCTGCAGCCGGCCCCGCAGCGAGACCCGCGTCGCTTGCCGCGGCGTCAGAACCGGATCGGTGGTCGCAACTGTGCTCATGGAATGTCATCTCCTCCCTGCATGTCGTCATGCATGTCGTCATGGGGGGCTGGCCAGCATGCCTGTCCCCGCATGATCGCCCCCGCATATCCGTCAGGGGCTGAAGCTTCCCCGCGCAGACGCGGGGAAGCCTTGTTCATCGACGAGGGCCTCAGCGGGCGTCGTCGATCGCCTGGACGAGCTGGGTGACGGCTTCGTCGGAGCTCTTGATCTGGCCGTGGACGAACTTCGAGACGACGTCCTTATAGGCATTGGCGATCGCCGGAGGGGCGCCATAACCCTGGGCCAGCGAACCGAACAGCGTGCCGCCCTCATTGGCCGCCTTCAGGTCGGCAATGCCTTTCTTGCCGCAGGCGTCGAAGTCGGTGTCGGGAACGTCGGTGCGGGCCGGAACCGAACCCTTGACGACGTTGAAGGCCGACTGGAAGCTCTTCGACAGCGTCGCGGTGGCCAGCGCCACCTGCGCCGCCTTGCGGTCGTCGGGAACGTTGAACATGCCGAACATGTCGGAGTTGTAGATCACACTGCCTTCGGTGCCGGGGAAGCGGTAGCACAGGAAGTCTTTATCCGGCGTCTTCTTGGCGGCGACGAATTCGCCCTTGGCCCAGTCGCCCATCACCTGCACCAGCGCGTCACCCTTGATGACCATGGCGGTCGCCAGGTTCCAGTCGCGGCCGGAGAAGTTCGGATCGACATATTTGACGATCTTCGCCAGATTGTCGAAGGACTTCTTCATCGTCTCCGACTTCAGCGACGCCTCGTCGAGGTCGTTGAAGGCCTTCTTGTAGAACTCCGGTCCGCCGGTCGACAGCACGATGGAATCGAACATCGTCGCTTCCTGCCAGTTCTGGCCGCCGAGCGCCAAGGGGATGACGCCGGCAGCCTTGGCCTTGTCGAGCAGGGCGATCAGGTCGTCGAAGCTCTTCGGCTGCGTGCCGCCGATCTTGTCCATGACAGCCTTGTTGATCCACAGCCAGTTGACCGAATGGACGTTGACCGGGGCTGCGACCCACTTGCCGTCATAGACGGAGAACTTCTGCAGCGCTGCCGGCACCGACTTGTCCCAGCCTTCCTTCTTGGCCGTCTCGGTGAGGTCGCCCATGACGCCGGCCTGGGCATAATCGAGCACGGTATAACCCAGCATCTGCGAGGCCGTCGGATAAGTACCCGCCGCCACCATCGCCTTCAGCGCCGTCATCGCCGCATCACCGCCGCCGCCGGCAACCGGCACGTCCTTCCAGGCAAAGCCTTCCTTCGACAGATCCTGCTTCAATACGTTCAAAGCCGCTGCCTCGCCGCCTGACGTCCACCAGTGCAGCATCTGCACTTCCTTCACGTCGGCAGCCTGCGCCGCACCCAATCCAGCCAGCATCACGACAGCAACCGCTGCCGAGCTCATGAACTTGCGCATGAATTTCCTCCCGTTTGAAATCGGCGGCAGGACCCTCCCCGCCACCAGATGCATCCCGCCATTGCAGCGGTCGGCATGAAGCCGCGCTCCTCCGCGCGGTTAACAATTTAAAACGTTATAAGCCTTTGGACGTCAAGCCCTTTCTCGACTCCCGAGAAAAATATGATTACTCCCATAACCCATTGAATTACATTCAAATAATCCAATTGGATAAGAAAGCGTTAAAATTTAAAACGTTTTCATTCCCAGATTGCTCGGCCGAGTCATCGTGTTATTGTATCGCCAATTCCAGCATGGAAAGCCTAGAGTGACCGAACCGTCCCGGCCGCATCGCGGCGAAAATCTCGATATCACGCACAAGCGCGGCAAGCCGACCTTGCGAACGATCGCCACGATCGCCGGCCTTGCGGTGACAACAGTGTCGAGGGCGCTCTCCGATGCGCCGCAGATCTCTCTTGAAACCCGCCAGCGCGTGCACCGCATTGCCCGCGAGATCGGCTATCTCCCGGATCGTGCCGCCCAGCGTCTGAAGACCGGCCGCACCAACGTCGTCGCCATCTTGCTCGATCCACACGAGGAGGTGGTCGGCTTCACCACCTCGATCATGTACGGCATCGCCAAGGCGCTGAAAGAGACGCCCTACCATCTTATCGTCGCCCCGAACTTCCTGTCGACGACCAACGCCGAAGCTGCCGAATACATCATCCGCAACCACCTTGCCGACGGGCTGATCTTCACGCGGACCGAGCCGCTCGATGCTCGCGTCCGCCTGCTGCTCGAAGCCGGCTTTCCCTTCATCTGTCACGGCCGCACCGAATTTTCGACACCGCATCCCTATGTCGACTACGACAATTTCACCTTTGCCTATGAAGCCACCCGCCGGCTGATCGCGAAAGGCCGGACAAAAGTGGCGGTGATCCTGCCGTCGAAGCGGCTGACCTTCTGCCAGCATATCCTGCACGGTTTCATGACGGCGGTGCGCGAGGTCGGCATCGCATACGAAGTCCCCGAGATCGTCGATCTCGACACGCCGGCGGATGTGTTGCGCGACTTCATCCGCAGCCGCGCCGCCGCCCCGGGGGCTCCCGATGGTTTCGTCTGCCCCGGCGAAGTTTCGGCGCTTGCCGTCATCAGCGGCATGAGCGATGCCGGCCGCACACTCGCCTCCGACTATGATATCGTCGCCAAGGAGACATCCCGCCTTCTCACCCAATTGCAGCCTAAGGTCGACACGATCCATGAGGACCTGACGGCGGCGGGAGAAGATCTCGGCCGCATACTGCTGCAGCGCATTAACAACCCCGACGCCGAGGATCTGCACCTCCTGCTGCCGCCGCAGATCAACTTTCCGATCGGTTAGCCCGCCGGATCGAAGGGCGGTCATATTAAAACTGTTTTCATGGCGCGTGATTTGACTTAAAAGCACCGCGTAATCCGGTCGCAGCCCACCCGGTCAAAACAAGGGAATCCAAAATATGAAAACCATCGTCGTCTGCTCCGGCGGACTCGACTCCGTTTCGCTTGCCCACAGAATGGCAGCGGAAGAGCAGCTTATCGGTCTCGTCTCCTTCGATTACGGCCAGCGGCATCGCAAGGAACTCGACTTCGCCGCCAAATGCGCCGCGCGCCTTGCCGTCCCCCATCATATCATCGACATCGCCGCCATCGGCGGCCATCTCAGTGGATCGGCCCTGACCGACAATGTCGACGTTCCGGACGGCCATTACGCCGAGGAAACCATGAAGGCCACCGTGGTGCCCAACCGCAACGCCATCATGCTGGCGATCGCCTTCGGCCTGGCGGCCGCGCAAAAGGCGGATGCGGTCGCCGTCGCCGTGCACGGTGGCGACCACTTCATCTATCCCGACTGCCGGCCGGGCTTTATCGATGCTTTCCAGCACATGCAGAACGAAGCGCTGGACGGTTATGCCAGCGTCAGACTGCTTGCACCCTATGTCGATGTTCCCAAAGCGGCGATCGTGGCCGACGGCGCAAGACATGGCACGCCCTTCGCGGAAACCTGGTCCTGCTATAAAGGTGGCAGCCTTCATTGCGGGCGCTGCGGAACCTGCGTCGAACGCCGCGAAGCCTTCCACCTAGCCGGTGTGTCCGATCCGACGGAATACGAAGATCGGGATTTCTGGAAGGCGGCGGTATCGCAATATTCAGCCGCGGAGGTGCGTTGATGTACCGCATCACAAAGGAGTTTCACCTCTCCGCCTCGCATCAGCTGGATCATCTGCCGGTCGACCATCAATGCGCCCGGCTGCACGGCCACAACTACGTCGTGGTGGTCGAGCTCTCCGCCGAAAACCTGAACGATGACGGCTTCGTTCGCGACTATCATGACCTCGCGCCGCTCAAGCGCTATATCGACGAATACCTCGATCATCGCCACCTGAACGAGGTTTTCGGCCATTCGAAAGTGACCTCGGAATTCCTCGCCAAGCACTTTTACGACTGGTGCAGAGAGCGCTTTCCGGAGACCTCTTCCGTCCGGGTCAGCGAGACGCCGAAGACCTGGGCGGAGTACCGGCCATGAGCGTCGAGACCATTCGCGTCAGCGAGATCTTCGGCCCGACCATACAGGGCGAAGGCGCGTTGATCGGGCTGCCGACAGTGTTCGTCAGGACCGGCGGCTGTGACTATCGCTGTTCCTGGTGCGACAGTCTTCACGCCGTCGACAGCGCCTTCCGGGATCAATGGCTTCCCATGTCCGTCGAGGCGATCTGGCAGGAAGTCACGAAGCTTTCTGGAGGTAACCCGCTGACTGTTTCTCTTTCCGGAGGCAATCCCGCAATCCAGCCTTTGGGGCCGCTGATCGAGCTCGGCCATTCCAAGGGATATCGCTTCGCACTGGAAACACAGGGGAGCTTTGCCCAGAACTGGTTCCGCGATCTCGACGTCCTGGTCTTGAGCCCTAAGCCGCCGTCGAGCGGGATGCACACGGACTGGGATCAGGTCGACAATTGTGTTCGGCTTTCAGCTGGCGGGCCGGAGATCGCGCTGAAAGTCGTCATCTTTGACGATGTCGACTATGCGTTCGCGCGAGAGGTGGGCCAGCGCTACCCTTATATTCCCCTGTACCTTCAGCCGGGCAACCATACACCGCCGCCGCCCGAAGACGAAGACGCGCGCATCGATATCGACGGCGTGATGGATCGCATGCATTGGCTTGTCGAAAAGGTGACGGTCGACCGATGGTTTGCGCCGCGCGTCCTGCCGCAGCTGCACGTGCTGCTTTGGGGAAACAAACGAGGCGTCTGAGCCCGCCTAAAGCGTGTCGCGATCTTTCAGATTCGCTCCACGCTTTAGGTCTTTGTTTTTACGCAGTTCGTTGTCGTAAAACCGCTGCGCACTTTTGCGCGACATGCTCTACGGCTCCGGGAAAGCAAAGACATCGACAGGCTCTCCGAGCCCGCGCAACGGGAAGGTGCCGAGACTGTCCATGTCTTTCGCGCAGCCTGCCATTTCGACGAAAGCCCGCGACAAGAGTACCGGACGCTTGACCTCCTTGGTCAGGCTTTCCAGCCGCGAGGCGACATTGACCGCCGGGCCGATGACGGTGAAATCCAGCCGTCGGCGAGAGCCGATATTGCCGTACATGACGTCGCCGACATGCACACCGACGCCGTAGCGTAGCGGTTCGCGTCCCGTGCGCAGGTGCTCCTCGTTCAGCTTGGCCATCGAAGCCTGCCCCTCGCGGATCGCCTCCAGCAGATCGAGGCAGGCCGTTTCCTTGGCCAATGGGAAGATCGCCAGCAGCCCGTCTCCCATGAACTTCAGGATTTCCCCGCCATGCCGTTCGATCGGGTCCGACATGGCATCGAAATAATCATTCAGAAGGTGGATAACGTCGTCGCGCGGCCAGAGATCCGAGATCGCCGTGAAATCGCGCAGGTCGCAGATCATGATGGCCGCGCCGACGGTCGCGCCGCTGCCGCGGGTCGTGACACCCGACAGGATCTGCTCGCTCGCATGCGGACCGACATAGGTCTGCAGCAGCGTGCGCGCCATGATGTTCTTCAGCCTGATTTCGCTGACGAGGGTCAGGGCCGGCAGGAGATCGCGCAGGAAATCGACATGTTCGCTCGCAAAACCGCCCGGCCGGGAGGTGGAAAATGTCACGACATGCCGTTTGCCTAAGGTGTGTTCGATCGGCCAAGCGATATATTCGGTCAGGCCGTCGTCATGCAGTTCCTGATAGAATGAATCCAGGTCGCCGTCGGCTGCACCTTCCAGCCGTTTGCGCAGCTCCTCGGCACCCTGATGGATCGCATTGATCGGACTGTTCAGAAACTCCGGCGTGTTTTCGATGCCATAGGCGAATGTGTCGATCTTGGCCTCCGACAGACCTTCCTTCCACAGGATGCGGGCGCCGATCCATTGCGGATGGTTCGTCCGGAAATGCAGCGTCGCCCGGGTCACCGGCACGCCTGCCGAAAGCAGCTTGCCGCACATCTCGACCAGGATATTGTCGATGAAGCGCTCGCCGCGCGTCTCGTTCACCAGCCAGTCGAGAATCCGTCTCCTGCGGATCGGCCAGACACCCTCCTCCGCCTCAACGGCAGTCCCGACCTTGCTTGGAAAAGACGACATCAAAAACTCCCGTTACGCCGCGTCACCGGCAAAAGCCGGATCCGATTTCCGCTGTATGTGGTCGACAGGCAGGCAAATGATAAGGGGAAACTGCGATCAAGTCTCAAAAATCCCAGTCTTCATCCTCGGTGGCCACTGCCTTGCCGATGACATAGGAGGAACCGGAGCCGGAGAAAAAGTCGTGGTTCTCGTCGGCATTCGGCGACAATGCCGAAAGGATCGCCGGATTGACCTTGCAGGCTTCGGCCGGGAACAGCGCCTCGTAGCCGAGGTTCATCAGCGCCTTGTTGGCGTTGTAATGCAGGAACTTCTTAACGTCTTCGCTCAGCCCGACGCCGTCATAGAGCGCTTCGGTATATCGCGCCTCGTTGTCGTAAAGTTCGAGCAAGAGGTCGAAAGCGAAATCCTTGATTTCCTGCCGGCGCTCTTCGGAGAGCGTTTCAAGGCCGCGCTGGAACTTGTAGCCGATATAATAACCGTGCACCGCCTCGTCCCGGATGATCAGCCGGATCATGTCGGCCGTATTGGTGAGCTTGGCGCGGCTCGACCAGTACATCGGCAGGTAGAAGCCGGAATAGAACAGGAAGCTTTCGAGGAAGACACTGGCGACCTTCTTCTTCAGGGGATCGCCGGAGCGATACTGCTCGACGATCAGCGCCGATTTGCGCTGCAGGAATTCGTTCTCCTCCGACCAGCGATAGGCATCGTCGACATCGGGCGTCGAGCACAGGGTCGAGAAGATCGAGGAATAGGAGCGCGCATGCACCGCCTCCATGAAGGAGACATTGGATAGCACTGCCTCCTCATGCGGTGTCGCCGCATCCTCCATCAGCCTGACGGAGCCGACGCCGTTCTGGATCGTGTCGAGCAGGGTCAACCCGGTGAAGACCCGGATGGTCAGCTGCTGCTCGGCCGCCGTCAGCGTCGCCCAGGAAGGAATGTCGTTCGACAGCGGCACTTTCTCCGGCAGCCAGAAATTGCCGGTCAGCCGGTTCCAGACTTCGAGATCCTTGTCGTCCTCGATGCGGTTCCAATTGATGGCGCGCACGCGGGAGGCTGGCTTCAGTTGCATGTTCATTGTGGTCCCTCTTGAGGAATGTGTCCGGATTTGTCCCTCATCCGCCTGCCGGCATCTTCTCCCCGCCTGCGGGGCGAAGGATATGCCGCATCGGCTTCGTCAACGCTCGACACTGCGTTTGGCACGTCCCCCCTCTCCCCCGTTTTTACGGGGAGAGGGTTAGGGTGAGGGGCAAATCCTCAGAAGCGAAATCAAATCACAACGTACACGACACACATCCCTGCACTTCCGTACCCGAAAGCGCCATCTGGCGAAGGCGGATGTAGTAGATCGTCTTGATGCCCTTCTTCCAGGCGTAGATCTGCGCCTTGTTGATGTCGCGCGTCGTTGCCGTATCGCGGAAGAACAAGGTCAGCGACAGGCCCTGGTCGACATGCTGGGTCGCCGCCGCATAGGTATCGATGATCTTCTCCGCGCCGATCTCATAGGCGTCCTGATAATAATCGAGATTGTCGTTGGTCATGAACGGCGCCGGATAATAGACGCGGCCGATCTTGCCCTCTTTGCGGATCTCGATCTTCGAGACGATCGGATGGATCGAGGAGGTCGAGTGGTTGATATAGGAGATCGACCCCGTCGGCGGCACCGCCTGCAGGTTCTGGTTATAGAGGCCGGACGTCATGACCTCCGTCTTCAACGCCACCCAGTCTTCCCTCGTCGGAATGTGTATGCCGGCTTCGTCGAAAATCGACTGCACCTTCTCAGTCGCCGGCTTCCATTCCTGCTCGGTATATTTTTCGAAATATTCGCCCGAGGCGTATTTCGAATTCTCGAAACCCGTGAAGCGGGCGCCGCGCTCGACCGCCAGCAGATTCGAGGCTCGGATCGCGTGATAGGTCACCGTATAAAAATAGATATTGGTGAAGTCGACGCCTTCCTCGGAGCCGTAATAGATGCGTTCGCGGGCGAGATAGCCGTGCAGGTTCATCTGGCCGAGCCCGATCGCATGGCTCTCGTCATTGCCCTTCTCGATCGACGGAACCGAGGAGATATGGCTCATATCGGAGACCCCCGTCAGCGCCCGGATCGAGGTCTCGATCGTCTTGCCGAAATCGGCTGAATCCATCGCCGCCGCAATGTTCAGCGAACCGAGATTGCAGGAAATATCCTTGCCGAGATCTCTATAGGAGAGATCATCGTTGTATTGGCTCGCCTCGCTCACCTGCAGGATCTCCGAGCAGAGATTGCTCATGGAGATGCGCCCGGCCACCGGGTTCGCCCGATTCACCGTGTCCTCGAACATGATGTAGGGATAACCGCTTTCGAACTGGATTTCGGCGACCACCTGGAAGAATTCGCGCGCCTTGATCTTCTTCTTCGAAATACGGGCGTCCGTCACCATCTCGCGGTACTTCTCCGTCACCGAAATCTCGGTGAAGGGCACACCATAGACGCGTTCCACGTCGTAGGGCGAGAACAGGTACATGTCCTCATTGTTCCTGGCGAGTTCGAAGGTGATGTCCGGCACCACGACGCCAAGCGACAGCGTCTTGATGCGGATCTTCTCATCGGCATTTTCGCGCTTGGTGTCGAGAAAGCGCATGATGTCGGGATGATGGGCATTGAGATAAACAGCGCCCGCCCCCTGGCGCGCACCGAGCTGGTTGGCATAGGAGAAGCTGTCTTCGAGCAGCTTCATGACAGGAATGATGCCCGACGACTGATTCTCGATCTGCTTGATCGGGGCGCCGGCCTCACGGATGTTCGTCAGTGACAGCGCCACGCCGCCGCCGCGCTTCGAGAGCTGCAGCGCCGAATTGATCGACCGGCCGATCGATTCCATATTGTCTTCGACGCGCAACAGGAAGCAGGAGACGAGCTCGCCGCGCTGTTTCTTGCCGGCATTGAGAAAGGTCGGCGTCGCCGGCTGGAAGCGGCCGGATATGATCTCGTCGACCATGTCGCGGGCAAGGGCCTCATCGCCGCGCGCCAAAGTCAGCGCCACCATGCAGATGCGGTCTTCGTAGCGCTCGAGATAACGCTTTCCGTCGAAGGTCTTCAGCGTGTAGCTGGTGTAATATTTGAAAGCGCCGAGGAAAGTGGGAAAACGGAATTTCCTGGCATAGGCCTGATCGAACAGGTCGCGGACGAAATTGAAGGAGTATTGGTCGAGCACCTCCTGCTCGTAATAGCCCTCAGTGACGAGGTAATCGAGCTTTTCCCGAAGATTGTGGAAAAACACCGTGTTCTGATTCACATGCTGCAGGAAGTACTGCTTGGCCGCCATGCGGTCCTTGTCGAGCTGGATCTTTCCCTCATCATCATAGAGGTTCAACATCGCGTTCAGTGCATGATAGTCGAGCGTTTCGGCCACCTTCGGCGGTTTTGCGCCCGCATCCCGCGTCAGATTTGTTCCCGTGTCCAAAATCGTCCCATCCCGTGTTTGACATTGGCGACATCCTCGGCAGTTCCCAGAAGCTCGAACCTGTAGAGATACGGCACCTGGCACTTCTTCGAGATGACATCGCCGGCTAGCCCGTAGGTCTCGCCGAAATTGCTGTTGCCCGCGGCAATCACGCCGCGGAGGTTGGAGCGGTTTTCCGCATCGTTGAGGAAGCGGATCACCTGCTTGGGCACGGCCCCTTTGCCGCCGTCACCGCAATAGGTGGGCGAGATCAGCACATAGGGTTCGTGAATGTGGATGCCTTCAGCGTCGACGGGAATGCGCGCCGCGCGCAGTCCCAGCTTCTCGACGAAACGATGGGTGTTCCCAGATCGGCTCGAATAATAGACGATCAGCCGCACCGCTCTTCTCGGCTCAGGAGAGCGCGCTGAGCATGTCGGGACGGAAGCCCGCCCAGTGGTTCTCGCCGGCGACGACGACCGGAACCTGCATGTAGCCCATGCCGCGCACGCGATGGAGCGCTTCGGCATCCTCGGAAATATCGACGATCTCATAGTCCACGCCCAGGCGGTCAAGGGCGCGGTAGGTGGCAGTGCATTGGACGCAGGCCGGCTTGCTGTAAACGGTAACGCTCATCATGTTCCTCGTGATGTCAATGGATTCAGGACGCAGGACTGGATCGGGCGCCGTACGGCGTCCGGGACAATGCTTGATAATGATGTGGCAAGGTTGGCGCTTTAAACGCCTGATATCATCCCTCGCAGGATGTGCGCGGGCGACGGCCTTGATGTTTTCGACATGACTTCAAACCCCGAAGTGCTCATGCGGGCGTTCAGGGCAGCGCAACAGGCGCGGATCATTCCGCTTTCATGCACGCGACCTTCTGGACACCCCGCCCGTGGACATCTCGTTCAAGGCAGGTCTCCTGGCTCGCGGGTCGAAGCACGCTGCCCCAGCCTTCCCGAGGCATCATGCCTCAGTGACCTGAAATCGGACAGTTGCTGGCCGCTTACAGTTGCGGGGGCAGCTCCGGCCTTGTTGCGCCGTCATGGCGAAACGCACCGTATTCCCATCTTCGCCCGCGATCCTGACGAATCGAAGGAACCTTGAACACTAGATATAGTACGCGAATCCAAAATCACGTCAATGGATGGTTTGTGCATCGCGTTACGACAGGTTTGAAATCGCTGCGTTCCTGTGAAGAACATGGATAACGAAGGCTTAACGAAACGAGGCTGTGGAGAAGGTTCGGAAGGCCTGTAGCCGGGCCTCAGATTTTTGTTTCCCGGTCCGGCGCGAGTCGTCCCCGAATATTCATTGTCCCTTTAGTCGAAGCAGCCTGAGCGCGTTGATCGTCACCAGCACGGTGGCGCCGGTATCGGCAAGAATCGCCGGCCAGAGCCCGGTGATGCCGGCAATGGTCGTCACCAGAAACACCGCCTTCAGACCGAGCGCGATGGTGATATTCTGCAGGATGTTGCGCATCGCCCGCTTCGACAGTTCGATCATCCGCGCCACGTCGCCGACGCGTCCGTGCAGCACGGCGGCATCGGCCGTCTCCAGCGCCACATCCGTGCCGCCACCCATGGCGATGCCGATGTCGGCGGCGGCGAGCGCCGGCGCGTCGTTGATGCCGTCGCCGACCTTGGCGACGACGAAACCTTCGCGCTTCAATTCACCGACGACCCGCTGCTTGTCCTCGGGCATCATCTCGCCGCGCCAGTCGATGCCGAGCATGCCGGCGACGGCGGCCGCCGTCCGCTTGTTGTCGCCCGTCAGCATCATCGCCTTGACACCGGCCGATTTGAGCGCCGAGAGCCCCACCCCGGCATCCTCGCGCGGCTCGTCGCGCATGGCGATCAGGCCGGCCGCAGCGCCATTGACGAGCAGCACCGATACGCTCTTGCCCTCATCATTGAGCCCTGCAATACGCGCCTCCTGTTCCGCGTTGAGCGCCCCACGCTCGCGTGCGGCAGGCGGCGACAAGAGATCCACTGTCTCGCCGCCGACCTTGCCGGTGACACCTTTGCCCGGCAGCGCTTCCAGTTCGAAGGCGGGCGGCACGGGCACGCCGTCCGCCTTGGCGCGGTGGAGAATCGCCAGTGCCAGCGGATGGCTGGAGCCCTGCTCGAGCACAGCCGCGCGCGACAGGAGCTGCGCCTCGCTCAACCCGAAGGAAAGGATGTCGGTGACCCGAGGCTTGCCTTCCGTCAGCGTGCCTGTCTTGTCGAAGGCGACCATCGTCACCTTGCCGAGCGTCTCCAGGACCGCGCCGCCCTTCATCAGCAGCCCGCGCCGTGCGCCCGCCGACAGCGAAGCGGCGATCGCCGCCGGCGTCGAGATGACGAGGGCGCAGGGGCAGCCAATCAGCAGGATGGCAAGGCCTTTGTAGATCCATTCACTCCACGCGCCGCCGAAAAACAGCGGCGGAATGACCGCGACCAGTGCGGCGACGACGACGACACCTGGCGTGTAGTAGCGCGAGAACCGATCGATGAACCGCTCCGTCGGCGCCTTCGATTCCTGCGCTTCTTCCACCAGCTTGACGACGCGAGCGATGGTATTGTCGGCAGCGGCTGCCGTGACGCGAACCCTGAGCACCGCATCGCCATTGACCGTACCGGCATAGACGACGGCATCGACGCCCTTACGCACCGGCGTGCTCTCGCCCGTCACCGGAGCCTCGTCGATCGCGCTCTCGCCTGATACGATGACGCCGTCGGCAGAGATGCGGTCGCCGGGACGAACCATGATGACCGCGCCGACGGCAAGACTTTCCGCCGGCACCTCGCGCATCTGCCCATTGTCTTCGAGCAGCGCGGTCTTCGGCACCAGGGCCGTCAGCGACTGGATGCTTTCACGCGCCCTGCCCGCCGCCACGCCTTCGAGCAGCTCGCCGACGAGGAACAGGAATACGACCGTTGCCGCTTCCTCGCCCGCATTGATGATGACGGCGCCGACGGCGGCGATCGTCATCAGCATCTCGATCGAAAACGGCGTGCCTGACAAAGCCGCCATGACGGCTCGCCGCGCAATCGGCAGCAGACCGACCAGTATCGCGACCAAGAAGGCATAGGACGCGATCGCCGGCACCAGATGGCCGACGGCATAGGCGACAACGAGTGCCGCACCCGAAAAAATGGTCAGGCGGCCTTTCCTGCTCCGCCACCAAGGACCGGTCTTCAGCGCATGGTCGTGCCCATGCAGGCCTTCGATTTCCTTCTCGTCATGGCCATGGTGATCATGCCCGGCACGGTCGTGATCTCCATGGCCATGAGCGGCATGATCGTGATGATGGTGCGGGCGGCCTTCACGCGCGGGCGTCGCATTTCCGGTAAAGGGCGAGACGGAATAACCAAGCCCCGTCACCTTCCTCTCGACTGCCTTGAGATCGCTGCTGCCGTCATGCCGGACGGTCATCGTGCCCGCCACCACCGAGACGGATACATCGGCAACACCCGCCACGCGCCTGACTGCCGTGTCGATCTTGGTCGCACAGGCGGCGCAATCCATGCCGCCGACCCGGTATCGTGTCTCGCTCGTCTCAGCCATGATCCGCTTCCTTGTCAAACAGAAGCATCCCTCCTACATCCTCTAGCGACTAGAGGTGCAAGAGGAAAATCATGAAAAAGATCACGATCGGCGAAGCCGCTCGCCGGAGCGGTGTCAAAGTGCCGACGGTGCGTTATTACGAGAGCATCGGTCTACTCGCGGCCCCGAGCCGCAGCGAAGGCAACCAGCGCTCCTTCGAACCCGCCGATATCAGCCGCCTCACCTTCATCCGCCATGCGCGCGAACTCGGCTTCGAAATCGAGGCGATCCGCACGCTGCTCACCCTGCAGGATGATCCGCACCAATCCTGCGCCTCGGCCGATGCCATTGCCAAGGCCCGCCTCGTCGAGGTCGAGCAGCGCATCCGCAGCCTGATGGCGCTGAAGGCCGAACTCGAAACCATGGTGGAAGGTTGCGGCCATGGCCGCGTCGACCAATGCCGTGTCATCGAGGTCCTCGCCGACCACGGCCAGTGCACGCATTCGCATCACTGATCCCGGCCTTGCGGGCAAGGCGCAGCCGCGCCAAAACTGCACCGGAAAGAATCGGGCGAAGACATCCATGAACCAGAAGCGAATTGCCATCATCGGCGGTGGCCCGGCGGGCCTGGCGGCCGCCGAACTGCTTTCGCTTTCCGGCCATGCGGTGACGGTCTACGACGCCATGCCGACCTTCGCGCGCAAGTTCCTGCTGGCCGGCAAGTCGGGCCTCAATATCACCCATTCCGAGGACTATGCCCGCTTCGCCACGCGTTTCGGCGCGGCTTCAGCCCGTCTTCGTCCCGCAATCGATGCCTTTACCCCTGGCGATGTCGCGGATTGGGCGGCAGGGCTCGGCACCGAGACCTTCGTCGGCTCCTCCGGCCGGGTTTTCCCGAAGGTGATGAAGGCTTCTCCTTTGCTGCGTGCCTGGCTCAAACGGCTGGAAGAACGGGGTGTCGCGTTGCGCACCCGCCACCGCTGGACCGGCCTCGTCGAAGACGGTTATGTTTTCGAAACGCCGGAAGGGCGTAGCATCATCCATTGCGACGCGGCCCTGCTAGCGCTTGGCGGCGCAAGTTGGCCGCGCCTCGGCTCGGATGCGGCCTGGCTGCCCTGGTTGGCCGAGAGGGGCGTCGAGATCGACGCCTTCCGACCCGCCAATTGCGGCTTTATCGTCGGCTGGAGCGCAAGCTTCAGCGCGCGTTTCGCAGGCGAGCCCGTCAAGTCGGTCACCGCCACATCCGAAGCCGGAACTTTTCCCGGCGAGTTCGTCATCACCGGCAGCGGCATCGAGGGCAGCCTGGTCTACGCCCATGCGGCCAGCCTCCGCGACCGGCTGCTGCACCACGGCAGCGCTGCTCTGACGCTCGACCTCGCCCCGGGCCGCACGATCGAAAGGCTGGCGCGCGACCTGACGCGGCAGGACACCAAGTCGAGCTTTTCAAACCGCCTGCGCAAGGGCGCCGGGCTTGACGGCGTCAAGGCGGCGTTGCTGCGCGAACTCGCGCCGGACCGCGACCGAGCCGACCCCGAACGTCTCGCCGGCATGATCAAGGCTCTGCCGATACCGGTTCTCGATACGAGGCCGATCGCCGAGGCGATCTCCTCTGCAGGTGGCATCCGCTGGAGCAGCATCGACGAAGGCTTTATGCTGAAGGCGCTGCCGGGCACCTTCGTCGCCGGCGAGATGCTCGACTGGGAGGCGCCGACCGGCGGATATCTCCTCACCGCCTGCCTTGCGACCGGCAGGGCGGCGGCGCGCGGCATCGAGGCCTGGCTGTCGCGATAAAAATCGATGGTTTTGAACCAGATCTAGATCAATGACGTGAAGCACGATGTCGTGCAACGATCCCTGAAGCTTTTCAGCACTGCGTCTGATCACCAAGGGCGAAGAGGGGAGATGGCCGGGCGCGCAATTGCAAACCGGCCCCTTTTCCATCAGACTATGCTGAAGTTCCGTGGGAGGAGCAGATGCAGGAACAGTCAGCACATGCGGAGCATGTCTACATCTCTGCGCAACGGAATTCCGCTGCCGCGAGTTCTCCGATCGTCGCGTCGTGGCGGCGGTGTATGACCATGCATCGCCTCGTCCCCGAGGACGAGCGCGCGCCGATGCGCCTGACCGACCAGGAATTTCTTGACGCTCGCAAACAATCCGAACAGCTGATCGCCGGCGCAACCGAGGAACTTGACCGCCTCTTCACCACGGTGGGCAGGGCCGGCTGCTGCATTCTTCTAACGGACAGGAAGGGCATCGCGCTGGAGCGCCGGGGCTCTGCCGGCGACGACAAGGATTTCCACGATCTTGGCCTCTGGACCGGGTCGATATGGACCGAGGCGAGCATGGGCACCAACGGCATTGGAACCGCCCTTGCCGACGAGCGCTCCGTCGCCATTTTTCGGGATCAACATTTCTTCTGCTCGAATATCCGCCTGAGTTGCACGACAGCCCCGATCCGTGATCATCGCGGTGAACTCGCCGCTGCCCTCGACATCTCGACCTGCCGCGACGAGGTCAACGAGATGACGCTGGCGATCCTCACGCAGACCGTGCGCGACGCGGCGATGCGCATCGAGCTCAATCTGTTTCGATCGGCCTTTGCCGGCGCCCGTTTCCTGATGGTCCCCACGAGCGCCAATTCCGCGGCCGCCCTGCTCGCCGTCGACAGGCACGATCTCGTGCTCGGCGCCACCCGTGCCGCCCGGATCGCGCTACAATTGGACGACAAAAGGATCGCGGCCGGCATCCCCGCCGCCGATGCGCTCCATGAGGCCGCCATCTCACAACAGGAAGAGATTGTCGAAGCGGAAAAAGCCGCCTTGCTGCGCGCGCTATCGCGCACCAGCGGCAATGTCTCGCAGGCTGCGATCGCCCTCGGGATCAGCCGCGCCACGCTCCACCGAAAGATGAAGAAACTAGGCCTGCATTAGACCAGGCTCCGGCGGTTCCATAGGACATCGCAATCAAAACGCGACCCTGTCGCATGTCTGCGACAGTGTGCGCTGCGGTATTGATCCTCCACCCTGTTCCCTTCGGCAAAACGCGCACATTTTGCTCCCACTGGTTCGATTGGAACCTGGACCATCAAGGGAGGATGTCATGCTTCATCAGAAAATCGTGGAATCGCCGTTCAAGCTGAAATACGGCAACTATATCGGCGGCGAATGGCGCGAGCCGGTCGAAGGCAGATACTTTGAAAACGTGACGCCGGTCACCGGCGGCAAACTCTGCGACATCCCGCGCTCCGATGAAAAGGACATCAATCTCGCGCTCGACGCGGCCCATGCGGCCAAGGAAAAATGGGGCCGCACTTCCGCCGCCGAGCGCTCCAATATCCTCATGAAGATCGCTCAGCGCATGGAAGACAAGCTGGAACTGCTCGCCCAGGCCGAGACCTGGGACAATGGCAAGCCGATCCGCGAAACCATGGCGGCCGACATTCCGCTGGCGATCGACCACTTCCGCTACTTCGCCTCCTGCATCCGTGCCCAGGAAGGCTCGATCGGCGAGATCGACCAAGATACCGTCGCCTATCACTTCCATGAGCCGCTCGGCGTCGTCGGCCAGATCATTCCCTGGAACTTCCCGATCCTGATGGCGACCTGGAAGCTGGCGCCGGCACTTGCCGCCGGCAACTGCGTCGTGCTGAAGCCCGCCGAGCAGACCCCCGCTTCGATCCTGCTCTGGGCCGAACTCGTCGGCGACCTCCTGCCACCCGGCGTGCTCAACATCGTCAACGGCTTCGGTATCGAGGCCGGCAAGCCGCTGGCGACCAGCACGCGCATCGCCAAGATCGCTTTCACCGGCGAAACGACGACCGGTCGGCTCATCATGCAATATGCCAGCCAGAACCTCATTCCGGTGACGCTGGAGCTCGGCGGCAAATCCCCGAACATCTTCTTCGCCGATGTGATGGCCGAATACGACGATTTCCTCGACAAGGCGCTCGAAGGCTTTGCGATGTTCGCCCTCAACCAGGGCGAAGTCTGCACCTGCCCGAGCCGCGCCCTCGTTCAGGAATCGATCTACGACCGCTTCATGGAAAAGGCCGTCAAACGCGTCGAGGCGATCAAACAGGGCAACCCGCTCGATCCGGAAACGATGATCGGCGCCCAGGCATCGACGGAGCAGCTTGAGAAGATCCTCGCCTATCTCGACATCGGCAAGCAGGAAGGCGCCCAGGTTCTGGCCGGCGGCTCGCGCAACAATCTCGGCGGCGAACTGGCGAACGGTTATTACGTCAAGCCGACGATCTTCAAGGGCCACAACAAGATGCGCGTGTTCCAGGAAGAGATCTTCGGACCTGTGGTCTCGGTCGCGACCTTCAAGGATGAAAAGGAAGCGCTCGAAATCGCCAACGACACGCTCTACGGTCTTGGTGCCGGTGTCTGGAGCCGCGACGCCAATCGCTGCTACCGGTTCGGCCGCGAGATCCAGGCCGGCCGCGTCTGGACCAACTGCTATCATGCCTACCCCGCCCATGCTGCCTTCGGCGGCTACAAGCAATCCGGCATCGGCCGCGAAACCCACAAGATGATGCTCGAGCATTACCAGCAGACCAAGAACATGCTGGTCAGCTACAGCCCGAAGGCACTCGGCTTCTTCTGAGATGCATTCAGCTTAGCGGGAGAGGCTGAGGACCCCTCCCCAACCCCTCCCCACGAGGGGAGGGGCTTATGATGCCGCCCCAACAGCTTTCCTTGCCGAAGTCTCAGCAAGCCGACACGTCGCTTTTAGAACGGGGCAGTTCAACAAGTTAAGCCCTCCCCTTGTGGGGAGGGGAATCCCCTTTCCAGAACCTTGGAGCAAGAACCATGGAAACGACAGTCAATGGCGAACCGCGTGTTCTCGCAACCGATGCGGCCCTTGATCTGATCGCAGAAATCAAGCGGGATCATCCCGATATCCTCTTCCACCAGTCCGGCGGCTGCTGCGACGGCTCTTCCCCCATGTGTTATCCCGCCAATGAGTTCATGGTCGGCGACAGTGACATCAAGCTCGGCGAGATCGGCGGTGTGCCGGTCTATATCAGCGTCGGCCAGTTCGAGGCGTGGAAACATACGCAGCTCATCATCGACGTCGTGCCGGGCCGCGGCGGCATGTTCTCGCTCGACAACGGCCGCGAGAAACGGTTTCTCACCCGTTCCCGTCTCTTCGGCGGCGGCGAGGCCTGTGCCGTCCCGGATGCGACAGTCAGGAAGGTCTGATCCCTGCCGCCCGATGGATGCAACGGTTTTACATCCAGGAGAGGATCTGAGAGCACTCTTGTCGTGATGCTCACCTTCTTCCGCGCCGAGAATTTCGTCTGTAGTATTCCCATAGTACCTGCTGCTGAGCGGTCTTTGTTAATCTTCGTCTGTTGGTTTCAAAGGAGGATGCGATGCCAGCTTCTAAGATCCTGATGATCACGGGTGATTTCGCCGAAGATTATGAAACGATGGTGCCGTTTCAGACACTGCTCGCCTGCGGCTATACCGTCGATGCCGTCTGCCCCGGCAAAAAGGCGGGCGAGACCGTCGCCACCGCGATTCATGATTTCGAGGGCCATCAGACCTACTCGGAAAAACGCGGCCATGATTTCGCGCTGAACGCCACTTTCGAGAGCGTGCGGGCGGAGGATTACGATGCCCTGGTCATCCCCGGCGGCCGCGCGCCGGAATATCTTCGCCTCAATGCCGACGTCATCAAATCGGTCCGGCATTTCTTCGATGCCGGAAAACCCGTTGCATCCATTTGCCACGGCGCACAGCTGCTTGCCGCCGCCGGAGTGCTGAAGGGCCGCACCTGCTCGGCCTATCCCGCCTGCCGGCCGGAAGTCGAACTTGCCGGCGGCATTTACGCCGATATTTCAATCACCGATGCCGTCTCGGACGGCAACCTGGTCACTGCGCCAGCCTGGCCGGCGCATCCCTCCTGGCTGCGGCAGTTCATGGCCGTGCTCGATGCCTCGTCAATACCTGAAACCAACGCCGCCTGACGCGGCGGCGCCCGGAGGACGACATGTGTGAACTCTTCATCAAGGCGGATGCGCGGCTATGGGAAAGCACCACCCGGTCGTTGCGCATCGACGGCATGGTCACCAGCGTCAGGCTGGAGAACTTCTTTTGGTCGAAGCTTGAGGAAATTGCGCGGCGCGACGGCATGAACGTCGTGCAGCTGATTACCCGGCTGCACCATGAATCGATCGATGCCGGCCATGATCTCGGGAACTTCACATCCTTCCTGCGCGTCTGCTGCGCCCGATATCTCGACCTGCAGCTCGCCGGTGACATCCCGGCAGATGTCACCCGCCCGATCTCTGAGTTGGATGCGCCGGTCATCCTCGGCCGCGAACGGGAAAAATATCACTGAGGGCAAAAACAATTAGAGCGGTTCTGCGCTTCCGGGAAAAGCTGAACCGCTTTAGTCCGACGAACCTGGGATGATCACAGACGGAGCACTCAGCTCCGCCAGCATTCTCAAGATACCTGACTGGCGCGGCTGCGCAGGGGTTGCGTTGCGGCACGGCCTGGACCAACAATGCGCGGCATATCCAGCACCGGCACCGTCAGGAGATCGCTTGCCATGAACGACCAGAAAGCCGTGATCGTCACGGGAGCCGGCGGCAACCTCGGCAGCGCCGTTATCCGGGAGCTTGCAGGCGCCGGCGTAAAACTCGTCTGCATGAACCGGTCGAGCCAGGAGCTGGAAACTTTGGCCGGTGAGCTTCCCGCGTCCACGGAGTTTCTCTCGATCGCCGGAACGGATCTCACCGACTACGCCTCCTGCGCTGCCGCCGTCGCCCGAGCCGTCAAGCGCTTCGGCGGCGTAGGCGCATTGGTCAACACCGTCGGCGGTTTTCAAATGGGACCGGTCGGGCCGGAGGCCCCCGCGCAATGGGATACCATGATGACGGCAAACGCCCGTACCGCGCTGACGATCAGCGCGGCGGTTCTCCCGACGATGAAGGCCGCAGGCTACGGCCGCATCGTACACGTCGCTGCGATGCCCGGCCTGAAGGCCGGCCCTAACCAGGCCGCCTATGCAGCCTCGAAAGCTGCCGTCATCCGACTGACGGAAGCGCTTGCTGCCGAATGCCGCGATGATCGCATCACCGCCAACTGCATTCTGCCCGGCACGATCGATACGCCCGAGAATCGTGCTGCCATGCCCAATGCAAAAACGGACGCTTGGGTGTCGCCGCAGTCGATCGCCCGGCTCATCGCCTTCCTGATATCGCCCGCCGCAGCCGTCGTTACCGGCGCAGCGATCCCGGCCACCGGCCGCGTATAGGCAAGCGGTGCGCATTTGGAATGGTCACTGCCATCTGGGCTGGAGTACGGTCCTTTTGCTATTGTGGGCTGACGACAAATGAACGACGTTTATCTCGGGATCGGGCAGGCGATGGTGTCAATGATCACATTGTGGCGGCATCTGCCGGATCACGGTGGTTGCGATGGCTGACGGGCCGTCATTGCCCACCGGCGCAACCGATCTGATGCGCGAAGAATGGTTCCTGGGCGTCAGCATCGCGACGAGCTTGGCCTTCCTTGTCTTCCAGGACGATCTCTTCAGCCGACTTCCCGATCCGCTTTGGTTCACCGTCGTTTTCGCGTGGCTATTTGCCGTCGTGCTCGGTTCGGCTCTCTCGGTCGTGCGGCACGCGGATCACCTGGCGGAGCGCCTTAAGGAACCTTATGGCACCCTTATTCTGACGCTCGCCATTACTTCGATCGAAGTGATGGCGATTTCCGCCGTGATGATTCATGGCGAAAACAACCCGACGCTGGCTCGCGACACTTTGTTTGCGGTCGTCATGATCATCCTGAACGGCATGGTCGGCCTGTCATTGCTCTTGGGTGCATGGCGGCGGCCGGAGCAACAGCATAACCTCCAGGGCGCCAACGCCTATCTCGGCGTCATCGTGCCCTTGGCAACGCTCAGCCTGGTGATGCCGACATTTCTTTCCGGCCCGGACGGGCAGCACCCGTCGGCGCCGCGGCAATTGATCCTCGGCATACTCTCCGTCGGCCTTTATGCCACGTTTCTGTTTCTGCAAGCCGGTCGCCATCAGGACTATTTCACCGACGGCAGCAATCGCCGCGAACTTCCTGGCGAAGCAGCGCTTTACCACGCGCCGCTGTGGCCTCATGCCCTGTTGCTGTTCGCCTATATGGGGCCTGTGGTGTTCCTGGTCGAACAACTCGCGCGGCCGATCGATTACATCATCGAAACCCTGCAGGCGCCAACCGCATTTGGCGGCGTCGTCATGGCCGTTCTTGTCGCGACCCCCGAGGCAATCAGCGCCGTGCGTGCATCCATCGCCAACAATCTTCAGCGCTCCGTTAATATTTTTCTCGGGTCGGTTTTGTCGACGATCGGGCTGACCGTTCCGGCGATGCTCGTCATCAGCCGCCTTTATGGTCACCCGGTAACACTCGGTCTGGAGCATGGAGATCTTGTGATGCTGCTGCTCACTCTTGCCGTCAGCATCATCACCTTTGCCAGCGGTCGCACGCATCTGATGCAGGGTGCGGTCCATCTCGTGCTTTTCCTGGCTTACGTCCTGTTGATTTTCCAGCAATGATGTCCGGTATGCGGGAACGGACCAGCGAAGATGAAGTCTTCGCGCCAGCGATAGCTGAACGTGGTGTTGCAGGAGATGAAGGGAAGGTTGGTTCGGGGCATGCTTTGGGGTTTTCTGTCCCGCGGCGTCGGCTTTGCCTGCTTGCGGGCCCCTGATGAGGCGTTAACTCCTCGACCCGTTATCAAAGCAAAAAGCCCGCTTTTGGCGGGCTTTTGGGGAATTTTTGTTGCAGGGGACAGGATTTGAACCGTTCGCGTGCTCACCCTTCAGGTTATGGTCCACAGGACGACGAGCTACCATCGCCAGCGAAGATGAAGTCTTCGCGCCGGCGATAGCTGAGCGTGGTGTTGCAGGAGATGATGGGAATTTTGGTTGCGGGGGCAGGATTTGAACCTGCGGCCTTCAGGTTATGAGCCTGACGAGCTACCGGGCTGCTCCACCCCGCGGAAGTATTATAACACGAAAGGCCGCTTGTGAGCGGCCCTTTGAGACGGCCTTGGCCGTTGGAATGTGATGAGAAGATAGTTTTTGTTGACGCATGCAGCTTACCGAAGCCTGACGGCTCCGGGCGCATGCGTTGAGTTGCGATTTGCAGACCTGGCAGCGACCTACTCTCCCGCGTCTTAAGACGAAGTACCATGGGCGCAGGGGCGTTTCAC
>NZ_MXPU01000033.1 GCF_002204185.1 Rhizobium esperanzae | reverse complement strand
TGGAGTTGCCCCCAAAAGACCGGACATGCTCAGGTTTGAGATTGCGAGCTGATGAACTCGCGCGGCGATTGATATCCTAAAGCACTGTGTGGATGAAGATTGTTGTAATGCTCGAACCAGAATGGCAGTTGAGCGATGACGGTTTCAGCATCCGGGGTTGGATTGACCGAGACGTAGTCGCGCTTGAAGGTTTTGACGAACGCCTCCGCCATTCCGTTTGACTGTGGGCTTCGCACCGGTGTCGTGCACGGCTCCATGCCGATGTCGCGTAGCAAGGATGCGGTGTCCTTCGCGATGAAGCAGGAGCCGTTGTCGGTGAGCCATTCGATGGGCTCGGATAGCACGTTGATGCGGCCGAAACGGTTCTCGACAGCGGTGATCACGAGGTCCTGCACGTCTTCGCTCTTGATGCCCTGCGTGGTGGCGACATGGGCGATTGCCTCGCGGTCGCAGCAGTCGAGGGCGAAGGCGACGCGGACCTTCTCTTTGTTGTCACAGCCGATCTCGAAGCCGTCGGAGCACCATCTGACGTTCGAACGCTCGACGGCGACTTGGCCGTCGTGAAGGCGATCATCGACCGCTCCGGTATGACGCACCAGCAGCAGATTGTGCAGCTTCATCACCCGGTAGACGCGCTTGGCATTGGGCCACGAACGCCCATCTTTCCGGGCATTCCGACGCAGGATGGCATGGACACGCCGATAGCCGTAGGTGGGCATGTCGGCGATGATGGCCTTGATGTGCTCCACCAGTTCTCGATCCGGGAGTGGCGGGCGTCCTCTGGCTCTGGAAGGGGAGCTTGCGGCACGCGCGGCGATATTCGAGCGGGCGACACCTAGAGTTTCGCAGACGGTCTTCATTCCAGAACGACCTCCTCCTCGGCGGCCGTCGCCGTCAGTGCCCCTTGGGACGCCAGCTTGCGCCAGGCGAACAACTGGTTCGGCTGGATGCCATGCCGACGCGCGACGATGCTCACCGTCGCGTCCGCCTCATAGGTTTCGTGGATGATCGCGAGCTTCTCTGCCGTGCTCCAACGCCGCCGACGTTCCGGCCCGGCGAGGACTTCCATCTTAAAATTGCTGCTAGTCATATTACCAACATTCCTCCTACCCACTTAGCTAAGTGGCGGAGCATGTCCGGGCCTTTCGGGGGCTAATTCACCAAGCATGGAGGAACTGGACAGATGCTCTCCTACGCCCGCCGTTCAACCGACCAATGAAACAAGCTCCTCGACAGTTTTGTCGACAACGCAAGTCGAAGGTTCACGCAGCTCCAATCGACACTAGCAAGGAGCGGCAAACCAACCCCTAATATGGGACGGGTTCACCACATCCGAGCCGTGGCGCCAGATTGCCCTCCGGTGATACCTCAACGTCTTTATTTTTGCGGCAGAACATTCTCACTGCCCCTTTCCACCTGATCGATCACGAGCAGCTTTACCGGCTCGGTGCCGTTGTTCGCCCCTTTATGCCATATCCCCCAGGACTCGACGACAAAATCCCCTGCCGTGAAAATGCTTTCTTTCCCAGATTCTGTATTGGTGACCGTGATCTCCCCGGAAAGCACATAGCCATAGCGCTGATAGCGATGCTGATGAATTGGTAACGTCGCACCGGGCGCAATCTCATAAATCGAAGCGATGACCTCGACGTCCTTTCGTGGAACGATGATGGGCTGACCGGCAATCGTACGATCGGTCCTTAAGATAAGCGTAGCCGCGACCGCTTTGTTTTCGAACGCGTTCGCGGGACACGCCAGAGCAAAGAGCGCCGTGGCGATTGAGATGACCTTCATTTGCTTTTCTCCTGATGCACGCCGGATCTTCCTGAAGGGTGTTTGCTACCGAGTTCGGCCAGTTGCAGAGCGAAAACCTGCATCGTCTCACCGGCGCCGACACGGGTTCATTTGTTCCCAGACTATGATGACTATCTTCAGAGCTCTGCGGGTCTTTTCCAGACACTGCATCGCAATACCCCTCCTGGCGTGGTTGCGAGTAGCGTCAAGACATCAGGCGCCGACGCAACAGCGCTGCCGACAGGAAGAACGGCAAAATCGCGTAGATGCAAAGCGCGCCTATATGCAGGCCCATGCTGCTCGCGGGACGCCCAAGCATTGCCGGGCGTATGAGGTCGATCGCATGCCCTAGAGGCAAGAACTGCGCTACCTGCTGAAAGGTCGGGGGCAGTTGCGTGATTGGAAACACCGCGCCGCACAAGAACAGCATTGGTGTGAGGACGAGCGTCTGGTAAAAAATGAAATACTCGTAACTGGGCGCAAGTGCCGTGACTACCATCGCCAGGCTCGCGAATGCAAATCCAGTGAGCATGATAACTGGCAACACATAGAGGACTGACGGCCACGTCGCATAGCCTAGCACGGTGGCGACAATTATGATTCCCGTACCGGCAAGAAATGCCTTGCTCGCTGCCCATGCCAACTCACCCAGGATGATGTCCCCGAGTGTCATTTGTGTGTAGAGCATGGCTTCCCAGGTGCGTTGGGCGTGCATTCGCGTAAAAGCCGCGTAAATCGTCTCGAACGTCGCAGACGTCATCGCGCTTGTCGCCACCATGCCGCCCGCCAAGAACGCAACGTAGGTTGTGCCGTCAACGCGACCCACAATAATTCCGAGACCAAGGCCGAGGCCAAACAGGTAGATCATAGGATCGGCCAGACTTCCAACAATTGACGCAAGTGCTACTTTCTTCCATGCCAGATAGTTGCGTCGCCATATCGCAATCCAGTTAAAAGCGTTGGCGGGCAGAGCCGCGGCACAACCTTCACCCATCGTTCACTTCTCCATCTCGCGCCCGGTCAACCGCAAAAACACATCCTCAAGATTCGGCGGACGCTGCAGAATACGCAAGCCCGCGCGCTCCCGTAACCGCACACGCACCTGCTCCGGGTCGGACACATAGCAAAAAAGGGTCTCGCCGCTAATTTCGATGCGATCGGCATATGGCCCGACCAGCGATTCCAATTCATGCGGATCGCCGCCGTAGATCTCAATGACTTCGCACCCGATCAGTTCATCGATCAGGTCATGCGGACGCCCTTCGGCAATGCTGCGACCTCTTTCGAGTACGCAGAGTCGATCGCATAACCGTTCGGCCTCTTCCATGAAATGGGTGGTCAAGATGATCGTTTTGCCGCGCGTAAGCAGGGAACGCAGGCGCTCCCAGATCAGGTGGCGCGCGTGTGGGTCGAGACCGGTGGTCGGCTCGTCCATGACAAGTAGCTGCGGGTCATTGATCAACGCACGCGCTAGCGTCAGGCGCCGCTTCATGCCGCCTGAAAGTTCAGACACACGCGCATTCACCTTGCTCTCTAGGCGTGCAAACTCAAGGAGCGACGGCATGACCGCTTCAACTCTGCGTGTATTCATGCCGAAGTAGCGGCCGTAGACCAGCAGATTCTCGCGCACAGTGAATTCGGGCTCAAGGTTGTCGAATTGCGGCACCACGCCGATACCCTGGCGCGCCAAACGAGCCTGGGCAGGTACCGGCACGCCGAGCACAGTAATCTTCCCCGCATCAGGGGATGTCATGCCAAGGATCATACGTGCGATCGTGCTCTTGCCCGCGCCGTTCGGTCCAAGCAGCCCGAAGCATTCCCCCGGGGAAACACGGAACGATAGCGCGTTGACCACGGCCTTGTCGCCATATGTCTTGCTTACGTCGGAAAAATCTATTGCGGGCATGAACATGCCCTCATCTGACCGTCGGGCGCCGTTGACTGGCATTTCTTCGGTTGGGTGGGTTCTTCCTGGTCTATCGCACCGTATGTGTTCATTGCGTCCTCATTAAAGGGCTGCAGCAGCATCCGGGAAAACGCCTCGTCCGTGGTAATTGGCAATCGTGTTGCAGAGCAGCCGAATGTCCCTGAGCTTTTTATATTCGACGAGTACCTCGGCGACTTCGTGGAGAGAGTGCCTGGAATGGTCTGCAATCGTGCAGATTCATCGAGATGGACAACAGCCGGAATTCTCTCCTGGCGTCCCATCCGCGTCTGATGCTTAAACAACATATCGCAATCCGGAGTTCGAGGGCTGACTATATAAGGCGCACGGTCCACCAGGCAGATCGGCGCCACGAGGCGGAGCCACGGGCGCGGGGGCCGCGCGGCACGTATCACGAGGATAAGTCTTGTAAGGAAATGCCCTGTCATTGGAACGAGTCCGGAGCCCTCGGCGGATTCGAGAGAACTTTCAGCATTGCATCCCAGCCATCGATGATGATTTGATCAATAACGCGTGGATCCGCACCGTGTTGCGCCAAGCGGCGCCAATCGCGTCGAGATTGTCGACAGTTTCATATCGCGGGTTGTTGCCCCGCTTCTCCTGCTCGACGCAGAAGGCGAGCCACCCACCCTCGACAAGCGCGTCCGCTCCGTCACGGGTCAATTTAATACCACAGACGCGCATAGTGTCTCCATGTCTGAACGTCGAGGGTTGGGGCCGTTAGGAGGCCGGATTTCGGAAACAGGCGAGTAAGCAATCTTCGTTGACCGACTCACCCCGACACTCAAGCCGCTCTACCTCGAGCAAAGTTTCGTTCAGCATGCCGAGGACCGTCTCAGCACCAGCAACGTGGCCCCAGCGACGACAATTGGCGTCGCGCGCCGATCCGAAAACCAGATATCCATCTGGCGCAAGCATCCGCACTAAATTCCGAACAGCCCCTCTCATCTCGGCTATTCCTCCGATGTAGTAGAGCACTTCCGCCACAACGATCAGATCAAACCTCTCGTCAGGTGAAAACTGTTGAACATCAGAGACTATCCAGCTGATGTGCGGAGAATCCCTCATGCGTCGACGCGATCTTTCTATAGCGTGAGGCACAACATCGATCACGGTGAGCCGTTTGCAGTGGGGGGCTAGCTGCACCGTAAATGCGCCGGCAGCGCATCCCACTTCGAGCGCATTTGAGATGGATCCCTGGGCAAGCGCCAAGCGGAGCATTTGCGTGTGACGCTCACGCTCGAATGGATTGGCGTCGAGTCCCCATGGATCGGGTGCAGCCAGTTCCCGATTCAGCAATTGATAATTGTCGCTCTGTGTCAACTCGTTCACCTCGGTAAATAGATCTTACTCGTCGCTGCACATGCAGTCAGACTTCGTTCGCGCGGCAGGATCGCGGGCGGGGTTGAGCCTTCGAGGCGCTGTCGCATGTCCAGAACATTCTGTAGTGTGCGCATCAGTCGCAGGATGTTGATTCGAGTTGCCAGCAGAGCTGCGCGACAGCCAGTCGCTATTGCTCAGCGTGCACAACGCGTAGGCTTTCAAGGGAAGTAGCAGAAAAATATTGATGAATGCATGCAGAGAGAACCCGAGGAACCGTAGTTGGCGGGCCCGAAGCGCGACAACGCTGCAGTGGATCATCGTCATGGCCACAATCATCAGGGCTGCCAACCAAGGCACGGTGCCCGTCAATGCAAGCTGTGCGAGCCCCGTCAGCACCGATAGTGCCAGAAGCAGCGGTCCGAGGTTCTGTCCGACAACGTCGAGCGTAAGGAAGCGATTGAGGTTGGGCAGCAGGCGCAGCCCAAGCAACGTGTCCCGGTACGTGCTCCGCGCCCAGCGTAGTTGTTGGCGCAGATACGGTCCTAGCTTGTTCGGAACGACTGTCGCTGCGATGGCGCTCGGCACGTACTCCGTTCGAAAGCCTGCCTTCAGCATGAGAATGGTGAGATGCCGATCCTCACCGAAATCGCTTGGCTTTCCCCGAAAATACTGTGATTCGTACTGGTCAAGCAGCGAAGCGAGCGCAGAGCGACGGTAGATAGCACATGGACCGCAGCAGCACATAACGGCTCCGAAGCGAGCTTGTGCCGCACGCTCCTCGTTGCAAGCCAGCCAGTACTCCATATCGATCAAACGGGTCAGCCAACTATCGTTTCGGTTGCGGGCCGTCAACTGTCCCATGGCCGCGCCGACAGCCGGATCTTGCATTTTAGGCACGAGTTTCCTGATGACGTCAGATGCGAGGATCGTGTCGGAGTCGACGTTTAACACCATATCTCCAGCAGAGCGGCGTATCGCGGCGATCTGTGCCTTCCGTTTACCGACATTCTGGGGAAGCAGGAGAATATTGAATCTGGGGTCTCGTGCGAAGGCCTCGTGCACAGGTCGCAAAGCCTCGCGATTTTCGGAACCGTCATCAACTAGGTAAACCTGCAGCCTTCCCCCGTATTCCTGACCCGCAATAGAAGCCAGGCACTCCGAAAGCGTGCGGGGATCCTCGTTGAAGCTTGGCACGATGACATCTACGCTGGGCAGCTCGTCAAAGCCGTCCAAGCCCTGGGACGCCAATGAAACATCGGTCGGCAGAGAATAAACGGCCTGCATGCTTTTATAAGCAGTCGAGAGAAGTGTATAAAGCGAGACGGCGACAGTGCTGGTTGTATCAAGCATATCCATCGGATCTTCAGAACTCCCGAGTAAGCGAGCGGAATACAAAGCCGCGATCATGTAAAGCTGGAATTATCCTAGATAACGCCATAATAGTCTGGTGGCGCAGACTGCGGTCAGTTCCTTGCTGCATTTCACTGGAGGGACAACCGTCGTGCAAGAGCACGATTGACCCCGGTCGGACAGACTGCAGCACATCATTGACAATGGCGTCGGCCCCGGGAAGAGACCAGTCTCGTGGATCTACCGACCAGTGCACGGCAGTGAGTTCCGCATTCGCCGAAGCCTTGAGCACTTCTTCGGTCCAGATGCCGTAAGGAGCCCGGATGTGCCGCACCACCGCCTGAGGCGCCGCCATTTTTATGGCTCTGTTTGTCTCGAGTATCTGACGTTGCACCTCGTCGGGTTCGCAGTCAGACAGGTCTGGATGCGTCATTGTGTGGTTGGCGACTTCATGCCCCTCTGCAATCATTCGCTGGATCAATTTCGATTGATCGGCCAGGAACTCGCCGATGACGAAGAATGTTGCCGGCACCCGGTGTTCAGCCAGAATATCGAGAATCTCCGGTGTACAAAATGGATGCGGACCGTCGTCGAACGTCAAATAAACGCTGTTACGACCAGTGCCGTCATCGCGCTCACCGTGCACTTCGCACGAGCAATCGAGGTGCGTCATTGTTCTCGTCCTTTCCGGTAAATTATCCTGGTGTGCCATTCGGAGACCGGCCGCCCCAAGGGTAGGATGATGACGCCGCGCGTGGACGCAGGTCGAAACGCGCGCGGGGCAGCGTGTAGCGTACGCCGTTTTCCAAAATAGCGGTCACCAGACCGCCTCGTCTGAATCTGTCAATACCGCGGCTCGTTGCGGACTGCACCGAGTGCGAATGTAAATTCGAGCGATAGATGATCCCTCGACATGCTCGGAGTTGCGATTCCTTTTCCGCAACGGTTCCCAACGCACGTTAAAGCGCATGCAAAGGCCTCATAATTTTTGCCGATTTGCCAAAGCGTCCGATCTTGCGATGAAAGTGACGATTGGTGGTGAATCCCCGAGCTGTCGACGATCGCAAGGTGATGCAATGGGCTGATCGAACGCTTATGTAAGCATCGCATTCCAAAGCCACACATTTGACCCCTCTACACCACTGGCGCGCCATCGACGACTTGATTTCCGTCAAGATGCCCGTCTAATGGATGACGCCATTCAATTCGTAAAATCGATTGTTTGGATGACACCCATCCACGCCATAGATAAAATTTTGCCTCCACGGGTTCCTGCTAACGGACCGAGCCTGTTGTCGTGGCTGGCGCGGGACTTGCGTCGTCGCTCCCTTGAAGAACTTATCATGGCTCGGCATTGGCGGCTTTCTAACCTGCTCTGGGTAAAGCTCTTGAGCAGATTGAAACCTTCCGGAAGCCTGAAAGCGCCGGATAGAATTGCTCGGCTATGGCTGTCAAACGACTCGAGGAACTTGTCTCACTTGCCGAATTGAAGAACTGACCCCATCGGTTTGCGGTTTCGTTAGATCCGAGCGCTGGCCCCAATCTTCCGCAGATGGGCGGAGCGTCGCTTTTGGCTAAGCGATAACTGTCGCCCGGATGGTGACCACCGTCGAGAGGTGAAAGCAGGCGGTCCAATAATGCTGTGACGACCACACGACTATTTGATTGGATCAGGATCGAGCCGTTGTCGTAGCGCGGGACACCATTTGGAAGACACCCGGGCGCGATTGGCCTCCAAGTGCAGGTAACCGAGCTCGTCTGCATCAACAACCTGGGCCGCGGCACGACATCGACTGCTTGTCCAGCGAGCCGCAGTTGTGAGACTTCGCCAGCATCGCCGCCACGGTGGCAGCTGTGACGATGGCAGTGGTGCCCACAGTTATCCATGAAGCGGATGGCGATTATCCAAACAATCGATTTACGGATTCCCCGGGATGCTCCAGAAGACGCATGAAATGACGAGATCAGGTACCGGGAAAGGACGGGAATTGGCTATATCGGCGCCATCCTCGATGAATCGGCGAAGCGCGCCAACATGAGCCGTACCGCAACATACGTCATCGCCCATTTGCACGGAAGCTCCGGCCTCTCGCTCCGACCCAAGTGCGATGCCGATGGGTCGGATCGGGTGCGAGATAAAAGACTGAACGATGACGGAGGGATATGCGGCGGCTTGAACGCCCGGACTGAAAAGGCGTATGGCGCCGCAACTTCCAGTCTGGCAGAAAATCGTAAATCTGTGAGACGAAGGGTCATGCATAAAAATTGGCGAGAATCACGATCGCTGATGCAGGTCCGAATTGATATGCAGAATTTCAGCAGATTTTAAGCCGATGCGCTTTTCCAGAACGAGGCAAAGAACATGCTCGCTGAAGAGGGATCGGTATGTTGTTTCTCGACGGCGGACTGGTTTCGGTGATTGTCTGTGGTCGCTGGCGGCAGCTTGGCGCTATGCACAGCGAACGGGGCGGACGCTGGCCATCGGTTGGCGTGGCTCCTGCTATCTCAATCAACCCTTCACGAACGCTTTTACGGTGTTCTTCGAGCCGATTCAAGATATTGCTGGCGTTCGGGTTATTTGCGATGACCAGATCAACCAGCTCTCATTTCCGGGACCGTTCTTCCCATCATGGTGGAACAAGCCCACAATCGAGAGCGTTTACCGCCCCGATGAACAAATTTTCCCGGAACGGGACGAACTGACCGAGCTTCTTCAAGCCCAGGACGATACTGATACCAACAGGGTAGTTTGTGATGCCTGTTTAATGTGGCGGTGCGACCAAGCTGCCGAACGCCAGATATTTCAGAGCCTCAAACCTTAGACCTGAAATTCAGGCTCGTATTCACACCATCTATCAGGAGCACTTCAAGGGGCGCAGTATCATCGGTGTGCACGTACGGCACGGCAATGACGAAGATATAATGGACTATACGCCCTACTGGGCCGATCCGGAGTTCGCCTTACGAGAAGGCCAAAGCGCTACCGCATCGACGCCCTGGTTTTCTTGTGTACGGACAGCGCGCAGGTACGGGACCATTTACTGGGTGTGTTTCCCGATCTAATCACTATCCCGAAATGCTTCCAGGCGGCACAGGCCGGGCTATTACACAGTGCATCGCTGGGAGCGGACGGCGGTATCTCTGCTCTTACAGAGATGTACCTTCTCGCCCGATGCGATACGGTAATTCGCTTTCCGCGGACCAGCGCCTTCACGCGCTATGCTCGTCTCTTCGTGTCACGTGTTATTGAGTTCGACTTGAAAGATCCGACTCGCTTGATCTTGACTGACGAGTCGTCCGAGCATGAGCTGGCTTTATGAACCGGCACTCCGCTGAACAAATTCTCGGCGCCCTCGCAGGATTGACGAGAGGTCTTCACTGGATCGTAATGTGGGCGCAGCACGCGACGAGACAAGGCGGGGGCGCATTCTCTCCTAGCGTCTCGCGCGTCCAAAGGCTTGCCGGATCATTGTTGTGAGGGTAGCTATTGGGCGCCTTCGGTGAATGGAAACGGCACCGCGCGCTCGACCCGCATCATTGGCATAGCAAGCTCGCACGTCGGCGATTCCGATCGGACGAGGACATTCGCGCGCCGCAGCCTCGTCGGCGCCTTTGCCGCCGCCCTGCCTGATGCGAGGGCCTTCGTCGGGCTTGGTCGACAGATCGCCATCAAGCTGATGTTCGTGCTCTATGCGGTCGTGGGCGTGGCCGGTGCCGTTGTTTATTCCCGCATTCCGACACGTCTGGCAAACCGCGCGAAGAAGCCGCCGCCGCGCTAGGTCCTTAGCGCGCATCGTCCTTGCAACTCGCAGCTCAACTCACGACGCATTCGCAGGCGTGATCGGCTGCGAAAGACAGAAGATGCACTGTTGTAGTCTCCGGCTCCCGCCGCTGCTTGCATGACGGCTTGCGCCAGTCGTTGACAAAACTCAATTGGCCAGCCACCATTCCCGTTGCCCGGCCATTTGTAATGATTAAGTCTGAGGTGGTGCCATGCCTCCCATGATCAGGTTCATGCTCACGCGTTTGGCGACGGGGTTCGCAATTGGATCCGCCGTGGGCTTCTTCGTTTGGCAAAATGGATTTGCCGCGGCAGGCACGCTTGAGAATTATCTCGCGCAGGGCCTGTTCATCTACCTCTTCGCAAGCACCATCAGCATGGGTTATCTCGCGACGGCCCTGCTCCTCGAAGAATAACGCCGGACGCTCTCCGTCGCATGTTGGTGCTCGTTGCGCCCGTTCGTCTGCACTTCCCTATTAAGCCCGCCAGTCCGACGGTATCCGCATGTGTTCAGCGCCACCGTTGATGCGGACAAGGCCTGAAGCAAGCGATGAAGACAGTCGAGATGACAAGAACAATCCCGATGAGCATGACGTCCTGGTACATTTTGCGCCTGGCCATAACGGAGCAAGCGATCGCCACATTGACGGCGGTCGAATTCCGGCGCGGTTATCGCCCTGCCCCGAGGTCAGCACGCCTTCCGCAGCAGATCGACGCTGTCGACCACGACGACCCTGCCTCTGACTTCGACCCCTGCAGGACCGAGGGCAGCGAAAGCCCGCGAAAGGGCTTCGGGCGCAACCCCGAGTTTGCCGGCCAGAATTCTCTTCCGGTAAGGCAGGCGAAAGGTGGCCTGCGATGCTGAGGCCGGGCAGCGGCTGACGAGGTAATTCGCAACACGCTGTGCAGCCGTGTGCAGCCGGTCTCCCGCTATGCAATCCATGGCACCGAGCAGATGCTGGGTTATGATGCGCATCACATTGCGATGCATGATCGGATAGCGGTCGGCGAGCACCCGCAACTCCACAAGGTCGAACAACGCGACCTCTGCGCCGTCGGCGGACCATGCGCTGTAGGTGTAGGAGCCGCCTCCCGACAGGAGATATTCACCGAACGTCTCGCCCGGTTCGCAGATGCAGATATCTGCCTGGCGCCCCGCGGATTCCGACTTCGAAAGTCGCACGAAGCCGCGCATCACGCAATAGACGAACGACGCCTGCTGGCCCTCGGCGATGATCCGCTCGTCCGGTGCGAAGATCTGGAACTGAGCCGTGTCGGCCAGTTCTTCTATCCTTGCTTTGTCCAGGCCGTGAAACAGGTCAGATCGCAAAAGTATGGGATGTCTCGATAGCATCGATCTTCCTTTCGTTTCGGCCGTGAGCGGTTCAAGGTCTTTTGCAATCGGTTTCGTCCTCGACGAGGATTCGCCAAGCTGCTCCTTCAAGGTCGTCGTACTGGCGGCTCGTCAGCGACCAGAGGAACGCCAGGAGACCCATTCCCCCCATCAGCAGTGCGATCGGCATCAGATAGATCAGCATGTTCATGTGGTTTCAACTTCCGCACTTCCCCCGGCAAGCGGCTCGCTCCGTAGGCCGGGGCGCCTGCCGAAGGCATTTAATCGCAGCGCATTCGTCACGACGATGATCGACGAAGTCGACATGGCCACCGCCGCTATCAGCGGCGTTGCCAGGCCGGCGATTGCGATCGGCACCGCAAGCACGTTGTAACCGATGGCGAGAGCAAAGTTCTGGCGAATGAGGCTGGCGGATCTTCGCGCAACGGCAATTGCTTCAGGAACGGCATCGAGACGATCGTTGAAGAAGATAAGGTCAGCGGCTTGCCTGCCGACGTCGGATGCGGTTGCGGGCGCCATCGAGACCTGCGCGGCGGCCAGCGCCGGTGCGTCGTTGATCCCGTCGCCGACCATGAGCACGCGATAGCCCTCGGCGCCCAGCCTCTGGAGTTCCTCGACCTTCAGTTTCGGCGCCAGGTCGCCCAGAGCTTTGCCGATACCAAGAGCCCGCGCTGTGTTGTCGACGACGGCCTGCCTGTCGCCGGATAATATCAGCGTTTCGATACCGGCTGCAGCGAGCTGGCGGAAAGCCTCGGCGGCGCCCGGACGAAGCGTGTCGTCAAACAGGAAACGGGCGAGATCAACGCCGTTTTTCGACAGGACCACCTCCGAAAACGGACTGTCGCCTGCGGGCGTGAGCCCGGTTCCGCAGGCAAAGGCCCGGTTGCCGAGCCGATAGAAGTCCGCTCCTTTCCAGGCTTCCAGCCCCCCGCCGGCGATTTCCGTGACCCTGTCGAAGGCGAAGGGGTAAGAGATCTCTATGTCCCGCACCAGACCCTGGGAAAGCGGATGCCGGGAATGCGCCGCCATTGCGCAGGCGATGGCGCTATTGCGCCCGTCGATCGCGTCGGCTCGGACGAGGCGGGGCCGGCCCATCGTCAGGGTGCCGGTCTTGTCGAAGGCCACGATGTCCGCGTCGGCCAGTCTTTCGAGCGCCGAACCGTCCTTCACCATGATGCCCCTGCGGAAAAGTTCGCCGGCGGCGACCACCTGGACCACCGGTACAGCAAGGCCCAATGCGCAGGGGCATGTGATGATCAGCACCGCGACCGCGACCAGCATGGCCTGTTTCCAATCGCCGCCAAGCAAGCCCCAGGCGAGAAAGGAGGCCGACGCCAACAGGTGCACGGCGGGAGAATAAAGTGCTGCGGCGCGATCGGCAACCCGGCGATAACGAGCCCTGCCGCCCTCGGCCGCTTCCATCAGGCCGATGATCTCGGAAAGAAGCGAATCCCTTGCCACTTTGGTCGCCCGCAGGACGAGCGAACCGGTCAGGTTCATCGCACCCGAATTCACCGCGCTGCCTGCGGCGACGGCGACCGGGCTGCTTTCGCCGGTGACGATGGAGAGGTCGACGTCGCTCTTGCCGCTGACGATCATGCCGTCGAGGGGGATGCGTTCGCCGGCCGCAATCGAGATCTCGTCTCCAACTGCGATCTCTTCGACCGCAACATAGCGCCGCGACCCGTCCGCCATTATCAGCAGCGCACCGCGCGGCGTTAGTCTGACAAGCCCATTGATTGCAGCGCGCGCCTTTTCCCGCATGACATGATCGAGCGTTCTACCGATCAGCAGGAAGAACAGCAGGGACACCGATGCGTCGAACCAGACATGCTCGCCATGGTGCACGGTTTCCCACAGGGAGACTGCATAGGATAGCGTCACGGCAAGCGAGATCGGAACATCCATGTTGGTGCGCCCGCTTTTCACCGCGTTCCACGCCGATTTGAAGAAGAGGCGTCCCGCATAAACCAGCGCAGGCGCCGCGATCATCGCCGAGATCCAGTGAAACATGTCGCGCGTGGCCGCATCGGCGCCCGACCATACCGACACCGAGAGCATCATGATGTTGGCGGCCGCAAAGCCGGAAACTCCAATCGCCAGCAGTAGCTGGTTCCGGATCCTGTCGGTTGCGAGTGCTGTCGACGTGATGAGATGGGCGCGGTATCCGGCCAAAGTGATCGCGGCGAGGATTTCGGAGGGATCGGTCGCCTTCGCCTCGATCTCCTCCTGATAGACGCAGCTGACACGTCTGGCGGTGAGATTGACCCGGGCTTTCCTGACGAACGCAAGCGCCGACAGTGCTTTTTCGATGGTCAATATGCAGCCGCCACAGTGGACGTCGGGCACGCTGAGGTCGACCTGGCGTAATCCAGCCCCGAGCGGGTGGCTGGCAAGGCGTACCTCCCCGGCGCTGGCAGATGTCGCGCTGAGGGCGAGAACGCTTTCCGCATCCATCGAACAGCAGGTCATTGGCGGAACTCCGCGGTGTCGAAGCGTTTGGCCTCATGCATGACGACCGCCCCATTCATTCTCGATATGGCCTCGACGATCCAGTCGCCGGCGAAAACCTGGTGATCAGCTTCGAACCGCCCTTCGCCCGTCTTCCGGAGCGTCAAGCGGAAATCCTCATGATCGCCGACGGGCCGTTTGAAGTTCAGCGTGACATCATCGATCATCGCAGGCGTGCCGGCCTTGTCGTGGATGTCGTAACGGATTTGGCTGCCCTTAACGACGAGCGCGCCCTCGACGCCGGAGGCGGCCATTGCCTTCATCGCTGCCGCCCTGGCGTTGAATTCCTGGCTGGCCACATAGGTGTTTTCCACGACGATGCCACTCCAGCTGGATGCAGCATAGAAGGCCATGGTGGCGTTGACGGCGATCACCACGGCGAAGAATGCCGAGGTGGCAAGCAGCACGTGCAAGCCGGTAAAGCCTCGAGTAGAAGTCTTCATTTCACGTCTCCCGGCGCGTTGAAGGCCGCGCGATAGGTCGCCCGGTCGGCTTGACCTATATCTTCGATGACGAAGAGGAATTCGTTGATCTCTGCCCCGTCGGGGGCGCGCGTGACGAAGACCTTGAGCGTCGTGGCCGCGTCGGGTACGACGTGAGCGGTGAAGCTGCGGACATCCTGCCTGCCGAACTCGGGAATGCGCATTGTGCCCCCCCCCAGCCCGACGAGGGTGATGGTCACGTCCCGCGGCTTCGGCACCATGTTGAGGACACGCAGCGTGTAGCCGTTTCGGATGGAGCCGTCGCTTTCCAGAACATATTGAGGGTTCCGGTCGTGGACGACGTTGAGCCCGAGCCGAGCGCGGAAGGCGAGATGGACGACCATGGCGATGCCGATCAATGCCCAGACGACACCGTAGAAGACGATTCTTCGGCGGAAGATGATGCGCCAGTCGAAATTCCGGACAGCCGGAATGAAGCTTCCGTCGTCGTTTCGGACATTGGAGGGCTGGATGGCTGTCCGTCCTCCGTCAGTAGCAAGCGACATATTGCTCGAATATTCGTTGAGCGTCGCATAGGCGATCAGGCCGTGTGGCTTTCCGAGCTTGTCCATGACGCCGCCACAGGCATCGATGCAGAGGGCGCATGTGATGCATTCCATCTGCTGGCCGTCGCGAATGTCGATCCCCATCGGGCAGACGGCGACGCAGGCATTGCAGTCCACGCAATCGCCCACCGGCAGACCCTGAGCCTTCTTGGCATGGCGCGACCGCTGCTCGCCCCGCCAGTCGTTGTAGGTGACAACAAGCGAATTCTCATCCAGCATCGCGCCCTGAATGCGCGGCCACGGACACATATAGGTGCATGTCTGTTCGCGCATGAGGCCGCCAAGCACATAGGTCGTCGCGGTCAGGGTGGCGATCGTGGCATACGCAGCGGCAGGAGCGCTGCCGTCAAACAGTGAGGCCGCCAGGCTCGGCGCGTCGGCAAAATAGAAGATCCACGCTCCGCCCGTGGCGACGGCGATCAGTAGCCAGATCGCGTGCTTGATCACCCGCTTCCTGAGCTTGTCGAAAGTGAAGGGGTCGGCATCGAGCTTCATCCGAGCGTTTCGGTCGCCTTCGACAGCGCCTTCGACGACGAGAAAGAGATCGACCCAGACGGTCTGCGGACAGGCATAGCCACACCAGGCGCGGCCGACAGCGGCGGTGAGGAGAAAGAGGCCGAAGCCCGCCATGACGAGCAGGCCCGCCACATAGTAGAATTCCTGCGGCCAGATCTCGATGAAGAAAATGAAGAAGCGCCGCGAGGCGAGGTCGACGAGGATTGCCTGATTGGGCGCATAGGGACCGCGATCCCAGCGAATCCACGGCGCGAGGTAATAGGTGCCAAGCGTGAGCAGCATCAAGACCCATTTGAACCGGCGAAATGGCCCTTCGGCGCGTTTCGGAAAGATCTTCTTGCGCGGCGCATAGAGAGGCTGGCGGTTGCGCCGGGCGTTGACGGGTTCGACGCAAACGCGGTCAATGTCATTTAGATTGGAGCGGGTATAGAGATTCATAGGACCTGTCCGATTTTCACCACTCTTTTCCCAGCCGTGGCGCATCTGTTCCTTGATGCAGATCAAGAACGACCGTGCAGAAGCGAAAAGGCCACGCCCCAGAGTAAGGGCGTGGCCGGAGGACAGCGGCGGAGAAACCGCTGGGACGTCCTCCACAGGAGCTGAAACTATCGGCTCGTCTGCATGTGGTCTTTGAGGCAGATCAAACTCACCATCGAATTGCCGATCTTTGCCGGGTCGTCCTGCTCCGAAGACGCAGGCATCTGTTGGGCGCGCGCTGAGACACGCGATCGGATAACAGCACGCGGCGTGCCGTAGAGACGGAGGATCGGATTGCGGTCGTGGGCTGTCATGTCTTTTCTCCTTACGTGCCGCCCCCGAGCGCATGAACGAAAATGGTAAGCTCGTTGACCGTTGTGTCCCCCAGGCGCGCTGCCCAGGCAGGCATGACGCCATGTTTGGGAGAGGCAACCTGACGAAGAATGGCGTCTTCACCCCGCGACTTCAGCCAGATTGCATCGGCGAGATCCGGCGCACCCATTTCCGCCTTTCCTTTGGCGTCCTCGCCGTGACATGGGGCGCAATTGTCGAAGAAAACCTGTTTTCCGGCCGCCGCCAGACCGACATCCGAGGGCGTATTGGTCAGCCCCCAGACATAGGCGGCGACCTGCTTCATCTGGATGGGCTCCAGAACACCGGCAAAGGGCGGCATTTCGGAGGAATGGCTATCCGTATCGCCGTCGAAGCGGATGCCATGAGCGATCGTGGTCTGGATGGCATTCAGATCCCCGCCCCACAGCCAGTCGTCGTCGTTGAGATTCGGAAACCCCGGACCGCCGCTCGCTCCCGATCCATGGCAGGGCGCGCAGTTCACCTTGAAAGCGGATGCGCCGCCAGCGATCGCGAATTCACGAAGAGCAGGATCCGCGGCGATCTCCTCCACTGTCTTGGCAGCGATCAGATTATGGAACTTCGTCTGCGATGACTTAGCGAGATTGAGGTCCTGCTGCAGCTCGGCGCGCGTTGAATAACCGAGATAGCCGTTAGTGGCGGAAGTGATCATCGGGATGGCCGGGTAAGCGATGGCGTAGCCGATCGCCCAGAGGATCGTCACGTAGAAGGTCCAGATCCACCAGCGCGGCATGGGATTGTTGAGCTCTTGGATGCCGTCCCATTCATGACCCGTCGTTTCGACGCCGCTCAGTTCATCGATATGCTTTTCCGACATCTCAATCGTCCTTCAAGGGAATATCGGCGGCATCTTTCGCCGTTTGCTTGCTACCTGGGCGAAGGGTGAGCATGACCGCGCCGACGAAGAATGCCGCCATTGCCAGGAGGCCCCAGCTGTCGGAGAAGTGTCTCATTGCAGTGTAAGTTTCCATGGATCACCTCACCGGTAGCCGGTCGCGTCGTCATAGGTCGAGAAATCAACCAGCGTTCCGAGCATCTGCAGGTAGGACACCAGCGCGTCCATCTCGGTCAGCCGGGTTGGATCGCCGTCGAGATCGCCGACATTCGCATTTGGGTAGCGCTTGAGTAGGGCCGCCGCGTCCGCGTTCGGATCGGCCTGGGCTCTCATGTCGGCCTCGGCATTCGCCAGCATGTCGTCGCTGTAAGGCACGCCCACGTCCTCATTGGCCTTGAGGTCCTCTCCGACACTCCTGACCGTCACCTCCTTCTCTTCTAGGAAGGCGTAGCTCGGCATGATTGATTCCGGCACCACGGCCCGCGGATTTGCGAGATGCTGGACGTGCCATTCGTTCGAGTAACGCCCCCCGACGCGGGCCAGATCTGGCCCTGTCCGCTTGGATCCCCATTGGAACGGGTGGTCGTACATCGATTCCGCTGCGAGCGAATAATGGCCGTAACGCTCGACCTCATCACGGAACGGCCGGATCATCTGGCTGTGGCAGAGATAACAGCCTTCACGGATGTAGATGTTCCGTCCGGCGAGCTCTAGCGGCGTGTAGGGCCGCATCCCTGCCACTTTTTCGATAGTGTTCTGCAGGTAGAACAGCGGGGCGATTTCAACGATGCCGCCAATGCTGACGACCAGCAGCGAGCCGACCAGAAGAAGCGTCGCGTTCTTCTCGAGGGTCTTATGTTTATCAAGTAACGATGCCATGTCTCACCTCACTCGGCAGGCTGTGCCTGGGGCACCAAACTGGTCGGCATTGGGGCTTCGTCGCGCAGGTGGCCTCGGAGCGTCATGAACACATTCCAGGCCATGACGAGGCCACCGGCCAGGTAGAGTGCTCCGCCGACGGCACGCAGCACGTAATAGGGGATCATCGCCGCGACCGTTTCAGCGAAGGAATAGACGAGGAAGCCCTGGTAATTGTATTCTCGCCACATCAGCCCCTGCTGGATGCCCGCGACCCAGAGCACCGCGGCGTAGATCGCAATCCCGAGCGTCGCAAGCCAGAAGTGCCAGTTGACCATCCGCAGGCTGTAGAGGCGCTTGCGCCCCCACAGTTTCGGCGTCAGGTAGTATATCGCCCCGAAGGTGATCATACCCACCCAGCCAAGTGCTCCGGAATGCACGTGACCGATCGTCCATTCGGTATAGTGACTGAGCGAATTGACCGCCTTGATCGACATCATCGGGCCTTCGAAGGTCGACATCCCATAAAATGCGATGGCGACGATCATCATCCGGATGATCGGGTCGGTGCGAATTTTGTCCCAGGCGCCCGAAAGGGTCATTAAACCGTTGATCATGCCGCCCCAGGAGGGCATCCAAAGCATGACGGAGAAGACCATTCCGAGCGTCTGCGCCCAGTCAGGCAGCGCCGTGTAATGCAGATGATGCGGGCCGGCCCAGATATACATGAAGATCAGGGCCCAGAAGTGGATGATCGACAGCCGGTAGGAATAAACCGGGCGGTTGGCCTGCTTCGGCACGAAATAGTACATCATGCCCAGGAAGCCGGCGGTGAGGAAGAAGCCGACGGCGTTGTGGCCGTACCACCATTGGGTGAGTGCATCCTGGACGCCGGAGAAGAGAGAATAACTCTTGGAGCCGAGGAACGAAGCAGGAACAGCGAGGTTGTTGACCACATGCAGCATCGCAATGGTGACTATGAAGCTGAGATAGAACCAGTTTGCCACGTAAATATGCGGCTCTCTGCGCTTCAGGATCGTTCCGAGATAGACGGCCAGATAGGCGACCCAGACGATGGTAAGCCACAGGTCGACGTACCATTCAGGCTCGGCATATTCGCGCGCCTGATTGATGCCGATCACGTAGCCGGTCGCGGCCATCACGATGAACAGCTGGTAGCCCCAGAAGACGAACCAGGCGAGTGTTCCTCCGAAGAGACGCGCGCGACAGGTGCGTTGCACCACATAGAAGGATGTCATGATCAGCGCGTTGCCGCCGAAGGCGAAGATCACCGCCGACGTGTGAACCGGTCGCAATCTTCCGAAATTCAAATAGGGCGCGATGTTGAGGTCGGGAAAGGCGAGCTGCAGCGCGATGATCACGCCGACGAGGAAGCCGATGACGCCCCAGAACACCGTGGCGATCAGGCCGTAGCGGATTACCTCATCGCAATAGCCCGTAAGGTCTGTTTTGCGCTGTTGGCCCGTCGGCGAAAACTCTGCGTTTTTAACAAGCAGCAGCGTTCCCACAACCAGGCAGAGGCAAAGTATACCCATATGGACTGCAAAGAGATGATCGTGCGCGAATGCCGCTGCGAGCAGCGCCAGAAACGCTGCGACCGCGACCACCATCGTTTCTGTCGTGTAATTCATGATGTCGTCCCCAGTGCGCAGACGACCGCCTCGCGGCCGGCTTTCTCGGATTTCTTGGCAGGACTGTCACGAAGACGGGAACGGCTCCTTGATCTACATCAACAAGCGGACTGGAAGCGGTGGACGAACGGACGTTGTTACACTCTGTTACAAACTTTCCCCTTTTGGCACCGCCCGCTATTCCCATGTGACGCAGCTGCTTTCTACCGCACCCACTGCCACCAAGGGGCTATGAAGATGCTGTGCAGAACACCACGCGTTCGTCGAGAAGACGTTAAAAGCTCTTCATGCCGGCCAATCCCTCTCGTCGCTTTTCGTAGGCTCGGAGGCGGAAGCCGTCGCGGCCGGTAAGGCGATTTGGTGGGAGGGTGATAAGCTAACCATCTCGTCCAGGTGGAAGAAGGTGTCGTGCGCCTGCTTCGTTTCATCGGCGAAGATCATCGCGTGATAATCGCTCTTCACTTCGCCGACGATCTCAACGGCGCGTCGTTTTCGGAGGATTCCTGTCAAAGGGTCAACTTCCACACACGCGACACCGGGGGATCGACATTAATGCCCTCGCGAACTCCCGCCGCGATATGAGCTCAGTCGCGGCAATCCCAAGCTGGTTCAGCAGCGCCGACGTTCGCCGAGCGTGCTTGTCCTCCGGTGATTCCTACATCGCTTGCAGGCTGCCATGTCCCTCGCAAGGGCGCTGTGCAAGCAGGCAAAAATTGGGATCTTCTGCCTTTTATTCCCGAATTTGACGGGCATCAAAGAACCCAAATCCGGCATCTGCTAAAAACATTCATGAGGCTGATTGGGTCTCGCAGAACAGGAGCTTGCAAATGCGGTTAAAATTCAGTCCGATCGCTGCAGCAGCAGCCTTGATTGTCTCGGCAGCGCCGTTGATGGCGGCCGACCATCAGGTTCGGATGCTCAACAAAGGCACGGAAGGCGCGATGGTGTTCGAGCCCGGCTTCCTGAAGATCGCCCCCGGCGACACCGTCACCTTCATCCCCACCGACAAGGGCCACAACGTCGAAACCTTCAAAGGCCTCATTCCGGATGGCGTTGCGGAATATAAGTCAAAGCCGAACGAGCAATATCGGGCGAAGTTTGATGTTCCAGGCGTCTATGTCCTGAAATGCACCCCACATTCCGGCATGGGCATGGTTGCCTTGATCCAGGTGGGCGACAGCCCGGCCAATCTCGAAGCGATCAAGACTGCAAAGGTGCCGAACATGGTGCGTAAGCGGCTCGATGCCGACCTCACACACATCACCCAGTGATAAACGGCAGGTGCGGATGGCCGCGCAGCCCATGAAGATGGCGTTCGCGGGGGCTTTCTGCCTCTCAGGAGCAACTGATGCTCCCGTGAGCATCGAGCAGAGCCAGGCGCGTCAGGCAAGGCGTCCAGGCAGTGGTTAGCGTCGGACACGGTTGTCGGCAAAGCCAATGCCGAAACTTGGCTGGATCGTCGAGAACGTCAATGCGGCCTGTGAAAAGAGCTATGATCTGCACGGCAGACCTGCGAAGAAACGCGTGGGCGAGATCACTGGCCCGGCGGCAACCTCGCTGACGACGAATATAACGAGGTCGTTTTTTGCGGCAGTCGCGAAGGAGATGCCAGCCGAAATCCGCGGTTTTGTTCCGGTCGTCTAGGAATTGCACGGAAGGCGCCGTCGAACGTTTGATCGAAATCCCGCGGCAGGCAAGTCGTGCTACAATTACGAGACCCCTGCCCTCGTCCTTCGACGTGCTCGAACAACCGCTTTCGTGAGCGGGCGAGAGCCGTCGACCATGTGGCGCTCGGTAGCTCACCTCGCGACAAGGCTCCTTCAGGCGCCTGAGCGGCCGCCATAATCGCGATGGGCACATTTCTGCGGACCGGCGCTTGCCGACGCCACCTGAAAGGTTCGACGTCAGTCGCCAACGATATCCTAGACCGCGGCCTGCCGAGATCGAGCTGTATTTCAATGAGCCGAAAAGCTCGACGGTAACGACCTCGACGTCCAGGCGGTGATACGGGCGCGCGCCCATCTGCTTGCGACAGGGCGCCCGATGACCGTATTTGTGAGTGCGCCCGCCCTGATTCACACGAACTTGCGACGTCGATCCTCGTCGACGTGCGGTTGTCGACGGGACTCCTGGGAAGATAACCGCAGGGTCCTCGATCGAGAAACGGGAACTCGATGTCTTCTCGCGCGGCCTTTGATGCGTTTCGTGTCGCCGGAACCGATGCAAACTTCCGGCGACATGCATTAGGCTGCCTTGCTGTGCGTGTGCCCGTGCGAGCCAAAATAGGCGTCGAATGCTGCCGCGACTGCACGGACCATAAAGCGCGCCTCCTCGCATACGACAATCCGTTCACCGCTGATCGTCACGACGCCGTCGGCCATGAGCTCGCCGAGACGGTCGTTGCCCTCGACAAGGAAGCCGGTGTCGAAACCCGACCCGCTGCTCAACTGGCCGAGATCGGCTTCGAAATCGCACATCAGCCTCTCGATGACTCTCGCCCGAAGCTTGTCCTCCTCGCTGAGAAGATATCCCTTGGCGGTCGGCAGCACCCCGAAGGCAATCCGCTCGGCATAGAGGCCGAGAGGCACGTGGTTCTGCATATAGCCGGCCGGCAGCCGCCCGATCGCAGATGCGCCGAGGCCGATCAGGCTATCGCAATCATCCGTGGTATAGCCCTGGAAGTTTCTCCTCAGCGCTCTGTTGCGCGCGGCGAGTGCCAATTGATCGTCCGGCAGTGCAAAATGATCGAGCCCAATGCGCTGATATCCGGCGTTCTGCAGCTCCTCGGCGATCACTTCCGCCTGCTCGTTCCGCTGTTTTGCGTCCGGCAGCGATGCTTCGTCGATCAGGCGCTGATGTTTCTTGAAAGCGGGTATGTGAGCGTAACCGAAAACGGCGAAACGTTCGGGACGCAGTTCTGCAGCCAGCCGGACCGTTTCGATGGAAGATTGGACGGTCTGTTTCGGAAGGCCATAAATCAGGTCGAAGTTGATGCTGCTGACGCCTGCTGAGCGCAACCCGGCGACCGCCCTTTCCGTCTGCTCAAAGGATTGCAGCCGCTTGATACCGGCCTGCACGATCGGATCGAAGCTCTGGACGCCGAGGCTTGCGCGGTCGATACCGTTTTCGCCGAGCGCGTCGATCATGGGGGCGACCAATGTGCGAGGGTCGATCTCGACTGCGACGCCGGCTGTCGCTTCGAATGTAAAGGCGCTCCTGAGCTTTGCCATTAGAGCCGAAAATTCCTGCGGCTTCATCACCGACGGCGTGCCGCCGCCGAAATGCACGTACTTGACGGGCACGTCGTTTCCGGCCGCAAAGGAGACAAGCTCGATCTCCTCCTTCATCACGTCGAGATAGTCGGCGACCGGAGCGTCTTGCCGGGTGATGGTTGTGTGGCAGCCGCAGTACCAGCATATCGAACGGCAGAACGGGACGTGGAGATAAACCGAAACCGGGCCAGCCGCGGCGATATGGGCGAGGTTGCCGACATATTCATCCGGCCCCACGGCAGCTGAAAAAGCCGCCGCCGTCGGGTAGCTCGTATAACGCGGAACCCGCGCATCGCCGTATTTGGCGATCAGATCATCGGACATTTTCGCATCCCTTCTCAAAACAGGATGCTTTATGACCTCCGGCCGCGCCGGCTTCATTGTCCCAAATCAATGATGACGTCTCAGGCCAGACTCAGCCCGATCTTTGTCCGCTGTGAAAGTCAGCACTTTCGAACCCGCCTAACATCTCGTTCTGACATGGGTCGAGCCGCGGTCCCGTCTGTTCGAAGAGACGTGGCACAAGGAAACGAGCAAGAATGACTGATACCGGGTGAAACAACTCAAATTGATGTCCGCGTGGTGTCGCCGGTCGAGCCGCATCCCACCGTCTCGGCACGCTCTATGCGCTGGCCCCCGGCGATATTTTGCTGATCGCCAGTGGAAACTGGTGCCGGTCTAACGGCGGAAATCTCGAACGAAGCCTACCGAAATGCGGAAGTCGTGGTCGTTCCAAGTCCACAGGCCCTCGCCGCGGCCGCCGACGTGATCGTCAAGGTGCGCTCCGACTAATGAGGTCGCCCTGCTGTCGCCTGAAAAGACGCTGATCTCTTTCATCTATCCCGTAGCCAACAACGAGTTGCTCGAGCGGGCTCTGCATTCGGGCGCGAATATAAGCGCCATAGACATCCCGCGCATCAGCCGTGCACAGAAGATGGATGGGAAAGATCGGGAGCTACCGAGCGGTCATCGAAGCGAGTGCGAACTTCAGGTGTTTCTTCACCGGGCAAATCACCGCGCGGTTTTTCCAGGCTCTCCTCAGTTTTACGTCGCCTTGAGGTCCGTCAGCACCTTGTCAAAAGCATCCTTGACCGGCTTTGAGATTTCCTCCACCGTCCTGCTTGCGAGTACCCGGAATTCCTTGGCGTGCTGCAAACTTGTCTCAACCCGCTTGCGCAGGAAGGTCGACTGCAGTTCGAGGACCTGCGACGGCGAATTTGCGCTAAGCAAAGCTTGCAGATGCGAGAAGCCGGCCTCGGCGTCGGCCTGCAGTGCAGCGATCGTCTTCCACGACAATTCGTTGCCGAACAGACTTGTCGTTTCGAGGATCG
>NZ_MXPU01000032.1 GCF_002204185.1 Rhizobium esperanzae | reverse complement strand
CCAGTGGAATGTGCGCAAGGAGCCAGCGGCTCCACAAATCTCGCACGTCCGCGGCGATTCCTCGAAAGCGATGTCTTCGGCAGCTTTCAAGGCTTCCGGTCGGCCGCCGTTCGCTTCCCATGCGAGATCGAGGAAACCCCATTTCTCGCCAGCTCGGTAAAGCTCGAACCCTTTGTGCTCCTGGCCGACGGCGACGAACCTATCAACGATGGGGTGCCAACCAGCTTCGCAGGAATAGCGGTCACGGGTCATGGCTCCTCTCCACGATTGAAAGCATCGAACGCCTGGACAAGGTGCAGGGCCTTTGCAGCGCTCCAATGCTTTGACTTGATCGCCGGTTGAGCGCTCGCCGTCCAAGAGCCGTCAACGTTCGCATGAAAGCTCAAGGTCGCCCAAACCAGCCGGGTATCCTGAATGGCTGTCGGAACCCTATTAAGGTCGTCCACGGCCTTGAACAGGGCATCCACACGCGAGGCATACGATACCGGCACGGCCGCGAGGTCGTCGGTCCAAAGGTGATCGTAGTCGGCGTTGAAGTCCGTCCGCTTGATCGTCGGCGGGTTCTCACCCTTCGTTTCGTTGTCGATGAACTCGGCAATCGACATGGTGTAGGTCAGCGACTTGTGAAGCTCAGTAAGCGGCTCAAACAACGCGCGTGGTGCCTCCCCGCTGGCGATGATGTGCGAGGACCGGTATTTCAGGTTGTCGAAAGTCTCTTCCAACGAGTAGACGGCCTGAACAAGGTCCGTGAGCTGTTCGGCAATCGGCTTTTCCCCAAGCTCGGCCGCGATCTCGCGCAGATTGGCAACGATAGCCGGGGAAGCCGGATCATCGCCAAGCTCGGTCGCGACGGCCAGTGCCAGGTGAATTGCCGCCCGCTTCTCGTTGAAATGGTCTCTGATGTAGTCGGGACCATGTTCGCGAAGCCAGTCGATTAGATCACCGGCACTCCAAGGGTCGCGCCGGTCGATGGCACGCAACAGCTTGTCATGGATATCAGGGTTCTTTGCCATGGGCTTCTTCCTTGACAACGCTGAGGCCGGTTCCCAATGGGAAAAGTGGCCGGGGGCTGTTAGCTGCCTCGGCAACAATCCGCGCAACCTGCTCGGTCGCTTGTTTCAGCACGACAGGCTGACGCTTGCGGCGAAAAAGGTCGAAAAGCTTCATGCCCATTCTCCTGCTTCCACCTGATAGCGGGCCGTCAGCTCGCGGAATGTTTGCGGACCAAGGCCAATATCGGCGCAGTCAATACCGACGTCACGAGACCGGCCGATGTGAGGAATACGGCCGTGGGAATGTCCGTAGAAATGCCAGCCGTCCTTATGCTGTCCCGGCCAGGCGCGGTGCGCGTAGTGTGCAAGGAAAAGGCGCTGCCCCTCGTCGCTGGTCTGCAACGAGAAAACGGGAGGCTGATCCCATTCGAGCTTCGCGAGAGACGGCTTGAGGTTCCCCTTGTCGTCAACGTCATGGTTGCCAATGATGAGGATTTTCCGGCCGTTCAAACGTCGGAATACCTGGGCCACATAGTTCTCATCTTTGGTAACTGCGAAATCGCCAACGATATAGAGAATGTCGCCCTTACCGACGCGCTCGTTGGTCGCCTCGATAATGGCGTCATCCATGCCCCTTACGGTCTCGAAAGGGCGAGTGTCCGGCAATTTGTCGATCATGAGCTGGTGCCCGAAATGCGGGTCCGCCATGTAGAATTTCTGCGTCCAAGCCATTGCCGTAACTCCATACAAACCGGCGTCCTAACCTGTTGACATAATGGTGCCCATTGGGCACTCTATCAACAGATTAGTGAGGTAATGACGGCTTATTCTGCGTCTGGATCGCGGGTCCAAATTCGCTCGACTTCATCCACCTTGGCAACCGATGAAACGGCCGGGAGAGCAACGGGGCCGGTCGCTGGAGACCGGTTCGCCTTCATCTGCTCCGCCTGCTGGAATGCGATTTCCTGGTCAAGCAACTCGGACGCGGCAACAACGTGGTTTGCGACGTAGCGGAAGTCAGCGCCCTCCTCATGCAAGTCCTCGGCGTCGAGCAACGCGCTCAAGATCGCTGTGACACGCAAGCTTTTGGCTTCGAAGTTCGGCGGGAACATCTCGTCAAGGAACCGGCGAACGACAACCGGCCATTTCAGCCCGTCGAGATTGCTCTTGCGCAAGGAAACAACATTCGACTTCGAAAAGCGCAGCGCGTTCGCAAATTCCAGCAAGCGAGCCGAAACTTCAATGCTCCCGGCTTTCTCGTCAGCCAACGCAACCCCGCTCCACTTCGCCTTGAAATGGTCGAGGTATTCGGCGCTCGTGAAAAGGCGGTCCTTGTTGTACGGAATACGCCTCGCCTTCCACGGTCCCGGTTCGTCCATCAATTCCGGCTGCGATACCTTCATCGCATCGAGCTTGAGGGCTCCACCCTGAACCGGCCGGGAAGCAGCATGTTTCGGCATAGGCGGCCGACGGACTGCCTGCTGCTCAAGCATGGCCTTCGCCGCCTGGGCTTCGCTCTCGGCGCACTCAAGGGCAATTTGCAGCAATGCCTTCACCTGGTAGGAAATCTCACCGTCACCAATCCTAGAAACCGCGAGGGCTGCAGCAAGGCAGAAATCAACAGCGGTAGCTTCCTCGCTATTGCCGACAAAGACAATCGGGGCCTGCTGCGCGAAAACCTCGGCCTGAATAGTCCGGAGCTTCGCCGTGCGCTCGATCTCGGCACGGCTGGCGTGATAGCTGCTGGCGGCGTCCGCATCCTGAAGCAATGAAATCTGCTGATCGCGGGCTGCAATGTCGCGTGTCAGCTGATCGATAGAAAGAACGCCTTCACGGGTGCGGGAAAGCGCAAGTTCCGGATGATCGCGCAAAAGCTCGATGACCCCGGCCTTGATGATTGGCAGTTCCGTATCGATGTTGATCCGGACGCCATGGAAGGCAACGGTGATCTTCTTGGTCTTCGACTTCGGCCACATGGTCATTCTCCCTCGTTTACTTCGTTTGCGCCCGGGGCTAAGTCTGCCGCACGGTCGCGCATAATTTGGGCCTGAATATCGAGGCATGAAACCGCGATAGCCTGATACTTCCCGATCAGCTTGGAATGGTCGGCCGCGCCCTCTTCCTGCTCGTCGAACAGCTCCAAGGCGTTCACGAGTGCGAGGACGGCCAAATAGCTGTTCTCGGTCAAAAGATTGCTAGCGGTCCCGATCTGATTGTCCACGGCGACAAAGACGGAATGCAGGGTGTCCCGCGTGTGGGTGTCCTGCAGCTCGTCAACGATCTGCTCGCAATACTCGGCCAACTCGATCAGCTCAGCGGCGTTGAGCTCCGGAAACTCGGGGATAGCATCGCGCCAGCCGGAATAGTGGAGGTCCAGGCGCTCCCGGAACTCCGAACGGCGAAACGGTGTGTCTGGATCAATCGGAGCCTCAAGTGCACTGCTACCCTGTGGCATGGTCACGCGGGCAAACGCGGCAAAAACCTCGTCTTCTTCCGACTTCCCGCCAGCCCAAGCCTCGCGCTCGGTCTTCATCTGCTCTAGCGCTGCCTCTGTGATCTGCATACGGCGGCGATCCTCGTCCATCAGCGCTGCGGTCTTGGCCTGCTCAAGCTGTGTCCGGGCCGCCTTGAAGCGCTCGCGGGTCTCGGCCTGGCGCTTGAGAATGTCGGGATTCGTAATCTTCTCCATCATCGCCCCTTCACGCCGCATCGGCTGTCATTGCCAACTTCGGCGTGTTGATCACATAAAGGGCGCGTCCTGCGGCCTTGATTTTCTTCTGCGTCAAGTCGAGGGCGTCCAACGCCTCACGCAACTGCCGCACACAATCGCCAGGAACTACATCAAGACCGGGAGTGCTAAACGTCCGGTATCCAAGGACCTCAAGTTCCCCTGCCAACGTCCGCATTTCGCGAATATTGGTAAGTGCTTCCTGAATGATCGGGTTGCCCTGCTGCTGGTCCATTTACTCAATACCTGCCATGATGTTGATCGAGCCTTACAATGGTGCCCATCGGGCACTTTGTCAACAGATGAGTGAGCTATACTAGTGCCTAAGTGGATGAATTGGCTCTCCGATCTTTGTTTCTCTATTCCCGATTCCGGCTGCAACGCCGCCCCACTATACTAGAAATGCGAAAGCGTTATAGCATCTCTTTCTGCGCCCTCCAGGGCGGGAAGCGACAGGAGCACTATCGGAGGATCGAGCATAGCGGCCGGGAACGGGCGATCTGGAAATTCGCGCTAGGGAGAACGGGTTAAAGGTAGCCATAGGAGCCTCATCGTGGACTACTCCCCGGCTCCCGGTGTCGGTTTGGCGCTGGCCCAAATAAAAAGGAGGCCCGAAAGCCTCCTTTGCTGCTCGACCCGATCAGCCCCGATCATTTCCAAAGGCTGGACACACTCTCCTGGGTGCTGCCGATCTCGTTGGTATCGAGCTTGGCCGACGCGACGTTTTGAACGGGATCGAACTGAGGATAGAGATGGCACCACGAATAATCGCGCATCCGGACGTAGTGATCCCAAAGGCCAGCGGTGAAATATTTCGGGCAAAGTCGCGAGGCCATTGCGGCGGTCGACTTGATATATTCCGGGCGTATCTCGGCAATGATGTCTCTCTCGAACCTTCCCTTGCGGTCAAGAATATCGAACGCACCTGGAATGACGAAGGCCGAGATAAGAAGGAGAGGAGCAATAAGGCGAGCTACGTTGCCCCAGGCTCTCTCGGTTTTCAGCCCATACGTGGCGACCGTGAGGAGCAACATGGCGACAATGTATGAATAAGCCATGATCGCGCCGAGATACACAAATCCAGCATTGAGAACGAAAGCGCCCGCAATGCTGAAGGGGATGCCAACGTATGGCTTCATAAAAATTTTGAACGGGTTCATGGCGATCAATTCCAAAGGTCCGAACTGGTTTCGGTAGTGCTGGCGGTCGGCTCCACGTCGATCTTGGCTGAGGCCTGTTTATGAAGGCTGGCAATCCATGCGGCGCGTTCCTTTCGAGCGTCCTTCGACAGCTCCCGCCATTCACCGGCTCGGTCGAGATAATTCACGCAGAAAGCCCATTCCCTTGGATATGGACTGCCGCCGTGCCGATGAGCCTGAACGAAATCAGGGCAATTATCGTCAGCGACAGCCATTTGGCCGACCGTAGGATTGTTGGCACGGAGCTGCGCGATGTGATCGTAGCTCGCCAGCTCCATCACCTTGACGGCGGCAAAGCAACAGATGAGCGCAAGACCCATCGCATAGAACTCGGTCGCGGTAAGGAACTTCCAGCGGTAGTTCCGAAGAATGACGAAAAGGACGGCGGCGAAATAGCCCCAAAAGATCGCCTTTGCGATCCCACCGTGATCGAACCGGATCAGCACTGCGCAGACAAGAATAAGCGCCACCAACCCCGGCATGTTGAACACGTAGCCAATCTTTTTATTCATGGTCGATCACTTCCAAAGGCTAGTAGAGGAAACGGGGGCGGTGCTGCCGGTCGCCTCGCGGTCAATCTTCGCGGCCTCCGCGCTAGCGGCATCGAACTGTGGAAACTCCCGGCACCAACTCTGCCCGCTGTTGAACTCCTGGACGAGATTCATGCGGTAGTAGCTCGGGCAGATAACGGCGGCATATTTCCGATGGCTCGCAAGCTCTTCACCGGTCGGCTTCTCTGCGAGCATGGCTGTAAGCGGAGCTAAGAAGCCACCAGTCAACATCAACAGAACAACCAAGCCAATCGGGCCGACTGTTCTACGGCGGACGTTGTTAAAGGTCAGAAGAGCGAACGCCGCTCCCATGATCGACATTCCGAGAATTCCATAACCAGCGGTCATGATGATACCGTCGATGATGACGATGACTGCGGCCGGTGTGACAGGGATTTTCACAGGCTTATTCATAGCTCGATCTCACTTGCTCGCGTATTCGGGATAGGCTTCGCACCAGGACAGGTTTCGCAGCGACACCCACTGCTGCCACATGCTGCCGTTAAGGTAGTAAGGGCAGACCTGGGATGCCGTCTGGCGACGCTCGCGATCAAGCGTCTCTCGCCAGTCTGCAGCCCTGTAGCCAAAGCCCGAACGGACGCACTGCTGCGTATCGCAGTGTTCGCGATAGTAGCTCATGCGATACTGGAAGCCGACGAACGAACCGACGACAGGAAGGGCGATGAAATAACCGAGAGCGCCAAGCACGGCGACCCCTCCGACAACCGCGCCGAAACGCTGGCCCGCCTGGCGAGCCTTTGATACATTTGCAGCCATAACACGTTACTCCGATGGCAATACAAGCTGTTGACATAATAGTGCCCATTGGGCACTTTGTCAATATATTGGTGGCTCAACATATGGGCCGGTTCCCCTGCCCTCGATTCCGAAAGAAGCCCAGATTACCGAGGCTTCATGCTCATTGATTCCGACGGCTGATGCGATCTCGCTGCGGCCTCCGTCGCTCGCGCTGCGGCAACAAACGGCTTATCCGGCTTGATCGACGCCAGGGCTGATTTCGTTATGGCCCACGTCGCGTTCGCGTCTCGGAGTGCCTTGGCTCCAAGGGCATTTCTCGCGGCCTGCTCGTTGCGCTCGATCTTGTTTTCCAGCGTTGCGGGCGTTTCGATCAAACCCGCTTTCACGGCGTTGGCGAAATCCTCCTGCGCCTCCCGCTTCTGGATCGACATCTCTCGCGCAACCTTGGCGTCGCACTGCTCCTTGTCGCGAGCGCGAATGTGCAACACTTCCGCGTTGTTCTCCTCGGCAAAGGACAGCTTCACTTTCTCGCTCATGGTCGATCACCCTTAGTGAAGGCCCTGCCCCTGGCTCTGCTCATGAGTCTGCTGACGCTGCGCGGTGGCCGCAAACTCGCTCTCGCGGGCGCGGGCAACAAAAGGCTTGTCCTCGATCTTCTCGCCAGCTTCCTTGCGAGCCTCAAGACAGTTTGCTGCTACCCTCTGCCAGCCGCCCTTGCTGCGGCCCTCAACCTCGTCGGTAACCTGCTTGTCACTCACCTCGCCCTTGCCCTGCTGTTCGGCCGGGACCTGCTGCTGTTCGGCCGCCTGCTGACGTTCCGGGGCTTTCTCCTGGGGAGTAGAGGAAACGGCTGATTGAGACGCTTCCGGCTGCTGCGGGGTCTTTTCAGCCTGCTGCAGCAGCTGCTGCTGTTGAAGTGCAGCCAGCTTTTCCTGCAGCTTAGCGTTCTCGGCTTTCAAGGCTTCAAGCTCAGACGGCATCGAGGCGATTGCCTGGGCGTGTTCCTTCTCGCGCTGAGCGTCAATACCCTCGCGCAATTCGGTATAATTATGCTCCGTGGTTTCGCCGTCTACCGTGCGGGAGATCGTCAGATGACGGTTGTAAGCATAGGTCGCTCCGTCATGTTCGATTTCGCCCTCAGTGTTTGAAAGCTCTTTCAGCAAATCCGTGCCGCGATCTTTGCCGTAGCCCGCGATTTCCATTCCAAGCGCGTGATCGGCCAGCTCCTTTTCAGATGATACGTATGGGCCTGCCTCGCCGTCATCGCCATAGACATTCTCGCGGGCGAACGCTTCCGTGCCGGGAAGGAACTCCTCTGGCGTGTTATCCATCAACAGGTCGTGCTCATACTGCTTTTCGAGGGCTTGCCACTGTTCTTCGGTCACGCTTTCCGGACGCGACAGGCCAGCTTCCATGCGCTCATTTGGCGACATGGCAGCTTCCCTCGACTGCTGCTCATCCTCGCGCTGATGGTCGATGCCATCCTTCACGTCATAAGCATTGTGGTGGGTCGTCTCGCCGTCGCGAGTGCGAGTGAGACGGTCGCCGTCGAGGGCGTAGGTTGCGCCGTCATGCTCGATCTCCCCGCCCTTCTCCCGAAGCTCCGAAACCAGATCAGTGCCGCGATCCTCGCCGTAAGCAGCGATGTTTTCGCCAAGCTCGCGGGCTTCCTCACGAGCGCTTATCGCAGCACCAACCCGGCGCTCTTCATCTTCGGCGGCTTTCCGCTCCTCGCTGGTAAGCTCCGGTTCGGAACCGCTATCAGGCATCAAGTCGCGCTCGAAACGTTCATCGAGAATGCGCTTGTCGTCGGCTATGATCTGCTCGGCCGTCTTTCTAGGCTCATCAGCGACACCATCGTCCAACTGCGCCAGCGCCGACAAAATTTCGTCTGACGTAGCCACGCTGTGAGCGTTCTGCTGCTCGATCTCGTCGGCAAGCCGTGCCTGCAGATCGAGGGCGGGAGACTTGCTTTCCCAAACGTCGATAGCGCCAAGCTCCTTCTGGCGCACGTCAACGGCGTGCTCAATCTCGGCCGCGTTGTAATCGAACGCGGTCTTATCCCGGCGGGTCCGCGTGAAGGTCTCGCCATCAACCTTGTAGGAAAGTGAATGCTGCTCGATCTCGCCGCCCTTCTCGCGCAGCTCGCGAACCATGTTCTTGCCTTCCTCGCGGCCATACTCAGAGATAGTGAGGACCATCGTTACCTTGCCCTTGTCGGCGTCGAGACCGATAGCCGGGAGCTTCTTTTCGGGAATAGAGGCAGCGGTGACATAGGCGTCCGTCGTCTCCTTGGCGATCTGATGCACGCCCTCGTAAACCTTCTCGCTCGCCTTCGCCTGGCTGACGGCGCGAATGCGATCCTTCAGTTGCGCGATCAGGTTGTTCGTGTCGGCCTGGGTCGGTCCCTTCAACTTCTTTACCGGGGTCCTTGGAATAACGCCGCCCTGCTCGCGCTGCTGTGCTGCCTGGCGCTCAAGCATGTTGCCGATGGTCGAAAGCTCGAAAGCCTCAAAGTTGCCGCGAACGTCTTTAGCGATGAGGAACTTGCCTTCCGCCTCGACGTAATAGGTGGTCAAATCCTGGGAACGAAACTCGCGCCCCGGCTCCGACCGCAACTGCTGGAACATCGCCAAGCCGCCGCCCTGGGCTTCATTGAGGCGTTCCATCTGCTCACGGATCATGATTGCGCGGTCGTCCTGCGCATAGTCGCGGTTTCTGTAGCCATCGGTAACGTCCTGCGCCACTTCCTTGGCCGACAGCTCAAGCGGCGGCATGTTGGGCAGGGTCGGCGCAAAGACGCGCACGTAGGCGTCAGGATCGATAGCGGACAAGCCGAACCGGCCCTTAAGGCCAGGTGCAGGCAACTCAACGTCCAGCTTGCTTGCTGCTCGTGCTGCCAGGCGCTTCTTGATGATGTCGTTTACATTGTCAGCCATTACTCAAACCCTTTTTCTAAATTACTGACCAAGTGCTGATGCCAGCGCTAAGACGCTATGGCTGGTTCAGTGGTTGGTGCTGCCCTCGTTCCGGTGCAAAAGCGCTCGACCAGCTCGTGATCGTCCTCAATCTCCGAAAACAGGTCTTCAATGGCGGTTTTCCAACGCAACTTGTTGGTTTCCGAAATGCCGTGAAGATATTCGGTGGTCAGCCAGGTGCCAGACTTCACGGCCTTGCGCAGCAAATTCGCCTTTACTGGATCAGCGTCGTCATCGTGAATATTGGCGAGGTAGAGAACGACCTTGATTGCCTTGATCGCCGTGAAATCGTCAGTGGCGAGCTTCTGGATACCCAGGAGCGAATACGGGCTGCAGCCTTCGGTCTTTGTGAACTCTTCCCGCACCTCATCATCGTTTTCGAGAGTAAGGGCGATCCAACCGATATGCTTGACCGTGGCCGAAGCCTTGTGAACCCAAAACTTGTCCATAACGTCGCTCGGCTCCGGGGTCATGCCCTTGAGCGCTTCCGCGATCTTGCGCGGGTCCATGCCTTTAATGTCGATGATGCTGTCAGCCATGGTACTCAACCTTTCAAATCTTCGTTCTCAAAAACGAAAGGTTGAATCCGACTGCGGGAAGCGCAAAACGAAAATAACCTGCCGCCTGCCTATATTATGCCCATTGGGCACTGAATCTGTCAAGGGCGCGAAAGTCATTTTCGCTTTAAAAACAGTAGGTTAAGCTCTAACTTAGTATCGAAAAAATACGCTACATGTTTAGGCAATCCAAGATTCCTGTTTGTCTCTATTCCCTACCTATGAGGGAAATGGAGCGGGGATTTCCCCGCCTCACACGTTCAGGATTGGCTTGAGGTCTACGAAATCGTAGCGAGTGCTGCCGCCACGTTCCGCGATCACAAGCGCGTAGCCGTCGCCCGTGGTCATGTCATCAATGCTGATCTTGTCCTTCCACTGGCTGGATTCAGAGATCGCTTTCATAATCATATCTTCCTGGCGCTTGATGATCTCCGAGGGGTGCTGTTGCTTCTCGACGGGCATACTTTCGTTCGCCGCGAGCAAGTGCGCCGTGTCATAGATCGGGAGCGTCGAGGTCGGCGCAGCAAAGCGCGTCGGCAACAACCCCGCCCTTGCGCCCAAGCTCACGAAAGCCTTCGGCGGGCCGAACTTCCGCGTAATCGCGGCATGGTTCGAATAAACGCCTTTCAGCGTCGAAACCACCTGCATCGACTGTCCAAGCAGCTCGCGATAATAATCGAGCGTGCCCTTTTCCTTTGTCTTCAAAAGTACGCGGGTGGACATGTTCGACAGGATATTGCGGGCTGCGGTCGTGCCTACAGCGTCCTCAACGGCCGCCATGCTTTGAGTTGCGGCCACGAGGTAGAGGCCGCTGCTTCTGGCTACATTCCAAAATTTTCCGCAACTATTTGGCGTGCCTTTTGTCGCGAGCATTTGATACTCGTCGGCAAACATCGCGCAAGAAAATTTCTCTGCAATATGCGAATCCGCTTCGTTCCTGGCGCGGGCTGTTTGCATGAGGCGGGTTTTCAGCCACACGGCAATAAATTGGCCGAAGTCGCCAGCTTTCGCGCCCGCACCAATCGCCAGCATCGTAATTCCGCCCTTCAGGCAGTGATCGATTTCGACGGTTCGAGCCTCGTCATAGATGCCGGTGCAGAAACGCTCGCTAAGTGCGTCGTCGTCGTCAATGACGGAAAACAGGTCTTCGACATTAGACTTAAAGCCTGATTTCGTCGTGTCCGCGACATTGTGATATTCGAGCTTGATCCAAGTTCCGGATTTAACGGCCTTTCGCAGCAGCCTTCCCTTTTCGGGTTCGGCCTCGTCATCATTCAGATTGGCAAGGTCTTTGACAACCTTAATCGCCTGGTCGGCCAAGTCTTCCCGACATGCGAGGAGATTGATCCCCATGAGCGAGTATGGTCGGCATTCCTCGGCTTCAATGAAGCCAGCCAACACCTCCGGATTGGATTCGAGAGCAAGCGCGATCCAAGCCGTATGCTTGACAATGTTCGCACCCTTCTTGACCCAAAACTGATCTTTGCTGCTGTCAGCTCCCCCGCCAAGCTGTGTTCCCACACCTCTGATGGCTTCCGCGACTTCCGGGGGCGTCATACCCTTGACGAGATCGACCCCGTATTGGCCCTCTCCGACGCCGATAATCCGCACGTCATCCATTCTCGGCCCGCAAAACGGCAAAACATCGCGCCAGAGGACGCCTTTTCCGTCGGTAATGTAGGCTCCTGCCTTGTGGCCCTTCGGCCAAACAGCGTCGATGATCAGATTCTTGAAAAGCGGCTGCAAGAACAGACGGGTTTTGCCAGTGCCAGTATCACCGAAAGCCAGAATGTGTCGCATGACACTGTGGCCGTCGATGCTAAGCCACGTATCTTTTGCCGGGGCACTTGGGACGCCTGCGGCCGCCATCATACCGGTCGAACGCCCGACTTTGATAACAGGATAATCCTTGAGCCGGTCACTAGAAACGTCAACCGCGAGACTGCTGTAAGCATCATATTGAATATCGCGGCGTGTTCCTTTGTGATCCGCCACCAGCGCGTCCATCGTCGGCCGACGCATATTGTAGGAAACGCTATTCCAAAGGCTCTTCATGCCCTCAAGGAACGCGAACCAGGCGAAGACGGGAAGCAGAAGAAGAAGCGGCCATCCGTTGCTGATAACGATGGTAGCCGTGGACCAAGCCATCATGGCGACCGACTGCAGCGCCCAGGCACCAAGAGCGCCGTAAGCGTGGCTATCCACAGCCCACATTGGGAAATCAGGGAGGGCGTCGATCACCGGCAGGAATTGCGGAAACGCGAGGAGCGACACGCCAGCGGCTAGGAAAGCCGTCAGCTTGAGAGCCTGACGGCCAGCCCTCTCGCCAAGGGCGATCAGATCGCGTTCCTTGATGTATTGAAAGCAAAGGTTGGCCGCGTCTCGGCCGTCGGGCAACTGGCCGTCCCACAGCCAACCGCGACGCAGATCGTCCGGCAAGTCCACCCACATAGCCGGGTGATCCCGACGGGGATACATTTGTTCTCCGAACGCTACGAGATCGGACGAGCGTGGGAAAAGGTAGTCCGTCGAGCGCAGAAGGCGCTTCGTCAAATGTCGGAACATGATTTCAAGCCTTCCTGGGGTCGATCATGGAAAGGACGCTGCGAGCTTCCTTGCTGATACCGTTCGGCGTGCGCGTGTCTGCGCAACCGGCCGGGACAGGTCCAAGAAGTGTTCTGCAGGCGGCACCCTTGAAGAGAAGGACGGACCATTCGCCCGTGACATGGGAGACAACCGGAACCACGGCGCTGTCGTCAAAGACAACGACGATCCCGGTTTTCAGCTGGTCGCCATTTTCGGCAATGGCCTTCGCGGGCCGGGTGATCGTTGGCGCATTGGAAAGACCTCTGACGGTTTTCCACTTGTCGGTCGCTGCCCCATATTTGGGGAGATCAGCCTTGATAGCTGCTGCGAGCTGGTCAAGGTCGGCCGCCGTCATGCCAGTTGGCAACGGACGATATGACGCCATCCAGGCCAAGGTGTCATCGCCTTGCAAGCCGCCGCCCAGGTCAAAGTAGGTCTTGCGGTCGGTCGCGAGATTGCTGGCGATCCAAGCGGGGGGCATAGGGTCCAGATTCATGCGAACCGGCAAATGCGGGAGTGCGTCGATCTCCGGAAAGAACTGTCCCGCCGCACCAACAGCCAGGTGGTAGCCAGCGAAAAGGCCGACGGCCAGCATGGGATACATGAAGCGTCCCGACAATAGCGAAATGCGCCGGGTGTAAACCGCTCCCCAATTCGCAAATTCTGAAATGCCGAGACGATACCAGTTGCTCGGCAGGTATCCCTTTGGGATGACGATTTCGTCCGGCTCGATAGGCCTCGCAAGCTCGCCCTCGATCTGCAGCGGGATGATCTCCGGAACGCTCTTTAGGCGTCTGCGCGACAACAGATTGCTGACTTTGACAGGAGGAAAGGCGAGAGCCATTATCGCGCTTCCACTTACGAACGGAACGCGCTCATGTTGTCGTCAATCAATTTTCTGATGACGGCCGAAACCGATGCGCTCGTTTCGGTGCCCTTTATCATTCTGGTTGCTGCGACGGCTTTTAGGATTCTGGTCTGCTCTTCGGAGAGAACAAGGCTCGTGGTGGTCATGGTGGTTCCCATTCAACAATCCAATACGTCAGCAACGTAACGTGCCCACCGGGCACCTGAATAGATATGTCAGCAGCTAACGACAGACACGCTTAACGGGCAGTTATTTAGGTAATGAGCCGTTGATTCAGAATGAACCAACCGTAAAGAAGCGCCCCTTTTATAAGGAGTTTGCCTGGGAGCAGAGAAACAGACGGACGGCTTGCGCCTCGCCTCCTGCTTGCACAATCCAGTTTGCTATACTAGATTTCCGAACTTGTTATAGGAGTGCGGAATGCAGCAAATCGACATGATGTTCAGAACGATTATTGCTGAACTCCAACAGCGGTCATTTGACGACGCCTGGGCGGCCGACTTCCCGCCGACTGGCCGCTTTGTCTCGGTCAAGGTCAATAATCGGGCCTACTGGTATTTCGATGAGCCTGATGGCGCGGGTGGGCAAAAGCGCCGGTATGTCGGCCCTGCAGACGATCCCGAAATCTCGGCCCGGGTTCAAACCTTCCGAGGTGAGAAATCCGATTATAAAGGTCGTCGAAAGCTCGTGTCGGTCCTGACGCGGGAAGCTGGATTGCTAGCTCCGGATCGGTTCACTGGCGAGATCGTCGAGGCGCTTGCTGCGGCCGGTCTGTTCCGGCTCCGGGGTGTCCTCGTGGGCACGGTCGCTTTCCAATGCTACGCGCCCTTGCTTGGTATCAGATTGCCCATGGCCGCGATCCTGACAGGTGATGCCGACATAGCGCAAGATTACGCGATCTCTTCCGAAGTCGCGGATTCGTTGCCTCCGGTCCTCGATCTCCTGAAAGGCATCGATCCTACGTTCCGTGCGCTTCCTCATATCTCCGGGTCTGCTCGCTCTAATGCCTTTCGCAATCAGGCGGGCTACCGGGTGGAGTTTCTGACCACAAACCGGGGGTCTGAGGAATACGCGGACGAACCGGCTCCAATGCCCGCTCTTGGTGGAGCTGCGGCCGAACCTCTCCGATTCATGGATTTTCTGCTGCGCGATCCGGTGCGCTCGATCCTGCTGCATGGTGCCGGTATCTCGGTCGTCGTGCCTGCTCCCGAACGGTATGCGGTCCACAAGCTGATCGTCGCCGGTCGACGTCTCCAAGATGCCGGTGGCAGAGCGAAAAAGGAAAAGGACTTGCGCCAGGCCGGGATGCTGTTCGAAGGGCTGCAGCAAACGGGTGGTGGGCGCGATCTGGCCGATGTCTTTCGGGAGGCGTGGGCACGCGGGCCAGCTTGGAAAGGAGCGCTTGCAGAAGGTATCGAGGCGATCCCGGAAGAATATGAACCGGCTGTCCATCGAATCTACGGGACGATACCAACCCTATAATCAGCAGGCCCCTTTCGTTAAAAGTGAGGCCCCTGACGGCTGGTTTTCGTTCGCGACATGCTCAGCAACCACTCCTTCTTTGATTATGGATCAACATAATGGTGCCCAACCCAAGCGCACTTTTTAATCGCAAGAACTTCTGCAAGTGTCCGCCCGCTTGGCATCGTCCCAATATAACTTATCGCACAACTGGGGGCAGTAATTGCTGTTGTTGTCGTAATCACAACTGCTCAAGCAAATGCCGAATTTCTGGCTCGCCTCGTTAAAGCAATTTCCCTGCCAGCTACAATGCGATCCTTCAGTCCAATATGCGTCTCTGCATACTTTTTCGTCTTTAGAGCTGCAGTTGACGTATACTAAATTTAGGGTCTGGTCAGCCGACACATAACTTGGCCAGTAATGCACAACAAGAAGAAACCAAAAAGTTAGCAGCGATCTTAGCACGATACCCTCCCACGTTTAGCATTTCATCCGATCCATTTTCCTTTGGTAGGACCTAATCCGTTTCTCCAAACTAATGCGGAAGCTAACTAACCCACAGGACGCATAAATCCCTTGGTCACCTCGTAGCATTTGAACAAGCCTCTCGTATGCCTCACACGCGAGTTCTCTATCCCCATCGACCATCGCATCGATAGCTTCGCTTTGTAGACCTCTTTCTTCCGTCTCGCGTATCGGACCGGGGAAACACTCGAACTGTGCAAGAGACGGCGACCAACCTCCCATGCCGAAAATTGTCACCACAGTGATTCTGAGTAGCGAACGCCCCGACATCCCACCCTCCGTTAAGCAACTTCTAATATATTTGAAGAGCCGAGGGCAATCAATTCGTTCATTTGGATTAGCGCACACGTCAGCATGTCTCAGAAAGCCTGAGACAAACCTTCGGAACACTGCAGCGTGCGCCAGAACTCGGCCTGACGCCCAAGCCGCGATCTTCCTCAAGCTGGCGCTCGGCAAATACAAACCGCTCGATCTCGTCCAAGGAAACGCCACGGTTCACGAGGCCCTGATTAATCGCACCTGTGATCGCGGAAAGCTGCGGGGGGCCACTCGTCCTCGATCCCGTCGCCGATGTCCCGCTTCGCGAGAGAGTTGGACAGGACGTTTCCGATGATTGCTCAAGAATATTTCGCGGCACAATTATGATGCGTGTCGCGAGAAGCACGTATATTAGACTTCATTGACATTTCACTGTGAGGAGGATCGAATGCGAGCTAAATGGTCGTCCCTTATATACGTTTTATTTTCACTCTATTCACCTGCCGCAAGTAGTCATCCTGACTGCACATTGAATCTGAGCTGGCGTGTCGTTGTACCTGCGGGAGTAGCCGCACGCACCGCGTGGCTCGTAAGAGGAGGCACACAAGAAAGATGGTGGGGTTTCTATAGAGCGCAAGATGATTCTCACAACGTTCTGACGGTTTGGTCTTGGCGCTCAGACGGTACAGCGTGGTCACAGCGGCTCATCCCCGGACAACAAACTATTGTAAGTGCCGCGCAAGTAAGGATTGTGCTACATGGCACAAACTCCGATTCGCGGGGGTATTTTGGTCCCTGTCCGGGGTGATCGATGTTACCAACATAGCGTCTTCTCTTGTTGCCGTCGGGCAAAACGCTGGTTCCAGCGGCTTGCAAGGCACAAGGAAAAAGCGGCCTAAGACGCTCTCTCATTTCGTGGGGTTGAGGCTTTAACGTGTCGGTCCCTTGGGCTGTTGAGCCCGCTGCTCTTCCAGCTCCTTTTTCTTCCGGCGTGCCTCAGCTTCCGAGTCCATGATCGGGCGTTCCCATCTGGACGCTGGACGCGACAGCGGCGGCAATGGTGGGCGGCGCTGCTCTTGGGCGGCTGCTGGCTGCTGTGCGACCGGCTGACCTGGTGCCTGCGGCAACGGAGGACGGCGAACCAGCTGCTGCTCCTTGCTCTCGCGAAGTGCTGCGGCCTTTGCCCGATCTTCAGCAAGAGAACGAGCCTTATGCTCTTCTGCTGCCTTGTCCTCGGCCGTTACCTTGATGCCGCGAACCTGATCGTTCCAATCTTTGTATTCGACTGGCGGACGACGATCCACTACAGTAGCATCTTCGCCGCGTGCCAATTTCATGCTGTCCTCAACCATAGCTGCGAAATTGCGGCCTGCGCTGTCGTTGTCCATGGCGATATGGAAGTCAACGCCGGGGTTACGCTTCGCCAGCTCGTGAAGGTCATGCAAGCCCTCGTCCGACGGATTGCCAAAAGTCGATGCGATCAAAGAGCGCTCCGGTCGGCCGTCTGCCTGGAACAAGGAAATGCCATCAATGATCGATTCCGCGACATAGATACGGCTTGGATTCTGAACATCGCCAAGGAGACCAAGACGCTTCGTTCCGGGTCCCATTTCAGAGAACGAACGCTTCGCGCCCTCCTGCTTGATGCCCTTGCGCTCGACGTTCCAGATATTGCCCTCAAGGTCTTTGTGAGCAAACGTCGCGCCGCTCGGGTTCTTCTTACCCATGCTGCTTTCCGTGCCGATCTGGCCGGGGAAGCAACGCTGTGTCTGAACATCGATCCCTCGAACGTCGCGCAGATACGGATTGACGCCTCGGCCGTATTTCATCGTCCGGTCCATCATGCTGCCAACCCACTTACGCATATCGGCGTAGGTGTCGGTCACGTAGTCCTTCACGCCGCCCAACTGAATGCGTTCGGCCAAGGTCTTCGGGGCCCGCTGCTCGGCAGGAAGGCGAGGAGTAGGACGGGGGGCTGTATAAAGACTGCCGCCAAGCTCTTCCTTGACGATCCGCAAAGCGTCACCTTTGGCAGCTCCACGCCAGACTGCGTAATCCCAAATGACGCCGTTAAAGCTGCCGTCGCGGGTAGCCCACTTCCAAGAGCCGTCGGATTTCTGAATGACGGAAATCTTGCCGACATTTTCCTTATGAAGGATATGGCCCTCGACGCCGTTCTTTGGAATGTAGGCGGCCTGATATGAGAAGCCGTGAACGCTCTGGAAATAATGCACGAGAGGGTGCCGCACCATTCTGTCAAGCTCTTCGGTCGGAAGACGCTTGCTGACACGCTCCGCGATTTTCTCTTTTGCAGCCTGAATCTTCGGGCTTTTGGCAATCTCCGGTTCTGCTACTGCCGACGTGCGACGTTGCGCGATCTCTTCCAGTTCTTTTGCGGCGGCACTAAAAACGGCCCCCCTTTCTCTTCCGAGACTGCGTGGCATTGGTGGCCTGACAGGCTTCCGTTGTTCGTTCTCTACTCCTTCCGGTTTTGCTTCCTGTCTCTTTTCCACTTTCTGTTCCGCCCTGTTTTCTGGATTATATAGATCATTCGTTTTCTCAAACTTCGCGTCGTAATGCTCGCGATAGTTCTCATGAAATTTTTTCGCGCCTCCAAGAAAGTCACAAGCGTTTGCTTTCGAGTTTGTGCGCTCGCATTCCTCGATAAATCGCTCAAGGATCATCTCGCGGGTAACGACTGCTTCCGGCACGTCGTCTTCCTGACGGCTGGAACCATCCTTGCCCATCGTGAACACTTTGCCTTCCTTGGCGGCAATGTCGTTCTCGATCCGGCTACCGTCGATGATGCCGATAAATTCGTCCTTCTGCCTCGTTAGAGAGACGTATGCGCTCTGTGTCGACATAGCCTTGGTGATTGGGCGTATGTTGACACAAGCCGTAAGCCCTTGAGTTTGGTGCTCGGTCAACACATCAGCGGGGGCGAGCTTCGGAATATTGGCGAGCGGATCGTCTTCCTCACGATAACCGACGAACTGTGACGGCTTAAAGGTTGTCTCCCTGTCATCATCCCATTTGACGGTCACATAGGGCTCGCCCTCTTCGCCATCTGGCTCGATATGAATGACGCGGCACATTGCATTGTTGGCATAGCGCTCGTCATTGAATTTCACACTTTCGGCAAGGGCAAGGACTGAACCCACCATGATAAGCGAATTCTGAATGTCGTCCGTGCCTCGGTCGGCATGGTCGAAGAAATATTGCGGTCCCGTCAGGAAGCCTGCCTCAATCTTCTGCTCAATCAAACGACGGCTCAACATTCGGCGCTCGGCATTGGTCGGCGCAGTAACGATGACACTGCTAGGAAACTCACCCTCCTTCTTCATCGCCAGCTCGATTGTCTTGTCATAGACAGCCTCGGCACTGTCGAGGATCAGGAAAGCCCCACGATCCGCGTGCGCCATGATGCCGTCGCGAACATTGCCGTTAGCCAAGTCTTTCGATGCCTGGCGTGCCCATGCCTCCCTCTGGCGAGCGATCTCCATCAAACGGCCAGCGCCAAAAGCTTCCGTGGTCATGCGGAAAGGTGCGCCTGCCTGGACCGGCGGGAGCTGCTTTGGGTCGCCGATAGCCAAAAGGCGATTGCCTCCAACTCCATCCACCGCAATGCCTGCAGAAAGCCGGTTCATCTTAAGGAGGTCGGAACGGGAGACCATCCCCGCCTCATCGATCAACGCAACGGTCTTCTCATCAAGCTTAAGCTTGCCCTTCTCGGCGTCCATGATGAAGCGGGTAACCGAATAGCCGTTATCGCTCGAAATTCCGATCTCCTTGCAGAGAAGGGTCACGGCTTTGTTGGTCGGCGCGGTCAAGACCAACTTGTAAGGGGCGCGGCCTTGGGAAACCTCGTAATTGCTGGCAAGCTCAAGAGCGCGGGCAACGACCTTCATGGTGGTTGTCTTGCCGGTTCCCGCGTCACCGATCCCGTCGGCTCGCTGACTGCCGGAAAGCAGGTGGTAGACAAGGGCGGCTTGTTCCTTGTTAAGGTAGAACCGGCCTCCTTTGCCATCGTCAAAGCCCTCGGCAATTGCTTCGTCAATGAAGCGCTTCGGGATAGCGGCGATGTTTCCGCGCATGGACTTCTCAAGGTCCATCAGCTCATATTCTTCCATCAGTGTATTGCTGTCGGTGAATACGCCTTCCTTCGACCGGCCTTTCACACCGACCTTCACATAGGCACCTTCGGCCTTTACCTTCTCGACTGTGGCAAGCGCTGTCTCGGCGTTCGTCATGACTTGCATATGCTCAAGCATGGTCGTCTCGAACTTGGCACGTTCGAATACAGCTTCCATTTCGGTGATGTCTTTGACGGACCTCAGCGCAACCTGTTCAGGGTCCAGGTCCGGACGTATCGCCGGAATTGCGACACCGTTTGCAACGGCCTTCGCCTTTAGTTCCTTCCATACTTCCTCTTTCTTTGCTTCCCTCTCAACAGCGGCGTTTCGAATGGATTGAAGAAGAGTCTCAGCCGTGTGTCCGAACTGACTCAATTCGAACTTCCAGCGGTCATAAAGTTCCGGCATGGGCGGCAGTAGCGACTTGTCACGGCGAGTGTTGTAGCTGACAATCTGCGCAGCCTTACGGTGGTTTGCCGTGTTGGTATATCCTGCCGCATACATCTTATTCAGGATCGCTGTCCGGCGCTTCGAAAAGTGTTCGGTGACGTTCGACTCGATACCGTCGATCTTGAAGTTCCGGCCATCCTTAGAGAAGTGGATTTTGATTCCGATCTTCTCAAGCTCGCGCTTTACGTAGTCTATCGAGGCCGTTCTGAAAACCGCCGACGACTTGCCGCGTAAGACGGTGAACTTATGGCTATCCCACGTCCGGATAGTTCCATCAGGCGCACGAGCAACGTTCGGGAAAACGACGTGCGAATGAAGCTGCATGTCGCCGTCGCGGCTGGTGAAGTGATCGAAACGAGCGCCAGCAACATACGCTGCACCCGTCCGAATCTTGCCGCCCTGGCCGTAGCGGACGGCAAATGAACCCTCGCGGTGATGGAGGGCAAGAGCTGCTTTGACGCCCACAATGTGGCCGTCATGAACGATATTCGCGATCTGCTTATAAAGGTCGGCTTCCTCGCCAACGCTGCTTTCCCCGGCTGCCTTGAACACGCCGTGAAGAATGGAAAGAGGCTTCGGCTGTGAATAAGTAAGGTCGCGAGCGTTGATTGCTGTCTCGCTGTTGCGGGTAATGTCGAACGCCTCGCCAGTGTCCGGATTCTCCGCACGGCTCAACGGCTCGATCACGTCCCACTGGACCTGCTCGCCAGCGACAATCTGTTTCGAGATCGGCTCGGCGGCGTCATCAGCGACAACTTCCCAAACACCCATCATGCCGTGTCCGCGCTCAATCGTCTCGTTGTCAGTGTGATACTGCAACGTCTCGCGGCGGCTGTCCTTGTCCTGCTCTCGGTAATATTCGAGGCTGTTTACGGTCGTTAAATCTTCCATTTGGCAATCCCTTATAAAATGAAATTCGCCTAATTATCGCGCGGTGCCAGTCCACGACGGACGCACAAATTCTTTGACTTCCAGCTCCTCCGCGAAGTCGCCATCCATAGTTATCTCGTCAACAAAATCAGTTGACGGCTCGGCGGCCGGTTCGATCTCAAGGGCACGCATGAGATCAGCCTGGGTGCGCTGCATGACGCGGAGCATCGCTTTCGTCTCACGGTGCATCTCCCGCATCTCGGCAAGCTCGCTGTCGCGATCTTGAACGAGAGGAAGCAAAGTGGAGCTGGCCTCGATCAGCATGCGAAAATAAACGGCAGGGTATTCGATCCCGCGCAGTTCCATCTCGCTCTCCATGAGAGCCTTGGTTTCAAACGAGAGCTGCATCGTGACCTTAGTTGAACCCTCTGGAACCACCTTTTTCGGCCTGCCAACTTTTCTGCCTGTCATGTCGTCTTTCCTAATTTTTGGCGACCCCAAAAAGGCCGCGCAGCAGGCCTTTCCGCGATTTCGCGGACACAATAGCCGCACCGGAGGTGCTTATTGTGTCATCAGCAAGTTCCTTAGAACGTAGCTGCATCCTCGGAGGGTAGCAATAAGCCGACGAAATCAACAAGCGAATGCGTGAATATTCTATTAAGAACTCTTTCCTGACTTCATTCTGACCGCTCCATGAACGGCTCTTGAATTCCGTTCTGAACGTCTCGACAACTGCAGTTAACGCAAAGCGTCATTGATCAATTACCAGCAATCGAATAACGCAGGAATGAATGAAGGCTTTAGCCGGAATGAATTCATAACGTGATGATTGCGCACCGTTCTTTGAACGCTTCTGTAATTTCTCGTTAACTTCGAGCAAGAAACATTCGGGAACGCGAACTTCTACCATTGACTAACTGGTGGACAACGAGCACCTATAGCGACCATCGAAACCAGACGAGAGATTAATCCGATGGCTGCGGAAAAAGAAAAGGCAATCGACTATTCGAAGATTGCCGAAGCCCTGAACAAACTGGCGGAAACGCCCAATCCGAAATCCAAGACACTTGCTGACCACCTGCGCGAGCCGTCCGTAAAGGAGGCAATCGAGCGTGCGAAAGCTGCTGGCTATAGGTCCGATGCTATCGTTCCCCTTCTTGCCGAGTTAGGCATCAAGACGACGACCGCCAGCTTCGATGCGACGTGGTCAAAACTCAAGCGCGAAGATCGCGGCGAAACCGGTACGAAGCCGGAAGGCAAGTCACGCTCGACTTCCAGGAAGAACAATCCGGCTAAGCCTTTGCAGACAGCTTCCGAAAAAGTTTCGGAGAGCGGGCCTGACGCCGGAGCGGAACAGGCCGGAACCGGCGGAGACAAGTCCAAAAGCAAGTCGCTCAATAAGTCGCCCACCATGGGCGGAGCGTTCAACGAGAACGATCTTTAGTTATCCCAATCAGTTTAGCGTAAAGGGAATTGTGAAATGGCAACCAAAACTGCTGCGCAGTCTTCTGATAAGAAGCGCCTGATCCTCATCGTGAACAACAAAGGCGGGGTTGGTAAATCTGTGATTGCTCGCGCCCTTGCCGATCTTTACCGGCACGAAAAAATGCCGGTAGCGATCTATGACGCCGACGGCGGAACCGGCACCCTGCTCATTTCCTACGGGACGCGCGACGGCAACAAAGCGCTCCTGAAGGATCAAGACCCAATGATCGGCATCGCCTATTTCGACGTTCGCTCAGACAGCCAGCGGTCGCAGCTTCTCGACAATATCGAAAACGGCGCGGACACGATCTTGGTTGATATGGCTGGTGGTTCGCTCAACGAAATCACCCGGATCGTTGACGACGGCGACGGCGTATCCGGTTTCCTTTCCGCAGTTGAAAGCCAGGGTTACAGGCTCACCCTTCTTCATGCGATCTCGAACGTTCAAGCGGCTACGCAGTCTGTCCGCGACTACATTAATGTCTTCGGTGACAAGGCGGATCATGTCGCCGTCGTCAACAAGGCCTGGGGCACGAAGGACGAAGATTTCCCCTTCTGGTATGGCTTCGAAGACAGCAACGGCGTCAAAAAGGGTGGCAAGGCCAAATCCGATCTCGAAGCCATGGGCGGTAAGGAAATCCACTTCCCTGCCCTGCACCCCGGCATCTTTGCCAAGTTGGATGCTGCCAACCTTCCTTTCCGGCAGGCTGTCGATAGTGCGGACATGACGCTCACGGATCGCACCCGCCTGATGAAATTCATCGAAAACGCCGACACCGCTTTCAAGTCGGTTGGCGACAAACTCGGCCTCTAAGGGGCCGAGTTTTCATCAAGCAAGAGGTATGGCGTCATGCGTGCCGAAATTGAAACCACCAGCTACTTCAAGCAAGTTGCCTCGGCCCTCGATCTCACGAGGGACGAAACCGCCCTTGCCTGGGACATGATGACTAAAGCCAACGTCGGCCGCGACGATCCGGTTTCTGTCATGTTCTGCGTTCTCGCCAAAACCGGGGGCATGACCTCCGGCGTTTCCGACGACCTTAAGCACCAGGTCGAGGAGCTGATGTCCAACCTCCGCGCTGGCGTGTCCTCCGATATTGAAGCTGGTATGAGCAAGGCGCTCGCTGCCATGCCTGCCGATCTCATTTCCAAGGTCGAAGGCGCACTTGAAAAGAGCCTTGGCGATCTGGTCCGCAATGTTGACATGCTCGTCACCAAGGAAGCTGCCAAGCGTGAGACATTTCGGCTCTCCAAGATCGCAACCAGCGTCGCCGCGATTTCCCTGCTCTGCCTGGCAGTCGGCTACGTTGTCGGACGCGATAGCGTCACTGCCACTGCCGCCCGGTTTGAGAACCTGATGGCTCGCCCTGATGCATCGGCCGCCCTCAAGGTATTCGCCAACAACGACATGAACCGCGTTCTCGCGGAATGTGGGGGTGTTGGCACTACCGAATTTCGGGGCGCTCCCGCCTGCAAGCCAACAATCGCCGTGGGGCCGTCCCTCAACAGCGTGGAGGGCGTCAACGGGGTAAAGCTCATCTGGACGCAGCTCGTCGTTAAAATCGGCTCCTGGGGCCTTCTGGCAGCCGGTCTCGTGACCGGGGTCGGCCTTGGTCGGTGGTGGGGTAGCCGGAAACGGGTTGCGGCCTGACCCGGCTCGCCGCCTTTTGGGGCGGCTCGCGAAGGGAGTAGAGCAACCGAGTAGACCTAAGCAGCTGGAGTCAGTATATTCCCAGCTGCTCTTCCCAAAACCGGATGTCGCTTGTTTTGTAGCGTCTCCCTTGGCTCTTCAGCCCAGAAACGATGTTTTCGTTTTCTTCAAAAACATCCTCAACTTGTTTCATTCCCTTCTTCAGCGCCTTCATCTCATCCGAGGAATGGTTCCACGACCTGGAGTCGGGATCATAGACGTCGATCTCGATTGCCCGATCCATGTAATCGTCACCGAGATCAGGGTAGGATTGCTTCCCGAGAAGCTCCAAAATCATAAGCCGCAGAACTTTAGGACCAACCTCGGGCGTTATTTCGTTTATTTCGCCCAGGGCCTTATCCAGCTCCATTTCCCAGTCGGAATCCTCGAACGCTTTGCTGACCGCTGCGACTTGCTTTGGGTCCTTAATATCCTCAAGCGCTTTGATATGTGCCTTCGCCTTTTCTAGGTCCTCTTCGGTAGCATCCAAGGCTTCTCGCGAAGCTGCGAGGTCGGTGAGCGCTTTCTTATGAATGGCAGCGTCAACACGCTTAGCCTTTCCGATGCCCTCCTTCAGCGCAGGCCACGCTTTGAAGAAATCACGCATTGCTCTCACACGGACACCAGCCGTCGCAGCTGGCAGCTCTAGAGCCTCGGCAATATCCTCCAATAGCTGAGTAAGAGCTTCTTGGTCATCGAGCTTGACCCCCACCACGCCTAGAAGCGTGGCCTGCATGACCTCGAATGAGTTCGGCGGCACGACGATAGGGAACCGGTGAGTATTCAAAGCCCACGCTGCACCCAGTTCGGCAAGGCAGAAGGGGCTCTCCATATAAGCCGGTGATAACAGTGCAACGACGGCCTTGGCCTCGATAGCTTTGGCTTTGATCGCATCGACAAAATTTGCCCCCTTCTTCACACCTTGGCCTTCCAGACTGGAGCAGAAGATACTCTCAGAGGTTATGTTCAACGCTCTCGCGAGGAAATTTTCAAAAGCATTGACCAGTTCTACGTCGGCGGCAGAGTGGCTCAGGAAAATCTGAACGGGGGACGATTTTTTTTGCACGGAAAAGACCTACGAGGTGGGTTGTCATGATCCTCTAGCGCAACCGAACGGAAAGGGAAATACCACAGTTATGCTGCAACCAAAGATACTGCTCCATGACCGTAGTAGGTCTGGAAATAATCTGGAAATGTCTCACTAATGTTGACATGAAGGACAGCGGAAACGCTCGCTGAATCCAATTTTAGTCGCTGCTATCCTTGCCGCTCCACTCAACAAGATGATCTTTGCCAATGGGTTCTAAGCCCGCCTGAATAGCTGCGAAAACGTATCCCATCAGACGAGGAACCGGAACGGGATAATCAGCACCAATCGGCTCCAACCCCCTTTCGAGCGCGGCGAGAGCGTAGCCGACATGAGGCGGAATTTTCCGAGAACCGCCAGCCCATTTCTTCGGCGTGTATAGGTTGAGGTCAAGAACCGCTGCCAACCTCTCATGCGTGAAGCCCAAGCGCTCGCGCTCAGAAGAGAAAAAATGGCGGTCCATCGATAGGGCCATAAGCGGCGAAATCCTAAACGAAAAGAGGGCGGTAACTAGAACGCCCTCTTGTAATATCAATGTCTGATTTCCGCAATCTTACCGGCGCATGCCCGCAGACTTCGGCCGGTAAGCCGGGGCGGAATCAAAGCCCTGCTCACGGTCCTGGTCCAGATCGGCCATCATGTCGAGCTGCTTGCGGTAGCCCTCGCCAAAGTTAGGTTCGTTTTTTGCTGCTGGTGCCCCAGGAGCCCTCGCGGCGAAACCTTCAACGATCTTCTCGCGGGTAGCGGTCCAGTTCGACTTTGCTTTGCCGAAATCCTTCGGGAGCGGTTCCTTGTGGGAAAGCTCCACGCCGGAATAGTCCTTGCTAAAGCTAAGCTTCGGGACATTCGCGATATGCCGGAAATTGGTCATATGATTCTTGATACCGAACTCACCGGCCCGGCCGAGATTGTCGAGCTGCCCATTGGTCATTGACATAAGCCAGTCTTGCGTCTGCTTCGGCATCAGGCCGCCGATCTCCTGGCGCTTTGCCAGGGTCGGTGCGTTGGCGTAGTCGAGGACATCCTTATAAGCCATCGGCTCCTTGTTCGGACCACCGAACATTGCGCGATCACGAGCGAGCGCTTCCGTCTTCTGGAACTGCTCTTCCGGCGTCAGCTCGTCCTCGTCGTCAAGGTCCGGAGCCGCGTTGGCTTCAATGGCTTCCTCTATCTCCTCGGCGGCATTGGCCTGCGGAGCTTGGCCACCACCACGTCCGAAGATCATACCCACCGCGCCGGAAACAGCGCCAACGCTGAAATCCCAGGCGGCCTTCCCGCCCTTACCCATTGCCTTTGCGGCGGCGATAGCGCCCTTGGCGATGCCCGCCAACAGTTTTGCGATAGTCTTTTTCATAGGTAAATCTCTCCCGTTTCTTGTTCTTACCTGACGCGATTCTGCCTGTCGGCGGAAACAGGAACAAACGATATTTCAGAGATTTATCCCGTTGTTTCGAATATCGAAATATTGTTGATAGGGTGGGCTTGTGTTCGTCCACGATATTAATCTCACGCCACTTCAGAAGACGGCCGACAGGGCAATTTTCCCGCCATGATACTTCCCACAAGCTCGTGTCGCGGCAGAATGGTCTATGCTGCATTGCCTTCTCACGAGCCTGAGCCAAGCTCAATGACCCGCCCGACCCGGAATGACCCGTCTGCCTCGAACGACACGCCCTTTCAACGCCGATCAGGCCCATCCTCCGCGCGGCGGTTCAGGATGGACGGAAAGAGCCTCAATCTCCCTGAAACAAAATCACGCGAAGCGCACGGGAAAAAAGAAAAGAAAAATGCGAAACGTAATTTCGCGCGAAGCGCTTCGCCGCAAGGCAGGGAATATATCTTATGTATATCCTTTATGATTCCGAGCGAAATGCCCCGTAAATACTGGAAAAACACCCGTTCTTTGTGTTACTTAATGTCGAAACCAGTGTTGACATTTCACGATTTAAACCTCCGACATTTAGTAACACAAACATTCTAGCGTTACTTTTCGGGTGACGAGGTAACAAAAAGCTTTGTCTATTCCGCCGACTGTTGCAGACTTACTTTAACGCATCAGAGCAAGTCGCATGCCTGTCACATTGACACCCAGACCAGACGGCAAAACATGGGCGGACGTCCAGAAAGTTCCCAAGGAAAACCAGTTCACCGGCAAAGATCGCAAGGGTTTGAACGCCCGCAGCGGAGCCGCCGTCTTCACCGATCCTGTCCTGGCTCAAGCCGAACAACCTACCGTCGATAAACAAGCTGCTCTGATCAAGCATCTCCGGATCATCGGTGCAAAGGGCGAGGGCGACAAGATTGAAGACGTGCTGACTGCTCAAGGCCATGCGCTCTATGAATTGCTAATGGCTTCCGCTCGCGACCAGGGAATTGAAAATCAAGAGTTCCTCGTCTCGGCCGAAGTTGCCAAGAAGTATCTTGGCATCGAGCATAATGCTCGCCTTCAGAGCCTGCTCGATCAGCTCCACAACACGGAAGTCCAGTATGATTTCCGTGTGCCAGGATACGAGCGTAACGGAAAAATGTCTCTCCTGTTTCCAGACTGGATCAGAGATGAGGCTACCGGCAAAAGATTCATCGCTTTCAGCGTCCACAACGCGATCAAGCAAATCATTCTTACCCGGCACCATTACACCAAGTTGGAAATCAACGCGTTCCCGAAATTCAGCTGCAAATACACGCCTCGCATCTACCCACGGCTTGCGTTGATCGCAGGGCAGGATGAGCCTTTCCGGTCGTGGCGCGTGACACCGGAGGAACTGGTTCGCGACATATGCTTTCAATTCGACGGGAAGTTCCATTTCGGTAACTTCGAGAAAGGGTGTTTGAAAAAGGTCGCGGCCGACATCGAGGCGCACATCACCCGCTTCACAGCATCATATGAGGTCGTCAGAAAGCCGGGTCGCGGCAATCCCGTCGATTACATCCTGTTCCTCGTTCAGCCTCGCGAAGCTCCATTGCAGGAACAGCGCAAGGCTCCCCTGACGGCTGAAGGGTATGCGGAACTGAACGCCTCGCTGAAAAACGAGGACACATTCCACGGTGAGATGCCCTCAACCGAACTGCTGCGCCAGGGTGCCACGCTTACCGGCTACGATGCCCTTGAGCTGCTGGAAATCTGGAAATCGAACGTCAGCCAAATGCACGCATACCCTTCGATGCCCTTGCCGGATGCTGATCTAGTAACCGGCGACGAAATCTTCGGGCTCCTGTATGAACAAGGTATTGCGGCTGCGTTCGCTCACTGGTGCTCTTTCCTGCGGAAGAAGCCAATAGCGGCCAACCCGGCTCCGGTTCAAAAACAGCCTGAAGCGACCTGGGGCACAGTCGTTCATCATGACAAAGAGACCGGCTACCGAATGACAGTGTCGCAGGCTCCGAAAGTTGAGCGTCCAGCTTTCCCGCACCAACAGCTCGTTGACGATCTTACGGCCGATGAAGTTGCGGCCGTCTCCCATTGTGATGCTAATCATAATGCATGGCGTTTCATCACCAACAGCCTCGTAGAGCACGAGGAATCGGCGCTCTACACCGCGATGAAGATTGCCGCCCTCCCCCAGATCGCTCACGCAAGCCGGATCGCGTTCATGACCCGCCTCCTGCGCAAGGTTGACGCCGCAAAATCATACGATCTTGGCAAAGTCGTTTATGAGACGTGCCGCAATGAAGAGAAAAGAATGCGTGCGGAACGTGTCGCGGCTAAGCCCGTCGAAATTGAGATCGGGTCCAATTGACAGACTTGCAGTTTCGCATTTTAATCAATTTACCTGATCGACTGGCAGGTGTTTGAGGACCTTCGATCGTTGGAAGGAGTCCGGGACATCTGTATACCATGCCTTTTTGATCGGGCCAATTAACTGCGGCGCACCCGTAGTATGGCTCGACAGGCATTTGAGTGAGGTTTTTCAGAGTATCTCCCCCAACTGGTCGTCAGCTCGGTGCCCGCCTTTAAAGAAGGGTGGATCATGAGCGTGGATGATCAACACAGCAAGGATCATGAGAAATCTAGTGAGGTCCGCCAGCCCGAAGCGGGCCTGATTGGCAGGCTGCTCGGAACTGGCACGAGTGCGCTCGTGAACTTGGCTTTCTTACTGTCGATTGCTGGCCTTTTCGTCTTCCTGATCGTGTGCTTTGTTCCCTTGGGGCCAGAGGCTTCGAAAGGCACTCTTCTAACCGGCTTACTGGGTTTCAGCACAAGTTGCGCAGCGTTCGCGTTTGGTCGCAACAGCACCGGGGCAAAGGACTGAAATTGGTTCCTCAGTCGGTCGTTGTGCGCTCACGACCGGCTCGCTGGCAAAGTGGTCTGTTTGAACGGACCAACGCCATGAGCATTGGACCAATCGCAAACTCCCCTGCCTCGGTGCGTGGTGTCAGGTCATCAACGTGGCGGAATGTCGTTGGCCTTCACATGGTCGTCGGTCAAAACCGATGACCGGTCGCGGGCCACGAGATCGTAAAAATCGATCAGAAAATCTCTCAGAGCTGATTGCCAATCGGCCGGATCAAAGCTGTTCAACTGGAAACGTCGGATGATGTTTTGCTTTCGAATCGGCCCTGCAAATTCGCCATTTGTGTATTCCACGCTCGGAATACGAAGATATTGATCAAATATGCCCACGGCTCCGAATTCGACGGTAAACGGCGCACGAAGCTCAAGCACCTTTTCATAGATAAGTCGGTAATTTTCCAGAGTCGCGGCGAAGGCCTTTTCGACACCAATGGCCGGGATGTGCGGCGCGGTTTCCGAACGAAATACCTCCTCGCTGACTCCCCATAGCTCGCCTGATTCGAAAATCTGAGTGAAGCTGGTTATGCCTTCGCCGTGCGGCTGAAGGCTTATTGCACCGAAGTCGTTGCGATTATGCAGAGGGCTGATCAGCCTCTGCATTGGCAACAGTCGTTGCGCAACCTCTACCGCACGGGTCAAACCAACGCGCGGTTGGTCCGCGTAAGTCGGGAAGAGTCTAAGATAGATCGCTCTATCCCGTTTAAATCTCATTTCTTGTTCGCCTGGATAGCCGAAGTTTACAAGGACATCATCCGGCTGAAAGAAAAACGCGGGCGGCCTCACCGGTCCCGTGGGCGTAAAGCCAATGTCCGTCCGTGATTTGCTGACGATATTCTGGACCATGAGCCTCAGAATGGCTTCTAGCTTTTCTGACAGCTTCGCGCGTGCCGCTCGACGCACCCCGTCAGGACTGTTCGGCTCAAGGCTATATTGTGTCGGATGCCTGACATGGCCCATATCGAACGGCAGCTTTTCCGGCTCCCCGTAATAGATGTTCATTACTGGCATCATGGCCTCGAATGTGAGCGAGCGAAGCGCGTAGCCATATTCGACCATGACATTCGGATTGGGAACGAGTTTCCCTCCGCCGGTCTCAGCGACAAAAGTGAGATCGGGAACGAAGATGTCGGCTGAGCGAATCTTGTTGAGGATCGTTTCGGTGACGGGAGGAGTGCCAACGACGCCTTCTGTGTCAGCATCAATCTTCATCTCGACGCCAAGGGCGCTGTCCTCGTTTATTCGAGATGCCGCATCATCGAGCGCCCTGCGAATGAAGTGCTGATTTCCTTTCGTATCGCGATCACTCTGCCATGCGTAGAAAACTGTAATCTGTCGCTTCGCCATCTTGCTTCCCGCCCCCAATACAGCCGAACTTATATAATCCGAGAGCCGGACACGATAGCTATGACAATTGCCTTGCCGACGCCTCTCAGGCACATTCCACTTGGTGCCAACAGCGATGGTTTCGATGCTATTGTTCAAGCTTTCGTCACGCAACTTCATCCGGACCGTCTTCGTCGGGGCTTCTTTCATAACCGCGCTCTTCCTGGCTGATAAGACGTTCTTCTACGACTGGATTGCGAATCGTCTCGGACCTGAGGCGTTTAAGCTGGCGCTCCAATTTCTGTTGATTACGGTTCTAGGTGGGGCTCTTTCTGCTTTTGTGA
>NZ_MXPU01000031.1 GCF_002204185.1 Rhizobium esperanzae | reverse complement strand
CGATCCTCGAAACGACAAGTCTGTTCGGCAACGAATTGTCGTGGAAGACGATCGCTGCACTGCAGGCCGACGCCGAGGCCGGCTTCTCGCATCTGCAAGCTTTGCTTAGCGCAAATTCGCCGTCGCAGGTCCTCGAACTGCAGTCGACCTTCCTGCGCAAGCGGGTTGAGACAAGTTTGCAGCACGCCAAGGAATTCCGGGTACTCGCAAGCAGGACGGTGGAGGAAATCTCAAAGCCGGTCAAGGATGCTTTTGACAAGGTGCTGACGGACCTCAAGGCGACGTAAAACTGAGGAGACACCTAATCGCCTGGACGGATCGTGATCGAAGCTTCTTTTGAGGAGTTTAAGACTATCTTTGACGAGTTGGTCATTGGGAGAGGATAGCTCCGCGGCAAAGACACCAATCGCTATGGCAACGATAGCAGCAGCCGCCCTTTTTAGGGCGGCCCACTTTATCAGTCGTCCATTTCAAAGGTGCGGTATTCGCCGCTTTCGTTGTCGTAAACCTCGACCTCGACCGAGCCTCCAGAACGCTGGATGCTTTGGACATCAACGTCACGGTACTCGCCCGCTTCGTAGTCGTAAACCTCGACGGTCTGTCCCGATCTGACTAGATTGCCTTTGCCAATCTCGACCGCACCGCCAGAATCGCTATCTACACCATCCCAGGCGAAGGTGTTCGCCGGAAGCGATAGCGTCAGGACGGCGGCCATCAACAACGATTTCAATGGCAATGGTAATCTCCGGTCTTGTGATTGGTGTGGCAGCCGTTTGAATCCGTTCCGCCACTGTGAGCGGAAGCTGCCGAGACAGACAGCGAGAACGTGGACCATACAACCAAGATTGCAATTGCGATTGCGATTTTCATTTCTAACCCCGACGGCAACAGGTGGGTGCGAGTTAGCTCGCCGCGCCTCGCGGAGTTGCCCAGAGAGTTGGATGCCCCACCCAAGAAGCATCTAATTCAATTTACACTAATGAGTCGAGCACATTAGTACGAGGAACTACAATTTTGAGTATGGTAATTCGGTGACGTTCGATCCAACCTCGTGAACAGCCTGCGACGGAGTAACCTTTCGCAACAAGATCGTGCACACGCCGCGCGCAGCGGATGTCTGGTCAGGACTGGCATGGTCGCTGCGTTATCGCTTGCACCACGGCCGAGGCGCCGGCGGGCAGCTCATTCTGACAGACAAAGGCCTTGCGGTCAGAATGCCATGAAGGGGTGCGTGGGCACGAGCGCGTTGTCGAAAGCAGCAAACCCCGCAGAGAATTCGTTCGATCGAGCCGGTGCGCAGTGCAACGAGCACGGCCGATCAAGGATGATGAAGAGTATCGGAGAAATCAGCATAGCGGCCACCCAGGGGTGGGATTTCGGGAATTCTCGTCGTGCGAGAGCGGGAAATAGCGCAGCCGCAGGAGCCTCAACATAGTGGCCCGCACGGGAGGCGGGACCGCCTGCGCCCCGCTCGCGCACACCATATTACCGACCCTACTGAAGGTCGAGGCCGAGAGTCTCCGTAAACGCAGATGAAACCGGGTCCGAGATAGGTTGAGGAAAGCAGGAGAGGAGCGGCAAGTGGCGAATTCGAATGTGGTTCCGTTCAGGAGGCCGCGGAAATCCGGTGGCAAGATCGATCGCCGTAGCCCGCAGGGAAAACCTCGAACGGGACAGAGCGGTCCGCGCAAATTACTGATGGCAGTCATCTCAGCCATCGTCGTTGCTGCGGCAGGCTGGCTTGCCTTCGGCGGCGCCGGCAACCTCCCGGGACTGCCGGCGGTGGCCAAGACACCGGTAGCGGACTCGTCGTCGGCCGCGTTTTCAATCTGCGGCGGCGGCCGTCATGTGAATTGCGTCGTCGACGGCGACACGTTCTGGTTCGAGGGCGAGAAAATCCGCATCGCGGATATCGACACGCCTGAACTCAGCCCGCCGCGCTGCGAGGCGGAACGGATCAAAGGCGAGGCCGCGAAAGCACGCCTGCTGGCGCTGCTGAATGGAGGCAACTTCTCACTGACGGCCGGCTGGCGCGACGAAGACAAGTATGGCCGCAAGCTCCGGACCGTAACGCGATCGGGACACTCGATCGGCGACACCCTTATCGATGAGGGTCTCGCCAGACGCTGGGACGGCGCAAGACATGGATGGTGCGGCTGAGTGCCGCGAGAGGATCGTCACCCTTGGGGCGGAGACCACATGGGGGCTGCGTGAGCACCGCGAATAGAACCGTGCGCCGAAGGCGGTCGCCTAAACCTCTCGGGATTTTTGGCCTATCATCACAGTTATGAATCGATCTGCGCCGACCGATTCATAAGTGTCGTTGGACGCGATTCCGGCGATCGGCGATTCTGGTCTCATGATCGCACAGCCCTATCACCTCTATGTCGAACGCACCGATGTGGCGAAGAACATGGCGCGCTACTATGCCATGTCGATCGAACCGAACCTCTTTGGCGATGTTTGCCTGCTCAGGAAATGGGGGCGCATTGGCGCAAAGGGTCAGACGATGATCCATCATTTCGGGCGGGAAGAGGAAGCAGTCAAATTGTTTCTCGATCTGCTCCGACAAAAGCGAAAACGCGGTTACCGCCCGCGCGCCACCGTGGCGAGTTGAGAAAGGCCCGCCGAAGCGGGCCAATATGCCTCATCGGCGCCGGTTCCAATCGGTCTCGAAGAATACCTCGATTTCGATAAAGAACGGGATCTTGATCGCAAGCTTCAGGCCGAGCTTACCCTTGCGGAAGAAGTGGCTGATCACCTTGCCGAGAGAACGGAGCCGACGGCCGGTGGCGGCGAGGAATTGAGCGAGTTGTTGCATGTGTTTCTCCTTTCGAATTGCGGTCATCGCGGGGATAGTGGCGGACCGGAAAGGAGGGACGCACCCAGAGGGCCGAAACGAATGTGGAGGACTTGCCGGCGACTGAATTTTGATCGGCGAGGAGCCGCAGAACGCGGCGGGGAAAATTCTGGCGGCAGCAGGTTGCGTCGTGACGAACGGGCTGCAACATCCCCGATGAGAGATGCCGGCAGGTCGAAAGGAAGAGGCTCAACTGGTCGTTCTCACCATGATCGCGATGGTCTCGTCGGCATCTCAATGGAAAGGCCGCTCTCGCCGCCCTCCGGATGATCGAGCCCGCCGCAGGATTGATTATGATCCTGTGCACCCGATGTAGCTGACACGGGAAGCATTTACCGCGATACCGGTTTCCCGCGTGATATCCTTGATGATCGGCGCAAGTGAGCCGAGTTCGTCGGTGAGCGCAATCAGCTCCGGATAGTCGATGTCGACGCCGGTATAGTCCGCCGTGAAAGCGATGGACCAATCGCCGCCATTGACGCGGTATTCGTGCGTGTCGAAATCGATGTCGAGTTCATCCAGCAGATTGATGGTGAGGCGTCCGAAGATCTCGGTCTCACCTTCCAGCCGGTACGCGGCATATTCGTCGTCGCCGGCAAGAACGCTCCGCTCCAATGCCATGATGGTCTGGATACGACCGGTAGCCGCCTCAAGCCCTTCGAGCAGTCGATCATGGAGCTTTCGCGAGACGTCGGTATCGCAGCCGAAGCGGTTTGCCAGGACGACGAGCCGGAAACCGGAAAGCTTGGTGTAGAGCGCAAGGTTCTGGTCAGATGTCATTGTGTGATCTCCTTCATCTTGATGACGGGGATCGGCCACTCCGTGGCAAAGAGGGGTCAAGGATCGCGGCACGCGGCGCGCAAGCGGGGGAACCGATTTTTTCGGGAAGCGACAGCGGCGGAAAAATTGGGGGAAACCGCGCCGTCCTTGACGCCGGATTTGCTGGAGTACGATGGGACGTCATAGAGAGAAGAGACCCACGCCCACAAAGGGGGCGTGACCGTATCCGGCGCGAGCCGGCGGGAGTGTCGAGGGATGAAATCCCTGACAGCCGGAAGGCCGGTCGATCCGGCCGACAGGCTGATATTACGGCAGAATGAGAGCCGCCTCAGAAAGGCGGCTCGGCTTCGATGATGCCGTCCTGTTCGGCAAGCGCCACGGCCAGATCGGCCTCGGCGAGCTGAAGCTCCGCTTCGACCTGGCGGCGCTCGACGGCGTCGCAGGCGTTCCTCAACTCGGCGCGCAGCTCCTCGATGTGCCGTTCGATGGTCATCGTCTCATCTCCTTGAGTTCGTGAAAGACGAGACGGCGGGGCGGGAAGAGATGACGGGGTCAAGGAGCGCGGAAGCGACCGGCGGAGCCGGCGAGTCGGGGAGCCGATTTTGTTGGAGTGGAGGGAACCGGAGCAGAGGCAAAATTGGGGGCACCGCTCGTCTTCGAGGCCGGCATTTCTTCCCGGCACGATAGAATCTTCTGAGCAGACATATTCCGGTTCCATATCGCACCGAAAAAGCCGGCGGGAGGTTCGATGCCTGTCACCGGCTTGTCTTTGTGGCCGGTTGGCCCCGCCTTGGTGGCGGGGCCGTCCGGGCCTCAGTCCCGGTTGGGGCGGGACCAGATCAGCTGGTAGCCGTCCTCGCCCTCGACTTCGGTGAGCGTCGCGTAGATCGGAGCGGGGAAGCTCGGGTCGTCGAGCTTGACTGAGAGGTAGTCGCGGTCCTGCTCGGAGCGCTTCTGCCAAGCCGCACCCAGCTCGACATTGCCGGCGTAGATGCGGAAGTGCGGGCCCTTGTCGGAGGGGTTTTCGATGCGGGCGATGCGGGCCTTGACGTTGAGGGCGAGGGTGCGGATCGAGCCGTTGAAGCCGGTTTCGGTGGAGGTGAAGGTGCCGATGGTTGCCATTGTCGTATTCCTTTGCTGTTTCGGGCCGCGCCCATCGCGGCCTCGATGGCTGTCGCAAGGATCGGGGACGATCGGACCGCACCCGGGGGCCGAAATGAAATGGAGGGCGGCCAGGAGAAACTTTGTTGTCCCGCGAGGAATGGGCGCATCGCGCTCAGGGGAAGAAAGTTTTGGAAGGCCGTTGCGGGAGGACGATCGAGGCGAAGCCGGTTTTCGATCAGACACGCCTCATCGAGCCCGCGAAGGACGTGGCTCGGCTCCAGGGCCAAGGGGATATGGCGATGGCAGCTGCGCCCCGACTGCCTGCCGGATCCCTGCAACGGTGGACCTGCCGCCCCGTCCACATGTCAAAATCAGACGTCCGGGAACAGCCGAACCAGGGCGTTGCATTGGCCGTTCTTCGGGCTATCGTCGTGCGCGCGAATCGTCGCCTGGAGGATCTATGCGTCAGCAGCCAAAGCCGTTTGTCGTCGAAATCAAGCCGTCCCGGAAGCTCAAGCCGATCGACCGGAAAACCTCGATCTGGGGCAAACTGGACCTTACGGCTGATCCTGACACGCTCTCCGCGTTGAAGCCTGAACAGGTGCCGGCCGCTGGCGAGACCAACGACCGACGCTGATGGTCCTCAGGCAGCGAGCCGCTCGCCAGCGGTTTCGGGCTGCAGCGAGTGCAGGAAACTTAGCGCCCGTTGTGCATGCGCCGCCGCCTGGAAGATAGCCCGTCGGTCGTCGCTCAGGACCTTGAGCCAGGAGCCAAGGTACGAGGCGTGATCGGGGGGGCTCGAGCTCGAGCTCGAGCTCGGGAGCAATGCCAAGATCGGCGCACAGGAAGCAGCTGCCGAGGTCGGCGATATATCCTGACAGTCAAGGAATATCGACGTCTGTCGCCCGGAGCGGAAATGAATGGGATGAAAACTTCCTCGCAAAATAGTGACTTCTGCGAGCAATTATAGCCAACGTAGGAGTTCTGCGGCGGCTGTCGCCGCTTGTGAGCGTCCGACAGGCCGGCTCCACCATATGCCGCCAGTACAGCTCCTGCGAAATAGATCATCAGACCCATCATCGTGGCCGGCGCGTAAGCCACGCGACCTTCAATGATTTGGAACAGGAAAACGAATAGTGGACCAAGCGCCGTAATCGCGGCCAGCGACAGGGTGGACATCAGCGAAATGGCCTTTTGCATCGCAAAAACTGGAAACGCCATGATCGCCAATCCGATCATGATGACAGCAAGCAGCCCACTGAGATCGACCGGACCTTTCCCATCCAGGTCGAACCACGCGGCTGGGAGTGCCATCATTACGTACAGCGGAAACCGCAGCCCATATTGAGCAGCCGGTGCGATACCGAGGCCGTTGAGTCGCTGGCTGTAGACCATAATCGCCGTGAGGCTAACGGCAGACACACTGGTCAGCAGCAATCCGGCCATCGCGGCAGCCCAGCCGCCTCGCACGAAGCCTGATTGTCCGAGCATCGTGATCGTCGCCAGATAACCGACGCCGATTACTATGGCGATCAAGCCGACCCCTTCGACCCGGTTGCGCAACGGTGACGCTTCCGGAACCCCGCAAGCGGAGGCAACTAGGACGCTAACAGCTATAAGCCCTGAAAACACTGTGAAGACCACAGCGGGTTCGATCATTTGAAGCGCGAAGAAATATGTGATCCAGACAAGGGCCGTCGAGAGGAGCCACTTGGCGCGTTCTGCGAGGAGTCGGGCATGCCGCCGGCGATCAACCTCCGTTTCAGCTTCGTAGGAAACGCTTCAGTAGAATGGCATTTTCTGTGACGGGCCGTCGTTCCTCGACCTGTAGAACCTGGATCAGCGATCGCTGCTGGGCGAGCTTGTCCTCCCACGCTGCGCGTTTCTCGGGCACGACCTTGCGATCGTTGGCGCGGCGCAATTCGTTGATCTGCCGACGGTTGGTGTAGATCGCGATCCGCCGGCGTGCGCTTGGCGTGCGCGCGCCGCGGCGATCAGCCGGTGCGGTCCTGCCGGCTAGCCTGGGCTTCGATCGGCGCGTCATCTCCAGCAATTATCGAGCGGTTCGGCACCTAAGTCCTTCATGCCCCTTTCCTCCGCCGACATCGCGACCGGCCGGGTCCAGGGCCGGCTTGAACCGGGCGGAGCCTGCCTCGACGCGGCTGGGGCGCATGCGGCACGCCTCCTTCTCTTTCCCACCCACCCTTTTCCTATTCTCATTCCTCTGTTTCACGCGAAGCTTCAGAGCCTCGTTCCAATCCTCTCGCGGTGGGCGGAGCCGCATCCAGTCGCAGCCGGCGCCGTCGGCAAGCGCCCGTAATCGGCCGGCAAACATGTCGCCTTGAGGATTGGCGTCTGTCGCAGCGACGAGTTGGACATTGCGACGTGAAGCAAGCGCACCAAGGGCTGCGGCCGTGGTCGGAGACCAGCAGCCGCCGCCGGTGCTGAGATAAAGCGTTCCATCACGCAATCCTTCGATGGCGGCAAGGCTCATGGCGTCAATCGCAGCTTCCGTCACAGCCAGGCGCATTGAAGCGTCCGAGCCAAAGCGGAACAGGACCTTCGCTCCCCCGGTGGCAAAGCCGCGATATTGCGGGCCGCGCGCCTCCCATCCGGTGATGTCGCCGGCATGGTTCGTATGAGCGGCCCAAAGGCTGCCGTTCGGGCCTTCTCGAAGGAGGTCGCGTTCGATCGCCGTGCGGAGCAGATATGTCGGAAGGCAGCGCTCGTTGTGCAGGTATTGCCAGGTCGATGAGCCTTGCCACGGGCGGCGACGTGCCTGCCAACGATCGGAAATGGAAAACTCGGAGTTGGCGACAGGGCTTCGAGATTGCCATCCTGGCGCGGAAATTTTGAATCCCACGAGACTCCCGACCTTTTCGACGGCTTCGAGAAAGCCGGCGCGATCGAGGTGCTCGACGAGCCCAAAGACATCGCCTTTCGCCTCGCTTAGGGGTCGAACCATCCCCGCCCTTCATGCGTGACTATGACAATCTCACTGCTGCGCCGAAACTTCACTGCCCGACGGGTGCTCTCCTTGGCGTCAACGGCAAAACCGGCCTCTTCCAGCACCGCGGCGCAGGATACGGCCTCGCGAAGGCCCTCTATCTCTCTTCTTTTCATTTTCCTTCCGATCACGAGTGATCGCCTCCTGCTCGTCAGCGTTATCTATTAGCCGCTTCAGCGGCCGCGAAGAGCAAAGGCCGCAACGGCGCGGCTGGCAACCTAGTGAATTATACAAAGTCGGCCGCGGCGAAGCCTCCCTTGCGGCCCGCCGCTCGCAAGCGGCACGGCCGCAGGCCATGTCGCCGCCCGCTCAATGCCAAGGCGTGTATTCATGGACGATCTCAAGATCGTCGTCGACGTCGATTTCGTCGGACGGCAGGACGCCGTATTCGCGGTCGACGGAAAAGATGGTGGCGGGGGCCATCAGGTCGGAGAGAGCTGGAAAGTGCGTCTTAGCGATCTCGATAGCTCCAGCTAACAAGCTCCCGGAAACAGATCGCGGGCACCCGGCGTGACATATCGGACGCTTTCAACTGGCGAAGAACCCAGCAACTTGGTATCTCACCGCGTAGGCGGCAGGCCGGGCAGGGAAGTTGGTAATGGATTCACGCAGGGACATAGCCGAGCGGGTCATCGCGCGTTGGAATGCACGGGGAATTCGGCTCGATGAAGACCCGGGTTTCATGGAACTGGTCGCTCTTTGGACGGCAGGGAGGATTGCGTCCGATGAAATGCGCCGCCGATATTCTGCGCTTCAGCGCGAGCGGTCGCTGTCCAGGTCAAATCCACTTGGTGTGAATCGCTGCGACGAAGGGGCGGATGTCGATCATCGGTCGATTGCGATTCCAGACGATGGACCGGATGACCGGGGAGGTCTCGGACTGCCGCCGCAAGGATAACTTTCACGAAGGGCTCAACGGAAGAGAAGCTCCTTCGCCGAGTTGCTTCGCGCGGGAATGCCGAGAATAAAATCGAACACCGGTTCCGGATTTCCTGGAATCGCGACCTAATACAGGCGGCGTTCCCGCGGCTCCTTCCACCGTGCGCTCGAATCCGAATTTTCAAAGCCTCAAGCAGCGCGCCGAAAGATCGCCATTACTTCAAGCTGTCTTTTCGATCATACGAATGGCCGCCTCAATCGAGTCTGCGCCGAGCAGCACCAAAGCATCCTGCAGGCATCGCTCGATATCGACGACGGTTCGGTCCTCGATCCGCGCGATCTCTTCCAACGTTCTGCTCTGTTTCAGCCATCGGAGGGAGGCCAACTGGAGGGGGCAAAGCTTCGACGTATCCATTATCGAACGATCCTCTCTTGCTGGATGAGTTGCCTCGGAGTCGCATAGCGTGCTCATTTCTGGGAAACGTACGGCACGGGCGTGGACTTGCGCGCAGCCGTCGGGCGCTCCACCAGAACGATTGTTCGCGGGAGGTCGGATGCCACGCTCAGCGACTTGAGCTCATCGCCCAGGCGCTTGTCCGCTTCGTTGAGGCGGTGATGAAGGCGATGGTAATCCGTCCAGGTTGGCGTCCGGAAGGTCTCGAGCCATCGCGAAGGCTGCTGAACGTCGCGCGTGAGGGTCCAATGGCGTGCGCCGGCTCGGCTTTGAACATGCCGCCGTCTGCGCATGATCTCAAGAAACACAGCGGCGTTCTCTTCGGCAATCGCATATTCCGTCGTCACCAGAATTGGGCCGCTTCTCGGCTTCAGATCGAGTGCAGGTACTGGCGCATCGAAGGCGCCGGAGGCTTCGAGTTCAGACTCCAAGCGGTTGCTGATCGGCAGCTTGAGCCCAAGTGCGGCGACCAGCAACGAGGCGGCAGCAGAACATGCCAAGGATAAGGAGAGGGAATGGTTTTCGGCGATAATTCCCCAGAGCCAACTGCCAGCGGCGATCCCCCCATAAGTAAAAGCGCTGTAGATGGAAATCGTGCGACCCACCACCCAGCGCGGGCTTGCCAACTGCACGTTGACGCCGAACCCCGACCATCCGGTTACCCAGCCGGCGCCGCCGAAGGCGAGGCAGACTGTTGCGATGATCAGGGAAGACGTCAGCGCAACTGAGATCGCACATACCGCGCACGCGACACATGCCAGAACAATCAGCAGTTCCTGCGTGACCGCGCGCCTGAGTGGCGGGTTCAGGAGCCCCGCGATCAGCGCGCCGGCGCCGAAGCCACCCATGAGAATACCGTAGTCGATTGGGCCGCCCTTCAAGAAGTCTCTTGCGACGAGCGGCAGGAGCGCCAGCATCGAGGTTCCGGTCAGCCCAAACAGCGTACCGCGGACAATGGTCGCCTTGATTTCCGAGGATATCGCCGTGAACCGCAGTCCATCATAGATCGCCGTCATAAGCGCTTCGCGAGGGAGGGGCGACGCTTTCACGGTCCACTTGTTTCGCCACAGAGCGGTGAGGGGCGCGACGAAGCCAAGCGTGGTGAGCGCGAAAGTGACGAGCGGCCCAAAAATCGCAACGATGATGCCGCCAAGCGCGGGACCGACGCTACGGACCGTGTTGAATCCGACATTGAGAAGGGTGACGGCCGACGGCAGATGGCGGCGCTCCAGCATGTCGCCAAGCGAAGCGCGCCACGCGGGATCGCTGAGTGCGATACCGCAGCCGTCAAGGAAACTGAACGCCAGGATCATCCATGGATCGGTGATGCCGAAAGCCATCAGGATCGTCAGCATCGCCGAGGCCGCCATCATCAGGCTTCGGCCGACGATCATGACCATGCGCCGGCTGTAGTTGTCGGCAATCGCGCCAACGAAAATCGCAAGAAAAAAGGCAGGCAGGGTAGACGATGCCTGGACAAGGGCGACCATCACATCCGAGGTGGAAACGGTGGCCATCAGCCAGCTGAGAGCCACCGTCTGCATCAGCCAACCCAGGCTGGAGAGCTGCGACGCGAAGAAAATCGAACGGAACGTCGAATTCTTCAGTGGCGCCAGTAGGCCTACGGATGCTGTCCCTTCATTTGATGGCATGTCATTCGGTCTCTTTCGGACGGGGCACTTCGGCCGTCTTTGCGGGGCGGCGGCGATGAGGGAGGGCAGTGGGAACTGGGTTGGCCTTACTTCCTCTCTCCGGCCTTGAGCCTGTGAGCAGAGGGTCGCAAGTTCCGCTTCGGCGGGCTGCGGCAAGACCACAATCAAAAATAGAGGAAAAAGCGGCTGTCGTCGACCAGGGATCGACGACAGCCGAGTGAACCTGGATGGCAGGGGTTGATGCCACTCCCAGGCCAGGAGCTGTGTTGGGCTTGCAGCTATTCTCCGCAGTCCTAGTGATCGTGAGGTTTTGTTTTTGGTCGGCGCCGCCTTCTAACCGTTGCTGCTCGACGGATGGTCTCATCACTAATCACCTCACGGACGCAAAACGCGCGGGACTGGATGGCTCCGGGTTCGTCGCGCGTCCGTTGTACGTTCAATAACGAGCTCAGTTTCCGCAGGCTTTTCACTCAAATGCAAAGCGGCGAGAAGCTGGGAGACGTCCTGATCCGATCGAGAGAGGCGATGATGCAGACGCCGGAAACTCATCCAGGCCGGCGTGCGAAACGTTTCCGTCCAATGGGAGGGCTTTCGAAGATTTCGCTGGAGCGTCCAGTCGCGCGCGCCTGCGCGAGCTAAGGCGTATCTGCGAGTGCGCATGTGATCGAAGAAGCTGTCCAGGTCGCTTTCGTCTAGGGAATACTCTGTCCTCGCTGCAATCGGACCGCTTTGCGGCTTCAGATCAAGCGCCACCGATGGAGCCGGAAAAACCGCGCCCTGCTGGTCTCCCTCCGCCCCCAGATGTACCTGCAAGACCAACCCTGACGCAGCAACAAGAAGCAGGGCGGCCGCGGCCAGCTCGAGAGAAGAAGCGAGCGAATATGACTGGGCAACATTGCCCCAGATCCAGCTGCCGGCTGCCATGCCGCCGGATAGGAATGCATAATAGATCGAGAGCGTGCGGCCGACGACCCAGCGCGGACTTGCCAATTGCACCCAGACGTCAAAGCCGGTCCAGGTGATGATCCAGCCGGCGCCGCCGAAAGCAAGCGCAAGTGTTGCTGAAGGCACAGAGGAGGTGAAGGCAAGTGAGATGCAACACACCGCGCAAGCAATGGAAGCAATTGCCATCAGCCATTCCTGCCTTAAGAGCCGGTTGTTCAATCCGGCCACGCAGGCGCCCGTTCCAAAACCTGCGAAAAGAACGCCGTAGGCGATGGGGTCGTCGGCCAAACGATCGCGGGCGACGAGCGGCAGAAGTGCGAGGATAGCAATAGCGGCAAGGCCGAAGAGGGTTGCGCGCATGATTGTCGCCCGGATATCGGACGAAAGCGCCGTGAACCGGATGCCATCTCGGATTGCGGTCGACATACGCTCCGCAGGCAGAGGAGACGGGCGCGCGTGCCACTTGTTACGCAATACCGCGGCGAGAGGCGCCAGGTTGCTGCATGCGGAGAAGAGAAAGGCGGCCAATGGTCCGAGAAAGGCGAGAATAACCCCGCCCAGCGCCGGCCCAACGCTTCGCGTCATGGTATATCCAGTAGACATAAGCGTCACCGCGGCCGGGATATCCCCCACGGAGGCGTGCCAGGCGGGGTCATTCAGCGCAAATCCGCAGCCTGCGATAAATCCCAGCGCTAGAATGAGCCAGGGACTGAGGAAGCCGAAGGCGGCGGCACCTGCCAGTGCGACAGACGCTAGCGCGATCAATGACAGTCCTATGATCATCACCGATCGGCGGCTATGAGTATCGGCGATGATGGAGAGTATGAATGCCGGAAGCGTTGTCGACGCCTGTACGAGCGCGACCGTCAGATCGGAAGCGGTGATCGTCACCATCAGCCAACCAATCGCGACGGTCTGCACAAGCCATCTGAGATTTGCGACTTGCGCTGAACTCCAAATCGAACAGAATGCTGCATTGCGCAGCGGAGCAGGGGTGGTTGCCCCGGTCATGAAAATGTCTTCGATCTGCATCTGCATTTAGGTTACTCTGACGCTTCCCATCATCTCGCTGACGAAGGAGCTTATCCGTAACCACGATATGATTTCCGGCGTTATTCAGCTGCTTGGCGCAGGAACACTGCATCGAGCAGGAGAGACACCAGGCACGTAGCGCCGGTGTGAAGGCGGGCCGCCTGATATTCCCCCTCGCGAATCTTTGAACCGGCCGCCGAAATTTGTCCCTTCAGAGTTCACGCACGGCACTGCCGGTTCGGCCAACTGCCAAAGGCTTTCCCAGACCTCATGCGCCTCCCATACTCGCCGGGATTTGGCCCTAGACGGAATCGCGCGAGGCGCAACGGCCCGACATGGTAGCCGTGGCTCGCCAGACGCGCACGGGATGCGGCTGCCGACCCGGAAGTAAGCACAATCCGGAATAAAGTTAGGGTAACGGGCCGCGAATTTTCGCAGCAGCCATGACCATATCATCTATCGCTAAGGACCTCACGAGAGGCTCCCCACAAGGTCAGAAAAAGGGTGCCTAGAAGTGACTAGCGAAAACCTTGATTCACTCCGATGGCTTAAAAATCAGGCCAAACATATTGCGGATGGCACCTCGTCGCCTTAAAGGTTTTTGCAGCGGCAATCTGCTTTGCAATCGTGAAGGATTTGTTCATGGCCACCGGAACAGTTAAGTTTTTCAATGGAAACAAGGGTTTTGGCTTCATTACGCCCGACAATGGAGGCGCTGACGTGTTTGTGCATGTGTCTGCTTTGCAGGGCGCCAGCAATCTGAGCGAAGGGCAAACTGTGAGCTACGATGTCGGTCAGGATCGGAAGACTGGTAAATCGAAGGCAGAAAACGTACGCGTTCTTTGATTTGCGATCGTCTAGTTTGTCCATCGAACTTGGCCTTGCAGGCCGTTCGTTGTTGCGGGCGAAATCCTGAGATTGGAGCTCGAATCCTGTCCTTCGGGCTTCAAGTATTTCGAGGAGTTGATTCCCAAATCCCCTCCGGGAGCTGTGTGTCGGCTTCGAAATACAGCAGTTAGACATTCCTTCACTTGGACTTAAGCTCGACGTCCAGACGAAGAGGGCGCAGCGGGTACGTTGTCCAGAGTAAGCTTCTATTCCCGCATACTAGTGCATACCCGCGGATTTCCGCCGCCGCGTGGCGCGGTTGAAGGTACTGCCTTACGTGACGCAATAAATCTAATTATATGATGTCAAGTGGATCGCGATCTCACAAATGCTGGCAAAGCAGGGGTGTCCCAATATGCAATTTCCCATGTCGAACTTGAGGGAAACATCGAAACAAAAATGATCTACAACCCAGGCAAGTTGACCCTTTGCCGTGACTGAGAGCTTGTGGATCCACGGCGTTTGCCCGCGGTCCGCCTACGGCAATAGGCCGGATTTGCCCCTCATCTTTCTGGACTGCGTGGGCAAGGAGACGTGCGGGTGGATCGCCGGCTGGCACGCCGCTACCGAGGGTACGGTTCCACAGCTGACTGACTAGCGTCAGACTGAATTCGCCAACCGTCTCTCTCTGGGAACCTCCCAGCGTTATGAAGAAACAAATTTCGTGTCCAGCTTTGCCAGAAAGACACGTTCAGTCTCGGGTTGCTTGATCCATACGTGGCAGCGGTAGCCTGATTGTCGGCAATTGCATCAAGCGCGCGGAGCGTGGGCGGCTCGTCCGCATAGATCCTCGTTAATTCAGCCCTCCACGCTGCACAATCGTCCATCGTAGGCCCGCGTGTCTCTTCGACAGATGCGAGCAGATCATAGTAGCGCTTTTGTAGGCGCTCATGGTGATGTGCCTTTCCACTAAAATCAAAGATGAGTTGTACAGCTCCGAGAGTAGCCGAAGCCAAACCTAACACAAACGTTCCTCGTGGGCTGTTGATAAAGACCTGCGCTGCGTAACTCGTTCCACCGAGAATGACTGCCAAATTGAGAAATCGGCTGACGCGTTCCAACCATGCACGTCGCGCAATATGGTAAAGCGCGTTGCGCAGCGTGTTGTGGCGAATGCCGTGCACCTCGTTATAGCAGTCATCCTCTACGTTGGTCATTTCTATCCCTTCCTGGGAGGTGGCGGCGGTGGTTGAGTTCCAACATGCCGTGTTCCACCTTTTTCGATATGAACGGGTGGCCGTGAAGGCGCCGGAGGACGCGGTGGCGGTGGCGAGCGTTTGTCTGACATAGTTTTCTTTCCAACTCGTTTTGGTTTAGAGGATCTATGCCGGAAGCAGCATAGACAGTGACAATTCCATCAGGCAATCAACGGTTCTCTTTCCGATAAACTAGCTATCATGCATTGAAATGAATGAACAATTCGCCGATTATGATCTTGCTACTTCCGCAGAGCGTTCTTTAGCAATGGCAGATATTTCTGGACCTGCTCGCGGTCGCTTTTCTTTTCCGTATCGGAAAGTTGCGAGAACGGCGTAGCTATCTGTCGTTCCCATTTGGCGACAAGATTTGCAGGAATGACGATAGAGCCATCAGGTTGCTTAAGGGATTGGCCGTGCACATATTTCTGCCAGTGGGCCCAACGTTCGTGTTCGATGCTGGCTAATTCGTCCACGAGGCCATCTAGGATGTCGTCAAGGGCCATTGCTTAGATCATCCCCGCTCCAACAAGCTTTCGATAGTGCTCACCTAGCACGGTCAGCTCGCAGCCCTTACTCTGCATTGCAGCGTGCCACATATGAGGTGCGTTTACCGGCCGGACTAAGTTGACCTTCACGTATCTCTGAAGGATCGCAAAAACAGAATTCTTTGCGGGATCTGGCTTTGGGATTGCTGGATCGTTCTTTTGTTCATCATTGCGTTCGGGCTCGTATTCGGGATCAAGCGGAAATACGTAGTCCTGCGAAGGGAACAAGGTCGCCAATTGCTGCAAATCCGCAAGAGGAATGGGGGCGTCAGCCTTTTTCAAAGACACGAAAGTTTTGACGTTAGTTTTGAACAGCGGCCGTTGACCGGCCCAAGGCCCGAGCGACTGATCAATATGGGCGTAGACGCTCCCCGGCGTGACATCTCCGACAAGATTGGCGGCTGCGCCAGCCAACGCGTCTATCAAGAGGCCCGTGAAAACGCCACCCGGTGTGGGTCCGTTCATTTCAAGTGCATACTGTTCTGCGGTTGACGCGGTGAGTATGGTCATCCCGGTCACGATTTCGGAAACACCCTTCATAGTCGGGTTTTCACCAGCGATTCCGCTGTGGCAACTATCCAGGATGATGACTTTGTTGGTGGCTGGGGAGTTGGCTGCGATGGTCATGACCTCATTCAAGGAAAGACCATCGTCTCCTACCTTGCAATCTCCCGCACATAAATAGCCACCTGTATCCTCGATGTAGCCATGCCCGGCAAAATAGAACAACGCAATCTCCGACCGGTCGGCAAAAAGCGCTCGGACAGCCTCCTTAAGCTCCGCTCGCTCTACAATGTCGCCCCGTCCGGTACCGGTAATTAGCTTGGGCGTCTTGAAGTTGGTTGTACCGTCTGCGTTACGTTCGAGGGCTGCACGGACAGAGTGAGCATCGTTTACGCACCCATTCAGACATGCAATATGCTCATAATGATCGATACCTACAATCAACGCTTTACGCATGAGGCTCCTTACAGGCTATCGATCCAATTGCTGATGTTTGCCCACGTCCATTCCATTGTTTCGACGCCGGCAATTTGAGTGTGATCGTCCTTGTAGGCCCAGATTCCCCGTACAGGCACACCTACTTCATGAGCGCACGCGATTTCCCAATTTTGGCCTGTCGATGATATCGAATTTTTCGTCGCGATCACGAGAACCCCAGCCGAGCGCAAGATTCGGGTCTTCACTTTGTTTTTCCAGTCGGATTCGTATGCCTCTTTCACCGACATGTCGATGTATTCGAACGGCGTGCCCGTGTTCAGCGACTGACCTTTTATCATGTCCCGAATACTCTCGTCTTCGATGGCAAACGCCACGAAGATGACTTTCTTAGTTGCCATGTGATAATCTCCATCGCCGATCCCCGGCACTAAAATGATTTATTTGCATTGATGAGAATCAAATCGCAGCCACAACAATGGTGAAGTCCCGCAAACCGACGACAGCTGCCATGCGCATCCTGGATGCGACCTCTGATCGGCGGCCGGCCGAGCTTCCCATGGCAAAGTCCTTGATCTGCATCAAAGGATGCGAGCCGGTATCGTAGTTCTTATACCGCCATATCACTGATATCGATGGTCACGACGTGTCCCCCATTGATGTGTCCTCAGCCGGACACTTTCGTCGGAGCCCTCACAACGGCAAAATACTGCCGCGCCTGAGACAATGTGCAGCGTTTAATAGGGAGTTTCTGCAGGTCCGCGGCGATTTTCGGGCGAGTCCGCAGGAATGCTGCAAGTAAACGCAGAGCGCTCCTTGACGACCCATCGACCGTAGACAGATGTTCGTATTGCCTCATTGGCGAATGCCTCAGCGCCATGCAATCACTAGCTCACGAGACTGCTCCTTTAGCCACCCGCGTAATCGGTCTAAACCCTCGGACTGAATATCTTAGCTGAAGGTGTTGATGCATTTTCTAGCCGGGAAGAAACGGGAGACAATGAAAGGTACAGTAGTTTTCGGTCACGCAGAAAGTGTAGCGTTTAGCGTCGTATGGAACGTCCTCAAATATTGAGGTCCACTCAAAGGCCTGAAGAACGCGGGTCCAAGTATGTTTGTCGCCACTGCGACCTCGCCAGGAGGAACACGCCGGTCGTGATCGCACCGATGCCGAAGCAACCCTGCCTGGCAGCATCGCCACGGCCTCGACGCCCATCGCTGCACTCGTTCACAAACCTGTCGATGGCGCACGCTTCACAGGCGCCCGATCAGCCGCGGCGCTCTTGCCGTGGCGACGGGACAACGGTTCAAGCCCTACAGGAGAAGGACAAGGAAGTCATCAAGGCACCGTATAATACGAAGCCGAACGTCTAGTCCGGTTGACGCAAATGGATCACTTCAAACTGACTGTTCGTCCTGCCCTCGCACGCCGGTATCTCCTGATCAAGGAGACCGTCCGCATCGAACCCGCGCCCGAAGGCGCGGTCCGTCAGGTTCTCAGCTGCTCTTGTGCCGGACAGCGAGTTCATCGGAGCGCTGACACCCGTAGGCCTCGCGATTCGCCCGATCGCTCCCGGCCAATGGCTTTAACTTGGCGAATCCGCAATGGCCGAGCCGGAATCCATTGAGGGAATCCTCAAGTCGAAGGACCACATGTCGATCAGAGCCACGGGCGAGCCCGCGTTTCGATCAGCGGCGGGATGGTCGCTCGGGGACCTGCAAATGGTACGGCTGTCGATCTCTCCCTGCCGGTATTCCCGATCGGTGAATCTGCCGTGACGCTCATCGGCCACGTTAGAGCGCACATGACCCCACAAGTGATGAGACGTTCGAGCTGATGCGCGGGTTCGCCGACAGCCTCTGGAACGATCTAGTCAGAATGAGTCTCGAATTCAATTAATCGCCAAATTGAGAGCGCCGAAAGACATGACAATTATCATCGAGGCAAGGCCACGGCTGCAACGGTCATCGACGCGGTCAAGGGGTTTCAAGCTGATATCGGCAAGCCTGCTGGTCTTGCCGCGGTGATTGTGGGCAACAATCCGGCAAGCCACGCCAGTTGCTACAGGATCGCGGGAAGGCCGCCGTTAGGGGCAATGGTGACATTGCCACCATTGATGAAAAAATCGGTGAGGCTGCTGCCGCCCCCGATCCGTGGCTCAGAATGTCAGCGGCTTATTGGTTATGGAGACCCCTGTCGAGACCGCACTCGAAATGGTCGAGCGCCACTTGCTGCGCGGTGAAGTGATCATTGAGCAGCAGCGCATGCTTGTCCAGCGCCTCCGAGAGGCAGGCGCGTCGACGGTCCAGGCTGAGCATGTTTTGGACGCGCCAAATAAGATCGACACCTCGTTTGGGCGAAAGGGTTATTCCTTTGCTGCAATGCCTAGCTCAACGCGGCTTACATCCAAGATCGCCCGAAGGACGTCGATGCCGAATTTGAGGCTTTCTACCTCGACATCCAGCGAGATGCCCTCGGTGACTGTGCCTTTTGCGTTAGCGATTACCACCTCCTCCAGGTCTTCGAACCACTGAGGATTGTTCCCTTTGTGAAGCTTCGATAGTTCCGCAATCGCGACACTAAATGCCGATTGGACCGCGATTAGAGCGGCGCCGAGCTTTCGTTCGTCCACACCCGAGATGCAAACAATGGGGCTGTTTTTCTCATCCATGGGCTGTCCCTCTGCTGGCTCGCCACGAAACCCTATTTCAACTGATAGGCGACAGAGTCCTCGATCGCCGATGAATCCAAAAAGGCCCGTAGGCTGGAGTCTCGGGTAGTTAGATCAACGAATACGCGATGCTGGGATGTGGAAATGGCCGATGCGCTTGAGGACTGTTGGTATCGGGTCCAGCTTGCGAGGTTTCCAACCGGCAGCAAGGCCTCTAGGCCATAAGCATCGCACCTTTCTGATACGCGAGAGCGGGTAATCCTTTCTACAAAGTGGCTCGCATGCAAGTTCGCCCGAAGGACACAAGTGCCGAGCCTGGGCTTCCTTGTTCGGAACTATTGCCACCACCCCCCTGCCTTCTGCCGTACATTGCGTCGCTCCTTAGGTCATTGCGTCACTGCTGATGTTATTTCCGTCGCGACCTTTCCTTCCAATACCAAATTCGTATCCCGTTATGCTTCGGGGGCATGGCCAGCGTCCTTCCTCGAGCTGGACAGCGCATGATTCTTATCGCGACATTGACCAATTCCACCATTGACATGCTGCGCGAACTCGGCCTGACAGGCATGGCCAGCGCCCATCAGAAACTCGAAACGCAAACGGAAGCGAGACACCTTCGAGCATGGTGAAAGGCTTCGACTGCTGCTCGAGGCGGCCACGCTCCGCCAGAAGCGCTTCGAGGCGAGAGCCCGCCCTACAAAGCAGCGCTATGACGCCCAGATCGAGAACGCTGATTTTTGCGCCGCCCGCGCCCTGATCGCAATTTCGTGACGCCGAGTGATAAAGGTATTTCATCCTCATCGATGGGCTATACTCCAGCTTGGTGGAGACATAAACTAGACGCATTTGGAGCCGCTTGCGGCCGATTTCGCGAGGCAACTCCATCAACTGAGGCGCAAGTTCCCGGAACAAACGCTCACGCACCATAACCTTTCCTCATTTTCGGGCAATCTCGCGGTGTCGCGTTGATTCGGTAGGTCAGCTTACGACGCCGAAGCCGTTCCGCTGTTGATCTCTACGCCTGCAGGGCCCTGACGACTTAAAGGCAACGACTGCCGGACAGCCCAGACCCAGAACCAGTTCACCTTGACATCGTGTCACTCGGGCGTCACAGGCGGCAGCCCGAGTGTCGCAATAAGCTTCATTATCGACGGCGTGGGTGGACCCGGTGTCGGCGGCGGCATGGAGACGATGGACCCGAGCCGCGGAGGCGTTGCAATAACGCCAATCATCGTGCCGATAATGGCTATCCCATCGGCGCTGATTTCGATGGCCTGGGGGCCGGTTCTGCCCGATACTACAAGGCGGATCTTGTCGGGTGTTACCTCGACGCGGCTACCCAAGGCCGCTGCGGCAGAGGACGCGGGCGCGGCGACGCCCGAGGTCAGGAGGAAGTGTCTCTTGACGTCGATGCTGTAGATATTCCCGACCTCGACGGTATGATTCTTCTGCGCCTTCAAATAGACCTCCTCACGGCCTTGCTTGTCCTCAAAGCGCAGTTCATTGTACGCATTAGCGGCGCCGCCATCGGTATGCGTCCGGAAAGTCGACCGCGTTTTGTCAGTCGGCAGGGTTTCAGGCGGCAGATTTGAGCCGTTGTATACGACGCCGGTCACCAGGGGCGTGTCGGGATTGCCGTGGATGAAATCAACGACGACCTCATGGCCGATCCGTGGGACGACCAGGTTGCCAAAACCCTTACCAGCGAAGTTTTGGGCCACCCGAATCCAGCAGGAGCTGTTCTCGTTCTTTTCGCCTTCTCGATCCCAGAAGAACTGAACCTTCACACGGCCGTACTTATCCGTCGCGATCGACTCGCCCTCGGGGCCTACGACGACGGCCGTCTGCGGTCCGTGAATCAACCGCGCCGATGTGCGGCGCCTCGGGCGGTACTGGGTGGTCGCGGGGATAATCTCTACGTTGCTGTGATAGAGGAAGCGCTCGCCCTTCCCCCCCACGGTGTCCGCAGTGAGATCGTCCCCCACCTCTCCGATGACAGTGAAGTCCTGTCCGACTGCCAGAAAGCGATCGGTGGGTTTCGGCCGGGAACCGACCTGGCCGTAGTAGAAGGGATTTGCGGCCTTGAATAATGACCCGGTCGTTATCTGGCGCGCAGTGCTTTCGATCCGCGCGCGATAAGCGTTGCAGGCGAGTTCCTCGGCACGGATGGTGGCGTAGAAATCGCCATCGCTTTTTTTTGTATAGTGGCCTGGATACTCGAAGACCTCCCGCATTGCCGTGCAGCCGCTGCTTCCCGACGAGGTCTCGCCCGTTCTGACCGCCACGCTCTCCGGCGGTCGGGTGATGGCGCCTCCCGTGAGCTTGCGGGGCGGAATGCCGCCTGTCCTCACGGGAGGAACGCGCGCGACAGACGTGAGTTCTGCCATCGGCTTCTCATGGTCATAGTCCCTGAGAACGACCTTGTTCGGCTGTAGCGAAACGACCTCGTCCCAATGCAGGATGACGTCTTCTTGGTAAAGACTTCGGGCAGGCCTGAGATTGTGGTGGGTCTCCACGATCTCAGGCGTGCAGGCCATGTGGCTCGCGGCGTTGTCGACCAGCACGAGGTCATGTTGGTCCTCAGCATGTTCAAAATAGTAATAGATGCCGTCCTGCTCCATGAGGCGGCTGACGAAGGCCAGATCCGTTTCATCGTACTGGACGCAATATGGGCGCTCTGGGAACCGTCGGGCGGTCTGATTCTTGAAATTGCCTTTATGTTCTCGAAAAATCGTGGTGATGATCTCGATGCTGGTCTTGTTCTGAAAGACCCGACTGTTAGAGCGATGCTCGAGCAATGAAATCCACGGCCGCACCTGCGCCACGTAGTTGAGGTGCTCGGTATCGTCAAGGCCGAGATATTGGAAGCGCGTAACAACTCCGTTGAAGAAGCGCGTTTGCGAGTCCTTGAGCTTAAGCCCGATTGTCAGGCTTTGACCGGGAATCGTAGCAAAGTTCTGAACTGGATTGCGGCTGGCGAGCTTCACCTCGTAGAGGAAAGGTTCCCCCAGCCGCTCGGTGCCACTGAGCCGTCGGAGAGAGATTTCATTCAACTCGGACGCGGCCGAAGTGACCGCAACAAAACGATTGTGCCTTAAGAGACTCTCGATTCTTGACAGGACCATGGTGGTGTGTGTTCCGCAGATTTGATGAGAAGGCGCGGTTGCGCCCGATAGCGTAAGTAAGATGCCGCCGAAGCCATCGGCGAAGATGCAGAAAGGCGTTTATCTCGTGCATCGAAATCGCCGACCGTTGCTCAGCCAAGATGTCTTGCTGGCCCGCATCGTAAGAGCCAAGCGGGGGGGGCGGGGCGAAGAAAGCGTGTGGGCCTCTTGGAACTCACCCACGCTAACTCCCACCCAAATCGCGCCATGCGGCCTTAGAACTTCGATGAGTTGGCGGATTCCGGCGGTGCTAGCGACGACGTATCTCCCGGAATTCTCAGCCAGGCCCAGGGCGCAGCGCCCTAGCGGACAACCACGGTGGTCGAGTTTCGCCGCGATCGTCGCCTCGATCGGCCTCTCCGCTGCTGAAGCCTCAAGGGCGTCAAAATGGCGAGAACATTCCAAAGAGGCGTCACGGCGAATTTTGCAAAGGGCCTTGGCGGTCTCATTGCAGTTTGCGTTGAGCTTACTGAAGATAGTCTGGCTTCCGATGCTTGTCATAACGGGCCTTCCAAGCCGCCGCCCGACGTGCCGCCGCACTTGGCATCGAGGGCACGTGGGCCATTCATCCGATCCAGATCGATCTCGCCAACGAGATCTTCTCCCCGCCCGAAAAGAAGGTCGAGCGGGCCCGCCGCATCATGGATGTCCGTTTCGGGAGAGTGCCATGCGGCAGCCGGTGGGCCGCGGTCAGTTGGGGTAGTTGTCAAGTCATCGGCGTGCTGGCGCCTTTTCCGCTTGCCCATCCAACTGGACCAACCGAGTCTGCCGCAGCGACCCAACTGCACTTCCGGGAGCTGCGGGCAGAAGCGACTCGTAATGAGCCAGGCTGAGGGGACCCACAATGAGTCGGAACCGATGGTGCCACACTTTGATCCTCGCACCTGCAACAGCCGTGCTGTTCAGCGTACCCGTGCCCGGGTCGCGGCCCAGGAGGCAGAGCGATATGCGGGGCAGATCGACCCATTTTGGGACAAATTCACGGATATCAACCGGCGCCTCGACGAAGCTGGCGAGTATGGCAGCGAGCCCCTCGGCGTTGCGGGTGTGTGAGGCGAGACGGCCGGTGAAGTGGAGTTTGGCCTGATCGGGCATAGCATCCCGCGCGCGCAGGGAGGTCATCCCGAAGCCGGCTAGCGCGCCGAGCTGAAGGGCAAATCGATCTTCTTGTGGCCTGTCATAGCTCACGGTCGGTTCGCCCTCCGCCCATGCGCGGAAGAAGAACGAGGCCATTCGATGATGAAAGGTATCAGCAAATCGGATCAGCGTCTCATCCGCCGCGTTGTGCTGCCGGAGAAGGGCGTACTCCGTCAGATGCAATGGGAGGGGACCGTGGGGTCCAAACAAGCCGAAGGCGTAGGTGGAGATTACGGGATCGTTCTCCTCGTGCGCAGTCACGCCCGCGATCGATCGAGTCGGAAATGCAAGGGAGGGCTGCTGGGCGATCCGCACACGATCCAGGCTGGGACCGCTCGATTCTCCCAGCCGAGGCCGATCTGAGCTGATTGCATCGATCCGCCGCAGAGCCTGGAAGAAGTCGCAGGCATGCGGCTCGGCCCCAAGCGAGCTTAGGAAGTCGCCGAGTGCCCCCGAAATCAAAGGATCGCCCGGCGGCCGGCCATCGTCGGCCATCGCATTACCTCCCCGCGCTGTAGCGTCGAGACGACCATCTCGGTGAAGCTGTTGATGGATACGTATTTTGCGAAGAACTGGTTGAGCACGGAGGCGAGCGGAAAGATGCCAACGCCTTCGAAGGCGGCTTCGTCCAGGATGATACCAACCTCAATCCCACGTGCTACGGCGGCTTGTCCACCGCTGGACAATCGCCTGACCGCAGGCCTGGACCGGATCTCCCGGATCCCGTCGATCTGCCGTGAGGCGAAGGCATTGACTGGATCGACGTAGAGGCGGAGGAGTTCACGCAGCGCTTCTGCGCCCCGGTGGTCGTTCCTATCGGAATTGCTGATCGAGAGGTAGTTCAGTGAGAGATGGCTAATTAATCGCCAGGTGATATCGCCATTGGCGAAAGAGTGGCGCGGTCGGCTCGGGGGCGATACGCACCGGGTGGCGGTAACTGGAGCGCCGATTTCCAGGGTGAAGTCTGTCTCCTCCCGGCCGATCGGCAGCAGCAGCGCCAGATCCCGGTTCGAGCACAGGCAGTTTACAGACAAATGCCGGAGTTCCGCCGAATAGGGAGCCGCCTGGCGATCAACTAGAGAAACGAACGTCTCGCTGCCGATATAGCCAGTCCGCGCGCCATTTAGACGCTGGTGCTCCGACATGAGGCGCTGCTCCCGCCGGATCGAGTAGTATCTGGAATGCTGCTCCTCCTGACCGTGCGCGCTGATGCTATAGAACGGGTAGAACCTCACGGGAGCCGCTTCGTTTTTCGCCCCATCTCCGCTCATCTCGAGGATCGAGTGGACCTCAAAGTCGAGCGGCCTCATCCTGTCAACAATCACATGATGCTCGGTGTTCTTGTCGCTCACGTGGACGAGATCTGCCTGGCGTTCGAACAGATTAATCGCGGGCGTTGCGAAGAGAACGATATTTTGGGGTCCGAGCTGTCGTTCCAGCCGTGGCTCGACACGTCCAAGTGCGAAGACGATCTCAAGGGTCTCTGCAGTTGACAGGGCTACTGCGTCTGCCAGCCCGCTAACCTCGACGAACAACGTCCGCTCCGCGAGGGCGAAATACTCCTGTAGGAGACGGTACCCGTCGAAAGAGCGTGGCACCTCGGGCAGGAGAGCACAGCTCGGCTCCAAACCGCGCTGCTGCAGCGCATGAACCGGAATCTTTTCCTGCCAAGGGATGGGCCGGCCGACCGGACGGGCTATGATATTGCATGCGTCACCGAGAAGCTGTTCGGCGAGTGCGGCGCCGATGCCACCGGGGCCCGTTAGGTGCAGTGTGAGAGCCTCTAGTGCGAGTCTATTGAACGGCATGCCATTGGTGGTGCGAAGGCGTAGTCGCAAAGCAGCCTTCGCATCTTGCCGGGCCGGAAGATCCAGTGCGGCGATCTGCCCCGGCGTCGAAAAATAATCGGCAGCGCTTACCACAATTGGCCAGAGATGCACATCATGGGCCGTGCGGAACTCGCAATGTGTGACGGCACCCGGAGCAAGACGGCCCAAAAGCTTGGTTCCCCGCGGCACGACGTATCCATTCTCAAGTCGTCCGGCCTCCTGGTCGGGCTCGAAGCGCACGATCGTCATCGACGGGAGCGGCGGTAGAAAATGCGGATAGACCATTTCCAGGAGGTGCTGGGTGAATTCCGGAAAGCGAGACTGAAGCTTCAATTGCACCCGCGCCGCCATGAAAGCGAAGCCTTCCAGAAGCCGCTCGACGTAGGGGTCGGCGACCTCCACCGATTCCATCCCGAGCCGGGCGGCGACCTTCGGGAATGCGCGGGCGAACTCGGCCCCCATCTCGCGCATGTAAGCAAGTTCATCGTTGTACAGTCGCAGGAGCCGGGGATCCATCAGCTTATCTCTGTACCGAGATGAAGGACGCGGGCGGATTCGAGCTCGGAGTTTACCTCCGTACGCATCACCATTCGCACCGGCAATGGCTGCGCCCACAGATCGGCTTCGATCCTAAAGCGAAAAGTGCCGCAACCCTGACCATCGTCCAGGACCGTCACCTTGAGGGTGTCCGGTAAGAGACGCGGCTCAAAGCGCTGAAGGCTCTCGATTATCGCTTCGCGCAATGCGCTCTTATCCATGCCTTCGCGAATTTGTCCGCTGAGAGGCCAGGCACCATAATTAAGTGCACTGGCCGCTACGTGTGGGTACGCTTGTAGATCTACGGTTGCACCCAATTGGTTGGTGTTCAACAACCAGGAAACATCGCGTAGAATCACCTCTTCCAGTTTTTGAAGTGTATGGTCCGGGACAAGATTGGCACGTTCAAGGAGCGCCACGAGGTCGAGGAGTGGCTCAACCAATGGATTCAGGTCTACGTCCACCCCTCGCCCGAGCTTGGGAGCGAAGAGAGTAAGGCACAGCAGCCGCTCTCCTCGGCCGAGGTCAAGGTGGAAGAGGTCGAAGATAATCCCGGATATTACGTTGCGAGATTTTACATGCGGCCACACTACCAGCTCGAAGGCCTAACCATCTCTTTGAGACTGGTCTCGCGCCTGCCATCCGCCCGCAAGGACTGAGAAAACCCGCAGATGATTGTGCTCCGTTCTCGGCGCCAAAACTCGGGAATGGCTGCCCTGGGCGGGCCGATGCAATCCAGGCCCAATCAGATCAACGAGATAAGGAAAATCCATCATGGCGTTCGACGCGGTTATAAAGTTCACGCAGGCGTCCAAGGACGGCATTTTGCCCAAGGGCGAATCTATCATTCTAAAGGACGGTATCACGCTAGCGGACGAATGGAGCTTTTCACTCGAAAACAAGCTGAACATTGGGCCTCATACCGCCGGGGCGGGCGCGGGCAAGGCCGAATTCGAGGTCTTCACTATCAAGAAGCAGGTGGATACGTCATCGCCCTCTTTGTACGTTGCCTGCGGTCGCGGCGCCCACTTCAATAACGTTGAACTAAAACTTTTCAAAGCGACGGGGAGCGGACAAGCTACATCAGAATCGAACCTGTTCTTGCATTGGAGTTTCAACATGCTGGTAGTCGAGAAGGTCGAGTGGTCCTATGCGGAAGAGGCCCCCGAGGAGACGATCACATTCCGGTTCGGCGCCTGCAAGGTCATCTATTACAGGCAGGATGAAAAAGGCGCTCTTACCAAAGCAGGCGAGGGCATCTGGAACCAGATCGCGAACAGTACCGACTTCAATAGGCTCGTCGGCTGATGGCGCCATCGGGAACGGGAATATTCCGGGCCGCGCGCGAAAACGGCGGATCGCCTCTTCGATATTGCACCTGGAGATTGTAACATGGGCAGAGATGTTAAGCGGGATCTTGTGCAACCATCCCTCCTGGACCGGCTTACGGACGATGAGCCCCGCAGCTCGTGTGAAGCGCAGGACAAGCGCAGTTTCTCTGTTCGCCATTCTGGCAAATGTCGATCTGTCGAGCACCTTAATTGGAGGTTCGGAAGAGAGCGAGTATGGCCGCGTTGGCGACGAAGGCGAACGAGCATGGGGATCTGACGTTGATCGGGACGGCATGCCCGTAAGTGTTTGTGCCCCGGTCATATTCTCGATCCACCCCGCCATGGCCCGGGTGCGATCATCTTCCTCGGAAATGTTGTAGCGCAGCGATCGTTCTGAGTTATCCATGGCGGTCTCTCCTGAGAGTGAAAGGTGTGATGAAGCGCATCCTTTTCAGTCGCTTCACATGTGGGAACGGTGCGCTCACATGTCCGGCCTATAAAGCGGATACGTGACTGCTAAGCTTCGATGAAGCGGGGGGTACGCGTTGCATGCGCGGCTCCTGGTCTCGCCTAGAGGGGACTAAACTTCCGCGAACTGGGCGGAAAGACGACCTGCGGGGCCCATATAGCCCGATGCGATCACTGGTTCTGCCAGCGTCGTCCGGACCCGCTCGGGAGGCTGCTCACAGCCGGTTGTCGTCCGCGAGCTTCTGGAGCTCTGGCGGAACAGTGCCGGCGGCTTGGCCAGCCGCAGTGATTGTAGTTGCATTAACATCGCCAGCGTCCATCCACGTTATAGTTCGTCTTACCGCCTCCAGCCTCTCCTCGTCTCCTCCTGATCCCTTTCCTCAGCCCAAGCCTCGAGGATTCGTGAAAGCGTGGTCCCTTCGCCAAACCATCGTCGAAGTCCGTCGGAGGTGTCTGCGCCGCGGCAGGGCTAAGATTAGCTTGAATGTTAGAGGTGTCCTCTGAGGATTTACCGCCCCGCGGGCCTGTTCTGTGTTCACCGTTGTTGGTCTCCAATTGCAGATTACGCATATGCTAGTGCAACCGGACTGGCCGCCATCATGCAAAATCGATATTCCAAAATGCTTTGGAAAAGCGGATCCACGGAGTCCCCTTAGGTGGTGAAGGTTCTGAGGAGTAGGTGGGCATCAGTGGTTTTTCGGCAGGGTCTGGTTGTTCAAGCACAGCCCGATAGAAGGCCACTGATCACCAATGAGATGATGGACCTCCGCTCGGGAATACGTCATGCCAAGCTGATAGCTGCTTGGCGGCGCAAGTCCCATCCGGCCAAAGTCACAGCGGCGAAGCCGGGGCGAGTCTTGCGGGCGTCGCGGTAACGGGGGGGCTGAAGTGTAGACAGATACGGGTGCGGGAATGAGCCTCAAAAGTTGAATGATCACGGAAGGCCGAGTGGGTTCTGTAGAGCGACAATCTGGCTGAGTCTCACCTTGTTTGTCGCCGCGCACTGAGGCGGCGAAATCAGAAAGGCCGGCGGAAAGATTGGTTGGAATCGGAAATGCTGACGGCACCCTTCACGCTGCATGTCCCACACATCACTCGAAACTGCTTAAATTAAGGCCAATTCTGGCGGGCTCCGCATGGCAAGCGGCAAGCTGGCGAGCCTCTCAAGCCATGTACCGGCCTGATGGTCGAGTGCAGACGACTGTCGGCAAGCCGTCGCATATGGTGTTCGGCCATGCCTTGAGGGCATGATCGGATCTGGCTTTTGCATGCTGGGCGGCGGTCGGCAGGCATTAGGATCGAGGTTCCAAATTTGATTTCCGGAGGACGGCATCGATGTACCCAAGACGGAACCAGCCGCGCGATGACGATTCTCGCGAAGTAAGTGAGTGGATCGAAGGCGTGACCGGAGCTTTCGATACGGACGCCTGGATCCGGGACTACTATTCACTGAGACGAGACGTGGAACAGGATCTGAGCGACTTGCGCCTCGGTTCGCACGACAGTGACGCCGGCGATCGTGTGCCGCGTCGCAGATCCGTGGGCGGTTCGATGCGAGTGACGCCGCAGTCGCTGGCGCCGGAGAACTCGTTGAGCGGCGCCCGCCACAGCATAGACGTCTCTCGGGCGGGCTCCAGCAGCTTGCGATTCGGCGGCTCGGGGGGCAAGACATCGAGCAATATGGCGGAGGCGGGCGAAGTCGCCGCGGCGCCGCAGGGCAAACGCCGCGGATTTAAGTCGCGCATGGCGTCAGGGTTCAAGAAGGCGTTCGGATTGAGCAGCGGCAAGACGTCGTCGCGGGGTTCGGGGCAGCAAGACGTCGATGCCGCAACGGAGACTCACGTGGTCTCAACCAAGGTTCGCGTCGATTACGCCAAGCGTGGTCGCCCCGCCGACCGGGACATGCATCCCGATGACGAGTCCCGCATCAACCAGTTCGCGGAAGCAGTCCGAGACTACGAAATTCTACCCGACGGTAGCATCGGCCGAGGGGACGGAAGGGTTCCCGAGGGTACCTTGGCGCCCATTTTAGGTATTCTTAGGGGGTTCGCTCGTTGGCTCCGAGCAGCGAACAGAGATTCGATGGCTTCTCGGTTTTTAAACGATCCAGATTCACTAGCCGTTGATATCGCGGATTATTGGGAAAGCGGTGGGGATGATCAGAACCGTCTTAACTCAGCACTGTCTCATTTCAGGAGGCTCGCGTCTGAGGGGCAAGAACTCCAAGCCGTTGGACCTGGGCCGCGCCTGATGGGGCGCCAGATACATGATCCTTATCCCGATGACGCCCGCGTCATTGATGGCTTGGCCAAGGAAGAGCTGAGCAAGCTTGGACCGGTCCCGAATTCTCAGAAAAATACCAGTAACCAACGAAAGTTTAGCGATTGGCTCAAAAGGACGGGCAGGGGGAGCATAGTCAGCCGACTCACGGGTACTGATCAGCAGCAACAGTCGTTGAAGGACGATTTTAGGGCCTTTACCAAGGATGAAGGAAAAAAAGTGGTCGTGAGTTTCGATCGGCTGCGGCAGTATCTAGGCGCCGAGTCGCAGTTGAAACAGCATGATCCTTATCCCGACGACGCCCGCATGATTGATGGCTGCGCCAACGAAGAGCTGAGCAAGCTCGGATCGGACTCGACTTCCAAGAGGCAAGTTGCCCGGAATATGGCCAGCAATCAACGGAGGTTTAGTGATTGGCTGCGAACCAGGGGTAGGGAGAGCATAGCGAGCCGGCTCAACGGCAGTGATCAGCAGCAATGGTCGTTGAAAATAGATTACCAAGACTTCACCGAAGCCATGGGAAAAAAACTCACTATGTCTTTAAAGCGGCTTCGGCAGTACCAGCAAGTCGTTGAGGCGAACGCAGCGTCGGGGTTGTCCCCTGAGCAGGCAGGTATCCGGGAACCGGCCGGTCCGAACGGCCGTTCGGATCCACGTGCCGAGTCCAGATCAAGTTCGCCGCTGCAGCAGGTTGATCCACCGATCGAAGGCCGCAGCGGATTGTCGCTCGACCATACCGAATGGCTGGGCGACCAGCATATCCAGACGGATTATGAGCTGCTAATGCAGGACTTGCAGCGAAACGATCCGGATCTCGCCGCCAGGACGCGGCTTATCGATCCCCTGATAGCCCATTATCATCTGCGCCTGGGCGACGAGAGCACCGCGCTGAGCGCTTTCCAGCGCATCGTTAATGATCAGAATGGAAGAGATACAGCCGACTTCCTGTTCCTTCCAGTGAGCGATGCCAGTGCTTCGGATCCTGATCGCCGCGGCACCCATTGGTCGCTGCTACTCGTTGACCGTCGCAACCGCGAGGGGCCGGCTGCCTATCACTATGACTCCTTCCGGGGACAGAACGACGAGTTTGCAGCAATGCTCGCACAAAGATTGGGTACCCGTCTGGAGCCCGTCCGCATGACCCAACAGCGCAACGACTATGATTGCGGAGTCTTCGTGGTTGACGGCACGCGGGCGCTCGTTAGACGACTGGCGCGAAGAGGCCGGCCAGCCGTGCTGCACCTCGACAACCTCGTCGCCGATCGGGAGCAACTCCAACGACGTCTGAGCCCCGCGGCCAACAGTGCTCGAGCGGGGGCTGCGGCGGCTGGACCAGAGTCCTCCACACAGATCGCCGATCCCGCAGAGTTTTGGCATGGAGTGGGTCAACCCGGCCAGCTTCCCGCCGATAGCTGGAATACAGCGACCTTCCGGCAGGATTTGCCGTCAGCCGCCTATTCACCGGTGCAAAGCGTCAATCCGCCAGACGCACCATGGGAGCAAAGCTTGGGGGCATCGATCTTCGGCACCCCACAGTACATGCTGCCTGTGGACGACTTGGGAGAAGCTGTCCCTCCGAGCTGGCAACACCGCAATCAACCGGCACCGGCTGGCCTTCGGCTTGCAATGTCCTGGTATGAGTTGCTGCCGAGCGCGGACAAACCCCAGACCAGCATCACTATCCATGGTGTGCCCTACACGGCCACTCTGGGGCCATCAGGCAGGGAGAACGACATTTACCTTTTCCGGCAATAGGGTGGAGATGGATCGAGCAATAGATGCCAGTCGTTCTTGAAAAAGCACCAAACCGTTGAGAGAGAATCCGTTTTTACGCGGCCACGTGCAGCGCGCCAACCCAGATGAGACGATCCCCAGTGCCGGGGCAACATCGAATGTGCGTCGCCAGTCTTCCTTCAAAACGTTGACGTTTGGCCAGCATCCCAAGAGGCGACGGCTGTCGCATCTCTCTTATGTCGTATGCAACTTCCTTCCGGCTTTGACGACGAAAGCACCGCGTGAAGCTACTGAGCAAACGAGGGAGACAGGGCATTTTGACGACGGCTGACATACTCTTATGCGCGGGCTGGGTACCGCGGGCTGTCTCTGTCGAACGTCGCAGGGAGCGTTATCGATCATGACGCGCTCGACGGTAATGCCGAGGGTATTATAGTAGGTCAGAGCCGCCCTTGAGAAAGGCGACCGCGCGCTCCTTCTTTTCGTCTGGCAATATATGCGAGAAGGCAACCCGCGAGGCGTCATCAATGGCGACGTGAACGTACTCCCAGCCAGCGCCCCAGCCTTTGCCCCTGCGCGAACTTTGGCGGGTTCGATCACCCGTGATGCGGTGGCCAACCTGGCTGAAGCGGCCAAGTTTCTTGATGTTGATATGGATCATTTCGGCAGGCCGCTCGCGCTCATAGCGTCACACTCTCGATATCCTTCAGCCGGGAAAGACCGGCGCGCTTGAGGACCCGGCTCACCGTTGCCGCCGACACGCCTGTCTGCTTGGCGATGTGCTTGCCCGTCAGCCGCTGTCGGCGCAACACTGCAATCTCGCCGGCAATGTTGGCCGCGGTGCGTCTCGGACTTGTCCTCGGCCGCGACGACCGGTCCGCCATGCCGGCGGCGCCATCCGCCAGAAATCGCGCCTTCCAACGAGCGACCACCTTCGACGGCACTCCGCGCAGCCTCGGCTTTGGAACAAGCGCCCTCAATAACGGCGCGCGCCATCTCCTCTCGACGCCGCGGTGTCAAACGGGCATTCTTGTGAATGTTCATTCGGTCCTCCTGCGTTTTCATCTCGACGGCGGGTGTCGGCATGGTTCCCGACGGGCTCGATTTTCGTCCCGATGCGGCCCGGCTGGGCGATGCTGTGATCATCCCAGACTCCATCTGTGACCACGGTGTCGCCGTGATGTCGAAGCGCGAGAACCTGGAATTCGATAGAGATATCGTCTCCGCAGCGCAGCGCTGAACCAGCTCGTAGCCGTGATGGTCGCGGCGGCGGGACGCATATCCGGTTGATGCGGATCCAACGCGCGGCGGCATCGCCGTACCCCTGAACGAAATCGCCAGCCAGTCGAAAGCCGGCTTTCGCATCGAGGAGGATGCGATCCCCTTTTCGTCAGGCCGAAGGTATCGGAGACCACGACATTTTCATGAGGCGTCGATGGTACAATATGGAAATCACATATAACCTTCCGGAAGCTGAACGTATCTGCGGGAAGATGATTGACGCATCATCAAATAATCCGCGAGCCCTTAGTGAGTTCTGGAGCAAGCGCGGACAATGCCATTTCGCGAGGGCAACTTCTCTGGCAACGTCAAGTCGCGAAAAGCCTTTTATCTCTTCGGGACTCTATCGTTAATCATTTCGAAGGATGGTGGATTGCGGCGACAGCTCGAATCGATTCTTGGGAGGGCAGTTGTTGGGCAGAACGTCCTTTGCACCGCCTCGTTTCGTGGATGGGGCAGGATGTTGAGCATATATTTTTGCTGATTGAGGAGTTAGCGCAGAAGCGTCACGATATCATTAGAAATAGGATGTACCACGTAATGTTATAACATTCCATAAGGTATATTATGGAACTTCATGAAGGCATTTACCTGTTGCCGATGAACCCGCAACGTCTCGACAGCGGCATAGCGGGCGCGAACGAGATCTCGGATAGCTCGCATAGGCGCAAAGTTTGATCACGTGCGTCTCTGCTACGAGGCCGACCGCAGTCGCCTGTTTTTATTTCGGCGTCAGCAGCCCGCCGACTACTTTCTCGCGGACATGGCCAAGCGCCGGTGCGAGGCGAGCCGCAGCAGGTGCAGGTCGACGGGGCATTGATGAGTAGACGCTCGCGCGGCAGGTGCTCGGGAAACGGCTTGCGGCCGGCCGGCGGCGTTCGAAAAGCGGAGACGTTTGTGATTCTCGTCGCCGCGCGTTCCGAAGCGATCTCGTATTCGGTGGCGTCGGCTTCAAGTTCTTCGAGCTGCAATACCCTTTGCTCGATCAGCCGGGCGCGGCGCTCCGAGCTCTGGCCGTACTGCTCGCGACGCATCTTGGCGATCTCGAGCTTGAGATGCCGGATCATCGCCTCAGACGTCGTCACGACCGCGCGCACCTGTGCGAGCCTCGGTAAAGGCGGCACGCGCTTCCGATGCCGCAAGAGCGGCGCGCAGCTTGGCCATCTCCGAAGCATCATCATCCATGGCCGAAAGCTACCATGGCGCGGAGACAGCTGGTAAGATATCCCGCTCGCTTATCGGGCATGTTGTTGTAGCGACGGTAATATGCCCGGCATCGGTGCCGTGAATACCCGCAGGCGCCCGTGAATGTCATCGGCCGTCGTTGGCGAGACAGCGGAAATCCGTACCATGAGAGCCCACCTCGTCGCTGACGGAGCATCACCACGCCCAAGGTGAGGGCTTGTGACGACGCTAAGACCTGTTTAGTAAGATCTGTATCGCATCTAAAGGCGAGATCCTTCTGCCCAATCGAGCAATTTTCGGATCGCTACTCCCTGCTTGAGTTTTTTCTGCCAATTGGGGGCTTTTTCGCAGTGTTCCTGCACAGAAACCCGCAACTGCGCAGTATTTCGTCGGAAATTTCGGGGTATTTTCACCCGTGGACGGCAAAGTCAGCGCACATGGCCGATCTCGGTTTATGCGGCGCTCTTTTACTTACAGAGGACTTTCGCCGCTTGTGCGCTGTCAACGCGCTCGGCGGTTAATGGAAGGACGTCAGTACCCACCCGTCTGGACTTGTATCTGCCAAAGCGTGAAAGGAATTAGCGTGCCAATTGACATAAAAGATATCATCGAGAAGGATCGTAACAGCGTTCTGCATCCATTCACGCAACTGAAGGATTTCACGACTGGCAAGCTCGGTGAACCGACTATCGTCGAGACGGGCAAGGGCATCCGCATTCAGGACGCTCATGGCAATCAACTGATCGACGGCTTTGCCGGCCTCTATTGCGTCAACGTTGGCTATGGTCGCACCGAGGTGGCCGAGGCGATCTCGCGCCAAGCCTATCGCCTGGCCTACTACCACTCCTACGCGGCGCACACGACCGACGAACTTGCGATCCTCTCCGACCGCCTGGTGAAGATGGCGCCGGGCAAGATGAGCAAAGTGTTCTACGGCATGTCCGGCTCGGACGCCAACGAGACGCAGGCCAAGCTCGTCTGGTACTACAATAACCTGCGCGGCAAGCCGACAAAGAAGAAGATCATTTCGCGGGAACGCGGCTATCACGGCTGCAGTGTCGTGTCCGGCTCGATGACCGGGATGAGCTTCTACCACGACCATATGGACCTGCCGCTGCCGCAGATCGATCACACCGGTGTTCCGCACCACTATTGGGGCGCCAAACCCGGCGAGACCGAACGGGAATTCTCGGCCCGCCGTGCAGCTGAGCTCGACGAGATGATCGAGACGCTTGGTCCTGACAATGTCGGCGCCTTCATTGCTGAGCCGGTTCTCGGTACGGGCGGCATTACGCCGCCGCCGGAAGGCTATTGGGAAGCAATCCAGGCGGTGCTCAAGAAGCACGACGTTCTGCTGATCGCCGACGAAGTCATCACTGGCTTTGGCCGTACCGGCTCGATGTTCGGCTCGCAGCACTACGGCATCGAACCCGATCTGATCACCGTCGCCAAGGGCTTGACGTCGGCCTATTTCCCGCTTTCGGCCTCGATCGTCGGCGAGAAGGTCTACAAGGTCATGGAAGACGGGGCGGACAAGGTCGGCGCCTTCTCGCACGGCTACACCTATTCTGGCCATCCGATCGGTGCGGCTGCCGCAAACGCAGTGCTCGATATCGTCGAAAAGGAAGACCTGCCCGGCAACGCCCGCGAAGTCGGCGCCTATTTCCAGGCCCAGTTGAAGGAAAAGTTCGCGCAGCTGCCGATCGTCGGTGAAGTGCGCGGTGTCGGCCTGATGGGCGCCATCGAGTTCGTGGGGGACCGTGAGAACAAAAAGCGCTTCGATCCATCGCTGAAGGTCGGTGCCCGCGTCTCCAAGGCTGCTCGCGACCGCGGTCTTATTGCACGTGCCATGCCGCATGGCGACATCCTAGGCTTCGCACCGCCGCTCGTCACCACCAAGGCGGAAGTGGATGAAATCGTCTCCATCGCCGGAAAGGCCGTCCGCTCGGTGATGGACGATCTCGTCCGCGACGGTCAGAAGATCTGACGGACAAGCGGTCGGTCGCTCCGACCGCACCCGATAGCATCCACAAAATTGAGAGCAGGGCATGGAATTCTCCTCGCCCTGGCTGAGAAACTCTGCCCGTCGCACAGATGGCGCATCACTAGGGAAGAGGAAGCCGGCCTATGACCGCTGCCAAACTTCATATCACCACCAGCTTGGCTCCGATCACTGTTCACAGCCCCTATGACGGGTCTGTTTTGGGAACGGTTGACGCAACCGATGCAAGCGAAATCGGAGATCTCCTCGCCCGCGCCCGTCGGGGCGCCGCGCTGTCCAGCAAGCTGCCAAGACACAAGCGGGCCGGCATCCTCGAAGGGGCTGCGCAGATCATCGAGAGCCGCCGTGAAGCGTTTGCCGAAACCATCGTACGAGAGGCCGGCAAGACGATCATCCAGGCCCGCAAGGAAGTTCTTCGTTGCGTCAATACGCTAAAGCTTTCCGCCGAAGAGGCAAAGCGCAACGCCGGCGAGATCGTACCGTTTGACGCCTATGTCGGCTCGGAACAGCGTCAGGGCTGGTTCACGCGAGAGCCGCTCGGTATCATCACCGCGATTACCCCCTACAACGATCCGCTGAACCTGGTTGCGCACAAACTTGGCCCGGCGATTGCCGGCGGTAACGCCGTGCTGCTGAAGCCGTCGAACCTGACGCCGTTTTCCTCGATCAATCTTGTCGATGTGCTGAATGAAGCTGGCTTACCGCCGGAGATCATTACCGTCGTTCACGGCGATCGCGAAATCGTCACAGCTCTCATCTCTGCACGGGACGTCCGCATGGTGTCGTTTACCGGTGGCTTCGCCACAGGAGAGGCCATCAGCCGTAAAGCGGGCCTCAAGAAACTCGCGATGGAATTGGGTGGCAATGCTCCGGTCATCGTCATGAATGACTGCGACTTCGACAAGGCGGTTGAAGGCTGCGTGTCAGGTGCCTTTTGGGCAGCCGGGCAGAACTGCATAGGCGCCCAGCGTGTTCTTGTGCAGGCTGAGTTTTATGAACGCTTCCGCGACGCCTTTGTGGCCGCGACGAACAAGCTCAAGGTCGGCGATCCACTCCGGGAGGACACAGATGTCGGCCCGATGATCTCGAAGGAGGCCGCCGAACGCACCGAGGCAGCCGTCAATGACGCCATCGCGGCTGGTGCGAAGCTGCTCTGCGGTCACAAGCGAGAAGGGTCGTTTTATCACCCGGCAGTGTTGGAAGGCACACCGGTCACCTGCCACCTGTGGCACGAGGAAGTGTTTGCGCCTGTGGTCATGCTCGCGCCTTTTGCCACGCTTGATGAAGCGGTCGAACTGGCCAATGAACTTGAGTACAGCCTGCACGCCGGCATCTTCACCAGCAACCTCAATGTCGCACTTGAAGCCGCAAGCCGGATCGAGGCTGGCGGGGTGATGATCAACGATTCCTCCGACTACCGCTTCGACGCCATGCCGTTTGGCGGCTCGAAATACGGCAGCATGGGCAGGGAAGGCGTGCGATTCGCTTATGAAGAAATGACCCAGCCAAAGGTGATTTGCATCAATCGAGGGTGACCTTATTCCAGAAAACCTGCATCGACATTCGAAGTTAGCCTCCCAAGGCAGCGCGACTATCGCCCGAATATTGGGCGGTAGTCGCGCCTTTACACGCCCCTGGAGCAGCATAATCTCAACCAGTTTCTTAGGTCCGCGCCTACTACGTGTCCAAGAGAAATGTTAGATGCAAATCGCAGCTGAACCGAACCAAACACGACATATGTCGTCGACCAAGTTCATCGAGAGAGTTGATCAGAACTTCCGCCATGCGACGACATTCCTTGATCTGTCGGAAGGCCTTTCGGAGCGGATCATGCAGTGCAACTCGACCTATACGGTTCGTTTCGGTGTCCGCCTGCGCGGCCGGATGTACAGCTTCATCGGCTGGCGATCAGGTCATAGTGAGCACTGCGAGCCGGTGAAGGGCAGCATTAGATTAGCTATGCATCGAATGCCGATGGGGAAGAGGTCGAGGCGCTCGCAGCGCTGATGACGCTTAAATGCTCGCTGGTCGATGTGCCGTTCGGCGGGTTGGCCTGATGGAGCGGAGCCGGCGCGAGCGGCGCAACCAGACGATTGCCGCGGTCTAGAACGGATGACCGGCAAGGAGGTTCCTGCCGATATTCGCGATGAGTTTCTGGAAGGTGGCGCGGAAATCGATCTCGTTCGTTCCGGACTGGAAGACGTCATGCGCAGCACCTGGGGTCGCATCGCCGACCTCATCGAGCAGCGACCGGAACTTGGTGACTACCGAACCGTCCGGCAGATTGCTGAGGCGTACGAAGCGATCGGGATTAATTCCGAACCCGTTTGGATTGAAGCCTCGGCGGCGCAGGCTGCAGCGCGCGGACTCAATCGGAGGACGGTGGTGTAGCCATTACGGTCATACCAACCCTGCGGTCGCATTACCAGGGAGTTCCTCACGGACAGGATAGACGAGGATTGAGGTAAGCGAGTTAATTTACCTGGCGTTTTATCCCCAGCGAAACTGCGTTCCTTCGGCCTACGCTTAGAAGAGTCTTCATTGTAGGAGGATACCGAGATGACTTTACCCGAATTGGCTAAGGGTGACGAACTCACGCTCAGAGCCCGATTCAAAAGTTCATTCGTATATCCAATATCTTGCGATGCGCCTTGTGAGCATTCTGATTGAAGCGATTTGCGCCCATGCGGTTGCGCTTTCGATCGATTTCTCCCAATCCTTGGCGAGACGGCGGCAGCGTCCAAGCCAGGCGAAAGTCCTTTCCACCACCCATCTCTTGGGCAGGACGACGAAGCCCTTGGCGTGATCCGAACGCTTGACGATTTCGATCGTCCAGTCACCATGGCCGCACATTGCTCGCCTCAACTTGGCTCCGGCGTAGCCACCATCGGCGAAGATGTGGCGCAGCCACGGAAAACGGCGGCGGATCGCCTTGAGGACATGGGGTGCGC
>NZ_MXPU01000004.1 GCF_002204185.1 Rhizobium esperanzae | reverse complement strand
GTAAGCGCCCGGTGAGGACCGTCTTGCGAGGTTGAGACGAACATCGGAAGTCCTAGTGTAAACACTAGGAGTAGTCCTATGACGAAGCATCCGATTGAAGTGATCACGTCTGTCGAGCGCCGACGGCGTTGGTCTCGGGAAGACAAAGAGCGGCTTGTTGCGGCCTGTTTTGAGCCAGATGCGGTGCTTTCCGAGATTGCCCGTGCGGCCGGTATCCATGTCAGCCAGCTCTTCCGTTGGCGCAAGGAGCTTTGCCAAATCGAGGAGCCGAGGACGGAAACAGCGAGCACGTTGGTGCCGGTGGTCGTGTCCGAGGCCGCGCTTCCAGCCTCGCCTATTCCCTCGGGGCCACCCGCCCCATCGCAGTCCCGCCGGAAGCGCAGCGATGTGACGATTGAACTCGGTCGGGACCGTCGTATCCGCGTAGACAGCGACATCGATACCGAGGCGCTGGGCCGCATTCTCGATGTCGTGCTGGGGCGGAGATGATCCCGGTTCCGAGTGGTGTGAAGGTCTGGCTGGCGACAGGCCATACGGACATGCGCAAAGGCTTCCCCGGTCTATCGCTGATGGTGCAGGAGACGCTGAAGCGCGATCCGATGTGCGGACACCTGTTCGTGTTCCGCGGTCGCGGTGGTGGCCTGATCAAGGTCATCTGGCATGACGGCCAGGGAGCCTGCCTGTTTACGAAGAAGCTTGAACGCGGACGCTTCATCTGGCCGTCAGCCGCTGACGGCACGGTGGTGATCACACCGGCGCAGCTCGGTTATCTGCTCGAAGGCATAGACTGGCGGATGCCGCAAAAGACCTGGCGACCGACATCGGCAGGATGAGCAAAAGCACTGGAATGGCGGACTCGAATATGATTCCATCCTGCCATGAGCGACGCGACTGATGAGCTTCCGGACGACCTTGCCAGTGCGCTTGCACTGCTGGCCGAGGAGCGTGCCCGGCGTATCGCTGCCGAGGCAGAAGCAGCGACCGCCAAGGCGCAAGCCGCCAGCGCAAAGGCGCTCGTGTCGCATTCCGAAGCGCTGATCGCGCGGTTGAAGCTGGAGATCGAGAAGGTTCGCCGTGAACTTTACGGCAGCCGGTCCGAGCGCAAGGCGCGACTTCTCGAGCAGATGGAACTGCAACTCGAGGAACTCGAAGCCGACGCGGGTGAAGACGAGCTGGCGGCGGAGATTGCTGCCAAGGCCTCTACAGTCCGGACGTTCGAGCGAAAGCGTCCATCACGGAAGCCGTTTCCCGAACACCTGCCGCGCGAACGCATCGTCATCGCCGCTCCGACGAGTTGCCGCTGCTGCGGTTCCGCCAGGCTGTCGAAGCTCGGCGAGGAAATCACCGAGACGCTGGAGGTGATCCCGCGCCAGTGGAAAGTCATCCAGACTGTGCGGGAGAAGTTCTCCTGCCGCGAATGCGAGAAGATCACTCAGCCGCCCGCACCTTTCCACGTGACGCCGCGCGGTTTTGCCGGGCCGAACCTGCTGGCGATGATCCTGTTTGAGAAGTTCGCCCAGCATCAACCGCTGAACCGCCAGAGCGAGCGCTATGGCCGAGAGGGGATCGACCTCAGCCTATCGACACTGGCCGACCAGGTCGGTGCTTGCGCGGCGGCGCTGAAGCCCATTCATTCGTTGATCGAGGCGCATGTTCTGGCCGCCGAGCGGCTGCATGGCGACGACACCACCGTGCCGATCCTGGCGAAAGGCAAAACCGACACGGGCCGCATCTGGACCTATGTCCGGGATGACAGACCCTTCGGCGGGCAATCACCACCCGCAGCTCTCTACTATGCGTCGCGGGACCGGCGGCAGGAGCATCCCGAGCGCCACCTGAAGACCTTCACCGGCATTCTGCAAGCGGATGCTTATGGCGGCTACAATCCCCTGTTCAAGGGTGACCGCGATCCCGATCCGCTGACGCAGGCACTGTGCTGGGCGCACTCACGCCGCAAGTTCTTCGTGCTTGCTGACATTGCCACCAATGCCAAACGCGGCAGCCGTGCCATGCCGATCTCGCCGATGGCACTGGAGGCTGGGGAGAATTTGCCTGACGAACAATGTAGCCGAGCGGGCGCTGCGAGGCTTTGCTCTCGGAAGGAAGTCATGGCTCTTCGCCGGATCGGATCGTGGTGCTGATCGCGCAGCCTTCATGGCGACGCTGATCATGAGCGCAAAGCTCAACGACATCGATCCGCAAGCCTGGCTTGCTGATGTCCTCGCCAACATCGCTGACACGCCGACGAGCAAACTGGAACAATTGCTTCCGTGGAACTGGACGCCGACTACGCTGGATGCTCAAGCGGCCTGACCTGCGTCCTTCACCGGATGCTTACTCGCCATCAGAGGATGATGGCTGAGCAGCTTCCGTACTGGAAGGCGACTGCTGTCTCGGCTGGACTTGGCATCGGCTTCGTGCCGCAATGGACGCGAGATCTGCCCATCCGCGGCCTCGTTCTCAGAGGCGGGGTTCGATTTGAAAACCGACCTTGATCTCCGGTTGAACAAGGGAGGATCCAGCCGCCTCACTCGGCTTTATCATCGATATCTCACAATCGTTCGTGCGACCGGGAGGTAGGTATTTCCCTTCTCAAAGGACGCTTATCACGTCCGTCTCAAAAGCTGCTCCTGCAGCTCCCACAGCTAAGAACAGTTCATGTTTGACCCCTACGGTGCCAAATTCGATGCCGTCGTCGTTCTGCCAAAAGAGCAAACGGAGCGCTGAATGCCCTTTTGTCAGATGAACTCTCCATCCGCGAGAACCATCGAAACCGCGCATCTCCTGATGCGGCCTCCCAAACGGCTTGATTTTTCGATTGCACATTCCCGCTACAATCTGAGCGCAGACGGTCCGGCAGACCGAGGCGTGGTTTCCATCCCTCCACGCTTCGCATTCCTTTAAGTCCCCAATAAATTCAGGGCCAATCTTAAACGGCTTGAGAACTCCGTGAGGATTTAGTGCCTTGGCAGCCAATGCAATTGCGAAGTGGATGTCCTCAGAAGTCTCGGCTACAAGCCATATCTCTGCTGCGGCTTCTGGTGATGCTAAATCCAAGAGGTTTGTAACCGAAGGTACGTTAACCACGAGAGGTGAGGCAGACTCGCGCGTGTCCGAGTAGCTCCGAACCGCATCGACGACTGTCGATATATCGTAGCTTGCAAAGCCATTTCCAACGAAACCGGAACCAAAGCTCCAACTATGGCCCGCGCTTCGCATCAATCCGACCGAACACATGATCCTTTGAGTTTCAGATACCATGTTGGACGGGCTCAAATTTCCTGGAAATTCTGGTGTGGCGCAGAAATTGGACGTGGAATCCGCTTCATAAGGCATAACTTCACTGGATTTGCCAGCTCGATCGAAAATCACCTGATAGCTTCGGAGAAGGTCATCAGGAGTATAAAATCTCTGCAGTTCCATAACTTCGATAAATTGGCGAAATTCGTCATATCCGGCGCCAAGATTATTTGCCCAAAGCAAATCCTCAGCATCCTGAGAAATCACCGGGTCAATTGGCAGTGAGGGAGATGTCAATCCGGCAAAATGCCCCACGCGGTCGACCAATTGCTGTGCAGCCTCTGGCTCTATTGCATATCCGGGTATCGCTAACAGCGCGGTATCAATATATAAACGTTTCAAGATTTGCCCTCGGCACGAGCGCGTCGCTTCGACGAGGCAGCTTTCAAAATCCTTCCCACGTCCCTTTGTGATTGCTCAAAAAAGTCCTTTGGCCAGTTAGTAACTGCTCCGTATTCGGTAAGCTCAACTGGTGTGAAGGTCGTCTTGCCGCCGCGCTTTTCAGAAAACAGAATGCTTATCATTTCACGAGCATCGTCATCTTCCGCCAAGGCGATCCTGAGGCGTAGTCGGTCGATCAGATACTCGCTGTGGGTTTCAAGCACCAGCTGCTTGCCATCAAGCGCGAGGGCAACAAAAAAGTCAGCCAGTCGTGCCTGTACCTTGGGATGCAGGTGAAGCTCAGGTTGCTCGAAGATTAGAAGTGTTCCCGGCTGCGCCATTAAAGCGTTGACTACAATTGGCAACACCTGACTCACGCCCACTCCGACGTTCGTTAAGTGATGCATCGCTCCTTCCGCTTCCGTCGAAACGCGCAGTTCGTTGCCGAACACCCCGGTATCGATGGCGCGGACCTCCACAGCAACGCCCATATATTTAAGCCACTTAGTAACGGCGTCTCGAAGTGGACCATATTCCGACTCAGCCGTAGCGATATAATCAATATCCATGCCTTCGGGCGGAGGTAGATGATATAAGATAACTGATCCGGCGTTAGTCTCAAGGACTGCAGCCGTATGCTCCCCTCTGTAACCAACATCCGTGGGATTTTCTAATGCCTCCACGGGGTACACCGCCCGCGGAGCGTCTCGAAGCGGACCAAGATACCGCACGCCCTGAGTAAAGAAATCGCGTATATATTCTGTGGCATTTCTAATAGTTCGAGGTTGTTCGATCTCTAGACTTGGATTTGGCTGTAGGTGAGGAAGCATTGACGACAGGAGTTGCTCACGCAACCGTACAGCTTCTTGTGCGTCGTCTGAATCATTGATCGAGCTCAGCAATCCTTTTGGACGGAAATGCCGCTGCAGAACCTCTCTTGCTTGCTTTGCAGTGATCTCCTGAGCCTGCTGTGTAAGCCCTACCAATTGCTTGTTTAGGAGCCATTTGTTGATTACGTCGACCGCGTCTCTGGGCAGGGGATAATCCGTCACATCAACCCCGGCTACACTACCAAGAAGCGTATTGCCTTGTCTCGAAGTCAAATAGTCCGCGACCTTCGTGATTAGCAGCTTTGCCGCATCGAACTGTACGACTGTCCAACTCGGCAGAAAATGCTGAACCGCTCCCCCAATGATATGAGGATCGGGCTTATCGGTTGTGATCTCATTATAACTCGCATCATCTATTGCCACCTCGAACTGATTTAGGACAGTAGGTGCGACGGAGATATCGTGAGTGACGCGTCGCGACAGTCGTACGAAATTGTGACCTTGCTCTTGTTGTCCAGATTGTGCCTTCAGGTCGATTGCCATTGAAACGAGTAGAGGCTTTGACCGCTTAGAGCTTTGCTCCTCTGGACTTGCGTCGAGATAAGTGCCAGATGATGAATCTGCAAAAGTGACGCTTAAATCTAGATGTCTCCATGGGTTACCACGATAGGCGAGACCTTCTAATGTCGTACTTCTACTGGCAAACTGATTTACGCGTTCGTGCTCGCCGAACTCCACTTTAAACCCAAACTCAATGAACGGATCTGTGGAACCTCGATGTTTTACATCATCCAGATCGCCCAATCTTAGAATCGGTCCGTTTAACGCAAGTGCCCGGCTGCGAGCGGCATATTGCAGTGTTTGCTTCAACAACAGGATGCTTTGGATAACGCTACTTTTCCCGCTGCTGTTTGCGCCCGCGATAACATTGATTTTTGCCAGCCTTAAAATGTTTGGTTGGGCAAGCGATTTAAAATTCTTAACGCGCCATTCTTTTATCATGCTGGCAGTCTCCATACTCTCACAGATCGAGTATCGCAAAATCTGATGGATCAAAAGTTACTAGAGTTGCCAGCTAGTCGGAACTCTCGTTTTGACTTTCCGAATTTCCGTTTACCGGTTACCGCTGGCACCATTGAACCCGCCCTAATCAAGAGTCGCTGTGAGGTCGATGAGAGTTGGAAGCATGCTCAAGGTCGACCCTTTCCCAGTCGTCCACCGAAAAGGATCACGCTGGGTCTCCCCACACCACTCACCCAATCGCCCCAAACTCCGCCGCCAGCACCGCATCCTTCAACGCCCGCGAATAGGCATGCTGCGGATCATCCAACACCGCGCCCGCCCCCGTTCAACAAGATCAACTTTGCGCAGATGATAATGTTATCGCTGACGTAATAGGCGGTCGCGAGATCATCCGTGACGGAGATGATTGAAAGCCCCAGTTCGATTTTCAGCCGGCCGAAGAGGTTGACGATGGCGCAGCGACGCGTCGACCATTGAGATCGGTTCGTCGGCCACAGCAGGCGCGGTTGTGGATCAGCGTGGGGGCGATGGCGATGCGCTGCAACTGGGCGCCGGAGAGTTCGTGGGGAAAAACGGCCTTCCCCTCCTCGAGGGTGAGGCCGACATACGCCGGGGCTGCGTGTCTGCTTACTATGCTCTTTCGAAGGTCAGGAAAGAACCAAGCCGTAATTGCTGGCTAAGCGTCATTCGAGATCAGCCAGATCACTCCACCTTATTCTCAAGAGAGGTTCAGCCGTTTTAGGGAGCTTCGAGCGATCGACCATCCGGGATGAGACTTCAAAGTCCGCATTGATCTTCACGACGAGTAGTTTGCTGAAATTGCCTGACATCTTTACGGTAAGCTCGTCGTTGGACTTGAATGGCGTAATGGTTTTGATTTCAATGTGATCGTTGCCAAGCCTACCATCGGCGCCTTGCGCGTAATTCTTGTTCAGTTTTATTCCGTGGGTAATGGCGCCGAAGAGTTCCCCAATGTCTCCGTATGCGTTGAGATGCCGGCCCGTCTCAAGGTGGTAGCTTTGTGCCAGCGACAAGAGTTCCTGAAAATAAGGAATCAAAGATCTGTCCGCATTGGGATATTTCACTCGCCACTCCTGGTATAGGAGTTGGTCTTCCACGTCAGACCAAGAAACCCATTCGCCGTCGTCATAGAAGGCTCGATCCCATATATCAGTATCCATTTCAAACCTCTTGGAAAACCGATCTTCGTAAGGCGGCCATTGCGATCTTTCGATCGATCCATGCAGAAAGGTCGTTCCAAAGTTCTTGGTCGAGGCCGACGTGACAAGCGATCGCAATGATCTGCTGGTAGGAAATGGGTGTGACGGCAGCCCTGCCACCGAGACCAGAATCGATCAGGCCTCGCTTCGCTTTGCGGGCCGTCGGAAAACTGGGATGATCGGCAAAGGCTGCGAGGGCGGCCGCTTGAAGGCCGTACTGTCTACTAAACGCTGCCGCCAGCACGGCGTTGCGCATCCACTGATAGGCATCAGTCTTAAATGGGCAGGGCGTGTGGTCGACAGCCGCATCAAGCGCGAAGACCTCTGGAATGTATTCCCAGTAACGAATGCCTTTGCCTGTGAGAGCGCAGCGGGCGCGCAAGCCATTGCCCGGGTTGATCTGTTCGATATAGCTTCCGTTGCATTGGCGCTCGCCCGAGCGCAACAAGGCCGTTTGGCTACATTGTCCGCCGGGTTCGGTGAATTTGCACTCGATGACGAGCGCAGCCTTCGAGCCGACGGCGAGGGCATCGACTTGCGTAGGCCTTGGTTCTCCCAAAAGCCGATGACTATCTGTCCACTCGAGTGTTATCGCCCATGGACCGCCCGGTGCTACGCCAATTGTTGAAGCGATGGCGTCGAAGATGCGGTCGCGATCTGTGCTCATCTTTATCGTGCCGAACACGTCGATTGCGATGGCTTGTGACGAATGTGCCTTATGAGCCTGAATTCGATTGGTTCGGTCGCGATGCCAGGGGAAAGTCTCCCACTCCTCAATGGCTCCGTGGCTGGCCGGAAACAGATTTTCGCGAACGGCCTGGAAATCGGAGATCATCCCGTTTGCGCCTCCACACCATCAAGACGAGGAGATGGTTCCTTCCGTTGGAAGCGACTCGGCCGTGCAGGCATGAGTAACGGAAGCGCGTTAGCTGGCAATCGGTTTATCCACCAGCTTTTCGACCAATCGCCTGAGTTCCGATGGGGTGGTGTGGCCAGCCACCACCTCGTGATAGCCGACCCCGGCGCGTCGCAGCGCCTCCTTCTTTACCGCGTCGCGTGCGGCTGCGGTGCCTTGATGGTGTCCTCCGCCCTGGTACTCGATGACATGTCGCGGTCGGCAATTGCTGTCTACGAGCAGCAAGTCGACTCGCTTAGAGTTGATGCAACTGTAGGCGTCCGCATCGGCGCTTCGGAGGATTTCGCCCAACGAAACCTGCGCCATCACCTGCCAGGAAGAATTGCAACCGATCACCATGCTGTCGAGCTCCCGAAACACTCGAGCTTCGCTCTTGTTCAGCAACGGCTGAATAGTGAACTGCGAACGCATCACGATACGCATTTGGTCGGCGGCATCGACTGGTCTCAATGACTCCGGAGCTGGCATCTGACGCCAAGGTCCCAATAAGATGCGCTCATTGCTGCGCCTTTCCTCGGAGCGTGATCTGTTTCTCTCCTGCCACGCCTGTTTTCTCATCACGGCTAAGAGCTGCTCGACGGCCATGCCGATGGCGAAGCCGAAAAACAGTGCTACGATCAGCAGTTCTGGCTTATCGAAGTCCGCAACAGTTATCTCGCCCGACGCGCCTACTGCGGTAGCTCCGATGATCAGCCAAGGCGCCGCGAACAGCATCGACCTTTGGCGATAGTGCATGCCCCTCTCCAAATTTCCCGCCAGGATAGTAGAGCGCGTGGAGCATGCGCGAAAGTCACTTAAAAGAATTAGGCCCTCAGGCGACCGCGCTAGAAGCCATCGCATTCGAAGGCCTAATCGGACGGTTCGAATCCTTTCAAGGCGGCTTTTTCATCTCTTCAAACACCAGCCAGACTGTGCAGCTGCTGACGAGCGCCAGCGGCTTGTTGATCGCTGTCTTTACAGATTTGAGCGGATGGGAGCCCCGTCGTCAGCCGGGAAGAAATAACGCCTGATGATAGATGCAGTCTGCAATCCTACGCCGTCTCACCAAACTCCGCTGCCAACACCGCATCCTTCAGCGCCCTTGAATACTCATGCTGCGGATCGTCCAACACCGCCCGCGCCCGCCCCCTTTCGACAATCTCACCCTTGCGCATGATGATAATATTGTCGCTGACATAATAAGCCGTCGCCAGATCATGCGTGATGTAGATGATCGAAAGCCCCAGCTCGTTCTTCAGCCGGCCGAAGAGGTTGACGATTGCCATGCGCAGCGAGGCGTCGACCATGGAGACCGGCTCGTCGGCCACCAGCAGGCGCGGCTCGGGGATCAGCGCGCGGGCGATGGCGACGCGCTGCAGCTGGCCGCCGGAGAGTTCGTGGGGGAAGCGGCCCTTCACCTCTTCCAGCGTCAGGCCGACGTGATGGAGGGCGGTATCGGCCATCTTCTCCACCTCCCGCCGGTCCGGCCGGTTGCCGGAGGCGGAGAAATTGCGGGCGGTCTCGAAGAGGTAGCGGTCCACCCGCTTCAGCGGATTGAAGGCTTCGAAGGGGTTCTGCAGCACCGGCTGCACCTCCTTCATGAAGGCCGTGCGTTCGGCCCGGCTGTTGTTGGCGACGGTCTTGCCGGCAAATTGCAGCTCGCCTTCGGTCGGCTCGGCCTGGCCGAGGATCATCGCCGCCACCGTCGATTTGCCCGAGCCGGATTCGCCGACGATCGAGAGGATCTCCGGCTCGTCGCCGATCTCGAAGCTGACATCTTTGACGGCGGTGATCAGCCGCCGGCCGAGCATGCCGCCCTGGCGGTAGATTTTCGTCACATGCGAGAGGCTAAGCAGAGTCACACCTGATCCCCCGTAACCGCAAAACACGCCACCCGCCGCTCCGGCGCGACGGTGACCATGGGCGGAACTTTCTGTGAGCAAATCTCCATGCGCTTCGGGCAGCGCGGGTGGAAGCGGCAGCCCTCCGGCGGCATGGCGAGGTTCGGCGGCCGTCCCTCCAGCGAGGGCCGGGTGGTGGGGTCGCCGATCTTCGGCAGGCTGCCGACGAGATGCTGCGTATAGGGGTGGAGCGGCGCGCTGAAGAGCTTGGCCGTCGGCGCCTCCTCGACCAGCCGGCCGGCATAGACGATGCCGATGCGGTCGGAGACGGTCGCATGCACACCCATGTCATGGGTGACGAACAGGAAGGACGAGCCCATCTCGCGCTGGATGTCGCGGATCATCGACAGCACATCGCGCTGCACGATGACGTCGAGCGCGGTCGTCGGCTCGTCGGCGATGATGAATTCCGGCGTCAGGATGGTGGCGAGCGCAATGGTCATGCGCTGGCGCATGCCGCCGGAGAGTTCGTGCGGATAGGCGTCGAGCAGCTGCGGATCGAGCTTCAGCCGCTGCAGGTGGTTGGCGACCTTTTCGAAAAAGACTGATTTGCTCACCTTCATGTGGCGGAAGGCGAAATCGGTGAAGGAATGGCGGATCCGGCGCACCGGATTGAGCACATTCATCGAGCCCTGCATGATATAGGAGAGATGCTTCCAGCGCAGCGCCACGCGCTCCTCCGGCGTCATCGCATAGAGATCCTGGGTGCCGCCGCCGAAGTGGAATTTGACGCTGCCGGAGACGACCCGGAGCGGCGGCCGGATGGCGCCGGCGATGGTCTTGATCAGCGTCGTCTTGCCGCTGCTCGATTCACCGGCGACGCCATAGACCTCGCCGCGGCGGATCGTCAGGCTGATGTCGTCGACGGCCCGCACCTCGCGATCGACGCCATAGAGGAAGGCGCGGTAATAGGCTTTCAGGTTTTCGATTTCGACCAAAGGCTGCATGCTAACTTCCCATCCGGTTCAGCCGGCTGCGCGGATCATTATATTCGTTCATCGACATGGACAGCAGGAAGAGCGCCAGGAAGAGAATGACGATGACGGCGACGGGGGCGGCGACCCACCACCAGATGCCCGAGATCAGCGCCGAATGCGCATTGGCCCAGTAGATCATCATGCCCATGGTCGGCGTCTCGATGTCGGTGAAACCGAGCACCGAAAGGGTGATCTCCATGCCGATTGACCAGATCATGTTGTTCATCGTCGTCGCGAAGACGATCGGCAGCACATAGGGCAGGTGCTCCTCGACGAGGATCTTGCGCATGGTCATGCCGGAATAGACGCTCTGGGTGGTAAACGGCCGGCTCTTCAGGCCGAGCGCGACCGAGCGGATCAGGCGCGCGTCATAAGACCAGCCGAGCGAGGCCATGATGACGATCAGCACGGCCCAGGTCATATTGTCCTTCAGCACGAAGTAAAACAGGATCAGCAGCGGAAATTGCGGGATGACCATGACGCTGTCGTTGATCGCCATCAGCACCCGGTCGACCGCCCCGCCGGCATAACCGGCCACCAGCCCGACAACAAGCGAGATGATGCGCGAGAGAAAGGCGACGCCGATGCCGAAGAACAGGGTGTTGCGAAGCGCAATCGTCAGCTGCCAGAACACGTCCTGGCCGCGCGAGGTGGTGCCGAGCCAGTATTCACTACCCGGCGGCATGTCGGGCGGCAGGAGATAGATGTCGGTCGCGCCATAGGGCGAGAAATAGGAGAGGATGACGGCGGCGACGATGACGGCAAAGAGCAGCAGGCCGCAGAGGAATTCCGTATTCTGGCGCGCGAGGTCGCGGATGATCGTAAACATGGCCTATTCCACCTTGATGCGCGGATCGATCAGCGGGCTGAGCACGTCGATGATGAAGACAGCGGCGGCAACGCCGACGATCGACAAGGCGCCGAGGCCGAGCACCAGGCTGTAGTCGCCGGCATGCACCGCCGAGATCAGAAGGTTGCCGATGCCGGGATAACCGAAGACGATTTCGGTGATGACGGTGCCGTTGAAGATCGCGCCGAGCGACATGGCAAGCCCGGTGAATTGCGGCACCATGGCGTTGCGGGCGATGTAGGAGCGCAGGATCTTTCCCTTCGGCACGCCGCCGAGCTCGGCGAAGACGACGTAATCGTCGGTGATGATGTTGGAAACCAGCGCCCGCATGCCGATCAGCCAGCTGCCGGCGCCGACCAGGATCAGCGACAAGGCGGGCAGGATCGAATGTTTGAGGATATCGAGGACCAGGGCGAAGGAAAGGTTGAGATTGGCGTTCATCTCGTAGCCGCCATTGATCGGCAGCACCGGCCAGATGTAGCCGAAGACGATGAGCAGCACGAAGGCGAGGATATAATAAGGAATGGGCAGCAGGGCGATGAAGACGAGGCTGACGGCCTTCAGCACCGTGGCCTTCCGGTAATAGCCGGCGAGCGCGCCGATCGCGTTGCCGAGCACGAAGGTGATCAGCGTCGACACCGTCATCAGCCCGATCGTCCAGGGCAGTGAGCGCAGAATGATGGTGGTGACAGGCGTCGGGAAGGCCGAAAGCGAGGGACCGAGATCGCCGGTCGCCAGCCGCAGCCAGAAATGCAGATATTGCTGCCAGATCGAACCCTGCATGCCGTAGAGCTCACGCAGCGACTGGCGCATCAGCTCGATCGCGTTCGGATCGGACTGACCCATCTGCGTGATGGCGCCTATGCTTTCTTCGACCGGATCGATCGGGGTCAGGTGGGTGACGAAGAAGGTGATCGTCACGCCGAGAAAAACGACGAGCAGAAACTGACCGAACCGTTTCAGGACAAAGATCAGATAGGGCGTCATAAGGCAGTGGTTCCTCTCTGGTTCCCTTTCACCGAAGGAAAGGATCGGCGGGCATCGCCCGCCGATAAGGGGCCGGCGCGATGGCTACGCGCCGGCGTTGGGAGGATTATTTCGCTTGGGCCGGCTTCAGCTTGACCATCATCAGCCTGGAGTTTGCCCAGTTCGGCACCGGATCGGTATAGGGATCCTTGATCGTCGGGTAGCCGGTCCAATAGGTCGTATCCATCGAGGTGAAGACGTTATAGGACATCAGCGGGATCGTCGGCATTTCACGGGCGACGAGCTTCAGATAATCCTTGCCGAGCTCGAGGCCCTTCGGATCGTCGGCGCTGATGCCGCGGATGCTCTCGATGATCTTGTCGAGCTCCGGATTGGACCAGCGCTGCCAGTTGCGCGGCGGCTGAACGTCGCCCTTCTTGGCCACGAACTGCGAGTGCCAGCTGTCCAGGAAGAACGACAGGTCGGGATCGCCGCCCCAGGTCTCGACGCTCCAGGCGATCGCCACCTGGAAATCGCCGGGCTGAAGCGCCACCTGCCACAGTTTCTCGGTGGGCACGGCTTTGGCGTCGATGCCGAAGGCGGCCCATTGCTGGGCGATCAGCGTGCCGGCCCGGGTGAAGACGGAGCGCGTGTCGCCCTCAACCGTCATCCGGATCTTGAACGGCTGACCGTCCGGGGTCATCCATTTGCCGCCGGATTTCTTGAAGCCGGCCTTCTCAAGCAGTTCACCGGCTGCTTTCGGATTCGGCTTCCACCAGCCATAGCCGAAGGCATTGCTGATTGCCTGCGGGTCGGACGGGATCTGGTCCTTGAACTTCGGCTGCTTGCGCAGGAGATCGGCGATTTGCTGTCCGACCGTCGGATCATAAGGCTTGATCTTGCTCTTGCCGGTATCGATCTCGAAATTCTTCAGCCAATCCTGCATCGGCTCCTGGTAATCCTTCATCGTCGCCGCCGTCGGCGGCACGCCGAGCGCGGAGAGCGTCGCCGTCCCGCGGTAGCTCGCCATGTCGACGGCCTTGATGTCGATCAGGAGGGCCAGTGCCCAGCGCACATCGGCATTGTCGAAGGGCGCTTCCTGGGTATTGAAGATCACCGCCGGCAGCGTCGGATCCGGATGGGCGAAGGGGAAGCCCGGGAACCAGGTATCGACGGTCTTCGACTTCTCCTTGAGGGTGAACATGCCCTCCGGGGTGTTGTCGTGGATGATATCGAGATTGTGCTCGAGCTGGGCGATGGTGCGTTTATCCGGCGGGCCGGGATCGGTATAGGTCACATATTTCGGGGCCGGCTCGCCGAAGCGGGCAAGCGAGGTGCGCTGCCAGTCGTCGCGCTTCTCCCAGGTATACCATTTGCCCTGCGGGTCGTAGGCCTTGAGTTTATAGGCGCCGAGCGAGACAGGGTTGGCGAAATCATAGCGCAGCGGATCGGCCACCTTCTCGAACACGTGCTTGGGCATGATCCAGGCGCCGTTCCAGCGCACGGTGAAGATGGAATGGAAACGCGCATTCGGCTTCTTCAGCTTGAACACCACCGTATAGGGATCAGTCGCCTCGACGCTTGCCACCTGCACCGAGAAGGCCGCACTCCAGATCATGCCGGGGTGGTCCATCTGGGTCTTGACGGTATAGACCACGTCGTCGGCGGTGAACTCGACGCCGTCGCTCCAGAAGAGCCCCTTGCGCAGTTTCACGGTCATCTCGGTGAAGTCGGCATTATATTGCGGCTTGTCGGCGGCGAGCGAATTGTCCCAGGTTGCGCCGCCAAGCCCTTGTTCGGGGTCGATATACCAGAGCGTATCCATGGTCAGCTGCTGCAGGCCGGTGGAAACACCGCCGCCGCCATTGACCCAGATGTTGAACCAGCCGGGATTTTTGATCGTCCCTTCCGGATTTTCAACGATGAGCGTCTCCTTGCGCGGCAAGGAGGTGTAGTCTTCGGCGGTGGCCAGACCGGTCAGACCGAGCGTGGCCAGCACGAAGCCGAATGCAAACCTCTTCCACTTTTGCATGAACTCCTCCCTTGTAAGCGACGATGCGGCGGCCGCTGAGGCACGCATGGGCATGTCGCGGTTGTCGGTTCGCAGAAGCGGGCTTGTGAGCCTTGCGCTTCGGAGAACCATCCTCCGGCTGCCTGCCTCCTCGCAGGGAGCCGATTTTCTAGCCGGGTCTTTACCCGGCGGCGACTGTCACACCGACAGCCGGATGACGTTGTAGGAGAGCGGCTTCAGCGCCGCCCGCACCCGTCCGTCTTCGATCTTGGCGCTGTCGACCTGCACCGGAGCGACCGTCTCCGGCCGCCGCGCTGTGTTGACGGCTTCGAGATCGCCATGGGTCATCTCCACCTGCTCGATCAGCCGGGCGCCGCCGAAACCTTCCAGCCGCACGTCGAGATCGAGCGCCGTATCGGGATGGCGGTTGACGGCAAAGAAGGTCAGCGACCGGCCATCCTCGGAATGCACGGCCGAGACGTCGAGATAGGGAACCTCGTTCTCCTCGTCGCTGTCATAGCTCGGGCCGTCGACGACGAGCTGCAGCGCCGATCCGCGGCCATATCGCGAGGCGTAGTAGAAGGGATAATAGATCGTCTGGCGCCAGGCCGCACCGCCATCCTCGGTCATGATCGGGGCAATGACGTTGACGAGCTGGGCGATGCAGGCGATGCGCACCCGGTCGGAGCGGCGGATAAAGGTGTTGAGGATGCCGCCGACCTGCAGCACGTCCTCGAAATTATAGACGTCTTCCAGCAGATGCGGCGCATCCGGCCACTCGTCGCGCGCCAGGATTTCCTTGTCCTGCTGGTTGGAATGATACCAGACGTTCCATTCGTCGAAGGAAATGCCGATCGTCTTCTTCGAGCGCTTCTTCGCCTTGATGTAATCGATCACGCCGCCGATCGTGGTGATGTAGCGGTCGAGCTTGGTGGCGCGGGCAAGGTAGTTCAGCGTGTTCTTTTCGCGGTTGGCGAAATACATATGCAGCGAGATGTAATCGGCGCTGTCATAGCACTGGTCGAGAACCTCGGCCTCCCATTGCGGATAGGTCTTCATGTCGGAATTCGACGAGCCGCAGACGACGAGCTCGAGCGACTTGTCGAAGCCGCGCATGGCCTTCGCTGTCTCGTCGGCCAGCCGGCCATATTCATAGGCCGATTTGTGGCCGACCTGCCAGGGGCCGTCCATCTCGTTGCCGAGGCACCAGAGTTTCACGTCATGCGGATTGGACCAGCCGTGTTTGCGGCGCAGGTCCGACCAGTAGGTGCCGCCGGGATGATTGCAATATTCCAGGAAATTGCGAGCGGCATCGAGGCCGCGCGAGCCGAGATTGACGGCGAGCATCGGCTTGGTATTGGCCTTCTTGCACCAGTCGACGAATTCGTTGACGCCGACCTGGTTGGCTTCGCGGGTGCGCCAGGCGAGGTCGAGGCGAACCGGGCGCTCCGAGCGCGGGCCGACCCCATCTTCCCAATTGTAGGCCGAGACGAAGTTGCCGCCGGGATAACGGCAGTAGGGCGTATCGAGCTCACGCACCAGATCGAGCACGTCGCGGCGGAAGCCGTCTTCATCGGCGGTGGGATGTCCGGGCTCATAGATGCCGCCGTAGATCGCTCTGCCGAGATGCTCGAGAAACGAGCTGTAGAGCCTGGCGTCAATGGTCGCGATGCGGAAATCGCGGTGGGCAACGACATTCGTCTTCAACGGATCCTCCCCGTTTATGTATCAGGAATTTTGTTTTCGTGCCTCTAACTTGATATCAGGAATGTCGTGATGTCAACCGAAAGGCGGATTTAATCATACTAATGCTAAAATCGAGAAAAAACATTTAATATCAAAGATTTGAATAAATTTAGCGACTGTTGATGTGCGAAATAAATGCGTTTTTTAAATCAGGATATCCGATATTATAAATTCACACATGCAGTCGCATGGTGATGTCGCGGCCGTGATTGCCGAAGCCGCGGCCGAAGATATTGACGCCGCCGGTGTGGCCGGCATTCTCGGCGATGCCGACGCGCAGGCGGATGGAGGAATGCTGGCCAAGCGCCAGATCGCTGAGCGTGATATTCGAGGCGGCGATACCGTCGATAAAGGTGCCGCGCGTCGAGATCCGCCAGGTTTTCATCGTCCCGTACTGTGAACCCTCGAGCTTCCACCACGCCGGCGTGAAGGCGCCGCGCTTGTCGCCGTAATCGCCGGGCGAGGTCCAGGTGCCGATTGCCATGCCGTTGACCCAGAGCGTGATGTCGGAGGGCCAGTCCGGATTGGTGCCCGGCACCTCCGACGACAGCTCCAGCGAAAATTCGATGGCGCGGATATCCTTGTTCAACACCTTGGCATTGTTGGGAAATTTGTATTCTACATAGCCGCGGCCGAACCAGACGAGCCCGGCCTGCATGCGCTGGGGATCGAGGAAATAATCGGGCACATCGAGCGGGCCGATGACGCTCTCGGTCGAGCAGAGACCGCAGGGTGCATGCACATCGCAGCTCGTATAAAGCCCGACCGGCATCTCGACCTCGATGATATTGTTCGCCCGTTGCGCCGCACTTTCCTCGAAACTGATCAGGATCTCGCTATAGACCGCCGAGCAGATCTTCTGGTTGCCCTTGCGCGCCTTGGCCAGCCTGGAATCGACCAGCCCGGCATCCTCGAGGATCTGGATCCCGGTCGCGACCGTGGATTGGGGGAGGGACAGCGTCTGCGCAATATCATTGATGTTGAGTGGCCCTTTGGCGCAAAGCAGCTTGAGTATCTCAATCCGCGCCGGCGCCGACAGGGCCCGTATGGCCTCGCTATTTTCGCCAGCCGCAATCGTTAAAAACGAACGTTCCATCACTTCCCCGTAATTTCCGGAGCACCTGATGTATATCAGAAATTATGATGCATCAAGTGGAGTAATTCCGAATGATGTGATCAACCGGAACGCCACGATGCAGCACACCACCTCAATTTGGTGAAGAGGGACCGAAGGCATCCCGGCGCAGCGAGCGATAGAAGCGCCGCCTCCCGAAACTACAGCGTGCCGAGTTAACCTTACCAAAATTTAATGTAAATTTGGTGCGCTTCTATGTCGCGCTCAAGTCGAATTGACTTCAAAACTGAGTTGTGCAAGTGGTATGAGATAGAGTCGTGATAAAGCTAAATATATGAATCATCTTGGTGAAATTGTTCTGCAAAGACAAAGACAAAAGTTGTTTGAGATAGTAAGGAAATTTGTAAAACGTGGACAGCCATACATAGTAGTTGACTTTCCATCAACAAAAGATCCTGGGCACCATGCAAGTTGGCTCGGTCTTCTAAAAGTATTGAAAAAAGTAACGGGCCGAATGCCTGTGCTTACGTGTAGCGCATCTCAGAATATAGACGAGATAAAGGCAACGCCAGGCGACGCTCCCATTTTCATTTGTGGCTGGAGCAATTTTGGAGATTTGCGGGCGGGCAGGGATGATATTCGTTGCCGTTTGATGTGGAAATATCCGGATCGGACGATCATCCAGATGCCGCAATCGATTCACTTCGCAAACGAGGCGCTCAAGGAGTACGCCAAACGCAGCATTGGAAGGCATCGCAACTTTTTTCTCATGACGCGCGATGACCAGAGCTTTGAGCTGGCAAGAGCAAACTTTGATTGCGAAGTTGAATCTGGCCCGGACACGGCATTCGGTATCGAGACGCTCAAACCCTTCGAAGCTGATCCCCTTAGAGTGTTGTATGTGATGCAGCCTCTTGAGGACGATGTCGATATCGCCGGGGCGCGAGCGATAGTTGACGGCCCCCTGACCAACTGGATCAACGGTCCAGGTCGTTTGTCGCGCATGCGCACGTCGAGTGTGGTCAGCTCAGCGCTGAGATATGGCTTCAGCCGCTCAGCGATGATGGTCCAGCATCGCGAGGAGGTCGCTGCCCGTTATGTAGATTATGGCGTGAGGATTCTGTCCGGCGCGCAACGGATAATTACCAACCATTTACACGGTCATATTCTCTGTCTCTTGCTCAATAAGCCGCATATCGCGGTCGCGAGAGACGGAAGCCGTCTGCACGCTTTCATCAGTAGCCAGACCGGCGACAGCCCCCTGGTCGAGAAAGCGACGAATGCGAGCGAGATTTTCGCAGCAATGTCTCGCCTGCCCTATGAGATCGGCGGAACCTGGTACAAGTCGAGCCGACCCATGAATCTGAGTCCCAGCATTCCCACCCCCGATCTAGTGCCTCAACCTTCCACAGTCTGATTATCGGTAGGAGCTCAGTTTGTCGGTTTTGCAAGACGACGATATTCTCTTCAGCCATGTCAGTGAGAACCGGTCCGCCGCAGCCGTCAAGGGTGCCTTCTGGTCGGCAGTAAGTACCCTTATTCCGACGGTCCTCACCTTCGCTGTTTTTGTGGTCACTTCCCGCGTTCTCCAGCCTCGGGACTTCGGTCTTGTCGCGCTGGCATTCAGCATCGTCTCGTTTGCAGCCAGTTTTGGACCGACTGCATTTGGCGAGGCGATCATCCAGAGAGCCGAGATAAGGCGGAGCCATCTCGACACGATATTCCTGCTTTCGCTGGTCTTTTCGTTTTTGGTCTACGGCGCTTTATGTCTAGCCGCTTCGTCGATCGCGGCCTACGTCGGGCATCAGGAAGTCACCTATCTCATATACATCATGGGATTGAAGGTATTCTTCGATTTCACGGCCGTCGTTCCGAACGCGATTGTGAACAGGAAGATGTCGTTCCATTTGGTTGCCGTCCGTACAGTTATCGCGACCATTACGTCTGCTTGCATCTGCCTTGTTCTGGTTCTCGCAGGTTTCGGCTTGTGGGGGCTTGCGATTGCACAGATCGCCGCGACGGCAGCATCGTGCGGCGCCGCATTCTGGGGTGCGGGTTGGTTTCCGGGATTGAACATAAAGAGAGCAAGCCTCGACGATCTGCTTCACTATGGTTTCTTTGCATCCGGCACCCGCTTCTTACAGACGATGAGCTTGGACAACTTGCTCATCGGCGTGCTCTTGAGCCCATCTGCGCTCGGGATCTACAACTTTTCGAAACGTCTGTTTGACATGATCAACAACGTCATCGCCGGCGGCCTGACGTCGGTGACGCATGTGCTGCTTTCTTCATTGCGGTCCGATCCGAAGAAGGTCCGGGAAGCATTCCTGATGGCGACGTTCGGTTGTGCTCTGGTTTCCTACCCCGTATTCATCGGCCTCGCGGCGGTTGCAGATGATGCGATCACGACCATTTTCGGTGCGCACTGGATCGAGGCCGTTTGGCCGGTGCGATTCTATTGCGTTATCGGGTTGATGGCTGGGATCGGCTACGTACAGGCATCCTTGATAAAGAGCCAGGGAGAGATGGATTGGTGGTTTTACTACCAGCTGGCACGCAATCTCCTCACGCTCGTGACCATCGCAGTTCTCTATCCTTATGGCGTGACGACGATCGTCTTTGCCATCATGGTGGAAGTTTTGTTGTTTTGGCCGATCACGAGCTGGAAGGTGTCGCAACATATAGAGCTGAGCATCCCGGCATATTTGGCGCAGTTCCTGCGGCCTACCGTGGCTAGTGCAGCGATGGTGGCTGTCGTTTTGCTCCTCCACGAACTGCTGCGTCATTGGTCGCCCTACCCACGTCTGGCCATAGAAGTCCTGGGAGGTGGCATCGCTTACTGCAGCTTGATATTCGTTCTGTGCAGAGCTCGTTTGGATGTCTTGATCGGCAGCATCAAGCAAGCTCGGCAAGGCAAGGCCGATAGAGGCGCAGTGGCGACCCCTGTGTGATTTCCTGGTCCACCGCGGCAAATTGTTCGCGGCCCGAATTTCATTCTCAAACGGCCTTCAGCCGCAAGCGTAGGATAATCGACAAGATGACTGATCTTGAGCGCGGTTACTCGTCACCGGCGATCCACAGTGCAGACACTTCGATCATTGGCCGCAGCCGCTACTATACTCTCGATGCGATGCGCGGGTTTGCCGCTATATGTGTTGTTGCCACACACTTCCAGGAGAGATACGCACCATCAGCTTATCTGGCGGTCGACTTTTTCTTCGTTCTCAGCGGGTTCATCATTGCCGACATTTACGGGAGACGGCTTTCGCACGGTCTGCCATTCCAGTCATTCATGAAAGCCCGCATTAAACGCCTTTATCCGCTCTATTTGATCGGCATCTTTGTCGGTCTCACACAGATCATTTTGCTGACGAGCTGGGGACTGCGGGCTCAAAGCGACATTGATCTTCTGGTGTCGACGGCGACGAACACGTTCTTTCTACCTAGTCCGATGTATTTCCTGCAAGCGCATCCGATGCAAGGGATGTTTCCGATCAACGGCCCGGCATGGTCGATGTTTTGGGAATTGCTGGTCAATATAGTTTTCGCACTGTGGCTTTTCCGGCTCCCTGTCCGTGCCCTCTGCGGAGTTGCCGTCGTCTCGGCTGCATTCTTGGTTTTGGTCGCTGCGAACTACGGTATGTTGAATATTGGCTGGGAGTGGCCATCAGCAGTAGGTGGACTGCCCAGGGTGATGTTTTCATTTACCGCAGGTGTTGTCATCTGCCGTCTATTCAACGGCGTATCGGCATGGAGGAGAGGCTGGGCGGCAATGGCGCCATGCCTCCTTTTGCTGATCTGCATCGCAGCCCCGGTTCCGTTCGCGTTGCGGCCATACTACGATCTGGTCTTCGCGATTGCCTTGGCGCCGCTCATCGTAACGCTCGGTCTCGTTCTGGAGATGCCTGCAAAAGCAGAAAGGCTAGCGACGTGGATCGGATATATCTCCTATCCCGTCTACATCTTGCATCGAGGTGTGATCGGTGTTTTCAAGCCGTTCGCCGGTTCGATTGGTTTGAACGGCCCTTTCGCATTCCTGGTCCTTCTCGGCGCGGTTACGTGTTTCGCTTATATGACCGCACGTCTCGTAGACAGAGCAACGGCTATACACGCGCGCCGAGCCGTATCGCGATGACATTCAGCCGTGAGCGCTACGATTATCGCGTGTTAAGGGCCCGATGCGAAAGCTAGCTGCTCTCTTCGGAGGTCAGCGACTGCTACCGTCAACGGCGCAGCAGCGGCCGCAAGGCTGCCTGCGTTTCCGTTAGCAGCTTGAGATAGCGCTCCTTCATCTCGGATGCCGGGACGAGGGCGGCCGGCGCGCCAATGTTGATCGCCGCCATCGTTTCGCCGCGGTCGTTTTCAACAGGCACGGCAATGGAGCAGAGACCGATTTCCAGCTCCTGATCGATGAGGGCGTAACCCTCAGCACGCACGCGGCGGAATTCGGCGATGAGTTCCTCTGGATCGGTCTTGGTATTCGCGGTGTTTTGCTTCAGCTCGCTGCGGGCAAGGACGGCGCGCGCCTCGCTCTCGGGAAGCGCCGCAAGCAGCACCCGGCCCATCGAGGCACAATAGGCGGGCAGGCGGCTGCCGGGGGTGAGATTGATCGACATGACCCGGCGTTGCGAGGCGCGGGCGATATAGACGATTTCGGTGCCGTCGAGCACCGACGCCGAGGCGCTCTGGCCGGCGCGTTCCGAGAGATGATCGAGATGCGGCTGCAACAGCGCCGGAAGCGGCGTCGCTGCGAGATAGGCATGGCCAAGCCTCAGGATCTTCGGGGTCAGCGTGAAGAACTTGCCGTCATAATCGGCATAGCCGAGCTCGGCGAGCGTCAATAGCGAGCGGCGCACCGTGGCGCGATCAAGCGCCGTCAGTTTCGAAGCCTCGGCGATCGAAAGCCGCTGGCGCGTTTCGCCGAAGGCTTCGATGACCTTCAGGCCGCGGGCAAAGCCGCTGACAAAATCAGTTTCACGCATGTCGATCTCCCTCGTCATGCTATGTGCGATATACGAACAAATGTCAAATAACGCACAAATTTACTTGCGGCGGCCTCCTGTTGCGCCTTATCTCTGAGGAGGAGGGCGGCACAAATATCTGCCTGATGGAGAATTGGGAGATCCCGCATGGACAAGACAATCGGGAGCACGGCGCAGGCCGTCTCCGAGATCGGTGACGGCGCGATCGTCATGATCGGTGGTTTCGGCGGTTCTGGCGCGCCGATCGAGCTGATCCATGCCCTGATCGACAAGGGCCCAAAAAACTTGACGGTGATCAACAACAATGCCGGCAACGGCCGCATCGGCATCGCCGCAATGATTGACGCCGGCCTGGTCCGGAAAATGATCTGCTCGTTCCCGCGCTCCTCCGATCCGCGCGCCTTCACCGAGAAATATCTCGCCGGGGAAATCGAGCTTGAGCTCGTGCCGCAGGGGACGCTTGCCGAGCGCATCCGCGCCGGCGGCGCCGGCATTCCGGCCTTCTACACCCCGACCGGCTACGGCACCGAACTGGCCGAGGGCAAGGTCATCGCCGAATTCGACGGCCGCCATTATGTGCAGGAGCGCTGGCTGAAAGCCGATTTTGCCATCGTCAAGGCTCAGGTCGGCGACGTCCACGGCAACCTCACCTACAACAAGGCCGGCCGCAATTTTAATCCGCTGATGTGCATGGCGGCCGCCAGGACGATTGCCCAGGTCTCCTCGATCGTGCCGGCCGGCGGCATCGATCCCGAGCATGTGGTGACACCCGGCATCTTCGTCGATCGCGTCGTCGCCGTTGCCGATCCCCAGCAGGAAGAAGAGCTCATTCGAGCCGGAGTGGCTTACGCATGACGGTCAACACTCGCGAAGACATCAAACTGTCGAATGCGCAGATCGCCTGGCGCGCTGCGCAGGATATCGCCGACGGCGCCTACGTGAACCTCGGCATCGGCTTTCCTGAAATGGTCGCCCGTTATCAGCCGCCCGGCCGCGAAGCGATCTTCCACACCGAAAACGGCATCCTGAACTTCGGCGAGCCGCCGGCCGAAGGCGAGGAGGATTGGGATCTCATCAATGCCGGCAAGAAGGCGGTGACGCTGAAGCCGGGTGCGGCCTTCTTCCATCACGCTGACAGCTTTGCCATGGTGCGCGGCGGCCATCTCGATGTCGCGATCCTCGGCGCCTATCAGGTCGCAGAGAATGGCGACCTCGCCAACTGGCGGGTGGGCAGCAAGGGCGTGCCGGCCGTCGGCGGCGCCATGGATCTCGTGCACGGCGCCAAGCAGGTCTGCGTCATCACCGAGCACGTCACCAAGACGGGCGAGCCGAAGCTCGTGGAAAAATGCACCTTTCCGCTGACGGGTGTCGCCTGCATCACCCGCGTCTATACGAGCCATGCCGTCATCGACATTGCCGGTGGGCGCTTCGTTCTACGGGAGAAGCTCGCCGCCATGTCGCTGGAGGAACTGCAGGCGATGACCGGTGCGCGGTTGCATGTCGAGGAGCCGGTCGGCGACCTCGTCGTGCCGAAACTCTGAAGGACAAGCCATGACCGAAGCCTTTATCTGCGACTATATCAGGACGCCGATCGGCCGCTTCGCCGGCTCGCTCTCAGGGGTGCGCGCCGACGATCTCGGCGCCATCCCGCTGAAGGCGCTGATGGAGCGCAACGGCGCCGTCGACTGGGACGCCGTCGACGACGTGATCTTCGGCTGTGCCAATCAGGCGGGCGAGGACAATCGCAACGTCGCGCGCATGTCGGCGCTCTTGGCCGGTCTGCCGGTCGCCGTCCCCGGCACGACGATCAACCGGCTCTGCGGCTCCGGCATGGATGCGGTGATCACGGCCGCACGCTCCATCCGCGCCGGCGAGGCGGAGCTGATGATCGCGGGCGGCGTCGAAAGCATGTCGCGCGCGCCCTTCGTCATGCCGAAGGCCGAAACGGCCTTTTCGCGGGCGGCCGAAATTCACGACACGACGATCGGCTGGCGCTTTATCAACCCGCTGATGAAGAAGCAGTATGGCGTCGATTCCATGCCGGAGACCGGCGAAAACGTCGCCGAGGATTATCATGTCAGCCGCGAGGATCAGGATGCCTTCGCGGTGCGCAGCCAGGCCAAGGCCGCCGCCGCCCAGGCGAGCGGACGATTGGCGAAGGAAATCACCCCGGTCACCATTCCGCAGCGCAAGGGCGATCCCGTCGTCGTCGACAGGGACGAACATCCGCGTGCGACGACGATGGAGGCGCTGGCGAAACTCGCGACCCCCTTCAAAAAGGAAGGCGGCACGGTCACCGCAGGCAATGCCTCCGGCGTCAATGACGGCGCGGCCGCGCTGATCGTCGCTTCGGAAGTGGCGGCGCGGAAATACGGCCTGACGCCGATCGCCCGTATCCTCGGCGGCGCCTCCGCCGCCGTTCCGCCTCGCGTCATGGGCGTCGGCCCGATTCCCGCCTCGCGCAAGCTGATGGCCCGGCTCGGCATGAACCAGGAACAATTCGAAGTCATCGAACTCAACGAGGCGTTTGCCAGCCAGGGCCTGGCGGTGCTGCGCGCGCTCGGCATTGCCGATGACGATCAGCGGGTCAACCGCAATGGCGGCGCTATTGCCCTCGGCCATCCCTTGGGCATGTCGGGCGCCCGCATTACCGGCACGGCAGCGCTGGAGCTTGCCGAAGCCCGCGGAAAATACTCGCTGTCGACGATGTGCATTGGCGTCGGGCAGGGGATCGCAATCGCACTGGAAAGGGTTTGAGGGCGCGCACGTCTGATCCCGAGAGACCGCCACATCCCCAACTCCCGGCGCTCCAGCGCCATACCCACCTATCACAGGCACAGATCCTGGGACCGGATGTCTCATTTGCCGATGCACCAGGGCAGAGTGGTCGCAGGAGAGCCAGGGTACTCGCCGGGGCAGCGCGGCGTCTCAGCCCTCTAACACTCTTTCTTGACGCTGGCGCAATGAGTTGAAGACACTTCCGGGCAGCCTTAATCTCGTATCTTCGAAAAAACGCCGGTTCAAGCCGTCGAAGTCTGCATCCGGATCGGCCGTAAGCAAGGCGATCTCGTCAAAGAAATCGAGTTCCGAGTCCGAAAGCGTTGAATTGGGTGCGGGTTGTGAACCCCAAACGTCCCAAGGCAGGACTTCGCGACCGTTGAGGGTGGCGAGGTCGCGGATCAGGTTTCCGGCGATGAACCACAGACCACGAAGCTGCGCGAACTCGATGCCGAACAAGTTCGGATCGAGTTCTCCGGTGCGGCATCTGCGCCAGGCGTCGGACGCGGTCAAGAATTGGTCGCGTGGAACGTCATGGATGTCGAAGCCAATTCCGAGCTTGCGGATGAAAACCTCGTCGAGCTGGCTGTCCAGCAGCGCCCAGCGTCCATCACTCGCGCTCCAGTATTCACAAACCCAGTGATCTTCGAATTTGCCGGGATTAAAGTAGGCGCCGAACCCTCCCCGGCCTCGAGCGGGAACGCCGTGGTGGCGAAGGATTGCGATGGACAGCAACATGTAGTGGCGGCAAATGCCGACCAGGCGCTTCCCGGGCGCCCGGGCACAGGAGAGCGGACGATCGTCAAGCGCCAGCAACGCATCAACCATCTTCTCGATAGGACGGATATGGCTTTCGGCGCGGCGCTCTTCGGGAACCTTGTAACCATAGAGTGGGTCTGCGGCGTGTTCGTAGATCAGCAGAGCCTGCACCGTGCGGGCGACCCCCGATGGATCGGACGGCAGCATATCGAGGAGTGCGGAATGGCGCCCGGGCGCGCTGAAGAGTGAATGCTTCGCATAATGTCGAAGATCGCGATGTTGAGCGCGGTCGTTGTGCTCGCAATGGTTGGAAAGGATTTCGACGTTCATATTACAATCTCCTCGGGCCAGATGCCGGTTCACTTGTCCTGCCACAGTGTTTAATCGGGTGTTTGATCCGCGTTGCGGAGATTTGAGCGCTGGTTCGTCCGCCGCCGGTGCATTCTCAGGCGAGCATCGCGGCATCACGGCACGGAGCTTTCGGGAGCCCGCGCGAAAGTCACGGGTGGCGTTGTGGATCTGTGCCAGGCAAGGCGATAGCAATTGCACTCGCGTATTCGAAAAAGGTCTGAGGCTGGTTACGCGTGGGATTCCGGCACGTGCCGGCAGATCCGGGTCGGTTGCGCGCCAGATCAGGCTTCTGTAGAAATCGGGCATGCTGATCCGACCTGCAAACAACGAGGACCGAAGTGCCATCTGGCGGATCATCGGCCCGACGATCCGTGCCGGCGAGACCTATGCGCTCGACCGCGATCTCTCGGAAGCCGATGCGCTCGCCTACTGGATGGGGCCGGACCGCGAGACCTTCGTCGCCGAAGAGGGCGGCGTCATCCTCGGCACCTATTATATCAAGGCCAATCAGGCCGGCGGCGGGCGCCATGTCTGCAATTGCGGCTACATGACCGATGCCGCCGCGGCTAGCCGCGGCGTCGCCCGCCGAATGCATGAGCATTCGCTGGCGCACGCCCGCGCGCGGGGCTTTCGCGCCATGCAGTTCAACTTCGTCGTCAGCAGCAATCGCCGCGCCGTCGAGCTGTGGCAATCCCTCGGCTTCGACATCGTCGGCCGGCTGCCTGGCGTTTTCCTTCATCCCACGCAGGGTTACGTCGACGCCTTGGTGATGTTCCGCAATCTCTGAACAGCGCAACGGAAAAAAGATAGGAGGGGCTGTCGAAATCTCAGCGGTTCGAACGTCTTTAGATCGCGAGGCGCAGAGCGCGGCAGGCCGGCCGCATGTGCCCGATCACTTTTTCGGCGCGGGAGGTTATAAAGCCATGAGTGTTTCCTATCGTTGGGTCATCGTCGCCGTCGGCGCTTTGATGTCGTGTGTTGCCATCGGCGCGATGTTCTCGCTGGCGATTTTCCAGGAACCGATTGCGACTGCGACCGGCTGGTCGCATGTCGGCATTGCCAGCGCGATGACGCTGAATTTCATCGTCATGGGCTTCGGCGGCTTTCTCTGGGGGGCGGCCAGCGACCGCTTCGGCCCCCGCATCGTCGTGCTGATCGGCTCCGCACTGCTTGGCTTGGCGCTGGTTCTGGCGAGCCGGGCCGGGACGCTGATAGAATTCCAGCTGACCTACGGCCTCCTCGTCGGACTGGCCGCCAGCGCTTTCTTCGCGCCGATTATCGCGGCGACGACTGCCTGGTTCGATGTGAACCGCGGGCTTGCCGTGTCGCTTGTCTCCGCCGGCATGGGGGTGGCGCCGATGACGATTTCGCCTTTCGCCCGCTGGCTGATCTCGGCCTATGAATGGCGCCCCGCCATGCTGATCATCGGCATTGCCGCCTGGGTGCTGCTGGTGCCTGCCGCCCTGCTGGTCCGGCGCCCGCCTGCCGAGAGCGTCGATGCCGGCACCGAGTTTGCCGCGGAGGGCGCCCGGCCGCAGCTGTCGAAAGTCTTCCGCTCGCCGCAATTCATCGTGCTCGGCCTCACCTTCTTTGCCTGCTGTGCGGCGCATTCCGGCCCGATCTTCCACATGGTAAATTATGCGACGATCTGCGGCGTCGCACCGATGGCGGCCGTCAGCATCTACAGTGTCGAAGGCCTGGCGGGCCTTGGCGGTCGGCTGCTCTATGGCAGCCTCGCCGACCGGATCGGCGTGAAGCCGGTGCTCGTTGCCGGTCTGCTGGTGCAGGCGGCGGCGCTCGCGACCTATCTCCTGGTCAGCGAATTGACGGAATTCTATGCGCTCGCCATCGTCTTCGGCAGTGCCTATGGCGGCGTGATGCCGCTCTATGCGGTGCTGGCGCGGGAATATTTCGGCCAGCGCATCATCGGCACTGTCCTTGGCGCCGCGACGATGCTCTCCAGCCTCGGCATGGCCTTCGGCCCTCTCATCGGCGGCTGGATATTCGATACTTTCGCCAATTATTCCTGGCTGTTCATCGGCTCGGCCATGGTCGGACTCGGCGCGGCGGCGATCGCGCTTGCTTTTCCGCCTCTTGCCAGGCGGGAGCCGCAGCCGGCTTTCGGTGTGTCTTCCTAACAATTTCTTTCAAGGTCCAGTGAACGTCCTCCGGCGGGCATCGGCGATGATGCCCGCTGAGAGAAATTCGAGGTGTCGCAAGGACCTCGGCTCTCGCCATTTCGTGCATTGCCCTTCTTAGATTTCGGCTGGTAGACTTCCCCTGCCTGTTTCATCACCTATGTCTCTGTTTTTCCGGGAGGCGTCATAGCCATGACAGAACTTGCTCAAATGCTCGCATCCATCAAATTGCCGGATCTATCAGGCAAGGCGGTGCTGATCACGGGCGCCTCGACTGGGATTGGGGCGGCGGTTGCCCGCGCCTTTGCGGCGCAAGGCGCCAAGGTGGGCGTGCATTACAACGCCAGCCGCGAGCCGGCGGAGAAGCTCGGCGAAGAGATCCGGGCTGCCGGCGGCACGGTGCATCTGATCCAGGGCGACGTGTCGCGGGAAGGGGAGACCGAGCGTGTCGTCGAGGAGACGGCCAAGACCTTCGGCCATCTCGATGGGCTGATCAACAATGCCGGCGGCATGCTGGGGCGCAAGCCGACCTCGGAATATACCGACGCCCATTATGCCGCCGTCATGGACCTCAATGCCCGCTCGGTGCTGGCGGCGACGCGTGCCGCCCATCCCTGGTTGAAGAAGCAGGGCGGCTTCATCATCAACACCACCTCGATCGCCGCACGCAACGGCGGCGGCAATGGCGCGGTCCTCTATGCCGCCTCCAAAGGCTTCGTCTCGACCATCACGCGAGGCCATGCCAAGGAGTTCGTCGCCGACAGGATCCGCGTTAACGCGGTGGCGCCGGGTGTGATCGCCACGCCCTTCCACGAGCGTTATACCAATGACGAGCAGATGGAGCTGCAACGCAGGTCGATCCCGATGGGCTTCGTCGGCACGTCGGAGGATTGCGTCGGCGCTTATCTCTTCCTCGCCTCGCCGACGCTGTCGGGCTATATCACGGGCCAGATCATCGAGGTTAATGGCGGCCAGCTGATGCCATAAGCCATACCTCCGGAGGCGCTCTCTTTCCTTTTGCCCGCCGGAGGGAACTTTCGAAACGCGGTCACGTTTCCCGCTTGGCCATAATTTCAAGCGGGGCACCATGAGCTTTTCATTTTCGGAACTCGACTTCCTCAAACCGGAGCTCGGGGCGGAATATATCGGCTCAGGCACCCACTTCGCCGTCTTCTCGGCCCATGCGGAACAGATCGAGCTTTGCCTCTTTTCCCCCGACGGACAGGAAGAGATCGCGCGGCTGCCTCTGCCGAAACGCGAGGGCGACATCTGGTCGGGCTATATTGCCGGCATCGGACCGGGAACCGTCTACGGCTATCGCGCCCACGGCCCCTACGACCCCGGCGCCGGCCACCGTTTCAATCCGAACAAGCTTCTGCTCGATCCCTATGCCAAGCAGGTAACGGGTGAGCTGAAATGGGATGACGCGCTGTTCGGCTACCGGATCGGCGAGGACGATCTTTCCTTCGACGATCGCGACAGCGCCCCCTTCATGGTCAAGAGCGTGGTGCAGGATCCGGACTTCGACTGGGCCGGTGAAGAAGCCATTCGTCGGCCCTGGACCGACACCATCATCTACGAGGCGCATGTGCGTGGCCTGACAATGACGCATCCGAAAGTGCCGGATCGGCTGCGCGGCACCTTTCTCGGCATGTGCAGCGATCCGATCATTGATCATCTCGTCAAGCTTGGCATTTCGGCGCTCGAGCTCCTGCCCATCCAGTATTTCCTGGACGATCGCTATCTTCTGGAAAAGAATCTCCGCAATTACTGGGGCTACCAGACCCTCGGTTTCTTCGCACCGCAATCGCGGTATCTGTCCGGCGACAAGATCACCGAAATCAAGACCATGGTGAAGCGGTTCCATGCCGCCGGCATCGAAGTCATCATGGATGTGGTCTACAACCACAGCGCCGAAGGCAGCGAGAAGGGGCCGACGCTTTCCTTCCGCGGGCTCGACAATGCGAGCTATTACATTCTTTCCCCCGATGATCCCCGCCACACCTTCGATACAACAGGCACCGGCAATACGCTGAATGTCGCCAATCCGATGGTGATGCGCATGGTGCTCGACAGCCTGCGCTACTGGGTGGGCGTCATGCATATAGACGGCTTCCGCTTCGACCTCGCCAGCACGCTCGGGCGGCAGGCGTTGGAATTCGACCGTCAGGGCCTGTTCTTCGGCGCTATCCGCCAGGATCCGATCCTCTCCGGCGTCAAGCTGATCGCCGAACCCTGGGATATCGGCGAAGGCGGATATCAGGTCGGCGGATTCCCGCACCCTTTCCGCGAGTGGAACGACAAGTTCCGCGACGACGTGCGCCGGTTCTGGAAGGGCGACGGTGGCATGGTGTCGGAACTGGCGGCGCGCATCACCGGCTCGGCGCTGCAATTCAACCATTCGGACCGGGGGGCGACCTCTTCGATCAATCTCCTGTCGGCCCATGACGGCTTCACGCTGATGGACACGGTTTCCTTCGACGGCAAGCACAATGAGGCGAACGGCGAGGATAACCGGGACGGCCATTCGGACAATCATTCCGACAATATGGGCGTGGAGGGCGCGACCGATAATGCCAACATCAATGCCGCGCGAGCGCGGCGTCGGCGCAACATGATGGCGACGCTGATGCTCTCGCAGGGTGTGCCGATGATCCTTGCCGGCGACGAGCTCGGCAACAGCCAGGGCGGCAACAACAACGCCTATTGTCAGGACAACGAGATCGGCTGGACGAGTTGGGACGGGCTCGACGATTCCTTTCTCGATTTCTGTCGGCAGGCCGTCGCCTTCCGCAAGGCGCATCCCGTCCTGCGGCAGGAGCGGTTTCTGACGGGCGAAACCAGCGAAGACGGACGTATCGAGATCGCCTGGTACAAGCCCGACGGCAGTTTCATGGACGACGGGGCGTGGAATGACGACGGACTACAGGTCCTCGGCGTTTATGTCTCGAAGAGCGTGCACGCGCTGGAAACCGAAAAGATGGACGATCTTTTCCTGGTCTTCAACGCTGGGGGCGACTGCGAAGTCCACCTGCCTGGCGTCAATGGCGTGAAACAATGGTCCAGACTTCTGGATACCGGAATGGAGACGAATGCCTTTCAGGTCCATGATCCGGAAAATCCGGTGATAGTTTATGCTCAGAGTGTCGCGGTCTTCGCACCGAGGGAGCAGGCTGAACCGCCGAAAGATGCGACCAAGGCCGAGCGCCGTCGCTGGTTCCAGTTTGGTTTCAGGACCCGGTAGTAGGTCATCGAAAGCATGAATGCCGAAGCCATCACCGAACTGGGTCTAATCTATGTCAGCGATACCGAGCCTGGCATCCGCAGGCGAAGGAAAGGCAAGGGCTTCAGCTATGTGATGCCTGATGGCACGACGCTTTCCGACGAGGTGCAGCGGGCGCGCATCAGTTCCCTTGGATTGCCGCCGGCCTATGAGAACGTCTGGATCTGCCTTTACGAGAACGGTCACCTTCAGGCAACCGGCATTGATGCTCGCGGGCGCAAGCAATACCGCTATCACAAGGACTGGCAATCCTTCCGCAGCGCCGGAAAATTCCACCAGCTGATCGAATTCGGGCGGGCATTGCCGAAGATCCGCCGCACAGTCCTGCGTCATCTCGACACCGGTACGGAAGATGTCAACGGTGTGCTGGCGGCTTTGACGATCCTGCTCGACGAGGCGCATCTGCGGGTCGGTAATCAGGCCTATGTCAGGGAGAACGGCACCTATGGCGCAACGACGCTGTTGAAGCGGCACCTGAAGATCGTCGACGGGCGGATCGAGCTCAAATTCCGCGCCAAGGGCGGCAAGCGCGTCCAGCGCAGCCTAAAGCATCCCAGGCTGCAGAAAATCCTGGAAGAAATTTCCGACCTGCCCGGACGCCAGCTCTTCGTCTGGAAGGATGAAAGCGGCTCGCTGAAACCGGTCGATTCCGGCCGGCTGAATGCCTATCTGGCCGAAATATCCGGCATTCCGATTTCCGCGAAGACCTTCCGCACCTGGGCCGGATCGCTGGCGGCCTTCGGTGTCGCCCGCGAAAGGATCGTCGGCGGCGGCCGGCCGACGGTGAAGGAAATGTCGGAGGCTGCGGCCGAGGCGCTGCACAATACGCCGGCGATCTCACGCTCGAGCTATATCCATCCGGCCATCATCGCGCTCGCCGGCAATGATCATCCTTTGACCGAAGGCGGCAACGAGCCGCTGCGGGGTCTGCGGGCTGAAGAAAACAGGCTGCTTGATTTCCTGACCCGCGAGGCCGAACTGAACTCTTCAGTTCCCTGCGTCTAGCTCCGGATAGTGTCTGAAAATCCCTTCCTCGTTGAAGGCGAGGCGGCGAGGGGAGGCGAGATAACGGGCGATGTTCGGGCGCTTCGCCACCGCATCATGCAGGGCAAGGAGAGCGGGGTATTCGGCCTTGCTCTTCTTCATCGCTTTGGGAAAGGCATAGGTGAGGCCCTCGATCACCTGAAAGAGAGAGAGGTCGACATAGGTGAGCGAATTGCCAATCATGTGATTGGGACCTTTCGGATTTCGCGTCAGCACGCGCTCGAAATAACCGAGGAATTTAGGAATGCGGTCCCGGATGAAGGCGACCGAGCGGGCTTTGGCTTCCTGCTTCTGGTCTTCGTAATAAAGCGACAGGTCGATCGGGTGGTGCGTATCGTGCGCTTCGGCGACGAAATCGGTAATGGTGAGCTGCAGACCATTGGCGACATAGCGAAGACTTTCGTCCTCCGGCGCAAGGCCGAGCTTCGGCCCGAGGTAAAACAGGATGTTGGCGACATGCGGGATGAGGAGGTCGCCGTCCTTCAGGAAGGGCGGAGCGAAGGGAATGTGCGGCTCGCCTTCGCTCTTCATGATCTCGAGCATGGCGCCCGTTCCTCGGCCGGGCTGACGCGTGACGTCGACATAGTCGGCGCCGGCTTCCTCCAGCGCCAAGCGCACGAATTCGCCGCGGCCTTGAATGCCGTCCCAATAATAAAGCTCATATGCCATGTTCAATGCCTCGGTTGACGACCGAAGTCTTTTCGCAGTTCGTTCTTGGCCTTTTCAAGTGTGTAGCGCCGCTTTTTCGACAGCTGCTCGCCGGCGCGGTTGATGTAGAAGGTCAGCATCGACATGGCGGCGCGAAACGGGCTCGACTTGCGGCGATCGCTCTCCTCGGCGGAGTGCTTGATCGACCGGGCAATTTTCTTCGGATCGTCCGATTTGAACACGCCTTCCTTGAGGTCCATCGCGTTGCTGTGTTCGGTAACGTCCTGCGACCATTTCTTCTTCGATTTGGCCATGGCGAAAATCCCTTTGCCGGATGGGCAGGCGATAGACTGACGCCTGCCGTCCTCTTCTCGATGACAGAATTGAAACATGATGTCTCCCGAGACCGCTTACACCCTTTGGGCACATGCCTAGTGATGACTATGGTGCTCGTGGCGCTTGCGTGTCGCGGCCGCCTTCTTGGCGGAAGCGGAACGTTCCTCCTTCGAGCGTGCCGCGGATGCAGCGCCGCCGGCCCGACCGCCCTTTTTGGAGGATTCATGCGTATCCTTCTTGCCGCGGCCGGAACCGGATTTGTTGCCGCCGCCGCTTTCCTTGTTGACTGTCGCCCAGGCGCGCCGTTCGGCCTCCTTCTCGGAGACGCCACGCTCCTCGTAGCTCTCCTCGATGTGTTCGGCCTTGCGTTTCTGCTTGTCGGTATAGTCGGATTTGTCTCCTCGCGGCATCTTCGCCTCCTGTGGTTTGCAAAGCGCTCGAACGCGGTTTGTAAGAGAATCCAACCGGTGCCGAGGGGAAAAGTTCCTATAGCATCGGCCCGAACGAGATCGATTTTCGGTAGTCCGGTGCGTAGATTTAAAGAGTTAGATGTGGAGCCTCACGGGGGGCGGCGTTAGAGCGGTTCAGCTTGGGATAGCTCGACGGCTCTCTTGACCGCCCGGTCGAGCGCAGCGTTGTCGTAGGGTTTCGACAGCAGCACCGAGCCGGAGAAGCGAGCGGCGTCCGGCGGGTCGCTGTCGCCCGTCGCGAAGACCAGGCCGACGGACGGAAGGGCGTCCCGCGCCTTGGCGGCAAAGGCCGAGCCCGACATGCCGGGCAGGCCGACATCGACGACGATGACGTCGATGAGCGTGTGGCCAAGGATATCAACGCCCTGTTCGCCGCTGCCCGCCTCGATGACGTCGTAGCCGAGATCCTGCAGGATTTCGGCGGTATCCATCCGGATGAATGCATCGTCTTCGACGAGCAGCAGCCTCAGCTTTCCAGCCGTGCCGGGAACCTGTGGATCAGGTCGCCTTGCATTGGACACCCGCTGATTGGCCTCCGCCTGGTGGCGTTGCGGCCGGTTGGCGAGCACCTGGCGGATCTTGCGGGCGAGCTCCTCGCGCGTATAGGGCTTGGAGAGCAGCTCCAGGCCCGGATCGAGCCTGCCGCCATGGACGATCGAGTTTTCGGTATAGCCCGAGGTGTAGAGCACGGCGATGTCGGGCAGGCGCTGTCGCGCCATGCGCGCAAGCTCCGGGCTCCGCAGGGGGCCGGGCATGACGACATCGGTAAAGAGCAGGTCGATATGGGCGCCGCTCTCGATCACGGTGAGGGCGCTGTGCGCATCCTTCGCCTTCAGCACGTAATAGCCGAGATCCGAGAGCATCTCGACGACCGTGGCGCGAACGCCCTCGTCGTCCTCGGCGACAAGGATGGTTTCGGTTCCACCGGTCGCCGGCATGGTGTCGGCCGCCGTGGCGCGATCCTCGCTGCGGAACGAGCGGGCGAGGTAGAGTTTGACGGTCGTGCCTTCGCCGATCTCGCTGTAGATCTTCACGTGGCCGCCGGACTGTTTGACGAAGCCGTAGACCATCGACAGGCCGAGACCGGTGCCCTTGCCTTCCGGTTTCGTCGAGAAGAACGGCTCGAAGGCCTGCTCCATCACCTCTTGCGTCATGCCGGAGCCGGTATCGGTGACGGCGAGCACGACATATTGGCCGGCCTTCACCTCGGGATGGGTGCGGTTGTAGGAATCGTCGAGGAAGGCGTTGCCGACCTCGATCGTCAGCTTGCCGACGCCATCCATAGCGTCGCGCGAGTTGATCGCGAGGTTGAGCAGGGCGTTCTCGATCTGGGCCGGATCGGCGAAGGCGTTCCAGAGGCCGCCGGAGACGATGGTCTCGACTTCGATTTCCTCTCCGAGCGCGCGACGCAGCATGTCGTCCATGCCGGTGACCAGGCGGCCGATATTGACGACCTTCGGTTCCAGCGCCTGGCGGCGGCCGAAGGCGAGCAACTGGCTTGCCAGTCGCGAGCCGCGTTCGACGGCGGCAAGCGCATTCGAAATACGCTCTCTTGCCCGGCCATTATCGGCCACGTCCTTGCCGAGAAGCTGCAGATTGCCTGAGATCACCTGCAGCAGATTGTTGAAGTCATGGGCAACGCCGCCGGTGAGCTTGCCGATCGATTCCATCTTCTGCGACTGCTGGAGCGCTGCTTCGGCCTGCTGGCGATCGGCGATCTCGGCCGCGACCCGGACCTCGAGCATTTCGTTGAGTTTGCGCAGCTGATCTTCCATGTGGCGGCGCTGGTCGATTTCGATTTTGGCGGCACGGAACAGCCGGATATTGTCGATCGCGACGGCCGATTGGCCGGCGAGGCCGACGAGGCTCGCCTCAGCCGCTTGAGAGAAGCGGCCGGGTTCGCCGTGGCCGAAGAACAAGCCGCCGATAACACTGCCGTCGCGCGATTTGACCGGCACGGCAAGATAGCTCCTGACCGGGAGATGCCCCGTCGGCATGCCGGAATGCGGCGGATTCTGGCCGTAGCGCGGGTCGAGCAGGATGTCGTCGGAGCGCACGATGCCTTCGCCGCTGAAGGTCGGCTCGAAGACCTTTGTATTGCGTGGCATCGGGAATTTCTCGAAGTTCTTCCGGTCGACGCCGGAGAGCGCGTAAAGCATGTAGCTGCCGCCCTCGCCATCATCGACATTGTAGAAGAAGGCGCCGAATTCGGCGCCCGTCAGTGTCACACCGGCATCGACGACAATCTGGGTGAGACGTTCGACATCGGGCTCGATGGTAATAGCGGCGCCCGCCTGGTTGACGACTGCAAGCGCCTCCGATTTGGCGCGCAGTTCTTCCAGCGCCAGCTTCTCGCCGCGCTTGGCGGCGACCTGTTCGGTGACGTCGAGGGTCGCGCAGAGGATGCCGGCGATGGCGCCGTCATCGTCGCGCAGCGGCGTGTAGGAGAAGGTGAACCAGGTATCCTCGGTGCGGCCGTCCCGGCGCATCGGGATGAGCAGCTCTTTAAACAGCTGCGGCCTGCCTTCAAGCGTGCTGGCGACGATCGGCGAGAACTGTTCCCAGATATCAGCCCAAACCTCGCGAAAGGGTCTCCCGAGTGCGCCAGGATGCCGGTCGGGGAAAACAGGCACGTAGGCATCATTGTAGAGAAAGGCGAGATCCGGACCCCAGGCGACGAATTTCGGCTGGCGCGAATTCAACACCATTTCGGCGATATGCTTGAGAGAAGCAGGCCAGCTTTCGACCGGTCCGAGACCGACGGCGTCAAAGGCCGGATGCCGCAACAATTCGCCGATTTTGCCGCCGCCTCTCGGCCAGCTGTTGCCGACGCTTCCCATTCAAAACCGCTTCCCTATCGCCCGCCGCGCCGGTGTGAATGGCAGCAATTCAACGTTCTACAGCATTTCTTGCGCGCCTGAAAAGATGCGCGCCGTAGGGGTTTAGCTCGTCCAACCGTCAACATAGAGGTTTGAAATGGCAGGGAAAGGGTTCGGTCGAAATATCGTTACCGTCCCGTGTTCAGCGCTTTAGCCGCAAGCGGACGCTGGCAAGAACTGCTAGTTCGGCAATTTTTGCGATGCTGCGAAGGCGCGGCCGATGCGGCATGGCGGGACAGAATGCATTGATCGCTTTGTCATCGGGACAAATTCAGTGCTCGGTTTGTTGCTCGGCGACGACGCTCGCGACCACCTCGTCGCTGCCGTTCGGGTAGATGGGAAGATCGAGCGTCACTGCCTCTTTCAACCCATCGCGCTCGATCGTGAAGAATTTCCGGATACGTCCTTCACCGTTCTGCTCTCCGGACGGCCTTGCCGCTGTTGTTGAAACAAGGCTGCGCTCGAAGCCTGCGGCGTCGGTCCCCGCGAAGGCCATCGTGCAGCTCTCGACAGCCTTCTCTCCGACCATAGCCCGTCCAACGACCAGGGCTTCCAATGGCGCCGTGCTGCCCGCCCCGGTGATCCAGCCGTCGAATGCCACGGGTTCCGAAAGAGGAAGAATGCTCAACACCATGTCGGAAGCAAGCGACGGCCACTTGTTTCGGTGGGCGAGTGCGGCCGCGCGATCGTACTGCGGCCCGCGGTCCAGGCAGCGATCGGCGAAGTGGTCGAACGACGGCAGACCATCGTCCGCAAGGGCGGTGGTGAGAGGCACGAAAGCAATTGCTGCCGAAGCGAGTATAGTCTGCAGTCTTAGCATCGCTCTGATCCTCATCGCGCGTTCAACCAGTTCGCTATCTCGATCGCGGCGATAGCGACAAGCACGAGGCCAGCCAAGACTGGCGATCGCGCGCGAGACGGAGGCAAGCAATTGCGAATGCCTTCTCATCAGATAGGAGATGCGGTCCCGGAAGACCACCGCGAGCACGGCGACCGCCGATGGCTTCTCTAATTGCTCTGGTTCGAAAAGCCCTTCCTCCTTGTCGGCGACATTACTCCATCTCGAGCCGTTGCTCGGCAATCTGAAGAGGATGTGGAAGCACAAGCAAATCGACCGGGGCTAACAGCGAGCTATCCGAGGAGGGTGCTCCACGCCATGGCGATGCCGAAGGTGAGAATGGCGCCCGCAAAAACACTATTGAGCGCAGATTGACAGGGCCTAAGGCGGTGCACAAGCTTGCAGCCGAGGACGGCGCCGAACGCGCCTCCCGCGATGAAGACCGCGGCGAGCGGCCAGTCGACGAGACCTGAGATGGAATAGGTGGCAGCCGTAGTCGAACCGAACGCCACGATCGCGACCAAAGAGGTCGACACCGCATTGATCGTCGGCATTCCGGTGGAAAACACCAGGCCGGGGACGATCAGGAAGCCACCGCCTATTCCGAAAAAGCCGGAGACGACGCCGCTCCCGCCACCGATCGCAAGAACCTTGGTGGTGTTCCGACGTTCGAAGATACAGGTATCTTCGCTGGCGACGCTTATTCGACGCAGCATCAAGATGGCGATGGCGATCATCAGCCCCGAGAAATACAAAAGCAGATGCTTCCCATCGAGCATCTTTCCGATCGACGCGCCGAGCAGCGCCCCGACGGTGCCAGTCGCGCAGTAAAGTCCCGCATACCGCCATATCACCGTTCCTCGGCGCGCGTGCATGACTAGGCTGATCAACGCATTCGAAGCAACGGCAACGGCGCTGGTGGCAATGGCGGTATGGGCGTCGGTCAGTCCTACGGCGTGAACAAGAAGCGGGACGGCAAGGATGGAGCCGCCACCGCCCAGAAGGGCGAGGGTGAAGCCAACCAAGGCGCCGCTGAGGGTCCCCATGCCATATTGGAAAAGATCTAGCGCCATTTTTCAGGATCCTGCGTGAGCACAGAATGTTCAGTCAGCGGACGAGGTGCCGTAATCGGGTTGCTCAGGACCAGACGGAACCTTGAAAGGCACCCATCGGGAACTTGAGATAGCGAAGGCCGTTCCCTTCGGGTTCCGGTAGCCGGCCGCCGTTGATGTTGACCTGCAGCGCGTGAAGTATGAGCTTCGGCATCGGCAGCGTGCGATCACGCGCCTCCCGAAGGGTGACGAACGCGTCGGCGCAAGCACATCGCGCAACGTGGATGTTTTCCGCCCTCTGACGTTCCACTGTGCTTTCCCAGAGCGGCTGCCGGCCGCCGGGCTGATAATCGTGTCCCACAAAGAGGCGCGTATCGCCTGGTAACGACAGGATGTTCTGAATGCTCAACCAGAGTGACCTGGCGCTACCGCCTGGAAAATCCGCACGGGCAGTGCCACTGTCAGGCATGAAGACAGTGTCATGAACGAACACGGCGTCGCCCGCCGTGTAGGTGATCGAGGCAAGGGTATGGCCAGGCGAATACATGACGCCGACCTCGATGTTCCCAATAGAGAAGGTCTCTCCATCGAAGAAGAGCCGATCCCACTGGCTGCGGTCGACGGGAAGATCAGGCCAGTTGTAGATCTTCGACCAGATTTTCTGAACATCCGTGACGCGGCTCCCGATCGCCGTTGGCGCGCCGGTCCGCTCCTTCAGATAGGCGGCGGCCGAAAGGTGATCGGCATGCGGATGAGTGTCGAGGATCCAGTGCAGGCGCAGGTCCTGGTCCCGAATGTGGTCCAACAGCATTTCGGCGTTGTGGGTCGTTGTCGATCCTGACTTCTCGTCGAAATCGAGAACCGGGTCGATGATCGCACAGGCCCTGGTTTGCGGATCGCTGACCACGTATTGAATCGAAAAGGTACGCGCGTCGAAGAAGGCGGCGACATCAGGTCTACGCACAGATCGCCTCCTGTCGACCGGACGCGACCGGTGAGAAGATCGCGCGCGCCGGATCGAAGGTGTAGAGCGCGACATACGACGATGCGTCCCGCGCGAGTTGCGCGACCGAATCCAGGATGAAGGCAACTGTTTCGTCCGATGCCAGGACGCTCAAGTTGAGCCGCGTGAATCCGGGTTTCTCGATTTCGTTGCCAGCCAAGATCGCCTGCCGCATGCGCTCCGACGTCCGGGTGTCTATCGAAAGCAGCCGATGCACGTAGGGTCCAGCGCAGGCGCAGCCGCCACGGGCCTGAATGCCAAACCGATCGCTGAGCATGCGGGTGACCAATTGCTGGTGGATGTAGCCACCCTTTCCATCGCGCACGCGAAACGAAAAGATCGGCAAGCGTGCGATCGAGGTGGAGCCAAGCAGTTCGATCTCCGAAACGTCCTTCCAGGCGGTGAAGGCGCGCCGCGTGTACTCGTCGTTCAGCCGCTTGATTGCATCAAGTCCGATCGCGTCCTTGACCAGAAAGGCAAGCGCCGCACGGATGTCGCCGATGACGTTGGGTGTTCCCGCTTCCTCCCGAGACTCCAGGCTGTCGCTGTAATCGTGCCCCGTGGGTGACACGAATTTCACCGTGCCGCCCCCGGGCCAGGATGGCTTGCTCGTCACTACCGCGTCCTGCCGCACGACCAATATGCCGGAGGCCCCTGGGCCGCCCAGGAACTTGTGAGGAGACACGACGATTGCGTCGATTTCGGCGCCAAGCTCGGGCGTCATCGCAATCGGCACGTATGGTCCGGCCCCCGCATAGTCCCAGACGACTTTGGCGCCTGCGGCCTTTGCAATCTTTGTGAAAGCCACGACGTCGGTCAGGATGCCGGTGACGTTCGATGCGGCAGAGAACGAGCAAATGGTCAAATCTGCGGGCGCGTTCTCAAGTGCCTTCTGCAACATGACCGGATCGGGACCACCGTCGTTGCCCTCGGCAATTTCGATGACCTCCGCTCCGCTCTCGCGCCAAGGCAGGATGTTGGAGTGGTGTTCATATGGGCCGAGGACGACGCGCACGCTTTTGCCGGCCGCGATCGCATCGGCGACGCCCAGCAGCTTCACCAGGCGATTGAGGCCCGCCGTCGCGCCGGATCCGGCAAAGATAACGGCATGCTGTCGATCGGCTCCGCAGAGCTCTCCAATGATCGAGCGGGCTTCCCGTCGAAGGCGGGTCATCATCCCTCCGCAGTAGGACGCCTCGGTATGGCTGTTCGCGTAGTAGGGAAGGACCTCTTCGAGGATGAATTCTTCGATCTGTCTGAGCGCGCGTCCCGAAGCCACATAGTCGGCATAGACGAGGTCCTTGGGGCCGAACGGGCCGTCGACCTTCGCCTTTGAGCCTATCAGCCCCGCCCTGAACCTGCCGGTGGGGTCATCTCGGTTGAGATCACTCTTGAACTTGCCGAGAACAGTGGAGGGCTCTTTTGATGGATAGCGCGCAGCCAGTTCGTGCATCGTCATTCTCCGCGAAGGATTTGACAACGATTCTAATCTGCATCACCGTCGAAAACTTCACCGATTTTTTGGACGAATACGACAAGATTGGGTCATATGATCGATAACAGTTTAAAAATCGACGAAATTGATCTGAGAATTCTGACGTGCATGCAGCAGGATTCTTCGCTTTCTCAACGTGACTTGGCCGAGCAAGTCGGACTGTCGCAGAATGCTTGCTGGCGCCGGCTTCAGCGCCTTTATGCGACAGGTGTCATCAAAGGATCGCGCGCCTCCATCGATTTCGAAGCGCTCGGTTATGATCTCACGGTGATCGTCATGATCCGAACTCGCCATCATTCAAAGGAATGGTCGGAAGATTTTCGCAAGCACGTCGAACGGATGCCGGAAGTCGTCGATTTCTACCGAATAGGCGGCGACTGGGACTACCTGATCAAGGTCATCACCAAAGGAATGTCGGGCTATGACGCTTTCTACCAGAAGCTGATAACGAACTTCAATCTTGCGACAGTGACCGGCTATTTTTCGATGGAAGCAATCATCAGCAATCGCGCTGTGGACCTGATGCGCATGCGGTGACGCCTACGCCGAATCCAACAGAATGCTTCAAGCTAACCCGGAAATGTCTAGTCCTTTACTGGTTCGCCGAGCGTATGCATCAGGCGGTTCGCCCAGCCGAATATGGCGGACGATAACACGAGGTCCAGGGCTTCAAGCTCGGAAAGACCGACGTCCGTCAGCGCCTGCGCGTCAGCTTGCGTTGCTTCCGGCGGTGTCGTCGACAGATGGACTGAGAAATCGAAGATGGTTTGAAGGCGCTCATCGAGTTCGGCGTCGAGCCCATCGGCGAAAATGGCGTCGATCACATCAGTCCGCTTGGTATGGCTGATGAACCGGGAGGCATGGACGGCGGCGCAGTAGACGCAGCGATTGACGACGGAAGCAGCAGTGGCGCCCAGCTCGCGTTCTCCCGGTGAAAGCCCATCCTTACCGTACATAATCAGGTTGAACAGGGGTGAGCGGACGGCGAGGGATTCCGGGTCATGCGCAAGCGTCAGGACGTAGGGGGAGATGCCCTTGTTGGAGGGCGTGACCTGCATTGCCGCCCGCTGCTCGGCGGTCGCAGTTTCAAGATCGACCGGAATGACGTAAGGCTGCCAGCGCGGAACTTGGGTGGTGAAGGTATGGACGACTTCGCTCATTGTCTTCCTCCGATCAGCGCCAGCCCTGCAATGACGCGAGCCTGATAATTTACGAAGGCGGCAAGCTCCGACAGCCGGACGATGTCTGCGTCGGTCATTCCCGCACTGCGCAATCTTTCTATGTGGTCGCGGGTCGCTTCCCGAGGCGCGACCGTCAGTCGGTCCGCATGGCGGACGATCTCTGCGATGCGCCCATCGGTTGCGCTAGTACCTGGCTTGGCGAGCGGCGCTGTCGATGCCTCGGCGGCACGTTGCACCAGTTCATCGTAGTGCTTCGCCAGTTTTTCGCTGTGGTTGTGACGGGCCATACGGGCGGCAAGCGCCGCCCTGAGGCCATGCGACAGCCCACCGGGATCACGCGGAAGAAGGACTGCGTCGTGGGCGGCTTCGCTGAGGCGCAGGATCTCCGCCCGTTTTTCCATGGCCTCGGCAAGGGCTGAGCCGGGTGTCACGGCGGCAAGAGTTTCGATGAGCGTCAAGGCAGGCTCCTTTGCATCTCGCGGTTTAGATAGGGTGGAGGTCCATTATGTCAAAACCACATGGAGACTTGCAATCCATGCGAAATAATTATCTAGTATCTGCTCAAATCATAGGAAGCGAATGCTTCCAAAGCATGGATAGCGGTGGTTCATGTTGACTATGAATAAAAGCCCGTTCGACATCCGGCAGCTCGAAGCCTTCGCGGCGGTGATGTCGGCCGGCAGCGTCACCGGCGCAGCCCGGCTGCTCGGCCGTTCGCAGCCGGCCGTGACGCGGCAGATTCAGGACCTGGAAGCCGATCTGGGCTATGCGCTCCTCCACCGAAGCGGTCCGCGCATCCAGCCGACGTCGCGCGGACTGCGCTTCCATGCCGAGGTCGAACGTCATCTCGCCAGCCTGACCCACATCCGCGAACGGGCCGAGGCAATCGGTCTCGACGAGCCCGCGACCTTGACCATCGCGGCAACGCCGTCTCTTGCCGCAGGAATCCTGCCGCAGGCTTTGGCGGCCGTCTCGCCCGACCTGATCCCGCGTCATCTCCACGTCCAGGCGCTCGCCGCCGAAAATGTCGTGCAGGCGGTTCTCGCCCGGTCGGCCGATCTTGGCATATCGAGCCTGCCGCTCGAACATCCCGGTCTCGACATCCACTGGATCGCGGAAGCACCTTGCGTGATCGCCATCGGCGCCGACGATCCTCTCGCTGCGAACGACGTCGTTCGCCTGGCCGATCTCGCGGAGCGTCGCATCATCACGCTCGCGAACCCCTATCGGCTTCGTCGCCGCGTTGACGAGGCACTGGAACGAGCAGGGGTGGCGCCGGATCGCATGATCGACGTCAACGCCTCGCTGACTGCGCTCTCGTTGGTGCGCGCAGGACTTGGCATTGCCATCGTCGAGCCCGCGACTGTCTGCGGCGTGCCCCTCGATGGCATCGTTATGCGCGTGCTCGACCAGGCCATCCCGTTCCTGTTCGGTGCGATCTCGGCGGCGGCGTTGCCGCTAGCGCCAACCGTCGCCGCCGTAATCGATGCCGCGCGGCTCGAAGCGTTGAAGATGCCTGGCTGCCGCCTGCTGGAGGCGAATGGCATCGAAACCTTGGCGGACACCGTCTACGGGCAGGCTGCGATCTCCGAAGGAGCGCCGGCATGAGCGACCTTTCCACACATCCTCACAATCTCGACGCCCTCGAAGCGCGTCTTCGTCAGGACCTCTCCTGGCTGGAACTGCCCGCCAAGGCGTGGGTTCCCGCCCGCGAAATTGATGGCCAGCCTGTCATCGACGTCGTCATCATCGGCGGCGGCATGGCAGGCCTCGTCGCTTCCGGAATGCTGAAGCGTCTTGGCGTCGCCAACCATGTCATCCTCGACAAGGCACCTGCCGGGCAGGAAGGGCCGTGGGTCACTTTCGCCCGGATGCGCACCCTTCGATCTCCGAAACAGCTTACAGGCCCCGCCATGGGACTGCCGGCGCTCACCTTCCGGGCCTATTATGAAGCGCGCTTCGGCAGCGCAGCGTGGATGGCGCTCGACCGAGCGCCACGCGAGACGTGGATGGACTACCTGATCTGGTATCGGAAGGTGCTCGAGCTGCCGGTGCGCAACGGCGTCTCGGTCGATGCGATCCTGCCGCGCGACGATGGTATGCTCGACCTCGCCTGCAGCGAGAATGGCCGCACGGAGACGATTATCGCCCGCCACGTTGTTCTCGCAACCGGCCGCGACGGTCTCGGCGGCCCCTTCGTGCCCGACATCGCCGAAAATATCGATCGCAGGTTCTGGGCGCACACCGCCGATGCGATCGACTTCGCAGCGCTGCGCGGCAAGCGGGTAGGGGTGATCGGTGCGGGTGCGTCGGCGATGGACAATGCCGCGACCGCGCTCGAAGCAGGTGTCGCCCGCCTCGACATGTTCGTCCGCCGCAAGGAACTGCCGCGGATCAACAAGTTCACCGGCATCGGCAGCCAGGGCGTCGTCCATGGCTTCGCCGGACTGCCCGACGAATGGAAGTGGCGCTTCCTCGACTACGCCATGAGCCAGCAGACGCCGCCGCCGCGTCCGAGCGTGCTGCGCGTCAGTTCCTTCGAGCGGGCCCACCTTCATCTCCAAAGCCCGATCACCGGCCTGCAGCAGGACGGCGACCAGCTCGTCGTGACGACGTCGAAGGCCAGCTACCCCCTCGACTTCTTGATCTTCGGGACGGGCTTCAAGATCGATCTGACCAATCGGCCGGAACTGGCGGTCTTCGAACCCCACATCCGACTTTGGCGCGACCGCTTCCCGACGCCGGCCGGGATGGCGAATGCGGAGCTTGAAGGATCGCCTGATCTTGGCGAGGCTTTCGAATTCCTTGAGAGGGAACCGGGTTCCTGCCCGGTTCTTTCGAAGATTCATTGCTTCAACTTCCCGGCGACCCTCAGCCACGGCAAGCTCACAGGCGACATCCCTGCAATCAGCGAGGGCGCCGACCGCCTGGCGCGCGGCGTCGTCCGATCGCTCTTCGTCGAAGACCGCGAGAAGCACTTTGCAAACCTCCAGGCCTTCGACACGCCGGAACTTCTCGGCGACGAGTGGTTCGATGCCGAGACCGAAGCGCTTCCCGAACTGTCTTCCGAAAGGACCTGAGATCCGAAATGCTTGAGATCAAGAACCTGAAGCTGTCCTACGGTCGCACCCAGATCCTGAATGGCGTCGATCTCTCCGTGAAACGAGGTGACGTGGTTTCGATCATCGGTCCCAGCGGAACCGGCAAGACGACGCTGTTGAAGTGCATCAACCACCTGGCGAAGCCCGCATCCGGAACGATTGCCTTCGACGATATCAGGATGGACTTCGCGCGGCCGGACAAGACCGCCGTTCGGGCGATTCGTCTACGCACCGCGATGGTGTTCCAGCAGTTCAACGTCTTCAAGAGCATGACGGTCATCCAGAACGTCATGGATCCGCTGGTTGTCGTGCAGGGCAAGTCGAAGGACGAAGCCCGCGCCATTGCGCTGCAGGAGCTTGAGCGGGTGGGGCTTTCCGACAAGCTCGACAACTATCCGTCGCAGCTTTCGGGCGGGCAGCTCCAGAGAACGGGCATCGCCAGAGCGCTCGCGGTCAAACCGGATGTGATGCTCTTCGACGAGCCGACCTCGTCGCTCGATCCCGAACTCGTGAACGAGGTCCTCAAGGTGATCAAGGATGTCACGTCGTCGGGCATCACCTCGCTTCTCGTCACGCACGAGATGCAGTTCGCCAAGAACATCTCGAACCGCATCGTCTTCATGGACCGAGGTGTCGTCGCAGCCGACGGCAGTCCGTCCGAAATCTTCGATACGCCCTCCAACCCGCGCCTCGCTCAGTTTCTCAATTCCGAACGCGCGATCCAGTAAGAAAGGATGCCTGAAATGACTTCCATGAGTTCAATCTCGCGCCGTGGTCTCGGTCTCGCCGTAGCAGGCGTCGCGATCGCATTCGCAACCGCGTCCTTCGCCGAAGACGTTCGGACGATCAAGATCGCCACCGCGGCGGAATCGAAGCCGCTCTCCTGGGGCGCGATCGGCGTCGAACCGCAGGGCTACGAGCCCGATGTCCTGAAGGCGATCAACGCCAAGCTGCCGCAGTACAAGTTCGTGATGGAAGGTGCTGCCGACATCGCTCAGGAGACGGGCCTTGCGACCGGCAAGTACGATATCGCAACCGGCGGCTACTATCGTGCGCCAGCCCGCGAAAAACAGTTCCTCATCCCGGAAGCGCCGATCGGCGCCAGCCTGATCAAGATCTACAGCCGCAAGGACAGCGGCATCAAGGAGATGAAGGATCTGGTCGGCAAGAAGATCGTGCCGGTGACGGCGGGCGGCGGCATCTACAAGTTCGCTACGGCGTGGCAGGAAAAGAATCCCGACTACAAGATCGAAATCACCGCTTCGAGTGCCGGCATTCCCTATCCGGATCGCCTGAAGGAGGTCGAGAACGGCAAGTATGACGCGCTCGTCCTGCCGTCGAATCTCGGCGAGCAGACCGTGATCGACCAGCAGAAGCTGAACGTCCAGGCAAGCGAGCCGGTCGCGATCAACAACACCTTCGTGCTCATCCATCGCTCGGAAGAGAACAAGGCGCTCGCCGACGGGATCGACAAGGCTTTGAAGGAGCTCAAGGCCGACGGCACGCTTGCCAAGCTCTCGCAGAAATGGTTCGGCGAGGACATCACCACCTACATGAAGTAACGGCTTCGAAGCCGGCGACCAGGCCCCTGACTGACAGAAGGAGTGTTCCCAAGTGGACCTATCCATCATGATCCCCGAGCTGCTCTCGGCGCTGCCGCTGACGCTTGCGATCACGTTCACGGCCATGGTCGCCGGCTTCGTGCTGGCTTTGATGACGACGACGTTCCGCGTGCGCAGGATTGCGGTGGTCAGCCAGCTGGCCGACCTCTACGTGTCCTACGCGCGAAGCGTTCCGGTGGTTCTGCAGCTGTTCGTGGCTTTTTATGGTCTTCCGGTGCTTGTCGGCGTTTTCGGCATCGACGACTTCGTCTCGCCGACGATCGCCGCCATGCTGGGCCTCAGCCTCTATCACGGCGGCTATCTGTCGGAAGTCATGCGTCCGGCCTTTCTTGCCGTCGAGCGCGGACAGCATGACGCGGCCGACAGCCTCGGTTATACGTTCCGGCAGAAGCTGGTGCGCGTCGTCGCGCCGCAGGCGGTGCATATCGCGCTGCCGGGCTACGGAAACTCGATCATCTACCTCATCCATAATGTGGCTCTGGTCATGTACATCGGCGCCGCCGACGTGATGGCGACCGCCCACCTCGTCATGGAGCGCGACTACAACCAGTATCAGTTCGAAACCTACCTCGTATTGGCGGTGCTCTATTCGGTCCTCTGTCTGGCCGCCTGGCTGATCGTCCGTTTCTTCGAGCTTCGTTCCGCGAAGTTCGCTCCGAGTGCTGCGCCCGCCCGGCCCGCGCTGATGGCAAGCGTCTGATCGAAGGAAGGAGCACACTATGTTCGATGTCGAAGTTCTTCTTCCCGACCTCCGGGACATCCTGGGCGCAGTGCCCCTGACGCTTGCCATGGCGCTCGCAATCTTCGTGCTTTCGACGATCATCGGCAGCCTCTTCGCCATGGTCGAGTACCGTCGGGTCCCCGTCCTTCGCCAGCTCGTCGTCGCCTACAAGGTGGCGTTCAAGGGGGTCCCGATGGTGGTGGTGATCTTCCTTGCCTATTATGGACTTCCATCGACGCTGCAGTTCCTGACCTCGCTCGTCGGCGTGGAGTACAATGGTCACTCGACGCCGAACTGGGTAACGCTCATCGTCGCCCTGACGGCATGTGTCGCGGCCTTCCAGGCGGAGGTGGTCAAGGGCGCGCTGAACTCGTTCGATACGGGGCAGGCGGACGCCGCCTATTCGCTCGGCTACAAGAAGAGCCAGCTCTTCCGCCGGGTCATGCTGCCGCAGGTGATTGTGGCAGCGATCCCGGATCTTGCCAACTCCTTCATGGTGATCATGAAGGCGCTGTCGCTAGGCTTCGCTATCGAAGTAGTCGACATCTTCGCACAGTCGCAGCTGACCGCGGCGCTGAACTTCTACTATCTCGAAGCCTTCCTGGTCGCCGTGGTGATCTACATGGTGATCGCCTATGCCGTGACCCAGATCGCCGACAGAACGGAGCGAGCTCTGAGAGTACGGACCTGATGGGGCATGCGCCGCTGCAGCGGACGATGTACTTCCCACCCGCGGTAGGCAGTGCACCTCAGGATTCCTCAGGCGGCTTGAGGTGACGGAACTGCAGCAACAGCAGGAGGTCGTATATGATCTTTAGGCCGGCACAGATGACAAGCGGCCAAGCCCGATAAGAGGCGGCGAAAAGAGCACCGGCCAGCGCAGGGCTGGCCGCCGATGCGAGGCTGCGCGGCACCGATGTGAAGCTAGCGGCAGCGGCTCGCTCCGCCTCGGTGACAACCGCCATCACGTAGGAAGAACGGGTTGGCACGTCCATCTGCGAAAGCGCCGCCCGAACCAGCAGCAAGGCAAGCACCAACGGCAAGGTGGGTGCGAATGCGGCAAGGCCGAGAGCTATGCTTGATGGAATGTGGGTGAACACCATGGTGTTCACGAGTCCGATTTGCTTCGATAGCCGGGCGGCGACAGGAAACGAAAACGCCGACAGCACGCCCGTCCAAAAGAAAAACACTCCAGCTTCGGACAGCGAAAGATCGAATCGTTCGAACAGCCACAGCGCGAGCAAGGATTGGACAACAAAACCTCCAGCGAAGGCATCGAGACTGAAGAGGGCTGCGAGCTTCAGGACGATGGCGCGCGAAGGTCCGAGCGCCGCCGGCTTGTGGTCTTCGTGCGTCACCGGACGAGGCGGTATGCGGGCATAAAGAAGGCCGCCCAGAATGCCAACGAGCGCGTAGAGAACGAACATCAGTCTGATCGAACTCAGTTGCGTCATCCCGAGCCGCGTCATGACGTCAGGCAGCGCCGCAGCAAGCGCGCCGCCGGCGCTTGCGAGCGCCCCGACCAGGCTGTAGCGCGCGAACATTCTCGTTCGATCGGCGTTGGTCACCTCCCGGGCAAGGACCGCATGTTCAAGCGGCACGAAGATGCTCACGCTGCCTGCCGACGGATTGATCGTGCCGACAAAGGCGACGGCGAGCAGCAGCGCATAGTCGCTGATCATGGGCATGGTGACACCGGTGGCGACCATCAGGCCGGCGGCTGCCAAAAGCAGGCGGCGGAGATCATGATGCCCGCCGAGAAATCCGATGATGATCGTCAAAAGTGCGGATCCGAAGAGGGATGCCGTCGCAATGACGCCGACCTGCAGGGGCGAAAATCCAAGAGCAAGGAGATAGACCGGCAACAGGATGGCCACGAAGCCGTCGCCGAAGTCTCGCAAGGAGCGCGCCGCAAAAAGCCATGTCGCCGGCTGAACGCTTCGCTCCTGTCCCATTGTCCTCGATCTCATCCTGCTTCGAGCCCTTGCCTCTAAAGTGCCGTAGGTCCCTCGGAGGCAGAAAGGACGTTCCAACACTCTGAAAAACTAAGCATCGTGCTTCCGAAAATCGATTCCGATTTTCAGGCGATACGCTATCCATCCGCCTTTCTAGCGCATGCCGGGGGCGGCTCAGTGCCGTTATTTCCGGTAGAATTTCTGCGACGCTGCGAGCGCGCGGCCGATGTCGAAGGAAGGAAGTTGCAGCGGCGTTCGGGGGTCACGGAAAACCAGACCGACGAGGTTGTCTACGATGAGGACGAAGCCGAGCGCCAGACCGAGATAAAGCAGGGCGGCAATGAGCAGGAGCGATATTTCCATGGCTCACACGGCCACGTTGGAAGCGCGGGTTGCAAGAGGCGTGATCAAGAGCATTTTGATGCGTTCGTTCATGGCTGCTTGCCTCGTGTTGCCATAAACAGATTTTGTATGGTCTTGTTCCCGCGTTGCGGGCGAAGGCTCAATTTTTTGGGAAGCGTCATAGTTTGCAGCGTCATCCGACCCTTGTCAGCCCCCGCGCGGAAAACCCGCTTGCAAGCTTCCATATAACACAACTAATTCAAACATATGACAAAGAGAGGCCGAAGGGCGCCACGGTGACGCCCTTTCAACGATGTCATCGGTTTTCAATATTCAGGTCGCAGTCTTGCGGCTTGCAGTCCGCTTGGGCGCCGGCGTGACGCCGCCATTCGTCTTAGCGCCTGGGGCGGCCTTCGTGGTCGTTGCGGCGCGCTTGGCCCTGGGTTTGGCCTCTTTGCCGTTGGAAGAGGCAGCAGAGCCGTCGAGCGCGTCGCGCTCGTGGCGTGCCTGTTCCCAATGGACGGAATCTCGCCCCGTCGGATAGCCCTCTTCTTCCCAGAGGGCGTATGCACGTTTTTTGATCCACTCTTCCCGAGTTTCTGCCATCGCTGATCTCCAGTCACATAATGCCGTCGTTCGAACGCGATACTGCCGGGATGGTTCCAGAGGAGGAGCGCCGTTTCAAGCGAAATCGAACTGCAACCGTAAATATTTCGCGTTGCAGCATATCAAGGTTGAGAATCGGCATTCACCGAGACTGAAATTCCGCCGCGCTGTGCAGATCTGACACGAATGCCTGGCGCTGCCTGTCCTGCTCGGCCTCATCGCGGATTCTCAGGAGATAGGAGGGGTGGATGGTCACCAGAACCGGCGGATGATTTGCAGGCTGCAGGATGTGACCGCGCTCGGGCGTCAGTTTTGCCTTCGGCCCCAGCAGCGCATAGAGAGCGCTTGCGCCCATCGCCACCACGAGTTTCGGTTGCAGTATGTTGAGCTCCGCGCCGAGCCACCAGGCACAACGCCTTATCTCGCCGGCATTGGGTTTCGCATGCAGGCGTCGTTTGCCGCGCGGAGTAAACTTGAAGTGCTTGACGGCATTGGTGACGTAGCAGCGTTGACGGTCCAGGCCGGCCTCATCGAGACAGAGGTCGAGCAGATGGCCTGCCGGGCCGACAAAGGGCCTGCCGGTGATATCCTCCCGGTCACCCGGCTGCTCACCGACAAGGACGATCTCGGCCCTTCCCGGACCTTCACCGAAGACGATTTGCGTCGCATTCCGATAGAGGTCACAGCGGGTGCAGTCCTCGGCCTGATGCCGGAGTTCGGCAATGCTGTCTGCATCCGCGACTTCGAGCGCCAAGGCAGGACCGACGCTTGCGGCGATGTTCATGATGGCGATCCTCATCTTCTGAAAAGGAATCGATCTCAACCGGGATTGTTCCCGCGATCGAACGGACCACTCCCGGCAAAACAATCCCGAGGAGAAATTTCGCGCCATGGGGGAGCGGCTGCATAATTGAACGCGGCCGTTTCGTGGCTATATTGGCCAGCGATGTTCTATCTCCTGTCGACCTACTGGCCGCATATCCTCTTTGTCGTTTCGATCGCCATGGGAGCCGCGGCGGCGATCCATGCCGCCATGACCAAGGAGGAGGTGCGCGCGGCAATCGGCTGGGTTGGCGTCATCATCCTCTCGCCGATCGTCGGTGCGCTGCTTTATGCGATTGCCGGCATCAATCGCATCCGCCGCAAATCGCTGAGCATTCGCCGCGACGCCCTGCTGCTCGCTCCCGGGACCGACGAGCTGGAGACGTTCGACGCCGACGCCGAGACCGTGATCAGCCAGTTCGGCCGCCGCTTTGCGGCGCTGCAGACGCTTGGCGATCGCGTGACGCGCAACCCGCTGACGTCAGGCAATACGATCGACATGCTGGAGACCGGCGACGAGGCTTATGCCGCGATGAAATCAGCCATCGATGAAGCGAGGCGCAGCATCCTGCTCGAAACCTACATCTTCGACCGTGATGTCATCGGCCTGCGCATCGCCGATGCGCTGATTGCCGCGGTGAAGCGGGGTGTGACGGTCCGGGTGCTGATCGATGCCGTCGGCGCGCGTTATTCGGTGCCGAGCATTCTCGGCCATCTCAAGGAGGGCGGCGTCACCGTCGCCGTCTTCAACGGCAACGTCATCATGGGTTTGCGGCTGCCCTATGCCAATCTGCGCACCCACCGCAAGATCCTGATCGTCGACGGACGCATTGCGCTGACTGGCGGCATGAATATCAGGGCGGGTTTCAGCGAGGAGGCGACGGGCGAGACCTTTGCCCGTGATACGCATTTCAGCGTCACCGGCCCCGTCGTCGCCGACCTCTTCGATCTTGCCGCCGAAGACTGGCGGTTCACCACCGACGAACTGTTGAACGACGAGGCCTGGCGCATCGAGCCGCCGCAGCGCAGCCCCGGCGACCCCATCCTGATGCGCATCGTCGCCTCAGGGCCGGACCGCAGCGTCGAAACCAACCATAAGATGCTGATGGGTGCCTTTTCCGTTGCGCGTCAATCGATCCGCATCATGTCGCCCTATTTCCTGCCGGACCGCGAACTCATCAGCGCCCTGGTGACGGCGGCGCGACGCGGCGTCGAAGTCGATATCGTCGTGCCGGCTCTCAACAATCTCATGCTGGTCGACCGGGCGATGACGGCGCAATTCGATCAGATCCTCAAAAACTATTGCCGCATCTGGCGCTCGACCGGCAGCTTCAGCCATTCGAAGCTTTTGACGATCGACGGCACCTGGGCCTATGTCGGCTCTTCCAATCTCGATCCACGCTCGCTCAGGCTGAACTTCGAGGTCGATCTCGAAGTGCTGAATGAAGGCTTTGCCGCCGAGATCGATGAGCACATCGAGGAAACCCTGAAATCGGCAACGCTGGTGACGCTTGAGGGCTTGCGCGCCCGGCCCTTTCCTGTGCGGCTGCTCGAAAAGATGCTGTGGTTGGGTTCGCCCTATCTTTGATTTTTTGTGCCCGGACATGGCAAGTTCAGCCTGCCTGCCTATACTGGCGAGAGAGAGCCTTTCGATCAACGAAACAAGTGCGCCCTCCGATGCACGCTAAAAAAGAAAATCTTCCGGCCAGTATTCTCGCCTCGATCAGGAACAGGAAAAAGCGGCTTGATCCGGCCTATACAGAGACACGGCCGCGCAGCGCTGGAACGTTGATCGCCTCCTACAATGTGCACAAATGCGTCGGCACCGACCGCCGCTTCGATCCTGAACGGACCAGTCGGGTGATCCATGAAATCGGCGCCGATGTCATCGCACTGCAGGAGGCCGATACGCGTTTTGGCGAGCGCACCGGCATTCTCGATCTCGGCCGACTCGAGCGAGAGACGGGGCTAATCCCGGTGCCGGTCGCCGGCATGGCCAAGGCGCATGGCTGGCACGGCAATGTCGTGCTCTTCAAGAAGGGGCTGGTGCATGACGTGCACCAGGTCAAGCTGCCGGGGCTGGAGCCGCGCGGCGCGCTCGTCGCCGAAATCGAGCTGGAAGAGGGCGGTGTGCTGCGCGTCATCGCCGCGCATTTTGGCCTGCTGCGCCATAACAGAGCCCAGCAGGCCCGCACACTGGTCGAACTCATCAACAACAGGCACGAGATGCCGACCATCCTGCTCGGCGACCTCAACGAATGGCGGCTGGGCGACCGCTCCTCGCTCAATACCTTCCAATCCGCCTTCGGAGAGCTGCCGCCTGCAGTCCCCAGCTTTCCCGCCGGCTTGCCGCTGCTCGCCCTCGACCGCATCATCGCCAACCGCAAGGGGATTATCTCCGAGGTGGAAGCGCATGACACGCCGCTCGCCCGCACCGCTTCGGATCATTTGCCGATCAAGGCGCTTGTCAACTTGAAACAGGCTGGGAAATAGGGACGCGCCGCGCATGTCGCTGGCATTGCGGCAGGGCAAGCGAGCGACGTGGGCGCATCGTCATGCAGTCCTCCGGCGGAATTGCAGCAATTGTTGGCATCGGGCTTCTCACCGGTCTTCTCTGACCGTCTCCGATTGCCGGCCGTAGAAGTCGCGTCTTCGTGCACTATCGGAGGCTATCCAGCCGGTTCCAACATGCCGAACCAAGCGACGAGGGCGATGATGGCGATCGCGAGGACAATCTCCGTCATGGTTCCGATGACCAGAGATTGGTGTCGCCGCCGTAACCGGGGCACGAAGACATAGCGGTTGGCGACGGCGATCAGCGTCATAGCAGCGACGAGTCCGATCTTGATCGTCAGCAGTCGCTGATAAGCGAATGTCCAGTCCAACGGTAAGCCGCCGAGGATGAACAGCATGTTGGCGATACCGGACAGAATGACGACGGCCACCGCGACATGTCCTGTCGTCGAAAAGCGGATCAGCGCCGCTATCGCCTGATCGCGAGTGTGGGCTTCCTTTAGCCGGGGCAGGATCAAAAAGACAGGAAAGAGCGCGCCGACCCAGGCGCCACCAGCAAGCAGGTGCACGACGTCGTTTGCCCGGTGCAGGATACCGAGCCAGCCGCCGTTCATCGCCGCATGTCCGGTGATCGGAAGGCTGGCGAGGAGAAAGGCGCTCGCCAACGCTGTCGCGCCGATCCTCAAGCCGTGCGGAAGGAGCGATGTGCATAGAAGCAGGATGGCCGCGGCCGCCTGACACAGCCAAGCCGTGCCGATGGTCGTATCGAAAGCGACGCCAAGCAGCGTGTCCAGATTTAATGCATCCAGCCAACCGTCACCGATGATGGCGGCGCGCAGCGGCAGCATGACGATGGCGGTCGCGACCACGCAGGCGAGTCCGATCCGCCGAAGGAGGCCAAGCTGTGCCCAAATTTCGAATTGCAGCTCCCGCGGCACCAAGGTGCATAGATAAGCGGCGGCGCCCCACAGGAAGAGGGCGCCGCCGTCGAAGAGAAAGCGGCAGACGACGAGCGCCGGCTCGGGACCGATCACGGCGTCACGGTGAAGCTGTAGCTGCCGTTGGTCTTATGCCCGTCGGTCGAAAGGACATGCCACTCCACCGTATATTGACCGGCCGCCAGCTTGCCGGAGATCGGGACCATCAGCGTCTTGTCGCTGTCCATCAGCATACCGTCGCCGAGCTTCACGCTCTTGTTGTCCGGTCCGGTGACCTTTACGCCGCTGAACTTCAGGTTCACTTCCTCGCTGAAGCTGAGGTCGAGTTCACCCGGGGATGCGATGGATGCCTTGTCTGCCGGGACGGAGCTCTTGAGATGGGCGTGAGCGAGGGCCTCGCCGGCGACGGCAATCGTGGCAATCGCAGTAAAGAAAAGGATGCGGGTCAGTCGCGACATGGGTGTGTCTCTTAATTAAGGTTGGCGTTGAGAGATGCGATGAGCGCTCTTTTGCCAGGGCGCCGGAAATTCCGGCGACCACGGATATGGCTGTCGGAAATGTCGGACATGGTGCGGATGGTATGGATCCGCGCCACATGGTCAATCCTACCCGCCTCCGGACTGTTTTAGGAGGACATCGCGGATCTTGGCGAGCGCCACTTCGCGGTCCGTGCCGTAGGGGATCAGTCCTTTCAGGCGGCCGTCGGCGCCAATCAGCAGCAGGGAGACCGTGTGGCTCATGTGGTAGTCGCCGTTCTCGCTCGGGAGCTTTGCCGCATGGATGAGCCAGCCGTCGACGACTTTCTTCATCTCCTGCGGATCGCCGGTGATGCCGGTGATGCGGCTGCTGAAAGCGTTGACGTAGTCGTGCATGACCTCCTGGCTATCGCGCTCGGGATCGACGGAGAAGAAATAGGCTTTGAGGTTCTGCGCCTGGCCGCCGAGGGCATTGATCCAGTCGGCCACCTCGTAGAGGGTCGTCGGGCAGACTTCCGGGCAATGCGTGTACCCGAAATACACCAGCGCCGGGTGACCCTTGAAGATCGACTGGTCGACGGGCCGCCCTTGATCGTCGATCAGCGCGAAGCTGGCCTCGAACGGGCGAGCCCTGGGTTCCGCCAGATAAAGCGACCACATGAGGGCGACGAGAGCCGCCACGAAGGCGGCGCTCAGGGATAATGCCGTGATGGCGAGGGTTCTCGACTTCATTGGGCATGGCCCTCATGACCGCCATGGCCGGCGTCGTTCGCCGCCGCGTGCATCATGACCGTCCCTTCGAAGCTTGCAAACAGCGCAAGCACCCTTGGATCGAGGCCGGTCTCGGCTTGCTTGAGCTTGGCGGCGAGTCCCGTGGCGACATCCTTCGAAAGCCCAATCTTCTCCAGCGCCGCGGCGTCCCGGAGGCTGTCACCGCTGCACAGATGCACGCTCCATCCGGCATGCCCCTTCTTCAGGAGCGCTCGACCGCCGCGACCGTCCTGCTGCCATCCGGCGATGGCCCAATCGCCCTCTACAACGACCGGCATGACGGTCAGCGGCTTGTCCGGCGTCTCGAACATCGTCTTCAGCCCGGCCGGAATGGCTTGCTCATCTTTCTGCGCCGTCGCATCACCCATATCCATGCCCGGCATGGTCATAGCGTCATGACCATCGTGGCCGCCGGCATTCAGTGGGCCGGCAGCAGCGCCGACGGCGAAATCGACGTCCACCGATCCGGCCTTCTCGAAGGTGAGGGTCGCTTTGATCGTCTCGCCCTGCTTGAACGGCTTGTCGACATCCATGAACATCAGGTGGTAGCCGCCGGGCTTCAGCTCGACGGTCTGGCCGGCGGGCAGCTCGATGCCGCCCTTGAGCTCGCGCATGACCATGACGCCGTTGTCGACGCGCATCTCGTGCAACTGCACCGAGCTTGCGCGGTCGGAGCGTGCCGAGATGAGCTTGTCGGCGTCCGAACCCGTGTTGGTGAGAGCCAGATAGCCGCCGCCGACCTTTGCGCCCGGCACCATGGCGCGGGCAGCCGGATGGACGATTGCGATTTTGCCGGCCGGATAATCCTGGGCCGAGGCCAGGGACGCGAACAGTGCCCCGGCAAGAACAATGATCTTTCTCTTCATGGCAGATCTCCTCAGGCGAATACGCGCTTCAGCGGCGGCACAAAGCGCACGACCACCTGGTCGAAGGCGATCATGGCGACGATGGCGAGCCCGCTCATCGGAAAGGCGACCGCGAAGATCGCGGCGATGATCCAGAGCCCGAGATAGACCGAACGCCGCGGCGGCATCGGCGGCACGCCGAGGCGACCCGCTGGACGTCGTTTCCACCACATGACGACGGCGGTCACGCAGGAGAGCATGATCATCAGGCAGGTTTCCAGCATCAGGAACTGGTTGAAACGCCCCCATTCCTGACCTTGATGGACATTGATGCCCCACTCGATCGCCTTTCCGAAGAAAGGATATTGGCCGAAACTCAGATCGACGAGCGGCTTGCCGGAATACTGGTCGATGTGGATGGTCCGCTCATTGGCGAGGTCGTCGGGGTAGATCGCAGCCGTATAGACACCCGTCTCATCAGACGGGACCGCAAGCTCAAAGCCCGGCGCCATCCCCAGCTCCTTGGCGATGGCAACGGCCCTGTCGAGGCCGATCGGCTGCTTGGATTGGGCGGCGGCGATATCGGACAGCGGTACCGGCGCCTTCTCGACGATCCAACCGGCTTTCGGCAGGATGTCTTCCGTCACCTTCTGCGATTTGGGCACGTCGTCCCAGAGCTGGACCGGATAACCGAGATCATGGCTGGTCAGCCAGGCATTGGCATTGGCGCCCCAATAGCCCGACCACGGCATGCCTGAAATCGCCAGAAAGAAGATCAGGATTCCGGCGAAGGCGCCGGTGACGGCATGCAGATCCCGCCAGAAGATGCGGCGTGCCGGCGTGCCGCGCACGCTCACCACACCGCCGGTCTGACGTCGCGGCCACCAGAGATAGATGCCGGTGACGACCAGCACCATGGCGAAGCCACCGGTGATCTCGACCAGCTTGTTCGTGGTATTGCCAAAATAGGCGAGGCTGTGGATGCGCTTGACGACATAGTTGAACTCGTCGGTCGATCCGACCGTATCGAGCACCTTGCCGTCATAGGGATTGACGTAGACGAGCGTCGAGCCGCTATCGGTGGAGACGGTGACGATCGCAGATCTGCCTGAGGTCGCCGGGTCCTTGTAGGAGGTCGCCGTCGAGCCCGGCACGGCCGAGGACGCAATCTCCACAATCCGCTGTGGCGACAAAGGCGTGCCTGTCGGCTGGACGAGATAGCGGTAGCCGAAGATCGTGTCGTTGATCTCGTCCTTGAAGAGATAGAGCGACCCGGTGATCGCCAGATTGAGCATGAAGGGAATGACGAGAAGCCCGGCAAAGAAATGCCAGCGCCAGATGGCGCGATAGAGCGAAACGTCGCCTGCGGCGCTCTCCGCCGGTTCGGCGGCAGTGATGGTCGACATGAGAATGGTTCCGAATCCGCGGCCGATTGCCAAAAAGCAGTGCGGCCAACGTTACAAGGCGCGTCACGGCGCCGGCCGCAACGCGGGTTCAGGCAAGAATCGGATCGGAAGGAGGCGCTCTCGGACCGGTATTCGGCGGGAAGAGTTGGCGATGAAAGGCTTCGGCGCGCCGCGGCAGTTCGGCGCTCACCACGAAACCGGCATGCACGCCGATGGCATCGGCTGGCGCAGGCATCATGACCGAAGCGCCGATGCGGCAGGCTTCGCAGCCATGGAGATGCGCGAGCTTGCCCTGCGTCTTGCCGGACGCATCGGTGACGGTGACGCAGAGCGTCGGCAGCGTACCATCGGGGAGGGTATATTGAGCAAGCTCGGCTTGGCCGAGTTCGCCATCGGAAATGGCCGGAACCTGATGGGAGAACCCGACGAACACCAAGGCGAGCGCGCAGAGAATACGCACCGTCCATCGTTCGATCTGGTTCATTCGCCGTGCCACTCGATCCCCCGCCAGAAAGGCGCCTGCTGTCTGATAGCTGCAATCAAGACCGATCTCAATGCGGCAATCTGGTCCATGTCCAATACTCAGCCGGCGATTTCGCCAGACGAGCGCGTGATCGCACGACCTGCCATGCGCAGTTCAGGATGGAGCGCTGACGCGAGGCGTTTTCGCGCAGTAGGGGGCACTGCACTCGTTTTCCGGCGGTCGAAGAGGTGGGTTGAACGTCGGACTCATCTCCAGCGAAACAGACCCGTAAGGCGGTTGAACCGCTTGGTCCACGCCAGCGGAGCGATAATTTCGGGCGTGGACGGCCGGATCAGCCGCTCGATACGGGGCAGAAGAAACGCGGCCCAGTCGTCGAGATCACTTTTGCTGAAGTAGGGCAGCCAGACGTCGGAGGGACCATCCCATTGTCTTGGATTTGCTTTCGCCAGATCACCGAGTTTCACCATGACAGGTCCGCCGTCATCTCCGATGACCTCGACGTCCGGATCGGGAACCGGCCGGGGAAGGCGCGCGATGATGCGCTCTTCTAAACCCTTGCCGATGGCTCGGTCAGCCTCGTCCAGATGGCGCAATATTCTCGTGTCGCCAGCGGCGCCCACACCTTCCGAAAGGTTGAGCGTAAACTTGCCGCCGGTAAGGCTGTTTGAATATTGCGATACCTGTAGCCAGAAAACTCGCCTGCCTCGGACAAAGCTGCACTTGCCAGCCGCTTGCGATTGCCAGCCGAGCTCCTGAAATCTCGCGACCAGCAGCGAGCGCATATGTCGGTGAAAATCTTTGCTTTTCACATAGTCGCGCATGCTTCGGAGCCTCCGCTTTCGGCCGCAACATCCTGGAACATCTCACGGCAGAATCGACGCCGCAATGTCTGAACTTGGCGATGAGGTTCGTTGCGATGGACTCCCTGAGTGCAAACAGCGCTTGACGCCCTCCCAACTTTGCGAAATGCTAAGATGTCAGACCAATTTTAATTCTGGCTGCCTGATAAGAAACTGGGGAACTATGAAGGCAAACAGCAGCGACAGGCCGGTCATCCGGCCGCTTCCCGTCATCGACCGCGCGCGTCAGGTGACCGATGCGCTGGCGGATTATGTCGAGGACGCGCGTCTGCAGGCCGGGGATCGATTGCCGGCGGAGCGGGAGCTGATGGCGGCCCTTGCCGTCGGGCGTTCGACCATTCGCGAGGCGATCCGCCATTTTCAGGCGCTCGGCGTCATCGAGACGCGCAAGGGCAGCGGCACCTATCTGCTGAAGCGGGTTTCCAGGGCAACGATCCATATGCCACTGTCGTTCGATGCGGCGCATCTGCGCGACGCGCTGCTGCAGACGCTCGAAGTGCGCCGCGGCATCGAATGCGAGGCGGGCATGGTCGCGGCGCGGCGGCGCACCGCCAAAGACCTCGTCCTCATCGAGGAGAGACTGAACGAGATGGAGCGGGTGCATCTGGAAAAGGGCACTTCAGGGCCGGAGGATCTGGCCTTCCATCTCGCCGTTTACGACGCCACCCACAATCCGCTGTTTCGCCAGCTGCTCGAACAGATGCGCGAGACCTTCGAGCGCTTCTGGGAGCATCCCTTCGACCGGCAGGATTTCGCCCGTCGGTCCTTTCCCTTTCACCGCACCCTTTTCAACGCGATCGCCGCCGGAGATGCCGAGGCGGCGCGCGCCGAAACATTGAAAATTCTCGACATCGTCGAGGAAGACATCAAGGAAATGTCGAAATGAGCAGCGGCGCAGACCCGTTCGATCTTGCCTCCATCATCACCGCTCACGACGACGGCAACTTCGCCGACGCCGTCGTGCCGCCGATCTTCCAGACCTCGCTTTTCACCTTTTCCGATTATGACGAGATGATCACTGTCTATCGCGGCGAGAAGGTGCGGCCGACCTATACGCGCGGGCTGAACCCGACGGTGCGGGCCTTCGAGGACATGCTGGCCAAGCTCGAAGGCGGCGAGGATGCGCTGGGTTTTGCCAGCGGCATGGCGGCGATCTCGTCGAGTGTTTTGAGCTTCGTCGAGCCGGGCGACCGCATCGTCGCCGTCAAACACGTCTATCCCGACGCCTTCCGCCTGTTCGGCACCATCCTGAAACGGATGAAGATCGAAGTGACCTATGTCGACGGGCGTGACGAGGAAGCCGTCGCCAGAGCGTTGCCCGGCGCCAAGCTCCTCTACCTCGAAAGCCCGACGAGCTGGGTGATGGAGGCGCATGATGTCGGCGCGCTCGCCGCCCTTGCCAAGCGCCACGGCGTCGTCTCGATGATCGACAACAGTTGGGCAAGCCCGTTCTTCCAGCGGCCGCTGACACTCGGCGTCGATCTCGTCATCCATTCGGCCTCGAAATATCTTGGCGGCCACAGCGATGTGGTGGCGGGTGTCGTCGCCGGCTCGAAGGAGATGATCGCCCGCATCAAGGCAGAAGCCTATCCCTATCTCGGCGGCAAGCTTTCGCCGTTCGACGCATGGTTGCTGATCCGCGGCCTGCGCACCCTGCCGCTGCGCATGAAGGCGCATGAGGCCTCGGCTCTGGAAATCGCCAGGCGCCTGCAGCGGCTGGAGGTGGTGGAAACCGTCTGCCATCCGGGCCTCGCCAACCGTCTGCCGGCCGGGCTCAACGGCACGTCGGGCCTGTTTTCCTTCATCTTCCGCGAAGGGGTCGATATCCGCGCCTTCGCCGATCACCTCAAGCTCTTCAAACTGGGTGTGAGCTGGGGTGGGCACGAAAGCCTGATCGTACCGGGCGAGGTGGTGCTGCAGCAGAAGGCACAGCCGAATTCCGCGCAAACCTTTGGCATCCATGCGCGATCCGTACGTCTCCATGTCGGTCTCGAAGGAACCGAGGCGCTGTGGAGCGACATCGAGGAGGCGCTCGCCGCCGCCTCGCAATCCTGAAACCCGAGAGAAACCGAAAAGGGGGAACTGAGCATGAAAAAGCTAATAATCTCGACGCTCTTTGCTTCGATGATGGCGGGCACGGCCTTTGCCGATACGACGCTGAAGCTTGTGGAAGTCATCACCAGCCCGGAGCGCACCGAAACGCTGAAATCGATTGTCGGCAAGTTCGAGGCCGCCAACCCCGGCACCAAGGTCGACATCATCTCGCTGCCCTGGAACGAAGCCTTCCAGAAGTTTGCGACCATGGTGTCGGCCGGCGACGTGCCCGATGTGATGGAAATGCCCGATACCTGGCTGTCGCTTTATGCCAATAACGGCATGCTCGAAAGCCTCGAGCCCTATCTCGCAAAGTGGGAGCACACCAAGGAGCTGACGCCGCGCGCCCTCGAACTCGGCCGCGATGTCAAGGACACCGCCTATATGCTGCCCTACGGCTTCTATTTGAGGGCGATGTTCTACAACAAGAAGCTGCTTTCGGAAGCCGGCGTCGCCGCGCCGCCGAAGACGCTGGAGGAGTTTACCGCCGCCTCGGAAAAGGTCTCCAAGCTGCCCGGCAAATACGGCTACTGCATGCGCGGCGGACCGGGCGGCCTCAACGGCTGGATGATCTTTGCCGCCACGATGGCCGGCGACAACAAGTACTTCAAGGAAGACGGCACCTCGACCATGAACAGCGAAGGCTGGGCCAAGGGCATCGAATGGATGGTCGATCTCTACAAGAAGGGCTATGCGCCGAAGGACAGCGTCAACTGGGGCTTCAACGAAGTCGTCGCCGGCTTCTATTCCGGCACCTGCGCCTTCCTCGACCAGGATCCGGACGCGCTGATCGCCATCGCCGAGCGCATGAAGAAGGACGATTTCGGCGTTGCGCCGCTGCCGAAGGGTCCTGACGGCAAGTCCTTCCCGACCATCGGTTACGGCGGCTGGTCGATGTTTGCGACCAGCGGCAATAAGGATCTCTCCTGGAAGCTGATCGCCACCCTCGAAGGGCCGGAAGGCAATATCGAATGGAACAAGCGCATCGGTGCCCTGCCGGCCTATACCGCGGCCGAAAAGGATCCCTTCTATGCCGGCGACCAGTTCAAGGGCTGGTTCGAGGAACTGGCGGATCCGAACACGGTGCCGACCGTCATGCCGACCTACCTCGAGGAATTCGCCTTCTTCAAGGATTCGCTGGCGATCAAGACCTCGCAGCAGGCCTTGCTCGGCGATATCTCGGCAAAGGATCTGGCTGATCAGTGGGCGGACTATCTGACCAAGGCGCAGCAGAAGTTTCTGAGCAAGAAATAAAGGTGAAGGGGGCTTCGAGACAGAAGCCCCCTCATCCGCCCTACGGGCACCTTCTCCCCGAGGGGAGAAGAGGGAGTCGAGACGTTGCGGCATATCCCTTCTCCCCTGGGGAGAAGGTGGCCCGAAGGGTCGGATGAGGGGCCTCAGCCACCCAATTCGAAGACATCACCAGCGCAAGGCCTCACCGGATAAAAATAATGGAAACTGCAAACCGATGACCATTTCCGCCGATATGCTCGACATGCGTCGCGACCGCAGGCCGTGGCTGCGTCGTCTTGCCGATGCTTCGGAGCCCTATCTCTACAGCGCCCCGTCGCTGATCCTGATCATCGCCGTGATGTTGGTGCCGCTGACACTCGGGCTGTCCTATGCCTTCCGAGATATCCAACTGCTCAATCCCTTTTCGGGCGGCTTCGCCGGACTCGATCACTTCCGCGAGCTTGCGGGCGATGCGGCCTTCTATGGTGCGCTGAGGAATACGCTCTGGTGGACCGGCGCCTCGGTCGTCTTGCAATTCACCTTCGGCCTCATCCTGGCGTTACTGCTCGACAAGCCATTCCCGGGCCGGGCGATCGCGCAGGCGCTGGTCTTCCTGCCTTGGGCCGTACCGTCCTTTCTCGCCGGCCTCAACTGGGCCTGGCTGTTCAATCCTGTCATCGGGCCGATCCCGCACTGGCTCTTTGCGCTCGGGCTGATGCATGAGCCGGGCAATATCCTTTCCGATCCCAATTATGCGATGTGGGGTCCGATCGTCGCCAATGTCTGGTGGGGCATTCCCTTCTTTGCCATCACGCTGCTGGCGGCCCTGCAGGCGATCCCGCGTGATCTCTACGAGGCGGCGTCGATCGACGGCGCCGGCTGGTTCCAGCGTTTCCGCTCGATCACCCTGCCGTTTCTCGCGCCGACGATCGCCATCACCGTGCTCTTGCGCACCGTCTGGATCTCCAATTTCGCCGATCTCATCGTCGTCATGACCAATGGCGGACCCGCCGACCGCACGCAGATCGTCGCGAGCTACATCTTCACCACGGCGTTCAAGCGGCTCGATTTCGGTTATGCCTCGGCGATTGCACTGGTGCTGCTCGCGCTGCTGCTTGCCTATTCGATGCTGATCATCCTGCTGCGGCAGACGCTGCTGAACAAGGATTGAGACCATGAGACGATCAATCCTTCCCACCATCGCGCATCGCTTAGCAATCCTCTGCTACATTGCCTTTGCGCTCTTCCCACTGTTCTGGCTTCTCAAGGTCTCGGTGACGCCGAACGACCTGCTCTACACCGAAGGCGTGCGCATGTGGCCGTCGCGCACCAGCTGGGATCATTATGCCTTCGTGCTGCAGCACAGCGCCTTCCCGACCTTCTTCAAGAACAGCCTGATCGTTTCGGCTTCGACGGCGGTGACCGTGACGATCTGCGCCTCGCTCTCGGGCTACGCGCTGTCGCGCTTCAATTTTCGGGCGAAATACTGGATTGTCGCCCTGATGCTGCTGACCCAGATGTTTCCGCTCGTCATGCTGGTGGCGCCGATCTTCAAGATCCTGTCGCCCCTGCATCTGACCAACAGCTTGACCGGCCTCGTCATCGTCTACACCGCTTTCAACGTGCCCTTCGCCACTTTCCTGATGCAGTCCTTCTTCGACGGCATTCCCAAGGATCTCGAAGAGGCGGCGATGATCGACGGGGCGACGCAATTCACCGCGTTTCGCCAGATCATCCTGCCGCTGACGCTGCCCGGCATCGCGGCGACGCTCGGCTTCGTCTTCACCGCCGCCTGGAGCGAACTGCTCTTCGCGCTGATGCTGATCAACGGCAATGACGCGGCGACCTTCCCGGTCGGGCTTCTCACCTTCGTTTCGAAATTCTCGGTGGATTTCGGGCAGATGATGGCGGCGGGCGTGATGGCGCTCATTCCGGCCGGCCTCTTCTTCCTGCTCATCCAGCGTTATCTCGTCCAGGGCCTGACGGCCGGCGCGGTCAAGGGTTAAACAAATGGCATCGATCGACATCCAGAACATCCGCAAAGCCTATGGCCACGTGCAGGTGCTGCACGGCGTCGACCTCGAAATCCGGGATGGCGAATTCGTCGTGCTCGTCGGCCCTTCCGGCTGCGGCAAGTCCACGCTCTTGCGGATGATTGCCGGGCTGGAGGATGTCACATCGGGCGAAATCCGGATTGCCGGCGCCAGGGTGAATGAGCGGCATCCGAAGGACCGTGACATTGCCATGGTGTTCCAGTCCTATGCGCTCTATCCGCACATGAACGTCGCCGGCAATATGAGCTACAGCCTCAGACTGCGAAAGACGACCAAGGAGAAGATTACGAGCGCGGTGGCGGCGGCTGCCGCCAAGCTAGGCCTCGACCCGCTGCTCGAACGTCGGCCGAAGGCGCTTTCCGGCGGCCAGCGCCAGCGCGTCGCCATGGGCCGCGCCATCGTGCGCCAGCCGAAAGCCTTCCTGTTCGACGAACCGCTGTCCAATCTTGATGCGCGCCTGCGCGAACAGATGCGCGCCGAAATCAAGAAACTGCACGGCGAGCTGAAGGCGACCTCGATCTACGTCACCCACGATCAGATCGAAGCGATGACGCTGGCCGATCGGATCGTCGCCATGCATGGCGGCGTCGTCCAGCAGGTCGGCAGTCCGCTGGAACTCTACGACCGGCCGGCCAACCTGTTCGTCGCCGGCTTCATCGGTTCGCCGGGGATGAATTTCCTCGAGGCGAATTATGATGCGGGTGGCGTGCGGCTGAAAGACGGAACGATCGTGCCGCTGGCAAAGCCGCTGCCGCTTGAAGACGGCGCGAAGGTGACGCTAGGCATCCGGCCCGAGCATGTGCTGATGACGAATGATGGAACCGGGCTTGCCACCGATGTGGAGCTCGTCGAGCCCACCGGATTCGGCATCATCCTCCACCTCGCGCTTCACGGCCTGCCGTTCAAGATCTTCACGCTCGACCGCGAAGCGCTGAAGGCGGGGCCGAAGGTCAATGTCGCCTTCCCGCCGCAATATTTGCATGTGTTCGATGGCGAAGGCCAACGCGTCGATTGAGCGGTGGAGGTTCAAAGCCATTCCTCAGGCGGCCCTATCTGCTGGTTGTTCCCATCGCAGAAAGCACCCGGCGTGAAAAAGATCGATCAGATTCAAGGGGATGATCCAGACTCGGAAAACGCGTGAATCATTTTCACTAAGCTATTGAAATTTGATTCGTTTTGATTCGGAACCAATCGTAAAGTGATTCGGTTGACTCGCACTGGTTGCGGCAGGAGCGCGTGCGAAATGGTTGCCCCGAGAGCGAATTGGAAAGGCTTTATCAAGTTCGGGGAAGTCGCTTTCCCGGTGGCGCTCTACACCGCCGCCTCCACATCCGAGCGGATTGCGTTTCACACGCTGAACAGGAAGACCGGCAACCGTGTGCGCCGAGAATTCGTGGACGGCGAGACCGGCGATCCGGTCGAGCGCGAGGACCAGGTCAAGGGTTTTGAGATCGAGGACGGTCGCTACGTCGTGCTCGAGCCCGAGGAAGTCGCGGCTGCCATTCCGGAAAGCGACAAAACGCTGAAGGTGGAGGCCTTTATTCCTTTTGAGGAGGTCGACGACGTCTATTTCGACAAGCCTTATTATCTGGCTCCCGACAAGATGGGCAGCGACGCCTTCAAACTCCTGCGGGATGGTATGGAGAAAGCCAAGGTCGCGGCCATTGCCCGGACGGTGCTGTTCCGGCGCCTGCGAACGCTTCTCATCCGCCCCCATGGAAAGGGGCTGGTTGGCTCAACCTTGAACTTCGATTATGAGGTTCGCTCCTCGGAAAAGGCATTCGAGGAGATGCCGGATCTCAAGATCGAAGGCGAGATGCTGGAGCTCGCCAAGCACATCATCAACACCAAGAAGGGTGACTTCGACCCGAAGCAGTTCGACGACCGTTATGAAGCCGCCGTCGCCGAACTGGTGAAGGCCAAGATCGAAGGCCGCACCCTTCCGAAGAAAAAGGCGCCGCCGGCTTCGAAACCGAGCGACCTGCTACAGGCCCTGCGCGAAAGCGCCGGCATGGCGGCGCCGGCAAAGGCGAAGCGCACCGCTGCAAATGCCAATGCCGGCAAGAACAGGCAGAAGGCCGCGCGCGCGTCGACGCCGAAATCGCGCAGCTCAGGCGGCGCTCACCAGCGCCGCGCCGGGTGATCGGAGGCTTCCATGGCGATCCGGCCTTACTGGAAAGGTTACCTCAAACTGTCGCTCGTCACCTGTCCGGTGCAGATGATGCCGGCCACCTCCGAAAATGAGAAGGTGCGCTTTCACACACTCAATCGCGCCACCCAAAACCGCGTCGTCAGCCACTATGTCGACGCCGTCACCGGCAAGGACGTGAAAGATGAAGACGAAGTGAAAGCCTATCAGCGCGGTGAGGACGAGTATGTCTTGCTCGAAGACGAGGAATTGGAGAACGTTGCGCTTGAAAGCACCAAGACGATCGATATCGAAGTCTTTACGCCGCGCAACAGTGTCGAATGGATCTGGCTCGACACGCCCTACTATCTCTCACCCGACGATCCGGTCGGCCAGGAAGCATTCTCGGTGATTCGCGACGCGATGGCGGCTGAGGACATGGTCGGCATCTCGCGGCTGGTGATCGCGCGCCGCGAGCGCGCCGTGATGCTGGAGCCTCGCGGCAAGGGCATCGTCCTTTGGACCCTGCGCTACGGCGACGAGGTGCGCGACGCTGAAAACTATTTCGATAGGGTGGACGATCAGCCGGCGGACAGCCAGATGATGCCGCTGGTGCAGCAGCTCATCAAGAAGCAGACGCAGCACTGGAATCCGAAGATGGCCTCCGACCCGGTGCAGGATAGGCTGCTCGACCTCATCGAGGCTAAGAAGAAACAGATGAAAAAGCCTGCTAAAGCGAAACCCAAGGGCAGGGAGAAGGCAGAGCCGGCTCCCAGCAACGTCATCAATATCATGGAGGCGCTGCGCAAATCCGTCGATGCCGAGAACCGATCCGGCAGGCATTGAGTGATGACCAGATCACGCGGCCCCTCCGCCCCCCTCCTTCGCGACTCCAATTCTTCGATACAATCGCGACCTGTCCGTCGGCGTGATCCGGACCAGCCAAACCTGCCGTTCGATGCAATGCCGTCCAGAGTGGAGCCATGCCTGGCGCTGCTGAAGCAGACGGTGCCGCAAGGGCCGGATTGGCTTTATGAGGTGAAGTGGGACGGCTACCGATCGGCGCTCCACATCGAGCCAAAGGGCATTCGCATTCTCACTCGTGGCGGCCACGACTGGACCCATCGATTTCCGAGGATCGCCGCGGGGGCAAGAGAACTCGGTGTGTCGAGCTGCATTCTCGACGGAGAAGCCGTTGTCCTCGATGAAGAGGGTCGGTCGGACTTCGGAGCGTTGCAGCGCTCGCTCGGCGGCAGGGGCGGCAAGCGGATCTCGACCGAATCCATATTTTACGCTTTCGATCTGTTGTATCTCGACGGTCACGACCTGACGCGCACGGAACTGTCGGTGCGCCGTCATTTACTGGAAGATCTGATCCCCGAGACCGACGGTGGCGCCATTCGGTTCTCGCAGGAACTGGATTTGAGTGGCGAGGAACTGCTCGAACACGCATGCCGTCTTGGCCTCGAAGGCATCATTGCCAAGCGCAGGGACAGCCCTTACCGGAGTGGCCGTCTGGGGGACTGGCAGAAGATCAAATGTGTTCAGAGCGACAGCTTCATGATCGTCGGTTACGAGGAATCGGCCAGCACCCGCGGTGGGCTCGGCAGCCTGTTGCTTGCTGGTCGAAAGGGTCACGACTGGATCTATGTCGGGTCCGTCGGCACGGGGTTCAATCGAACCGAGGCGGAATATTTGCGCAAGACGTTGAACCGCCTCCAAACGAAAAAACCCATCGTGCCGCTGAAAGGGAAGCGGCTTGTCTTTTCCCAGCCGACCCTCATCGCTGAAATCGAGTTTCGCGGCTGGACGCGTGAGGGCAGCCTACGCCACCCCTCATATAAGGGGCTCCGCGAGATCCAGGATAATGCTGCCGTCTTCGATATGGCTGATGGCCCGGCTGCGATCAGATGAAGTCGTTCAGGGCCGCGAGCTGCGCGCGCTCTTGGTCACGCGGCATGCTTGCCGGCGCGGCCGAGCCTCTTGATCGCCTGCTCCAAGGGACGCTGCCCCTCACAATAATCCTTCCAGGCGGACGACTTCGATAGCAAGGCAGGCACGGTTCGGATCGTGAACCTTTTAGGGTCGAGGTCTGATTTCACCTGCGTCCACGTCAGAGGCATTGATACCGTCGCACCGGGGCGGGCTCGAGGAGAAAGCGGCGCTACGGCCGTCGCCATGCGATCATTGCGCAGGTAATCGAGGAAAATGCGACCGCCCCTCAGGCTCTTCGTCATCTTGATAAGGTAGAGATCGGGGTTGTTCCGGGCCATCTGCTGGCAGACGTCATGCGCGAAGGCCTTTGCCTCGGGCCATGACAGCGGCTTGCGCTTATTGACTGCAAGCGGGGTCACGACATGCAGGCCCTTGCCGCCCGTCGTCTTGCAAAAGCTGACCAGTCCGAGGTCTTCCAGCCGATCGCGCATTTCGCGGGCAGCGGCAACGACCGTGGCAAAGGGAACGTCAGGCCCGGGATCGAGGTCGAATACCAGACGACCAGGAACTTCCGGTTGACCGGGTTCGCAGTTCCACGGATGGAGTTCGACCGCTGCGATCTGGGCGACCGCAGCAAGGCCTTCGATGCGATCGATCTGCAGGTATGGCTTTTTGTCCCCGAATACCTTGACCAGGTCGAGCAGGTTCGATTGTCCCGGCATCGCATGGCGCTGAAAGAACTGCTCGCCGCCAATTCCATCCGGGGCGCGGATGATAGAGCAGGGCCTGCCCTTGATGTGGTCGATCATCCAGTCGCCGACTGCCTCGTAATAGCCCGCCAATTCTTCCTTCGTGACCGATTCGCTGCCGTTGGCATCCGGCCATAGTGGTTTGTCCGGGTTTGAGATGAGCACTCCCATGACATCAGCCTTCGCACCCTTACGGCGCGCCGGTGTTTGCCTGGCCTTCGGACCCGGCTCCGCGATGTCCGCTTTGGAGGGTCTTACCGGTGGCTCCGCCTCGACTTCCCGAGCCGGCTTATCTTCGCGCAATCCTTTGAAGGCCGCTTGGCGGACGAGACCGTCCGCGGTCCACCCCTCGAATTCGATTTCGGCGACAAGCTCGGGCTTCACCCAGACGACCTCGGCCTGCTTCTTCGGAGCGCCGATACCCGTGAAGGGCGATCTCGCCGTCTCCAGCGCCTTCAGTTTCGGAAGCAACGTTTCGACTTTCTTGGCGCCGTAGCCGGTTCCGACACGGCCGACATAGACAAGATGATCGCCGCGAAAAACACCGGCGAGAAGGGAACGAAACCTGCCGTTGGTCTTGGCGTAGGCGCCGATCACCACCTCGTGCCCCGCCCGGCATTTCGACTTCGCCCAGCTTTCCGTTCGTCCGGATTGATAGGGCGCATCTGTCTGTTTTGAGATGATGCCTTCCAGCGACAGCTTGCAGGCCGATCTGAGGACGGCGTCACCACCGGTCTCGAAATGTTCGACGTAGCGGATCCGAGGATCGTTGCCGGTCTCGGTGAGGAGCTCCTGCAATCGCCTCTTTCGCTCGATCAGGGGCTTCGAGCGGAGATCCTCGCCGCCGTCATAGAGCAGATCGAAGGCGAAGTAGACGAGGCTGGCGGTCTTGCCCTCCGATAGTGCCGCCTGCAGTGCCGCGAAGTTAGGCGCACCTTGCTCGTCGAGAGCGCAAATCTCGCCATCGAGGATACAATCCGGAAGCGCAGACGCCGCCTCGGCGATTTCGGGGTACTTGGCCGTCCAGTCGAGGCCTTTCCTGGTCTTCAAGGTGACTTCGCCATCGAGCACGCGCATCTGAATGCGATATCCATCGAACTTGATCTCATGGATCCAACCGTCCCCACCAGGGGGTCGCTCGACCTTCTCGCAGAGTTGCGGCGCGATGAAATCCGGAAGATCAACCGCCGTCGCAGTACCGGCGCGCTTTCCCGCACTCGCCTCCGACTGCCGCTCCTCGGCGGCCAATCCGTGATTGCTGTCCCAGACGGCGTCCGCCTGGACCTTGCCGCCCTCCACCATGAAGGGTTTCGGCTTGCGCCCCTTGCCGGCTGCGATCATTTCCATGCTGCGGCCTGAGGCCACCGAGGTGACGTTTTCTTCGAGGATCGAGGCACCGTTCTCGTCCACGGAGAACTCGTCATGATGCTTGATCAACAGCCAGTTGGTACGCTTGCTGCGCTCGCGATCGTTGCGCATGCGCACCAGCACGAAGCTCCCGTGCAGGCGCTCGCCCTCCAGCGTGAACTTGAAATCACCCTTGGAAAGCGCCTGCTCCGGGCTCTTCCTGCCCTCCGGCTCCCAATAGCCGCGATCCCACAGCATGACCGTGCCGCCGCCATACTGGCCTTTCGGAATAGTGCCTTCGAAGTCGCCATAATCGAGGGGATGGTCCTCGACCTCGACCGCCAGCCGCTTGTCGTGCGGATCGAGCGATGGCCCTTTGGTGACGGCCCAGCTCTTGAACACGCCATCGAGCTCGAGCCGCAGGTCGTAGTGCAGGCGTGTCGCATCGTGCTTCTGGATGACAAAGCGACGGCGGTTGCTCTGTTTGAGGGACCGCTCGCCGCTGGGCTCAGCGGTCTTCTGAAAATCGCGTTTTGATCGGTAGCTTGATAGCTTGTCGCTGGCCATGGCTTTTCCCGGACATTCGGTCCTCAAACGAACTAGCGGTGATCGTTGTTCCAGCCGCAGAAGGCGAAGGAGATCGAGGTGCCTCGGGTTTCGAGCTGGCGCGGCTCCTCCCGGGGCCGCGCGACAGATATCTCGAGTCCGGATCCCGACGTGACCTCCGCACGCTTAGCCCTTAGCGGAGTGCAGCGACGCGCGTGGGCCGCACCGGGGGGCGGGTGGCCTGTACCTGCCAGGGAGCCACGACTGCCGGCATGCCGGCTTCGACGCACGCGGCCAGGAAAGCCTCCCGCGCGATCAACGGGGCAATAACCCGGTTTAGAGCGCCGCGACAGGTCTTGACCGCGCGCTGGTGGCGCTCCCCGTGGCCTAATGGCCATTCGTTTTCCAGGAAATCCAAGGCATCATAGACGCCGGTAAAAGTTCGTTCCAGGCCACACTGCAGCCGGACCGTCACTGGACGAGTCCAGAGCACATCGTTCAGCGGCATTTTCTTCCTCCTTTCGATGCCAGCTTAATCCCCATGAATATTGGAAATGGCCTCCGGCTGTTCAAGATCGCCGCGATATTCCGTTAATGGCGGTGTGTCGGATGCTGCCTACGGGACAAAATCCGCCTGCCGCTGTCGGATGCGAGAGAAAGATTGCAACAGCTCCGCGGCTGGACGCTCGGGGAGCCAGGTCATCCGGCTCCTCAGTGAAAAGCCGTCATAGCACCATCGCCGAGCGGAAAAATCTTTTGCCGCTTCGCCCGGGAGGGCTATATCCTCGGGTGATCTCACCGGACAGGATTGAAATGACCGACACCGTTCTCGACCGCTTTCTCCGTTATGTCGTTATCGACACCCAATCCGATCCCTCGTCATCGACGCAGCCGACCACCGGGAAGCAGAAGGATCTCGGGCGGCTGCTCGTCGATGAGTTGCTGCAGATTGGGCTCTCCGACGCCCATCTCGATGAACACGGCTATGTCTACGCGACCATCCCTGGCAATAGCGAAAAGGCGGTGCCGGTCATCTGCTTCTGCTCGCATATGGATACGGCGCCCGATTTCAGCGGCACTGGTGTCAAGCCGCAGGTCATCCGAAATTACCCCGGTGGAGATATTCAGCTGACCGGTGATCCGAGCCGGGTCATCCGTGTGAGCGAGCACCCGGAGCTCAAAAACCAGATCGGAAACGACATCGTCACGACCGACGGGACGACATTGCTCGGCGCCGACGACAAGGCCGGGCTGGCGGAAATCATGACCGCGGCCCAGATCCTCGTCGACAATCCGGATATCCGGCACGGGATGATCAAGATCCTGTTCACGCCCGACGAGGAGGTCGGCCGCGGCGTCAACAAGGTTGATTTGAAGAAACTTGGCGCCGACTTCGCCTATACGATGGACGGCGAGACGGCGGGTCACATCGAGGACGAAACCTTCTCGGCAGACGGCGTCGAGATCGGCATAACAGGCGTCGCGATCCATCCGGGCTTCGCCAAGGACCGCATGGAGAACGCCGTCAAGATCGCCGGCGCCATCATCGACCGGCTGCCGAAGGACGTGGCGCCGGAAACGACGGAAGGCAAGCAGGGCTTCATCCATCCTGTCGGCGTCACCGGCTCGATGGAAAAGGCGTCGCTGAGCTTCATCGTTCGCGACTTTACCGACGAGGGCCTCGTGCAAAAGGAGGCGATGCTCGAAACTATCGTCAAGCAGGTGATGTCAGCCTATCCCGGCTCGAGCTACCATTTCCAGGTGACGGAACAATATCGCAACATGAAGACGGTGCTCGACCGCCATCCCGAGATTGTCGAGAACGCGCTTGAAGCCGTGCGCCGTGCCGGCATGACGCCGGTTCGCGGCAGCATTCGCGGCGGCACGGACGGATCGCGGCTCTCCTTCATGGGGCTGCCGTGCCCGAACATTTTTGCCGGCGGCCATGCCTTCCACTCGCCGCTCGAATGGGTGAGCCGCCAGGATATGGAAAAAGCGGTCGCAACCATTGTGGAGCTTGCGAAGATCTGGGAGGAGCGCGCCTAAGGCATTCTTCTCTTTAATTAAATACAGGTTTATCCGCCATTTACCGGGATCTCGCCGCGCAGCATCACGCTGTCATAGGCGGGACGGGGCGTCGGGATCGCGATCCGCATTGCCGGCTCGGGCGCAGGCGCGGTTTCTGGTTGGGTTACCGGGGCCGTTATCTGCATCGGCGCCGTGCTCGCCGTCGGCATCGGATCGGGCGCCGGCAGAGGAACGGGAACGGCCGAGGGTATCAGCGCCTCGAATTGCGGCGGCAGCATGCTTTCGCCGGGCACATAATTCATCGCCACCTCATAGGACGGCAGCGGCGGCGGCGTTTCGAGCATGCCGTTGGAATCGCGCTTCTCGTAGAAGGCATTGCCGCCGGCGACCGTTACATAGTGCATGTTGTCATAAGGGAATTTCAGACCGTCGGTGTGGAAGAACATCGCGTCCTTCACGGCCGGATGGCGCGCACCCTTCAGCAGGATCGCATCGGCCGCGGTGGCGAGTTCTGGTTCGGCCTGCGGCTTGACTTCCCGCGTCATGACCCCAGGCGCAAACTGCTTCTCCTGGGCGACAACACCGCAGATCGACGGTGGGTAGGCGCCCGACGTCAGCCTGTTCATGACGACGGTGCCGACGGCCAGATAACCATCCTCGTCGGAATGCTGCGATTCGAAATACATCGCGCGCTTCAGGCAGTCGCGATCCTTGGCGGTATAATTGAAAGTGACTTTCGCCGCTTGAGCCTGTTTTGTTTTTCCCGGCGTCGCCGCCGGCTTTGGTGTTGTGGTGCAGCCTGCGGCCGCCAGTCCTACGAATAAAATCCCGATCAGGGATTTTCCAAAGGAAATCTCCGCCCTCAACGCCAGGTGCCTCCTATGGGATTAGTCCAGCCCTTTATGATTAACGCGGAAAAACTTTTACTCGTCATATGACTGAAACACAAACAACCAGAGATCACAAACACCAGAATCGACTCTCGCCAAAAGCGATTCAGGCGGCGAGTGTCAGACAAGCTGCTGCATAAATCTGAAAATTTAACGAATTGTGCAGCAGCGCGAGCTGTGGCAACCCTCTTTTGCGCCCGTGATCGTCAGCTGCGAAACAGCTTCCAGCGAGTCGGCTTGAAAGCCACCCGATTGCGATCGAGCCTGTCGGCCTCGCTCGGGGGCAGTTCGATTTCGATATGCGGGCGATCATTGCCGATATCGAGTTCGATATGGCGGGTGCCGGCGACGCGGCGGCTGGAGACCGGCTGGCCGGCAATGCAGTTTTCCGCCGATTCGCAGAGCCTGACGTCATGCGGGCGGAAGTAGAGCTGCGCCGGTCCATCAGGCTCACCCTCGGCATTGAGGCCGAGCGAGCGGCCCTCGAAGCGGATGTCGCCGTCTGAAATATCGACCTGCAGGCAATTCGACTGGCCGATGAAGCCGAAGACGAAGGGTGAGTTGGGATAGTCGTAAACCTCATCCGGCGTGCCGACCTGCTCGATCGCGCCCTGGCTCATGACGACGACGCGGTCGGCAAGCTCCAGCGCCTCGTCCTGGTCGTGGGTGACGAAGACGGTGGTGTGGCCGGTGCGGTCATGGATCTCGCGCAGCCATTTGCGCAGATCCTTGCGCACCTGGGCGTCGAGCGCGCCGAAGGGTTCGTCGAGCAGCAGCACGTTCGGCTCAACCGCCATGGCGCGGGCGAGCGCCACGCGCTGGCGCTGGCCGCCGGAAAGTTGGGCGGGATAGCGTTTTTCAAGGCCGGAAAGCTGCACGAGGTCGAGCAGTTCCAGCGCCCGCCGGCGGATATCGGCTTTCGCAGGACGCCGCGCGCCCTTTCTGACCCTCAGGCCGAATGAGACGTTGTCGAGCACCGTCATGTAGCGGAAGAGCGCATAGTGCTGGAAGACGAAGCCGATATTGCGCTGCTGCACCGATTTCTTCGAGGCATCTTCGTCGCCGAAGAAAATCTGCCCCTCCGTCGGGCTTTCGAGGCCGGCGATCAGCCGCAGTAATGTCGTCTTGCCGGAACCCGAAGGGCCGAGCAGTGCGATCAGTTCGCCGGAGCGGATATCGAGCGAGACGTCGTGCAGCGCCGGAAAACGCTCGAATTCCTTGCGAATGTTTTGAACGCGTACTTCCATTTCAAATCCTTCAGTGCCGCCGGCTGGCGGATATTTCGGCGCTGTAGCGCATTTCCAGCAGCGTCTTCAAAACTAGGGTCACGAGCGCCAGCAGCGCCAAAAGTGTGGCGACGGCGAAAGCGCCGGTGAAATTATATTCGTTGTAGAGAATTTCCACCTGCAGCGGCATGGTATTCGTCTGGCCGCGAATGTGGCCGGAGACAACCGACACGGCGCCGAATTCGCCCATGGCGCGGGCGTTGCAGAGCAGCACGCCGTAGAGCAGACCCCACTTGATGTTCGGCAGCGTCACGTACCAGAAGGTTTGCCAGCCGCTGGCGCCGAGCGAAAGGGCTGCCTCCTCGTCGGCCGTTCCCTGTTCCTGCATCAGCGGAATCAGTTCGCGGGCGACGAAGGGAAAGGTGACGAACATAGTCGCCAGGACAAGCCCCGGAACGGCGAACAGGATCTTGATGTCGTTGGCGCTGAGCCAATGGCCGAGCCAGGTATTGGCGCCGAACAGAAGCACGAAGACCAGGCCCGATATGACCGGCGAAACGGAAAAGGGCAGGTCGATCAGCGTCGTCAGAAATGCCTTGCCCTTGAACTCGAACTTGGCGATCGCCCAGGCAGCGGCAACCCCGAAGGCGAGATTGAGCGGCACGCTGATGCCGGCGACGATCAGCGTCAGCCGGATCGCCGAGAAGGTTTCGACATCCTGCAGCGCTTCGAGAAAGGGGCTGGCGCCCTTGCGGAAGGCCTCGACAAACACGGCGGCGAGCGGCAGCAGCAGGATCAGCAGCAGGAAGACGAGCGAAAGGATGATCAGGCTGTAGCGGGCGATCCGGTGTTCTGTTGTCACCGAGCGCAATTTGCCGGGTTGAGTGGTCGTATCAAGCGCCATAGCCGTACCTCCGCCTGCTCCAGCTCTGGATGAGGTTGATGACGAGCAGCATGCCGAAGGAGAGAATCAGCATGATTGCGGCAATGCCGGTCGCCGCAGCGTAGTTATATTCCTCGAGCTTGATGACGATCAGCAGCGGTGCGATCTCTGATTTGAACGGCAGGTTGCCGGCGATGAAGATGACCGAACCATATTCACCGACGCCGCGGGCAAAGGCGAGCGCGAAGCCGGTGAGCACGGCAGGCGCCAGCCCCGGCAGCAGCACGCGGAAAATCGTCTGCAAGCGGTTGGCGCCGAGCGTTGCCGCAGCCTCTTCCACTTCCTTGTCGATTTCCTCCATGACCGGCTGCACGGTGCGCACCACGAAGGGCAGGCCGACAAAGATCAGCGCTATGACAATGCCGGCCGGCGTGAAGGCGATCTTGATCCCGAGCGGGGTCAGGAATTGGCCGACCCAGCCGTTCGGCGCATAAAGTGTCGTCAATGCGATGCCGGCAACCGCGGTCGGCAGCGCGAAAGGCAGATCGACCATTGCATCGATGACGCGCTTGCCGGGGAAGCGATAACGCACCAGCACCCAGGCGAGAATGATGCCGAAAACAGCGTTGACGATCGCGGCGATGAAGGCGGTGCCGAAGCTGATGCGCAGTGCATTCAGCGTACGCGGATCGAGCGCGATCGACCAGAATTTCTCCCAGCCGAGCGCGCTCGACCGGACGGCAAGGCCGGAGAGCGGAATGAGGATCAGAAGGGTGAGCCAGGTCAAGGTAAGGCCGAGCGCCATTCCGAAACCCGGAATGACGCTCGGCCGCCTGAACCGCCACCGCGTGGGGCTATGTGCACTCATGAAATCTATTATTGGGCCGGCTTGTAGATTTGGTCAAATACGCCGCCGTCGCCGAAGAATTTCGGCTGCGCTTGCTTCCAGCCGCCGAAGTCTTCGATCGTGGCAAGAGTCAGCTTCGGGAAGCGGGCGACGTCGGCCGGATCGGCGGCTTCGGGCTTGATCGGCCGGTAGTAGTGCTTGGCGGCGATCTTCTGGCCCTCGTCTGAATAAAGGTAGTTGAGATAGGCTTCGGCGACCTTGCGTGTCCCCTTCTTGTCGACGTTGCCGTCGACAACGGCGACCGGCGGGTCGGCGCGGATGGAGAACGACGGCGTCACGATCTCGAACTGGTCGGGCCCGAGTTCTTCGAGCGAGAGATAGGCTTCGTTCTCCCAGGCAAGGAGCACGTCGCCGAGGCCGCGCTGGACGAAAGTCGTGGTCGCGCCACGGGCGCCGGTATCGAGCACCGGAACATGCTGCAGCAGTTTCGTCACGTAATCCTGTGCCTTGGCGTCGTCGCCGCCATTGGCCTGTTTGGCCCAAGCCCAGGCCGCCAGGAAGTTCCAGCGGGCGCCGCCCGAGGTCTTCGGGTTCGGCGTGATGACCTGCACGTCATCCTTGATCAGATCGCCCCAATCCTTGATGCCCTTCGGGTTGCCTTTGCGCACGAGGAAGACGATCGTCGAGGTGTAGGGCGTCGAATTGTTCGGGAGCTTGCTCTTCCAATCTGCCGGAATCTTCCCTGTCGCCTTGGCAATGGCGTCGATATCACCTTCGAGGGCAAGCGTCACGACGTCGGCGTCGAGACCGTCGATGACCGAGCGCGCCTGGGCGCCGGAGCCGCCGTGCGAAGCTTTGATCGTGACGGTTTCACCCGTATCCTTCTGCCACTTGGCGGCAAAGGCGGCATTGAAATCCTTGTACAATTCGCGGGTCGGATCATAGGAAACATTGAGAAGCGCCTGATCCGCGAAAACAGGAGCGACGCTTCCGATCGCAAAGCTGCCTGCCATGACCGCGGCTGCGAGGAGCCGGGTGAACCTTTGTGTCTGCATTGGGAGCCTCCTGATGACGGTCTTAACTCTATCAAGTCAGTCGTATAATGAAACGAAATGTCTTTCAGTTTCGCCGCATCTATTAGAATGTCATTCCATTTGAGGGGTGATTTTGAAATGGACCTGCCGAAGTTGGCCGCGGCCAATCGTGGGTTCGCCCCCGTCCTGCCCCAGAACCGTGTTTTTTCTGCCACAGTTCCTCCGCAAGCGACCTTGGTAAAGCTGATTTTTGCCCGGATTTTGCCGCGATGACACTTGCGGATTCCTATATGGCGGCGGTGCGGTCGTATTTGCCGGCCGCTACGTGGGGGCATCCCTTGAAATGCGCCTCGCAATCCAAACCTGTTAGGGCCATTCAAAATGAATATCAGAACTATCCTTTTTGCCTCCGTTGCCGCCCTTGTCGCGGCATCCGGAGCACGCGCAGCCGACGCCATCGTGGCGGCGGAACCCGAGCCCGTGGAATATGTTCGCGTTTGCGACGCCTACGGTACCGGCTATTTTTATATTCCGGGAACGGAAACATGCCTTTCGATCGGCGGCTACATCCGTACCGAAGTGCGCTTCGGTGACAACATTGCCGGCGATTCCGACGTAAACTTCTGGACTCGCGGTCAGGTGACCTTCCAGGCCAAGAACGACACCGAGTACGGCACGCTGACCGGCGTCATGACGCTGCGTTACAATGCCGACAACGCCTCCGATCAGGAAGCGCTGCTGGATGAAGGCTATATCGACATCGCCGGTTTCCGCGTCGGTAAGCTCTATAGCTGGTGGGACGACGACATGAGCGGCGAGACCGATACGCTCGCCAGCAACGAGACGACCCACAACTCGATCCGTTATCAGTACGAGAATGGCGCTTTCGCCGCCGGCCTCTCGGTCGATGAGCTGGAAGAAGACTACGCCACCAAGCCGGGCGAAGGCCCGAACAACTTCGGTGTCGCAGGCCAGGTTTCCTACAAGGCCGGCGCCATCAGCGCTTACCTGCTTGCCGGTTATGACACCGACACCAGCGAAGTCGCCGTCCGCGGCATCGTCTATGCCGACATCGGTCCGGGCACGCTCGGCATCGCCGGCATCTGGGCAAGCGGCGCCAACTACTACTACGAAGAGTCCGAATGGACGATCGCAGCAGAATACGCCTTGAAGATCAACGACAAGTGGACGGTCACCCCGGGGTTCCAGTACTTCGAAAACATCGCCCTAGAGGCTGACGGCAATGGCTTCACCGGCGGCAGCGCCTACACGACCGGTGTGACGATCGACTACCGGATCGTCGACGACCTCAGAACGAAGCTCAGCGTGCAGTACCACGATGAGGACGAAGGCGACGACGAAGTCTTCGGCTTCCTGCGCTTCCAGCGCGACTTCTAAGTTGGTCTGATTGCAGACAAGCGGGCGCGGCCTTCGGGCCGCGCTTTATGCCCGGGAATCAGCGATGAAATCGGAATAGAATTCGTCCGCTGTCCTTGCCTTGCGCATAGCGGCAAGCACGCCATCCGATTGCAGCCGCCGGGCGATGGCCGACAGCACGTTCAGATATTCGCCGCGATTGTTCTCCCCGAAGATGAGCACAAAGGCGATGTCGGTCGGGACATCGTCGATCGCTTCGAAATCCAGCGGCTGCGCGAAGCGGATGAGAAGGCCGCGCGGACTGGTCATGCCGTCGATCGCGGCATGCGGAATGGCAATGCCATTGCCGATCCCGGTGGAACCGAGCTTCTCACGCGCTTCGAGCGCCTTCAGAATGGTCTGGCTGTCGACGGAAAAGGCCTTGGCTGCCTTGTCCGCTATGATATGCAGCGCGCGCCATTTTGTCGGTGCCGACACGCCGATGAAGGTGTGTTCCGGCCGTATGATGTTGGGAAGATACATGTCATTCTCGATACAGTTCAGGCGGCGGGTGAGAGAGCAGGTCAGTCCGGCTCCCTGAGACGATAGCCGACTCCGGTCTCGGTGGTGATATAGTGCGGCTGGTCGGGGCTCTGCTCGATCTTCTGTCTGAGCTGCCTGATGTAGACGCGCAGATATTGCACATCGGCCGCCGGCCCCCATACCTGCTTCAAAAGGAACTGATGTGTCAGCACCTTGCCGGCATGCTGGGCGAGCACGCGCAGGATGTCATATTCCTTCGGCGACAATTTTATTTCCTCGCTGTCGACCTTGACGATGCGCTTGACGAGGTCGACCGACAGCCCGCCGGTCTGGAAGATCGCCTTTTCGCCCTGCTGCTGCAGGCGATGGCGCAGCGCCACGCGGATGCGGGCGCCAAGTTCGTTGATGCCGAAGGGCTTGGTGACGTAATCGTCGGCGCCGCTTTCCAGCGCCTTGACGATGCCGGCCTCGTCGGTGCGGCTGGAGAGGATGACGACGGGTATGGACAGGCCTTCGTCGCGCCACTCCTGAAGCAAGTCATGGCCCGGCGTGTCGGGCAGGCCGAGATCGAGCACGATGAGATCGGGCTTGTCGTCGGCGACCAACCGGCGGGCGCTGACGGCATTCGGCGCCTCCTGCACCTCGTAGCCCTGCGCGGTCAGGCCGACGCGAAGCAGCTTGCGGATCGGGGGCTCGTCGTCGACGACGAGGATCTTGACGGCTGAACCGGTCATCTGAGTTCATCCAGTTTCGGTATGTCGTTGGGCTTCGGCAGGTGAATGGCGAAGACGGCGCCCCGGCGGCCCTTTCGGTTGGTGGCGGTGATCGTGCCGCCCATCGCCTCGATGAAACCGCGGCAGATGGAAAGGCCGAGGCCGGTGCCGGCGCGCACCTGATCGCCCTTGCGGACACGATAGAAGGTGTCGAAGACGCGGGTGAGATCGGCGGGTGGAATGCCCGGACCTTCGTCCGAGACCTGCAGGACGACGTTATCGGCATCGGCCCAGCCCTCGATATGGACCACCGATCCCTCGGGCGCATATTTCGCGGCATTGTCGAGAAGGTTGAAGATAACCTGCTCGAACAGGACAGGATCGACGCGCACCATCGGCAGGTCGGCGGGAATGCTCGTCTCGGTCTTGTGGCGCTCGAGGATCTTTGCGGCGCGACGCAGCGCGCTGCCGACGATATCGCCGGCATAATGCAACGCAAAATTCGGCTCCTCCATCGCACCGGATTCGATCTTGGTCATGTCGAGGAGGTTGGCGATGAAGCGGTTGAGGCGCTCGGATTCGTCAACGACGGTCGTGAGCAGGTCGCTGCGGTCCTCCTCCGGCATGGAGGCGAAATAGTCCCGCAGCGTGCCGGCGGCGCCGAGGATGGCCGCCAGCGGTGTTTTCAGGTCATGCGAAATCGAGGTGAGCAGGGCCGACCGCAACCGGTCGGCTTCGGCCGCGAGCCTTGCCCGGTCGACATCGGCGACGAGCTGGACGCGTTCGATCGCAAGGGCCGCCTGATCGGCCAGCGCGTCGAGCAGGCGCTGCTGCTCCGGCGTCAGCAGCGGCCCGTCGCGGCGGTCGCCGTCGAGGCCGATGACGCCGACGGCGGTGCGTCCGGTTCTGAGCGGCACATAGAGCCGCTTGGCGCCGGGCAGGGTATCGGCGCCGCGGCCGGCGGCGTGATTGTGCTCCCAGGCCCAGCGGGCGGCGGCGATATCGGCATCGTCGAGTGTGTCGTCGGGCGGATAACCGGCCTTGACGGCGATGGTACCCTCTTCCGGCAAGAGCAGCACGACACGGACCTTCAGCATCGAGGCGAGCTGGAAGGCGGTCGCCCAGAGCACGTCGTCGAGCGTGCCGGTGCCGGCGAGCTTCTTGGAGAAAAGATAGAGATCTTCCGTCGTGCGGGCCCGCTGCCTGGCGGCCGCCGCCTGGCGCTGCACCGTCGCGGTCAGATTGCTGGCGATGATGGCGACGCCCAGGAAGAAGAAGAAGGCAAGCACGCTTTCCGGATCGCTGATCGTCAGCGTGTAGCGCGGCGGCAGGAAGAAGAAGTTGAAGGACAGCGCGCCGAGAATACAGCTGTAGAGCGCCGGCCGTAATCCATGCAGGACGGCGGAGGTCAGCACCGCCATCAGGAAGACGAGGGCGAGGTTGCGCACGTCGAGCACCTGATCGAGCACGATGCTGACGCCAAGCGCGATGGCGACATAGACGGTTGCCAGCAGATAGGCTCTGAAATCGAATTGGGGGACCGTGGCTGCCGCCCGGACGCCGCGCGCGGTGGTGCCGTCCTTCTCATTGCCTGAAATGACATGGACGCTGATCTCGCCGGTCTTGCGGATCAGTTCGTCAGTGATCGAACGGCTCCACCAGTCACGCCACGTGGCCGCTTTGGGGGCGCCGATGACGATGTGGGTGACATTGTTGGCGGTGGCGTGACGGACGAGCTCTTCGGCGACCTCGCGGCCAGGTATGGTGATCGCCTCGCCGCCGAGCTGTTCGGCAAGACGCAGCGTTGCGGCAACAGTGTCGCGCTCGGCTTCGGTCAGATTGACCGAACGGTTGGTCTCGACATAGACGGCGGCCCAGGGCGCGCGCAGGCGCGAGGCCATACGGGCTGCATATCGCACCAGCGAGGCGGAGCGCGGATGATGGTCGATCGAGACGAGGACACGTTCGCCCGCCGCCCAGGGGCCGGAGATCGCATGCGCCTGCATATGGGTGAGCAGCTGATCGTCGACGCGCTGCGCGGTTTTGCGCAGCGCAAGTTCTCTCAGCGCCGTCAGGTTGCCCGGGGTGAAATAGTTGGTCAGCGCCCGCTCGGCGGTGCGGGGCACATAGACCTTGCCGTCATGCAGGCGCTTGATCAGATCGTCCGGCGTCAGATCGATGATCTCGACGTCGTCGGCAAGGTCGATGATCGAATCCGGCACCGTCTCGCGCACGCGGATGCGGGTGATCTGCGAGACGACGTCGTTCAGGCTCTCGACATGCTGGATGTTGAGCGTCGTATAGACGTCGATGCCGCGATCGAGCAATTCCTTGACGTCGAGGTAGCGCTTCGGGTGCCGGCTGCCCTCGGCATTGGTATGGGCGAGTTCATCGACCAGCACGAGATCCGGCCTGCGGGCGAGGATGCCGTCGAGGTCCATTTCCTCGAGCGGACGGCCCTTATAGTCGATCTTGACGCGAGGAACGATCTCGAAACCGGCGAGCAGCGCCTCGGTCTCCTTGCGGCCGTGAGTCTCGACAACGCCGATGACGACGTCGAGGCCGTCGGCGATCTTGGCACGGCCGGAGACCAGCATTTCGTAAGTCTTGCCGACACCTGGGGCGGCGCCCAGAAAGATCTTCAGACGGCCGCGCATCTCCGCCCGGGCTTTTTCGAGCAGCGCATCGGGCGAGGGCCTGCCGGCCTGGTCGCGGTTGTCGTCTGGCATGCGTGTGGTCTTTCTGCGAATGGCTGTACTTGAGATCGGCCAGACCAACCCCTCATCCTGCTGCCGCCACCGTAAACGGCGCGAAGGGGACATGCCGCGACGTCTCCGTTCCCCGCCGAGCTCTCACCTGGCACGTCCCCTCTCCCCGTCAGAACGGGGAGAGGGTTAGGGTAAGGGGCTGCCGTTGGCGCCAACCTTCACTTAGTCATAGAAGCATCAAGGCTCTGGTTCAACGCCAGAACATTGACGGTGGGTTCGCCGAGAATGCCGAGCTCGCGGTCGTGGACGGCGCCGGCGACCAGCGCCTTGACCTTGGCTTCATCCATGCCACGCGCCTTGGCGACGCGGGCGACCTGGAAGTAGGCGGCATCGGGCGAAATATCGGGATCGAGGCCGCTACCGGACGCGGTGACGAGGTCGGCCGGCACCTCGGCGTTCGGGTTTGCCGCCTTGGCTGTTTCGTAGTCGCCCTTCACGCGGTCGATCAGTTTCTGGCTGGTCGGGCCGAGGTTCGAGCCGCCGGAGGCGGCGGCATTGTAGCCATCGCCGGCGGCCGACGGACGGCCGTGGAAATACTTGTCGCCGGTGAAGGCCTGGCCGATCAGCCTCGAGCCGATCACCTGACCGTTCTTCACGATCAGGCTGCCATTCGCCTGGGTTGGGAAGAGCGCCTGGGCGGCACCCGTCATCGCGAGCGGATAAAGCAGGCCCGTGATGGCCGTGGTGGCAATGATCATAACGACGGCCGGGCGGAATTCTCTAAACATTGTTCGTAGCTCCTGGAGATGTCAGGCGAGACCGAGGGCCGCGACGGCCATGTCGATCGCCTTGATGCCGATGAAGGGAACGACGATGCCGCCGAGGCCGTAGATCAGCAGGTTGCGCGACAGAAGCGCACCGGCGCCGATCGGCCGGTAACGGACACCCTTCAGCGACAGCGGGATCAGCGCGATGATAATGAGCGCGTTGAAGATGATTGCCGAGAGGATGGCACTCTGCGGCGTCGACAGCCCCATGATGTTGAGGATGCCGAGCTGCGGGTAGAAGGTCAGGAACATCGCCGGGATGATGGCAAAGTACTTGGCGATGTCGTTGGCGATCGAGAAGGTCGTCAGCGCGCCGCGTGTCATCAGGAGCTGCTTGCCGATCTCGACGATCTCGATGAGCTTCGTTGGATCGCTGTCGAGATCGACCATGTTGCCGGCCTCACGGGCGGCGACCGTGCCGGTGTTCATGGCGACGCCGACATCGGCCTGGGCGAGTGCGGGCGCGTCATTGGTGCCGTCGCCGCACATGGCGACGAGCTTGCCCTTGGCCTGTTCCTCGCGCATCAGCGCCAGCTTCATCTCCGGCGTCGCCTGGGCGAGGAAGTCGTCGACACCGGCTTCTGCGGCGATGGCCGCCGCCGTCAGCGGGTTGTCGCCCGTGATCATCACCGTGCGGATGCCCATGCGGCGCAGTTCCGTGAAGCGTTCGCGGATACCGCCCTTGACGATGTCCTTCAGCTGGACGATGCCGAGCAACCTGCTATCGCGGGCGACGGCGAGCGGCGTTCCGCCCGATTTGGCGACCTCATCTGATATCGACTGCAACTCGCGCATAACCTCGTTGCCGTTTTTCGGGGGGGCGTCGCCGTTGACATAGGCGAGCACGGTATCGACCGCACCTTTGCGGATCGAGGCACCTTCGAGATCGACGCCGCTCATGCGGGTCTGGGCGGTGAAAGGCACGAAGCTGGCCTTGAGGCTCGCCATGTCGCGGCCGCGGATCGCATATTTCTCCTTGGCGAGCACGACGATCGAACGGCCTTCCGGCGTTTCGTCGGCAAGCGAGGCGAGCTGGGCGGCATCGGCGAGCTCCTGCTCGGAAACGCCGCGCACCGGGTGGAAGGCCGTCGCCTGGCGGTTGCCGAGGGTGATCGTGCCTGTCTTGTCGAGCAGCAGCGTGTCGACGTCGCCGGCCGCTTCGACGGCGCGGCCGGACATGGCAAGCACGTTGAAGCGGACGAGGCGGTCCATGCCGGCAATGCCGATCGCCGACAAGAGCGCGCCGATCGTCGTCGGGATCAGGGTGACGAAGAGGGCGACGAGCACGATGATCGGGATCGAGCCGCCGGCATAGATGGCAAAGCTCGGGATCGTCGCAGTGGCGAGCACGAAGATCAGCGTCATGCCGGCGAGCAGGATGTTGAGCGCAATCTCGTTCGGCGTCTTCTGGCGCTCAGCGCCTTCGACCAGCGAGATCATCCGGTCGAGGAAGGTGGAGCCGGCCGCCGCGGTGATGCGCACGCGGATCCAGTCGGAGAGCACCTGGGTGCCGCCTGTCACCGCCGAGCGGTCGCCGCCGGATTCGCGGATGACAGGAGCGGATTCGCCTGTGATCGCCGCTTCGTTGACGGAGGCGACACCTTCGATGACTTCGCCGTCCGAGGGGATGATGTCGCCGGCTTCGACCAGCACGATATCGCCGACTTTGAGGCTGGTGCCCGGCACCACGCGGTAGTCGCTGCTATTGTTGGCGGTCAGCAGCTTGGCCTGGGTTTCGGTGCGCGCCTTGCGCAGCGAATCCGCCTGCGCCTTGCCGCGGCCTTCGGCGACGGCCTCGGCGAAATTGGCAAAGAGCACGGTGAACCAGAGCCAGAGATTGATCTGGAACGAGAAGCCGAGATTGCCGTTGCCGACCACGAGGTCGCGCAGGAAGAGCACGGTGGTCAGCACCGAGACCGTGGCCACGACGAACATGACGGGATTTCTGGCCAGCGCGCGCGGGTCGAGCTTTTTCAAGGCGGCGCCGATGGCCGGAACGAGAATGCGAGAATCGATGATGCTCGCGGATTTTGCCTGGCTCATAAGAGACTCCAGCTTTGAAACGAGGATGGCGAACGAAACCTATGACGCATGATCACGGCATCGCCTCAGAAAGTCTGGCCGGCGAGGCCGACGAGCTGTTCGACGACGGGGCCGAGCGCCAGCGCCGGGAAGAAGGTCAGGCCGCCGACGATCAGGATCGTGCCGACGAGCAGGCCGACGAAGAGCGGGCCGTCGGTCGGGAAGGTGCCAGCCGAGGCCGGAACCCTCTTCTTGGCGATCAGCGAGCCGGCGATAGCCAGCGCCGGGATGATGACCAGGAAGCGGCCGGCGAGCATGCCGATGCCGAGCGTGACGTTGTACCAGGGCGTATTCCCGGTCAGGCCGCCGAAGGCCGAGCCGTTATTGGCCGCAGCCGAGGTATAGGCATAGAGGATCTCGGAGAAGCCGTGCGGACCGGCGGTGCCGATCGAGGCGACGGCGGATGGCAGCACGGTGGCGATCGCGGTGAAGGCGAGCATGGCGAGCGGCAGGCAGAGGATGGCGAGAACGGCCATCTTCATTTCCTTCGCCTCAATCTTCTTGCCGAGATATTCCGGCGTGCGGCCGACCATCAGGCCGGCGACGAAGACGGCGACGATGATGAACAGCAGGATGCCGTAGAAGCCGGCACCCACACCGCCGACAATGATTTCGCCGAGCTGCATGTTGATCAGCGGAATAAGGCCGCCAAGCGCGGTGAAGCTGCCATGCATGGCGTTGACGGCGCCGCAGGAGGCGGCGGTGGTGATGACGGCGAAGAGCGAGGACAGGGCGACGCCGAAGCGGACTTCTTTCCCCTCCATATTGCCGCCGGTGAGGCCGAAGGCATGCATCAGCGGATTGCCGGCCGCTTCCGCCCAATAGGTGATGCCGACGCCGACGACGAACAGCGCGCCCATCGCGGCCAGAATTGCCCAGCCCTGGCGCTGATTGCCGACCATGCGGCCGAAGACGTTGGTGAGACCCGCACCGATCGCAAAGATCGAGACCATCTGGAGGAGATTGGAGATCGCATCGGGATTTTCGAACGGATGGGCGGAATTGGTGTTGAAGAAACCGCCGCCATTGGTGCCGAGCATCTTGATGGCGAGCTGCGAGGCGACCGGGCCGACCGCAATCGTCTGCCTGGCGCCTTCGAGCGTCGTCGCATCGACATAGGGGCCGAGCGTCTGCGGCACGCCGAGATAAACGAAGACGAGCGTCAGCACGATGCAGATCGGCAGCAGGATGTAGAGCGTGCCGCGGATCATATCGACCCAGAAATTGCCGATCGCCTTGCCGGACGCCCGTGCGAAGGCACGGATGAAGGCGACTGCGATGGCCATGCCGGTTGCGGCGGAAAGGAAATTCTGCACCGTCAGGCCGGCCATCTGCGTGAGATAGGACATGGTGCTTTCGCCGCCGTAGTTCTGCCAGTTGGTGTTTGTGGGAAAACTGACGGCGGTGTTGAAGGCAAGCTCCGGCGGAACGGCGGCCATGCCGGCCGGATTGTAGGGCAGAAAGCCCTGCAGGCGCATCAGCGCGTAGAGGAGGAGGACACCGAGAAGGTTGAACATCAGCATCGCGAAGGCATAGGAGGTCCAATGCTGCTCCTCGCCTTCGCCGGTGCCGGCCATGCGGTAAAGTCCGCGTTCGATAGGAACGAGGACGGGCGAGAGGAATGTTCGCTCGCCGTTATAAACGCGCGTCATGTAGCCGCCGAGCGGTTTGACGAGCAAAAGGACGATCCCGCAATAGAGCAGGATCTGAAGCCATCCGTTGAAGGTCATGGAGCTAAAACTTTCAATACCCGGCTGGTTCCCGGTCGCGCAGGCGCGGCTTCGGAAGCGTCGGTTTTTTCAGAAGCGTTCTGGGCGCAAGAGAGCATAGGTGAGGTAAACGGTGAGAAACACGGTTACTGCGCCGCTCAGGACATAGTCGAGGGTCATCGTCGTTTCTCCTTAGAGCCTGTCGCAGGCTCCGACATAGGCAAAGCACAGCGCGAAGAATAGGATCGCGGTGCCGAGCAGAATGGTATCCATCATGATCGTGACTCCTGTTGGTCTTGTTGGAGTCAGACAAGACAAAGGGCCGCCGCCGTTGGCGACTGCCTTTCATGCTTTCTGGCGTGGAGATGATCCTTGGATCTCTCGGGCACCAATATGGAGCCGGAGCGCATAAAGGTTCGAGACGGCCGAAACGGCATCAATATAAAAATCTTATAAATGCTTTCAGGCGGCTACAGCGGAAACGAGAACCTGGCGCGATCTTGAAATTCAAGGATCGACCCGGAACTGGTAGCGGCCTTCGGCGCTGCGGCCGTCCATCGAGAGGACGTGCCAGTCGAGGGTATAGAGGCCGGGCGCCATTGCGGGATCGAGCGGGATCTTGAATATGGATCCTTCGGGGCCGGAGAGGAACGGCTTGCCCAGGGGAAGCGCCCTGCCTTTAGCATCGAGCAAGATGGCGGTCGAGCGGGCAAGATCGACGGGACCGCTGAAGGTAAGCTCGACATTGGCCGGTACGAGCTCTTCTTCCTGCTGCTGCGGGGGCAGCGACGCTTGTTCCAGGGCAGCAGTCGCCTGGTTGGCAGCGAAGAGGAGGGATGCGAACAGGCAGAATGACACGACCGGCTTCATAATGGCCTTCCTGTATTGCCGAGCCACTGGCGCCGGGAGCCATCACGCTTCCGCCGCGCCATGCGGGCTGCAGCTATTAACGCTGCCGGGGGCGATTTCGATCCCAAGTCCGCAGAATGACGCGCATTGGCTGCCCCGGGTTGTCCCTCTGAAGGGCGGTGTTCCAATCGGCCACCAATCCGCGCCAGAACTTTCGGAGCCGTCTGAAGATCCTCGAGGAAAGCCAGTTCCCGCGGATATTGTCATTATCATGCTTCATCTCTTTTTCCGCCTCCCACTGTGTCGTGGCCGATGATGAAGACTGTACTCTCCGGTGCTCTCTTCCGGAATCATACGGAGGTTTATCAGCAGTTATCTTTCGGGCTACGCATATGAGCATTTCGTCACGTGATGAGCAAAAGCTTACGTCGACGGTTGAATTGAAGCGCCTTGCGGTCTTATAGTCGGGTCCACGGCACCCTCTGAATTGCCGGGCCAAAGGGAAGGAAACCGAGAATGACCAAAGTCCGTGCGCTGGTGCTGGAGCGCCAGCATGAGCTTGCGTTGCGCGATATCGATCTGCCGCTGGAGACAGGGCCGGGGCAGGTGAAGATCAGGATTCATACCGTCGGCGTCTGCGGTTCGGACGTTCATTATTACACCCACGGCAAGATCGGCCCCTTCGTCGTCAACGCGCCGATGGTGCTCGGCCACGAGGCGGCCGGCACGGTGATCGAGGTGGGGGCCGGTGTCACACATCTGAAAGTCGGCGACCGCGTCTGCATGGAGCCGGGCATCCCCGATCCGAACTCCAAGGCGAGCCGGCTCGGTATGTACAATATCGATCCTGCCGTCAGCTTCTGGGCGACGCCGCCGATCCATGGCGTGCTGACGCCCGAAGTGGTGCATCCGGCCAATTATACTTTCAAGCTGCCCGACAATGTCAGTTTCGCCGAAGGAGCGATGGTCGAGCCCTTCGCGGTCGGCATGCAGGCGGCCGCCAAGGCGAAGATCACGCCCGGCGATACCGCTATCGTGCTCGGCGCCGGGCCGATCGGCACGATGGTGGCGATTGCCGCCCTTGCCGGCGGCTGCGCCCGCGCGATCGTTGCCGATCTCGCCCAGCCGAAGCTCGACATCGCCGCGCAATATCAGGGCGTCATCCCGGTCAATATCCGCGAGAAGAACCTGATCGAAGAGGTCGGCCGGCTGACCGATGGCTGGGGTGCGGATGTGGTCTTCGAATGCTCCGGGTCGTCGAAGGCCTGGGAGACGATCATGGCGCTGCCGCGCCCGGGCGGCGTCATCGTTGCGGTCGGGCTGCCTGTGAACCCGATCGGCTTCGACGTCTCGACGGCATCCACCAAGGAAATCCGCATCGAAACCGTGTTCCGCTATGCCCACCAGTATGAGCGTTCGATTGCCCTCTTGGCATCAGGCCGTGTCGACCTGAAGCCGCTGATATCGGAGACGTTCACGTTCGCCGATTCGATCAAGGCGTTCGACCGCGCCGTCGAGGCCCGGCCGAGCGACGTGAAGCTGCAGATCGTGATGGAATAGGCGCCGCAGCGCTTTTACGGATGCCTGCCGCTTGGTTTCATCCGAAAGAGTAGAGCAGCGGCTGCGACGCCTGCGGCGGCTGCAACTGCGATCAACAGATGGCGGTGAAGGGGAAGGTGGCCCAACGTCTGCTGGATGCCGTGGCCGAACAGATAACCGAGCGCGGTGAAAAGCTGCCCCCACACCAGCGCGGCTACCGCATTCAGGACGGCGAATTTGCCGACCGCTATCCGCGTCGTGCCGATGACGATCGGGCTGATCGTCCGCAAGCCGACGAGAAAACGGAACGCCAGGATGAAGCGGGTTTGATATTTCTCCAGCAGCCGGGTCGCGCGGGCAAGCGCGGGTCTTTCCATCAGCCGTCGGACGGGCGCCCATTGCCCGGCATAGCGGCCGGCGAAGAACCAGAACTGATCGCCGGCGAAGGAGCCTGCGACGGCCGCGAGCGACGCTGACCAATAGGAGAGCAGTTCGCGATGGGCAATCACGCCGCCGAGGAAGGCGGCCGTCTCGCCTTCGAAGGCTGCACCGAGGAAAATCGCCAGCAGGCCGTAGTTTTCGATCAGCGCTTCGATAGACATGCCCGCCTCCAGCTCTTCCCGAGGTCAGGTCACGGCTAAACTGGCTTCAAATCCCCAAGCAGCGTCGGAATCAGCTCCGACACCGTCGGATGGATCGGCACCGACCATTTCAGCGCGGGATAGGTGGTTCCCGCATTCATCGCATCGATCAGGCCATGGATCACCTCGTCGCCTTCGATGCCGAGGATCGCCGCGCCGAGAATCTCCTTGGTCTCGGCATCGGCGATCACCTTCATGAAGCCCTTGGTCTCGCCGCGTTCAGTGGCCCGGCCGACGCGGCTCATCGGCCGGGTCGAGACCATGATCCTGCGGCCGGAGGCACGCGCCTGCTTCTCCGTCATGCCGACGCGGCCGAGCGGCGGGTCGATGTAGAGCGCATAGGCCGGGATGCGGCTCGAGACCTTGCGGTCGTCGCCGTCGAGCAGGTTGGCGGCGGCGATCTCGAAATCATTGTAGGAGGTATGGGTGAAGGCGCCGCGGCCATTGCAGTCGCCGAGCGCAAAGATGCCCTCGACATTGGTGGCAAGCTTGTCGTCGACGGTGATATAGCCGCGCTTGTCGGTTGCCACGCCAGCGGCCTCGAGGCCGAGGTCGTCGGTATTCGGTTTGCGGCCGGTGGCGATCAGCACATGGCTCGCATCGATCTTCGCCGCGCCGACGGTAACGCCAATTCCGCTGCCATTTCGCGCGAAAGCGATGTTGCCGGCGTCGGTGTGGACTGTGATGCCTTCGGCCCGCAGTATATCGGCGATCGCGTCCGATATATCCTCGTCCTCGCGTGATGCGAGCTTCGGGCCGTGCTCGATGACGCTGACTTCGGCGCCGAAGCGGCGATACATCTGCGCGAATTCCAGCCCGATATAGCTGCCGCCGATCACCGCCAGGTGCCGCGGCAGGGCGTCGAGATGAATGATGGAGGTGCTGGTGAGGTAAGCGATATCGTCGATGCCCGGCAGTTCGGGGATGACGGGCCGCGCCCCGACATTGAGAAAAATGCGCGGCGCCGTCAGCGTCTCGCCATTGACGCTGATGGTTTTCGCATCCTCGAAACGGGCATGACCGTAGATCACGCTCATGCCGTCCATGCTGTCAAACCAGCCGATCAGGCCGTTGCGGGCGTTCATCGTCACCGTTTCCGCCCGGGCTCTCACCACCTTCATGTCGATGGCGATTTCGCCGGGGATATTGACCCCGTAGGCGGCGCCGCTTCTTGCGACATGGGCGGCGCGGGCGCTGGCGACCAGAGTCTTGGTCGGCATGCAGCCGGCATTGACGCAGGTGCCGCCGAGGAACTTGCGCTCGACGAGCGCCACCTTCATGCCGTTTTCGACCATGCGGGCGGCGAGGAACGGGCCGGCCTGGCCGGCGCCGATTACGATGGCGTCGAAGCTCTTCATGACACGGCTCCCACGATCAATAGGGCGCCGACAACGGCAACGGCATCCTCGACGAGGGCGGCCGGCAGATCCTTGCCGAAGGCGGCGGCAAGCCTGGCGCGCAGCGCGGCGCCGCCATAGGTGCCGACGACGGCGCCGATCACGCCGGCGATCAGGCCGCCGAAAAGCAGGCTGCTGGCTGCGCCGATCGTGGCGCCGGCAAGTGCTCCCGTGACGATGCGGGCGGCGAACTGCACCGGCACCTTGCGCGACGGCGTCGACGGCAGCTGGTCGGTGACGAGTTCAACGACGGCGAGAAGGGTGAAGATCCACGGCGTCCATCGGTAGCCCATGAAGGCAAGCGGCGTCTGCGACGCATCGAACCAGCCGAGCGCCGCACCCCAGGCGACGGCAGCCGGCGCCGTCATGGCGCGGAGGCCCGAGATGACACCGATCAGCAATGCAAGAAGCAGAAACATGCGCGATCCCCATCATTGCCGGCTTTGCCGCAAGAGGAAAGGTTGCACATTGTCGGGCGCGTGGCAATTCGCCTTGCCCGCCGGGGGATCTAGTTCGCAAAGGCGGCGATGCCGGTGATCGCCCGGCCGATGATCAGCGCATGGATGTCGTGCGTGCCCTCATAGGTGTTGACCACTTCGAGGTTGACGAGGTGGCGGGCGATGCCGAATTCGTCGGAGATGCCGTTGCCGCCGAGCATGTCGCGGGCCGCGCGCGCGATCTCCAGCGCCTTGCCGCAGCTGTTGCGCTTGAGGATCGAGGTCAGCTCCACCGGCGGATGACCCTCCTCCTTCATGCGGCCGAGCCGCAGGCAACCCTGCAGCCCGAGCGAGATCTCCGCCGCCATGTCGGCAAGCTTCTTTTGAATCAGCTGGTTGGCGGCGAGCGGCCGGCCGAACTGCTTGCGCTCCAGCGTATATTGCCGGGCTCTCGCATAACAATCTTCAGCAGCACCAAGTGCGCCCCAGGCAATGCCGAAGCGGGCCGAGTTGAGACAGGTGAACGGCCCTTTGAGTCCGGTGACGCCGGGCAGCAGGTTTTCCTCGGGCACGAAGACCGCGTCCATCACCACTTCGCCTGTTATCGAGGCGCGCAGGCCCACCTTGCCATGAATGGCGGGCGCCGAAAGCCCCTTCCACCCCTTTTCGAGAATGAAGCCGCGGATGAGCCCATCCTCGGTTTTTGCCCAGACGACGAAGACATCGGCGATCGGTGCATTCGAGATCCAGGTCTTCGAGCCGGTGAGGCTGTAGCCACCGTCGACCTTCTTGGCGCGCGTCGCCATCGAGCCGGGGTCGGAGCCATGATCGGGCTCGGTCAGGCCGAAGCAGCCGATCCATTCGCCGGTCACCAGCTTCGGCAGGTATTTCAGCTTCTGCGCCTCGGAGCCGAAGGTTTCGATCGGCACCATGACCAGCGAGGACTGCACGCTCATCATTGAGCGGTAACCGCTGTCGATCCGTTCGACCTCGCGAGCGATCAGGCCGTAGGCGACATAACCGAGGCCGGCGCCGCCATAATCGGGCGAAATCGTCGGGCCGAGCAGGCCGAGTTCGCCCATTTCGCGGAAGATGGATGGGTCGGTCTTTTCATGGCGGAAGGCATCGAGAACGCGGGGCGCGAGCTTTTGCTGCGCATAGGCATGGGCGGTATCCTGCACCATGCGCTCCTCGTTGGTCAGCTGCTCCACCAGGCGGAATGGGTCGGACCAGTCGAAAACTTCGCGGGTATGCTGCATGGCAGCGTCTCCTCATTCAGGCTTGCCTCGCTCAAGGTCGCATAGACCCGCCAGCCGAGCGCGTCAACAACAAGGCGGCCCCATCGAAAAGACAGGGGCGGCCATCTTTTCAAACGGTACGCCATGATCCACTTTGCCCGCGTTCGATTCTGGAATGAGGAGGCGGAAATGTCGTCAAGCGATCTGTTCATATCGGCCGAAGGCGCCGAATGGGTCAATCCGGAACCCGGCGTCACCAGGCGCATCATGACCTATCTGCCCGAGATGATGATGGTAGAGGTGGCGTTTGAAAGCGGCGCCGTGGGCGCTGCCCATTCGCATCCGCACATCCAGGCAAGCTACGTCGCCGAAGGTAGATTCGAGGTAACGATCGATGGCCGCACCGAAGTGTTGCGGCAGGGCGGCAGCTTCATCGTGCCGCCCAATCTCGTCCATGGCGTCAAGGCACTGGAAAAGGGCCGGCTGATCGATAGCTTCACGCCGCACCGGGCCGAGTTTCTCAAGTAATCAGCTTTCGGCTTCCGACCGGCGCGGGGAACTGGCGGCGATGATATAGGGCGGCACGAAGCGCGCGTCTTCACCGCGCACGGCCTCGCGCAGGAAGTCGATGACGGCGCGCACGCGCGGCGCCTGTTTCAGGTCGCGATGGCAGGTGATCCAGTAGTGGCGCTTGAGGTCGATCTCCTCGGGCAGCACACGCACAAGCTCGGGATAACGGCTGGCGAAGAAATAGGGCAGGATGCAGAGACCGAGGCCGTTTCGGGTGGCGGTCAGCTGCGCGAAGATGCTGGAGCTCTGGAACTGCGGCTTGATGCGCGGATGCACATCACTAAGATAATCCAGCCCCGGCGCGAAGATCATTTCCTCGATATAGCTGACGAACGGATGCTCGAGCAGGTCTTCGCGGCAGGTGATGGCAGGCGCCTTTGCCAGGTAGTCGCGCGAGCCGTAGATCTGCAGGTGATAGTCGGTCAGCTTCTCGGCGAAATAGGGCCCGCCCTTCGGCTCGTCGAGCACAACGGAAATGTCGGCCTCCTTGCGCGACAGCGACATGATCTGCTGGATCGTCACCAGTTCGAGCGAGAGATGCGGATGCTGGGCGGCAAACCGCGGCAGCACGGGGGCGAAGAAGAAATTGGCAAAGCCTTCCGGCGCGCTGAGGCGCACCAGGCCGCGCTGCGCCATCGAGCCATCGGCGAGATCGGCGCGCAGCCGCTCGGTCTCCTGCTCCATCTTCTCGGCCGTCTCGACGAAGCGCGTGCCCATTGCGGTCAGCACATAACCGCGCGGATTGCGCTCGAACAGCTTGACCTTGAGGGTGAATTCCAGCCGGTCGATGCGCCGCGAAACGGTGGCGTGGCTGGAACGCAGCTGCCGGGCCGCCGTCGACAGCTGCCCGGTGCGGGCGACGGCGAGAAAAAACTGCAGATCGTCCCAGGTGAACTGCGGCGGATTGTTCATCGCCATTTCCTCCGTTCAACAAGCGCTAACGCATAGCACGATCTTCAGATGTTTAAACAATCTGTTGTTTTGATTTGCATTTTACGTCGCGAAGAACGGAGAACTCACCGCAAGGAGAAGCCGAGACCACGCTTGTTGGAAACCGGTTGATGCCCCGGAGACGGTGCTTTCAGTTGCTATTGGCGAATGCTACACGGCCACGTTTGCATTCTGAGGAAATATTGATGAAAAAATTGGTTCGCCTACTGCTGACGATCGTGCTTGCATTCGTCGTCGTCGTCGGTTTTCGCTGGTATCGGTACATCACCAACACCGACAGCCCCTATGACGAAGTCGGCATCACGCTCAACTCGTCGATGCCTGGCCCGCTGAATGCCTGGGGCTGTGCCAAACTGAAAGAGACCTTCGGCAGCGCCTTGCCTCCCTATGGCTGCGCCGCCGACAACGGGGCGCAATGGAAGTAACGGCAGGCGCAAACGCGTTAAATCTGCCGGCGACGAAGGACCGAGAGATAATTGGTCCTTCGTCTAACGCCGCTATCCCTGCACAACCGTCGGAACTGCCCTAAGTCTAGTGCTTAGCGCTTACGTCCTGCGCATCCCGAGGTTTGGCTTGACATTGTACGACTGTCTTTCTGTGCAAAAATGAACAGATACTGTTTGGAATTAGTTGTACTCCACCCGTTGCCTCAGGGAGAAATTTCCATGATCGTAAGACGAGAGCCTGTCGTTCTGAGGAGTGCGACCGGCCAAATTTGAACAGACCGGTAATCTGGCTCATCTCTGGGAGGAGAGAATATGCGAAAGAATCTCATCGCGTCCGTTGCATTTTTGCTCGCCAGCAGCACCGCTGTGCTCGCGCAAAGCGCGACCGACGGCAAGGTCAAGATCGGCATTCTGAACGACCAGTCGGGCGTCTATGCCGACTTTGGCGGCAAGTCTTCCGTCGAAGCCGCCAAGATGGCGGTCGAGGATTTCGGCGGCAAGGTGCTCGATGTGCCGGTCGAGATTGTCGATGCAGATCACCAGAACAAGCCGGACATCGCCTCCAACATCGCCCGCCAGTGGTATGACACCGAGCAGGTGGATGCGATCATGGAGCTGACGACCTCGTCGGTGGCGCTCGCCGTGCAGGCGATTGCCAAGGAAAAGAAGAAGATCGACATCGTCACCGGTGCGGCGACGACGGATCTGACCGGCAAGGCGTGTTCGCCCTACGGTTTCCATTGGGCCTACGACACGCATGCGCTCGCCGTCGGCACCGGCGGCGCGCTCGTCAAGCAGGGCGGCGACAGCTGGTTCTTCCTGACCGCCGACTATGCCTTCGGCTATTCGCTGGAGCAGCAGACCAGCGAATACGTCAAGGCGAGCGGCGGCACGGTGGTTGGCGCCGTCCGTCATCCGCTGTCGACCCAGGACTTCTCCTCCTTCCTGCTGCAGGCGCAATCGTCCGGCGCCAAGGTGATCGGCCTTGCCAATGCCGGCCTCGATACCTCGAACGCCATCAAGCAGGCGGCCGAATTCGGCATCACCCAGGGCGGCCAGCATCTGGCGGCGCTGCTCTTCACGCTCGCCGAAGTGCACGGTCTCGGCCTCGAGGCGGCACAAGGCCTGACGCTGACCGAGGGCTATTATTGGAATCGCGACGACGAAAGCCGCGCTTTCGCCAAGAAGTTCTTCGCCCGCACCGGCAAGATGCCGAACATGATTCACACCGGCACCTATTCGGCGGTGACGCAATATCTGAAGGCGGTGCAGAAGGCCGGCACCGACGAGACGGAGGCTGTCGCCAAAGAGCTGCATGAAATGCCCGTCGACGACGTCTTCGGCCGCGGCGGCACCGTCGGCGCCAACGGCCGCATGATCCACGACATGTACCTGCTGCAGGTCAAGAAGCCGGCCGAAAGCAAGGAGCCGTGGGATTACTTCAACGTTCTCGCCACCATTCCCGGCAAGGACGCCTATATCGATCCCGCCAAGAGCGGCTGCGATCTGGTGAAGTGAGCGCAATGGCGGTTTCCGCGATTGAAACTCAGGAAAAGCCGCGGGTGGTGCTCTCCGCCCGCGGTCTTCGCCGCGATTTCGGCGGCTTTACGGCCGTCAAGGATGTCGATCTCGACGTCCATGACGCGAGCGTCCATGCGCTGATCGGCCCGAACGGCGCCGGCAAGACCACGGTCTTCAACCTGCTGACTAAGTTCCTGCAGCCGACGGCGGGCAGCATCACGCTGATGGGCACCGATATAACCTACACGCCGCCCGACAAGGTGGCGCGCATGGGGCTGGTGCGCTCCTTCCAGATCTCGGCGGTTTTCCCGCATCTCACCGTTCTCGACAATGTGCGCGTGGCGCTACAGCGGCCGAACAATCTTTCCACCCAGTTCTGGCGGCCGCTTTCGGCGCTCGATCGGTTGAACGAACGGGCCGAGCAGTTGCTCGCCAGCGTCGGCCTTTCCAAGGAGCGCGATCATATCGCCGCCGATCTTTCCTATGGCCGCAAGCGGGTGCTGGAGATAGCCACGACGCTGGCGCTCGATCCGAAGGTGCTGCTGCTCGACGAGCCGATGGCCGGCATGGGACATGAGGATGTCGGCGTCGTCTCGGCGATCATCCGCGACGTCGCCCGCGACCGGGCGGTGCTGATGGTCGAGCACAATCTCTCCGTCGTCGCCAATATCTGCCAGCACGTCACCGTTTTGCAGCGCGGCGAGATCCTTGCCGAGGGGGACTATGCCACCGTCAGCCAGGACGAGCGTGTGCGCGTTGCCTATATGGGCACGGAGGAGCACTGATGGCCGCTCTGCTCGAGGTTCAGGGCCTCAACGCCTGGTACGGCGAAAGCCACATCCTGCACGGCGTCGACATGCATGTCGGCGAAGGCGAGACGATCACCATTCTCGGCCGCAACGGCGTCGGCAAGACGACGACGCTGCGCACCATCACCGGCATCGTGCGCGCCCGCAGGGGCAGGATCAGCTTTGCCGGCAGCGACATGATGCATGTGCCGCTGCACAAGACGGCGCACCGCGGCATCGGTTTCGTGCCGGAGGAGCGCGGGATCTTTTCGACGCTCACCGTCTCGGAGAACCTGCTGCTGCCGCCTGTCGTGGCGAAGGGCGGCATGACGCTCGACGAGATCTACGAGCTCTTTCCCAATCTCTATGAGCGCCGCGGCAGCCCGGGCACCAAACTATCAGGCGGCGAGCAGCAGATGCTGGCCATCGCCCGGATTCTCCGCACCGGCGTGCGGCTGCTCATTCTCGACGAACCGACAGAGGGGCTTGCTCCCGTCATCGTCCAGCGCATCGGCGAGGTACTGAAAAAACTCAAGGAGCGCGGCATGACGATCCTGCTCGTCGAGCAGAATTTCCGTTTCGCCAGCCGTATTGCCGATCGCTTCTATCTGATGGATCATGGGCAGATGGTGTCGGAATTCCCGGTAAGCGAACTGCCGCAGCGCATGGATACGCTGCACAAGGTTCTGGGAGTATGACCAGATGACGATGATCTTCGGTGTTAGCTTGCAGGGTCTATTGAGCCAGTTGCTGGTCGGTCTGATCAACGGCTCATTTTACGCGCTGCTCAGCCTCGGCCTCGCCATCATCTTTGGCCTTCTGCGGGTGATCAACTTCGCTCACGGCGCACAATACATGCTCGGCGCTTTCGTTGCCTATCTGCTGCTGACCTATGCCGGCATCGGCTACTGGCCGTCGCTGATCCTGGCGCCCGTCATCGTCGGGTTTGCCGGGGCGATCATCGAGCGGCTGTTCCTGCGCCGGCTCTACGATCTCGACCCGCTCTATGGTCTGCTCTTCACCTTCGGGCTGGCGCTCGCGGTCGAAGGCACCTTCCGCTATCTCTACGGCTCATCCGGCCAGCCCTATGCGACGCCGGCGGCCCTTGCCGGCGGCGCCAACCTCGGCTTCATGTTCCTGCCGATCTATCGTGGCTGGGTGGTGGTCGTTTCGCTTGTTGTTTGCCTCGGCACCTGGCTGCTGATCGAGAAGACCAAGCTCGGCGCCTATCTCAGGGCCGCCACGGAGAACGCCGTGCTGGTGCAAGTTTTCGGCGTCAACGTGCCGGTACTGCTGACCTTTACCTACGCGCTCGGCGCCGGCCTTGCCGCCTTTGCCGGCGTGCTGGCGGCGCCAATCTATCAGGTCTCGCCGCTGATGGGTTCGAACATGATCATCGTCGTCTTTGCCGTGGTCGTGGTTGGCGGCATGGGATCGATCATGGGTGCGATCATCACCGGTTATGTGCTCGGCATCGCCGAGGGCCTGACCAAGGTCTTCTATCCCGAGGCTTCCAACATCGTGATCTTTGTCATCATGGCGATCGTGCTTCTCATCAGGCCCGCGGGCCTCTTCGGCCGGGATGCTTGACATGGCTGACATCACCGACACCATCCGCACGGAAAAGAGCCGGACCGCCCTTTCGGTCCAAGCCGGCTTCCTGCTTGCAGGGTTGCTGCTCCTGCTGCTCGCGCCGTTCTTCTTCTATCCGATCTTCCTGATGAAGCTGCTGTGCTTCGCGCTATTTGCCTGCGCCTTCAACCTGCTACTCGGCTATACCGGCCTACTGTCCTTCGGTCACGCCACCTTCTTCGGCGGCGCGGCCTATTTCACCGCCTATACGGTGAAATCATGGGGCCTGCCACCGGAACTCGGCATCCTGATCGGCGTGGCGGGTGCGGCCTTTCTCGGCCTGGTCATGGGTTACTTCGCGATCCGCCGTCAGGGCATCTATTTCGCGATGATCACGCTGGCGCTGTCGCAGATGTTCTTCTTCTTCTGCCTGCAGGCGAAGTTTACCGAAGGCGAGGACGGCATCCAATCGGTGCCGCGCGGCCACCTCTTCGGCTTCATCGATTTGAACAGCTCGACCAACATGTATTATTTCGTGCTGGCGGTCTTCCTGATCGGCGTGCTGATCATCTGGCGTTTCATCAATTCGCCCTTCGGCATGATCCTGAAATCGATCCGCGAAAACGAGCAACGGGCGATCTCGCTCGGTTATTCCGTGGCGCGCTACAAGCTCGGTGCCTTCGTTATGTCGGCGGCGCTGGCCGGTCTGGCGGGCGCGGTGAAATCGATCGTTTTCCAGTTCGCAACGCTCACCGACGTCGCCTGGCAGATGTCGGGCGAGGTGATCCTGATGACGCTGCTCGGCGGCATCGGCACGCTGATCGGTCCGCTCTTCGGCGCGGGGCTGGTGGTGGCGCTGGAAAACTACCTCGCCACCTCGGAATTTCCGGTGACGATCATCACCGGCATCGTCTTCATGGTCTGCGTGCTGATCTTCCGCCGCGGCATCATTGGCGAGTTCTACGCTTCGCGGCTCGGGCGGAAGCTGGGCTTCGTCTATCGCCGCTAATGGGCGGCCGTCTCCCTCTTTCCGCAGCGCGGGTAGAGGCGGGTGGCCATGCATCTGGATTTTCGTGCAGGGCGCACATGGATCGTTACGACTACATCATCATCGGGGCAGGCAGCGCCGGCTGCGTACTCGCCAATCGTCTATCCGCCGACGGCAGGAGCCGGGTGCTGCTGCTCGAAGCCGGCGGCAGCGACAATTACCATTGGATTCATATTCCGGTCGGTTATCTCTATTGCATCAACAATCCACGCACCGACTGGTGCTTCACCACGGCGCCGGAAGCGGGGCTGAACGGCCGGGCGCTGAGTTATCCCCGCGGCAAGGTGCTCGGCGGCTGCTCATCGATCAACGGCATGATCTATATGCGCGGCCAGGCGCGAGACTACGACCTCTGGCGGCAGATGGGCTGCAGCGGCTGGGGCTGGGATGACATCCTGCCCTTCTTCCGCAAGTCCGAGGATTTCTATCGCGGCGCCGACGACATGCACGGGGCCGGCGGCGAATGGCGCATTGAGAAGGCGCGGGTGCGCTGGGCCGTGCTGGACGCCTTCCAGCAGGCGGCGAGGGAAGCCGGCATTCCGGAGACGGCGGATTTCAACCGCGGCAACAACGAAGGTTCCGGCTATTTCGACGTCAACCAGCGCTCTGGCATTCGCTGGAACACCTCAAAGGCCTTCCTGCGACCGGCGATGCGGCGCTCCAACCTGACGGTGCTGACCAAGGCGCAGGTCCGGCGGCTGCTGGTGGAGGAGGGAGTGGTTGCCGGCGTCGAATTCCAGCACCGGGGCGCTGTGAAGCGCGCCTATGCGGCTAAAGAAACGGTGCTTTCGGCCGGTTCGATCGGTTCGCCGCATATCCTCGAATTGTCGGGCATCGGCAGGGGCGAGGTTCTCCGGCAGGCGGGCATCGATGTCGTCAGCGAGGTGAAGGGCGTCGGCGAGAACCTGCAGGACCATCTGCAATTGCGTCTGGCTTACAAGGTAACCGGCGTTCCGACGCTGAACGAGAAGGCGACGAAGTTGATCGGCAAGGCGGCGATCGGGCTCGAATATCTCGTCCGCCGTTCCGGGCCGATGGCGATGGCACCGAGCCAGCTCGGCATCTTCACCCGCTCAGGGCCTGACCGGGAAACGCCTGATCTGCAATATCACGTGCAGCCGGTCTCGCTGGAGAAGTTCGGCGATCCGGTTCATCCTTTTCCGGCAATCACCGCCAGCGTCTGCAATCTCAGGCCCGAAAGTCGCGGTTCGGTGCATCTGTCGAGCCCGGATTTTGCCGCCCAGCCGACCATCAGCCCGAAATATCTCTCGACGCCGCGCGATCGTGACATAGCTGTCCGTTCCATACGGTTGACGCGGAGGATCGTCGCGCAGCCTTCGTTCGCGAGGTTTCGGCCGGAGGAATTCAAGCCGGGGCCGAGCTATCAGACGGAGGCCGATCTGGAGCGGGCGGCGGGCGATATCGGCACGACGATCTTTCACCCTGTCGGCACCTGCCGCATGGGCGCCGACAGGGACAGCGTCGTCGATCCCCGGCTGAAACTCCGGGCGCTCGGCAAGCTTAGGATCGCCGACGCTTCGGTGATGCCGTCGATCACCTCGGGCAACACCAATTCGCCGACGATCATGATCGCCGAAAAGGCGGCGGCGATGATCCTCGAAGATAATCGATAGGAGAAGACCATGGCAATGATCGCATTCATCGGCCTCGGCAACATGGGCGGGCCGATGGCGGCCAATCTCGTCAAAGCGGGTCACGAGGTTCTCGGCTTCGATCTTGCGGCCTCGGTGCTGAAGGCGGCCGAGGCGAGCGGCGTCAAGCCGGCCAGTCATGCCAGCCAGGCGGTCAAGGACGCCGAGATCGTCATCACGATGCTGCCGCAGGGCCGGCACGTGCTGACGGCCTGGACCGATATCCTGCAGACCGCCGCGCAGGGAACGCTTGTCATCGATTGCTCGACAATCGATGTTGAGAGCAGCCGCAAGGCGCATGAGATGGCCAAGGCCGCAGGCTGCCTGTCGCTCGACGCGCCCGTCTCCGGCGGCACGGGCGGCGCGAGCGCAGGCACGCTGACCTTCATGGCCGGCGGCTCCCCGGAAGCCTTTGCCCGAGCCAAGCCGATTCTCGAGGCCATGGGCAAGAAGATCGTTCATTGCGGCGAAGCGGGCGCCGGCCAGGCGGCGAAGATCTGCAACAATATGATCCTCGGCATCTCGATGGTCGGCGTCTGCGAGGCCTTCGTGCTCGCCGAAAAACTCGGCCTTTCGCATCAGGCGCTGTTCGACGTCGCCTCGACCTCGTCCGGCCAGTGCTGGTCGATCAATACCTATTGCCCGGTGCCTGGGCCGGTCCCGACCTCGCCCGCCAATAACGGCTACAAACCCGGTTTCGCCGCCGCCCTGATGCTGAAGGACCTGAGGCTCTCGCAGGAGGCGGCGCTGGCAAGCGGCGCCTCAACGCCGATGGGGGCGGAGGCTGCGCAGCTTTATGCGCTCTTTGAAAAGCAGGGCAATGGCGGGAGGGATTTTTCCGCCATCATCGAGATGTTCCGGGAAAAGGCGTAGGCGACACTATAAGAGATAGCTGACCGGCTCGTTTCGCACCGGATGGGGAAAGACGCCCATGCCGACGCCGAAAATTGACTGCAGCTTGTCGGCCTGCATGATCTCGGCGGGCGTGCCCTCGGCGGTGATTCGGCCGCGATTGAGCGCAATGATCGCGTCGCAATAGCGTGCGGCGAGGTTGATGTCGTGCAGGACGATGATGACGGTCAGCCCGCGTTCGTGGCTGAGCTCCTTGACCAGCGAGAGCACGCTCGCCTGGTGGGCGAGGTCGAGTGCCGATGTCGGCTCGTCGAGCAGCAGGCAGCGGGCGTTCTGGGCGAGCATCATGGCGATCCAGGCGCGCTGGCGTTCACCGCCGGACATGTTGGCGGCGAGACGATCGGCAAAGTCCTCGAGCTCGGTGCGGACGATCGCCTCCTCGACAATCCTGCGATCCGTCGCGGTGAAGCGGCCGAGCGTGCCGTGCCAGGGAAAACGGCCGAGCGCCACAAGTTCGCGCACGCTCATCCCATCGGTCGCTGGCGTAAATTGCGGCATATAGGCGACGTGCCGGGCAAATTCCCTGGCACCCCAGTCCGCCGCCGGTTTGCCGTCGAAGGCAATGGTGCCGGATTTCGGCGCGAGCTGACGGGCGATGATCTTCAGAAGCGTGCTCTTGCCGGAGCCGTTCGGCCCCACCAGACCGTAGATGCGGCCCTGCTCAAGCGTCAGATCGATGCCATGCAGGACGGTTGTTTGTCCGATGGCATGCTCGATTGCCGACAGGGCAAGGAAAGGTGAAGGCATGATCTGCTCCGGGTTCGGTGTCGCACGGGGAGGCGAGCCCTCCCTTCCCTGCAAAACTAAACCGGAATTGTCAACTTACGCTTTGCATTCAGACAGGTTGAAATCGGCCGGTGGGGACCGGCTTCTCTCAACCTAAAGCGTGTCGAGATCTTTCAGATTCGCTTATCACGCTTTAGGTCTTTGTTTTTCCGCATGTCTTTATCGCAAAACCGCTGATACTTTTCGACATCATGCTCTAGGACAGCGAGAAATTCAGCCTGGCGTCCCCGAACAGGATGTCGGTCTCGCCCGGTTCGGTCAGCACCACAGCGCCACTCAACGTGCCTGTCGTGATAAGCGCACCTGTCTTCAGCGACGTATCGGGGCGCAAGCCGTCATTGGCGTAATCGACAAGCCAGGTGAGAACGTCGCCCTTCGGATGCTGGGCCGGGCCGTCATAGATCGTGCGGCCGGCATGGGTGACCTTGAGCGGCATGCCGCCGGCGGTATCGACGACGCTTTTGTCGAGCTTCGGGCCGAGCACATAGCCGCTATTGCCGAGGCGGTCTGAGGTAAACAGCAGAAAGGAGATGCTGCCGCTTTCCCTCACGGCGCTGACCAGCAGCTCGGCCCCGAGATGGACGGCGGAGATCGCTTCGACCACTTCGGCGCGGCTGTAGGGAGCGCCGGTGCGGATCGGCAGATCCTGGCCGAGGCGCACGGCGATCTCGGTCTCGAATTTCATGCCCGGAACCCAGGGAATGTTCGCGCCCGAGGCGGCTTCGGCATAGGGATGCAGGGGACCCGTGACCGCCTGACCCTCCGGCGAGACCGTCACCTTCCAGGCGTTGCTGGAAATATTCTCCGCGGCAGCGAGGAAATTCTGCGCCTCCATCGCCTGATGCAGATCGGCCGGCAGGGTGAAATTCCCGGTTTCTTCCTGTCTTCCGGCCTGGCGCAGGCGGTGCAGTCCGGCTGCAAGGGCACGTGGATCGAATGCCTCTGTCATGTTGTCTCCTCGACTTGGTTTTGAGGGCACACTAACCGCAGGGCAGGGGCGAGCAAGCCCGTTCTTCAACCGTGGTGGAAATGCTTATTCCATCACCGCGTACCAGCGATCGCGATAAGCGGCGAGCCCCGCAATCTCGGCCGGTGGAACATGCGTTTCGGCGCCCGATACCGGCCGGATGCCGGTGAGAAGGGCGGCCCCCTGGCTGGTGCCGGTCGAGCCGGGAAGGGCCACGACCTCGCGGTCGGCAAGGGCGGCAAGCAGCTTCAGATAGGTCTTGTTGAGCGCAAAGGGCCCTTCGACGATGATGGGTCCTTTGGCGCCGATCAGTCCGAGGCAGGCGTCGGTCATCAAAGCGAGATAGAGGCAGGCGGCGGCGTGACGTTCCTCGCGGCTCGCCTCGTCGGCGTCGATCCAGCGGCTCGCTTTTCCGGGAAAAGGGCCGGAACCGGGGGCGATGTTGGGCAGCAGCATCATGCCCTTGTCGACGACCGCGCCGATCGCCGCCTGGGCCGCCTTTTCGTCGACAGGGCCGATTTCGGCCGACAGGATCTCGAATTCCCGCCCACCCATGAAACGCGAGGAGGGGACGGCCCGGCCGTAGGCATCGACATTGGCGAGCGCATCGCGTTTGGCATCGAGATGGTCGAGATCGCCGCCGACACCGAAATTGATGACCCAGGTGCCGGTGGAGACCACGGCGAAGGGGGCCGTCCGGTTGACCAGATGCGGCAGCAGCGAGGCGTTGGAATCGTGAATGCCGCAATAGACCGGCACGCGCGCGGCAAGGCCGAGCTCTGCGGCGACTTCAGGCAGAACAGGGCCGAGCGCATCGAAGGCGGAGCGGACCGGCGCCATCAGGCCGCGAATGCCGAGCCTGTCGATCAGCGAAGAATAGTTGCCGGTCTTCGGGTTCCAGAGGTCGGTATGGCAGCCGAGCGAGGTCAGCTCGTTGGCGGCGACACCCGTCAGCCGCGCCGTCCAATATTGCGCATAGGTGAGAATGGTCGCGACCTTGCCGAATTCCGCGGGAAAGGCGCTCTTCTGATAGTGCAGCTGCGCGCCGACATTGAGGCCCATCGCAAGGCGCGGCGAAAAGGTTTCGTCGAAGGAGGGGCGCAAGGCCGTATAGGCATCGCGTATTTCTTGCGGATATTCGTGTTCGTAGTCGATCACCGGCATCGCGAGCGCGCCGTCCCGATCGAGCAGTGCGGCTGCGGCGCCGTGGGTGGTGATCGAAATGGCGTCGAAACTAGGCGCCTGCGCAAGGCGTTTCAGCGCATCGAGCGCGAAGGACCAGAGAGCCTCAATGTCGTAATGCGGGTAGGGGCCGGTTTTGACCGTAACGTTCGGCCGTTTCAGGACGGCGATCTCGGCGCCTGTCCCGGCGTCGAGCACCACCACCTTGGCATTGGTCTTGCCGATGTCGAGAACGGCGATGCGGCGATAGGAAGGAGAGGTCATGGCATATGAAAGAGGGTGACGAGGTCGCTTTGAACGGGCGAATTATCCGGGTTCGTCGCCATGATGTCGGCCATATGCGCCCACCATTTCTTCATGACGGGATGCTCCGGCAGGCTTGCCATCGTATGGTCCTTCGGCCGCGTCAGCACGCCGAACAGTGTGTTGGTGTCGCGGTCGAGATGGATGGAATAGTCGCTGGCGCCCGACTGGCGCAGGAGATCGACCAGTTCCGGCCAGATCTCGTCATGGCGCTTGCGATATTCGGCTTCCATGCCGGGATTGAGCTGCATCTTGAAGGCGTGTTTTTCTGATGTCATCGGGAGCTCATGATCTTGATGCGGCGGGCGATGATCGGGATGGCGATGGTGATGATGAGGAGAAGGCCGATGAAGATCGACATGACGATGCCGGGCACGTTCAACAGGCCGAGGCCGAAGGTGACGAGGCCCATAACAAACGCGGCGATGACGACGCCGCCGATCGTGCCGGAGCCGCCGAGGATCGAGATACCGCCGAGCACGACCATGGTGACGACTTCGAGTTCCCAGCCCTGAGCGATCGAGGGCCGGGTCGAGCCGAGGCGCGAGGTCAGGCAGACGGCGGCAATGCCGCTCATGATGCCGGTCAAGAGGAAGAGAATGAATTTGACGCGTTCGACCGGAATGCCGGAGAAGCGGGCGGCGAAATCATTGTTGCCGATCGCATAGACCTGACGGCCGAAATTCGTCGCATGCAGCAGGATGGCGAAAAGGATCGCCAGCACGATGAACAGCACGAATTCGAAGGAGAACACCCAGACGACATAACCCTGGCCAAAATAGGCGAAATCGGCTGGATATTTGCCGTAAGCCTGGTCGCCGAGCACGATATAGGAAATGCCGCGGAACAGGCTCATCGTGCCGATGGTGACGACGATCGACGGCAGCTTCAGCACCGAGACCAGCACGCCGTTGAAGATGCCGCAGGTTAGGCCGGTGCCGATGCCGATCAGCACAAGGCCGGGCGTGCCGATGCCGGCTTGAGCTGCGGCTCCCATCGCCGTCGAGGCGAGCGCGATGATGGCGGCGACCGAGAGGTCGATCTCGCCTGAGATGACGAGTAGCGCCATGGCGAAGGCGATCATCGCCTTTTCGGTGAAGTTGAAGGTGGCGTCCGAGAGGTTCCAGGCATCGAGGAAGTAGGGCGACGCCAGCGAGTTGAAAATGAAGATCAGGACGGCGACGCCAAAGAGCAGCACTTCCCAGCTTGCGATGATGCGGCGGAAAGGTGTGCCGAGGCGGTCGGGGATCACCCGCTTTTCGGACGGCGTGGAAACGGCGCTCATGCTGCGGCCTCCGTTCTGGTGTCGGCTGCGGCGCGGTCGCGCAGGATGATGCGGCCGCGGTTACGCTCGCGCCGGGCGTTGAAGGCAACGGCGAGAATGATGACGGTTCCGGAGATCGCCATCTGCGTGAAGGGGGAGATGCCGATGACCGGCAGGGCGTTCTTGATAACGCCGAGGAAGAGCGCCCCGAGGACGGTGCCGGCGACCGAGCCGACGCCGCCGGCAATGGAGATGCCGCCGATGACGCAGGCTGCAACGCTATCGAGTTCGAAGCCGTTGGCGATATCGACATAGGCGACGGCGTAACGCGATACCCAGAGATAGCTGGAAAGGCCGGCGAGCGCGCCCGACAGTACGAAGGCGAGGAATTTCGTCCGGCCGGTATCGATGCCGGCATAGACGGCCGCCGTCGGATTGCCGCCGGTCGCATAGGCGGAACGGCCGAACTGGCTGTAGCGCAGCAGCACATACATCAGCGCGACGATGATGATCGCGACCCAGCTCAACACCGGCAGGCCGAGGATCAGCGTGCGGGGAACGGCGAGGAAGGTCGGCGTCATCTGGTGTGCGTTTACCCAGGCGCCGCCCGAGAGCACGAAGGCCATGCCGCGATAGATGGTGAGGGTGCCGAGGGTGACGACGATCGGCGGGATTTCGAGGCGCCAGACGAGGAAGCCGTTGATGGTGCCGAGGGCTGCGCCGATCGCGACGGCGGCAAGGATCAGCACGATCAACGGCAGGCCGGGAAAGGCGGCGTTCATCATCGCGATTGCCATGCCGGTAAAGGCGAGGTTGGCGGCAACCGAAAGATCGATCGATTTCGTCAGAATAACAGTCATCTGGGCAAGCGCCAGGATGATGAGGATCGCGGTGTCGTTGAAGATACCGGCGAGATTATCCGGTGTGGCGAAATCGGCGGCCCGCGTCGAGAAGACGACGATCATCACGACGATGATGGCAAAGAGCAGGGTTTCGCGTTTTTTGATCAGTTTGGCCATGCCGTCACCTCATGCATTTCCGGTTGCCGCGCGCACCAGCGCTTCCGGCGAAAGCTGATCGCGCTCGAAGAACCCGGCCGACAGACCTTCCTTCATGACCAGCACACGGTCCGACATGCCGATGATCTCGGGCAGTTCGGAAGAGATCATGATGATGGAAAGGCCCTCAGCGGCAAGCTCGCTGATGAAGCCGTGGACGGCAGCCTTCGAACCGATGTCAATGCCCTTGGTCGGCTCATCGAGGATGATGACCTTGGGCATGGTGGCGAGCCACTTGCCGATGACGACCTTCTGCTGGTTGCCGCCCGACAGGGTGCCGACCGGCACGGAGAGGGCGGCAGCGCGCAGATCCAGCCGCTCGGCATATTTGCGGGCGAGCGCGAATTCCTCCGCCGCCTGCAAGAAACCCTTGCGCGAGGTGCGCGTCAGCGACGGCAGCGTCATGTTCTGGTAGATCGGCATCGGCAGCGCCAGTCCGTGGCGGCCGCGCTCTTCCGGCACATAGACGATGCCGGCCTTGATCGCATCATGCGGCGAGTTGATCGAAATTTCCTGACCTTCGAGCGTCAGCCTGCCGGAGAGCGGCCGGGTGATGCCGAAGAGCGACTGTGCGAGTTCCGACCGCCCGGCGCCGATCAGGCCGTAAATGCCGAGAATCTCACCCTTGCGCAGGGTCAGCGAAATATCGCGGAATTCGGTGCGGTGGCTGTATTTTTCGACGTCGAGCACCGGTCCTCCGATGGCGACGTCGATCTTCGGAAAGACGTTTTCGACGTCGCGGCCGACCATCATGCGGACGATTTCGTCCTGCGGCGTTTCCTTGAGCCGGCCCCGGCCGACGGCGCGGCCGTCGCGGAAGACGACGAAATCGTCGGCGATCTCGTAAAGCTCGTCGAACTTGTGGCTGATGAACAGGATCGCCTTGCCTTGTTCCTTCAGGCCCTTGATGATGCGGAAGAGATCGTCGATCTCTTTGCGGGAGAGGGCGGCTGTCGGCTCGTCCATGATGACGATGCGGGCTTCGATCGACAAAGCGCGGGCGATCGCCACCAAGTGGCGCTGCGCGATGGAGAGGTCCTTCAGCCGGATTGTCGGATCGATATTGCTTTCGAGCGCCGTCAGCAGCGTCTTCGAGCGGCTGTTCATCACCTGCCAGTCGATGGTGCGGAAGCGCGTGCGCGCCGCATGGCCGAGGAAGATGTTTTCGGCAACCGTCAGTTCGTCGAACAGCACGGTTTCCTGATGGATAGCGGTGACGCCGGCATCGATCGCGGCCTGGGCGCTAGCGAAGGTCACTGTCCGGCCGTCGACCAGGATCTCGCCTTCGTTCGGCCTGTAGATGCCGGTCAGGATCTTGACGAGCGTCGACTTACCGGCGCCGTTTTCGCCGATCAGCGCGGTGACCGTGCCGGGGTGGAGCGCGATGCTGACATTGTCGAGCGCTTTCACGCCCGGAAAGATCTGGGAGATGCCGCGCATTTCCAGAATGGCCGGTGTATCGGGCATGGGGCTGACATCGTGCTTTTGCGTTGCGGCGTGCATTATTCGTTTCACCTTGAAAACCCCTCCCCAATCCCTCCCCACAAGGGGGCGGGGCTTGACCCACCGCGATGCCGAGGCTCGCGATGGGCGGGGCGTTGCTTCAGATTATCTCCCCCTTGTGGGGGAGATGGCCGCCAGGCCAGAGGGGGTCTTAACGATTAGAAGACCTTGGAGAACTGGTCGATGTTCGAAGCATTGTAGACGAAGGGATCGGCCATGGCGGCTTCGCCGTTGTCGCCGACCTTGATCTTGCCCATGCGGCCGGCATTGATCTCGCTGCCCGGCTTGCCGTCGGTCTCGCCCTTGACGAGGCGATAGGCGATCTGGGTGGCGGAGTAGCCGAGGTCGATCGGATTCCAGATGGCGAATTCCTTCGTGGCGCCCGACTTGATCGCGCCGGCCATTTCGGACGGCAGGCCGAGACCGGTGACGTAGACCTTGCCGACGAGACCCTTGTCTTCGACGACCTTGGAAGCGGCGAGAACGCCGACCGTCGTCGGAGCGACGATGACCTTGACGTTCGGGTTCGACTTCAAGAGGCCTTCGGCTTCACGATAGGACTTGTCCGAGAGGTCGTCGCCATAAACCGTGGTGACGAGGTTGAGGCCGGGGAAATCCTTGAGCTGCTTCTTCATCTGGTCGATCCAGATGTTCTGGTTGGTCGAGGTGGTCGTTGCCGACAGGATGGCGAAGTCACCCTTGCCGCCTTCCAGATGATCCTTGGCGAGCGTCAGGCACATCTTGCCGATCAGCTCGTTGGAGGAGGGGTTGAGCTGCAGGATGCGGCCTTCCTTGGCAACGCCGGAATCCCAGGAGATCACCTTGATGCCGCGCTGGGTGGCCTTCTTCAGCGCCGGAACGAGCGCGTCGGGATCGTTGGCCGAAACGGCGATGGCATCGACGCCTTGAGCGATCAGCGAGTTGATCACTTCGATCTGGCCTTCGGCCGTCGTCGACGTCGGGCCGGTGTAGATCACTTCCACGCCGCCGAGTTCCTTGGCGGCTTCCTGGGCGCCCTTGTTGGCGGCGTCGAAGAAACCATTGCCGAGCGACTTCACGACGAGGCCGATCTTGATGTCCTTGGCGCTGGCAGTGCCGGCCATCATGGCGATGGCGAGCGCTGCGCCGAGCGCCAGTGTCTTTGCGAATTTCATGTCACTTTCCTCCCATTAAGATTAGACTTCCACACCTCGGCGGCGCCTCACGCGACCGACGAGGAATCCTCCTTCGCAAGCTGCGCCACCGGGCTGGCGACGACGAGCCGGATGCCGGCATTCTCGACCATGCGAGCTGCCTCTTCCGAAATCCCGTCATCGGTGATGATCGCAGAAACACGGTCGAGCGCGCAAAGAATGAGGCTCGACCGGCGATTGAACTTGCTTGAATCGACCATGACGACGAGTTCGTCGGCCTGGTGCATCAGCTTCTGCTCGCTCTGGATGATGAGGGCGTCCGCCTCCATGATGCCGAGCGGACCGACGCCCTGCGCGCCGATGAACATGCGCCGCGCATAAAAATTGCGGATCGCATCATTGTCGAAAGGCGACAGGATGAGGCTCTGTTCGCGATAGATCGCGCCGCCCGGCACCGTCACCGTATTCTTGGAATGCTTCACCAGATGTTCGGCGATGGCAAAAGAGTTGGTCATCACCTGCATGCGGTGGCCAGCCATGTAATGCACCATCTGGAACGTCGTCGTGCCGCCATTGATGATGATGGCGTCGCCCGCCTCGCAGAGATCGACCGCCGCGCGTGCAATTGCGCGCTTTTTATCGATGTTGACTGATTCTGAAACCCGGAAGGGCCGGCCGGCAAGATTGCCGAGCTGCGGCGGATGCACTGCTTCGGCGCCGCCGCGAACACGGCGGATCTTGCCCTGCACATGAAGGGCCGCGATATCGCGCCGGATCGTCGCTTCAGAAGCTTCCGTCAACTCGGAAATGTCCTGGATTGTCACGACAGACTTTTCCTGAACGGCGCTTAAGATGATGCGATGGCGTTCGCGTTCGTGCATTGGGCTCCTCCTCTTGTCATATTTATTTCGCATCCGTTAAAGACTGTCAATCACAAACGATCATAAATTTTCATATTGCGCTGCACAATAATCGAATTTGATCGTTTTCGATTGACAAGCATACTTTTGATGCGCGATACCGTGAGCGAAAGGGCGCTGGGATTGCGGCGCCTTGCAAGCTTATTATGGGAGGATGACATGGCGGCGAACGTCCGGCTTCTGGAAAACCGGTGGGATGATGGTTACGCGGCAGGCCTCGACGAGCCCGGCAAGCTGCTCTACCGCTCCAATCTGCTCGGCGCCGACAAGCGCATCACCAATTACGGCGGCGGCAATACCTCGGCGAAGGTGATGGAAACCGATCCGCTTGATGGCAGCAAGGTCAAGGTCCTTTGGGTCAAGGGCTCGGGCGGCGATGTCGGCACCATCAAGCTCGACGGCTTCGCGACGCTTTACCAGGACAAGCTGGAATCGCTGAAGGGCATCTACAGGGGTGTCGAGGACGAAGACCGCATGGTCGGCTTCCTGCCGCACTGCACCTTCAACCTGAATGGTCGCGCTGCTTCGATCGACACGCCGCTGCACGGCTTCGTGCCGTTTACCCATGTCGATCACATGCATCCCGACGCGATCATCGCCATTGCCGCGTCGAAGAACTCCAGGGAATTGACCAAACAGATCTTCGGTGAGGAGATCGGTTGGCTGCCCTGGCGCCGTCCGGGCTTCCAGCTCGGCCTCGATCTCGAAGCCTTCGTCAAGGCGAACCCGAACGCCAAGGGCGTCGTGCTCGAAAGCCATGGTCTCTTCACCTGGGCAAACGACGCCAAGGCCTGCTATGAACTGACGCTCGACATCATCAACAAGGCCATCATCTGGTTTGCCGAAAAGACTGAAGGCGAGACGATTTTCGGCGGTGCGCTGACGCAGAGCCTGCCCGTCACCGAGCGCCGCGCCATCGCCGCCCGCCTGATGCCCGAAATTCGCGGCCGCATCGGCAAGCAGGAGCGCAAGCTCGGCCATTTCGACGATCGGGACGCGGTTCTGGAATTCGTCAACTCGAAGAACCTGCGCCCGCTCGGCGCGCTCGGCACCAGCTGCCCGGACCACTTCCTGCGCACCAAGATCCGGCCGCTGATTGTCGATTTCGACCCCGCCAAGCCCGATGTCGATGCGATCGTCGCCGGTCTCGACAAGGCGCTGGAAGATTACCGCGCCGATTACGCCCGCTATTATAACGACTGCAAGCATGACAATTCGCCCGCCATGCGCGATGCCAATCCTGTCATCTTCCTCGTTCCCGGCGTCGGAATGTTGTCCTTTGCCCGCGACAAGGCGACGGCCCGCATCGCCAGCGAATTCTACGTCAACGCCATCAACGTCATGCGCGGGGCCTCGACGGTTTCGGAATATCAGGGCCTGCCTGAGCAGGAAGCCTTCGATATCGAATACTGGCTGCTCGAAGAGGCCAAGCTGCAACGCATGCCGAAGCCGAAGAGCCTTGCCGGCAAGGTCGCCTTCGTCACCGGCGGCGCCGGCGGCATCGGCCGCGCGACGGCCGCGCGCCTCGTCGACGAGGGCGCCTGTGTGGTGCTTGCCGATATCGATCAGGCAGCACTCGAAAGCACGGAGGCCGAATTCGTCAAGAAACACGGCGCTGACGCCGTGCGCAGCGTTCGGCTCGACGTCACCAAGGAAGATGCGGTGATCGCCTCCTTCGCCGAAGCTTCGGTCGAATTCGGCGGCGTCGATATCCTCGTCTCGAATGCCGGCATTGCCTCCTCCGCGCCGATTGAAGCCACCGAGCTTTCGACCTGGAACCGCAATATCGATATCCTCGCGACCGGCTATTTCCTCGTCTCGCGGGAGGCCTTCCGCCTGTTCCGCCGCCAGGCGCTCGGCGGCAACATCGTCTTCGTCGCCTCGAAGAACGGTCTTGCCGCTTCGCCGAACGCGTCTGCCTATTGCACGGCGAAGGCCGCCGAAATTCATCTCGCCCGCTGCCTGGCGCTGGAAGGCGCCGATGCCGGCATCCGCGTCAACACGGTCAACCCGGATGCGGTGCTGCGCGGTTCGAAGATCTGGAGCGGCGAATGGCGCGAGCAGCGCGCCGCGTCCTCGAAGATCGAGGTCGATGATCTCGAGGAACATTACCGCAAGCGCTCGATGCTGAAACTCAACGTGTTTCCGGAGGACATCGCCGAGGCGATCTATTTCCTGGCATCTGACCTTTCGGCAAAATCGACCGGCAACATTATCAACGTCGATGCCGGCAACGTGCAGAGCTTTACGCGGTGATTTTTGACGGGCGGATGCGTCTGCCCCTCACCCTAACCCTCTCCCGGTTTGGACGCGGGGAGGTGCCGGCAGGCGGATGAGGGGCGGCCCAACGGCAGTTCCAATGTAGAAATTGCAGAACCGGGAGGAAAGAATGGCCGAGTTCAGGATCGCACAGGATCTCATCGCGAGCGAAAACGACAAGCGGGCAGCCGCGCTGAAAGCCGATTACGAGGCGCTGGGCGCCACACTTGCGCGCCGCGGCGTCGATATCGAAGCCATCACGCGCAAGGTCGCGGAATTCTTCGTGGCTGTTCCCTCCTGGGGTGTCGGTACCGGCGGCACGCGCTTTGCCCGCTTCCCGGGCAGCGGCGAACCGCGCGGCATTTTCGACAAGCTCGACGATTGCGCCGTCATCAATCAGCTGACGCAGGCGACGCCGAACGTCTCGCTGCATATTCCCTGGGACAAGGCGGATGCGAAGGAATTGAAGGCCAAGGGCGATGCGCTCGGCCTCGGTTTCGATGCGATGAATTCGAACACCTTTTCCGATGCCCCGGGGCAGGCTCATTCCTACAAATACGGCTCGCTCAGCCACACCGACGCAGCAACCCGCGCCCAGGCGGTCGAGCACAATCTCGAATGCATAGAGATCGGCAAGGCGATCGGCTCCAAGGCTTTGACAGTCTGGATCGGCGACGGTTCGAACTTCCCCGGCCAGAGCAATTTCACGAGGGCCTTCGAGCGTTATCTCGCCTCGATGGCCGATATCTACAAGGCGCTGCCCGACGATTGGAAGCTGTTCACCGAACACAAGATGTACGAGCCGGCCTTCTATTCGACGATCGTGCAGGATTGGGGCACCAACTACCTGATCGCCCAGACGCTCGGTTCGAAGGCCCATTGCCTCGTCGATCTCGGTCACCATGCGCCGAACACCAATATCGAGATGATCGTCGCCCGACTGATCCAGTTCGGCAAGCTCGGCGGATTCCACTTCAACGATTCGAAATATGGTGACGACGATCTCGATGCCGGCGCGATCGATCCCTACCGGCTGTTCCTGGTTTTCAACGAGCTGGTCGATGCCGAGCAGCGTGGCGTCAACGACTTCAACCCGGCCCATATGATCGACCAGTCGCACAATGTCACGGATCCGATCGAGAGCCTGATCAACAGCGCCAACGAAATCCGCCGCGCTTATGCGCAGGCGCTGATCGTCGACCGCAAGGCGCTCGAGGGCTATCAGAACGACAATGACGCGCTGATGGCGTCGGAAACGCTGAAGCGCGCCTATCGCGCCGATGTCGAGCCGATCCTCGCCGAAGCCCGGCGCAGGGCCGGCGGCGCGATCGATCCGATCGCCGCCTACCGCGCCAGCGGCTACCGCAACAAGGTGGCGGCCGAGCGTCCGGCTTCCGTTGCCGGCGGCGGCGGTATCATCTGAGCTGCCGGGCTGAATAAAAGTGTGGGTCGCCGGCAGCGCGGGGTGAAACGCTGCCGGCAATCGGCGCTCAGGGTTTCCAGGCGCCGGCGATCTGACGGGTGGCGATGTTCAGCCGGTTCCAGACATTGATATTGGCGATGGCGATGACAAGCGCCGCAAGGCTCCGGCCGTCATAATGCCGGGTTGCCTCGTCCCAGATATCGTCGGGCACTGGGTCGGCGCGGTCGCTGGTGCGGGTCACGGCCTCGGTCAAGGCGAGGGCGGCGCGTTCAGCCTCGCTGTAATACGGGGCGTCGCGCCAGCCGGCGACGGCAAAGAGCCGCTCGTCCGTTTCGCCGTGCTTGCGGGCAATGCGCCAATGACCATCGATGCAGACGCTGCAGCCGTTGATCTGGCTGGCGCGCAGATTGACGAGCTCGAGCAGCTTTGGCGAAAGGCCTGTTTCGGTCGGCACCTTGCTGAGTGCATTGAGCGCCTGCATGGCTTCTGGAAGCACGAGGGCGGGATTTCCCATTCTCTCCTGCATGATATGTCTCCTTGATGCGTTTAGGGTGCGACGATCCGCCGGCGCTGTCACACCGGCCCGGTTTCATTCGTCATTGATGTGACGGAACGCAGCGAAGGAATGTGACGGATGAACGAGAATAAGTGGCTGGCCGATCAATTCGAGGTGAACCGGGCGCATCTGAAGGCGGCCGCCTATCGTATGCTCGGCTCGCGCAGCGAGGCCGAAGACGCCGTTCAAGAGGCCTGGCTGCGGCTCACCCGCGCGGATAGGACTGACGTCGGCAATCTCGGCGGCTGGCTGACGACGGTGGTGGCGCGCATCTGCCTCGATATGCTGCGTGCCCGCAAGACCCGGCGCGAGGAGCCGCTGGAGACATCGGTCCATGCAGCGATCGCCGATCCGGCCAAGGATCCGGAACGCGACGCCGCCTTCGCCGATTCGGTGGACGTGGCGCTGCTCGTCGTGTTGCAGACGCTGGCGCCTGCCGAACGGGTTGCCTTCGTGCTGCACGACATGTTCGATCTTCCTTTCGACGAAATTGCGCCGATTATCGGCCGGTCGTCCGCCGCCGCCCGTCAGCTCGCGAGCCGTGCCCGCCGCCGGGTGCAGGGCGTGGACGAGACGCCGGATGTCGATCTCGGCCGCAAGCGAACGATTGCGGAGGCCTTTCTGACGGCTTCGCGCAACGGCGATCTGCAGGCGCTGATTGCCGTCCTCGCCCCCGATGTCGTGTTTCGGCTGGATGCGACGGCGGCGCGTTTCGGCGCCTTCGGCGAAAGGCGCGGCGCATCCGAAGTGGCAGAATTGTTCAAGGGCCGGGCGCAGGCGGCAGAAATCGCCATCGTCGATGGCGAGCTTGGCTTCGTCGTGCGCATTGCGGATCGGATCCGGGTCGTGGTGGCGTTTACTATCGCCGACGACAGGATTGCGGCGATCGACGCGATCGCCGATCCCGACCATCTCGAACGGCTTGACTACTCAATCCTGCGGGACTGAAATCGCTGGAGAAATTTGCCGCTCCTTGGCAGCGAGCGCGGTTGAGAACGAGCGCGCTGCCGCCGTTGCCGTGCGGCCGGCTGCGCTTCATTTCTCTTGACAGGAGTCCCTTCGGCTTTATTCTATTATAAAGATCTATATAACATAACTATGGAATTTGAAGTATGACCATGTCGGGCGACCAGGCGAAGAAGCCGCTTCTCCTTACCAATGTCAGGCCGATGGCTTTCGGTGCGGGTGCATCCGAGGGGGTGACCGACATTCTCGTCAATGCCGATGGCCGCATCGCCGGGATCGGTCCGTCGCTTTCGGCCTCTGAGGATGTGACACGCATCGACGGCAAGGGTGCCTTCGTTTCGCCGGGCTGGATCGATCTGCATGTACACATCTGGCATGGCGGCACCGACATCTCCATCCGCCCCTCCGAATGCGGTCTCGAGCGCGGCGTCACCACCCTAGTCGACGCCGGTTCGGCCGGCGAGGCGAATTTCCATGGCTTCCGCGAGTATATCATCGAGCCCTCACGTGAGCGCATCAAGGCCTTCCTGAACCTCGGCTCGATCGGCCTCGTCGCCTGCAACCGTGTTGCCGAACTCAGGGATATCAGGGATATCGATCTCGACCGCATTCTCGAAGTCTACGCCGCAAACAGCGAGCACATCGTCGGCATCAAGGTGCGCGCCAGCCATGTCATCACCGGCTCCTGGGGCGTCACTCCCGTCAAGCTCGGCAAGAAGATCGCCAAGATCCTGAAAGTGCCGATGATGGTCCATGTCGGCGAACCGCCAGCGCTTTACGACGAAGTGCTCGAAATCCTCGGCCCCGGCGACGTCGTCACCCATTGCTTCAACGGCAAGGCCGGTTCGAGCATCATGGAGGACGAGGATCTCTTCAATCTCGCCGAGCGCTGCGCCTCCGAAGGCATCCGCCTCGACATCGGCCATGGCGGCGCCTCCTTCTCCTTCAAGGTTGCCGAAGCGGCGATCGCGCGCGGGCTTCTGCCGTTCTCGATCTCGACCGACCTGCACGGCCATTCGATGAACTTTCCGGTCTGGGACCTGGCGACGACGATGTCGAAGCTGCTGAGCGTCGGCATGCCCTTCGACAAGGTCGTGGAAGCCGTCACCCATGCACCGGCCTCGGTCATCAAACTGCCGATGGAAGACCGGCTTTCCGTCGGCGCGTCAGCCGAATTCACCATTTTCGACCTGGTCGATTCCGAGCTCGAAGCGACAGATTCCAATGGCGATGTCTCGGTCCTGAACAGAGTGTTCGAGCCGCGCTACGCGGTGATGGGCGCCGAGGCCGTCACCGCGAGCCGGTACGTGCCGCGGGCGCGCAGGCTCGTGCGTCACAGCCACGGTTATTCCTACAGGTAGATCCGCTGCGAGGCGGGATTCGATCATGAATCCTCCTGAGAGGCCTCAGATGATCGATGGTTCCAGGGATTTATGACAATCAGTCCTGCCGCTTCAAACGGGCTCACGTCGCGCGTTGCGATCATAAAGCCCTTCGAAGCGGCAATGGCGGCGATATATCCATCGGGAGTTGGGAAGCCTTTGCCGTCCTCTCGTGCTCTGACGGCAAAGTCGGCATAATGCCGGGCCGCTCCGACGTCAAACGGCAATATCCGATCGCCAAACAGGTCGAGCGCGCCGCCGAGCGTTTCGCTCAGAGCCGCTTTGCGCCGACCGTCCGGCAACGTACCGATGCCAAACAGCAGTTCCGCCAAGGTCACACTCGATAGATACAAGGTTTCAGCGACCTGCTCGTTCAGCCACGAACGCACCGCCGGATTGGGAGCCGGTTTCATCGCCTCGGAAAGGACATTCGTATCCAGGACGATCATTCAAACTTCAACGGCTCCGCCGGCGCGCTGTCGCGTACCCGATCGAACACTGCGAAATCATCATCGGTCAGCCCCTGCTGCCGACTGAGCGCCGCCAAGGCATCCCCCATGCGAATGCGTTGCTCCGGCTTCACCGCACTTTCCAGGATTTCACGAACTTCCGCCTCGGTGCTGCGGCCGTGCAATGGCCGCCCGCACGCGCAATGCCCGATGCACTTCATCGGGCACATTTCGAACCGTCAGAACGGCCATATTCAAACCCTCGCAGTTGCTGTCAATGACAGCAGTATAGCCATCATGCAGTCATGCCGCGAGCTGCTCGGATGGTTGAGACGCGCTTCAGCGGTTGCGCCAACCCATCAGTTTTTCGATCCGCTCCGCCGAATTGCGCACATGCGCCGTATAATGGTTCTCGTCGGAAAAGGCCTTCTGCTCCGGCAGCACGATCGAAATGGTGGCGACGCACTGGCCATCGCGATCGCAGATTGGCGAGGCGATGCAGGCGACCGCATAATCGGATTCACCGGCCTGGATCGACAGGCGCGACTCGAAGGCTTTGCCGGCCGCTTCCGATAGCGTGCGCGGATCGATCTCGGCGCGGCCGGTCGGTGACGAGCGGGCGCAGCGCTTGAAAAGCTCGATGCGTTCCTCTTCGGGCAGATGGCCGACGAGCAGGCGGCCCGACGCCGTCCAGTTGAGCGGCACCCGGGTGCCGACGCGAGACGCCACCTGGAAGTGGCTCGGGCCGTCGGCCATGGCAAGCACCAGCATGTAATCGCCGTCACGGCCGCAGACCTGCACGGTTTCGCCGGCCTGGCGACAGAGATCGTGCATTTCATGGGTGGCGATGCTCATGAAATCCAGTGATCGCGCATAGGCGAGACCATAATGATAAAGCCGCGCACCGAGCCAGATCGAGCCGTCCGCCTGGCGCGTCAGCATATTCTTTTCGACGAGGTCGTCGACGATGACGTAGACGGTCGATAGCGGCGCCTTCACCGCCTTGGCGATGGCATAGACGCCGGCCGGCGATCCTGTCTCATAGAGATGATCAATCACCTGAAGAGCGCGGTCGATGCCACTGACGCGGGCGCGGCGCGCGCCCTTGCCGCCGGCTTCGGCGGCCAGGCTCTCATCTTCGGAGTAAACTGCGGGTGATGTCTTTCCGTCCAATTCCATGCACCTCGTGAACACTGCAACCATATTACATTACTATGGTACAGCGGTCGCTGTGGCAAATCGCAAGATCTTACAGGTGATCACGGGAGACGAATCTCGTGGGAACAAACCAGCCGCAGCCTGAGTTTGTCCCTCAACTCAGGAGGCTATAATGGCGAATTTTCCGACACCCCCCTTTCCATCCCAGAAGCAACCTATGCCGGGTTTCACGGCCCAGATGGACCCGGTTCCCGACCATGGCGAAAAAACCTATCGCGGATCCGAGCGGCTCAAAGGCAAGCGGGCGATCATTACCGGCGGCGATAGCGGCATCGGCCGGGCTGTGGCGATCGCCTATGCCCGGGAGGGCGCTGATATTTTGATTTCATATCTTGACGAGGATGAGGATGCCGACGAGACGAAGCGGCTCGTCGAACAGGCCGGGCGCAATGCCGTGCTCGTCAGCGGCGATATTCAGGACCCGGCCCATTGCCGGCAGATCGTCGAGACGGCGGTTAAGGAGCTTGGCGGTATCGACATTCTCGTCAACAATGCCGCGCACCAGGCAAGCTTCAAGAGCATTGACGAGATCAGCGATGAGGAGTGGGAACTGACCTTCAAGGTCAATATCCATGCGATGTTCTACCTGACCAAGGCTGCCGTCGCCCACATGAAGCCCGGCAGTTCCATCATCAATACGGCCTCGATCAATTCCGACAGTCCGAACCCGACGCTGCTGGCCTATGCCACGACCAAGGGCGCAATCCAGAATTTCACCGCCGGCTTGGCCCAGCTTCTGGCCGAGAAGGGCATTCGCGCCAATGCCGTGGCACCGGGACCGATCTGGACGCCGCTCATTCCCTCGACGCTGCCCGAAGACAGCGTCAGCAATTTCGGCAAGCAGGTGCCGATGAAACGGCCGGGCCAGCCGGCCGAACTGGCCACCGCCTATGTCATGCTGGCCGATCCCTTGTCGAGCTATGTCTCCGGCACGACAATCGCGGTTACAGGCGGCAAACCGATCCTTTGACGCATGTTGCCCGGAATTGGCGGTTTCGGATCAAGGCATGCATGAAAACACGGAGCTGAAGCGCCTAATCACGATCTGGTAGGATGCGCGCTTCAGTCACGGCTTGCCGTAGCCGCCGCCGGTCGGCGTCGTGACGATCACGGCGTCGCCGGCGGCGAGTATTGCCTGGTCGCAGCCTTCCAGCCTTTCGACCCTGCCGTCGCCGCGACGAATCTCGGTTTTTCCCAATTGCCCGTCTTCCCCGCCAAACAGGCCGAAAGGCCGGATCGTTCGGTGCGAGGAGAGAATGCTGCAATCCATCGTTTCCAGAAAGCGGATGGTGCGCTCGGTGCCGCCGCCGGAATTGTATTGTCCCTTGCCGCCGGAACCGCGGCGGATGTGGAAATCCTCGAGCACGACGGGAAAGCGGAATTCCAGCACCTCGGGGTCGGTCAGCCGTGAGTTGGTCATATGCGTGTGCACGCCGTCGGCGCCACTGAAGCCGGTGCCGTCGTTGAGCAGGCCGGCGGGGCCGCCGGAGCAGATCGTCTCGTAATATTGGTAGGTGGCGTTGCCGAAGGTCAGGTTGTTCATCGAGCCCTGGGCGGCCGCGAGCGTCCCGAGCGCCCCGAATAGCGCATTCGTCACATGCTGGCTGGTCTCGACATTGCCGGCGACGACGGCGGCCGGATAGGCCGGACGCAGCATCGAACCATCGGGCACGATGATCCGGATCGGCCGAAGGCAGCCGGCATTCATCGGGATCGGCTGCTCGACCATGACGCGGAAGACATAGAGCACGGCGGCCCGAGTCACCGGTTCCGGTGCATTGAAATTGGTCGGCTGTTGCGCGCTCGTGCCGGTGAAATCGACCGTCGCCTCGCGCGCCTTCCTATCGACGGTGATCTTCACCTTGATGACGGCGCCCTGATCGGTGGGATAGGTGAATTCGCTGTCGCTGAGGCGGGCGATCACCCGGCGAACGCTCTCCTCGGCATTGTCCTGGACGTGGCCCATATAGGCTTCGACAACGTCGAGCCCGAAATGGGCGACCATCTTGCGCAACTCCTGCACGCCCTTTTCGTTGGCGGCGATCTGCGCCTTCACGTCGGCGAGATTCTGGGCCGGGTTGCGGGCGGGATAGCGATGGTCCCGCAGCATTGCGGCAAATTCGGCTTCCCGGAAGCGGCCTTTGTCGACCAGCAGGAAATTGTCGATCAGCACGCCTTCTTCATCGACCTTGGTCGCCCGCGGCGTCATCGAACCGGGGGCCTTGCCACCGATATCGGCATGATGGCCGCGTGAGGCGACGTAAAACAGGATGGTCTCGCTGGCGTCGTCGAACACCGGCGTGACGACGGTGATGTCGGGCAGATGCGTGCCGCCGTTATAAGGCGCATTGAGCGCGAAGACGTCGCCCGGTCGGATGCGGCCTTTGTTGAGGCGGATGATCGTTTCAACGGAGCGATCCATCGATCCCAGATGCACCGGCATATGCGGCGCATTGGCGACGAGTGCGCCGGTGCGGTCGAAAACGGCGCAGGAGAAATCGAGCCGCTCCTTGATATTGACCGAGTGAGCAGTGTTCTGCAGTGTCACGCCCATCTGCTCGGCGATCGCCATGAACAGATTGTTGAAGACTTCGAGCATGACAGGGTCGGCGCTGGTGCCGATCGCCGCATTGCGGGAAAGCGCGATCTCGCGGGTGAGAACGATATGGTCGTGACCGGTGAGGCGCGCCTGCCAGCCGGCCTCGACGACGATCGTCTGATGCGCTTCGATGATGAGGGCAGCCCCCTTGACGACTGCACCAGGCTTCAACGCATCACGCCTGAAAATACCGGCCTCGTGCCAGATTCCGCCGGAATAGAAGCGGGTCGTGCGCAGCGCTTGCGGTGCGAAGCTCCCCGCCTGCACGTCCATCTCCTCGACATCGGCGCCGCCGCCGATGCCTTCGACTTCGATGGAGTCGACAACGACAGGCCGGTCTTCGAAGATGAAACCGAACTGCTTCTTGTGGGCGGCGGCAAAGGCTTGCGTCATCTCCTCCTGTGGCCCGAAAGCGACCGGCAGGGCCGTGTCGGTGCCCTTATATTGCAGATGCAGCCGGGTGATGACGTCCATGTCGCCGGCCTCGACGCCCTGCAGCATCAGTTCCCCGCGCACCTCTTTCTCCAGCTCGGCCCGGATGCCGCCGATCGTCGGCAGGGCGGCTCCGAGTTCCGTCAGCACCGCGCGCTGGCGTGTGGCGCGGATATCGGCGAGCCCCATGCCATAGGCCGAAAGAATGCCGGAGAAGGGGTGGATCAGCACCGTTTTCATGCCGAGGCTGTCGGCGACCAGGCAGGCATGCTGGCCGCCGGCGCCCCCGAAGCAGGTTAGCGCGTAATTCGAAACGTCATAACCGCGCTGGACAGAGATCTTCTTGATGGCATTGGCCATATTCTCGACAGCGATGGCGAGGAAGCCGTCGGCGACCTCTTCCGCCGTCCGGCCGCCGCCGATATCCTGCGCCATTTCGGCAAAGGCGGCGCGCACCGCCTCGGCGTCGAGCGGCTGGTCCTGCTCCGGCCCGAAGATTGTGGGGAAGAATTCCGGCAGCAGTTTGCCGGTCATGATGTTGGCGTCGGTGACGGCCAACGGCCCGCCGCGGCGATAGGATTTCGGGCCGGGCGTGGCACCCGCCGATTCCGGCCCGACGCGGAAGCGTGAGCCGTCATAGCTCAGGATGGAGCCGCCGCCGGCGGCGACGGTGTGGATCTTCATCATCGGCGCGCGCATGCGCACACCGGCGACCTCGGTCTCGAAAGCGCGTTCCAGTTCTCCGTCATAATGCGAAACGTCCGTCGAGGTGCCGCCCATGTCGAAGCCGATCATCCTGTCGAAACCGGCGATGCGCGAGACCTCGACCGCGCCGACCACCCCGCCTGCGGGGCCGGAGAGGATCGCATCCTTTCCCTGGAAGAGATGCGCGTCGGTCAGTCCGCCCGAGGACTGCATGAACATCAGCTTCGGGCCCTTTCCTTCGACGGCGCCGAGCTCGACGGCGACCTGATCGACATAGCGCCGGAGAACCGGAGACAGATAGGCGTCGACGACAGCGGTGTCGCCGCGGCCGACGAGCTTGATCAGCGGTGAGACGACGTGCGAAGGCGAGATCTGCGTGAAGCCGATGGCGCGCGCGATGGCGGCGGCCTGCTGTTCGTGCTCGGGATAGCGGTAGGCATGCATGAAAACGATGGCGACGGCGCGCAGTCCCTGCGCATAGGCGGCTTGCAGCGCGTGCCGCAGATCATTTTCGCCGAGGGGGCGTTCCACCGTGCCGTCCGCCAGTACGCGCTCGTCGGCTTCGATCACATCGGCGTAGAGCAGTTCCGGTTTGATAATTTTCTTGGCGAAGATATCGGCGCGCGCCTGGTAGCCGATCTCCAGTGCATCGCGGAAGCCTTTTGTCGTCACCAGCAGGGTCGGGTCGCCCTTGCGTTCCAGAAGCGCGTTGGTGGCGACCGTCGTTCCCATCTTTACGGCGCCGATGAGCTCGGAAGGGATGGGCTGGCCGGGCTTGAGGCCGAGCAATTCGCGGATGCCATGCACCGCCGGGTCACGATAGGCTTCCGGATTTTCCGAAAGCAGCTTGTGGGCGACGAGTGAACCGTCGGGGCGTCGGGCGACGATATCGGTGAAAGTGCCGCCGCGATCGATCCAGAAATCCCACTGCCCGCTCATCGTCCGACCTCCTGTTGAACTGAAAATTTATTGACGATTTATCGATAAAATGTCAACGTTGAGCTGTTGATCATGGAGGGATGGAATGGTAGGTGAGCGCGGGCAGCCGGAAATCGGGCCGATCGTCTCCTCCTCGCATCTCGCCGATGGCGCGCTTCCCGTTCTTTCGGAACTGGAATTCGGTCTCATCCTCGCCGGCAATGCTTTTGACCGCTGGATGGTGCGCTGCATGACGGCGGCGGGTGAACCCGGCTGCGCGGCGATCGACGTGCTGGTGCTGCATTCGGTGGCGCACCGGCAGCGGCCGAAGCGGCTCGGCGATCTCTGCAGCGTGCTCGGCGTCGAGGACACGCATCTGGTGATTTATGCGATCAAGAAGCTGGAAAAGCGCGGTCTCGTGAAAAGCGCGCGGGCAGGCAAGGAAAAACTGATCGCTGCCACCAACAAGGGTTTTGAAATCTGCTTGAAATACCGGGCGGTGCGGGAGGCGCTGCTGGTGGAATCGATGAAGGGACTCGGGCTCGACGCCGCGGCGACATCGGCGGTGGCGGCGACACTCAGGGCGCTTTCCGGCCATTACGATCAAGCAGCAAGGGCCGCCGCCTCTTTATGACGACAGCCCTTGTCGGGGGCAGGGAGAGATCCCCCGGTGTTCAGGCGGCTTTCAGCCGAAGCAGGGCATGGCCGGCAGATTGGCGCGGCTCGCAAGCGCTCCGATCATCTTGCCCACCGGCGTCGGGCGCGGTTGACGTTTCCCGGCGGCCGTTTCCAGGAGTTGCTTGAAGTCTTCAAGCTTCACGCCGTCGGCGCGCAACACCATGGCGATCAGGGGGTCGCGAAGCGCTTCGGATATTGTCAGGTCGTCTCTGGTCTGTCTCATGGCTTGTCCTCCTTTCGTGGGCGGTCGCCCGTGTTCCACATCCGCCGCCAACCCTCTGCGTTGACTTTCGCGGCCTGTGGTGTTACCGGTAAGTAACAATGCTGTTGTTACCGATCGGTCACATTGATGTCAAGGACTTCGTCCGCAAAAAAATCAGAAACTTCGAATGAAATCTCCACAACCGTTTCAGAAGATCGCATCCCGCCGCGGGAGCGCATCGTCTCGACGGCCGTGGAGCTTTTCCGTGAGCGCGGCATCCGCGGCATCGGCGTCGATGCCATCGCCGATGCTGCTCTGACCAACAAGATGACGCTCTACCGCCATTTCGGCTCGAAGGACGAACTCGTCTGCGAGACGCTGCGGCGTGCCTCCGAAAAGGCCGATGCCATCTGGCGCGATCTGGAGGCCGCTCATCCCGGCAATCCTCGCGCCCAGCTCGACGCCTGGGTGGAGATGCGGGCGCAGTGTCTGAACGGCGAGCCCGCCGGCTGCGATCTCGCCAACGCCGCCATCGAGCTCAAAGGGGAGGGTCATCCCGCCCATGAAATGATCGAGAGGCACAAGGCCGCACAGCGCGATCGCCTGGCCGCGCTCTGTTCGGCAGCCGGTGCGCGCGAACCTCAGCTTCTTGCCGATACGCTGACGCTGCTCCTCGAAGGCGCGCGCGTCAGTCGTCAGGCAATGGGCGCCGCCGGCTGTTGCGGCCATTTCGCCAAGGCCTGCCGAGCAGCGATCGCTTCATTCACCTGATAGACCGGAACCTTACCGCCTCCACACCGTTTTTCCATGACCGGACGATGTGGAGACCGGGAGATGAACCACGTCTATCTCAAGCGGCTCTATGCCAGGCGCGCCGAGCTCGAAGCCAAGCTCGAGCTCCACGAGGCACGCTATTGTTTTGGCGAGGAGGAGGTCGATGACGGCACCGACAGCGACCTGCGTCAGCAATTGAGCGAGCTCTCCGAGGAGATCGCCGCGCTCGAGAACAGGTCGGCCAGGGCCTTTTCGGCTTAGGTTGCAGCTTCTGTCCGTGCGTCTGCACGATTCAGCTCACTGCAGTTGCTGTCGGATCATGGGCAAAGCCAGGGTGAGGAGCGTCGCGAAAACCATGATGACGCCATAGGGTATCTTCCTGCTCGCCCGGATCTCCTCGATCCGCATGAAGAAGGCGAGGTGTGCGACACGCAGCGGAACCGGCAGCCGCAGGACCAGAAGCGTCACGACGCCGAGGACCAGGAGCAAAAACGAAAACGGCAGCATTCCGTGCCATCCGACAAAAAGGCCGATCGGCAGGAAAAGCTTGGCGTCTCCTGCGCCAAACAGCCGGAACGCCCAGAGCGCTACCCCAAGGATGAACATCAGCAGGCCAGCTCCGAGGTCGCCGCCAATTCCGCTTGAAGCAAACAGTGCTGCGCCGACGTCCTCGGAGCCAAGCATCACGGCCGCCGCGCGCAATGCATAAAGTGTCACGAGCGCAAGCACGACCGCGTTGGGGATCTTCCATGTGCGGAAATCGGTCCAGGCGGCATAAAGAAAAAGTAATACCGAAAGCGAATTAACAATAACTATCATTCCAAGCATAGGATTCAACCTTTTTGGTTATGACAATCTACCACGTAGGTCCGTTTTTTACTCAGCGTCGGCATATTTTTCCGGATTTTTATGACCAGTCCTCGGGTTTTGGTCTTAACCATAAGTATAGTTCTCAATTCGAGCGGGTATAAAACAATTGACTAAATTAGAATTAACAGACTATTAATATTTCCAGTCGAAGGGGCGGTCTCAACGACAAAGCGTGCCGGGGGAATTACGGCGCACAACTTACCTGGGAGGTAATTCTCGATGAAAGCATTTGTAAATAGCGTACGCGCTTTCGCGCGGGAAGAAGATGGCGTCGCACTCACGGAATACCTCATTCTGCTTGCCCTGCTGGTTGGCGGCGTGATCGGAGCGGTGACACTGGCCGGCACCAATCTCGCTACCGTGTGGAACGGCTGGGCAACTTGGTTTACGGCCAACCTGACGGCTCCAGCCTGAAGCTGGCATTCGCAGAAGCGAGGGGTTTGTTAACCCCTCTCTTCTAAATTAGCATCAATGAATGGATGCGCTCCGTCCAGTGTAGCGAGTAACCGCGATGCGTTCTTCAACAATTTTAAGCCTCGTTATTGCATTTGTACTCGCCGCCGCCGCAGTTTTCGGCATGCGCGCGTATCTCTCCGATCAGAAGGCCAAGCTGCTGGCGATGAGCGGCGTAAAGGCGGAGGAAAGGACACTTGTTGTCGCCGCCACTCCGATGCGCTTCGGTGACCGGATCCGATCCGAAAACCTCAGGGCCATTCCGTGGCCCTCTAATGAAACACCCGCAGGCTCATTCGTCAGCATCGAGATGGTCGTCGGCAATGATGCCCAGCCGCGCTATGCCATGGCGGCAATCGACCCTGGCGAGCCGGTTCTATCCTCGAAAATCACCGGTACCGGCGAACGCGCCACACTGTCGGCGGCGCTGGATCAGGGCATGAAGGCCGTTTCCATTCGCGTCAACGATGTGCTCGGCGTTGCCGGCTTCGTTCGGCCTTCCGATCGCGTCGACGTGCTTCTGACGCGGGTCGTGCGCGGGCAGGCGGGCAACGATCAGACCTTCGTCGACGTGCTGCTGCAAGGCGTCAAGGTCCTTGCGGTGGACCAGACGGCAGACGAGCGCAAGGACGAGCCATCCGTCGTGAAAACGGTGACCTTTGAGGTCACGACCGATGAGGCCCAGCGCCTGACCCTCGGCTCCAGTGTCGGCACGCTCTCGCTGGCGCTTCGCAATGTTGCCTCTTCCTCAGTCGAGCAGACCCGGCCGATCACCGTCGCCGACCTCGGTGGCGGGGCGATGGCGACAGAACTGGGCAAGGATTTGGAAAAGCAGTTGCCAGAACCGGCAAAACAAGTGCAGATTGTGGAACAAAAGGTTGAGCCGGTGTTGCCGGTTGAGCCGAAGTGGGTGACAGTGGGAGTCTGGAACACGACGAAGCGCGAGGAGCACCGAGTCGGCCTGGTCCAGTGATGTTGATGCGGAATGCCGCAGGTGCGGCGAGCCGGATGAGGGGGCTAAAGCAGGCATGGCGAACGGCAAGAGAAGAATCGCAAGGACGAAAAGCCTTGCGGCACTAGCGGCAGTGTTTTCGGCCTGTGTGTGTTTGGGCCCCGGATTTGCCGGTCGCGCCAACGCACAGGAGAAGTCCATCACTTTAGGCGAATCAGTCCAGCATGTGACCTTGCCTCCGAACGAGACGCTGACGCTCAATACAGGCCAGCCCTTCGGCGATCTTGTCATCGGCAGCGCCGATATGATCGACGTGGTGCCGCTTTCCGACAAGTCGCTGTTCATCCGCGGCAAAAAGCCAGGCGCCACCAATATTTCGGTCTATGGCGACGACAAGTCGCTGCTTGGGGTCATCGACATCCGCGTTGCGAGCGATTTCAGCGAAGTCGCTTCCGCCATTCGCTCTGCCGCGCCCTCGGCTCGGGTCAGGGTCATCAACTCCAACGATCGCATTCGCCTGACAGGCTTCGTCCGTGACGGCATCGAACTGCAGCGGGTGATGGAAATCGCCCAATCCTATTCCGACCAGCCGGTGCTGAACCAGTTGCGCGTCAGTGACAGCCAGCAGGTGATGCTAGAGGTCCGTGTCATCGAAGCCTCGCGCCAGACGGGTCGTGACCTCGGGATCGGTTGGTCCGGGCAGGGCAGCAACAACCGCATCGGCAAGGCTACGACCAGCCAGGGGATCACCGTGGACGACAGCGGCAATCTGGCCCGCACCCTCCTTGACCCCAAGGGGGCGGCAACGGGGGCGCTGCCCTTCGGTCAGTTGATTGCCAAGGTGCTGGAAATCTCCGGCGGCCATATCGACGTGGTCATCAACGCCCTCGAGCAGAAGGGATTGGTGCGCCGCCTGGCTCAGCCGAACCTCATCGCCATGAGCGGCTCGACCGCGAGCTTCCATGCCGGCGGTGAAGTGCCGATCCTGAAGACGACGAACAACGGCACGACTGTCGCCACCGAGACGGACTATCGCCCATTCGGTGTGCGGCTGACCTTCAAGCCGGTGGTTCTTGATGATGGTCTCATCAACCTGGAGATCGAGCCTGAGGTTTCCGAGATTGATCCGTCGATCAACGTCAACGGCAATCCCGGATTCATCTCGCGCGCTGCCAGCACCACGGTCGCGCTCCGCGACGGCCAGAGCTTTGCCTTGGCGGGCCTGCTGCAGTCGATCAATGCCAAAGACATCCAGCAATTGCCGGGACTCGGGCAGATACCAGTGCTCGGCGCTCTGTTCCGTTCGACGAGTTTCCAGAAGAAGGAATCCGACCTCGTCATCGTCGTCACGCCACACATTGTGCGCCCGGCCCGCCCGGGTGAGGACCTCTATAGTCCGCTCGATCAGACGCGTTCGTCCAACGACGTCGAGCTCTTCGCGCTCGGTGTCCTGGAAGTCGACAAGGACATGCTCCGACGCTTTCGAAATGGCGTAGGTGTGACCGGGCCTTATGGCCACCGTCTCGACTTGAACCAGGGAGTCCAAGCCGTTGCTACAAAACGCTAAGCGCGTCCTTCTCGTCCTTGCAGCCGCCGGCCTCGCTTCCGGCTGCGCCGACTATATGAACCATCGCGACACGATCACCTTCGGGGTCGGGAACGCCGTAGAAGCGAACAAGGCCATCCATATCCAAGACCCGTTCCCGCCGGAAGCCCAGCGAACTCAAATCGCAAGCGACGGGAAGGTGATCCGGAGGGTGGTCACTCAATATCAGAACGGCGGGCTGGGCGTTGTTCAGCCGTCGCCGGCCATGGGGGCGAATGGGGCCTCCAACGGGGCGACCGCCAGCCAGTAGCTGGCGAAAGGCATGAACGGCGGCAGCGCCGGAGGGAAATGCACGAAAAGGGGTCGTCACGGCGATAGCGCCGTGACGGGGGGACGCCAATGCTCAGCAGGGTTGTCATACGCTTCTGGAACGATCATCGCGGCTATGTCATCGCATTGACGCTGATCGCCATGCCAATGCTTCTCGGCTTTTCGCTGCTGATTATTGATGTCGGACGCAGCAGCAACCTGCATACCGATCTCCAGAACGCGGTCGATGCGATGGCGCTGGCCGGGGCCCGCGAACTCGATGGCCGCGACGACGCTATTACGAGGGCGCAGACGGCGATCGAGAAAATCGCCAACAGCGCCGCTTTCTCCGGCGGTGGGACCGGCATGTCCCTTGGCTCGAGTATCAGCGTGACCTATGACGCCGGCAACGATGCCGGAAGCACTGTTACCGTGCTTTTCCTGAAGAGCATCCCGGCCAACGACGATACGCCCATCCCGGCTTCGATGGAAACGACAGAGCCCAGCGAAGCCTCCTATGCCTGGGTCATCGCCAAGCCTCAGGCAATGCAGACGATTTTTCCGATTCCCGTTGGCTTCAACCGCGATACGATCAACATCGCTGCCGACGCCGTGGCCGTCTACCACGCCAGCGCCTGCGACGTGACGCCGATCTTTATCTGCAATCCGTTCGAGCCTGCTGGCAACACCAGTGAAAGCGCCGACGCAGATGCCGCAGCCGCCTTGCACACCAATTTTGCGGCCGGCAATCTCTACGGGCGACAGATCGAGCTTCACAGCACAGCATCCTCCAATCCCGGGCCCGGCAATTTCGGCTTTCTGCGAACCCCCTTGGGCAATGGTGCGTCTGTGTTGGCGGAGGCTCTTGCCACCGGCAACCCCGGCGCCTGCTACACACAGGACAATCTCGATACCGAGACCGGCGCAATGGCGGGGCCTATCGAGGACGGGGTGAATACGCGCTTCGGCTTTTATGCCTCCTCGTTCAATAGCGCGAAGGGAGATTATCGTTACCGTCCTGCGCGAAACGTACGCTCCGCTCGGACAACCACCAAGGGAAAGCCGGGCTGCGATACCTATGCTCCGGTCATGGTCGGAGACGTTGTCGGCGATGCGACCAAGGCTTTGCCGCTCGGCTACGGAGCGGCCATGAGCTCGCTTGCCGGCGGCAAGATCAGCAGCGGCAACAATTGGAACTACACGACCTATTGGAATGTCGCGCAGGGCACGGCTGCGCCCTCGGTGAGCACGGTCCTCAGCAACTACTCCAGCTATCCCCCGCAGGCGACCGGAACACCGAGCCAGCCCTCCGCCTACGACGTTTATCGTTACGAGCTTGCTAACCCGTCTCTGATCAACCATGCCTCGGCGAATGGCGAAACCGGCAAACCGACAACCGGCGGCCAGTGCTATACCGGCCCGGACCTTTCGAACTATACCGCGGCTGAATATGGTGATCGCCGCGAAATCTTCTCAGCCATCGTCAATTGTGGCTATGAAGCCTCAGTCGGGCATCTGAATGGTCATAAGGCCACCCGCGCCGTGGCCTTCGCGCGCATGTTCCTGACCAAGCCGGCGATAAAGGATTCCAGCGAACGATACCTGTCCCTGGAGATGATCGACATCACCGGCAAGGGTGGTCGCGGTACGGCAGACGAATTCCTGCGGGAAGAAGCGGAGTTGGTCAGATGATGGCGCTCCGCAAGTTTATCTTGCATCAGCTTTGCCTCGGCTTCTGGCGGCGGGAGGAGGGCGCAGTGCTTGCCGAGGCGCTGCTCGCGATCCCCTTTGTGACGCTCTTTGCCGCTGCCATACTGGAGTTTGGCAGCATTTTCTGGCAGCGGATGCAGATCGACGCAGGTCTGCGGGATGCTGGGCGGTACCTCTCGCGATGCCGACCGCTGTCGGGAACTTATGTGCCGACATGCAATCAGGCAACGGCAAAGACGATCGCTTTTTACGGAACGCAGACACCTGCGGCAAACGCTCAACCGCGCGTCCCCGGCTGGAACGACCCTGCCGACATTACCATCAGTGCGCCCGATGCCGATGGGAACATTACCATTTCCACTGCGCATCTCTACCAGAGCTCGCCGGTATTCGGCTTTCTTGGAATCGACGCTATCACCCTCAGTTCCTTCCATGAAGAGAGATATATCGGATGGTGATCTTTCGGCAGATCAAGACATTCTGGCAGGATAGCAGTGGTGTCAGCCTTGTCGAAGCGTTGCTGACCTTTCCGATCGTCATGCTGGTATTCGCCGCCTTCATCGAGTTCGGCTATGCCATGTCGCAGTGGAATCAGACGGTCAAGGCGCTGCAATATGGTGCCCGACTGGCGGCAGTATCAGATCCGCTGACAACCAATTTCAATGCCGTTTTCCCGACCGACGCTGCCGATCCGCTCAACAACGGCAAAGCCACTCCGAACGATGCCACGATATCGTCGACCTGCGGACCGGCTCTTGCCAATTGCAGCATGGCGGCATTGAACCGCATCGTCCTGGGAAGCGATGGCGTTTGCAACGTAGGAACCGATCCGTATCCCGGCATTTGTGACCTTAACTGGCGCATCAAGCGGGAGAATCTGGTTGTCACCTATCAGCGATCGGGACTTGGCTATTGGGGCCGCCCTGACGGGCCCGTGGTGACGATGCGGCTGGAGGTGCGTGACATCACCTTCGATCTGCCGATCCTCGGCGGGCTGTTGGGATTGAACGACGTCACCATCCCGGCCCATCCGGTGACGATCACGACGGAAGACCTGAAGACCTGCTCGACCTGCTGATTCCTTAATTATAGCGTAGGAAAGCGAAAATGACAGCGCACATGAACATTGCCGCATCCGCTAAGATCCTGGTTCTCTCCGACGACGCGGCTGCAGCGAGCTTCATGCTCGATACGTTCGGGTCGCTTTCGCGTTATGATGTCCGCCATTTCTCGCTGAAGGCGCTCGGAGAAAAGGGCCGGCTCGATCCGACGCAGTTCGACCTGATCGTTCTCGATGTCGACAATGGGGAATTGCTGCAGCAACCGGAGCTCTTCGCGTTTCGTACCAGCTACCGGGACATTCCGCTCGTCGTCGTTTCCGAAGACCTGCCGGACGACATGATGCGGCTGCTCTTCCGCCTGAACGGCAATGACTGGCTGAAGAAGCCGCTGGAGCGCCGCGCCCTGATCGACATGATTTCGACCCATGCGCCAGGCACCGGGGCAAGCGACAGCCGGGTGCATGCCGTGGTCTCAGCCGTCGGTGGCGCGGGCGCCAGCATGATCGCTTCGTCGCTTGCGCATTCACTGGCTCAGCCGACCAAGAACTCGACGCCGCGGGTAGACCTGTTCGATACTGATTTTTGCTCCGGGGCGCTTGGCTACTATCTCAATCTTGTGAACGACTATGACTTGAAACCGGTCATCGCCAATCCTTCCCGGGTCGATCTTGAATTCATCGATCTCGTCCGAAAGCGGCATCCGGGCGGCTTTTCACTGCTTTCCTTCAAACAGCCGTCAGTCCTTCTGTCGCCGAAGGGCGGTGAACTCGTGCTGCGTATGCTCGACGTGGCCGCCTTCGAGAGCGACCACACGGTCGTCGACGTCCCCTATTATGACACGCCATGGAAATACGAGGTGCTCACTTCGGTCAACAGCATCTACATCGTCACCGAAATGACGATCCCCGCGCTTTCCCAAGCCAAGGATTTATTCACCAATCTGGCGCGGTTGCGAGGCAGCTCGGATCAGATATTCATCGTCATCAACAAATACCGCGCCAAGCTTTTCGGCCTCGGCCTGCGCCGACAACAAACGGAGAAGATATTCAAGGACATCCCGACGCATGTCATTGCGGATGACTGGGATACATTGAGCGAAGCGGTCAACCGCGGCGTGCTGCCAGTTCAGGTGAATTCCCGGGCGCGATTCTGCGGCGCGGTCAGTAAACTTGGAGCATTGGTGCGATGAAGGCGATTGACAGTGGCCGCGTAAGGTCCTGCGTCGGCCTTGTGGTTCTGGCCATTCTGGCCGTTGCTGGGGATGCTGCGGCAGGCGGACTTGTGCCTCGAAGCCTTGGGCCGACGACAAGCACCGTGGTGACGGTCGAAAGAGGCTACGCCGCTGGAACGATCGTCATCGTCAGCGCGAACCGTACGCTGGATCTCGTGATCTCCGATGGACGCGCGATCCGTTACAAGATCGGCGTCGGACGTGACGGATTTCGCTGGAGCGGGACCGTCAAGGTTGGACGCAAGGCAGAGTGGCCTGACTGGCGCCCGCCTGCCGAGATGAAGGCGCGCGCGGCCGGACTTCCTGACCTGGTGCCTGCCGGTCCGCTCAATCCCTTGGGTGCTCGCGGGATCTATCTCTTCAAGGGCGGGACCGACACGCTCTACCGCATTCACGGAACGAACGAGCAGTCGACGGTCGGCGATTTCGCCTCATCGGGCTGTTTTCGCATGAGCAATGCCGACGTCATCGATCTCTATGAGAGGGTGAAAGTCGGTTCCACGGTCATTGTAAAATAGTTCAGGGGTGGGAAGCATGGCGAACGGCATCATGGGGCGTTTCTACAAGCATCAGCAGGAGCCTGAAGGCCGCCAACATCCGGAGGCGGCCGACCTGTCTCTCGTCGCAGCTCAGAACATGCCTGCCCGACCGGTCTCTGACAGCGCCACGGCGAGTGGCGAAGAGGCGTCGCTCGGGCCGGACATGGTTTCCGAGCGGGTCAATCTGCACCGTTACCTGCTCGATCGTATCAACCTCGGGATCCTCGACACGCTCGACAACGAGGAGATTGCGACCGAGATCCGGCCGTTGGTTAAGGACTATATCCGGAGTAACAACTTTCCGCTGAATGCCAAGGAAATCAACGATCTGATCCGCGATATCACCGACGAGATGCTCGGGCTGGGACCGATCGAGCCGCTGCTGGCCGACGAGACGATCGCAGATATTCTCATCAACGGCTACAGCAGCGTCTATGTCGAGCGGAGCGGCAAGCTTGAAAGCACCGCCGTGCGTTTCAAGGACGAGGACCATCTCCTTCGGGTGATCAACAAGATCGTCTCGGCCGTCGGCCGCCGCGTCGACGAATCGACGCCGATGGTCGACGCCCGCCTCAAGGATGGCTCACGTGTCAACGTCGCCATCAGGCCGATCTCGGTCGATGGACCGCTCGTTTCCATCCGCAAATTCACCCGCAAGCCGCTGACATTGGAGCGCCTCGTGCAATATGGCGCCATGGCCGATGCGATGCGCATCCTTCTCAGCGCCGCCGTCAAGGGCAAAGTGTCGATGGTGATTTCAGGCGGCACCGGTTCCGGCAAGACCACCTTGCTCAACGCTCTCTCCTCGCAGATTTCTCCCAAGGAGCGCCTGATCACCATCGAGGATGCGGCCGAACTCCAACTGCAGCAACCCCATGTCGGGCGTTTGGAAACCCGACCGCCGACGCTCGACGGACGCAACGAGATCCGTCAACGCGAACTTTTGAAAAATGCTCTTCGCATGCGTCCCGACCGCATCATCGTCGGCGAAGTCCGTGGCGACGAGGCGTTCGACATGCTGCAGGCGATGAATACTGGTCACGAGGGGTCGATGACGACTATTCACGCCAACACGCCCCGCGACGCCGTCGGCCGACTCGAACAGATGGTCGGCATGGCCGGGATGCCGATGTCGCAGTTGAGCATTCGCTCGCAGATCTCGTCGGCCATCACCATCATCGTGCAGGTCCAGCGCTTGAGCGACGGCAGCCGCAAAGTTGTCTCGATTTCCGAGATCACCGGCATGGAGGGCGAAGTCGTGCAGATGCAGGAGATTATGAAGTTCAAGAAAATCGGCACTGAAGAAGGCGGGCGGATCCATGGCGAATTCCGCGCCACCGGCATCCGGCCGCGATTCGTCGAGGAATTTGCGGAACTCGGGATCGAGATTCCCGTGGCAATCTTTGATCCCGGTAAACCGCTCCAAACGGGACCTGTTCAATGACCCTGACTCTCGTTTACGCTGCCGTTTTCACCGCGGCCCTTGTCGCTGTTGAAGCGATTATGCGCGGCTACTTCAAGACATCCGAACGCCACCGCGCCGTGAACCATCGGTTGAGCTTGCTCGAGGTCAGCGATGATCATCGCAAGACCTATAGCGATATGCTCAAGGAGCGCGGTGTCGCCGGCGGTTGGCGGCAAACCCCCATCATGCAGCGGCTGCTGCGGTTCTACGCCCAGTCGGGAATCAAGTTCGATGCCAGGCGATTTGCTCTCTTCGCGATCGCTGGCGCACTTTTGACGTGGCTGGCAGTTCAGTTCCTCGTGCCGAGCACTCTGTTTAGAATACCCGTCTTTCTTCTGATCTGCCTGCTCATCCCCGCATTGGTCGTCTGGCGCGCCCGGGCGAGCCGCATGAAGAAATTCGAGCTGAAGCTTCCTGAAGCGCTCGATGTCGCCAATCGCAGCCTGGCCGCAGGCCACCCGCTGCCGGCGGCGATTTCTTTGGTGGCACGCGAGATGCCTGATCCGATCGGCACCGAGTTCGGCCTCCTCTCGGATGAACTCACCTACGGCGTGACGCTGGACGATGCCCTTGTGAACTTAGCCGATCGGGTCGGCGTCGAGGACCTGAATCTGCTTGCGATATCGTTGAGCGTACAGGCGGGAACCGGCGGCAATCTCGTGGAAATCTTGCAGAACCTTTCGAAAACGCTGCGAGACCGGTCGATGCTCAAGGCAAAGGTGAGGGCGATTTCGTCTGAAGGACGCATAACGGCGATCTTCATGTCGATCTATCCGTTTTTGCTCTACGCGATGATCAAGGCGTTGTCGCCGACCTACTTCGACCCCGTCTGGGACAGCGGCCACGGAACCGCCGTTGTGAGCATTCTGCTGGCCGTCATGGCGATCGGGAATGTCATTCTCTACAAGATGGTCAACTTCGAGTACTGAGGCGGTCATGTCGAGCGAGTATGGAATCTACCTCATCGTCTTCTTTGCAGTGCTGATATTTTCGGCGGCAGCCTCGGAATTGTTTTTTCGACAGCGCGAGGTCTCGGTTCGGGTGTCGAAGAGCTCGGCGGTGGGCGACGACTTCCATGTTGGCGATACGACGATTGCCGATCTCGGCGAGGCGGAAAACCGCCTGATCCGCCGCTATTTCGAAATTACGCGACGTGACACGAATCTGAACTCCACCCAGAACCGACTGATTCGGGCGGGCTATTTTGCTGCCGGCGCGGTGACCACCTTCCAGGTGGTCCGCGCGGTGATTTGTATCTGCATGCTGGTCGGGGCGGTCTGGGCCCTAAACCGGATCGCGCCGAACATGCCGCAGATAGGCGCCCTGATCATTGCCATGTTTGCTGCGGGCGCGACCTTTATTCTCGTCAACATTTATATCGACCGGCGTGGCACCGCCAAGGAGAGGGAATACCGCCGTCTCTTTCCCGATTTCATGGATATGCTGATCGTCTGCCTCGATGCAGGGATGAGCATCGAAGCGGCCGCGAACCGTGTTGCCCGGGAATTCGTGGACAAGCAGCAGGACTTCGGCCTCCATCTCTCGATCATGATGCTGGAAGTTCGGGGCGGCCGGCGACTGCGTGAGGCGCTCGCTAACCTGGCCACCCGCCTGAGAATCGACGAGGCCCGGGCCCTGTCCGTTCTGTTCCGCCAATCGGAGGAGCTCGGGACCAGCGTCACGCAGACGCTGCGGGTCTACAGCAAGGAAATGCGCGACCTGCGTATTGTGCGCGCCGAGGAAAAGGCGAACGCCTTGCCGGTCAAGATGCTGCTGCCGCTGGGCGCGTTCCTTTTTCCGGTAAGCCTCGTCATTGTGCTTGTGCCCGTTGTTATGCGTGTCATCAGTCTTCTTGTCGGCATGAAACCCGGCGGTTAAGCCAAGCGAGGTCGTATGCAGTATTCGCTCGAACACAATCGTGACGCCATTTCCCTCGATCCGCGTATGCCGATCGCACCGGGAAGTATAGAGCAAGCGGGATTGGATCAGTCGTTCCTGCTTCGGCTGGCCGCAAAATGTGCGGCCGAGCAGGATACGACCACGGCCTCTCATCTCGCTGACCGCATGAGATTGCCGAAAGTGATCGTCAATATCCTGATCAAGGAACTGGTGAAACTCGCCTATCTCGAGGCCCGCGGCCTGGCGGGTGAGGATGTGCGATCCGATGTCCGCTATGCACTGTCGATGAAGGGGTTCGAATATGCCCACGCGGCGTCGCGTCAAAGCCAATATGTCGGGCCGGCGCCGGTGTCGCTGGATGCGTTCTGCCGGCAAATCTCTTTGCAGTCCATCCATCACGAGCGGGTGACCCCCGAGCGGCTAACCGAGAGCCTTGAGGGGCTGGTGCTCTCGCACACCCTGGTCGAAAAGCTTGGTCCGGCCCTGAACTCCGGTCGCTCCATCCTGCTTTACGGACCGCCCGGCAACGGAAAGACGAGCATCGCCGAGCGGACGTCGCAACTGTTTCGCCAAACCATCTGGGTGCCCTATGCCATCGAGGTCGGCGGCCATGTCATCAGTTTCTATGACGAGGCAGTGCACCACCCTGTCTCCGAGGCTGACACGGATTTCCATCCGAAAGCGGATCGACGATGGATCGAATGCCGCCGTCCGGTGATCAAGACGGGCGGAGAATTGACCCTCGATCAACTCGATCTCACCTTCAATGCCGGGCCAAATGTCTATGAAGCGCCCATACACTTGAAAGCGTCCGGCGGCGTCTTCATCATCGATGACTTCGGGCGTCAGCAGGTGGCGCCGCAGGCGCTCATCAATCGCTGGATTGTGCCGCTCGAGCGCGGATACGACTTCCTGACGCTGCACACCGGCAAGAAGTTCAAGGTTCCCTTTGACGAGTTGGTCGTCTTTTCGACGAATATCGCACCGAAGGACCTCTCCGACGAGGCGGGCTTGCGGCGCCTCAAATACAAGATCTATGTGAACACGCCTTCGCGTGACGAATACATCAGAATTTTCAAATCCTATGCCAGCGGTGCCGGATTGGCCGTCCGTGATCCAGACCTGCACCTGTTCTACGATCGCAAGTACAACGGCGATGTGCTAGCGTCTTGCTATCATCCGAAATATCTTTTGGATTTTGTCGGTTCTTACTGCGAGTTCAATGGCATAGAGAGAATCGCGTCGCTCGATATGCTGGACCGCGCCTGGGAAGGTGTATTCACGTCGGAATGATCGCGGACCTTGCGCCGAGCGCGGCGTCCTGATTCAATCCAGTTAACGACTTACGGGGAGTAAACGAATGACCAGCATCCCGAGCATCGACGGCGAAGCAGGCGGCGCGAGACCAAGCAACATGCGAGTGATTGAGCCGAGAGCCTCAAGAAACCCACTCATCGTCGGTCTGCTCCTTATACTCTTGCCCGTGAATGCTGGCGTACTCATCTATACTGCCAAAAACTCAGCGGATGTGCGCGAGAGCCGCGAGAGCATCGCAGCGCTCAAAAGGTCCATTGAGGGCCTGAGAGGACAAATGGAAAAGCAGTCGGACAAGATCGCGAGCAACGCCAAGGCCGACGAACTCGCACTTATCCGTCAAGAGATGGATAGCCTGCAAAAGTCCATTTTGTCGATGAACGAGGGGATGCGCAACGACATAAGCAGTGCGCGCATGGGCTCAGCTTTGGTCCTGAGCGCGCCCGGCAAGGAGCCGGCGCAGTTTTTCGCACCTCGCACCGCGCCAGCGGAAACTCAAATGCTGGATAGCACTCTTGCGTCCATTGAAGCGGGCGGCATTCCAGTCAATAACCTGCCGCGTTACGAACGAACGCTCTCACCGCAAGGCCAGCTCATCCTTCGAAAGGCACGGTAAACACCGACTTCGCCGAAATCTCCAAGGCAATCGGTGGACGCGGCCAGGGACGACGTGCCTCGCTCATATCCAGGGCGCTCTCATCTCGACACAGATTGCCGATCGCCGAGAGGCGCTATCAGCGCTGAGCATACTTCACGCTGTTCTTCATCAATTCGAGATTACGGGCCGTGACTTCGTTTCCGGGATCGAGCTCATAGGCTTTCAGGAAGTACCGCCTGGCAGTACGCAAGTCACCGCGTAACAGGTGAGAATATCCGACATTGTTGTAATAGACCGGGGTGTTGCCGATCATTCGGGAGAGCTGCTGGTAGGCGCGGTCCGACGTGTCGAAGCGGGCAACCATGTCGGCCGAGGCCGCGAGGCCGAGCCAGGCGGCTGGATCTTGCGGAAACACATCAACCGCTCGCTTGTAGATGGCGTAGGATTTTCCGTAGTTCTTTTCCTGGAACTGCAATTTCCCGTTGGTTATCAACTCGTCGTTCTTATAGAAGGCAACGGCTGAGTCATCCTCGAGGGTCTTTGCACTATCGCCATAAGCAGCGAGGCCATCGCTGGATGACTGGCAACCAGCTAAAATCGCTCCAGCCGCTATCAAAAACGCGATGCATTTGGTCCCAGCTCTGATCTGCAACATTGGCAATTTGATCCCCCATCAGACATTCTTACCAAAGATCCGGATGCGCTCACCGGAAATCATCGTAAAAAAAAGCTAACAACTCAAGAATTTGAGCAATTAGTCACAAAAAAGCGACAGAGGCGGTCTACGCCCGAACGCGTCAGCATGATAAATGCCAACCATTCAAAGTTGGTATCATGCGTTCGGTGATTCTCAGAGTAGAAAATTAATCTACGTCGCCTACCCTGCTCTCAGGTCAAAGGATCGGACGCCCTATGCGGATCGCTATTTTCACACTGATGCGACTTGGGCCATCACTTGCTTACGCGATAGCATCGACGTTCATCCTCAGCATGCTGCTCTTGGAAAGCTACCCCTCGAGCGCCTCCGTCTGGTGGCTGCATATGACAATTCTTCCTGTCATGCGCGAGCCGATTTATCTGCTTTTGTCGGTACCCGGCATTGGAATTTGGAGTGCCACGGTCCTGTTGATGCTCGCATCAATTTTTGGGATTCGAGTGGCCCTGCAGCCGCAAAGACACTACCGGTCGGGGTTCATCCATGCCCATATCGCGCTGATCGCAACCGGTCTGACCATGGGACGGGCAGCAGTCGCGCAAGCCGACCTATCCGCCTTTGCGATGCCACAGCTTCAGCGAGGCGACTGGTCGTTCCTGCCGCTATCCTACTCGCCGCTAGGGACTGTCCTTTTTATATCCGTGTTTTTGGCTTGCGTTTGCTGCCATGTAACAATCATCAAGCGTACAATGTCGTTCCGGTAGAAAAACTTAGCGGCGCATGTCCTTCATCAACTTCGCTTAGTCCCTGGCGCTGAGGATCTCGATCGTCCGCTCGTCGAACTTTCCCTGATAAAAACGTTCGATCGCCCGGTGAAAGGGCGAGCCGTGATCGCTGATCGCCGCAAACAAGGTCATCGATGAGCGCAGCTTGAGATCATCAGGCGAGCCGAGGATGTCATGGGCCGATCGGCCGTCGATCGATAAAATCGCCTCGACGCAGCGCAGCAGCCGGCTTGAGAGAGTGGGATCAGCGAGATAGGCGGCGGCTTCCCCGGCCGAGCGTATGGCATATTTTTCCGCCATTGCAGAGGTGCCGAGACCAGCGATCTGCGGGAAGATGAACCACATCCAGTGGGAGGTTTTCCGTCCGGCCTTCAGCTCGGAAAGCGCCTGCTCGTAGACGCCGTTTTGGGCATTGACGAAACGTTCGAGATTGTAATCGATCTTGCCGGCCATGGTTCTTTCCCCTTTTTGCTGTCAATGCAGCCTTGAGCCACAGGGCTCCATGCCTGGCGAAGAAACTTCTCCCCTGGGCGAACAACAATGTCGCCCGGGGTCGTCGGCTTGCTGTCAGCAGACCCGTTCAGCATAGGGGCTGCTGTCACGGCAATGGCCGTAAGGCTGATGATGCGGCGTATCGCCAGGGGTGGCCGCAATGGCCGATGTCGTCACCGGATCCGTCTCGCGGGACGAATATGCGGCAAAACCGACAAAGCTCAAGACAACCAACGCTGCGACCACGACGATGCGCTCGAAACCGGAAAGTTTCTGGGCGCTGACATGTTCCACATAGTCGCGCTCGCCCGGACCAGTAGTTTCGTCCTCTTTCACGTGGAGGGTCACCATATCCTGGCGACGGCTTAAAGGTTCACAATCTGTCATTTTAATTACTCCTGCAACACATGCGGCCGGTCGAAGAGTAACACTCACCCTCGCGTCGAACCGGCTCGGCATGCGTGCATGCATGTGTGTCTTCAATCGCGGCAATTGAAGGGGCAATATCCAAACTCAGTGTTCAAAAATTCGTACCAATAAATGCAAAAGATCGTGAGGCTCTGGCCCGCTCGAATGATCCGGGTTAGTCCTTGGCGGCATCTCTCATCAGGACCGTCCCATGAGCAAATTCTTCGGTGCGATGTCTGTCGCCCAACTTTCCGTCCTCATCCAAGGCGGCGCTGCCGATCCGGTCGATGTGGCCGAGACGGTATTCGAATCCATCGCGGATTTTGCCGACAAGGCGGTCTTCACGACACTGCTCGAAGGTCGGGCGATGGCGGAGGCGCACGCCTCCTCCAAACGTTTGCGGGAAGGGCGCTCGCTCGGTTTGCTGGATGGCATTCCGATCGCCTGGAAGGATCTTTTCGACATTGAGGGTCTGCCAACGACGGCAGGGTCCGTTGTCCTGGCCGCCGATCCGCCCGCCACTCGCGATGCGGCGGTCGTCGGTCTCCTCAGGCAGGCGGGCATGGTCGCCATAGGGCGCACCAATATGAGCGAATTTGCCTTTTCCGGCCTTGGCATCAATCCGCATTACGGCACGCCGGTCAATCCGCGCGGTACCCATCTCCCGCGCATCCCCGGCGGCTCCTCTTCCGGCGCCGGTGTTGCCGTCGCAGCCGGGCTGGTGCCGGTCGCGATGGGCACCGATACCGGCGGGTCGGTGCGCATTCCCGCCGCCTTCAACGGGATCGTCGGCTACAAGGCGACATCAGGCCGTCATGCGATGGACGGCGTCTATCCGCTGGCAAAGAGCCTGGATTCGCTGGGGCCGCTCTGCCGCAGCGTCAGGGATGCGGTGTGGATCGATGCGGCGATGCGCGGTCTGACCGCGCCCGATGTCGTCGAGCGTCCGCTGCGGGGGCTGGAATTGCTCGTGCCCGAAAATGTCGTTTTCGATGCCGTGGAACCGGGCGTGACTGCCGCGTTCGAGGCAGCTTTGGAACGCCTTCAAAGCGCCGGCGCCTCTGTTACCCGCACCGTCATTCCAGCCTTCAGCGAAATCTTCGATCTGATGACGAGGTATGGTCCACTGGTGACGGCGGAGGCTTTCGCCCTTCACCAGGAGCGATTGGCGGGACCGGACGCAGACCGTATGGACCATCGCGTCGTCATGCGCACCCGCTTGGGAAGCAGGACGACGGCACCCGATTACATCGCGATCCTCGAAGCCCGCAAGCGCCTCATCGGGGAAGTCAACCGCCTCGTGGGGGACCGCCTCCTGGCCTTTCCCACCGTCGCGCATGTCGCTCCGCCGATCGCGCCGCTGGAAGAGAATGATGAACTCTTCTTCGCCACGAATAACAAGACGCTGCGCAATACCGCACTCGGCAATTTCCTCGACTGGTGCGGCGTCTCGATTCCCTGCGGTACGGGTGAATTCGGCATGCCGGTCGGTCTGCTGCTTTCGGCGACCGCCCGTCGCGACGAGGCGCTGCTGGGGGCGGCACTTGCCGCCGAGGCGGCGGTCCGCGGCGATTTCGTCTGAAATTCGCAATTGAACCGCCCGGTGTTTATTGCCATTGATGGACGAGGAGATCCTGGAGGAAATCACGTGCAAGTTTGGCAGAACGGACGCTTCGCGGTTTCGACCTGGTCGCTGCATCGGCTGCTCGGCGCCGTTCATGGCTATAGCCCCGACCCCGCCAAGAGTGCGGCGCCGAAAGAGCCCTACGGGGCCGGCGGTGCAGCGCTGATCGACATGCCGGCGGCGCTCGCAGTGCGTGGGATCCACCGGCTGGAGGTCTGTTCCTTCCATCTGCCGAGCCTTGATGCCGCTTATCTAACTGAACTCAGCGACGCGATGGCGGTCTCGAACGTGCTGTTCCAGACGCTGCTCGTCGAGGACGGCGATCCAAGCCATCCCGAAACGGCCGAACGAGATGTCAGATGGATGGCAGAGTGGATCGATATCGCGGCGGCGCTCGGGGCGCAAAGAATGCGCGTCATCGCCGGCAAGCAGAAGCCGACGGAGGAAAACCTTGCCCGTGCCGCCCGCCATCTTGGCTGGCTGGCCGAAAAGGCGGAAGGCAGCGGCGTGCGTGTTGTCGTCGAGAACTGGTTCGACCTGCTGCCGTCACCGGTCGAGATGAACTGGCTGCTGGACCGGCTGGACGGCAAGGTCGGGCTCAACGGCGATCTTGGCAACTGGGCGGCGCCGGAAAAATATCCGGGCCTTGCCGATATCATGCGCCGGGCGGAAATCTGCCACGCCAAGGCGGACTATAACGCTGTGGGTCTCGATGCCGAGGATTACCGCAAATGCCTGAAGATGTGCGAGACGGCCGGTTACGCCGGTCCTTTCATGCTGATTTACGACTCGCCGTTCTTCCCCGACGAATGGGATGGCATTCTGCTGCAAAAGGCGTTCATCGAGGCTTTCCTGCGTGAGGCGCCGGCGCGCAGGTCGGCTTAAAAGCCTATTCCTGGCGCGGGAACCTCTGGCTTTCCTCCAGCACGTTCAGATCCATGTGGTTGCGCATGTAGCGCTCAGAGGCTTTCTGCAGCGGTTGATAATCCCAGGGATAATAGGCGCCGTTGCGCAGCGCGGCGTAGACCACCCAGCGGCGCGCCTGGCTTTCACGCACGGCTGCGTCGAAATCGCCAAGATTCCAGCGCCGGCTGGCCTGTTCGACCAGCCGCGCCAAAGTGTCGGCATGCGCCGGGTCGACCGCCAAATTCTCGAGTTCTTGCGGATCGGCCTCGAGGTCGAACAGCATCGGCGGGTCCTTCTCGCAGAGCGAGAGCTTGTAGCGCCCGTCCCTGAGGCAGACGAGCGGCGCCTCGGACCCTTCCGCGGCATATTCCATCGGCACGGGACCACGGCTGCCGCTGCCCTCGGCAAGCGCTGCGAGATCCCAGCCTTCGGTCCATGGCCTCAACGAGGCGATATCGATCCCGATGAGGCCGGCGAGCGTCGGTGTCACGTCAAGGGTGGAGACGGGCTGGTCGATGCGCTTCGGCTTCCAGCCCGGCGCCGCGATCATCAGCGGAACGCGGGCCGAACCTTCGAAGAAGTTCATCTTGAACCAGAGGCCGCGATCGCCGAGCATGTCGCCATGGTCGGAGACGAAGAGGATGATCGTGTTATCGGCCATGCGGCTGCGTTCCAGCACATCGAGAATCTCGCCGATCTTCTCGTCGACATAGGAGATGTTGGCGAAATAGCCGCGTCTTGCCCGCTTGACCTCTTCGCGGCTGATGTCGAAAGCATCGTGGTCGCAGGCTTTCATCAGACGCTGCGAATGCGGATCCTGCTGTTCATAGGCGATCGGCGCAACCGCCGGGTCGAGGGCAGGGCAGTCCTGATAGAGATCCCAGAATTTGCGGCGCGCGACATAGGGGTCGTGCGGATGGGTGAAGCTGACGGTCAGGCACCAGGGGCGCTCGTCATGGCCACGCGAGAGGTCGTAGAGTTTCCGTGTGGCGTGATAGGCGACCTCGTCGTCATATTCCATCTGGTTGGTGATTTCGGCCACGCCGGCGCCGGTGACCGAGCCGAGATTGTGGTACCACCAGTCGATGCGCTCGCCGGGCTTGGTGTAGTCGGGCGTCCAGCCGAAATCGGCGGGGTAAATGTCTGTCGTCAGGCGCTCTTCGAAACCGTGCAGCTGATCGGGGCCGACGAAATGCATCTTGCCTGACAATGCGGTCTGGTAACCGGCGGCGCGCAGATGATGGGCATAGGTTGGAATGTCGGAGGCGAATTCGGCCGCATTGTCGTAGACGCGCGTCCGGCTCGGCAATTGTCCGGACATGAAGGAGGCCCGCGCCGGCGCGCAGAGCGGGCTTGCCGTATAGGTATTGGCGAAACGCACCGAGCGCTTGGCCAGCGATTTCAGATTCGGCGCGTGCAGAAAGTCGGCAGGGCCATCGGGAAAGAAGGTCCCGTTCAGCTGGTCCACCATCAGGATGAGGATATTCGGGCGCGCCATGTGAATTGCCTTTTGCTATTTGAAGATTTTATTGAAGCGCCTAATATCGCGCCTGTAAAGGCAGCTTTTTTCGATGTCTGCCAAAAAGGATTTTTATGTCAGAACGCACGCCTGAGCTCGGATGGATGCGCCTCTTCGTCGAGGTAGCGCGGCTCGGGAGCTTTTCCGCGGCGGCAGCGCTTCTCGGGTTGAGCCAGCCTGCCGTCAGCTACCAGATCCGACGGCTGGAAGAGCAGTTCGGTGTCGGCCTGCTGCGTCGCCAACATCGGGGCGTCGAATTGACTGCGGAGGGGGAGCGGCTTCTTGAGGTGACCGCAAAAGCGGTCGGCGACATCGACGCGCTCGCCCGCAGTTTCCGCGCCGAAACACAAAGGCCGGTCGTCCGGCTCAGGACGGATTACGCTTTCTCGGCACTTTGGCTGATCCCGCGCATGGATGGCTTTCGTCTTCTGCACCCGGAAACGGATATGCAGATCGTCGCGACGCAGCGGCTTGCAGCCGGATTTCGCGATGAAGCCGATGTCGCGGTGGTTTTCGGTACGCGCGAGGAATTCGGCGCCGTCGGTACACTTCTGTTGCCGGAGAGGGTCGTGCCCGTCTGCACGCGCGGTTTCCTCGATCGCAACGGCCCCTTCGCCGATCCGAGACAGCTTGCCAAGGTGCGGCTCATTCATCTCGACGCGGCGCTGCCATCGCCCTGGTTCGACTGGCGCACATATTTTGCCGAATTCTCCGTCCCGCGCGACAACAATGCCGGCCGCGGCGATATCAGTTTCAATACATACTCCCTGGTCGTCCAGGCCGCTCTCAGTGAGCAGGGCGTGGCGATCGGCTGGATGGGACTCGTCGATACGCTTCTTTCCGCGCACATGCTGGTGCAAGCCGGCCCGCCGCTGGAGGCGCCCGACCGCGGTTACTGGCTGGTGCCACCGCGCTCCCCGAACGTCCACAGCGAGAGGCTCAGCGCCTGGCTGTCGGATGAGGTGACGAGAAATGGTGAGTAGCGGTTGCATTTCTCCTCGGGAGAAGCCTTGTCATCGGCGATGGTGATCGACATTGTGGGGTCGAATCCAAGAAGAAGGTGACTGAAACATGCGAACGATCGGATCTGTCATCGGACTGCTTATGGTTCTGTTCGGGCTGATCTGGATCGGGCAGGGAAGCGGCTATTTTCCCTATCCGGCGTCCAGTTTCATGATCGCCCAAAAGATCTGGATGCTCTGGGGCGCCATATTGGCGGCGGCGGGCATCGTCGTGATCGTCATCATCTCGCGGCGGCGTCGCAGAGGATAAATTGCTGCCGCCGCTTGGCGGCAATCCGGCCGTTGACGGCGAAATGAGGAGAATGGCATGAGCGCAGCTGAAATCGATAGCTTTGCGGACCGGATCAGGAAGCATAAGGGCGGCATGATCTCCGCCTGGATCGGCATCCCCGACGCCATGCTCGTCAACCATCTGGCGCAAGAAGCTTTCGATGCCGTCGTGCTGGATATGCAGCACGGCATGTGGGACATGCAGTCGGCGGCAAACGGCGTCGCTCAGACGCGTCTTGCCGGCAAGCCGGCCATCGCGCGCATTCCCGTCGGCGATTTCGCCTCCGCTTCGCGGCTGCTCGATGCCGGCGCCTCGGGGATCATCGCACCGATGATCAATTCGGCCGAGGACGCGCGCGCGCTGGTCAGGACCACAAAATATCCGCCCCTCGGCGAGCGCAGCTGGGGACCGTCATTGGCGCTGAACCATACCGGTTTGTCGGCTGACGTCTATCTCAAAAACGCCAACGAACTCACCCTCGCCATCGCCATGGTCGAAACCCGCGCCGCTCTCGACGCGATCGACGGCATTCTCGGCGTGACCGGCATCGACGGCATCTTCGTCGGCCCCGCCGACCTTTCGATTGCGCTGTCGAACGGCGACCAGGTGGCGCCGAACGCCGCCGAGATCGACAGCGCCATGCAGCATGCCGTCGCGCGCTGCCGCGCCCACGGAAAGTTCGCCTGTGCCTATGCCGGTGACGGCGAGCGGGCCGGCGAGCTGCTGAAATTCGGCTTCGATCTGGTCATCGCCGGTGCGGAGACCGTGCAACTGCGCGCCGGCGCCCGCCGGGCCATCAACGCCGCCCGCAGGATCGCCTCGGGAAGCTAACCACCTTCAGCGAACCGATCTGACTGCAAGCCAGATGACGTGGCGGGCGCCGCGTTTGCGGTTGGCGCGGGTATTGACGACGTCGACGGAAAAACCGCTGTCCTTGAGACGGCGTGTGAAATCGGAATCGGGGCCGGACGACCAGACGGCGAGCACGCCGCCGGGACGAAGCGCGTCACGAGCAGCGCGAAGGCCGTTAAAATCGTAGAGGCGGTCATTGGATTTGCGGGTCAGCCCGTCCGGGCCGTTATCGACATCGAGCAGGATTGCATCATAGGTGCTCTTGCCGGCGCGGATCGCCTCACCGACATCGCCTTGGTGGATGCCGACGCGCGGATCGTCGAGACAGCCCTTGAACACCTCTGCCATCGGTCCGCGCGCCCAGGCGACGACGGCGGGCACGAGTTCGGCGACGGTGACGCCGGCATCATCAGGCAGGACGGCAAGGGCGCCGCGTAGCGTAAAGCCCATGCCGAGGCCGCCGACAAGGATTCTCGGCTTTGGATGGGCGTTGATCCTCTCCCAGGAGAGGGTCGCCAGCGCTTCCTCCGAGCCGCTGAGGCGGCTGTTCATCAACTCGTTGGCGCCGAGCATGATCGAGAATTCGTTGCCGCGCTGCTTCAGCCTGAGTTCACCGTCTTCGCCGGGAATGGTCGCGGAATCGAGCTGGATCCAGGGCAGCATGACGGTTTCGCCTCACATGAAAGGAACCGTCCCCTAGCATAGGGCGAAGAGTGAGGCCAGCAAGCATGGCCTCAGATCATTCGGATGAAATGAGCCGGTTCCACTTCGACGATCTCGTCCTGCGGTGCGGCGGAACGGCGGCGGATATCATCGACCTCGTCGGGCATCAAGCGTGCCTTCGGATCGTCGAAGCGGACGTCGGGGTCGGGGACGGCCGAGAGCAGCAGCCTTGTGTAAGGATGCAAAGGGTTGTCGATTACTCGGGCGGTGCTGCCCCATTCGACAATCTGGCCGGCATACATCACGGCAATGTCCTCGGCGACGTAACGGGCGGTGGCGATGTCATGCGTGATGTAGAGCAGCCCAAGATTCATCTCCTGCTTCATCTCGTTCAACAGGTTCAAGACGCCAAGCCGTACCGAGACGTCGAGCATCGAGGTCGGTTCGTCCGCCACGATCACCTCCGGTCTAACGGCGAGCGCGCGGGCGATGTTGACGCGCTGGCGCTGGCCGCCGGAGAGTTCGTGCGGATATCTCGGTGCGACGAGATCCGGATCGAGCCTGACGCGCTGCAGCAGTTCGCGGACGGTTGCGCCGATTGCTGTGCCTTTGATCTCCGGTCGATGCAGCCTCAGCGGTCGCCGGAGATGGTGGGCGATGGTATGGACCGGGTTCAGCGAAGCGAAGGGATCCTGGAAGATCATCTGCACCGATCGGCGATAGCGGGCGATCTCGCCGGATTTCGCCGCCTCGACGGGGCGGCCCTTGTAGAGGATCTGCCCCGATGTCGGCTGATACTCGCGCATCGCCATCCGGGCGCAGGTGGTCTTGCCGCTGCCGGATTCGCCGACGAGCGCCAGCGCCCGGCCGGCACGCAGCGAGAAGGAGATGGCGCGGGCGGCATGGACGGCCGATGTGCCGTGGCCGAAAGTCTTCGTCACCTTGTCGAGGGCGAGGATGGGTTCACTCATAGCAGCACGCCTCCATGAAGCGAGGGGAAGGAGGCCCAGAGCTTTTTCGTGTAGTCATGCTGCGGCGTCTTGTAGATCGCGCCGGCATCGTTCTGCTCGACGAGCCTGCCCCCGAGCATGATGCCGATGCGATCGCAGAACTGCACCATCAGCCCGAGATCGTGAGTGATGAACAGAACGGAGAAGCCGAAGCTGCGACGCAGCTCGTCAATGCGCTGGAGGATTTCGCGCTGGACGACAACGTCGAGGGCCGTCGTCGGCTCGTCCATGACGACCAGTTTCGGATCGAGCGCCATGCAGATGGCAATGACGATGCGCTGGCGCATGCCGCCGGAAAACTGGTGCGGATAGTCGCGCATGCGGTCCGGTGAAATGTCGACGAGCCTCAGCATCTCGGCGGTGCGCTCGCGGGCTTGCGCGCGGCTCATGTTCTTATGGGTTCGCAGCACGTCGTAAAACTGGGTTTCGACGCGCAGCACCGGATTCAGCGAATTCATGGCGCTCTGGAAGACCATGGCGACTTCGCGCCAGCGGAAGGCGGCGAGCGCCTGCCGGTCGAGGCCGAGCACATCGCGGCCATCGACCAGAATGCGGCTCTCCTTGCGGATCAGCGCCGGCGGCCTGTGAAGGCGGCTGATGGCGAAGGCGACGGTGCTCTTGCCGCAGCCGGATTCGCCGGCAAGACCGAAGACCTCTCCGGGTGCGACATCGAAGTTGACATCGTCGACGGCGCGGAAATCCTTCTCCTCGCCGATATAATCGATGGTGAGGTTCCTCACCGAGAGTAGCGGCTGCGTCACAGGCGGCCCTCCCCGGAGCGAACGAGCAGCGACCAGCGCTTCAGGTGATTGCCAGTGCGCAGCCGCGGATTGGCGATCTCGTCGACGGCGAAATTCAACAGCGACATGCCGATGCCGAGGAAGGCGAGCGCGAAGCACGGGGTGAGAATATCCCACCAGGCGCCGACCGAAAGCGCCGAAGCCTTCTGAGCATTGTAGAGCATCGTGCCCCAGGAGATTGCCTTGGGATCCCCGAGCCCGAGAAATTCCAGCGTCGCCTCGGTAATGATCGCGAAGATGACGCTGCCGATGAAATTGATGCCGACGATGGAGATCACGTTGGGGAAGATCTCGAAGGTCATGATTCGCCATTGCGGCTCGGCCATCATCTCGGCCGATTTGACGAAATCCTTCTGCTTGACCGAGAGCGTCTCGGCGCGGGTAACACGCTCGCCCCAGGCCCAGGAGGTGGCGCCGAGGATGAGGGCGATGACGAGCGGGCTTGCCTGGCCGATGAAGGCGGCGAGCACCAGCAGCAGCGGCAGGTTGGGAACGACCAGCACCATGTTGGTGAAGAAGCTGATGACCTCATCCGTCTTGCCACCGCGATAGCCGGCGACGATGCCGAGCGCGGTGCCGACGAAGGTGATCAGCAGCCCGGCACCGAAGCCGACGGCAAGCGAGGTGCGGGCGCCGTAGAGCAGCCGCGCGAAGACATCCTGGCCGATGCGGGTGGTGCCGAGAATGTGGTCGAGCGACGGCGGCTGGTGCGGCCGCCCAGTGCGGGCGGTGGGATCGTATTGCGTCAGCAGCGGCGCTGCGATCGCGACCATGATGATGAATGCGATGATCAGAAGGCCAACCAGCGCCTTGCGGTTCCGAAGCAGGGTCTTCATCTCACGCTCCCTTCAGCCGCGGGTCGAGCATGACATAGCTGACGTCGACGATGAAATTGGCGATCAGCATGGTCGCGGTCATGATCAGCAGCTGGCCCTGGATGACCGGGTAATCGCGGGCGAGGATCGCCTGGTAGAGAATATTGCCGAGGCCGGGATAATTATAGACGACCTCCGTCACCAACGAGCCGCCGAGGATGGTGCCGATGGCGATGGCGAGGCTGGAGACGGTCGGCAACAGGGCGTTGCGCGCCGCATACCAGAGCATCACATGACGGTCGGACAGGCCCTTGGCGCGGGCCATGACGATATAATCCTCGCCGACCAGGTTGATCATGTTGTTGCGCATGGTGACGGTGAAGCCGCCGATCAGCACGGTGCAGAGTGTCACCATCGGCAGGATGCCGTGATAGGCGACGCTGCCGAGATACTGCAGGCTGAAGGCCGGATCGAGCGAGGGATCGGCGGCATAGCCGTTCGGGAACCAGCCGAGCGTGAAACCGAAGATGAAGAGCACGATCAGCGAGGTGACAACGGCCGGCACCGAGGTCGCAAAAATCGCGCCGACGGAGACGACGACATCGAACCTGCTGCCGCGCCGCCAGGCGGCGACGATGCCGAGGAAGGTGCCGAGCGCGAAGCTGACGGTCGTCGCCGTTCCCATCAGGCCGACGGTCCAGACGAGGGCATGGCCGAGCACCGAGGTGACCGGCAACGGAAAATATTTGATCGAGCGGCCGAGATCGCCGGTGAAGATGCTGCCGAGATAGGTGAGATATTGCTGCCACAGCGGACCGTCGACGAAGCCGAAGGTGAGCTTCAGCGCCTGCAGGCTTTCCGGCGGCAATTCGGCGCCGGCGCTCGAGAACATGATCTGCACGGGATCGCCCGGCATCAGCCGGGGCAGGAAGAAATTGATCGTCGCTGCCGCGATGAAGGCCGCCATATAGAAGACGAGACGGCGAAGCAGAAAAGCCATGGAAACTCCGTCGTGGCGGGAGCGGCGTTCGACACCGCCCCCGAAAACCATGATGATTACTTGACCGGTTCCAGGGCCAGGAGGTTCAAGAGGCGCGCCGAATTGGTGCGCGAGATCGACGGATTGACGAAGGGATTTTCCTTGGTCGACCAGCCGGTGAAACGCTTGGTGTTGTACTGGTACCAGTTCGGATTGTTGAACACCGGAATGACAGGCATGTTTTCGGCGACGATGCGCTGCGCCTTGTTCATCGCGTCCTTCTGCTGGGCGAGGTCGGCGGTATGGGTGAATTCGACGACGAGCTTCTCGACATCGGGATTGAACCAGCGCTGCGCGGTGAAGCGGGTCTTGCCCTTCTCCGAGGCACTGAAGGCGCGCTTGTAGGGATAATAGGGCGAGGCCGAGGCCGGCAGGCTGTTGATCGCCGCATCGAAGCTGCCGTTGATGAGGTTGCCTGTCCAGACGGCTTCCTCCGGCGTTTCGATCTTGGCGTCGATGCCGACCGCCTGCATGCCTTCGACGGCGATGTTGACGGTGTCGACCCAGTCCGTCCAGGAGTTCGGGACGATGATCGAGAAGGCGATCTTGCTGCCGTCGGGATTGTCGCGGAAGCCATCGCCGTCCTTGTCCTTGTAGCCGGCCTCGTCGAGCAGCGCCTTGGCGGCATCGGCGTCATAGGTTGCGAACTTGCCGAAGTCGGCCTTGACGGATGGGTCCGCCCAGCTTTTGTAAAGCTCGCCCATCAGGCCGGGATCTTCGTTCAGCGTCGGATAGCCGTAGCCGGCGACGTCGATCATCGTCTTGCGGTCGAGCGCCATCGACACGGCGCGGCGGAATTTAACGTCGTTGAAGGCCTTTTTGTTGTTTTCGTTCGCCGTTTCCAGATTGAACAGGAAGGCGACCATGCTGCTCGGCGAATACCAGTAGTGGAAATGCGCCGGGTCCTTGGAGACATAGACATTGTCGATATCGGGAATGAAGGAGACGCCCCAGTCGAGCGTGCCGTCGGCCGTTGCCGTCAGGATCTGGTTGTTGTCGGCAAGCTGCGGGAAACGGATGCAATCGACCTTCAGGTGGGCGTTGTCCCAATAGTTCGGGTTGCGGCACTGATCGTAGGTCTGGCCGGTGAAACGCGGAACCTCGGTCAACGGGCCGCTGCCGACCGGGTTCTCGTTGGCGAAGGTGACCGGATCGGCGACGTCCTTCCAGACATGTTCGGGAACGATCGGCAGCTGCGAGATCTGCTCGGCGGCAAGCGAGCTCGGATTGGCGAGCGTGAAGCGCACGGTCTGGGCGTCGACGGCGTTGACGTCGGTAACGAAGGTCCAGATGCTGACGAAGTCGAGCGCCGGGAATTTCTTCAGGTAGGCATAGGTGAAGGTGACGTCGGCTGAGGTCAGCGGCTTGCCGTCCGACCATTTCAGGTCGGGGCGCAGCTTGAACTCGATGCTCTTCAGGTCGTCGGACAGCTTGAAGCTTTCGGCCAGGCGATAGACCGGCTTGTTGCTGTCGAAGCGATTGAAAATAACAAGCGGTTCATAGATGAAATCGAGCGTCGACTGGCGCGCCGAGGTCTGGTTGAACGGGTTGAAGTTGCGAACCCAGGTCGTCGCCGGTTCGATATTGGCCGTCAGGATCGTTTGCGCCATGGCAGAGCTCGAAAGCAGCGTCAGCGTGGCGACGGCAAGAAGATATTTTTTCATGTTTTATTCCCCTTCTTTTATACGGTGAGAGATGGCGCGCCGGTTAGGAGGCCAGCGCGCTTGCAAATATGTCTTCGACCTCGGCATGGGCGGCCCGATAGTCGATCTTGAGATTGCCGAGACGGGCCTTGCCGGCGGCGATCCGCTGCAGTGCGGCGTCGGTCAACGGGCGCGCCGCCTTGGCGGCTGCTTCGCTTTCCCTGATGTCGCCATGGCTATGGAGCGCGATGTCGAAGCCGGCGTCGAGCACATGTTTGACGCGTTCCGGCAGGGACCCGGAAAGCGATTCCATGAAGATGCAGTCGGAGATCAGCACGCCCTCGTAACCCAAGTCTTTGCGGATGAGGTCGTGCATGATCGGGGAGACGGAGGCCGGCGATTCCCTGTCGTAGGCCGAATAGACGACGTGGGCGACCATCGCCGTGTCCTTCAGCGCGACGAAGGGTTTGAAATCGGTAGCGATGAGCGTCTCGCGGCTGGCATCGACGACCGGACGCTCTTTGTGGGAGTCGAGCGTCGCGCGGCCATGCCCAGGGATATGCTTCATCACAGGCATATTGCCGGTCTCCAGCAGGCCGTCGACCACCTCGCGGCCGAGGGCGGCAATGACATCGGGATCGGATCCGAAGGATCGGGCGCCGATAACCGCGCTCGTTGTCTCGAAGACGAGGTCGAGAACGGGCGAGCAGCCGCTGGAAAGGCCGAGTTCCGTCATCATCGCGCCCATTGCCTGGGAGGAAAGGCGCAATGCTTTTTTGCCGAGCTCGAAATCGCGGCGCGCCAGTTCGGCGAACTGGCCGAAGCTGCGGAAGAGCGGCCAGGGGCCCGCATCGAGGTGCTGGACGCGCCCGCCCTCCTGGTCGGTGAAGACCGGGGCGTCGTCGCGGCCGACGGCTTCACGGAAGCGTGCGATCAGCCGCTTGGTCTGCTCCGGCTCGCGCTGATTGCGCCGGCCGACGAAGAGGCCGAGCGGATTGGTCTCGCGAAACATCGCGAATTCATCATCCGAAAGAACCGGATTGGGAAGGCCAACAAAAAGGGCGAGCGGGGTCGAGGACAAGTCTAGTGCTCCGGGATCGGATGGTCATTTCGGCATGCTTCTCAGCATGCCTTCGTAAATGCCCTTGTCGGGGGCGGGTATAGTGATGGCGCCTGCGGTTCGGGTGTAGAAATCGACGGGGCCGGCATCGCCGATGAAGGCATAGGCATGGCCGAGGGCCTTCATCGTCTGAAGGCAGGCGGAAAACAGCGCGAGCCCGATGCCCTTGCCACGCGCTTGCGGGTCAACGCCGGTCGGGCCGAAGAAGCCGCGTGCCGTCGTGTCGTAGCAGGCAAAGCCTTGAAGCGTTCCGTGTTCGATGGCGATCAGGCAGGCGACGGGCTGACGGGAGAAGGCGACCGAGACCTCGCTTGCCCAGTTCTCGCTGAAGTGTTTGCGAACCCAGCTGACGACGAGATGTAGTTCCGGGGGGAGGGCCGGGCGGATGGCGACGCCCACGTTATCGGCTCTCTGTTTCAGCGCGGCAAGCTTCGCGGAATACAGGCTCACAAGCAGGTCTGGCACCCGACATTCCTCCTGTCATTCCGTAGTTACGGAATATATATCCCTCTTATGTCATAGACTTGGCCATCTCGCCGGGCTTGTCAACAGGGATTTTCAATCGTCGTCGGTGATGCAGCCGCTTTGGCTGCCCTCTCAATGCAGGGTGGCTGCACAGGCGAAAACGGCCCGGGGAGACCCGGGCCGTTCGAGGCGAGATGTTCGTCAATCTGCGCGCTTATGCTCCGTTTTTCCAAAGCGCATGAAAATGCTGCACCGGACCGTGGCCTGAGCCGACGGTAAGGTGTCCGGCGGCGGCGACCGCGGCGGCAAGATAATCCTTGGTGATCGAAACGGCGTGCCGCGCCGGGGCGCCCTTGGCAAGCTCGGCCGCCAGCGCGCTCGACAACGTGCAGCCGGTGCCGTGCGTGTTCTTGGTCGGCACCCGCTGGCCTTCGAACCAGTGCAGCCCGTCGGCGGCGGCCAGCACGTCGGGGCTTTCGTCGCTGTCGAGATGGCCGCCCTTGACCAGCACCGCGGCCGGGCCGAGCGCGCGCAGCTGTTCGGCGTGCGCCGCCATCTCCGCCCGGCTCGTCGCGACCGGCTGGTGCAGCAGCGCGGCCGCCTCCGGCAGGTTCGGCGTCAGCAGCGTGGCAAGTGGCAGCAGCCGGAGGGTTAGCACGTCGACCGCTTCGGGTGCGAGCAGGGCGGCCCCGCCTTTGGCGATCATGACGGGATCGAGGACGACGGGAATGCCGCGTCCGTTGGCGGTTGCTGCGGCCAGAGCTTTAGAAAGTGCGGCGGCGACGGCCTCGGCGATGGCGGCATTGGCGATCATGCCGATCTTGACGGCATCGACCCGCACATCGGCAAAGACCGCATCGATCTGGTCGGCGACGAATGCAGGCGGCACCAGATGCACGCCGGTGACCCCTTGCGTGTTCTGCGCCGTCAGCGCGGTCAGCACCGCCATGCCGTAGACGCCGCGGGCGGAGAAGGCCTTGAGATCGGCCTGGATGCCGGCGCCGCCCGATGGATCTGAGCCGGCGATGGAAAGAACGTTGCGGATCATGCGCGAGCCTTTCGGATTTCTGCGGCAATGCGGCGTGTTGCGGCTTGCGGATCCGGCGTACCGCAGACGGCGGAGACGACCGCAAGCCCGCTCGCGCCTGCGGCCAAAACGTTGACCACATGCTCCGCCTTCAGCCCGCCGATGGCGACCGACGGCACCGGCGAGACCTGCACCAGCCTGGCAAGACCGTCAAAGCCGATCGGCTGCTTGTGGTCGGCCTTGGTCGGCGTCGCAAAAACCGGGCCGACGCCGGTATAATCGACGAGATCGCGATCGACGGCAGCCGCGAGCGCCTCGGTCTCGACCGAGAGGCCGAGGATCATGTCGGGGCCGATCATCCCCCGAGCCGTGCGCGCATCCATGTCCTCCTGGCCGATATGCAAGCCATCGGCGCTGATGGCGATCGCCGCCTCGACGTCATCATTGACGATGAGGCGGGCGCCGGTGCCACCGAGCGCCTGTTTCAAGGCGCGGCCGGTCTCGATCATGCGTGCTGTCCCTGCCTGTTTGTCGCGCAGCTGCACCATCGTCGCGCCGCCGGCAACGGCAAGCCGGGCGGTCTCGACCATGCCGATCCGGGCGCAGAGATCCGGATCGAGGACGAGATAGAGCGAAAGGTCGAAAGCCTTCATGCGATCGATACCCTGGCTCTCGCATCCAGCGCTTCGCCGTCGAGCGCGGCCAGCGCATCGAGGAAGCGCCAGGCGAAGGAACCGGGGCCGGCCGCGCCGAGTGCGGCATCTTCGCCGGCGACGGCAAAGGTTACGAGCGCTGCGACGGTCGCGCCGAACAGATCCTCGGGCGCGGTGGCGGCGAAGGCGCCGACCAGGCAGGTGAGCGAGCAGCCGAGCGCGGTGACCTGCGGCATCAGCACCGATCCGCCCTTGATGCGGACCGCCCTCGCGCCATCGGTCACGAAATCGACGGCGCCGGTGACGGCGACGATTGCCTGCTGCCGCTCCGCGAGCCGACGGGCCGAATCCTCCGCCTGCTCGACCGGATCGCGGCTGTCGACGCCCTGGCCGCGGCTCTCCCCGCCGGCAAGCGCGATGATCTCGGAGGCATTGCCGCGGATGATCGTGGGCTTGAGCGCCAGCAGGTCGGCAACCGCTTGGCGGCGAAAGGCTGTCGCATAATGCGCCACCGGATCGAGCACCCAGGGTTTGCCTGATGAGGCAGCCGCCTTCGCCGCCGCCTGCATGCCGTCGAGCCATTGCGTCGACAACGTGCCGATATTGACGGTCAGCGCGCTCGCGATGCCAGCGAATTCGCCGGCTTCCTCAGCCGCATGCACCATGGCGGGCGAAGCGCCGGATGCAAGAAGCACATTGGCCGCGATGTTCATCGCGACATAATTGGTGATGCAGTGGACGAGCGGCGGCTTTTCGCGCATCGCCTCCAGCATGGCTCCCGAGGTGTTCTTGCTCTGCATGGCGCCCCTTTCAGGCGGGGCAGGCACGGGGCAGCGTCAACGGCGATCCCCGAGCGACTCCCTCCGCCGGCATTATCCGGTTCAGGTTCGAAGGGTCCTTCTCAGCCCGTCTGTCGACGAACGCCCCTGTCTCTCATCACGCCCTTTTTCGCAGAGAAGGGCGCGGCTGTCATCCCGAAAATGACATTCCGCGTTCCCTCCGACAAAACTGGTTGAACGCATCACAGCGCTCCTCAACTCAAATCATGCAGATCCGTCGCAATCGCCGGCCCGATCGAAAACTCCGAAAACCGCACCGTCAATCCGCTCCTCTCCGGCGTACAGGCGGTCGGGCCGACCTCGTATCGGTCGGCAACCGGGAAGGGCGCTAGCCGTAGCAGTGGCCAGCGGTTGCCGTCGCGGGAGGGCTGGATACGAAGGGCGCCGCCTGCGACGGTGACGCGGATGTGGAAGTCGTCGAGTTGCCTGAAGGGTTGCGAGACCGACCAGTCGGATTGGCCGTTGGTGACGACGGTGCTGAGGAAGGCTTCGCCGTCGGTGAATTCGATGCCGGTTTTGACCCAGCGGTTTTCGTCGAGGCGCACCATCAGGCCGGCCTGGTCGTAGAGGGTGCGGAATTCGCCCTGCACGCGGATCTGCGCGGTGAAGCTGTCGGCGGTGGGGAAGGCGAGGAAGTGGCCGCTGTTGCGGGTGAAGCCGTAATAGGTTTGCCGCCAGAAGTCGGTTTTTTCGCCAGTTGTCAGCGTCAGACCGGTTGCATCGGCCTGCCAGCTTTCCGGTTCGTTTAGCCATGTTCCTTCGTTGAATTCGATGCGCATTCCATCCTCGCTTTGTTGAACCCATGGCGCTGCCGATTCTTCGCGCCCGCATCATGCGCGAGCTTCACGCAGGCTGCCAGCCGCATTCCCGGTTCGACGCTGTTTCCGCCGTTCCGACCTTCGTCTCACGATATAATCCGCGGCCTCCGCTTGACACGATCACTTCATCTCTTATTCTGTTACAAAAAGATGAATTCCATAATTGCGGAACTTAACCGGGAGCCCTCACATGAAAACGCTTGTCGCATTCCTGCTCGGCACTGCGCTCGTCGCCCTGCCTTCGACCCTGCTTGCTGCGGAAAAAGGTGACGTCATCAATGTCGCGACGATCGGCGAGCCGCCGACGCTCGATCCGATGTCGTCGACGGCCGATCTCGTCGGCATCGTCACCCAGCATATTTTCGAGACGCTCTACACCTTCGACAAGAGCTGGAATGTCACGCCGCTTCTAGCCGAAAGCCTGCCCGAGATCAGCGCCGACGGCAAAACCTATACGATCAAGCTGAGGGCCGGCATCAAGTTCCACGACAATAGCGACATGACCTCGGAGGACGTCGTCGCCTCGCTGAACCGCTGGATGAAGATCGCCTCGCGCGGCAAGCAGGTGGCCGGCTTCATCGACAAGATCACTGCTGCCGATCCGGCGACCGTGACCATCACGCTGAAGCAGCCCTATGCGCCGCTGACCTCGCTGCTCGCCTTCAACAATTCGGCGGCGATCATCATCCCCTCGGAAAAGCAGGACGAGCCGATGAAGGAGTTCATCGGCACCGGCCCCTATATGCTGAAGGAGCGCAAGGCCGACCAATATATCCAGCTCGTTCGCTTCGACGGCTATAAGTCACGCGAGGGCCAGAGCGATGGTTATGGCGGCGCCCGCCGTCAGTATCTCGACGAGATCCGCTTCGTGCCGGTGCCGGATCCGAATACCCGCGTCGAGGCCGCCGTTTCCGGCCAGTATGATTATGTCGATTCGATCCCGGTCGAATCCTACGACAAGTTGAAGGGCTCGACGGCCTCGCAGCCGGTCATGCTGAAGCCCTTCGGCTACCCTGTTTTCGTCTTCAACACGAAGGAAGGTGTTGCCGGAAATGTCGAGGTTCGCAAGGCGATCCGCCAGGCGCTCAGCATGGAAGACATGCTGGCCGCCGCCTTCGGCAGCACGGATTTCTATACACTTGACGGCGCCATCTACCCGAAAAGCTTCTCCTGGTCGACCGATGCCGGTGTCGAAGGCGCCTATAATGTCGCCGATCCGGAAGGGGCGGCGGCGGCCGCCAAGAAGGCCGGTTATAATGGCGAGCCGATCCGCATCCTGACCAGCCGTCAGTACGAGTTTCATTACAAGATGGCGCAGGTCGCCGCCGAATATCTGAAACTTGCCGGCTTCACCGTCGATATGCAGGTGGTGGACTGGGCGACGCTGACGCAGCGCCGCACCGATCCGAAGCTCTGGGATATCTACATCACCCACAGTCCGTTCCTGCCGGAGCCGGCGCTGATCGGCTCGCTGTCGACAAGCTCGCCCGGCTGGTGGGACACGCCGGCCCGCAAGGCCGCCGTCGATGCCTTCACCTCGGAAGTCGATCCGAAGAAGCGCGTGGCGCTCTGGGCTGATGTCCAAAAGGCTGTTTATGCCGACGCGCCCTTCATGAAGATCGGTGATTTCAACGCCGTCTCGGCAAAGTCGGTCAAGCTCGAAGGCGTCGATCCGGCTCCCTGGCCGTATTTCTGGAACGCTTCGATCAAGAAGTAAGTATCGCTGCCGGCGCCGGTCCTTCGTGGCTGGTGCCGGTCTTCTTTTCTGCCGCATCCGCAAGGGCTCGAAGGCCAGGCATTCATGATCCGATACATCCTCCAGCGCTTCTTCGGCATGATCGTCGTGATGTTTCTCGTCGTCACGATCGTCTTCGTCATCGTGCGCGTAACGCCGGGTGATCCGGCCGCCGTCATGCTCGGGCCGGATGCGACGCCGCAGGATATTGCCGATCTGAGAAGCAGGCTCGGCCTCGATCAGTCGCTCGGCCTGCAATATGTCTATTATATCGGCCAGCTGCTGAGGGGTGATCTCGACCAGTCGATCTTCCTCAACATGCCCGTGACGTCAGCGCTCATCGACCGCGCCGAGCCGACCTTCTTCCTGACGCTGTTTTCGCTTGCCATCGCCAGCGTCATCGCGCTGCCGATCGGCATCTACGCCGCCTATCGGCGCGGCTCCTTCGTCGACCAGGCGGCAACGACGCTCGCCATGTTCGCCGCCAGCATTCCGAGCTTCTGGCTCGGTCTCATCCTGATGCAGTTCTTCGCCGTCAGGCTCAATCTCTTCCCGGTTTCGGGCTATGGCGGCCCCGGCTCGACCTTCGCGGACCGCATGTATCATCTGACGCTGCCCGCCTTTGCCCTCGGCATCGTCTCCTCGGCGCTGATCCTGCGCTTCACCCGCGCCTCGATGCTCGACGTGCTCGGCGATGATTATATCCGCACGGCCCGCGCCAAGGGGCTGGTCGAGCGCAAGGTCATCCTCAAGCACGCGCTGAAGAACGCGCTGATCCCAATCCTGACGGTTCTCGGCCTGACAGCGGCGGTGCTGATCTCTGGCGCCGTCGTTACCGAAACCGTCTTCGGCCTGCCCGGGGTCGGCAATCTCGTCGTCTCGGCGGTGCTGCGGCGCGATTACCCCGTCATCCAGGGCGCGCTGCTCGTCATCGCCGCCCTCTATGTGCTGATCAATTTTGCGATCGACATGCTTTATCTGCTGGTCGATCCGAGGGTGCGCTACTGATGGCCGATATCGCAATCAAACCGGTCGAAAGCGAGGGCAGCAAGTTCGTCCGACGCCTGCTGAAACGCAAGACCGTCGCCTTTGGCCTCGTCATCCTTGCGATCTTCATTCTGCTGGCGCTCTTCGCCCCGCTGGTCGCTCCCTATTCGCCCTCGAAGCTTTCCATCGTCAATCGGCTGAAACCGCCGAGCGGTACCTTCTTCTTCGGCACCGACGAGTTCGGCCGTGACGTCTTCTCGCGCACCATTTACGCCGGCCGCCTGTCGCTGCTCGTCGGGGCCGCGGTCGTGGCCTTGTCGGCCGCCATCGGCGTTACGCTCGGCCTGCTTGCCGGCTTTTTCCAGAAGCTCGATACGCCCATCGCCCGGCTGATAGATGCGATGATGGCCTTTCCGGATATTCTGCTCGCCATCGCCCTCGTCGCCGCCCTCGGTCCATCCTTGACGACTGTCATCATCGCGCTGTCGATCGTCTATTCGCCGCGGCTTGCCCGCATCGTCCGCGCCTCGACGCTGGTCATTCGCGAGCTGCCCTATGTCGAGGCGGCGAGAGCGCTCGGCATTTCCACCTTTCACATCATGACGCGGCATGTGCTGCGCAATCTGCTGTCGCCGATCCTGGTGCAGGCCACCTTCCTCTTTGCCAGCGCCATGCTTGCCGAAGCCGGCCTCTCCTTCCTCGGTCTCGGCGTCGACCCGCAAGTTCCGACCTGGGGCACGATGATTGCCGCCGGCCGGCAATATATCGGCCAGGCCGACTGGATGACGCTGTTTCCCGGCGTGGCGATCGTGCTCTCGGTGCTGTCGCTGCAGATGGTCGGCGATGGCCTGAGGGACATGCTCGACCCGAGACTTCGCAAGGACCTTTAATCCACCGGCCTAAGTCGGCTAATCCAAATCCAAATTCGCCATCCAAAATTCGCATGACAGGAGTTTGCGTGAATCAGTTTCCAAACGCCGCCGGCAAGGTCGAGAACTCGCCTTACCAACGGTTAGCCGCCCTCGGCATCAAACTGCCACCGCCGCCGCCGCCGATCGCCAATTTCGTGACGCATGTGGTGGAAGGCAATATGCTCTACCTCTCCGGCCAGGGTCCGCGCGAGGCTGACGGCTTCCTGCATGCTGGCAAGGTCGGCGCAAACATCGGTGTCGAGGAGGCCTATCGGCATGCGCGGCTGACCGGCATCAACCTGCTTGCCGTCATGCATGATGCGCTCGGCGATCTCTCGCGCGTCAGGCGGGTGGTCAAGCTGCTCGGCATGGTCAATGCCGTGCCGGAGTTCGAGGATCATCCCAGCGTCATCAACGGCTGCTCGGATCTGTTGATCGCCGTCTTCGGAGCGGCCGGCGAACATGCCCGCTCGGCTGTCGGCTTCGGCTCGCTGCCCGGCAACATCACCGTCGAGATCGAGGCGATCGTCGCCTTGCATGGCTGACGATGTTTTCATCTTTGGAGTGGTCTTCGGATGAGCTTTTTCTATTTTAACCCGCGGCCATTCTCCGGCGGCTCGACACTGCCGGATGACCGCGCCATGTTTCGCCCTTCGCCCCAGACTTCCGGAGATCTTCATGACCGATGATATCAGACCTTCGCTCGGCCTTCGCCCGGTCATCAATGTCTCCGGCACGATGACCAGCCTTGGCGCCTCGATCGTCGTTCCCGAGGCGATTGCCGCGATGGCGTCGATCCTGCCGCACTTCGTCGAGATCAACGATCTGCAGCGCAAGGCGAGCAGCGTCATCGCCCGGCTGACCGGTGGCGAGGCGGGCTTCGTCACCGCCTCCTGCTCGGCCGGCATTTCGCTCGCCGTCGCCGGAGCCATCACCGGCGATAACCTGCTTGCGATCGAAAAACTGCCGGATGCTGTGTCCGAGAAGAACGAAGTGCTGGTGCAGATGGGCCATGTCGTGAGCTACGGTGCGCCCGTCGACCAGGCGATCCGACTTGCCGGCGGCAAGGTCGTGCTTGTGGGACAGGCGACTTCGACTCATCGCTTCCATATGGAAAACGCCATCACCGACAAGACCGCGGCTGCCGTCTATGTCGTCTCCCATCATGTCGTCGATTACGGTCTGCTGAACCTCAAGGAATTCGTCGAGATCGCCCATGCCAGGGGCGTGCCCGTCATCGTCGACGCGGCCTCGGAATACGACCTCAGGATTTTCCTGGAGCAGGGGGCCGATATCGCGCTTTACTCCGGCCACAAATTTCTCGGCGGCCCGACCTCGGGCATCGTTGCCGGCAGCAAGGAGCTGGTGCGCCATGCCTTCCTGCAGAATATGGGCATCGGCCGCGGCATGAAGGTCGGCAAGGAAAGCATTTTCGGGGTCATGGCGGCGCTGGAAGCCTGGGAAAGCCGCGACCATGCCGGCATCCGCGAACGCGAGACCGGCTATCTCAATCTCTGGAAGAACACCCTCGACGGCCGTCCCGGTGTCACTGCGCTGATCGAGCCCGACCCGACCAACAACCCGCTCGACCGGCTGCGCCTGATCGTCGATGCGGAGGAGGCCCACATCACCGCCTGGGATCTGGCCGATGCGCTGGCGAGGGGCAATCCGCCGATCATCGTGCGCGACCACGAAGTGGAGCATCGCTATTTCTATCTCGATCCGTGCAACCTGCATCCGGGCCAGGAGGTGATCGTCGCAAACCGTCTCGCTGGGGAGCTCGACAAGGCGCGCGCCTCCAACGAGATCATCGCAACCCCGATCGAAAACCGCAGCAGGCACCGCTTCGACGGATTGCTGCGCTGGCCGGATTGATCCGCCGTTCTCATCCGCCGCAAGAGGAGCCGACATGGCCAACGCCCAAGCCCAGCCGATCGAGACATCGAACCCCGTTCTTTCCGTCGACGGGCTGACCACGTCCTTCCTGGTCGACGGCGCCTGGAAACCGGTCGTGCGCGACGTCTCCTTTGCCGTCGCGCCCGGAGAGACCGTGGCGATCGTCGGCGAATCCGGCTCGGGCAAGAGCGTCACGTCGCTGTCGATCATGCGGCTGTTGCAGGTGGAGACGAGCCGCATCGAAGGCCGCGTCATGCTCGGCGGCCGCGATCTGCTCGCCCTGCCGGAGCATGCCATGCGGCAGGTGCGCGGCAATGAGGTGGCGATGATCTTCCAGGAGCCGATGACCTCGCTCAATCCGCTCTTCACCATCGGTGATCAGATCTCCGAAGCGCTGCTCTGCCATTCCGATATGAGCCGGGCCGAGGCCAGGGCCGAAACGATCAGGCTCCTGGAGAAGGTCCGCATCCCCTCGGCCGCTTCGCGCTTCGACGAATATCCGCATCGCTTTTCCGGCGGCATGCGCCAGCGGGTGATGATTGCCATGGCGCTCGCCAGCCGGCCGAAACTGCTGATCGCCGACGAGCCGACGACGGCACTCGACGTGACGATCCAGGGGCAGATCCTCGATCTCATCAAGATGCTGCAGGAGGAGGAGGGAACCTCGGTTCTCTTCATCACCCACGACATGGGCGTCGTCGCCGAGATCGCCGATAGGACGGTTGTGATGTATCGCGGCGAACATGTCGAAAGCGGCGCCACCGCCGATATCTTCCACCGCGGCAGACATCCCTACACAAGGGCGCTGCTGTCGGCCGTGCCGGTGCTCGGCTCGATGCAGGGCCGGCAGAGGCCGCTGCGTTTTCCCGTGGTCAACACGGCGACGGGCGAATCGGACGTCCCCGCCGAGGCAGTTGATACGGTGGCAGTGACGCCCGTCCTGCAGGTGAAGAACCTCACCAAGCGCTTCGACATCCATTCCGGCCTGTTCGGCCGGCTAGCGAGCCGCGTGCACGCGGTCGAAAACGTCTCTTTCGATCTCCATGCCGGCGAGACGTTGTCGCTCGTCGGTGAATCCGGCTGCGGCAAATCGACGACAGGGCGGGCGATCATGCGCCTGATCGAGCCGCAGGCCGGTTCGGTGCTCGTCGAGGGCAGGGAGGTGCTCGGCCTCGACAGGAAGGAGCTGCGCGAAATGCGCAAATCCGTGCAGATGATTTTCCAGGATCCCTTCGCCAGCCTCAACCCGCGCATGACGGTGGGTGCGGCGATCGCCGAGCCCTATCTCGAACACAGGATGGGCAATGCGAAACAGGCAAAGGATGTCGTCGCCGATCTCTTGGGGAAGGTTGGCCTCTCCCCGGATATGGCGGCGCGCTACCCGCATGAATTTTCCGGCGGCCAGCGCCAGCGCATCTGCATCGCCCGGGCGCTCGCCCTGCAGCCGAAGGTCATCGTTGCCGATGAAAGCGTGTCGGCGCTCGATGTTTCGATCAAGGCGCAGGTCATCAATCTGATGCTCGACCTGCAGCAGAGTCTCAACCTCGCCTTCCTGTTCATCTCCCATGACATGGCGGTGGTCGAGCGTGTCAGCCACCGCGTGGCGGTGATGTATCTCGGCGAGATCGTCGAGATCGGGCCGCGCGCCGCCGTCTTCGAAAATCCGCAGCACCCTTATACGAAGAAACTCATCGCCGCCGTGCCGGTGCCTGATCCCGACCGCCGCCACGAAAAGCGCATGGTGGCGAACGACGAGATCAAGAGCCCTATGCGCCCGATCGACTATGCCCCTCCGAAAGCCTCCTATCGCGAGGTCGGGCCGGGCCATCTGGTGATGGCCGATCGCTCCTCCGGGCTGGGAGTTGCCTAACGGGCCAGCGGCGCATAAAGCAGATGCAGAGACAAATGCTTGGAAAGCCGCATCAATGGACAAGACAGAGTATTTTTCAAAGCTCGGCGGTTTGCCGCCGCAGACCCAGCTGCTTTCCGGCCGGGCGGTTTTCACCACGGCTTACGCGGTCATCCCGCGCGGCGTCATGAGCGATATCGTCACCAGCCTCCTGCCGCATTGGGAGGGAACGCGGGCATGGGTTCTCTCCCGTCCGCTTTCCGGCTTCTCCGAAACCTTCTCGCAATATGTCATGGAAGTTCAGCCGGGCGGCGGAAGCGATCGGCCGGAACCCGATAAGCGGGCCGAAGCGGTGCTGTTTGTCGTCGAAGGCGGCATGACGGTCGAGCTCGAAGGCATCAGCCATGCGCTGCGCGCCGGCTCCTTTGTTTACATTCCGGCGGGTTCGGCCTGGCGCCTCAGAAACGATGGTTCGGCTCCTGCCATCTTCCACTGGGTCCGAAAGGCGTTTCAGGAAGTCGAGGGACTGGAGCCGCCGCCGGCGATCGTCACGCATGAGGACGACCATCCGATCCGCGCCATGCCCGACACCGACGGCCGCTGGGGCACGACCCGCTTCATCGATCCGGCCGATGTGCGCTATGACATGCACGTCAATATCGTGACGCTGGAGCCGGGTGCGGTGATCCCTTTCATGGAAACCCATGTCATGGAGCATGGTCTCTATGTGCTGGAGGGCAAGGCGGTCTATCGCCTGAACCAGGATTGGGTCGAGGTCGAGGCCGGCGACTTCATGTGGCTGCGCGCCTTCTGCCCGCAGGCCTGCTACGCCGGCGGCCCCGGCCGCTTCCGCTACCTGCTCTACAAGGATGTCAACCGGCACATGAAGCTCTGGTAGCGTCGGTGCGGTTCGCGCAGAGAAGCAGCTTAACAAGTGTCTGTTCAGGCGCCGGTAGGCGACTTGACCATAACGGCTGAACGAATCCCCTGTATCCGTTTGCGATTTATTTCGAACTCCGCGGATGATTTCGAGGGCAGTGGTGTTTTTCCAAAGTGCCGGCTGAGTTCGATCGAAAGGGCGGCGGGTGAGGTCATTCCATCGCGATAAAGCTTGAACAGCAGTCTGACGGCGATGTTGTAATATTTCGGATTTGCGAGGCTACTTGTGGCATCGTATCCTGCGTCGTCGAGGACACCTTGCAGCACAGCCAAGTCAGACGTCCGCACAGAAATATTGGGTTTGGAAGACATGCTGTCCTCCTTCAATTTGGGGCGAAGGCAACAATCGACCTCCACGCAGTAGCGCCCGGAGAAACAGCTACTGAAGACCCATCGTGCGCCTAATCAACGTGGCTGGCAAACTAAATATTCGGGAATGAGCAGGAGGCGGTCAGGCTTGTGCGTTCGAATGTGACAACCGCGCTCTCGACTGCGTCCTGGCGAACAAGATTGATGCGGGCTCTCACGCTCCAGGCGTGTCTGTTCAATCTCTCTTGATCGCAGAGGGGTCCACGGCACGCGTTGCACCTCCTTCGTTTTCCCAAGATGCCAAAGCCTTAGGATCGGCGCCTAGCTTCCGCCGTCTCGAAGAGGGGTAGGCGGGCGCTGCGATCGTCGCCTCCTTGATGCGCCGTATCATCATCACTTCTTCGTGATGGTTGCCACTTTCCGAAGCAACGAGATCTGAGGTCGCGTAGTCCGCCCGCTTCAGGATGGATCGCAGCCGCCAATGCTCGCCGGATCTCGCAGCAGTTCCCGCTGTGATGATTACTACCATAACCATCCTCTCAAAATGAATCCAATGATGACGGCGAAGCTCACCACGACGGAAGCCCTGAATAGGAAGTCGCCGTAAGCCGCGATATGGGAAGAGCGCTTGATGGTGGAAGACATCTTGTCCTCCTTAGATTGGGGCGAAGGGCGCCACCCCTTGATCGGCAGCGCCCGTTTCATTGGCTGCCGATATGTGAACATGCGCCTTGATTGCGCTTTATCCAAGGCAACGGGACGAAATGCTATGCGCGGTGCCCACATAATTCCGTCTCCGAGCCAGTCGGTCGCCGGGGAGAGGCGTGGGCTCTTTCTTACGTTCAGCGACAACCGCCTGGCGGCCGCGACAGTACCGGGCGGCCCGAAATCAATCCCACAATCGCCGTCTGTGTGATATAGTCTCTCATGACCTATTCTCCGAAGGACCTGGAACTTGCGCGCCGGCAAGTGATTGTCGACCGGCAGATGATTTGCGCGCAGCAGAGCCTGATCGAGGGAATGCTGACGCGAGGCGAGCCCGCCGGGCTGGCGCACGAAAGGCTGGTCACGCTGACAGAGGATTTGCGCAACCATTGCTTCCATCAGGATCTGATTGAGGCATCGATCCGGTTGGACCGCTGAGCCAGCCGGCGCACGCGGGGAGCGTTGATCTCTCGGCAGTGACGAATGCGACGCAGGCGCCGTCTCGATGAACACCATAGCCTTCTACGCGGGCGGCCCGGCCCGTCTTGCTATCTGCTCTGCACAGACGTTTAACGCAGCTTCGCGTACCAGGCCGACGTGCCCGACAGCCCGTTTCCCCCACCTGTCCGGTTGCTTGACAGCTCTCGCGATTGCCCGCATCGTCCTTCGATGCGGGATATGGAATCATGGCTGTCGGAGAAGAAAGAAATCAGCCGGAGAAACGCTGCTGAAGCGGTCTTCGAAGACATTCGCACGGCCATTGTCGAGCGGAAACTTGCTCTCGGGATCCGTCTTCCCTCTGAGGTGCAACTCGCCCAACGTTACGGCATCAGCCGGGCTATCGTGCGTGAAGCGCTCCGCTCGCTGCAGACGCTGGGGTTCACGCAGACCAGGACTGGCCGGGGCACTTTCGTCGTTTCGGAGAGCCCCGCGCGACAACTCGGCGGGGGGGCATATTCCGCCCGCGATCTGATGGAAGCGCGCCCATGCATCGAGATACCGGCTGCCGGTTGGGCGGCATTGCGTCGCTCGAACGAACAGCTGGCCTCGCTGGCATCCTTGTGTGATCGCATGGATGATGAGGAAGATGTTCAGAAATGGGTGGCGATGGACGCGGAATTTCACGGAGAAATCGCAGAGGCCTCGGGCAATGCGATCTTCAGAAAAGTCGTCGGCGATGTTCGCGGCGCTCTTTCGACGCAATCGGAACTGGTGGAGCACGTTCGCGGACGGCGCAAGGCCTCCAACGCCGAGCATCGCCGAATTTTGAAGGCCATCGTCGCAGGCAGCCAGCGGGATGCGCGCGCCGCCATGGCGGAGCACCTGCTCGAGGTCAAGCGCTCCATCATCGGCATTGCCGGTGAAGAGAGCGCGCCGCCGACGATATGATTTCCAATTTCGCGCCCGAATATCCGGGTCGCTGCCGATCGAATGCAAAGCGATGAACGATCTAGAAAGCTGGCTTTCCGACTCCGCGATCCTCAGTCGAAAAAGCGCCTCGGAACTGGTGTTCGAGGAGTTGCGCAATCTCATTCTGTCCGGCCGCTTTGCCGCCGGTTCCAAGCTGCCGTCGGAAGCCAAACTTGCGGCAAAATACGGTGTCAGCCGTCCGATCGTGCGGGAAGCTCTGCGCTCGCTGCAGATTTTGGGGCTGACGGAGACGCGGACGGGGAGCGGGACCTATGTGCTCGCCGCAGGCGACGGAGATATCCGCTACGGCAATTATTCGGCGCGTGATCTGATGGAGGCGCGCCCCTTCGTCGAGGTCTCCGCTGCCGGCTGGGCGGCACTGCGCCGGAGCGATGATGAGCTGTCCCGGCTGCTGGCGCTTTGCGACCGGATGGAGGGGGAAGAAGATACCGAGGCCTGGGTGCGGCTGGATTCGGATTTTCACGGGCTGATCGCCGAGGCGTCGAAGAATGCCGTCTTCCGAGACATCGTCGATGACGTCCGCGAGGCGATGGCGCAGCAATCCGGGCTGCTCACCGCCTTGGGGCCGAGGCGCGAGGAATCGAATGAAGAGCATCGCGCCATCGTCGAAGCCATCCGCAAAGGGGCGGAGGCCGAGGCCCAGGCGGCTATGGAAATTCATCTGAAGAAGGTCGAGGCGGCGGTCAGCCGCATCATCGGCTCGATGTAATCCAGCCGCCAAAGACTGCCTTTCCACAGGGCGCCAGTTACGCATACACAAAATAGCAGAGTGAAAATCCTTGACTGCAGGGTCGTTTTCCATTAATCGCCAATCCTGTCAGACCGCATAGCAGATTAACATGTTTTAGGGCATCTGCGCGGAGGGGCGGCCGGGAGGTTGCCGAACCCATGGATAGGGAGGAGAAATGACTGTGATGGAATCCAACAGAAGCGAGGCCGAAGGTCAGGTTTTTGCCGAGGAGGACCTCGGTTACAAAAAGGCGCTGAAGCCGCGGCAGATCCAGATGATCGCCATTGGCGGCGCCATCGGCACGGGGCTGTTTCTCGGCGCCGGCGGCCGGCTTGCCGCTGCCGGTCCGGCACTTGTGTTGGTCTATGCCTTGTGCGGCTTTTTCGCTTTCCTCGTTCTGAGAGCCCTCGGCGAACTGATCGTCCATCGCCCGACCTCGGGCTCGTTCGTCTCCTATGCCCGGGAATTTTACGGCGAAAAGCTCGCCTTCGCAGTCGGCTGGATGTATTGGCTGACCTGGGCGATGACGGCGGTCGCCGACGTCACCGCGGTCGCCCTCTACATGAATTTCTTCAAGGCTTATGTCCCGTGGATCGCCATGATCGACCAGTGGGTGTTCGCCTTCGCGGCGCTGGTCCTCGTCCTCTCGATGAACCTCCTGTCGGTGAAGGTCTTCGGCGAACTGGAATTCTGGTTCAGCCTCGTCAAGGTTCTCGCCCTCCTCATCTTCCTGGTCGTCGGCGTCTACTTTGTCGTCACCGGCACGCCAATCGACGGCCATGTTCCGGGCGTGAACACGATCACCGATTTCGGCGGGATGTTCCCGAACAGCGTCCTGCCGGCCCTGGTGGTGATACAGGGCGTGGTTTTCGCCTATGCCTCGATCGAGCTGATCGGCACCGCCGCCGGTGAAACCGAAAATGCGCGCAAGGTCATGCCCCGCGCGATCCGCACGGTCGTCCTGCGCCTGGTCGTCTTCTATGTCGGCTCGGTCCTGCTGCTGTCGCTGCTGCTGCCCTACACCGCCTATAAGGGCGGCGAGAGCCCGTTCGTCACCTTCTTCGGTAAGATCGGCATCCAGGGCGCCGATGTCGTCATGAACCTCGTCGTGCTGACCGCCGTCCTATCGTCGCTCAACGCGGGCCTCTATTCGACGGGCCGCATCCTGCATTCCATGGCCGTTTCCGGCTCGGCGCCGGCGGCGCTGGCGAAGATGAACCGGTCGGGCGTGCCATATGGCGGCATTGCGGTGACGGCTGTCGTGACCGCGTTCGGCGTCGTGCTGAACGCCGTCGTTCCGGCGGAAGCCTTCGAGATCGGCCTGAATGTCGCCGCCCTCGGCATCATCGCGGCATGGGGCGTTATCGTCCTGTGCCAGCTCAAGCTGTGGCAGCTGTCGCGGCAGGGCAAGCTGGCGCGACCTGAATTCCGGATGTTCGGCGCGCCTTATACCGGTCTGCTGACGTTGGGCTTCCTTGCCGTCGTCGTGATCCTGATGGCTCTCGATTATCCGGTCGGCACCTATACGGTCGCCTCCCTGCTGCTGATCATTCCGGCGCTGGTGGTCGGCTGGCTACTGATGCGTGAGCGCATCCACATGATAGCCGCCGAACAGGGCGATGAGCGCGGCGGTTTCGATCTGGCCTGACACTGCCCGGTAACCCGAGCTTGCTCCGGCGGCTTATGCCGCCGGAGCGCGGCATGAATGGAGAGAGAAATGACCCCGAGTGAGGATTTCGTCGTCACCGATCGTGGCGGGATCGTCGAGAACAGCCATCGCGTCCACGCGGCCGTCGTCGATGCGAAGGGCAGGCTGCTCTACGCGCTGGGAAATCCGACGCGTATGACGCTCGCCCGGTCTGCGGCCAAGCCGGCGCAGGCGCTCGCCATACTGGAGACGGAGGGTGTCGCGGGTTACGGCTTCGATGATGCGGATATTGCGCTGATGTGCGCGTCTCACAGCAGCGAAGATCGGCATATCGCGCGAACGCGGGCCATGCTGTCGAAGATCAAGGCCGAGGAGGCTGATCTTCGCTGCAACGGTCATCCTTCCCTGTCCGAAATGGTGAACCGCTCCTGGATCAAGCAGGACTTTGTCCCGACTGCGGTTTGCAGCAATTGTTCGGGCAAGCACGTCGGCATGCTTGCTGGCGCCCGGGCGATCGGAGCCGGCACGGATGGCTACCACCTGCCGGATCATCCGATGCAATGGAGGGTCAAGCGCACCGTCGCCGAACTCTGCGATTTGGATATCGGGGACGTCGAATGGGGGATCGACGGATGCAATCTCCCGACCCCCGCTTTTCCCCTGGATCGCCTGGCCCGCATCTATGCCAAGCTTGCCTCGGCAGCAGATGCGAGCAATGCGGGTGAGGGGCAGTCGGCACGTGGCGCGGCGCTCGCCCACATCTTCCAGGCAATGGCCCGTCATCCTGCAATGGTCGCGGGCGAGGGGCGTTACTGCACGGTGCTGATGCGCGCATTCGACGGCGCCCTCATCGGCAAGCTCGGGGCCGATGCCAGCTATGCGATCGGCGTGCGGGCCTCGGACGCAACCCGGCGATTGGGAACGGACGGTGCGCTCGGCATCTCCGTCAAGATCGAGGACGGCAATCTTGAAATCCTTTACGCCGTCGTAACGGAGCTCCTCGAGCGGCTCGGTATCGGGTCGCCTGAGATCCGACGCCAGCTCGCGCTGTTCCAGCATCCCCAGCGCGTGAACACCATGGGTGTTACGACAGGCGGGGTGTCTTTTCCGTTCGAGCTGCGCGGATTGAAGCCGGACGGGGACGAGCCTCGTCCTGCCGCCGTGGCACCGTGACGCCTGCGGACGCGGTTATTCTGCCGCGTCTCCAGCCATTCTCTTCTTCAGCCTGCCGTCACAATACATCCGATAGCGCCCCACTCGAAAGTTCCTGCCATGACGACATCCGATATGACGACTATCCGCGTTGAGCACGACCTGATCGGCGACCGCGACGTGCCGGCTTCGGCCTATTACGGCGTGCATACGCTGCGCGCGGTCGAGAATTTTCCGATTACCGGTCAGACCCTGAAGGAATCGGCGGATCTGATCGCATCCCTGGCGGCGATCAAGCAGGCGGCGGCTCAGGCCAATGCTAGCCTCGGCCTTCTGGATCAGGAGCGGGCCGACGCGATCATCGCGGCTTGCATCGAGATCCGCGACGGGGCGCTGCACGACCATTTCGTCGTCGATCTGATCCAGGGCGGGGCGGGAACCTCGACCAACATGAACGCCAACGAGGTGATTGCCAACAGGGCGCTGGAAATCCTGGGCCATCGCCGCGGCGAGTACCAGCACCTGCATCCGAACGAGCACGTCAATCTCTCGCAATCCACCAACGACGTCTATCCGACGGCGCTGAAGCTTGCCGCATGGATCGGCGTTCATCGTCTCGTCGACGCCATGGCGATCCTGCGCCGGGCGTTCGAGGCCAAGGCGGTCGAGTTCGCCGACGTCCTCAAGATGGGCCGCACCCAGTTGCAGGACGCCGTGCCGATGACGCTCGGCCAGGAGTTCGGAACCTATGCGCTGATGCTGGCGGAGGACGAGGCGCGCCTCTTGGAAGCGGTGTCGTTGATCCGCGAGATCAATCTCGGCGCCACCGCAATCGGCACCGGCATCACCGCCCATCCTCGCTATGCGGCGCTGGTGCGCGAGCGCCTGTCCGAAATCGTCGGAGTCGATCTGGTGACCTCACCTGATCTGGTGGAGGCGACGCAGGATTGCGGCTCCTTCGTGCAGCTTTCGGGCGTTCTCAAGCGCGTGGCGGTCAAGCTCTCCAAAACCTGCAACGATCTGCGGCTGCTGTCGTCGGGGCCGCGCGCCGGCTTCAACGAGATCAATCTGCCGGCGCGCCAGGCCGGATCCTCGATCATGCCGGGCAAGGTCAATCCTGTTATCCCCGAGGTCGTCAACCAGGTCGCCTTCGAAGTGATCGGCAACGACGTGACGATCACCATGGCTGCCGAGGCCGGCCAGCTTCAGCTGAACGCCTTCGAGCCGGTGATCTTCTACAGCCTCTATCGGAGTCTCAGCCACCTGACCAATGCCTGCCTGACGCTCGAGGCGAATTGCATTCGAGGCATTACCGCCAACCGCGAAAGGCTGCGGCAGACAGTCGAACAATCGATCGGCATCGTCACGGCGCTCAACCCCTATATCGGCTACCGCAACGCCACCGAGGTTGCGCTCGAAGCGCATCATTCGGGACGGGGGGTCTACGAAATCCTCCTTGAACGCGGCCTGATGCAGAAGGAGCATCTCGATGCGGTGCTGCGCCCGGAAACACTGACCCGGCCGAGCGAGAAGCTTTCCTTCTCGTAAGGCATATGGCGCATTTTGCTTCCGGGCGGCACTCATTCGTGCGCGATCACGCCGCCTTTGCTTGCGGCTTGGCGGCCTTGACATGGGTTATGCTGCGGCGGCCGTCGATGCTGACGGGAACATCGCCGTCAACCGTGGCGCGGCGCACGACCCGGTGCTGGTCGCCATAGTCGTTGACGGCATAGTGTTGGGTGGCGCGATTATCCCAGATCGCGACATCTCCGGCCCGCCAGCGCCAGCGCACGGTATTTTCCGGGGCGGTGACGTAGGACTGGAACACCTCGCAGAGTTTTACGGAGTCGCTCTTCGACAGGCCGACAAGGCGCTGAACGAAGTTGCCGAGCAGCAGCGATCTTTCGCCGGTTTCCGGATGGACGCGCACGACCGGATGCTCGGTCTCGTAGATCGTTGAGGTGAAAACCTCCTCGAAATGCCTCTTCTCTTCGGCTGTGGCGCGAGGACGCACGGCCGCATAGTCATAGGCATTGCTGTGAATGGCCCACAGATTGTCCGCCAGTAATTTGAGCGGCGCCGGCAGGCTTTCATAGGCGGCATGGGTGTTCGACCAGATCGTGTCACCGCCGGTCGCCGGGATGACGACGCCGCGCAGGACTGAGAATTTCGGATAGGCATCGACGAAGGTGACGTCGGTGTGCCATTGGTCCGCTCTGCCGCCGCCGCGGCTGGAGTCGAGATTGAGGATCGAAGCCGTGCCGGAGACCGGTCCCTGGGTCGGATGCGGCACGAGATCACCAAGGCGGCGTGCGAAAGCTTCCTGTTCGGAATCGTCGAGATGTCCCTGATCGCGGAAGAAGATGACCTTGTGTTTCAGGAGAAGCTGGTTGATGGCTGCAACCGTTGCATCCGAAAGCTCTCCGCCAAGGCGGACACCTCTTATTTCGGCTCCGACGCGGCCGGTCAGCGGGACGACATCGGAATCGGGAATGATCTGATTGACGAGAACCGGATTACTCATGGAAATCTCCTGTTGATAGGTGAAGAAGTCGGCAGGTCATATGCGCCCAAGGACCATCCATTGGGCGTTCGCAATCTCAGCGCTGAAGTCGACAGGGCCATGGGACAGTATAATCTACAAAAACTGTAGACAATAATTTCTAATTTTGCCCGGCTTCGTGAAACAGTCGCTTCGATTCTTTGGCCTAGCGGGCAGGCTGGCGGTCGCGGTCGTTTCTCCATATCTTCCGCCGTAGCGGGGGATCGCCGCGCAACTTGCATGAGCCCATAGACCGGCGCCCGGAAAGGAACTTTCGATGGCAACAGTGAAACTTCTGTCGGATCAAGAGGCTGCGGCCATTCCAGCCGTGCAAGCCGTGTTTGATGATATCAGAGCGACACGCGAGACCGATTTCATCAACAACTTCTGGCGTGCTCTCGCAAACGATCCCGCAAATCTCAAGCGGGTATGGGAGACGCTCAAATCTGTCATGACGGTCGAAGGCGCCATCGATCCGTTGACGCGGGAGATGATCTACATCGCCGTGTCGACGGCCAATGCCTGCCAGTACTGCATTCAATCCCACACCGCAGCCGCCCGGGCGCGCGGCATGACCGATGCCCAACATGGCGAACTCCTGACGATCATCGGCCTTGCTGCGCAGACAAATCATCTCGCTCTCGCCATGCAGGTTCCCACAGATCCGGAATTCGAGGTGGGGTAGGAAACGACGCGCGTAACTTCGCGGCTACGGCATCGACATACACTGCCTTAGAGCGCCTTCAGCACGATGCGATTACTCCCCGCTGAAAGCGCTCACATGTGCCTTTGACAGAATAACAAGCTTGTCCGGTCTGACGTTGACATAGTTGCGTCGCGTGCCGCAGACGGCTCCTCCGTCAGCAAAAATCTCTAGGATGCCCTTGTCGTGGATGACTCTCAGATCCGTCGCATCGGCAATCACCGCGGCGTAACGAATCGATCCGTCGTCTTGCGGGAGCTGCACGGAGATACTTTGATCTTCCACCACGATGGAAAATGACAATTGTCCAGCTTCGGTCGCGGTCATCCTTGTTCCGTCGAGCATCCCGTTCAACCGGATATCGATCGACGCCTCGTCCAGAACATAACTGCCGGGCTCTGCGGAAGACAGAGGCGCATGAGTAAGGGCCTCCTCCACTTCGTCAGCGGGTCTCATACATATCCTGTTGCGCGCATCCAGCGATAGCTGGCGGGGTAAGGACAACTCGCCGGAATACGGCGATCCGGCAGGCTTGCGGAACTCCCAATTGAAGAGCCACGCAAAGGCAATCTGCCTGCCACCTGTCGCGAAGCTCTGCATCGCATAAAAGTCGCTGCCGAAATCGAGGAGTTGCAGGGCATCGGAGTGCGGAATGAAACGATCATCGACGAAATCTCCGACAAGCCCATAGAGCAGGTTGTGTCGCCCGCTGTCAGGATCAAGGTGTCCCACAAATCCCATGATCAGCACCCATTTGCCGTCGATGGGAAAAAAGTCGGGGCATTCGACTGCTCTGGCGCCCTGCTCGCGGAAGAAGGGTGGGGCGCGGTACAGCGGTCCCAGGTATTTCCACTCGAGCAGATCCTCCGAAGCATAGAGCAAGACTGCCGGGTCGCCGTGAATAGAAGCGCCGAGCACCATGCGATAAGCCCCGGAGGCTTCATCCCACCACACCTTTGGATCGCGGAAATCGTGCTCAACTCCTTGGGGGCGCTGCTCAAGCACGGTCAAGATGCTTTCCGCCTTGATCATCCGCCGGTCCGGCCGGGCAATCTTCTGTATTTCTCGGTAGCCTTTGAAAAGGTCATAGGCAGGCAGGCGTTCCGTATAGAAGAACATCAGGCTGCCATCCCTGTCCTGAAATGCATTGCCGGAGAATGCGCCTCCGGTTGCACCGAGACGCCAGAGGTTCTGCTCCGGATGGAGAAAAACCGGCATGTGTGTCCAGGTGATCAGGTCAGGGCTGGTAGCATGGCCCCAGTGCATTGGCCCCCAGTCGCCGCCGCATGGATGGAATTGATAAAACAGGTGCCAGCAATCGCCGATCCTGCAGAGACCCACGGGATCGTTCATCCAGTTGCGACAAGGAGAAAAATGAATCCTAGGCCGCTGAGGATCGCTTCGCTGCCATGTGTCAATTTCCTTTCCTGCGCGAATTAGAATTTCATCCGTGCTGAATTCCCATAGCTTTATGCCGGCCTCCGCAACAATTGCCGGATCGTAGGAGTAAGCCCAAAGGAATGCTTCCGACCGATCCCATTCAACGACGACGCTGCCGGCTTCGCGGTGGTGGTAGGAATAGTACGATGGATGAGCTTCGAAAGCGGGCACATGCCAGAGGGTCTCGTCATGTTGTGAAATGGTGACGGCCCCAGGGCCAGCCGCCCAGAATTCCAAACGCTCGCCCGAAGCAAAAGAGACAGTCGCTTTAGCCATTTGGAGACGCAATCTGTGAAGAACGGCCGGTCCGAAGACTGGCCCAAGTTATTCTCGGGAAGAGGACCTGCGGTCCCACGACCGGCGGGAGGGGCCTGGCGGCTGCGGGTTCTATTGCCCAGGAACCGGAGTGCCTCTGAATGCATTTACCGTTCTGTCCATCACAACTTGTTCGTCATTCCCGGAGTCCAAGACTGTATTTCGTACGGATTCCTTCTGCACCAGCACTGTCGTTACGCCTAGCGATGTCGAATTCCCGGTTGAAAGCAACGCGCTCACCTGTGTTGAAAAGCAGGCGCTGTTTGGCGCATCGCTCTTGTCCTTTTGAGATATTTCGGTTGCCGCCACAATGTGGTTGCTGGATATGTAGTTGCCGATACCGGAAACTACATTAATTATGACGGGCTTTACTGCGGGAGGCCGAATATATCGGGTGTCTATTATCTCCGATATATGGTTCGCGATCAGCGAATTGTTGCTGCCGTCAATTTGCAAAAGTCCGAACAGATCATCCAGGCCATTGTCGTACTTCTGCATCGGCGTCCATGGCTCGCGATCTCGCAGAAAGTGATTTGAGGAGACCAGATTCTCGCAGCAGTTGGCTGCAAAAACCAACATCCCTGGATAAAAGGAATGGAACCTGTTTCCTGTGACGGAGGAACGCACCACTCCGGAGAAATGGATACTGCTCGCTCCTCGGGGAAATACGTTGTTTGAGGATACAAGAATGCCGGCGTAATTCTCGGCGTAAATTGAGTGTCCCCTATATCCGGCGCCGACAAAATTATTTGCTATTCTTGAAGCCTGCCCCATACCCTTCAGTTCAATACAGTTGCCGCACTCTGCGATGAAATTGTTGTCTATCGCGAGCGCATCTGCATCATGAACAGTAACTCCATGCTCCAGGTAGATAAGGCCCATCCCGGTTATTCGGAATGAGTCATTGGCGCTGCCTACATAGATTCCCGTTTTGCCGTTCCTGTATGTGTTTTCTGCGTCGTCTTGCCCCGAACCATCATCGATGAAGTGCAAGCCATCGATGCAAAAGTCAGCAAACTCCACAGAGCTTATCCGAGGATTTCCGCTGCGCTTGACATAAAACGCGGCACCGGCAGCCTCACCGTCTGCGGCCTCTGGAGACGTGTCCACAAGGATTCGACTTCCGCCCGGCCACACCTCGTGCCAGTGGGCCAACTCGCCTGCGGGTGTGTTGAAGCGGATACTCGACGACGTAAAACCATGCCCAGAGCCAACGATTTTCAGATAGCTCACGTCTATAACGACTTGAGTGACAAGACGATAATTGCCCGGCGGTATATAGATAACCGATCCAGGTTTTCCGCCGTCATTGGCATCGGCCACCGCTTGCCTGTTCTTAATATCCGCAATGATGTTGTTGATGACGGCGCCAATATCCTCACGAGGGTTGCCTGGTGGATACTTGGTGACGTCGTAACAATTTTCGCTGAGCATTGTCATGTCTCCTCGGACAGCGAGGGTTAATCTTGTTTCTTTTGGCTGGGCCATCACCAGATGCTGGTGCGGGTGCCCGGGTCAAAGAAGTGAAGTTCTTCGGCATCGACAGCGATGCGCGCGATGTCACCTGCTCGCACTGTGCTCTTTGGGGAAAAACGGGCGACCGCAGCTTTTTCGTCGCCAATGTCGGCGATGGCGTCCGGGTCGCCAGCATCCACCCAAGGTGCATCGATATTCAGATGCACCATGGATTCAGAACCCAGCGCCTCAACAAGAGTGACCGGGGCCGAGATCTCGGCCGAAGAAGGCCGGATTGCCGCGTCGTTCATGTGCTCCGGCCGGATGCCGAGGAGGATTTGACGGTGAGACGCACCGTTGAGCGAGGGACGGCATTCAAAAACCCGGTCGGGAATTTCGAAACTGTTGCTGCCCAGGGTCACCGTCCTTCCATTCAGAACGGCCTCGTACAAGTTCATCGATGGCGATCCGATAAAGGCAGCAACAAAGACGTTGTCAGGGCGACTGTACAGGTTTTGCGGTGTGTCGACTTGCTGCAGCACACCGCCTTTCATGACAGCGACACGGTCACCCATCGTCATTGCCTCGACCTGATCGTGAGTGACGTAGATCGTGGTGACGTTGAGTTTTCTCTGGAGGCTGGCAATCTCGGCGCGCATCTGCACACGCAGTTTTGCATCGAGATTGGACAGCGGTTCATCCATCAGGAAGGCCGACGGCTGGCGGACGATCGCCCGACCCATGGCGACGCGCTGACGCTGGCCGCCCGAGAGCAGCGCCGGCTTGCGGTCGAGCAGGGCCGTCAGTTCGAGGATGCGCGCGGCCTCGTCCACGCGGCGGGCAATGTCGGATTTCGGCAACCCCGCCATCAGCAAGGGAAAGGCGATGTTTTCGCGCACGGTCTTGTGTGGGTACAGCGCGTAGGATTGAAAGACCATGGCGATGTCGCGATCCTTGGGATCGACATGGTTGACGACCCTGTCCCCGATCCTCAGTTCGCCGCTCGAAATGCTCTCAAGGCCGGCGATCATCCGAAGCGCCGTCGATTTCCCACAACCTGATGGACCGACAAACACCATGAACTCACCATCCCTGATGTTGAAACTCAGGTCATGCAGCGCATGAAAGCTGTTGCCGTAGATCTTGTTGACGTTGCGTAGTTCTATACCGGCCATATCGCCGCCTCCCTCATCCTTTTACAGCGCCGAAAGTCAGGCCGCCGACGATCTGCTTTTGAAGTGCGAGCGTTACGATGATGACGGGCAGCGAATAGAGCACCGCCGCCGCCGTCATCGCTCCCCAGGCTAGGCCATAGACTGAGTTGTATTCAGCAATGACGATCGGTGCCGTTTTGGTCGCCTCTGACGTCAGCAGCAGTGCGTAGAGGAACTCGTTCCAGCTCGTGATGAAGGTAAAGAGCGCGGTGACGGCGATTCCGCCCGTCATGATCGGAAGGATAACCTTCAGAAAGGCCTGGAAACGGGTGCAGCCGTCCATGCGCGCCGCCTCTTCCAGATCCTTCGGAACGCCTTCGAAGAAGGCTGCCATGAGAAGAAGCGCAAGAGGTACCGCGGCTGATGTGTGGGCGAGCACCAGACCGGGAACGGTATCCAGCAGACCGAGCGACTTCAGAAGCTGGAACAATGGTACGCCGAGCGACACCGAGGGCACCATGCGCGTGACCAGCGCGAAAAGCAGGAACAGGGTGGTGATCCGGCGCCGGTAGTGGGTCGCGACATAAGCGGCGGGAACCGCCACAGCGAGGGAAAGGATGGTTGTCAGCACCGCCACCGTCAGCGAGCTTGCGAAGGCCCGCGGCAGGGTCGATGATTGCAGGACATCGCGAAAATTCTCGAATGAGATCACCGCGGGAAAGAAGCTCGGGGGAATCTGCTGGACATCCGCTGCCGGCTTGATCGACGTCATGAGCAGATAGACGTAAGGCAGCGCATAGGACAGGACGAGGACGAGCGCGGCGGCATTGACCACGATGCCGTTGAGATTGAGGCGGCGCGCACTAAGCATGGACCGGCCTCCAAATCTTCCAATAGGCAGCGGCGGCCAGAAGCATCATGACGATCAGAAACAGCGTGCCGGAGGCCGAGGCCTCGCCAAGATCGCCGAAGCGCACCATGCGCTGATAGATGTTCATCGAAAACACTTCAGAAGCGTGGTTGGGGCCACCTTGCGTCTGGATCCAGATGAGGTCGAAGGTCTTTGCGGCATCCACCCCACGCACGATGACGACAACGGCGATCACCGGGCGCATCAGCGGCAGCGTGACATGCCAGAAGCGCTTGAATGCGTTCGCGCCGTCGATCCGCGCCGCCTCCAGCAGGTCTTTGGGAATGTTTGTCAATCCGGCATAGGAAACGAGGGCGACAAAGGATGTCGTCAGCCAAATATCGGCAAACGACACGGAATAGATGACGATATCTTCGTCGGACAACCAGGCAATCGCATCGGGATCGCTGATGACGCCCAAATGGACGAGCCCATAATTCAAGATGCCGATGTTCCCGACCAGGAGAAAGCGCCACAAGAGGCCAGCGACAATGGGCGGCACCATCAATGGCAGCGTGAAGATCGTGCGGTGCCAGCGCGACTGACCGGGGAGCGCCGAAAACAGCAGAGCGGCGCAGAAGCCGAAGGTAAATTCGAAGAACAGCGCAAAGATCGAATACTGGATTGTTCTGAACGCGCTTTCCGCGACACGCTTCGAGGTTAGCGCGTCGATATAGTTCTTGAGCCCGATCCATTCTCGTATGTGGGGAGTAATGGTGTCGACCTTAAAAAAGGAGTCGAACACCAGAAGCCCTACCGGGTATGCGACCAGCAAGCCAAGGATGGCGAGGGCTGGCGCAAGCATGCACAGCACGAATCGGTCTTCACCCGACATGGCGCTCTCCGAAAGCTGATGATGCGAGGAGGACCACCCGTCCTCCTCGCCGCCGAGGGACTAGTCGAGGATGTCTTCGATCGTTTCCTTGGCGTCCGTCAGGACCTTGCCGACATCCGCTTTGCACGTCAGGGCCTGCTGCACGGCAGGAAGAACCGCTTCGTCGACAATTTCCTGATATTTTTCGGTCATCGGACGGCCTTGCGTCGCAGGAGCACTCAACGTCTCAAGCAGCGGCGTGAAATGCTCATAGCCGGGCTTGCCGGCATAGCTGTTATAGGCCGAGTTCGTCGCAGCCAATCCAAGCGGCGCTTCAATACCGAGGGCATTGTTGGCGATCGCGAAGGCTATGAACTTCTTGGCCGCGTCCTTGTGTTGGGAGGTCGACGGAACGACATTGTACCAAGGACCCGGAATTGCCGCGATTCCGGCATCACCGGCCAGCATCGGGACGACGCCGACCTTTCCGCTGACTTTGGAATCAGCGGGCGTCATCTTGTAGGCGTGCGCCCAGAATTTCATCATCGCCGTCTTGCCTTGATAGAACAGGTTCTGAGCCTCGCCCCAGCCGATCTCGTTCACGTTTTCGGGCACGGAATGATCGGTGCAGTGTGGCGCGATGTAGAATTCGAGCGCCTTCCTATGCGCTTCGTTGTCGATGATCACCTTCCCATCCTTGTCGAGGACCACTCCTGGCGAGCCCGCCTGAAGCACATGCGCCATCCATTCTTCGGAGAAGCTGCCGATGGTGTCGGTGCCCCAAAAGTCGGTCTTGCCGTCACCATCTGTGTCTCGGGTGAAGAATGTTGCGATGTCGCGCCATTGCTGCCAAGTCTTCGGCGGGGCGAGGGGATAACCATATTTTGCCTGGAACGCTTTCTGTTCCTCCGGCTTGTCGAAGAGGTCCTTGCGAAAAAAAACAATTTCGGCATTGGCCCAGGCAGGCATGCCGATCAGTTTGTCACCGATCTTCGCGTCGGCAAGTAAGGCAGGCGGCAGGTCCTTGCGAACCGCATCGGTGAAGAGCGGCGCGAGGTCTTCGACATGGCTTGCGAATTTCGCGTTCCACACGACGTCGATCGTTACCACATCGAAGGCCGATGAACCGGAAGCGATTTCGGCGGAAAACTTGTCGAAGACGCCCTGATAGGGGACGACGGTGAAGTTTACCTTGATGCCGGTCTCGGCGGTGAACTTCTCTGCGGCTGCCTTCTGCAGCATTTCGCCGCCGCCTTCCACGAGGACATTGATGGTTTCGGCCTCGGCGGAGGCCGCAATGCAAACGAGCGCGAGCGCGCTGGCGCCAAGCAGTTTCTTCATGAATTCCTCCCTGTTCCGCCGGAAGCACTTGCCTCAGGCTGTTCCATTACTGGGACCATAGGCGCGCTATGACGACGTTGTCAATCGCGATTGTCGACGTTGTCAGAAAAATATGTCGACGTTGTCATGGGTGTGGTTTACAACAGACCCGCATCAGGAGAATTGGTGGACATGGTGAGCATCGTCAGCGTCGCAAAAGCGGCCGGGGTTTCGAATAAAACAGTCTCTCGCGTCATCAATGGCGAGCCCTACGTGACTGAGGAAACCCGGGAGAGGGTGGAAAAAGCCATTCGCGATCTCGGCTATATCCCAAATATGGCGGCCCGCCTCATACGATCCAGCCGTTCCAACACCTTTGGGATTATCACCGATTATGTTTCCACGACGCCTTATTCGGTCGATATTGTCCGCGGAATTCAGGATTGGGCCAATGCGAATGGGAAAACCATCCTGATCGCCAACACCGGTGGTTCTTCCGAGCGAGAGGTGGAAATCTGGAAAATGTTCCAGTCCCATCGCATTGATGGAGTCTTGTATGTCACCATGTACCGCCGCATCGTGGACCCGGTGACCGGCGATGTCAGCATTCCGACAGTGATGATAAATTGTCGGCCGCAAACAAGGGAGCTCCTGCCGTCTATCGAGCCCGATGATTACCAAGGGGCGCGAGATCTCACCCGTTACCTCCTTGAACGGGGGCATCGCAGAATCGGTTACATCCGGCTCAATCCGATCCTATTGGGAGCCGAACTGCGCCTGGATGCGTTTCGCCGAACGACAAGCGAATTCGGTCTCACAGAGAACGACCTCTCTATCAGCCTTGGGATGGATGGGCCTGTTGGGGCAGAAAACAATTACGTCTTTGCGGCAGCGACCGAAATGCTCAAACAAGACGACCGTCCGACCGCGATCATGAGCGGCAACGACGAAATGGCAATTCAAATCTACATTGCCGCCATGGCACTGGGATTGCGGATTCCAGAAGACGTCAGCATCGTCGGCTTTGACGATTTTCGAACAGTCACTATGGCGCTGAAGCCGGAGCTGACCACAGCGGCGTTACCATATTACGATCTCGGCCGAGAGGGTGCGAAGTGGCTGAACGACTTAATAGCGGGCGAGAAGATTTATCCGGTCAGTCGGGTTGTCTCTTGCAAGCTGGTTGAACGTAGCTCTGTCGCCTTTAACCCTCATTAGGCGTCGAGAATCTCTCCTGCCTGCCTCGAATGATTACGTCTGGTTTGAGCGTTGCCACAGCTGAACGGTGGTGGTGGAGTGGATGGAGAAACGGGTGAATCCGGCGTAACATGTGTTATGGAACTTGGAGGCGCAAGGCAAACGCTGCTCCATAATCGTTTTGAAAATACACAGCAATATCAATTACTTTTAGCGCGTTCCCAAATCAACGTGCGAGGGTTAGCCAATCGCCGATCGTTGCCCCAGAACGTCGCGTGGGCCGTGTTGCGGGAATGGCCGGGCGCTCAGTTGCTACGGTCTTTCGCACTTCACGCGGGCTGAGCCCGAATTCATGGCTGAAGGCGCGCGTGAAATTGGCCGCAACGTCGAAGCCGGCGGCCTCGGCGATCTCCGAGATCGGCCTATTGTCGGTCGGGTTGGTCAGATCCGCGTAGGCCTGCAGCAATCGACGTTTGCGAATGTAATTGAAGACGCCTCCGCTCGTTTCGAACAATTGGTAGAGCCGCGTCCGCGAGATCCCCAGCGCACGGCACATGACCTCAGGCGTCAAGCTGTCTGAATGAAGATTGAGGTGAATATAGCGGTGGGCCCGCTCCATCAGCCCCATATTGGTCTGTTCCTGACCGCGATCCGAACTTGTGGACGATGCAGCGCATGCAACGACCATATCGCCGATCGTCTGGATGATCCGCGGCACCTCCTCCACCGTCAGATTGCTCAGGTTCGATTCCAGGCCATTGATATAGCTGACGAGCAATTCAGCCAGACTGCCGGAGAGGACGATGTTGTTGGCGTTCTGCAGGAGAGGCGCGTCACGGCTCAACAGTTCATAGGGCAGGAAGACGAGCACGGCGACGGAATCGGTCATCCGCCCGCGGTACGGATAACCAAGAGACCTGAAAAATATCTCACCCGGGCCGGTCTCGGTGACATGCCGATTGGCCTCGGTCCAGGCCCGGCCGCTGCGCAGTATGCCGACGTTCCAGTGATCGATCGGGCTCGATCGCAGTATGGCCTGATCGCGGATATAGCTGCAGGACTGCGTTCGCTGCTGGACGATGAGAATATCGCCAAGCTGCCAGGCCGTCTGTTCCGCGAGAAAACCGCCGTCCTCTGATTTTCCGTCCGGCAGATGAACATCGACAAGCGGCGCCATGTGTGATCGCCAGGACTGGAACTGTTCGTTCGGTGGCAGGTCGTGCGTCGAAAATCGCAAGGGCACCAGCGCCGGAGCAACATCCACCCGATGTTCTTTCTGCGGGGACGGCTCGCGCGGCCAGCGCCGCCGCTCCAGGTGGGCCGGCCATTCCTGTCCCGCAGCGGGCTTATCTCCAGACTCCGTAGCCATCCACTCCTCCAGCGCGTGCATAAGCTACTTATCATATTCCCTGGCGAGCAGAAATGGACGGACCGATAATTTCCAGGATGCGGCGATAACGACAATTGCGCCATGTTCCTATATCTAAATAGGCAATGGTTATTCCGAAGGACGTTCGGAAATTCCAAAAATACTTAACTGCCGGTGCTATGTAGTGTCGAAGTGCCGTCAACGTAATAAGACACTTATTCACAACAAAAGATGCAAGCAGAGGAGGATAGTCGTGAACTATCGGGGCACCATTCGTGCGCGCTTTGTGCGAGCACCGACGAACGCCAGGAATTCTTCGCCGCACAACTCTCAGGCGCCAGGAAAAAGCCCTATCGCCGGTCATGCGGATTTCCGTTACTCGCATTCTAGCGAGACGCCCCTGAGGCCGGACATCGGCAGATAAAGGGGCGAAGGGGTTGCGCGCAGCCGAAGAGCTGTCTGTGTCCATGCGTATTGAGCCAAGGCTTGTACGCAACCCCTCCCACTTCAATCCATTGGCGAATTTTTGCAACGCTGCCCTTGCGAAGGCAGAACGGAGGCTAAGATGACCACAGCATGTGAAGAGAAACAAATCGAATTGAAGCCGATCTCGAACTGCAGACGAGAGGTCGAAGTTGCGATGGTGGAAATGCTCGTCAGTTTGCAGAAACGCGGATGGTCAGCTGCGGAATTGGCGTTGGAGCTCGCAGATGCCTCCGAAGATCTCGTCATGCTGATCGCCACCAAACGGCTTCGACCCCATTAATGCCTGTCGCCCTGGAAGTGTGCGACGGTCCCTTGATAACGACGTGCAAAAGACAAACAACTAATGCGCATCGCATGAATCAAATTGCATGCGATGCGCATTAGAAAAATGGCGTGGAACTGTGCTGTTTCTGTCTCTGGCAGCACGTGAGGCGGCGCAGTTTCCCAGCACCCCATTACCACCCATCCAGTCAGTCGCCGCGCCGGTGAGGGCGGCTTGCCCCTTTTCCCGGGGCCGCGCCGATACGGTGTCAGGCCAGTTTCGGCGGCATTTTCTACAGAGCCGAACTGTTTCTGTCGCGGCGTTGCGACCATCACTTGCCTACAGATTATAATGCGCTAAATTATGCAAGAATGAGTTGCATCCGTTTGTCCCGGCTCGATAGGGACCGATGGCTGCAAAGCGATATCTTCGGATGGCAACATGATCTGGAACCATCGCATCACGCGCATCGTTGTCGGCCTGTTGCTCCTGACGCTCGTGGCGGTCGTCTCTTTGCCGACGATTACCGGCTTTACCAGCCTTGATGGTACGGTCAACGCGCGGTTTGCCGTCGTTAATGCCCCGATCGACGGCACGATTGCCAAAGAACCGCTCAAGGCCGGCAGCGCGGTCAAAGCGGGACAAGCCCTCGCGGAAATCAGAAATACGCGTGTCAATCGCGCAATCCTCGCTTCGCTCGAGGCAGATCGCAACACGGCGCTCGACCGCGTCGCCGCCCTTAAAAAGGAACGAGAGGAACTCTCCGCACTTCGCGAGGAATTGTCTGCCAGATTGGAAGTCTACAAGCAGACCACCATTGCCAATCTCGAACGCGAAGTCGAAATCCTCAGGAAAAAAGTCGAAGTGTCGCAAGCTCAGGATCTGGTCGCGCAGGTCGACCTGAGCAGGCGGGTGCAGCTCGAGTCTAAAGGCATTCTGACGCAGAAGCTGGTCGAGGCTGCGCGTGCCGCCGGAGCTGCGACCGGCGGCGAGGTCGAAATCAGCAACCTGACTGTCGATCAATTGGAGCAGAGGCTCAATGCGGTCCGTCAAGGTATCTTTGTCTTCGGCGATGGGCAAAATGACGTGCCCTATTCGCGCCAGCGCGAGGACGAGGTCGTCGTTCGCATCAACGACTTGAACTCGCGCATAGCGGAAAACGAGACACGCGCCACCGAAGTTCAAAAGCAGCTGGTCAAAGAGGCAGACCGCGTCAGCAGCCTTGAATCCGCAACCGCAATAGCGCCATTCGACGGTGTTGTCTGGACCAGGAGTATCGTCAACGGTTCGAACGTCGTGCTGAACGACGAGCTGATGCGCCTCCTCGACTGTCGAGAGCTGTTCGTGGATATCCTTGTTCCCGAGGTCAATTACGATGAGATCTACCCGGGACTTGTGGCGCAGGTGCGCTTGTTCGGCCGTAGCGATGTCTTCAAGGGCACGGTCATTTCCGTCAGAGGCAATTCGGCTACGGTCGAGGCCGATTCCTTTGCCGCCAGTTTGCCGCCGTCGACACAACGCAATGCCCGCATTCGGGTTCGCCTCGATCCATCCTTCATGAACAACGACTTTGCGAACTCCTGCCAGGTGGGACGCACAGTGCAGGTCCGGTTTTCCAAACACGGCATCAACCTATCCAACTGGGTCAAAAGCCTGTGGTTCAGTATCTTGTAGCGCTAGTTCCGACCTTTGTCGTTTTGGCGTTCTTTTTCCTGGGGCCGTTCAATTGGTCGCGCCATCACAGCTGGACACGGGCGGTGACATGCGCGTTCGTCGGAGCACTCGCACTGCGTTATATGTTCTGGCGCTTGACGGAGACCGTGCTTCCCTATCCCAGCGACGGTCCGAGTTTCTACTGGGTCTGGATCCTCTTTGCCGTCGAGGTTCTGGCCTGCTTCGAAGTCATCCTTTTTCTGATATTGATGAGCCGCTATGTCGACCGGAGCGCAGAGGCGGATAGGCTGGGTCGTGTTTTCTTCGCGCGCGATAAGCGCGAACTGCCGACCGTCGATGTTTTCATTCCCACCTATAACGAGCCGCTCGACGTGCTCGAGCGAACCATCATCGGCGCCCGCTCGCTGGATTATCCTGCCGACAAATTGAAGGTGTATGTGCTTGACGATCAACGCCGCGACTGGCTGAAGGCCTATTGCGAAGAAAAGAACGTCATCCACGTCACGCGCGCCGACAACAGCCATGCCAAAGCGGGCAATATGAACAATGGGCTGAAGGTTAGCTCGGGCGATTTTATTGCGATCTTCGACGCCGATTTTGTTCCTTATCGGCATTTTCTTCGCCGGACGCTGCCCTTCTTTTCCGATGACAGCATCGGCATCGTCCAGACGCCTCAACATTTCTTCAATGTCGATCCGGTGCAATCAAACCTAGGGCTGGAAAACATCTGGCCGGACGAGCAGCGCTTGTTCTTCGACGAGATCGCGCCCAGCCGCGACGCCTGGGACGTCAGTTTCTGCTGCGGCTCATGCTCAATCGCCCGCCGCAAGGCCGTCGACGCAATCGGCGGGTTTCCGACGGAGTCGATCACGGAGGACCTGCTGACCACTCTGTCGATGCTCAACAAAGGCTACAAGACGCGCTATCTGAACGAGCGGCTGTCGATGGGACTGGCCGCCGAAAACCTGACCGGTTATTTTGTGCAGCGCGAACGGTGGTGCCAGGGCGGTATTCAAACCCTCTACCTGTATAATGGCCCACTGCGCGGCCCGGGCTTGACGCTCTTTCAGAGGATCATGTTCCTGCCGGCATCATGGCTGGTGCAGTATCTGGTCCGCTTCATGATCTTGCTCGTCCCTATCGTCTATCTTTGGTTCGGCCTGCTCCCGCTTTATTTCACCGACATAGCCGATTATGTCTCGCATCAGGTGCCGCTGCTGGCGGCGTATTTCCTGCTTATGCTGTGGATCACGCCGACGCGTTATCTGCCTGTTGTTTCCAGCGCCGTCGGGACCTTTGCGACATTCCGCATGCTGCCGACAGTGGTCTCCAGCCTGGTGAGACCGTTTGGCAAGCCGTTTAGGGTGACGCCGAAGGGCAGTGGCAACGAGGCGAACCAGTTCGACCGCTACAGCTTCGCTTGGATCGCAGGCATGATCTCGATCACCGTCTTCGGTCTGCTGCTCAACGTCGTGCCGGAAACGTCGCATGTGCAAGGCCAGTTTTCGCCGGTCGCAGCTTGGTGGTCAGGGATCAATATCGTCGTCCTGCTCATCGCGTCGCTCATCTGCTTCGAGAAACCCCGGCGCCTGTTTCATGCGTTCAAGCTCGATGAGCCCGCTGTCGTCGACGATGTCCCCGGTCAGATCGTCAGTCTGGCACTGGACAAGGCGGTCGTTGCCGTCCACAACATGGCCAGATTTCAATCCAAATCGGTGATGCTGAAAATCGCCGGCTTCGACCCGATCAAAGCGGAGCTCGGACAGGTCACCCAACGACGAAGCAGCATCAGTCGCAGCGGCGATAAGCAGGCCTATTACCTGCACCTCTATTTCGAGCTCAGCGGCTCTGCTCGCGACAGCATGATTGTCAAACTCTACACCGGCCAATATTCGCGGGACATTCGCGACATCGACAAGGTTGCCGTCTCTCTCAATCTGTTGCTGCGGTCATTCGGACGAACGCGCACGTTGTAGTCCGGCTCATGAGAGCCTGCGTGGCGTCTTCGCGCATGCATCAGCCGCCGGCTGAGAATGTGTCTGTTTTCCGGCCCCGTTCGGCCGCAGCCATTCGCCAAGCTGCCATTCTCGAAAGTTCCCTCATCGCCCGCAACGTCCGCACAGGGAACATTCTGCGGGGCTATCGCGACATTTCGGGCGTGCCCGGCCTTGAAGGGATAAGAACGGGCGCCCGCGATACTTGCCTGGGATAATTGATTATTGAAGGATCGCTCCGAAGGCCGGTGCCGCGGTCACGGCGCAAAGCACTCGTGCATCCCACCTGTGTGTGGGAACTCAGAAGCAGAGACAGGTAGATCTACCGCCATGACGGAGCCGCCACTCCTGACGAACTTACTGGCCAGACTGTTCGTCCAGAGTGGAAAGCGCGTCCTGCAGCCTGAGCGCAGCCAGTGCCTTCGTTGCCTCATCAGGGGACCATCCGGCCTCCAGCGCTGCTGACAGGACCAGGGATTCCGTTTGCAGTTCGAGCTTCTCATACAGCGGCTCAATAGCCTCGCGTGCGGTGACAACGTGCTGGTCGGGCGGCGTGATGGGTGTCGCAGCAACCGTGGGCATAATGCTCCTCCTTTTGAACGCTAAGGTTCGAAACCCAATTGCAGGCATGCTTGTTCCGCTCACATCGCATTTTTAGCCGGATCATGGCTGACGGAAACTGTTGCGAAACTCTGGACGGTCGCAACTTCGTCCGCCCGCGGCGCCTCTGGGTCGCAGCGAAAATCTTCGCTCGATGTGAACGAAACTACAGGCTACCGCACAATTGGCGAAAGCGGAAGCGACTTGCGGTAATCATTGAACAAGGCCGCAGCTATGAAGAACGCGGCCATATCTGGCGAAATCTCCGCCATTTCAGAAGTGCGCGAATGACGATGACCGCCGGTATCTTCCGGTGGTCGCCGACCGTCCATTCCCTGGCAATCGGTGCGTTCGGGTCGAGCAGAAAGGCGACCAGGATGCTTGCGCTCTTCGCCTCTGCTTCGAGCCTGTCATCGGATTGATGCAGGCCCTGCTCCCCTTCGGTAAAGGTCTGTCCGTCGGCGACGACGGCGCCGCTGAAGACGTAGAAGATGCGTGAGAACGCCTGCTGCCATCAATCGAACCCGTGCGCCGCGGGGGCCAACTGGCAGGTGATGGCAATCGTCTTGCTGACGATGCCGATGAATGGCCTTAGTGGCAATCTGAAAACATCCGCCGCAATCGATTCGCTGACGGGATCTGCAATGACCATCGACGCCGCAAGACATCCGCATCCGATCTATTTTGCCGGGGCTTTCGCCACGGGCGGGCTCCTGACCTTCATGGTGCATCTGAACGGCGAGCTGGCACGCTATGGGAGCCCGCTGTTTTCGTCCTGGACCGCGCACGGCACCGGCATGGTCGCAGCCATCATTCTTCTCCTGCTGGTCCACCGGCGGCGCAGGTCAAAGCCGGAACAGGGCTTGCGGGCGCCTCTCTGGTCCTATCTCGGCGGGCTCTCTGGCGCGGCAACTGTCATGCTGACCTCGACGACGGTCAACTCGCCGCTCGGGCTCTCCGGCACCCTGGCTCTCGGGCTGGCAGGCCAGGTCGTCTTCAGCCTCGCGGCCGACAGCTGGGGGCTGTTCGGCCTGCAAAAGCGCCATCCCGATACCTGCGATATGGTTGCGCTCGGCCTGGTCGTTGCGGGGGCGGCGCTGATCATCCTGTTCGGGCGAGGTGCGGCGTGACGCTCTTTGTTCTGCTCGCTTGCCTGGGCGGCGTGCTCGTCGGCCTCAGCCGTCAGCTCAATGGGCGGCTGAGCGTCTCGACGACGCCGCTGATCGCATCCTTCTGGAATCACGCCATCGGCTTTGCCGCCCTCACCTGCCTCGGTCTCTTCGTCGGCGGCCTGCTTCCCGCGGGTGCTGCCGAGGCGCCCTGGTATGCCTATCTCGGCGGTCCGCTCGGCGTTGTCTTCGTGGCGGCCGGCAGCTGGGCGATTGCGCGGATCGGCGCGGTCAACTCGGCTCTGCTGATTATCGGCGGGCAGATGGTGACGGGAGTGGCGTTTGATTATGTCAGCGGCATGCCGGCCACCTTCTGGGCGAACGCCGGCGGAATTGCCCTGATCATCGGTGGGATGATGGTCAGCCGGGGACGGCGCAAGGGCGAACGTTCGCAATAGGTCGGCGGGGATGCCTCCCCGCAACGTCCGGTCGCTGCATTCTCAGGCAAGGTGTTTGGTAAACCAGTCGACCGTCCGCTGCCAGGCGAGCTTGGCGGCCTCCTCGTCGTAACGCGGCGTCGTATCATTGTGGAAGCCGTGATTGACGTCGGGATAGATATAGGCCTCGTAGGTCTTGCCGGCCGATTTCAGCGCCGCTTCATAGGCTGGCCAGCCTTCGTTGACGCCCTTGTCCAGCCCGGCATAGTGGAGAAGCAATGGCGCCTTGATCTTCGGCACGTCTTCGGCGCGCGGCTGCCGGCCATAAAACGGCACGGCGGCGGCAAGTTCGGGATAGGCGACCGCCGCGGCGTTGGCGACACCGCCGCCATAGCAGAAGCCGACAATGCCGACCTTGCCGGTGGTGAGATCGCTCTTCATCAAATATTCGACCGCCGCGAAGAAGTCGTTCATCAGTTTTTCCGGATCGACCTTCTGCTGCAGCTCGCGCCCCTTTTCGTCATTGCCGGGGTAGCCGCCGACCGAAGTGAGGCCGTCGGGCGCCAGCGCAATGAAACCGGCCTTCGCCACGCGCCGCGCCACATCCTCGATATAGGGATTGAGTCCCCTGTTCTCATGCACGACCACCACGGCGGCGACCTTGCCGGTGGCGTTTTTGGGGCGGACGAGATAGCCGCGGACGTCGCCGTTTCCTTTCGGCGAGGGATAGGTGATGTAGTCGGCGGATATGTCAGGATCGGTTGCCTCGACCTGGGTCGCCAGCGCATAATTCGGGCTCAGCGACGCCAGAATGGCGGCCGCGGTGACGCCCCCGACGGCGAATTTGGCCGCGCGATCGAGAAACTCGCGCTTGGTGATCCTTCCATGCGCGTAATAATCGTAGAGTTCGAGCAGCTCCTGTGGGAAATCCTTGGCGGTCATGCGGGTCATGATGGCTCCTCCTGGCCTCGGGTTCTCGCTGCATCCTACACAGGGAAACGCGCCGCTCTTTTCAATATTTCGCGAGTTTCGCGTGAGCCTGCCGGCGCAAAAGCGATCTGCAGCCACGCGTTTGCCTGCGAGATTCCAGCGTCCACGGGGCGCGCTTTCGATCGGGCAAGTCCGCATCCTGCCGGTTGCAGCGCTCATTCGCCAGCCGACGATCGGATTATGAAAATTAATTTCATGCTCGCGTCTTGCGGCCCGTTTTCTATTGACGCCTTCCGATTTTTGTCCCAACTTAAAGAAAATAAATTACTTAATCGGGAACTGGATCGGCATGAAAGTGGGCATCATCGGGCTCGGATTCCGGCTCGGCTATCTCGGCTACGTCTTCAAAGCGATCGATAGCAGCTTCGACATCGTCGGCTACGTGGATCCCGATCCCGCCGGCCTTCCCGGCTTGACGGAAAAGGGCATTTCGGCCGGCAAGGCCTATGGCTCGCCGGAAGAGCTGCTTGCCTCCGAAAAACTCGATCTCTTGATGATCGGCTCTCCCAATCACATGCATCTCGGCCATATCAGGCTCGGGCTGCAGGCCGGCCTCAAGGTCTTCTGCGAAAAGCCGATCGTCACGACGATCGCCGAAAGCATCGAGCTTGCCCATCTGATGACGAAGTTCGGCCATGAGCGGCTGATGGTCGGCCTCGTGCTGCGCTATTCCCCGCTTTACAAGGACCTGCGCGCCATCCAGGCCGAGGGCAAGCTCGGCCAGATCGTCTCGATCGAGGCATCCGAACATATCGAGCCCTATCACGGCGCCTTCTTCATGCGCGACTGGCGCCGCTACGAGCGTTATTCCGGCAGCTTCATGCTGGAAAAATGCTGCCACGACCTCGACCTTTATAATGGCGTCGTCGGCGCAAGGCCGGAGCGGGTAGCCAGTTTCGGCGGCCGCAAGAGCTTCATCCCGGCCAATGACCCAGCCCGCGAGGGCATCAACGACCTCGAGCTTTTCCACCGCAAGCCGAGCGGCTGGATGGGCTCCGACAAGGTCTTCGACAGCGATGCCGACATCATCGATTACCAGGTGGCGATCGTCGAATATGAAAACGGCGTCGGCATGAACTTCCACACCAATCTCAACGTGCCCGACCAGTTCCGCCGTTTCGCCATCATGGGCTCGCGCGGCATGGCCGAAGGCGATTTCGTCCGCGGCTATCTCGACGTGCACGAGCAGCTGACCGGCAAGAAGGTGGTGGAAAACAAATATGCCGCCACCGAGCTCTCGCAACATTACGGCGCCGATGAACAGATGGCGAGCGACCTGTTGGAAAGCGTGCGCACCGGGCTCGAATTGCCCGTTTCCACGCTGAACGCGCTCGAAGCCGGCATTCTGGCTTTGGCGATGGACGAAGCGAGGATGAAGAAAACCGTCGTCGACCTGCGTCCGATCTGGGACCGCTTCGACGAGGCCCTTCACGCAAGAGCGGCTTGAGGACGGCGGCAAGATGAGTGTCCAAAGAAGCGCCTTCATCTTTGCCTGGATCCTCCTTCTTCCGGCCGTTCTCTACGTTCTCGCCATCGTCGCCTATCCCCTCGTCGATACCTTCATTCTCTCCTTCACCGACGCGTCGCTGAAGAAGACGACCAATTGGGTCGGCTGGATCAATTACGAGAAGATCTTCAACGCCACCTTCGCCGAGGTGATCCTGCGCACCTTCATCTGGACCTTCTTCTCGGTCGCGCTGAAAATGGTGATCGGCACCTTCGGCGCCTGCATGCTGAATGCCGCGGTGCCCGGCCGCTCGCTGTTCCGGCTCTTGACCATGCCGCCCTGGATCGTGCCGATGGCAATCGGCATCTTCATGTGGGGCTGGATGTATAACGGCCAATTCGGGATGATCTCGGGCCTGCTGCAGCGCTTCGGTCTCGTCGACGGCCCGGTCGCCTTCCTCGCCTATGGCAATACCGCCTTCTGGGCGACGATCGTCACCGATGTCTGGATCGGCGTGCCGCTGGTGACGATCTATTTCCTGGCGGCGATCCAGTCGATCCCGAAGGACCTCTACGAGGCCGCCTGGACCGACGGCGCCGGTCGCTGGTACCGCTTCCGACGCATCACGCTGCCGCTGATGGTTCCCGCGATCATCACCATGTCGATGCTGTCTCTGATCGCCACCTTCAACTCGTTCGACATCATCTGGATCCTGACGCAGGGCGGCCCGAGCGGCGAGACGACGACGATGATCATCGATACCTACCAGACGGCGATCGGCTCGAAGAAATACGGTGAAGGCGCTGCCCGCGCCGTCTTGATCTGCATCTTCCTGTCGCTCTTCTGCTTCGCCTATTTCCGCGTCACCCGCCGCCTCAACCCGGAGAAGCGCGCATGAGCAGTGCTGCCATGATCGACCGTTACCGCTGGTGGGAGATCATCCTGATCTATTGCGGCATCGCGGTGTTCCTGTTCTTTGTGCTGGCGCCCTTCGTCGAGGGCTTCCTGGTGTCGCTGAAGCCGCTCGCCCAGCTTTTCTCCTCGCCCTACCGCTTCTGGCCGGAGAACGGCTCCTTCGAAGCCTACCGGACGATGTGGATCAGCGTGCCGGGCTTCGGGCGCTATATCTTCAACTCCTTCTTCATCTCGATCATCGTCACGCTGATCGTGCTCTGCCTCGTCATTCCGGCGGCCTATGCCTTCGCCAAGTTCGAATTCAAGGGCATGGGGATCCTGCTCGGCGCCTTCCTGACGGTGAACATGTTCTCCGGCGCCGTGCTGTTGATCCCGCTCTTCCGGCTGATGCGCAGCATGGGTGTGCTCAACACCTATCTCGCCATGATCGTGCCGGGTGTCGCCTTCCTCATTCCGTCGGCGATCTGGCTGCTGCGCACCTATATGATCCGCATTCCCCAGGAGCTCAACGAAGCCGCCTTCATGGATGGCGCCAGCCACTTCTACACGCTTCGCCGCGTCATCCTGCCCATTGCGATGCCGGGAATCATCGTCGTCGCCATCACCACCTTCATCGGCGCTTACGCCCAGCAATTCATCTTCGCGCTGACCTTCAACTCGAAGAGTGAATACATGCCCTTGCCGGTGGGGCTCTTTGCTTACTTCGGCAAGCAGGAGGTCATCTGGAACGAACTGATGGCGGCTTCCTTCGTCGGCATCGCGCCGGCGATGGTCGTCATCTTCTTCCTTCAGCGTTACCTCGTCGGCGGTCTGACCGCCGGTGCGGTGAAACAATAAGATTATAAAAACGAGTGAACAGCTAACAACCAAACGGGAGTCACGACGTGAGCATTACAATCAAGACAGGCCTTATGGCGCTCGCCTTGCTCGGTTCGACGGCATTGACCGCAGTCACTGCCCATGCCGCCGACAAGGAAATCAGCTGGATCTATTGCGGCGACACGATCGACCCGGTCCACACCAAATACATCAAGCAGTGGGAAGAAAAGAACGCCGGCTGGAAGGTCACGCCTGAAGTCGTCGGCTGGGCGCAGTGCCAGGACAAGGCGACGACGCTTGCCGCCGCCGGCACGCCTGTGGCCATGGCCTATGTCGGCTCGCGCACCCTGAAGGAGTTCGCCCAGAACGATCTCATCGTCAAGGTGCCGATGACGGATGAGGAAAAGAAGGCTTACTATCCCCACATCGTCGACACGGTGACCTTCGAGGGCACGCAGTGGGGCGTTCCGATCGCCTTCTCCACCAAGGCGCTCTATTGGAACAAGGACCTCTTCAAGCAGGCCGGCCTCGATCCCGAGAAGCCGCCGAAGACCTGGGCCGAAGAAATCGAGATGGCAAAGACCATCAAGGAAAAGACCGGCATTCCGGGCTTCGGTCTCTCGGCCAAGACCTTCGACAACACCATGCATCAGTTCATGCATTGGGTTTACACCAACAATGGCAGCGTGATCGATGCCGATGGCAAGGTCACCCTCGACAGCCCGCAGAATCTCGCCGCGCTGAAGGCCTACAAGGATATCGTTCCCTACTCCGAAGAAGGCCCGACGGCCTATGAGCAGAACGAAGTCCGCGCCATCTTCCTCGATGGCAAGGTCGCCATGATCCAGGCCGGTTCGGGTGCGGCCTCCCGCCTGAAGGAGACGAAGATCAGCTGGGGCATCACGACGCTGCCGCTCGGCCCCGATGCCAAGGGCCCCGGCACGCTGCTGATCACCGACAGCCTGGCGATCTTCAAGGGTTCCGGCGTCGAGGACAAGGCGACCGAATTCGCCAAGTTCATCACCTCGCCGGATGTTCAGGCGGAATATGAGCTGCAGGGCGGCGCCGGCCTCACCCCGCTGCGTCCCTCGAAGAAGGTCGACGACTTCGTCGCCAAGGACCCCTCCTGGAAGCCGCTCATCGAGGGCATCAGCTATGGTGGTCCCGAGCCGCTCTTCACCGACTATAAGGGTTTCCAGAACTCGATGATCGAAATGATCCAGTCGGTTGTCACAGGCAAGGCCGAGCCGGAAGCCGCGCTCAAGAAGGCTGCCGGCGAAATCGAAGCCTTCAAATAAGCCCTTCTGAGGCTCTCCCTGGGGTCGCGGCATAAGCCGCGGCCCCTCCCCTATAGCGAATGTGCGACGAAGACCGCCGGCGGAGACAGATTTTTGGGACAGCTCCTTCTCAACAAAGTTCAGAAATTCTACGGCGACTACGAAGTTCTGAAGGGCGTGCAGCTCGAGGTGAAGAATGGCGAGTTCGTCGTCTTCGTCGGGCCGTCCGGCTGCGGCAAGTCCACGCTGTTGCGGATGATCGCCGGCCTCGACGCAACGACGGCGGGCGATATCGTCATCAACGGCGTCAGGGTCAACGATCTGCCGCCGGTCAAGCGCGGCATCGCCATGGTGTTCCAGTCCTACGCGCTCTATCCGCATATGACGGTATTCGAGAACATCGCCTTTCCGCTGCGCGTCGAGAAGATGGAAGAGGCAAAGCTCAAGGCCAAGGTGGAAAACGCTGCCCGCATCCTGCATCTCGACCAGCGGCTGCAGCAGAAGCCCGGCATGCTTTCCGGCGGCCAGCGCCAGCGCGTCGCGATCGGTCGCGCCATTGTGCGCGAACCGAAGATCTTCCTGTTCGACGAGCCGCTGTCAAACCTCGACGCGGCGCTGCGCGCCGACATGCGCATCGAGCTTGCCAAGCTGCACCGGCAGCTGAAGGCGACGATGATCTATGTGACGCACGACCAGGTCGAGGCCATGACGATGGCCGACCGCATCGTCGTGCTCGACGCCGGCAATATTTCCCAGACCGGCGCGCCGCTGGAGCTTTACCACAAGCCCGCCAACAAATTCGTCGCCGGCTTCATCGGCAACCCGAAAATGAATTTTCTCCCCGTCACCTGCAAGGGCGTCAGCGCCGCCGGCGTCGAAGTCGATTATCTCGGCCAGTCCGCCGTCCTGCCGGTGACGCCACGCGACAGTATGGCCGGCAAGACCCTGACGCTCGGCATCCGCCCTGAGCATATTCAGCTGAACGGCGGCGACATCGTCTTTACCGTCACCCCGACGGTCATCGAGCGCCTCGGCGCCAATACGGTCGCCTATGCCTCGCTCAACGCCGAGGCCGAGAACTTCTGCGCCATGTTACCCGGCAGCGTCGGCATCCGCCCCGACGCGCCTGTTGCCACCGGCATCAATGCCGCCGACTGCCATCTCTTCGACGAGACGGGTATTGCATTTGAACGGCGCGTGGAGCTGACCGAGATCGATATGAACGTGATCAACCCGACGGCGGCCTAAAGCGACTGGCTCCGCGTCGGCAGTTCGTCCTGTCAGGGGGCGGGTCCGGCGGTGATATCACACGCTCTATTGCGGCTGACCGGCGGCAGGAATTCAGGGGGTCTTTTCACTCTAGAACGTCGTTGGACAATCGCCTGCAGATGGCAGAGTCCGGCCCATTTCGGCATTGGTTGTCACCGGACGATATGGCTGCATTGCGCCCCCAAATCGGTCGTTCATGCGGTTCCCGAACCGTCCTGAAAGCCGTTGTTCGCACGCGCCGACGCGAACGACAGGAAGGGCGGGGAGCCGCCGGTCGGTGTGCCGCCCTGGTTGTGAAGGACAGCGCAGGGAGCAGGCTTTGCTCCTGAAACAGACGGTAGCACCTCAACCAACGTCACCGGCCGAGGCTGACGCCAATCCTGGCCGACAGCAGGCGCTCAGAAACTTCGTCCATACGGAATAACCCGATCGCCCTCACCGCCGCTGACAGGGCCAGTGAGGCAAAGTGCCTCCGGCCCGGTGGCCGATTTTCGTGGGGTGTTGCTACTGTATGAATATCCATTGGGCCTTGACTTCAGCTAGAACTAGTGTGGACTATTACATAGTATTGCTGTGTCCTGAGTCCCCGTCATAAGGTACGCGCAGGCTTATTTTCGTAAATCAAGAAAGGGGAGCATTCATGGCACTTAAACCAGGACCAAAGCCGATAGCGAAATCCACAGGGAAACCGGATCAGCGTCGCCGTGATAACAAAAGCACACCAGGGAATACACCGTCCCTCAAACCTAGCAAGTCCACCAAATAAGGTACCTCAAAGAGGGCTCTCGCTGATTTGCACTTCTACCGCAGTATTCGATTGAACCTGCGCGAAATGCGGCGTGGACTGCGTGCCTGTCGAATGTTGGATGTCAGCTTTCTCGAATTCCCCGCCGATACCGGTCAGTCCGATAACGGCTCCAAAACGGACACTCGCCCGTAGAGCCCATGTACGCCATTGGCGTAACGAAGTTACCCGCCGCGCGCACATCTTGCGATAGTCACGACTACATCCTGCTGGGCCGACATCGCGCGCATCCATCGGCAACTGCGGCCTTCGGCGATCAGAACCATTTAGCCCTCAACCCCACCCCCTACCAAACGAGGCCGCGGGCCGCGACATCCTCAACGCGGGTTACCACGCCACCCCGATGGAAGACCATCGTGTCGAACAGGTTGGAGACCACGCAGGTGTGGTTGGGGATGATGAAGAGCTTTTCACCGATCTGCGGCCGCGGGCCGGTGCAGGTTGCGAGATCGATCACGCCGTGTTCTTCCGAAAGGCTGGTGATCCGCGCCTGGGGATAGCCGACGATCAGGCCGTAATCGCTGAAGCCTTGGAGATCCGAGGTCAGCGCCTTCGAGCCGGCATCGATGACGGCGCGGTCGGCGGTCGGGCGGGAGACGACGGTGGCCAGCACATGCATGGCGCAATCGTCCTCGCTGCAATGGCCCATGCGCACCATCTGGCGGTCGTTGTAGATATAGGTGCCGGCGCGGTGTTCGGTGGCGGATTTGACGAGATGCGCCTCGAACAGGCTCGGCGTTCCGCCATTGCTGACGATCGGGCAGGTTATGCCGTCGGATTGCAGGCGTTGCAGCGTCTCGGCGATGAAGGCCTCGACGGCGGCTGCTGCTTGCGGTTTGGGATAGGTGACGATGCCGCCGAAGGTGAGGCCGTCGGCGGCGGCGATGCGCCTGGCGAGCGAGGCCGCCTCATCCGGCGTCTGCACGCCGCAGCGGCCGCCGCCGGTGTCGCATTCGACAAGCACGGTCAGCGGCTTGTGGCCGGAGAAATGCGCGGCCAGCCCGTCGACCGTCTGTTCGCTGTCGGCGACGACCTTGAGATCGGAAATGCGCTCGTTCAGCCTGGCCAGGCGCTCGAGCTTCTGCTGTCCGAGAATGTTGAAGGTGATGAGGATGTCGTTGAAGCCGGCTTCGGCGAAGACTTCCGCTTCGGTGACCTTCTGGCAGTTGATGCCCTTGGCGCCGGCGGCGACCTGGGCGACGGCGAGCGCCGGGATCTTGTGGGTCTTGATATGCGGACGGAAGTTCAGCCCGTGCTCATCCATATAGGATTGAACGCGGGCGATGTTGGCGGCCAGCCGGTCTTCGTCGATGACAGGGCGCGGCGTCGAGAGATCGGCGATCCGGTCTCCTGCCTTGGCGACGACGGCAAAGCTGCGATCAGGCATTCAGGCGGCTCCGCGTTCTCTTCCGTGTGGATCGGCGACGATCGGCCATATCGTCTTCGGCGCCCGCCGGTACGGCGTCGTCGCCGGATTATTGGGATAGGGCGTTCCGGCGGAGCAGTAAAGGATTTCCGCGGCGATCTTCGAAAAGGAGGCGAAGAAATGATTGGTGGATTTGATCACCAGGATCTTCTGCTTGGTGGGATCGATGCCCATCACCGAAAACAGGCTCGGATCGAAGCTCTGGGCGCGCGTCGAATTGAGGATGATGTCGATGCCGTCGAGCACGATATGGGCGGCATCGCCGAAGGGGGCGAGGCTTTCGCCGAACTGCATCTCGGCATTCCTCACCAGCCTGACGACCTTGACCGTGCCGTCGATCGGACTGCCGGTGCCGGGCGCCGATTTGGCGCCGAAGCGCAACGGGATCTCCGCCCCCTCGCCTGCCGCAAAACAGATCTGCACCGCCATCGGATCCCAGATGGTGCCGATCGCGGCACTGGTGACGCCGCGGGCCATCAGCTCGGCGAGGATGACGGTCGCGTCACCCGCCGTGCCGCCGCCCGGATTGTCCCAGACATCGGCAATCACGACGGGCCATGCGGTCGCGGCCATGGCGCGCGCGACGGCTTGCCTCTCGTCGATCTGCGGCACCATGAAGGTGCCGCGCTTGGAAAAGAGTTCGAGGCCGAGATCACGCGCCAAGGCGGCGCCCTTCTCCGGCTTGTCGTCGGTGACGACCAGCAGCTTCGTTCCCATTTCGGGGACGTCGCCGACCATGAAACCATGGATCACCGAGATCGACAGGATTTCGGGGTCATCCTTCTCGATCCGCATGATCTTGTCGACGAAGGAGCGCATCGGGTCGCGCGAAGTCGGGAAGACGTCGATCATCCGGCAATCGAACACCGACATCAGGGGCTTGACCCGGCCTTCAAGCGTATCGACGGCGATGCGCCAGAGATCCTCGGCGCGGTCGACGAAATCGGTATGCGGAAATTCCTTGAAATAGATGGCGAAATCAAGCGCGGCGACGCGTTTTGCGGTGAGATGGCTGTGCGGGTCGAGTTCGGCGCAGATGAGGACATCGGGGCCGACGATCTCGCGCATGCGGGAGAGAAGATCGCCTTCCGTGTCTTCATAGTCGGCTGCCACCATGGCGCCGTGCAGGCCCATAACGACGGCATCCACAGGTATGGCCGCGCGCAACTGATCGAGGATTTCGTCGCGCAGCTCCTCATAGGTCGTCCGGTTGACGAGGCCCGCCGGGTCGGCCCAGGCGGCGGTGCCCTCGATCAGCTCCCAGCCCTTTTCTCTGGCGACGCGCCGGCCGACTGTGATCGGCGCGGTGCAGAGCGTCGGTGTATCAGGGTGCTGGCCGGGCGGGGCATAAAGCGAGGCTTCGAATGCGCGACGATCGACGCAGATCGGGGAGAAGGTGTTGGTCTCGGTCGCCAGTGCTGCCGTGAATATGCGCAAGAAAGTGGCCTTCGTGTTGCAGGCCCCGCGTCACCCCATCGGGTTCGGCAGGTAGCCGGTGAAACCTGAGATCTTCCAGCGTCCCTGGTGTCTCCGGCAATAATAGAGCGTCTGCCATTGCAGGACATCGCGGGTGCCGTCGGCCTTGGTGATGCCGCCGTCGAATTTCTTGCGGACCAGCGCTGTCTCGCCTTCGATCTCGATATCTTCGAGCGTCGTCGTGGTGAAGATCGCCGTGCGCGGATCTTCCGCGAAGCTCTGCCCGGCGAAATCTCGCGCCTGCCGCAGCCACTCCTCGCGATAGGCGGCGAGCGAGGGAAAGGCGAGCCGCCACTTGTCGGGGTTCACCTCCTTGCGGCCGTCGATGCCGATGAAGCCCTCTTCGACGAAGTCACCTTCCACCATCGACCAGTCGGCGGCGAGAAAAGCGTCGATATCGCGCGAAACGAGCATTTCCCAGATCGCCTGCCGGGCGCTGTCCGAGGGGAAAGGGTTCTGAAAAGGATCGCGCATGTGTGCCTCGGATTGAAATTCTTTTCATAAATCGCGTTTTTCACTGGTCAAATTCTGCTTTCTATGGTCATTTGTCAACGTATCAAGAAAATAATTTGCAAGGACTTCAGCATGCCCATCAAGCGCTATGGCACGGTTCAAACGGGCGCCGGCGGCAAGACGCTGCCATTCGCGCGTGCGGTCGAAGCCGATGGCTGGCTCTATGTTTCCGGCCAGGTTGCGATGGAAGACGGCGAAATCATCGACGGCAACATCATCGCCCAGACCCATAAGACGATCGCCAATGTGCTGGAGATTCTCGAGGAGGCCGGCTACGGCGTCGAGCATGTCGTGCGCGTCGGCGTCTGGCTCGACGATCCACGTGACTTCTGGACCTTCAACAAGATCTACCAGGAGTATTTCGGCGACCATCCGCCGGCGCGGGCCTGTGTGCAATCGTCGATGATGGTCGATTGCAAGGTTGAGATCGATTGCGTGGCCTATAAGAAGAAGGACGCATAGGAAAAATCGGTGGGAGTCGGTTTGGATATCTTTTCGACATTGCAGGAAGATAAGAGCCGGCTTTCTCCTTCGGAGAACCGCATCGCGGAGATCATCGTCAACGATTTCGAGTTCGCGGTGAATGCCTCGATCATCGAGCTGGCCGAGCGGGCCGAGGTTTCGCCGCCGACCGTCACCCGCTTTTGCCGCCGGCTCGGCTGCGAGAGCTTTTCCGATTTCAAGGTGCAGCTCGCCCGCACCGCCCATATCGGCGTGCGCTATCTGAAGCCGGAATCGAAAAGCACCGAACCGGCCGATGTCGCCCAGGATATCATCACCAAGGCGCAGAACGCGCTGTTTCTGCTGCATCGCTCGCTCGATCTTGCGGCGATCGAAGCGGCCGTTGCCCATATCGCCAAGGCCGAGATGATCTATGCCTTCGGCTCGGGCGGCAATTCGTCGATGATCGCCGATGAGCTACAGAACCGCCTCTTCCGTCTCGGGCTTCGCATCACCGCTAGTTCCGATCACAGCATGCAGCTGATGATGGCCGCCGCGGCCCGGCCTGGCGACGTGCTGATCGGCTCGTCCTTCTCCGGGCGCAATCTGGAGCTGGTGCGCGCCTTCGAGCTTGCCCGCCAGGCCAAGGTGAAGACGATCGCGCTGACCCAGACGGACAGCCCGGTTGCCAAGGCCGCCGAAATCGTCGTGCCGATCGACCTTCCCGAAGGCAACAATATCTATCGCCCGACGTCGACGCGCATCGCCTATATCGCGACGGTCGATATTCTCTCGAGCCTGGTCGCCTATGCCGTTCAGCCGAAGGCGACGACCACGCTTCGGCGTATCAAGCAGCAGCTCGTCATCCACCGCGACGGCGACGACCGGCAATTGCTTGGAGACTGAAATCCATGAGCGGGAGTCTGGGAAAATGACCCAATCGGCAGCCATCGTCACGGGTGCGGCGGGCGATATAGGTGCTGCGATCGCCGCTCGTCTTGCCGAAGAACACGACGTCGTGCTGCTCGCCGATATCGATGCTGCGGCTGCGGCCGCCGTCGCTTCCAGGCTCGGGCCGGCCGGCCGTTTCGTCGCCATCGGCTGCGATGTGACCAGCGAGACGAGCATATCGGAACTGGCAAAACGCGCGGCTGATATCGGCGTGGTGCGAACCCTCGTCAACAATGCCGGTGCGGCGCGGGCGACCAGCCTGCACGACACGACGCCGGAGATCTGGCGGGCCGACAATGCGCTCAATCTCGAAGCGGCCTTCCTATGCTTCCGCGCCTTCGAGCCGATGCTCAAGGCGTCGAGGGGTTCTGTCGTCAATATCGCCTCGGTCAACGGCATGCATGTCTTCGGGCATCCGGCCTACAGTGCCGCCAAGGCCGGTCTGCTGCATTTCACCCGGCTGGTGGCGGTGGAATACGGCAAGTTCGGCATCCGCTCCAATGCCGTTGCCCCCGGCACGGTGAAGACGCAGGCCTGGGAGGCGCGCGCCGCCGCCAATCCCAACGTGTTCGAGGAGGCGCGCCGCTGGTATCCGCTGCAGCGCGTCGTCGATCCCCGCGATGTCGCCAATGCCGTAGGCTTCCTTGCCGGCCCGCTCGCCGCCGCCATTACAGGCGTCTGCCTGCCTGTCGATTGCGGGCTGACGGCAGGCCAGGCCGAACTGGCGCGAACTTTCTCCCAATCAGAGCATTATTGATCAGCCGCTGCGATCTTCGAGCGCACAGACAGCATGACAGACGTTCAGGACTGCCCGCCGCGGCCGCGCCCGCGAATCTTCCCATTCGATTGATGATCCGATGAGCCGCTTCTTTCCCGACGTCTTCCGCAATCCGGCGATCCGCGCCAGCATGATCGCCATTTTCACCTTCGGCATGGCGGGGGCGATGACCGCGCCCTATCGGTCGATCGTCGGCATTCGCGAGCTGGGGCTGAGCGACGGGCTCTATTCCTTCCTCGCCTTTGCCTCGGCGGCGGTCAACGTGGTGATCAGCGTCCTGCTCGGCAATCTTGCCGACCGGCTCGGCGAATACCGTTCGGCGATGATCGGGGCCTGTCTGTTCGGCATCGTCGGCTACGGCATGGTCTACGCCTTTCCGAGCCCGGCGACCTTCATCGTCAGCGCGCTGCTGCCGCTGCCGATCTACGGGGCGCTGAACTCGCTGCTGTTTGCCAATGCGCGCGCGGCGATGCACGGCATGAGCCGCAGCGACATGGTGACGGCCAATTCAGGCGTGCGGGCGATGATCTCGCTTTCCTGGGTGCTGATCCCCGGCATAACGGGTCTTGTCCTCTCGGGAGCGTCGAGCATGCTGCCGGCCTATCTCTTCGCCAGCCTCTCCTGTGTGCTCTGCCAGGGCATCATCCTCTTTGCTCTTCCGAAGCGCGCCGGAGCGATGATGGCGGAAGTTCGCCGCCTCACCTATTTCGAAGCGCTCCGCCAGGTGGTGTCGCCGCAGATTTCGGCGCATATCGCAGGCGTGGCGCTGATCACCAGCACGCTGCATCTGAATGATGCGCTTCTGCCGTTGATCGCCACGGGCGCGGCGCATGGCCGGCTCAGCGATGTCGGCATTCTCGTCGGCATCGTCGCAGCGCTGGAGATCATCTTCATCATCGTCTGGTCGCGGATCGCCCGGCAGACCGGCCAGATGACGGCGCTGGCCGCCGGCACCATCATCTACGCGCTGTTTCTCGGCCTGCTCGGCTTTGCCTCCGCTCCATGGCATCTCTATGCGCTGACCCTGCTTGCCGGCATCGGTGCTGCGGCGATCATCAGCATCCCGATCACCTACCTGCAGGATCTCATTGCCGATCGGCCGGGGCTCGGCAGCGCGCTGATCTCCGTCAATGTCTTTGCGAGTGCGGGCATCGGTGCGCTGGTCTTCGCCGCCGGCACCTGGGCGAGCAATTATTCCGGAACCGCTATTCTGAGCGCCGTCACCGGCCTGTCGGGGATCGCCCTCCTCGGCCTGCTGCAGCGGCGCAATGCCGTTGTGCCCGCCGACGCCGAGGTTCGATAGGCGGCACGAGGAATGTGGCTTTCATCGCCAGCCGTCTTGTGACAAGGGTGGTGAGGCTTATCCTTTGAAGGCGACATGAAGGCGATCTCCGGCACGAATCTCGAGCAGGCCAAGTCTCACAATCGACGCGTGGTGATCGAGTTGATCCGCACGCACGGTTCCCTGTCGCGGGCGTCGATCGCCCGCATGACGGCGCTGACGCCCCAGACGGTGTCGAATATCGTCGAGGAGCTGGAGAGGTCGCATCTGCTCGTCGCCGCCGAGGCGCAGAAGCTGGCGCGCGGCCAGCCGATCATTCCCTATTCCATCAATCCGGCCGGCGCCTATTCGATCGGCCTCGAGCTTGGCCGCCAGCGGGCGAGCGGCGTGCTGACCGATCTCTCCGGCGCCGTCTGCGCGCGCATCGAGCGCCAGGTCGAACACCCCGATCCGCAGCAGGCGATGCCGGTCCTCCAGTCGATCGTCGAGCATCTCAAACAGGCCTTCGCCTTCGACCAGCAGCGGCTACTCGGCGTGGGCATCGCCCTGCCCGGCCGTTATGCGGAGGGCGGCACCACCTCTCTCAGCCCCCAGAGCCTGCCCGGCTGGCAGGGATTCCCCGTCGGCCACGAGCTGGAACAGCGGCTCAATGCGCCGGTGCTGGTCGAGAACGATGCGACGGCGGCGGCGATCGGCGAGCGCCTTCACGGCGTCGCCCGCGGCCTCGCCAGCTTCGTCTACCTGTTTCTGGCCGGCGGCGGCGGCATCGGCGCCGGCATGTTCCTCGACGGCCACCTCTACAAGGGCAGCCGCAACAATGCCGGCGAAATCGGCCATATCATCGTCGAGCCGCATGGCAGGCTCTGCAGCTGCGGCAAACGCGGCTGCCTCGATCGTTATGTCTCGCCGTCGGTCGCTTACGAATTCATGGGCATCGCCGATGCAGGGGAGCTATCGTCCGACGCGCTCGACGCGCTGATCGAAAGGGGCAGCGACGGTCTGGAGACCTGGCTCCATCAGGCCGTCCAGCCGCTGCGGCAGACCGTCGATTTCCTCGAGCTCGCTTTCGATCCTCAGACCATCGTGCTCGGCGGCAGCCTGCCGACCTCGCTGATGCGCCGGCTTGCCGAGCGGCTCGAGCCGCTGCACGATCCGATCGACCCCGGCCGGCAGCGGACGGTGCCGCGCGTCATGATCGGCATGACCGGCAAGGATACCGCCATCCTCGGCGCCGCCGCCCTGCCGATCTTTTCCGAAACCAATCCACGCTTCGACGTGCTGCAGAAGCCGGTCGGCTAAACGGTCAAGGGGTATTGTGGTCTAGTGAAAGTATTTCCGAAGGAAAATCATGTAAATTATCATCGGGGAAGAGGCGAAGGTGGTTATTATAAGACGTTTACGCCTGAGTGATAGATACTCTGCGGCAATCTCGGGCGGGCAATCGGGGTGGCCATAGGCGATTCCCGTGAAAATAGTTCCGGCGTGGTAAGTTATATTCCCTATCCGGGCAGCGCGTGCCGCGAGCATTTCGTTACGCACATAAAAGTATGCGATCAGCACGCAGATGATGACAACATCAATTCCCAGCGTGACGCGGATCGCAAAGTTGATTTCGCCGTGCGTCATTCCTTGCCCTAGCCCTTGGAAAAATCGCCCACATATACTCGCAGCATCTCGCGATTTTTTCCTCGCGCAAGTGGAATGAGCGTTCTCCTCTGCTTCCCCTTCTACGACATTGAAGGTGGTTAACGGATCGTACGACCCAAGTGTCCTCCGAGCTCCTTTGAAGCTTTCCGTGGCTTGGGCGATGGCCTCGTCCAGTCGGTTTCGGAAAGCCCTGAGATCCGCTGGAATACGACGGTCGAAGACGTCGCGATCCATCTGAAAGACCGCGACGCTGCCCGTCCTTCAGCTGCGTGCCGGCAAGCTCGCATCTGGTTGCGGCGACCGCCGCGCGAGAGGTCGTGCAAAGATGATCACGTTCCCGAGCAGCGTCAGCGCCAGGCCGATCAGGCCGAGGCCGGTCCAGTGGTAGCCCTCGAAGACCGTCGACAGCGACAGGGCGACGATCGGGAACAGCACGGTGGCGTAGGCCGCGCGTGAGGAGCCGATGCGCGACACCAGCATGAGGTAGGTGGTGAAACCGATCACCGATCCGATGGCAGAGAGATAGAGCAGCGCGGCAAGATAGGTGATGCCGGGTGGTGCCACGATCGGCGTCCGCGTCACGGCAATCAGCACGAGGAGGATGATCGCGCCATAGGTCATGCCCCAGGCATTGGCGGTCAGCGGCGAGATCCCGGCCGCGCTGTTGCGGCGCGATGCCATGTTGCCGAGCGAGAAGAACAGCGTGCCGAGCGCTGCGAGCCCAATCCCTTTCAGCGTGCCCATATCGAAATCGACGACCACCTCCTCTCCGAACAGCAGCAGAAGGCCGGTTGCGCCGAGCGCCGCTGCGAAGAGCGTGCGGCCGGTAATGCGGTCGCCGAAGAACAGGCGCGCATTGACGGCATTGTAGATCGTCGCGAGCGAGAAGATCACCGAGATCAGCCCTGAAGGAATCGAGGCGGCGGCATTGTAGAAACAGATGAAATTGAGGCTGAACAGGCAGAGCGCTTGCGCCAGGATGAAAGGTTGATCGCGCAAGGCAGGAAGCTTGAGCCGGCGCATGGCAGCCAGGATGGCGACGAAGATCACCGCTGCGAGCGCAAATCTGTAAAAGACTGAGACCAGCACCGGCACGGGACCGACCTGCATCGCAATGGCGATCCAGGTCGTCCCCCAGATGAGGACGGTCGCGATGAAAAGAACGGCATTTGCCATGGAGGTATCCTCGTTTTCTCCATGAATAGGCAAACCGTGAGCGGGTCTCTTGCAGATTCTTGCTACGAAATCGTTGTGCCCGGACTTCTCTCTCGCCATCTCAGCGGTCGCCCCCTATTATTCTGAACGCGTGCCCAGCTGTGAGATAGAATGAGTGAACGATAGCCGCCTCTCGGTTTTCAGGTTTTTGTCCGCCTCGCCCACTGCGCGGATGTCACAGTCGATCGATCTGGGTTTCGGGCGATCGGCTGCCTTCTGGAGCAATGCGCATGACAGGATGAGCTATCAGCGGCCGAACGGTCATACATTCAGTCTTTATCTGAGCGGCGGCGCCGGAACGCGTCGCCTGGATGGCCCCGACGCGCGCGGCCGTCCTGGTGTGCTGTGCATCATGCCGCAGGGGTACTCGTCCGAATGGGAAATCACCGACTTCTTCGAATTCGTCCATCTGTATGTTCCCGACGATCAGATGCGGCGGATGTTTGCCGAGACGTTTGACCGCGATGCGCGGCTCATGGCTCTTCCCGAAGTAACCTTCGACGATGCCCCCGCTTTGGCGCTGAGGCTTCGGCAGATGACGGAAGCGATGTTGGCGGGCGGTCATCTGCTGGCCGAAGACGCGATGACGCAGGCGATCCACGATCTCTTCGTCGATCCACGTTATGGAGGCATGCGTGCCTGCACGATCAGCGGCGGGCTCGCGCCGCATGTGCGGCGCCGAACCCTGGATTATATCGAGGCCCATCTTGGCGAGACGATCCGCCTGCAGGATCTGGCTGATATCGGGCAGCTCAGCGCCTTTCATTTTCAGCGGATGTTCCGGGCAAGCTTTGGCGTGTCGCCGCACGGCTGGGTGGCGCACCGTCGTGTCGAGCGCGCCAAATCGATGTTATCAGACATGGAGCCGATCGCGCAGATCGCTTCGGCCTGCGGCTTCAGCAGCCAGAGCCACATGACGCGGGCCTTCAAGCTGGGCACCGGTCTCACGCCCTCTGCCTACCGGCAGCGACAGTAACGCCGGTGCTAAAGCGTGTCGCGATCTTTCAGATTCGCTTGTCACGCTTTAGGTCTTTGCTTTTACGCATGTCTTTATCGCAAAGCCGCTGCACACTTTTGCGAGACATGCCTCACGACTCCTGCAGCCCGTAAAGCAGCGGCATCAGCCCTGCGAGCGCCTTGAAGCGGTCCCAGGACTTGGCGGATGGCTTCGTCCAGCCGGTTTCGGCAAGCCCGGAGATGCGCGGAAAAACCAGGCGGTCGAAGACGGCGCGGTCCGTCATCGGTTCCGACCAGATGCAGGCCTGGATGCCGAGCAGCTTCTGCTTCTGGCTCGCCGTCCAGCCACCGACCGGATCGAACTTATAGAGCTTTTCCGCATCCGAATTCCCCGCCCAGCTGGCGCCCGGCTCGTCCCAATCGGGCCTCAACGCCATGTCGAGGTAATAGACCTGGCCGGGGCAGACGACCATCTGATAGCCGCGTTCGGCGAGCTCGGCCGAGACCTCGACATTGCGCCAGCTGCAGAGATAGCTCTTCTCCCTGTCGATGACATCGCCATGCGCCGCCTCTTCCCAGCCGCCGGTGATGCAGCCCTTGCTTGCCAGAAAACGCTGCACGCGCTCCAGGAACTCCGCCTGCAGGATCGCCGCGCCGGAGCCGTGGATGTCGTCGGCGCCATGCGTGTTGGTGACGACGTTCAGCCGCTTGGCATGGGCATCGGCAACCGCGTCGCCGGCGACATGACGCAGGCGCGCGAGCGCGTCCGGCGAGCCCGACCATGCGCCGAGCGGCACCTCGTCGGCGCCGAGATGGATAACCTTGAACGGAAAGAGCTCGATCAGTTCGGAAAGAATGGTCTCGACGATCTCGTAGGTCTGCTCGCGGGCCGGGTTGATGCAATTGTCGGGAAAGCCCTGGACCGAGTAGTAGCTGCCCTTCTCGGCCGGATCGCGCAGCTCCGGTATCGCCTGCTGCATGGCGTAGCAATGGCCGGGCATATCGATCTCGGGCACGATCTCGATGCCGAAGCTCTTCGCATGGGCGACGATCTCGCGGATGACGGATTTGGTGTAGTAGCCGCCGGTTCGGGTCGGGCTTGACCCGAGCAGCGGCGGCACGGCAAGGCCGTGGCCGCGCCAGGCGCCGATCTCGGTCAGGGCGGGATAGGTGTCGATCTCGACGCGCCAGGCCTCGTCGTCGGAAAGGTGCCAGTGGAAGCGGTTGAGCTTGTTCCAGGCAAGCACCGCCAGCAGCTTCTTGACTTCGGCCGCGCCATAGAACTGGCGGGCGACATCGAGATGCAGGCCGCGCCAGCCCATTGTCGGCTCGTCGACGATCTCGCCGGATGCGGGAAACTGGAAAACGCCGGGATGCAGCCTGGCGCCGCGCCAGATCTGGCCGAGTGTGACGAGGCCGTAGAGGAAGCCGCTGCGGCTGCTTGCCTCGACCGTCAGGTTTTCGTCGTCGAAGCTCAGCCGATAGGCTTCGGGGCCGAAGCCGGCAACATCCTTCAGGATGACCGGTACTGCGCCTTCCGCCTCGGTGCGCACGATGCCTTCGACGGCAAAGAGATGGTCGACCAGCGCCGCGAAGCCTTTCGCCGCCGCCTCCCCTTCGCCGCTCTGCGCCTGCGGCACAAAACCGGCCGGCAGCGGCCGGCGCGAGGCGACCGCGACGTGGTTCGGCCAGGGGATGACCGAAATCTGGACGGGCGCGTTGGCGGGAACAGGATAGATCTCGGCGCCGCGCTTCAGGGCCGCGTTGCTGACCGAAGAGCGCGTCGGCTCGACGCCGAGCACGATAGTGCTGCCATCGGCAAGCGCGAGATAGGCGCTCGTCGCACCGTCCGTCCAGTGGCGGAACTGCCAGCTCAGCGCATAGACGGAGATTGTCCAGGTCTCGCCGGCGCCGAGAACGAAACCGGCCGGCGGCTGGAATTCGGTGAAATTGGAAAGCCGCTGCGAGACCGTCGCGCCTTCGACGCGCCCGGCCGGATCGACGCGGCCGGGGCCGCTGACGCAGAGGGAAAAATTCGAAAGCGGTTCGCTGCCGAGGTTCTTGAGGCGCAGGACATAGGAGAATTCCTTGCCGTCGGCGGGCGGATTCCAAAGGGTTTCAAGCCGCAGGGCGTTCGGTCGCGGTGTCGACATTGGTCACTCTTCCTTTGAGGAAAACGAGGCTTTGGAGGTTCCGGCGCGGCCACCGGGTTCGGAGTGGCGCTTGAAGTCAATCAAATTGATTTAATAGTGATAGACAGTTTCCCGCCGGGCCGTCAATCGCCATTGGCAATTTCTGCTGCCCGGCATCAGGACAAATTCTGCCGATGACATCGCGGGGTGTCGCAATTTGGGAAAAAATCGCGGCTCAGCCATTCGCGTTAACGATTAAGGTACCTTTAAGTACCATAATTGCTTCAACAGTGGCGAATTGACCAGCCCGAAGAGGGGTCGATAAGCATGAGGCTGCTCGCCACGGCCCGGATGTCCCCCGGGATGCAATCCATCCAACTTCCGAATCAGGCGACATTTCCATGACCAGCATCAATACGAACAATTCCGCGATGGCAGCCCTTCAGACGCTGCGCACCGTCAATTCCAATCTCGAATCGACACAGAACCGTGTTTCTACCGGCTATCGGGTCGACACCGCATCCGACAATGCCGCCTATTGGTCGATCGCGACGACGATGCGGTCCGACAACAAGGCGCTGTCAGCCGTGTCCGACGCCCTCGGCCTCGGCGCCGCAAAGGTCGATACGGCCTATACGGCAATGGACAGTGCGATCGACGTCGTCGACGAGATCAAAGCCAAGCTCGTGGCCGCGACCGAAGACGGTGTCGACAAGTCCAAGGTCCAGGAAGAAATCAGCCAGCTGCAGGAGCAGCTGATGAGCATCGCCCAGTCGGCTTCCTTCTCCGGCGAAAACTGGGTCGCCGGCGCTGATGGCACCGTGAGCGTCGTATCGTCCTTCGTCCGCGACGGCTCCGGCGCCGTTTCGGTGAAAAACGGATTATGCCCTCGATACCGGCTCGATGGGCAACGTCCTGTTCGGCATGAGCGGCGGCTCGATCGAAACCTCCACCGGCATTCTCGGCACCTCGTCCGGCGCGACCGGCTCGGTTTATTCGATGGATATTACCGACTTCACGCTCGGCCAGATCCAATCGGCGCTGACAAACGTCGAATCGGCGCTGTCGGCGATGACGTCGGCAGGTGCGCAGCTGGGTTCGATCTCGACCCGCATCGATCTGCAGGAAGACTTCGTCGGTGCCCTTTCCGACTCGATCGACTCCGGTGTCGGCCGGCTGGTCGACGCCGATATGGAGGAGGAATCGAGCAAGCTTTCCGCGCTGCAGACGCAGCAGCAGCTGGCGATCCAGTCGCTGTCGATCGCGAATTCGTCGTCCCAGAACATCCTGTCGCTCTTCCGCGGCTAATCGGACTGGCCGACGCAAAGGGAGCCGGGCGCATAGAACGTCCGGCCCAAATTCGCCGATCGAACACCGAGCCTGGCCTTCCCGGTCAGGCTCGGTCGCGTTTCGGGCATAGGCGACCAACGCCCGGCTGGTGGCGATCTCCTCGGTCTGTGCGCGCTGGATCAGCTCTTCGCCGCAGCGCGCCGGTTGACATGCCGATCGTTTCGATCGCAAACATGAAAGCCCTAGATTTCTCACAGATGCAGCCGCGCTGGCGGGATCCTCGCATGTCGGAACGACTTGAAGCTGCTCCTGATGGAAGGCCCGCCATCGTCTGGCTCGGCTTCCTCGCCATGTGCGTCGGCATGTTCATGGCGATCCTCGATGTTCAGGTGGTGGCGACATCGCTGCCGACCATCCAGTCGGCGCTCGATATCGGTCCGGATCAGATGAGCTGGATACAGACGGCCTATCTGATCGCCGAAGTGGTCGCCATCCCGCTGACCGGCCTGCTGACGCGGCTTTTGACGATGCGATGGCTGTTTGTCGTCGCCATCGGCCTGTTCGTGACGGCGTCTGCCGGCTGTGCGGCCAGCGGCAGCTTCGGCGTGCTGGTCGCCTGGCGGGTGCTTCAGGGCTTTTCCGGCGGAACGCTGATCCCCTCGGTGTTTTCAGCCGTGTTCATTCTGTTTCCGAACGAGCGGCAAGCGCTCGCGACGACGATTGCCGGCGTGCTTGCGGTGCTTGCGCCGACCGTCGGCCCGATCGTCGGCGGATGGCTGACAGAAACCTATTCCTGGCACTGGCTGTTCCTGATCAACATCCTTCCGGGGCTTGCCTCGGCCATCCTGGCGGCCCGCTTCCTTCCCAAGCAGGCGACCGATCCCTCCGAACTCAGGCATCTCGATGGCCTGTCGCTCCTCTTGATGGCGGCCGCGCTGACGGCGCTGGAACTCAGCCTCAAAGAGGCGCCGACCAGCGGCTGGACCTCGGCCTATGTGCTGGGCCTGCTGGCCGTCTGCCTTGTCTCGGGCGGCGCGTTCATAACGCGAACGCTGCGCCGTCGCCGGCCGATCGTCGATCTCGGCAATTTCGGCGATCGGAATTTTCTCGTCGGCTCGGTTCTGAGCTTCATCCTCGGCATCGGCCTTTTCGGCTCGGTCTATCTCATGCCGGTCTTTCTCGCTTTCATCAGGGGCCACGACGCCCTTGAGATCGGCGTGACCATGCTGGTCACCGGCATCGCACAGCTGATCACCGCGCCGGTCGCCGTCGCGCTGGAGAAGCGCATGGATGCGCGGCTGCTGTCGGCCGCCGGTTTCGCCCTGTTCGCAGTCGGCGTCGGTATGAGCGCGTTTCAGGATCCGCGCTCGGATTACGACGCGATGTTCTGGCCGCAGGTGGTGCGCGGCGTCGCCATCATGTTCTGCCTGCTGCCGCCGACCAGGCTGGCGCTCGGCACGCTTCCGGCCGATCGCGTTCCCGATGCGAGCGGGCTTTTCAATCTGATGCGCAATCTCGGCGGCGCCATCGGCATCGCGCTGATCGACACCATCATCTACACACGCTCGGAGCCGCTGGGACAAGACCTCTGGGCACGTCTTGCGGCCGGCGACATCGAGGCGGCCACGTTTGTCGGCGCGCCTGCCGAGATCATATCGAGACATAGCGGCAGCTTCGATGCCGATGCCATGGCGACGCTCGATCCGCTAGTCCAGACCGCGGCCAGCGTTCAGGCGATCAACGAAGCCTGGATGGTCGTCGCCGTCCTGACCGGGTGCGCCCTGCTCTCGGTCCCTTTCGCCAGGCGGCCGGCGCCGGCATGAGACCTGGCGAAATATCAATCGGATACAGAAACGTCGATCCAGCGACCGGTTCCTTGGTCACCGTAGATATCAACGACAATCCATACATTGCCACGCAGGATCATATTGGCGGCCTCTCGCGTGATCGTTCCGTTCCGAAGCATCTGCTCCAGAGCCTGGCGATTTGCCGGATCGGCAAAGAATGAGTCCGATTGGTCGTCATGATCGCGCACATGGTACTGATGGAAATTCGCCCGGTCTTGTCGGATGATCTGCCACGGCCGGGTAAGTCTGGCCCCATTTGAATTGTAAAGATCAGCGTCGCCGATATAGGCGCGATAGCTCTCGATCAGGCGGTTGCTGTGGGTGGCCTGAACTCTCGCTTGAGCGTGCGCTGTTCCCGCCACGATGACTGAGCTGAATAGAATCGATAATAATTTTCGCATGTTGCCCTCTTTCAAAAAGAGGGGTCTTACCTAGCGTCAAGCCAATTCGCCAAGCAAAAAGTGTCTCTTTGGCATAACGAGGCTTCAGCGTGTGAGGGAACCGCTGGAGGCCGCCAAAGTTTAGGTTTTTGAAGCCATCGACGGAGATGAGTTCAATGGCAGACGCATCGACCGTGGGAATCCAGCATGAACACCGAAACGATTATTTTCGATGAGAGCGACTGGGTTCCGAACAACCCGCGCCTTCCCGTATTGCTTTACCGGGACGTCTTTGCCGAAGGCGGACCTCGTGATTTCAAAAGTCGCTTCGCAACAAACGGTTGGACCGGCATCTGGACGAACGGTGTATTCGATTATCAGCACTACCATTCCGGTGCTCATGAAGTGCTCGGTATCGCACATGGCAGCGCCACACTGCTGATCGGCGGTCCCGGCGGTAGAGCGCTCGAAGTCACGGCGGGAGACTGTCTGGTGCTTCCAGCCGGAACCGGGCACCAAAACCTCGGCTGCACGTCGGAGTTCGAGGTCATCGGGGCTTATCCCAAGGGGCAGCATGCCGACATTCAGACTTCGGCTGCTTCAAGTGAAATGCTGGCGAAAATCTCGTCAGTGCCCCTGCCCGATGCCGATCCCGTTCAGGGATCATCGGGATTTCTCATCGAGAAGTGGCGGTAGCCGTCTGCGCACCGTGATATCTTTCGCTTCCTGTTCCACTTCAGGCCGGTGTGGGTAGCACTCTCATGTGAGTTCATCAGTCGCGGCACCTTGTCCCATCACCGGTAAGATTTCTCTCAATCTTTTTGCGCCATCCTTTGATTCCCTCTGATGTCAAGCGACGAGATCTCAATGGCCCTGAACCTCAAGCGTAGTTTGCAAATGCCACGACGCGAAGAGCTGGGTCTCCTTGCGATCAGCAACGGTTCCGGCCTGTCGATATCGGCTTTGGCGAACGGCACGTTGTTTGCCATCGAATATGCCGACGACAAGGGAGCGGTACAGATCAATCAGATCCAGGGCTCGCCGCTCTACGGCGGCATCAGCCGCCTTTACCTGCGCATCGGCGGCGGCAAGCCTGATGTCGTCGAGATCGTCGGCCCTCGCGCCGACGGCCGCTTCGGGCACGATGCGACGAGCTTTTCCTGGAGCGGCAAGGCCGGCGATATCAGCTACACCGTCCGCCTCGAGCTTCATGCGACCGAAACCGCCTGGTTCTGGCGCGTCTCGCTCAAGCATCCGAGGAAGGGAACGCTGCCGGTGGATCTAGTGCTGATCCAGGACGTCGGTCTCGGCGATCGCGGTTTCCTGATGAACAGCGAAGCCTATGCTTCGCAATATATCGATCACCATATCGCCGATCACGAGACATACGGCCCTGTTGTCATGAACCGGCAAAATCTCAAGCAGCCGGGAGCCCGCAATCCCTGGCTCGTCCAGGGTTGCTTCGATGGCGCGGTCGCCTATGCCACGGACGCGATCCAGCTGGTGCAGGCGAAGCACCGCCAGGACGACCTTCTGGTCGGTCCCTTCGGAACGAGTCTGCCGAGCGAACGGCGGCAGCAGGAGACGGCCTGTCCGGCCGTTCAGTCGAAATCCTTCTCCGTACCGGCAAGCGGTGCGACTGCGAGTTTCTTTGCGCTGTTCGCTGCCGATCATCCCGAGGCGTCAAGCGATGCCGACCTTTTGCGGCTCGAGGATATCGAGGTGCCGGAGAGTGCAGCCGCCGATCCCGAGACGGCTGCGGCCGTTCGCAGCCTGCTTCAGGATGCGCCCCTGCTGGAGGTCGAGGCGCTGGATATGAAGGGTGTCCGAAAGCTCTATCCGGAGCGGAGCCTCGAAGAGCGCGCGCACGGAAAGCTTCTTTCATTTTTCGTGCCGGACGGCGTTCTCAACCGCCACGTCGTTCTGCGCGACAAGGAACTCATCGTCGCGCGGCGCCATGGCGCCATCGTGCGAAGCGGTCAAAACATGCTGCTCGACGATTCCACCCTTGCTGCCAGCTGCTGGATGCAGGGGATTTTCGCCGCGCAGCTGACGATCGGCAATACATCCTTCCACAAGCTCTTTTCGGTGTCCCGCGATCCCTACAATCTGACGCGCGCCAGCGGACTGCGCATCATGGCCGATCTCGGCGCGGGCTGGCAGCTTCTGGCGGTGCCATCGGCTTTTGAGATGGGACTGAACGACTGCCGCTGGATCTACGAGTGCCCGGAGCGCAGGATCATCATCACGGCGGTCGCTTCCGGCGAGGATGCGGCAATGCAGTGGAGCGTGTCGGTGGAGGGCAGGCCGTGCCGCTTCCTGGTGTTTGGCAATGTCGTGCTCGGGGAGCGCGAATATGACGCCGGCGGGCAGATCGAATTCGATTCCGGCCGCAAACGCATCTCTTTCCGGCCGGACCCGGCCTGGCTCTGGGGCGAACGTTATCCCGATGCCGTCTACTGGCTGGTGAGTTCGACGCCCGAGGCCATCGACGAGATCGGCGGCGACGAGCTGCTGTATGCCGATGGCGTTGCGCGCAACGGCGCGTTCATCGCGCTCAAGTCCCGGCCGACGCGGGCGCTCTCCTTTGCCGTCGTCGGCTCGATGACCGATGCCGAAGAAGCTGAACGGCTGGCGAGCCGTTACGAGAGCGGCCTCACCGATGAGGCCATGCTTGCGCCGGCATCGGCATTCTGGCGTAACGTCGTGCGCGGCATGAGCATCGACAGTGCTTCGCCCGATCTCGCTGCTCAGGCGGCCCTTCTGCCCTGGCTCGCGCATGACGCCATCGTCCATCTGAGCGTGCCGCACGGCCTGGAACAATATACGGGTGCGGCCTGGGGTACGCGCGATGCCTGCCAGGGGCCGATCGAATTCTTGCTCGCTTATGAGCACGACCGCGAGGCCAGGGAGGTCGTGAAGACCGTCTTCGGTGAGCAATATCTGGAAGGAGGCGACTGGCCGCAATGGTTCATGCTGGAGCCCTATGCCAACATCCGGGCGGGCGACAGTCACGGCGACGTCATCGTCTGGCCGCTGAAGGCCCTCTGCGACTACATCGAGGCGACCGGTGATCTTGGCATTCTCGACGAGAAGGTCTCCTGGCGCGACGAAAAGACCATGCAACGGGCGCCCGAGACCGATGCCATCGCGACCCATGTCGAGAAGCTGCTCGATACTGTCCGCACACAGTTCATCCCGGGAACGCATCTGATCCGCTATGGCGAGGGCGACTGGAACGATTCGCTGCAGCCGGCCGATCCGCATCTGCGCGACTGGATGGTCAGCAGCTGGACGGTCGCCCTGCTCTATGAGCAGATCGTCCGTTATTCCGCCATCCTGCGCCGCCGCGGCCACGGCGGCAAGGCGAAGGCCTTGCGGAAGATCGCAACCGCGATGCGCCGGGATTTCAACCGTCATCTCGTGCGCGACGGCGTCGTTGCCGGCTATGGCATCTTCGATCCCGCCCATGACGGCGTCGAATTGCTGCTTCATCCGAGCGACAAACGCACCGGTCTTTCCTTCTCGCTGATCTCGATGACGCAGGCCATGCTCGGCAAGCTGTTCACGCCGGCGCAAAGGCGGCATCACATGCGACTGATCGAAGAGCATCTGCTCTTCCCCGATGGCGTGCGGCTGATGGAAAAGCCGGCGACCTACTCCGGTGGGCCCGAAACGCTGTTTCGCCGCGCCGAATCCTCGTCCTTCTTCGGCCGCGAGATCGGGCTGATGTATGTACATGCGCATCTGCGCTATTGCGAAACGCTGGCGCTGGAGGCTTCGGCGGAGGAGCTGTGGAAGGCGATCGCCGTCGTCAATCCGATCGCCGTCACGACGGCCTTGCCGCATGCTTCACTGCGCCAGCGCAATACCTATTTCAGCAGCAGCGACGCGGCTTTCCATGACCGTTATCAGGCGGCGGAGCATTGGGCGCGCGCCAAGACCGGAAAGATCGCCGTCGATGGTGGATGGCGCATCTATTCGAGCGGACCTGGCCTCTACACCAGGAGTTTCGTCGAAAATATCCTGGGCTTCAAACGACGCTTCGGCCGGCGCAGGCGCAAACCGCTCCTGCCTGCGGCGCATGCCGCCGTCAATCTGCAAACGGATCACGCCGCCTGGCGGCGGCTGAGGAAGCCGAAGGTGTAACCGTTCACGAAGTGCTGGCGTCGCGCAGTTCTTCAAATCGCGCCGTGCTTTTCGACAGGTGAGTTCGGATGGCACGCCGCGCGGCCGCTTCGTTGCCGTCGCGGATCGCCGTGAATATGGCGTGGTGTTCCCTGCGCATGCGGGCGGCATGGCGCTTGCGCTCCGCAGCCGTCATCTTGTCCAAGCGCGCCCATTGCCGCGGCACCATGAGGTTGCCGAAGGTGTCGAAGAGGCGGCCGTAGTAGGAATTCTGCGTCGCGACCAGGATCGACCTATGGAAGGCGTAATCCTCCTCTGCGCCGTATCCACCTTCTTCGAACGCCCTGTCGAGAGCATCGAGCCGGTCCTGCATGCGGTCGATATCTTCCGGCGTGCGCCGCAGCGCGGCCAGACCGGCCGCCTCATATTCGACCCCCATGCGCAGTTCCAGCACCCGCAGAACCTCATCGATCGACTGCAGATCATTGGGAATGATGGAGAAGGATCTCGGTGTCGGATCGTCCGAGACGAAAGCCCCGAGGCCCTGGTGCGTGGTAATCAGTCCTTTGGCGCGCAGGGTGGCGAGCGCCTCGCGCACGATCGTGCGGCTGACGCCGGTCGCCGCCATGATTGCCTGTTCGGTGGGCAGGCGCTGGCCCGGCTTCAGGTCGCCGGACTCGATCTGCGCCGTCAGCGTATCGGCAAGGCCGCTGCGCAGGTTCGAGGGCTGGCGAATGGTGCTGAAGAGCGCGTTGTCCTTGTCCGTCATCCCTTGTCAAATCCTGCCTATCGGGGCGGCTGCGCCGGCCGCTATGCTTTTGCTAGCGCATGCCGGCCGGAAAGGCAAAAACGACGCGAGCCGAGACTCTGTGCTTCGTCAGTCGGCGAAAGCGATCACCGCGCCAGCCAACCGCCGTCGACCGGCAGCACCGTCCCGTGCACGTAATCGGATGCGGGCGATGCCAGGAACACGGCGGCACCGCCAAGTTCGGACGGCGTTCCCCAGCGCCCTGCCGGAATACGGGCCAGGATGGCGGCGTTGCGGTCGGCATCCTCGCGCAGTGCCGTCGTGTTGTTGGTGACGAAATAACCCGGCGCGATGGCGTTGACGTTGACGCCCTTGCCGGCCCATTCGCAGGCAAGCAGCTTCGTCAATCCGGCCAGACCGCTTTTAGAGGCGGTATAGGACGGGATGCGGATGCCGCCCTGGAAGGAGAGCAGGGAGGCGATGTTGATGATCTTGCCCCTGCCCTTCTCGACCATGTGGCGGCCGGCGGCCTGCGACAGGAAGAAGGCCGTCTTCAGATTGACGTCGATCACTGCGTCCCAATCTTCCTCGGTGAAGTCGAGCGCATCGGCACGGCGGATGATGCCGGCATTGTTGACGAGAATGTCGAGGCCGCCGAAGGTGTGGATCGTCTCAGCGACGATCCCCTTGACCGGCTCGATGGTGCCGAGATCGGCCTTGATGACATGGAAGCGGCTTCCCGCCTGCTGCACCAGCGCCTCGGTTTCCTCCATCGAAGAGCGCCCGACCGCGACGATCGATGCACCGGCCTCGGCCAGGGCGGCGGCGATGGCCTGGCCGATGCCGGTATTGGCGCCGGTGACGACGGCTGTCCTGCCGGAGAGGTCGAAGGGATTTGCCACGGTGCTCACCTCAGATCCGCAATGGCGATATGATCCATGTCGGTGAAGCTCTTGTTGTCGCCGGCCATCGCCCAGATGAAGCTGTAATTCTTGGTGCCAGCGCCCGAATGGATCGACCAGGGGGGAGAAATGACCGCCTGTTCGTTGGCGACGAGCATATGTCGGGTCTGCTGCGGCTCGCCCATGAAATGGAAGACGCGCTGTTCGGCTTCGAGGTCGAAATAGAGATAGGCTTCCATGCGCCGGTCATGCGTATGGGCCGGCATGGTGTTCCAGACGCTGCCCGGCTCGATCATGGTGAAGCCCAAAGTAAGCTGGCAGGACTGGCAGACCTCCGGGTGGATGAACTGGTAGATCGACCGCTTGTTGGCCGTCGCGGCTTCGCCCGGCGTCAGGTGACGGGCCTTTTCGCGGGTGAGCAGCACGGTCGGGTGCGTTTGATGGGCAGGCGTCGAGACCAGGTAGAACTTGGCCGGATTGGCGGCATCGGCGCTTTCAAACCGGATGTCCTTGGCGCCTTTGCCCGCGTAGAGGCAATCATATTTGGCAAGGTCGTAGCTCGTGCCGTCGACGATGATGCGGCCCGCACCGCCGATGTTCAGGGCGCCGAGTTCACGCTCGGCGAGGAAGGTTTCCTGGCCGATCGCCGTCGGCGCCGTCAGCGTCAGCGCAGAGCCAAGCGGCGTGGCGCCGCCGATGACCATCCGGTCGTAATGGGAATATGTCAGCCGGATCTCGCCGCCTGCGAAAACGGTCTCGACCAGAAAGTGACGCCGCAGCGTTTCGGTGTCGTATTCGCGCACGGCCTCGGGATGGGAGGCGTGCCTCACGTCGATCTGCATGTCAGTTTTCCTTCAGCTTCGTTGTCTTCACGCATCGTCGCTATTGCGCAAGCCCGTCCATCAGGCGTCTTCCGCGGCGGCGGTATCCGTCTGGTTACATAGTTGTACGACAAGTTTGGTGTCAACAGGTTTGTCCGGGACTCGGCTGAGCAGACGTGAAGCGATCGCAAGCGCCGCTTTCGGCGCGGTCGGACATTCCTCGGTCAAAACGAAAAAGCCTGCCGCGGGAGGAGGTGCGGCAGGCTTTCGATAAAAACCGAACGACAGCTGGGAGGAGGAGTGCTGCCGTTCCCGCAAGCGACCCTGGGAGGAGGATGGGGCGCCTGCATGTTCGAAGGGATGCGGGAGGAGGTGCATCGCTTCGATGGAAATAATCATACTTATTTCGTGCTCAGATGATAGGCATTTCTTTGCAGGGCAGCTATGCGTTATGCGAAAAGCGGGCAGCTCGCCCTCTGACGGGTAAGCGCAAAAGCAAAGCGCCCGCTCGGGAGGAAGCAGGCGCTGGGCAAGTCTCGAAAATGGTGGTCTGTCTGGCCTTTAGCGGGCGATGGCCGCACGCGCAATGTTGCGGATGTCGCCGCGGCCGATGCCGAGGTCGTCCAGCTCGCGCGTGGACATACGGCCCAGTTCAGCGACCGTCTGACGGTACTTGCGCCAATTGTTGAAAGAGCGTGCTACGTTCATGATGATCCCCTTTCCGTGGGCTTTCGAAGCCTAGCTGCCAGTCCTTGGCGCTTCGTTTGCTTCGATGCGCTTGATATAATACGGGACCCCCGGTTGTTGCAGCGCCAATGCATCACTGCACCTATGCGATATCTGCATGGGTTCTCACGGGCAGCGGCCGGCGTCAGGCTTTGAAGCGATCGAAGGCCGTCAGCCGGACGATCGGCGGATCGGCCTCCTTCCACCGGTAGATTTCCGAACGCAGATAGGAAAGCTCGTCCCCGAGATCGTCTTCGCCCACTTCGATCCACCAGGATTTCAGGCGGCCATCGCTTCCATCAGACCAGCGGTAGCCCCTTGCCTTCAGGTGATCCTTCATCTCGAACGGGCTGTGTTCGGCAAAGATGCGGATGCGGCAGCGTTGGCTGGCGCGGTAAAGCTCGGCGAAGGGGTTTTCACCGTCGCCTTGCTGTCGATCGAGGATCTCCAGGAGCGCGTGGCAGTCGTCCACCGCGCGGTGGCCTTCGTGGAAATAGCCGGCCTGGCCGACGAGATAACCAAGCTTCGTGCCCTCGAAGCCGCGGGCGCTCCAGTCGATCTCCGAAACCGAGCACGCCCAGGCCTTGCCGGCGAAGATGGGCGAGAAGGCCTCGCAGAACGGCCGGTCGAAACCGGCATTGTGGGCAATGATGAGGTCCGCCGGTTCGACCAGGGCACTCAGCGACGGCATGTCGATGAGCTGTCCTTCGACCATGGCGTCGGTAATCCCGGTCAGCCTGGTGATGTCGGGTGGGATCGGCCTGGAGGGCTGCTGCAGGCCGCCATAGATGCCGACCACATCGCCGACCGCGCCGTCATCGTTGAAGGTGAAGGCGACCGCGCCGATTTCGATGATCTCGTCGCTCCGGTGGCTGAGGCCCGTCGTCTCCGTGTCGAGGATGACGCCGAGCCGCGAGAAACCCGGCTGTCTCGCTGCCGCGACCGGCCGGGCAGTGAGTTTTCTCAGGATGCGGTAGTTGCCGCTCTCCTCCAGCGCCCGCGCCATCTCTTCATCGGAGGGGGTCGCCGGCGGTGACGGCCGCCGGCGCGCCGGGCCGCGTGCTTCGGCCATTGCGGGCGATGCCTTGGCAAACATGTCGAGTTGCGAATCTCTGTGCACGCTCATCGACTTTGTATGTCACGGAGGCGCGAGCGAATCCATCGCCCGCGGCGCGCTATGCCCAGCCCCTTGCCTTTCATGGACAGGAAAGTTTAGCTGAGTGTCAGCGGCGGAAGGAGAAACCATGCCTCATGACGACATCAAGGACGCCGACGAAGACGTCGTCGTCATCGGCGCCGGCGCTGCCGGTATTGCCGCAGCCCGCCGCCTGCTGGCAATCCGTCCCGGTCTTTCCGTCCTCCTGCTCGAAGCCGGCGACCGTCTCGGTGGGAGGGCCTGGACGGTCGGGCTGCCTGGAGCCGGCGATCTCGGTTTCGATCTCGGTTGCGGCTGGCTGCACGGGGCGCGGACCAATGCCTGGACGGCGATTGCCGGTGAGGTCGGACTGACGGTCGACCGCTCGCCGGCGCCCTGGAACGGCGGGCGGCGGCTTCAGCGGGACGATGCGGAGATCGAGCGCGCGCAGCAGGCGATCGGCGCTTATTTCGAACGCCTCGAAAGCCATGAAGGCAACGATAGCGACCTGGCAGCAAAGCTCCAGCCCGGCGGTCGCTGGAACGGCCAGATCCGGGCGATCGGCACTTACATCACCGGCGCCGAATTGGAGCGCTCGTCGATCGTCGACTACAACAGATATGATCCCGGCGCCGGTCCCGACTGGCGTGTCCGGCAGGGCTACGGAACATTGATCGCGCTATATGGCGCGCCGGTTCGGTCAAGGCTCGGCGTCGAAGCAAGGCGCGTCGATCACCGCCATGCCGGCCGTATCAGCATTGAGACAAGCCAGGGAATGATCACCGCCCGGACTGTGCTCGTCACCGTTTCGACGAATGTGCTTGCCGCCGGCAGGATCGCCTTCGACCCTCCCCTGCCCGACAAGATCGGAGCGGCAGCTCGTTTGCCGCTGGGGCTTGCCGATAAGCTCTTTCTCAGCGTCGCCGATCCGGAGGCGCTGCCGGCGGATACGCATATGCTCGGCTCGACCAGTCGCGGTGCGACCGGCACGTATCAGCTGCGGCCGTTCGGCGCTCCCGTCGTCGAGGCCTATTTTGCCGGTGATCTCGCGCATGATCTGGAGATGGCGGGCACAGAGGCTGCCTTTTCGTTCGCCGCGGATGAGCTGGCGGCACAATTCGGCACCGACATCCGCAAGCAGTTGTCGGTGGCGGCAATCTCGACCTGGGCCGCGACGCCTCACATCGGCGGTTCCTATTCCTATGCGGAACCCGGCGCCTCCGATCTGCGCGGCGTCCTCGCCGAACCGCATGACGAGCGGATTTTCTTTGCCGGCGAAGCCTGTTCGCGCTCGCGTTATTCGACGGCGCATGGCGCCTACGAGACCGGTGTTGCCACCGCCGACCGGATCGCCGGCTCGTTGCCGAGAAATCGATAGCGGCCGCCAGTGCGACGCCAGCCGGGAATATTTTTTCCCACTTGTAGCACGGACGGGATTGGTTATTCTGACCTCGCCCCCGCGCTACCCCAGCCCGGGGCGCTGTACCTCATCCAGCGGCAGAGGCCGCTTCAAGCACGACATTGTCATTGATTGCAGGAGCCCCGGCTTCTACCCTGACGACTTTGCGCGTCGGCCGCGGGTATCCGCATGAGGAGGAAGACATGGATTATCGCAAGCTCGGTCCGAGCGGGACCGTCGTCACCGCCTATTGCCTCGGCACCATGACCTTTGGCGCGGAGGCCGACGAAGCGGCGTCGCACAAGCTGCTCGACGATTATTTCGCCTGGGGCGGCAATTTCATCGACACCGCCGACGTCTACAGCGCGGGGAAATCGGAAGAGATCATCGGACGGTGGCTGAAGGCACGACCGACCGAGGCCCGCCAGGCGATCGTCGCCACAAAGGGGCGGTTTCCGATGGGCAACGGCCCCAACGATATCGGCCTGTCGCGCCGGCATCTTGGCCAGGCGCTCGATGATTCGCTCCGCCGCCTCGGCCTCGAACAGATCGACCTCTATCAGATGCATGCCTGGGACGCGCTGACGCCGATCGAGGAGACGCTGCGCTTCCTCGACGACGCGGTTTCATCAGGCAAGATCGGCTATTACGGCTTCTCCAACTATGTCGGCTGGCATATCGCCAAGGCGTCCGAGATCGCCAAGGCGCGCGGTTATACGCGTCCGGTGACGCTGCAGCCGCAATACAGCCTTCTCGCGCGCGACATCGAGCTCGAAATCGTCGCCGCCTGCCAGGATGCCGGCATGGGCCTGCTGCCCTGGTCGCCGCTCGGCGGCGGCTGGCTGACAGGCAAGTACAAGCGCGACGAGATGCCGACCGGCGCCACCCGCCTCGGCGAGAACCCCAATCGCGGCAGCGAATCCTATGCGCCGCGCAATGCGCAGGAACGCACCTGGGCGATCATCGCGACCGTCGAGGAGATCGCCAAAGCCCGCGGCGTCAGCATGGCGCAGGTGGCGCTCGCCTGGACGGCGGCGCAGCCGGCGGTAACTTCCGTCATTCTCGGCGCCCGCACGTCCGAACAGCTGGCCGACAATCTCGGTGCCATGAAGCTCGCGCTCTCCGGCGAGGAGATGGCCAAGCTCAATGAGGTCAGCGCGCCGCAGCCGCTCGATTATCCCTATGGCAAAGGCGGGATTGCGCAGCGCCACCGCAAGATTGAGGGCGGCCGCTGAGCCTTCCGGCCGGGCAGGCCGACGCAAGAAGCCGCCATGGTTTCCATGGCGGCTCAGACTGCTAACAAGGTCGGCCGATCCCTTCATTTCCTCGGGCTTGTCCCGAGCATCTGCCCCCGGTCGATAGGGCAGCAGATCCTCGGCACAAGGCCGAGGATGACGTCGGGAAGAGCAAGGTTGCCGTCAAACTGAGCCGCCGTGTTCCGTGGCGGCTTTCGCATTTTCAAAGGCAACGAGAGAAGCGTGTCGTTACCCTCAGGCCGCCTGCACGGCAGCGTTCAGCGGGATTTCGACATCGATCTCCAGGGTCGAGACAAACTCGTTACGATCGATCGTCACCTGCACCTTGTCGTGGTCGAGCTCGACATGTTTGGCGATAACCGCAAGGATTTCCTCGCGCAGCAGGGAGACCAGGTCCGATCCTGCCGAGGAGCGCTCGTGGGCGAGGAGCACCTGGAGGCGTTCGCGGGCGGCCGGCGCTGTGCGCTGCCTGTTGAAGAGACGGAAAATGCTCATGCCGCTCTCCTTCCGAAGATCTTGCCGAAGATATTCCGCTTTTCCTCGGGGATCGCGATCGGCAGGGTTTCGCCGGCGAGCCGGCGGGCGGCATCGAAATAGGCCATGGCGGCCGGGCTGCGGCTTTCGGCGAGCGTGACCGGCGCACCGACGTTGGAGGCGCGCAGCACATCCATGCTTTCGGGTACGATGCCGAGCAGCGGGATGGAGAGGATTTCCAGCACGTCGTCGACCTTGAGCATGTCGCCGCGCTCGGCGCGGTTGGCGTCGTAGCGGGTGAGCAACAGGTGCTTTTCCATCCGCTCGCCGCGTTCGGCCTTGGCGGTCTTGGCATCGAGCAGGCCGATGATGCGATCGGAATCGCGCACAGACGAAACTTCCGGATTGGTGACGACGACGGCGACGTCGGCATGGCGCATGGCGAGCGTGGCGCCGCGTTCGATGCCGGCGGGGCTGTCGCAGATGATCCAGTCGAAATAGCGCTTCAGGTCGTTGATGACGCGCTCGACGCCCTCGGCTGTCAGATTGTCCTTGTCGCGCGTCTGCGACGCCGGCAGCAGGAACAGCGTTTCCAGCCGCTTGTCGCGGATCAGCGCCTGGGTCAGCTTAGCGTCGCCCTGAATGACGTTGATCAGGTCGTAGACGACCCGGCGCTCGGCGCCCATCACGAGGTCGAGATTGCGCAGGCCGACGTCGAAATCGACGACGACGACTTTTTCATTGCGTTGCGCCAGCGCCGCTCCCAATGCGGCGGTCGAGGTCGTCTTTCCGACCCCGCCCTTGCCTGACGTGACGACGATCACTTTCCCCATTTCTCTCTCCTTTGCCGTGCCGCAGTAATTCAAAGTGCTAAGCGTCCTTCACGCGTCTCTTAAAGACGCTGCGCTGTCGTCAGATCAGTTTTTCCGCCATGATCGCATCCTCTTCGAGCCAGAGCTGAACAGCCTGTCCGCGGAGATTGGGGGCCATGTCTTCCGCCATTTTGTAGATGCCGTCGATTGCCACCAGCTCGGCTTCGAGCTTGCGGCAGAAGATGCGCGCCGATGCGTTTCCGATGGATCCGGCCATGGCGCGGCCGCGCAACGCGCCGTAGATGTGGACCGACCCACCGGCGATGACTTCGGCGCCCGAAGCGACCGAGCCGATGATTGTGACGTCGCCTTCCGGAAAGATCACCGATTGCCCCGAGCGAACTGGCTCCCGGATGACGATGGATTGCGTCGTTGCCAGGCGGGGCTCGGCCACTGCCGGTTTGCCGGCTGATCCGGCAGGCTCATTCGGCTGAACCTCGATACTGGAGGCGGAGCGGCCGCCCTTGAGGGCCGGAGGCATGCCCGCGCCGAGAATGGAAGGCCGTGCCCCCTCGATGCCCATGATACTGACATTGCGCTTGGCGAGTTCGGCGATGAGCTCCTTGAGCTGCGGCCGGTCGATCTGCAGGTCTGTCACATCAAGCACGACGGGTCGGCCCAGGAAGAAGCCGGCCGAACGCGCGGCCAGATCGTCGAGCCTTGCCAACCAATCATCGAAAGGAAGGTCCGGGGACAACATGACGGCCAGGAAGGAGCGGCCCTTGATGCGGATAGAGCGAGCGTCTGTTAGCACTTTGGTCATCTGTGTGAAGAAATCGTTGACCATGTCTACCGCTGACATGGTTAACAAATGGTTAACGCAGACGGGAAATTCCCTAACGGGAGGCCGATCAATTCAGCTGATGATGAGGCGCAAGTATCGGAAAATAAATATGATTTGAGTAATGTGAATACTGATCACGTATGGTCGGAACGAAGATCTGTCGCCACGACCGCGGCGACGGAATCGGTTAAGATTCAACTGATTTCTGGCGCCTGTGATCGACCCTCGGCCGACTCACCCCATGCGTTCGGAGGCGTAGCTTCCGGGGCTGGCCGGGAAGACGACGGTGCGGTTGCCGTTGATGAAGGTGCGGTGGTGGATATGGGCGTGGATGGCCCGCGCCAGCACCTGGCTTTCGACATCGCGGCCGATCGAGACATAGTCGTCGGGCGACTGCGCATGGGTGATGCGGGCCGTGTCCTGCTCGATGATCGGGCCTTCGTCGAGATCGGCGGTGACGTAATGGGCGGTCGCGCCGATCAGCTTGACGCCGCGCTGATAGGCCTGCTTGTAGGGGTTGGCGCCCTTGAAGCTCGGCAGGAAGGAGTGGTGGATGTTGATGATCCTGCCCGACATCTGCTTGCAGAGCTGGTCGGAGAGGACCTGCATGTAGCGGGCAAGCACGATCAGTTCGGTGCCGGTCTGCTCGACGAGGTCGACGAGCTGGGCTTCGGCCTGCGGCTTGTTCTCCTTCGTCACCTTGATGTGGTGGAAGGGGATGTCGTGATTGACCACGACCTTCTGGTAGTCGAAATGGTTGGAGACGACGCCGACGATGTCGATCGGCAGCGCGCCGATCTTCCAGCGGTAGAGCAGGTCGTTGAGGCAATGACCGAAGCGCGACACCATCAGCAGCACCTTCATGCGGCTTTCGCTGTCGTGGAATTCATACTCCATCTCGAAGGGCGCGGCGACGGCAGCAAAATCGGCGCTGATCGCGGAACCCGACAGGCCCTCTTCGGAAATGAAGCTGACGCGCATGAAGAACCTGCCGGTATCGAGGTCGTCGAACTGCGAGCTGTCGATGATGTTGCAGCCTTTCTCGGCCAGATAGCTCGAAATCGCCGCAACGATGCCGCGCGTCGATTTGCAGGATACCGTGAGTACGACGTTTTTCATGGCTGTCTCTTTCTTGGCCGGATCAGGTGCCTGCGGATGCGATCACGCCGAAGCTTGTCAGCCCGGCGTGTCGGCGCTCATCGAAGATTTCGGTCGGCGACTCAGATGTCGAGCGTGCTCACCCGCTCCCACTCGGTAAAATGCGAGCAGTAGGCATTCCATTCCCGATGTTTGAGCTTGAGGTAGGCGGCGGAAAATTCCGATCCGATCGCCGCCTTCAGGCCCTCGTCGGCATCATAGGCGCGCAGCGCGTCGAGCAGGTTGAGCGGCAGGCGCGGCGCGTCCTTCACCAGATGCCCCTCGGCATACATGTCGATATCGTGATGCGGACCGGGATCTGCGCGGCTGCGGATGCCGTCGAGGCCGGCGGCGATGATGATCGCCTGCAGGAGATACGGGTTGACCGCCCCGTCCGGCAGGCGCAGCTCGAAACGTCCCGGCCCCGGCACGCGCACCATATGGGTGCGGTTGTTGCCGGTCCAGGTGACGGTGTTCGGCGACCAGGTGGCGCCGGAGGTCGTGCGCGGCGCATTGATGCGCTTGTAGGAATTGACCGTCGGATTGGTGACGGCGGCCAGTGCCGAGGCATGTTTCATGATGCCGCCGAGGAAGGTCTTGCCCTGCGCAGAGAGCCCGAAGGCCATTTCCTTGTCGGCGAAGGCATTGACCTTGCCGTCGAGGTCCCAAACCGAAATATGGGCATGGCAGCCGTTTCCGGTCAGACCCTTGAAGGGTTTCGGCATGAAGGTGGCGCGAAGCCCGTGCTTTTCGGCGACCGACTTGACCATGAATTTGAAGAAGGAGTGTTTGTCCGCCGTCTTCAGAACATCATCATATTCCCAGTTCATCTCGAACTGGCCGTTGGCATCCTCGTGGTCGTTCTGATAGGGCTTCCAGCCGAGCTCGAGCATATAGTCGCAAATCTCGGCGATGACGTCGTAGCGGCGCATCACCGCCTGCTGATCGTAGCAAGGCTTTTCGGCGGTATCGAACTGATCCGAGATGACAGAACCATCGGCAGAGATCAGAAAGAATTCCGGTTCGACGCCAGTTTTTACCCTGAGCCCCTCGTTCGCAGCCTCAGCGACCAGCCTTTTCAGGAGCACACGCGGTGCCTGTTCGACAGGCCGATCGTCCATGACGCAGTCGGCCGCGACCCATGCGACGTCTTTCTTCCAGGGCAGTTGGATGACGGAGGAGGCATCGGGAACGGCGAACAGGTCGGGATGGGCGGGTGTCAGATCGAGCCAGGTTGCGAAGCCGGCAAAGCCTGCGCCATCCTTCTGCATATCGGCGATGGCTTCAGCCGGGACCAGCTTGGCGCGTTGGCCGCCGAACAGGTCCGTATAGCTGATCATGAAATATTTGATGCCTTTTTCGGCGGCGTATTGCGAGAGGTCCAGTGTCACGTTTGTCCCCTTATGTTGATCTTCGACACTTGATGATGAAGCCGGCCGCGTCCTCCCAAACGCGCCCGCCCGGGTGTTCTCAAAAACAGGTCTTGCCCGGGATCCAGTTGGTGCCGGCGAGCGGCACCTGCGCCATGGCCGACGCCTCGATCGTCAGTGCGACGAGGTCTTCCGGCTCGAGATTGTGCAGGTGGTTCTTGCCGCAGGCGCGCGCGATCGTCTGCGCTTCGAGCGTCATGACCTTGAGGTAGTTGGCAAGACGGCGGCCGGCCGCAATCGGGTCGAGGCGCTTTGCGAGCTCCGGGTCCTGGGTGGTGATGCCGGCCGGATCCTTGCCTTCATGCCAGTCGTCATAGGCGCCGGCTGTGGTGCCGAGTTTTTGATATTCCTCTTCCCAGTGCGGATCGTTGTCTCCGATGGCGACGAGTGCCGCCGTGCCGATCGCGACCGCATCGGCGCCGAGCGCCAGCGCCTTGGCGACGTCCGCGCCCGAGCGGATGCCGCCCGAAACGATGAGCTGCACCTTGCGATGCATGCCGAGATCCTGCAGCGCCTGAACCGCCGGACGGATGCAGGCGAGCGTCGGCATGCCGACATTCTCGATGAAGACATCCTGCGTCGCCGCCGTGCCGCCCTGCATGCCGTCGAGCACGACGACGTCGGCGCCCGCCTTCACCGCAAGGGACGTGTCGTAATAGGGCCGCGCGCCGCCGACCTTGACGTAGATCGGCTTTTCCCAATCGGTGATCTCGCGCAGCTCCATGATCTTGATTTCCAGGTCATCGGGGCCGGTCCAATCCGGATGGCGGCAGGCCGAGCGCTGATCGATGCCCTTCGGCAGGTTGCGCATATTGGCGACGCGGTCGGAGATTTTCTGGCCGAGCAGCATGCCGCCGCCGCCGGGCTTGGCGCCCTGGCCGACCACGACTTCGATTGCATCGGCGCGACGCAGATCCCTGGGGTTCATGCCGTAGCGCGAGGGCAGATATTGGTAGACCAGCGTCTGCGAATGGCCGCGTTCCTCATCCGTCATGCCGCCGTCGCCAGTCGTGGTCGAGGTGCCTGCGATCGTCGCGCCACGGCCGAGCGCTTCCTTGGCGTTGCCGGACAGCGCGCCGAAGCTCATGCCGGCAATGGTGATCGGCGTCTTGAGCGTGATCGGCTTCTTGGCGAAGCGCGAGCCGAGCACGACCGTGGTGTCGCACTTCTCGCGATATCCTTCGAGCGGGTAGCGCGAGATGGAAGCGCCGAGGAACAGGAGATCGTCGAAATGCGGAACCTTGCGCTTGGTGCCAGCGCCGCGAATGTCATAGATGCCCGTGGCGGCCGCGCGGCGGATTTCGGCAAGCGTATAGTCGTCGAAGGTCGCGGACTTGCGGGGCGGAGTATAAGGGTTGTGATAGCTCATGGGGTGTCCCTCGCCTCAATACGCGTCGGCATTGTCGATGTTGAAATTGTAGAGCTTGCGGGCGGAGCCGTAGCGCTTGAACTCTTCGGGCCTGACGTCCGTGACCCCTGCCTTGTCGAGCAGCTCGGCAAGCTTCTCCAGATGCTCGGGCCGCATCTCTTTCTCGATGCAGTCGGAGCCAAGGCTCTTGACCTCGCCGCGGACGAAAAGCTTGGCTTCGTAAAGCGAATCCCCCAGCGCATCGCCGGCGTCGCCGAGCACGACGAGATGGCCGGACTGGCCCATGAAGGCCGACATGTGGCCGATGCTGCCGTGAACGACGATGTCGATGCCCTTCATCGAAATGCCGCAGCGCGAGGCCGCATTGCCCTTGATGACGAGCAGGCCGCCTCGACCGGTGGCGCCGGCATATTGGCTGGCGTCGCCCTCGATGACGACGGTGCCGGACATCATGTTTTCGGCAACGCCCGGACCGGCCGAGCCGTGGACCGTCACATTGCCGCCGTCATTCATGCCGGCGCAGTAATAGCCGACCGAGCCTCTGACGGCGACCGTGACGGGGCTGTCGATGCCGACGGCCACGGAATGGCTGCCACGCGGATTGATGACTTCGAATTCAGTGTCGTTGGCGCCTTGGGAAAGGGCGTGCAGCGCGCTGTTCAATTCGCGAAGAGGGGTGTGGGAAAGATCGAATGTCGGCATTGAATCCTCGTTGGAATCCTCGGTTGTCTGGGAGGTGGTTTCAGCCGCCTCCTGCTGTCAGGCGCCCCTCAGGCGGCCTTGTCGTGATCCCAGAAATAAACAGTCGCCGGCTCCGGCTCCCAGACGCGGGCATTTTCGATGCCGGGAAGGTTGACCAGCGCGCGGTACTCCGAACCGAAGGCGACATATTGCTCGGTCTCGGCCATGACGGCGGGCTTGCAGGCGATCGGATCGCGCACCACTCCGAAGCCGGATTTGGTGCCGACGACGAAGGTGAAGAAGCCGTCGAGATCGTCGAGCGCGCCGGTCAGCGCCTGGCCGAGATCCTTGCCCTTGGCCATCTCGGCCGTCAGATAGGCGGCGGCGACTTCGGAATCGTTCTGCGTCTCGAAGCTCATGCCTTCTCGGATGAGTTCACGGCGCAGATTGTTGTGATTGGACAGCGAGCCGTTGTGCACCAGGCACTGATCGGCGCCGGTCGAGAACGGATGGGCGCCGAGCGTGGTGACCGCGGATTCCGTCGCCATGCGGGTATGGCCGATGCCGTGGGTGCCGCTCATCGCACGCACGCCGAAGCGCGCCACGACATCCTTGGGAAGACCGATTTCCTTGTAGATTTCGACGCTTTCGCCCGACCCCATCAGGCGGACCGCCGGGCGGATCTCTGCAAGCGCCTTGCGCACGGCGCCAAGCTTCGGGGCCGCGAGCTCGATGACCGCATGCGTGCTCTTGACCGAGACCTCGGCTTTGATGCCGGCCTTCTCGAGGTCGCCGGCGAGGCCTTCGAAGTCCGCGCCCGGATTGGCGGACTGAATGGTGATTTTCGCTTTGCCCTCGGCAGAACCGCCATAGATCGCGATGCCGGCCGAATCCGGGCCGCGATCCGTCATGGTGATCAGCATATCCGAGAGCAAGTTTCCCAGCTGCGGTTCAAGGCTCTTGTCCTTGAGGAACAATCCAACAATGCCGCACATAGCGTGTGCCTCCGTTCATGTTGCGAAAGGAGTAACAGCTCTGTTTGCACTCTTCAACTGGGAGGAATAAATTTTTCTTTTAAGGCAATATTAGCCTCTAGTGACTTGTTGGGGATAGCTGATGATCGAGAGGTAGCGGCTCGGCAGTTTCACCAGCTGCTCCGGCCCATGCGGCGCATCGGCGTCGAAGAACAGGCTGTCGCCCGGCTGCATCTGGAAAAGCTGGTCGCCATGGCGGTAAACGACCTCGCCTTCGAGCATGTAGAGGAACTCCATGCCTTCGTGCTGAAAGGTCGGGAAGACGTCGGAATCGGCCGTCAGCGTGATGAGATAGGGCTCGACGATGACGCCGCTCGAATTGTTGTCGATATGGCCGAGCAGGTTATATTGGTGGCCGGCGCGGGTGCCGCGCCGTTCGAGCTCGACGCCCTCTCCCGCCTTGACGAAGACGGCGTTGCGCGGCTCTTCATAGCGCCTGAAGAAAGCCGTCAGCGGCACGCCGAGCGCCCGCGACAGCGATTGCAGCGTCGTCAGCGACGGCGAAATGTTGCCGTTCTCGATCTTCGACAGCATGCCGAGCGAAATGCCGGTCGCGGCCGCGAGGTCGGTGACCGTAATGCCGAGTTTCTTGCGATAGGCCCGCACCTCATGGCCGATCGCCATTTCAAGGTTGTTTTCCTTCGGCTCCCGAACGGCGTGCGGGTCCTGGGAAAAGGGCGCGCGTCCGCCATGCGCCTGTTCCGGTTGATCTGCCACTTCGCGCTTCGATTTCATGGCTCGCCTTTGGTTTCGCTCAGAGGCAACCCTATCGCCATAGTGAAATTTCCTCAACCGTGAGGAAAGCCTATCCCCGCCGCGCCTCGCGCGGCGCCACACCATAGACGGCGCGGAAGAGCCGGGAAAAATGGCTGAGACTGGAAAAGCCGGTGGCGACCGCGATCTCCGAGACGGAAAGTGGGCTCTGCTTCAGCAGGCGGTGAGCATGCTGCAGCCTGATCCTGTGGTATTGATCGAGGAAGGTGGTGCCGAGATGGGCTGCAAAGAGCCGGTCGAGATGGCGGGCGGAAACACCGGCGATGCGCGCCATGGCGGCGCGATCGAGCGGCATCTCGATCGTCTCCTCCATCCGTTCGAGCACACTGAGCAGCCCCGGATGATGGACGCCGTAGCGTTCGGCGAGCGACGCGCGCTGGGGTGCGGCGGGCTCGTTGACCTCGGTGTGGAGATACCAGTCGCTGACACGGCGGGCGAAATCCGGCCCCATGCGCTCGGCGATCAGCACATGCATCATGTCGAGCGGCGCGATGCCGCCGCCGCAGGTGATGCGGTTGCCGTCGATCACGAAACGCGCCTGGCGCGGCGTGAGATCGGGGAAGGCCTCGAGAAGGGCGGCCGCATGTTCCCAATGAATGGTGAAGTCGCGGCCGGCGAGCAGTCCGGCGGCGGCCAGCAGATAGGGGCCGCCCGAAATGCCGCCGATCTTGACGCCTTCGCGCGACAACTGTCTGAGACAGGCAAGCACGCCGGGATAACGCCAGTCGCGCGGCGAACCACCGGCGCAGACCAAGGCGGTGCCGAGATGCGAGCCCCGGCCGGGAAGGGGTTCGGCGGTTACGCTGACGCCGGAGGAGGAGAGAACAGGTGCGCCGTCCGGCGAGAAGACCGACAGGCGATAGACCTCGCGACCGGCCAGAAGGTTCGCGGCCCGCAGCGGCTCCGTCGCGGAGGCATAGGACATCAGCGCGAATCCCGGGATCAGGATGAACCCGATCTCCTGGACATTTCTGGCATCGGATGAGGACATGTCTCTTTTCTAATCATTCATGTCCCTATTGCGCAAGTTGATCCCGGTCTTTCTGGCATCATGCAGCCGTTCTTTTCGGATTGACCCATGCGCTATTCCGCTCTTTCCATTTTCCTCAACGCCCTTCGCGGCAACAAAGGCTGGGCGCCTGCCTGGCGCGACCCCGCGCCGAAGCCGCATTATGACGTCGTCATCGTCGGCGGCGGCGGGCATGGCCTTGCCACCGCCTATTATCTCGCCAAGGAGTTCGGCATCACCAACGTCGCCGTGCTCGAAAAGGGCTATCTCGGCTCCGGCAATATCGGCCGGAACACGACGATCATCCGCTCGAACTACCTGCTGCCGGGCAACAACCCTTTCTACGAGCTGTCGATGAAGCTCTGGGAAGGGCTGGAGCAGGACTTCAACTTCAACGCCATGGTCTCGCAGCGCGGCGTGCTCAACCTCTTCCATTCCGATGCGCAGCGTGATGCCTATACGCGCCGCGGCAACGCCATGCGGCTGCACGGCGTCGATGCCGAGCTGCTCGACCGGCAGGCGGTGCGTAAAAAACTGCCTTTCCTCGATTTCGACAATGCGCGTTTCCCTGTGATGGGCGGCCTGTTCCATCCGCGCGGCGGCACGGTGCGCCACGATGCGGTCGCCTGGGGTTATGCCCGCGGCGCAGACAGTCGCGGCGTCGACATCATCACCCAGTGCGAAGTCACCGGCATCCGCCGCGAAAACGGTCAAGTCACCGGCGTCGAGACCAGCAGAGGCTTCATCGGCTGCGGCAAGCTGGCGCTGGCGGCGGCCGGCAATTCCACCGTCGTCGCCGATATGGCCGGCCTTCGCCTGCCGATCGAAAGCCATGTGCTGCAGGCCTTCGTCTCCGAAGGGCTGAAGCCCTTTATCGACAACGTGGTCACCTTCGGCGCCGGGCATTTCTACGTCTCCCAGTCCGACAAGGGCGGCCTCGTCTTCGGCGGCGATATCGACGGCTATAATTCCTATGCGCAGCGCGGCAATCTGGCGACCGTCGAGCATGTCGCCGAAGCGGGCGTGGCGATGATCCCGTCGCTGTCGCGCGTGCGCTACCTGCGCTCCTGGGGCGGCGTCATGGACATGAGCATGGACGGCTCGCCGATCATCGACCGCACCCATATCGACAATCTCTATCTCAACGCCGGCTGGTGTTACGGCGGCTTCAAGGCCACGCCCGCCTCCGGCTTCTGCTACGCCCATCTGATCGCCCGCAACACGCCGCATCAGACGGCCCGCGCCTTCCGGCTCGACCGTTTCGCCTGCGGCTACCCGATCGATGAAAAGGGCGTCGGCGCCCAGCCCAATCTGCACTGAGGACACTCAACATGGCGAGCCTGATTTCTTGTCCCCATTGCGGCGCCCGGCCAAAGGAGGAGTTCTCGATCCGCGGCGATGCCGGCCTTATCAGGCCAGCGCCGGACGCCGGTGCGGATGCCTGGTTCGACTATGTCTATCTGCCCGGCAATCCGCGCGGCCGCCACAGCGAATACTGGCACCATTCCGCCGGATGCCGCCGCTGGCTGATCGTCGAGCGCGATACCGTTACCCATAAGGTCCATGACGTCAGAGATGCCGCCCTTTCAAAGCTCGGCGGAGAACCGGCATGACGAGCTTCCGTCTTTCCTCGGGCGGCCGCATCGACCGCGCCAAGACCCTCGGCTTCACCTTCGACGGCAAGGCGCTCGCAGGCCATCCAGGCGATACGCTCGCCTCCGCGCTGCTTGCCAATGGCGTCCAGCTCGTCGGCCGCAGTTTCAAATATCACCGCCCGCGCGGCATCCTGACGGCGGGAGCCGCCGAACCGAACGCGCTGGTGACGACAGGCAGCGGCGGGCGCACCGAACCGAATACGCGCGCGACGATGATCGAGCTTTACGAGGGGCTGGCGGCCAGGAGCCAGAACCGCTGGCCGTCGCTCGGCTTCGATGTCGGCGCGGTCAACGGCCTGCTCTCGCCCTTCCTCAGCGCCGGTTTCTACTACAAGACCTTCATGTGGCCGGCAGCCCTCTGGGAAAAGCTCTACGAGCCGGTGATCCGCAAGGCGGCGGGCCTCGGCAGAGCCTCCTACGAGGCCGATCCCGACACCTATGAGAAATGCTGGGCGCATTGCGATTTGCTGGTGATCGGCGCGGGCCCTGCCGGTCTTGCCGCAGCACTGACCGCCGGCCGCGCCGGCGCCCGCGTCATTCTCGCCGACGAAGGCTTCGAGCTTGGCGGCAGCCTGCTTTCCGAGAGCGGCCTCGTCGAGCACAGGCCGGCGGACGCTCTTCTCGTCGAGATGCTGGCCGAACTCGAGGGGCTGGAAAACGTGCGCTGCCTGCCGCGCATGACCGTCTTCGGCTGGTACGACGACAATGTTTTCGGCGCCATCGAGCGCGTGCAGAAGCATGTGGCGCTGCCCGATCCGGACCGCCCGGTCGAACGCTTGTGGCGCATCGTCGCCCGCCAGGCGATCCTGGCGACAGGCGCCGAGGAGCGGCCGCTGGTCTTCGGCGGCAACGATATTCCCGGCGTGATGATGGCAGGCGCCATGCGCAGCTATCTCAACCGGCAGGCGGTGTCGCCGGGCAAAAGCACTGTCATCTTCACCACCAACGATGCCGGTTACCGCATCGCCGCCGATATCGAGGCCGCCGGCCTCGCTGTCGCGGCGATCGTCGACAGCCGCGCGTATGGCGGCAGGAGCTGGCAGGGCCGCGCCGAAGTGCTGAGGGGCGCCCGGGTGATCGATGCACTCGGCGGCAAGCGCCTCAACGGCGTCAGCGTCGAAACCGCAAGCGGCACCCGCCGCATCGAAGCCGATGCACTTGCCATGTCGGGCGGCTGGAGCCCGATCATCCATCTTGCCTGCCATCGCGGCGGCAAGCCGCAGTGGTCGGACGAGGCCGCGGCGTTTCTGGCGCCGGCCGCGCAAGAGGGGCTTGCCGTTGCCGGTTCGGCTGCAGGCCTCCAGGAAATCACGGCCTGTCTGGGCGATGGCGCCGCAAAGGCGGCCGTCACCCTGAAGGCGATCGGCTTTGCAGCGGCGGAGCCGGCCTTTGCCGCTGCCTCGGAGATCGCGGCACCGACAAAACCGCTCTGGTCCGTCAAGGGCTCGAAAGGCAAGGCTTTTGTCGACTATCAAAACGACGTGCATCTTAGGGATCTCGGCCTCGCCGTGCGTGAAGGCTACGGCCATGTCGAGCTTGCCAAGCGCTATACGACATCAGGCATGGCGACCGACCAGGGCAAGCTTTCCAACATCAACGCCATCGGCATTCTGGCCGAGGCGCGTGGCGTGTCGCCGGCCGAAGTGGGAACGACGACCTTCCGGCCCTTTTATACACCGGTCTCTTTCGGCGCTCTAACGGGGGCGTCGCGCGGTAAGGATTTCCAGCCGGCGCGCAAATCGCCACTGCATGGCTGGGCGAAAAAGAACGGCGCGGTCTTCGTCGAAACCGGCCTCTGGTATCGTTCCTCCTGGTTTCCGCGCACAGGTGAGGCGACATGGCGCGACAGCGTCGATCGCGAAGTGCTGAACATCCGTAGGAATGCCGGCCTCTGCGACGTCTCGACCCTCGGCAAGATCGAAATCTTCGGCCGCGATGCCGCGACCTTCCTCGACCGGATCTATTGCAACGGCTTCGCCAAGCTGGCCGTCGGCAAGGCGCGTTACGGCGTCATGCTGCGCGAGGACGGTTTCATCTATGACGACGGCACCACCAGCCGCTTCAGCGACGAGCATTTCTTCATGACGACGACGACGGCGCTTGCCGCCGGCGTGCTCACCCATCTCGAATTCTGCGCCCAGACGCTCTGGCCGGAGCTCGACGTCTGCTTCGCCTCCTCCACCGATCAATGGGCGCAGATGGCCGTTGCCGGGCCGAAGTCGCGCGCGATCCTCTCGGAAATCGTCGACGAGGATCTTTCCGATGCGGCCTTCTCCTTCATGAGCGCCCGCAAAGTTTCGCTGCTCGGCGGCCGTCTCGAAGGCCGGCTCTTCCGCATCTCTTTTTCCGGCGAACTCGCCTACGAGCTGGCCGTGCCGGCCGGCTACGGCGAGAGCGTAGCCGACGCGATCATGGCGGCCGGCGAAAAACATGAGATCTGCGCCTACGGCGCCGAAGCGCTCGGCGTGCTGCGCATCGAAAAGGGCCATGTCACCCATGCCGAGATCAACGGCACGGTCACCCCGGGCGATCTCGGCTTCGGCCGCATGGTGTCATCGACCAAGCCGGATTTCATCGGCAAGGCGATGCTCGCCCGTGAGGGCCTGCAGGACCCCGAGCGCCCGCGCCTCGTCGGTGTCAGGCCGCTCAACCCGGCAAGCGGCTTCCGCACCGGATCGCATATTCTTGCCGAAGGCGCTGCGGCGACGCTCGAAAACGATCAGGGCTACGTCACCTCAAGCGCCTTTTCGCCGACGCTCGGCCATAAGATCGGTCTGGCGCTCGTCCGGCGTGGGCCGGAGCGTATCGGTGAGAAGGTGACGGTCTGGAACGGTCTGCACAACGAATACACCGATGCGGTGCTCTGCCATCCCGTCTTCATCGACCCCGAAAACGAGAAGCTCCATGCCTGATCTTCCCCAGCACAGACCGGTTCTCTCCGACGCCAGATATAACGGCATGTCAGGGTCCGGCCTCGGGTTGGAAGCCCTACCGGAAGGCCATCTGCTGCACGTGCTCGGCGCGATCGAGCCGCCGGCACTGGCCGCCGAACTGGCCAAAGCCGGCCTTGCGAACAGTTCGATCCGCAAGGCCGGCTTCCGCCAATGGTTTGTCGCCGGCAACGCGCCGCTTTCTTCAGTCAGTCTCGACGCCCTTGCCGCAGCGCTGGCCGGAAAAGCCGTCGTCATGGACCAGAGCCACGGGCGCGTGCGCATCGGCGTTTCCGGCCGCTCCTCGCGGCTGCTGTTGTCAAAAGGCACCGTCGTCGATCTCGATCCTACCGTCTTCCCGGAAGGCGAGTCTGCGATGACCATGCTCGGTCATATCTCCGTGCAGATCGTCCGCACCGGCGATGACAGCTTCGAACTTACGGTTCTGCGTAGCTTCGCCGAAAGCCTCTGGGACGAACTCACCCATATGGCGGCGAGCGCCGAAAAAGATAGCGTGTCAAGGCTATCCCTCCCGTAGCCGCCAAGGGTTTGTCCCCTCAGCGAAAGCGACTATCGGCGTTCACGTCCGGCACATAGCTCTTATCCTGATTTCTTGACGTCCTCGAATCTGAGGCCGAAGCGCGCGAGATATTTACTCAGGCGATCGGCGTCGTTGCTGCTCTTTTTCTCCAGTCGCGACATCGCAAACAGGGCTCTGCCCGCAGCACTTGCCGTGGCGTGTTGACGGCAGGTGTGAAGAACGGTGGCAAGCTGGGCCGTGTCGAAGTGATCGAGGCGAGCCGCCGTCTCTGCACCCAGCACTTCTTCAATGATCAGATCCACCCTGCCGTCGTCACTTGAGCTGCGCCAAAACGCATTCAATCGTCGGACTTCGTCATCAACGACGTCGGTCGTGATGCGCCCATGCGGCGCGAGGGTCGCCATACGCGTCACCGACGCCGAGAGATCGCGAAAGTTGGCGCTCCAGACGGCTTGTGAGCCGGTTGCGAAAGTCAGGTAGCGGTCGCGTGCTTCCTTGTTGAAAGTCACATTTTCGCCTTCTCGTTCCAGATAGCGCCTGAGCTCGAAGTCGAGATTAGGTTCTATGTCCTCCTTGCGCTCGCGCAGGGCCGGCAGCCGGAAAGTCCAGAGGTTCAGGCGGGCATAGAGATCTTCGCGGAACCTGCCTTTGCGGACATCTTCGCCAAGATCGCGATTGGTGCCGGCAATCAGCTGAAAGTCCGCGGACGCCTCCCGATCAGCGCCCACGGGCAGGAACTTCTTTTCCTCGATGGCGCGCAGGCACATGGCCTGTTCGTCGAGGCCGAGTTCGCCAATCTCGTCGAGGAACAGCACGCCTTTGTCGGCGGACTTGAGCAAGCCGGCACGCTCGCCGGCCGCGCCGGTAAATGCGCCCTTCACATGGCCGAACAGGGTGGACATGGCCTGATCGCCGCGCAGGGTCGCGCAGTTGACCTCGATGAACGGACCACTGACCTTGCGCTGGCTCTTCTTCAATTCGTAGATCCTGCGGGCGAGTTGCGATTTGCCGGCACCGGTCGGCCCGGTCAGCAGAACGGGCGCGGTCGAGCGGATCACCACCCTTTCGATCTCGTCGATCATTCTGTTGAAGGCGGCGTTGCGGGTCGAAATTCCGGATTTCAGGAAAGAAGCAGCGTCTTCCCGCTCGGAAGCGAAGCGCTTGGCGATCTCGTCATAGCGGGACAGATCGAGGTCGATGATCCGGTGCGTGCCGGCGAAATCCTGCTCCGGGTCGCGGTCGCGCGGCGGCGAGAGCTGCAACAACTGGCCGGGAATGATGCGGGCTTCGGTCAGCAAGAACCAGCAGATCTGTGCGACATGGGTGCCGGTGGTGATGTTGACGAGATAGTCTTCCGTTTCGGGGTCGAAGTTGTAGTTGCGTGCAAAGTCCCTGAGGTTGGTATAGACCTCCGAAAAATCCCAGGGGTCCCGGAAGTTGATGATGTTGGTCCGCACCTCCGTTGCCGGCGCCACGGTTTCGATGTCGGCAACGATACGGTGACAGAGAGCTTGCGAGTGGTTTTCGAGGATCAGCTCCAGCCGGTCGATGAACAGGCCCGGTTGCTGGCAGAGCGCGACATTGGGGCGCCAGCGGCTCCAGCGATTTTCCCATTTCCCTGCGTCCAGGGTGGTCCCCAATATGCTGATGGCGACGCGGCGCTTCATGACTTATCCAAAATTATAAAGAAAGATAATCGGCGATAATATAATCGGGATCGGATCTTCGCAATTCATGATTGCGCTCGGCTGAGGCATAAAAATTTCTCTTTTGAAAACAGATGGATGAACGAACGTTTCGCGTATCTCCCGCTCCCTTCTTCAAACTGGCACGCGTCTTGAAATGTATCTGGCACGAACCAAACAACAGGTGCTGTCATGGTCAACAAGGCGATCTTCAAAACCTACCTCGGAAAACTGCTTCCGGGAACGGACACAAAAAATCATGAAGCAGCCCCGGCCTACCAGCTGACGCCGCGCGAGGCGCTGGCGCAATATGCCGTGACCGGCACGTTCAACGGCACCTTCTATGCTGATGGAGCTGAGCAGCTGGACGCGGTAAAGACGCTTGCCCTTCAGGTCGAGCCGGAATTTCTCGCCAAGCTGGCTGTTTATGCCGCTGAAAAGGGTCACATGAAGGACATGCCGGTGACGCTGCTCGCCATGCTCTCCGGCCTTCAGAGCGATGCCTTCGTCCGTGCATTCCCGCGGGTGGTGAAGAGCGGCAAGATGCTGCGCGGTTTCGTCCAGGTCATGCGCTCCGGCGCCACGGGTCGAAAGTCGCTCGGCACACGCCCGAAGAAGCTGGTGCAGGCGTGGCTCGAACGAGCCAGCACCGAGCAGATCCTGCGTGCGATGGTCGGAAACGATCCTTCGCTTGCCGACGTCATCCGCATGGTGCATCCGAAGCCGGCCACAGGGGAGCGCAAGGCGCTTTATGCCTGGGCGATCGGCAAGCCGCACGACTACGCGGCGCTGCCGGAACTCGTCAAGGCATTGGAAGCGTTCCGGCGTGACCAGACGGGGCCGGTGCCTGATGTGCCGCTCCAGATGCTGACCTCGCTGCCGCTGACGCGAGAGCATTGGGTCGAGATCGCCCGCAAGGGCGGCTGGCAGATGGTGCGGCAGAACCTCAACACCTTTGCACGCAACGGCGTGTTCAAGGTCGAGGGTTTTGCCGAGGCGCTGGCGGCGCGGCTTGCCGATCCGGAGGAAATCCGCAAGGCAAAGGTCTTCCCCTATCAGTTGATGATGGCGTGGAAGATGGTCGATGGCCAGGCTCCGGATGTCGTGCGGGATGCGCTTCAGGACGCAATGGATATCGCCATCGCCAATGTGCCATCGCTGATGGGCAATGTGGTGCTCTGCCCCGATGTGTCGGGATCCATGAGCTCGCCCGTGACCGGCTATCGGAAGGGCGCGACCTCCTCGGTCCGTTGCATCGACGTCGCCGGTCTGATGGCCGCGGCGTTCCTGCAGCGCAACCCGAAGGCGCGCGTGCTGCCGTTCGAGAATGACGTGGTGCGCGTCAGCCTCAACAAGCGGGATTCGGTGATGACCAATGCCGGTAAGCTGGCGAAAATCGGTGGCGGCGGAACCAACTGCTCCGCACCGCTGAGGATGCTGGCAAACGAGAAGGCCAAGGTCGATCTCGTGGTGTTCATCTCGGACAATCAGTCCTGGGTGGATGCGCGCGGCAGCGGTCAGCCGACGGCGGTGATGACGGAATGGGCCAGGATCAAGCGGGTCAACCCGGCTGCAAAGCTGGTCTGCCTCGACATCCAGCCCCACGCCACGACGCAGGCGCCGACGCGGGACGACGTGCTCAACATCGGTGGCTTCTCGGACGCCGTCTACGGGGTGATCACTGCCTTCGCGGCCAATAGCAAGGGAGCGGATGGCTGGGTGAAAGCCATCGAGGCAATCGAGCTCTGACGGGCTCACAGGAAGCAATATCCTCGCGCTGCCGTGAACGGCGCGGGGACCCGTGACGAATGCCGGATGAAACTACAGATCGTTAATCTCCTGGTCGCGGGTTCGAATCCCGTCGGGTCCTCCAGTTCATGGACCCGTAGCTCAGCGGATAGAGCAGGACGTTTCACCACACCTTGTCGTCACGGACATATGGAATGACATGGCGAATGCATGGGGAACTACATCTGTGTCGCGAGTTCGAACCTCGCCAGGGCCTGGTCCTGTAGCTCAGTTGGTAGAGCAAGCTGTTTCCCGGACACTTGTCGCCATGACGAAGATTGCAGTGGCGAATGCCGGACGGAACTACAGCCTCCAAAGTTGGATGGTCTGGCAGGTTCGATTCCTCCTGGGCATACGCTCTCTGGCACGAGCGGGGCCATCCGGTTTCGTCCACCCTCGTCGCCGCTGCAAACTCCTGCCATGAAGGAATGGACTACCCCCGGCGAATGCCGGCGGGTGAAGAGAAGCAAACTGAACAAGAAGGACTGCAGACGCAGAAAAGACAATGATAGCGGTGATGAGCGGACAGGATTTGATCGATGCCGGCATGAGCCAAGGGAAGTGGTTTCGCCCGGCTCTCGATGCGGCCAACGCGGTTTTGAGCCAGGGTGGCTCGGTGACCGATGCGCTGGAGGCGGCAAGGGCCTTCCAGCCCGGGCCGACGCTTGCCTTGAAGGCCGATAACGATATCGAGATCTATTCCAACATCCGCGCCGAGAATGCCTTCGAGCAGGACAATGTCGAGAAGGTGAATGCGACGATGCGGGCGCTGGTGCGCACACCGGTCGTCCGGGCCGCGGCGATCATGCCGGACGCCTGCCCGGCGGGTCCGGTCGGAACGATCCCGGTCGGCGGCGTAGTGGCGTCCGAAGCGATCCATCCGGGCATGCATTCGGCCGATATCTGCTGCTCCATGGCGATTTCGATCTTTCCCGGCGTGGATCCGAAGACGCTCCTGGACGCCGTGCACGCGGTGACGCATTTCGGTCCGGGCGGCCGTCCGCGCGGCGCGCAGCTCAAGCCTTCCGAGGCGACGCTTTCAGCCTTCCAGCAGAATCCCTATCTGCGCGACGGGGCGCTGAGCGCCGGCATCGAGCATTTCGCGACCCAGGGGGACGGCAATCATTTCGCCTATGTCGGGGCGATGAAGTCGACCGGGGAAACCGCGCTTGTGACCCATCACGGATCGCGAGCACCGGGGGCGCGGCTCTACGACAAGGGCATGAAGGTCGCCAACCAGTTTCGGGAGCGCATTTCGCCCGAGACGCATCGGGAAAATGCCTGGATTCCGGCGGATACCGAGGAAGGTGAGCTTTACTGGTCGGCGCTGCAGACGATCCGCCAGTGGACGAAAGAGAACCACTATGTCCTTCACGACATGGCGGCGGAAAAGCTCTCGGCCAAAGTCGCGGACCGCTTCTGGAACGAGCATAATTTCGTCTTCCGGAAATCGGACGGACTGTTCTACCACGGAAAGGGTGCCACCCCTGCCTTCGACAACTGGGCGCATGACGCGACCGATCTGACCATCATTCCGCTCAATATGGCGGAACCCATCCTGATCGTTCGCGGCTCGAACGCTGCTCATGGCCTCGGCTTCTCGCCGCATGGCGCCGGCCGCAACTTTTCGCGCAGCGCGCATATGAGGCAGCTGTCCGCCGAGTATGGGGCGGATTCGCGAGGTCTGAGCCCGAACAACATCGCGGCTATCCTGGAGAAGGAAACAAGCGGTCTCGACACGCGGTTCTTCTCCGGTTTCGCCGATGTGTCGGAACTGCCGAGTGCCTACAAGAGCGCTGCGAACGTGCGGGCGCAGATCGAGCACTACGGCCTCGCCGAAGTGGTCGACGAGGTGATCCCCCACGGGAGCATCATGGCCGGCGACTGGCAGCAGAATGCGCCCTGGCGTAAAAAGCGCCGGTGAACACAGAGGGAAGGCAACCAGGCTTGCCTTCCCTCAAATGCATGCTCAGACATAGGGCGGTTGTCGCCTTTGATTTTGTTCAAAGCGGGGGCGTCTCCCCTCTGTTAATCTCTGTCAGCTTGCCGGATTACGCGCCGTGACGATCCACGCCGCGCCGTCGATCATTATCGACCGCTCGCCGGGGCGGTCCGCGAAGGCGGCACGCACCGCGGCCGAGGCGCGGGCGCGGATGTCGTCTGGCTGATCAGCGAGCGCGCGCGACAGCGGGCCGACCTCGAGTGTCATCTCCACCGCGTCGTCGATTGCCGCGTCCCGCGTCCTCCCCTCGCCGAACGCGATGGAGGCATCGAATGGCGCGATAGCGATATCGGTGAAGCCAGCCGCCGTCAGGATACGCGCCACCCGCCCCCGGTCGCCAAACGAGAATGGGCCGGGCGCTTCGGGATCGGGCGGCGCGGTCGGCGGGAGGATGCCCTTGATCGCGCCCATCGGCAAGCGCACCCAATCGTTCTCGGCCATGCCGCGCCAGCAGACGAAAGCGACCCGCCCGCCCGGCTTGAGTGTACGGCGCATATGGGCGAACGCCCCTGTCGGATCGTCGAAGAACATCACCCCGAAGCGCGAGAACAGGATATCGAACGTGCCCTCGGGCAGCTTGGCGCGGCTGGCGTCGGCCACCTGGAACAGGACCGGCGTGTCCTGCGGCGCTCGCTCGCGCGCTCTGCCGATCAGCGGTTCGGAAATGTCCACGCCCAGCACTTGGCCCCCCGCGCCGACGCGGGCGGCCAGATCCAGACTCGACGCCCCCGCGCCGCAGCCGACGTCCAGCACGCTTTCGCCGATGGCGGGCGCGGCGGCTTCGACCGCGGCCTGGCCGAACACCGCCAGCATGGCATCGAGCCGGGCCTGGTTGGCGACCCAGCGCTCCCCGCTTTGGCCATTCCAGTCGGCTACCTGATAAACATTTTTCTCTGCCATGCCATATCCTGTTCTGATCCGTTCTTAACTAGGTTATCCGCCCGCCTGGCCGCTGCCACCGTGCGCGGCGATGAACATGGCGACGGCCGACCGGCAATAGGATTCGATTTCCTTGTCGTCCTCTGCTCTTGCCGGATCGAAGCGCGCAATAATCAGGAGATCGGATCCTTTGAAAAGCGCGCCAAACAAGCGGGCGGACTGGAGAGGATCAGGCACGTTCAGAACCGCCTTCGCGTGCAACTGGCGCAACACGGCCTCGATTTGGGCGACGACATGGGCTGGGCCGGCTTCGTAATGGAGCTTGCTCAACGACGTTTGATTCGTCTTGTCGGCCATGACCATCGCTTCGACACTGCGGACGTCCGGGCTCAACAGCGTGCGAAGGAGGGACGATCCCACCGCCATGAGCTGCTCTTCGGCGGAACCGTCGACGCCTTCAAAAAGGGCTTGTGGTGCAAACTGGTGGCAGCGGGCGGCGACGGCCGCGCTGAACAGCGCCTCCTTGTTCTCGAAGTGCCGATAGATGCTGAGCTTGGATATCTTCGCTCGCTGGGTGACCTTGTCCAATGTCGTCGCTTGAAAACCCAATTCCACAAAGAGTTCGTATGCTGCGTCGACTATCGTTTGGCCAAGCGCCTCGTTGGCTGGCCGGCCGCGCCGGCCTCGACTATCTTCGGTCACGAGCATTAAGATCCTTGACAGTATCGTTATTCATGCTTTACGATACCATACAGTATCGGAAATGTGCAAGCCAAAGAGTGGATTTATCCTGTCCTCAAAATCGAGTTTCTCCAAGCCGCTTGGCCATATCGATGCGTATCGGTGGACGGGACGCGGCAAGGCTCAGCCAATCACACTCCCTCAACAGCACGGAGCTTATCACCATGGATGACGTCATCATCATCGGCGGCAGCTTTGCCGGTCTCGCCGGCGCCCTGCAGCTCGGCCGTGCCCGCCGCAGGGCCACCGTTCTCGATACCGGCTTGCCGCGCAATCGCTTCGCCGGCCACTCGCATGGCCTGCTCGGCCACGATCACAAGCCGCCGCTGGACATCCTGGCCGAGGCGCGGCAGCAGCTGGCACGTTATCCCACGGTCAGGCTGATCAATGCCCGGGCCGACAGCATCTCCGGCGCCATCGACAACTTCTCCGTCCTCACTGGCGATGGCGAAAGCCTTAAGGCGCGCCGCGTGATCCTGAGCTATGGGATCGCGGACCAGATGCCTGATGTTCCGGGCTTTGCCGAAAGCTGGGGCACTTCCATCGTGCCCTGCCCCTATTGCGATGGCTTTGAAGTCGCTGGCCAGCATTGGGGCCTCGTCTGGTCCAGCCGGCAGTCGCACAATCAGGCCAGGCTTTTCCACGATTGGACCGACAGGTTGACGCTGTTCGCCGATGGTCACGATATTCCGCCCGACATCCGGGCCGATCTGGCACGTCGCAACATACCTGTCGTCGAGGGCCGGATCACCAGGATCGCCCATCACGGGAGCCATAACGCCACCGTCAAACTCGACACCGGCCCCGATGTCGCGGTCGACATCCTGTTCGCCCATCCGCGCAACAAGCCGTCCGCCAGCCTGCATGAAGCACTGGGCCTCGCCACAGTCGATACGCCCAGCGGCATCGCCCTCAAGGTCGATGAGCGCCGCGAGACCAGCATGCCCGGCATCTTCGCCGCCGGCGATCTCGCCAATCCCGGAATGCCCTCGGTCACCACGGCATCATGGCAAGGCGCGATGGCGGGTATCTTCGCCCAGCAGTCGATGCTGGTTTGAGAACAGCGAATCCCTTCTCCGGGTTCTGGCGGGGGACGAGCGCGCCGCTGGCGCTGGTTCCTCAGCCTCGAAATGTATAGCTGCTGATCGAAGCCGGTTTCATCTCGATTGAGAAGCCCGGCAGAACCGGCGGCATATAGGCGGCGTCCTCAATCCGGCAGGGGTCGAGGAAATGTTCGTGGAGATGGTCAACATATTCGATGACGCGGCCATCCTTGGTGCCGGAGACGGCGACATAGTCGATCATCGACAGATGCTGCACATATTCGCAGAGACCGACTCCGCCGGCATGCGGCCAGACCGGCAGGCCGAACTTGGCGGCGATCAAAAGCACGGAAAGAACCTCGTTCAGCCCGCCCATCCGGCAGGAATCGATCTGGACGATGTCGATCGCGCCTTCGGCGATGAATTGCTTGAACATGATGCGGTTCTGGCACATCTCGCCGGTCGCGACCTTCACCGGGCCGATTGCCTGGCGGATCTTGCGGTGGCCGGCGACATCGTCGGGGCTTGTGGGTTCCTCGATGAAGAAGGGCTTGGCGAAAGCAAGCGCCTTGACCCAATCGATCGCCTGACTGACGTCCCAGACCTGGTTGGCGTCGATCATCAGGTAGCGATCGGGACCGATCACTTCGCGGGCTATCCTCAGACGGCGGATATCGTCGTCGAGATCACGGCCGACCTTCATCTTGATATGGTTGAAGCCGGCATCGATCGCTTCCTGGCAGAGCCGGCGCAATTTCTCGTCTTCATAACCCAGCCAGCCGGCCGACGTCGTGTAGCAGGCGTAGCCCTCCTTTTCGAGAATGGCGATCCGTTCCGCCTTGCCGGCTTCCGCCTTCTTGAGGATAGCGACCGCTTCATCGCGCGTCAGCACGTCGGTGAGGTAGCGGTAGTCGACGATATCGGCGATCTCTTCCGGCGACATCTCGGCGATCAGCCGCCAGGCCGGCTTGCCGGCCTGTTTGGCAAGCAGATCCCAGACAGCGTTGACGACGGCACCGGTCGCCAGGTGAATGGCACCCTTTTCCGGGCCGATCCAGCGCAACTGGCTGTCGCTGGTCAGGTGCCGCCAGAATTTGCCGGGATGGGCGAGAACTTCGGCGAGGTCGGTGCCGATGACAAGATGGCGCATCGCTTCGATCGCCATGCAGCAAATGTCGTTGCCGCGGCCGATGGTGAAGGTCAGGCCATGGCCGGCAAGGCCTGGAACATCCGTGTCGAGAATGACATAGGCGGCCGAATAGTCGGGATCGGGGTTCATCGCATCGGATCCGTCCAGGCTTTGCGAGGTGGGAAAGCGGAGATCGAAGACGCGAAGGTCGGTGATGCGGGTCATGGTGTTCCTCCCGATTTATGGGGCCAATTGCGATAGGCGGACCGGCCGGCGGTCTGCCGACCGCGTCACGAGCCGACGTCAGATCGTCCAGCCGCCGTCGATGGCGATCGCCTGGCCAGATGTGTAGGTAGCGCCGGCGAGATAGACGGCGAGATCAGCGATCTCTTCCGGCGTGCCGAGCCGGCCCATCGGCTGGCGGGCGATGAAGGCGGCGCGGGCCGCATCATAATCGCCCTGGGCGCGCATGCGGTCCTGCAAGGACGGACTTTCCACCGTGCCGGGGCAGATGGCATTGCAGCGGATGCCTTGAGCAACATAATCGGCGGCGACCGATTTGGTAAGACCGATGACCGCCGCCTTGGTGACACCATAGGCGAAGCGATTCGGCACGCCCTTGATGCTGGAGGCGACGGAGGCCATGTTGATGATCGACCCGTCCTTGCGTTCGAGCATGCCGGGCAGCACCGCCCGGATGGTGCGGATCATTGCCTTGACGTTGAGGTCGAAAGCGAATTCGAGATCGGAATCCGGCATTTCCAGGATCGAGCCGGCATGGACGAAGCCGGCGCAGTTGAACAGCACGTCCACAGCGCCGATTTCGGCGACGAGCGCCGTGACCGCATCCCCATCGAGCACGTTGAGCTTATGGGTGGAGACGCCGGTTTCCGCGGCAAGGGTCGCCAGCGCATCGGTGTTGATGTCGGTTGCATGGACCTTGGCGCCGGCCGCGGCAAAGGCTGCCGCCGTCGCCCGGCCGATGCCCTGGCCGGCCGCGGTAATGAGAACGGTCTTGCCGGAGAGTCTGTTTGTCATGTCACGGGCCTCTTCTGGATTGTCTACAATGAGACGATGCATGCGGTTATCTTGCCGAAGGCCGAGCAGTGATGGAATAGCACGTCCATCAGAGCCTGCCATTTTCTCTCTTTGCGCGTTTCGTCCGGTCTGGAGCAAGGCACGAAGCCTCGCCTCGTTTCTGCTGATCGGCTATCTTCAATTATGATTTGTCTGTTTATAGACAAACAGACGATTGGCCAAGGGTCACGCGTGAAGTTTTCCTTTTCCGGCCGTGGTTCTGCGTATATGCAGAACAATATTCACAGGAGGAAGGAATGGAGACCGACGAGTCAGACCGCTACCGCGCTCCTGCCCTTGACAAGGGTCTCGATATCCTGGAGCTGCTTGCCGGCGTCGACAGCGGCCTCACCCAGGCGGAGATCGCCAAGCGGCTCGACCGCAGCCCCAATGAATTCTATCGCATGCTCGACCGGCTGGTGCGTCGCGGTTACGTCACCCGGCTGGACGGCGATCGTTATTCGCTGACGCTGAAGCTCTTCGGTCTTGCGCAATTGCATGCGCCTGTGCGCCGGCTTGCCTCCTACGCCACGCCGCTGATGCGCGATCTCGCCCAGCGCACCCGCCAGGCCAATCATCTCGCCGTCTTCGACCGTGGCGCCGCCGTTGTCATCGCCCAGCAGGAGGCGCCGGACTATTGGGGCTTCTCGATCCGCATCGGCGCTCATATCAGCCTGTTCGACACCGGCTCGGGGCATGTACTGCTCGCCTTCCGCAGCGACGAGGAGCGGGAAATGATGATATCGGAACATGCGCGCAACCGCGCCGATATCGACCTTGGCGCGGAATTCTACGATCGTCTCGACCAGATCCGCGAGCGCGGCTACGAGATGATGGCGAGCGTCCAGACATCGGGCGTCTACAATCTGTCGGCGCCGGTTCTCGGGCCGGATCGGCGTTGCATCGCCGCCCTCACCTGCCCCTTCATCGCCCTTGTCAACGCCCCGTCCGCCCCCGACATCACCCAGACGATCACGCTGGTGCAGAAGACCGCCGCTCAGCTTTCGCTGCTGGCCGGGGCGGATGTCGTCAATTCCGGCTGAACAGGTGGCAGGAGCTCGGAGTTTCTATTTGAATAATCCATTCACTGGAAATAGGTTGCGGCAGAGGTCATTTCTGGAGGAGGAACGCGTGCTCATCGACACCCATTTGCACATCATCGACCGCTCGGCGCTTTCTTATCCCTGGCTTTCCGGCGTGCCGGCTCTCGATCATGACTTTCTTTATGAGACCTATGCGGCCGAGGCGCGGCGCTGCGGCATTACCACGGCGCTGCATATGGAGGTCGATGTCGATCCGGCCGTGATGCAGGCTGAGACCGACCACATTGCCTCTCTCGCCAATGAGCGAGGCAGCCTGATTGCCGGGGCGATCGTCTCCTGCCGCCCGGAAGAGGAGGGTTTTGCAGCCTATCTCGAACGGCAGAAGGCCGATCCCTTCGTCAAGGGCTTCCGCCGCGTGCTGCATGTCGTGCCTGACACCATCTCGGAAGGTGTCCTGTTTCGAGACAATATCCGGCGCATCGGTGGCAGCGGCCTGACCTTCGACCTCTGCACATTGCCGCACCAGGCCGGTCGCGTCACCGCTCTCGTCGATCTCGCGCCCGACGTGCAGTTCGTCCTCGATCATTGCGGCGTGCCGGATATCCGCTCCGATGCCTTCGAGCCATGGAAGGCCGGCATTTCGGAGATCGCCCGCCGGCCGAACGTAATCTGCAAGATTTCCGGCGTTGTCGCCTATGCGGATGCGCAGACATGGACAGCACAGACGCTGACGCCCTATATCGAACATGTGATCGCAAGTTTCGGCTGGGATCGTGTCGTCTGGGGCAGCGACTGGCCGGTCTGCACGCTCGGCGGCGGCCTTTCCACCTGGGTTGCAGCGACCCATGCCGTCATCTCCGGCAGCAGCGAGACGGAGCGGTCCAAGCTGCTCTTCGCCAATGCCCAGCGCCTCTGGTCACTGTAACTTTTTGTTTACGCTGCCCCGATCCTTTGGCAGCGAAACCCGCCGCGAAAGTTTGCGCACCATGTCCGGCACCCTGAAATCGGATGATGTACCCCCCAAAAGTGCTACTTTGGCATGTTTTTTGCTGCTGCTAATATGAAGCGATGCAATGTTTCGGTTTGGGACGACTTACAGCCAAACAATTGCTAGCTTTGTGTGTCTCAGTTACAAGTTGTCAGACACGGATATGGCGAATAACCTCATGTCCGTGTCCTCAGGAGGGAAAACAAATGAAAGAAGAACCGCACGCAGTGGACGTTCATGTCGGAAAGACGATCCGCATACAGCGTCTGCTGCGCAAAGTTTCGCAGACGGAATTGGGCGATCGTGTCGGCGTAACGTTTCAGCAGATCCAGAAATACGAAAAAGGCTCCAACCGCGTTTCCGCCAGCATGCTGGTTGAAATCGCCGGCGCGCTGAATGTCGACGTCAGGACGTTCTTCGACGACCTGTCGACCCCTGAAACGGCTAACGACAACCCCGCACCCAGCGAGGAATTCGTTATTTCGCGCGAGGGTGTCCTTTTGAATGCGGCGTTCTTCTCGATCAAAAACGAAGCTCTTCGCAAGAAGATCCTGAAGCTTGTTCAGGCAATTGCCCATACCGAACAGGTCGACGGTGAAGCGGCCGAATAGGCCGGGTCTCCTTCACACGATCCTAACGGACGGCATGAAGGTCAATGGCGATCGATCAGGATCAGATTCTCGCTAGCGTCCTTCATTGCGATCTTGGCCTTGCTGCCGAGCAGTTTCTCGAGGTTGACGTCAAGTTCCCTGTCCGGATCTATGCCGTCCCAATCGATTACGACCTGCAGCAGCGCCATGTTCGTCAGGTGCATCAGATTACGCAGCTGAAGTTTTTCAGCCTCCTCCTTGGCTGCCGACAGCAGCCGGAAGATCCTTGCGTATTCACTGCCTGTACCTTCGTTATGTTGTTCAAACATTGTTCTCGCCCCCTTGGCCGTGAAGCCTCAGATTCCATCAGTACTGCATCATTTCGCCGAGACCGTTATTCTAGCGTTACAGGAGTCACATCGCGTGTGACTTCGGCGTGCAAAAGCTCCCAATGCGAGGTTGCGGCAAAGCGCCAGTCACGGTTGACGGGCGCGAATTCGTCGCGGTGCAGCCACTCCAGCACCAGCCGTGCATCGTCGCGTTTGCGTTCGACTCGATTCTTGCGGAGAGCGGCGAGAAGGTGATCGCGGCGCGGCTTTCGAAAATGGCACTCGTCGACCACACGCGCATAGGTGCGCTCGGAGAAATGCAGGAAACGGCCGGAGAGCAGCAGTTTCTTGCGCTCACCCGTCGAAATCTCCCCGCAGGCATAAAGCGCATTAATCGTGGGTTCGAAATCGACCCAGGGTACGGAAAGCGGCAACCAGCCAAGCGCCTGCGGCGCATGTACCAGCGCGACGGCCTCGTCGTCGAGGAGCCTCCCGGACTCGTAATCTTCGAAGATCGAGCCGAGGCCGACCATCCCGAACGGAGCGCATTCCGCAGCCCGCAATGCGCCCATGCTGGCGCCGCCGGCTACGGCGACATCATGTTCGAGCGCGTAAAGAATTTCCTTGTGCCAGACCGAAGGCAGCTCGCCGAAATAGCCGTCGACGAGGCCGATCGCGGTGGCGCCATCCTCCACCGCCTTCAGGATGTCGCCGCGGGCGGCGGGCGGGCGGAAATCGATGCACGGAGAGATATTTCTCGCTGCGGCAAGGCCGCTGCCAAGGCTCGGACCGACGAACAGAACCTTCATGATTGGGCTCCTCTCATGGTGTTAACGGCGCGCAGGCCGAGCTGGATGTACTGACCTGATATATCGACCTCCAGGCCCGGCACGATCACCCTGACGACCGAGACCGGCAAAGCCGGATGGGCAAAGGGCACGGCGACGATCTGCTCGATCCCGCTCGCCACCAGCCGGTCGGCTATGTTGCGGATGGTCTCCTGGATCGTCGCGGCACGGCGATGGCGGCTCTGAAAGGCGCGCATCCGGCCGTCGCTCTCGCAGAGTTCGACCAACTGCTGCATCGCCGCACTCTTGTCGAGACGCTGATAGATGCGCGGCGAGAAATCGTCGCGGCTGCCGGCGATCGCCGTCAGCCGGCTCTGGGCCGCCTCGGTGATGGCACGCAGCGCGGCACGCACGGGATCGGGATGGCAGCCGCAGCCGCCGCAGACATGCGACCAGCGCGCGTCGACGCGGTCGGAAAGATTGCCCGGCATGATGACGGCCAGAAAAGCCGGAACGCCGATATCCGTGGTCATGTCAAGCAGCAGCAGCCGCATGCCGGCGCGCGAAATCCGGTCGGTCATGACATCGATGACCGCATCGCCGAAGGAGGCGGGATCGATGCGGCTCTCCTTGAGGCGCTGCGGCGATTTCAGCTGGGTCAGGGCCCAGGCGTCGCGCTCGACCAGCTCGCAAAGCCCATGCAGGACCGCTTCGGACGGCGTATTGCCGGAGGCAAGCCCATCACTCGACTGCTCGAAACCCGAGGGCCGCTCGCCGCGATGGTCGAGGCCGACGAGCCACCAGGGGACGAAGACGCTGCTGCCGGACAGAACGTCGAGGCCGGAGCACCAGGGGATGGGGTCGCCGCCGATTTCATCGGGCGCGCATCGTGCGACATTGTCGAGATCGATCATGGCGGCGCGTTCCGCGCGCATGCTCTCCACCGTCGCCTGCGTCAGGTCGGCGGGCAGAATTTCCGCGATCCGCGTCTCGATCGCTTCCATGGCGGCCGAGGCCATGGCGGCATCATTGTCGATGCCTTTGCCTTGGAAGACCGAAAGCGTGTGGCTGTTCGGCCTCGTCGCGAAGGCGACGGGGATGTTCAGCACGTCGAGAGCCGTCAGCAGGCCGACGCGCGTAATACCGAATTCGCGCAGATGCGGCCTGATGGCTGCAAGTGTCTGCGCCGGCGTGACTGCTCGGTCGTGATAGTCGCTGACGCCTGCCGATGATCGTTCGAGGTCACCGGCAAGCGTTTCGAGGTCGGCGAAGGCGGACATACCGATCTCGTCCCTTTAACGAAACCTCAGGGCATGCGTCAGGCTCTCGAGCCCATTGGCGGAGACGTTGAGTTCGTCCTGCTTCAGGGCTGCTTTGGCGGCTGCGGAAAAGCGCAGGGACTGTGTCTGCGCGGCGGGAGTTTCAGCATTCGTCTTCATGTTTCATCTCCGATTGATTAAACGGCGCGTTTCTGCCGTTAACCATTCGAAGGAAACATTGCCTGCGTCATTTAAGCGTTACAGGCTTCGTTAAAAGGCGATGCAATCACGGAAGACCGGCAAGCTGCAGGCCTCTTATCAGCGGTTCCGTAAAGGCGGGGTCGCGATCGGGAACGAAGTGACGGATATCGTCGCTGCGGAAATCAGGGAAGTTTTCAAGGACGACCCGGGCGTAATTCTCAGCCTTGCCCTGATCGCCCGCCATGGCATGAGAGGCTGCCAGCAGGCGCGCCGTTGCCTGCTTGGTCTTCACCGGTTCCAGCGCTTCAATCGCCTTTTTATATTCTTCGCGCATGAAATGGATGCCGCCGAGGTTCCAGTAATAATAGTCCGGCGGCAGCGGATTGAGCTTGAAAGCCGCGTTGCTCAGCTCCAGCGCCCGATCGAAATCGCCGTCGTGAGAAAGCGCATCGGCGTAATCGGCAAGGATGTCGGCGTCGTTCGGATTGAGATCCTGAGCCTGCTGGAAATAGTCCAGGCTTTCGTCGAAACGGCGGCGATACAGCGCCACGAAGCCGAGTTCGCGGTAAGCCCGGCCGCTGTTCGGGTCGGATTGCTGCGCCAGCCGGGCCGCACCGTTCGCCTCATCGAGCAGTTCGGTGTCCTGCATGCCGCGGATCAGCCATTCCATGCCGAGCGCACGCGATACGCCGGCATGGGCGGCCGAGAAATTCTCGTAACGATTAAGCGAGGATCTGAACCATTTTCGCGCCTGGCGCAGATGCTGCAGGTCGGTATGGGCGATCAGCCGCTTGCCCTCCAGATAGAGACGGTAAGCGGATGGTGGCGCCTCGCCGATCGGCATCGCCAGCTCGTGGCGTTCGACCGTATCGGCAAGCGAGGAGACGATGCGCCGTGTCAGATGCGCGAAGGATTCGCTGATCTTCTGCATGACCAGCGGCAGTTCCAGAGCCCAGATCACCTCCGATGTCGTCGTCCGCGTCAGACGGCAGGTCGCATAGACATCCTCGTCGCGGCCTTGGATGGTGACGTAAACCGCATAGTCGAAGCTAATGTCGAGCGCACGGGGCACCACGCGGGCCGGATCGACCGAACGGCTGAGGATTTCGAGGCTCGTATGGGCTGCGATCACCTTGAAGCCGCGCTGCTGGCTGAGGCCGATGGTGACGTCCTCAAGCAAGGCTCTGCCGACGCGCTCCATCAGCGCATCGGTGAAAATGCTTTCCGGCGGCAGGATGATGATCCGCGGCTGACCGAGCAGATCGGCGAAGCCGCCGGGCACTGCCGACGGACGTTCGGCCGCTGCGGGCTGAGCTGCCGGGATCAGGCCGAGTTCGCGGGCAAGCGCGGTGGTGCTTACCTCCGGCTCGGTGTCGAACTCCTCCTTCAACTGGCTCTTGCACTTCAGATAGGACTGTCGGGCGGCGGCCGGATCGTTCATCCTGACATAAGTGCGCATCAGCGACCGATAGGCCGTCTCGCTGGCAGGGTCGAGCTCCAGCAGGCGACGGGCAAAGGCCACCTGCTCCTCATCCGATCTGTCTTCAGCGGTTTCCACCAGCCGCGCCAGATGGGCGGCGCGCAATTCATCGATGCGCTGGCGCTCGAAAGTCAGCCAGTCTTCGGCGCCCTGCGTCGGCGACTTGGCGCCTTCAAGCAATTCGCCATTCAGAATGTCGCCGTCTTCGGCCGCGAGCGGCCCTTTCTGCTTCAGTATATGGACGTCGACCTCCCAGCCGTCGGCAAGGCCGATATGGGTTCGGGTCGCTTTCAGCAGCGGCGGAAGGTCGGCGGGAATGCTTTGCTCGATGCGCGCCAGCAGCTGGCGCAGACTGCCTGCGCGTTTCTCCGGGGCTTCCGATTGCCAGAGCTGCCGCCTGACGGTTTCCCGGTCGAGTTCGAGATTGGTTTCGGCGGCGAGCATGGCGAAGAGAAAATAAGACTTCTCCGGCAAGGGGAGTTCCCTCCCCGCTGCCAGCAATCGCGGTCTTCCGAGCAGGCAAAGCCTGTTCGTCGACATCTGTCCGGATGTCCGTTGCATCCCGCTTCTCACCCCTGAAGACCAGACGCGCATACGCACCTGTCACTCAGGAACATGTTAGAGCGATAATAGGCCCGCGCATAGCGCAAAAAGAAGTTTTTACACCGAATATTTGCATTTTCTCACATAAGCGGCCGGAAATGCTTGCCAACACTTTGCCCCCCGACGTGATTTGGATCCGTTATTCCAGCCGTTGCGGCCTCTACAGCCGCAACCACAGCAAGCGATCCTGATCGATCACAGCATCGGCGCGATCTATTTGGCGCTGGTTTATGCCGCGCCGGCGGGCTCGACGAAATCGAGGCCGATATCCAGCACGGGCGCGCTGTGCGTCAGCCAACCGACCGAAATAAGGTCGACGCCGGAAGCGGCGATTGCAGCGGCCGTTGCCGGCGTCACCCGGCCCGATGCCTCGGTGATTGCCCGCCCGGCAACGATGGCGACCGCCTCGCGCAGCTGGTCCGGCGTCATATTGTCGAGCAGAACGGCATCGATACCGACGGCCATCGCCTCCTGCAGCTGATCGAGCCTGTCCACTTCGACCTCGATCTTGACCAGATGACCGACGCCGGCCCGCGCCCGGCGGATCGCCTCGGCAACGCCACCTGATATGGCCACGTGGTTGTCCTTGATCAGCACCGCGTCATAAAGCGCGAAACGGTGGTTCATGCCGCCGCCGGCCCGCACTGCATATTTTTCCAGCGCCCGCAGCCCCGGCGTCGTCTTGCGCGTGCAGGCGACCGAGGCCTTGGTGCCGCTGATGGCGGCGGCAATCCCGGCGGTGACGGTGGCGATGCCGGAGAGATGGCCGAGGAAATTCAGCGCGGTGCGCTCACCGGTCAAGAGTCCGCGCGAAGGGCCCTCGATGGTGGCGATGACGTCACCGGATTTGACCGCATCGCCGTCCTCGATGTGGCGGCGCATGACGATTTGAGGATCGACGAGCGTGAAGGCGAGGTCGGCCGCATCGAGGCCGGCGATCACGCCGGGCTGGCGGGCGGCCATCACCACCGTGGAGCGGTGATCCGAGGGGATGACCGATGCCGAGGTGATGTCGCCGGCAAGGCCGAGATCTTCGAGCAGGGCTGCCCGCACCAAGGGTTCGATAATCAGACGCGGAAGGGGAGTAAGGCTCATCTTAGGCACTCCTGGCAAGGGCATAGGACGGTGTTGCACGGGCGATCTCCAACGCCTGGGACAGACGCATCCGACGACGCTTGATATCAGCGAGCTTCAGCGGAAAATCGGTGCGGGCATGGGCGCCGCGCGATTCCATCCGCAGACCGGCAAAGACGGCGATCAGAAGCGCGACGATGGCCGGATCGGCGGCCGGGCCGTCACTTTCGGCAAGCGGCAGCAGGGCGGCAATCGCGTCCTGCACCGCGCCCCCATTGCGCAGCACGCCGAGATGGCGCGAGACGATCGGCCGGACCAGCGATGCGTCGGCCGGCGCTGGCAGCCTTTCGGACTGGAAGGGACTGCCGGTTCGTGCCGGCATGCCCGCTATGTCGCGCGCCGCCCGCATGCCCATCACCGCCGCTTCCAGCAGCGAATTGCTGGCCAGCCGGTTTGCGCCGTGCAGGCCGGTCGAGGCCGCCTCCCCGGCAACCCAGAGGGCGGGAACGGAGCTGCGGCCGTTGGCATCGGTTGCGACGCCGCCCATATGGTAGTGAACGGCCGGGCGCACCGGAATGAGGTCTTTCGCCGGATCGATTCCGGCTTCGCCGCAAAGGGCTGCGATCACAGGGAAGCGTGTAGCGAACCGGCTGCCGAGCGCGTCGCGGGCATCGAGGAAGACCCTGCCGCCGCGGGCGATCTCGGCACTGATGGCGCGCGCCACCACATCGCGCGGCGCAAGCTCGGCGCCCGGGATGCGGGCCATGAACCGTTCACCGCTTTCATTGACGAGCAGAGCCCCCTCGCCGCGCACCGCCTCGCTGACCAGCGCCAAGGGCCTGCGGCGAGAATCGAGCGCCGTCGGATGGAACTGGACGAATTCCATGTCGGCAAGGTCGGCACCCGCCCGTGCCGCGAGCGCAATCCCCTGGCCGAAATTGCCGATCGGATTGGTGGTCGCATCATAAAGGCCGCCGATACCGCCAGTGGCCAGCACCACCTTGCCGGTCGGCAGGATGGCAGTCCCATCCGCGGTCGCGCAGAGCAGGCCGGCGACCCCTTCTCCGTCCATCAGAATCCGCCGCGCTTCGAAGCCTTCGAGCACTGAAATGGCAGGCGACTGCGCCACGGCCCGTACCAATGCGGCGATGATTGCCGCACCCGAACCATCGCCTTCGGCATGGACGATGCGGCGGCGGTTATGGGCCGCCTCCAATCCGAGCGAGAATTCTCCCGTCGCATTGCGGTCGAAGCGCACGCCGGCCTGCTCCAGCGCGGCAATTGCTGCCGGTGCCTCGGCAATGATGCCGGCCGCGACGCTCCGGTCGCAGAGCCCGTCGCCGGCTGCAAGCGTATCGGCCAGATGAAGTGCGGCGCTGTCGTCGGCGCCGATGCTGGCGGCAATGCCGCCCTGCGCCCAAGCGCTCGAGGTTTCGGCGCCGAGGGCGGCGCGGGTGACAATGACAGAAGGTTCCGGCGCCAGCGTCAGCGCCGCCATCAGCCCGGCAAGGCCGCTGCCGACGATGACGGTGCGGCCGGTCAACTGCTCGAGGATCTCGGTCATATCGCAAGCATCCTCTCGACGGCGCGGCTCGCGGCCACGGCGATGGCCGGGTCGACCGTCACCTCGTGGCGGTTTTCCTCGAGTGCGGCGCGGATATTGGCAAGCGTAATCCGCTTCATATGCGGGCAGAGATTGCAGGGGCGGATGAATTCGACGTCGGGATGGTGGACTGCGACGTTGTCGCTCATCGAGCATTCGGTCAGTAGCACGACGCGCGCCGGCTTCTGCCTGCCGACATAATCGGACATCACAGCGGTGGAGCCGGCGAAATCGGCCTCCGCCACCACGTCCGGCGGGCATTCCGGATGGGCGAGCACCGTCACGCCGGGATGGTTTTCACGCAGTTGGCGGACATCCTCAGCGGTGAAGAGTTCATGCACTTCGCAATGCCCATGCCAGGCGATGATCTCGACGTCGGTCTCACGGGCGACGTTGCGGGCGAGATATTCGTCAGGGATCATCAGCACCTTCGGCACGCCGAGCGACTCCACCACCTGTTTGGCATTGCCCGAGGTGCAGCAGATGTCGGAGGCGGCCTTCACCGCGGCCGAGGTATTGACATAGGTGATGACGGGGACGCCGGGATGGGCCTGGCGCAGCAGCGCAATATCCTCCGGCGTGATCGAATCCGCCAGCGAGCAACCGGCGCCGAGATCGGGGATCAGCACGGTTTTTTCGGGGTTCAGAAGCTTGGCGGTCTCGGCCATGAAATGCACGCCGGCCAGCACGATGACATCGGCATCGACCTCGACAGCCTTGCGGGCGAGCGCCAGGCTGTCGCCGACGATATCGGCCACACCGTGAAAAATCTCAGGCGTCTGATAGTTGTGAGCGAGAATGACCGCATTACGGCGGCGCTTGAGCTCGAGAATGGCGTCCACGTCGTCCGCGAACGACATCCATTCGGCTTTGGGGATGACGCGGCTGACGCGGTTGTAGAGCGAGGATGCGGAAACTGCGTGATTCATGACCGGCTCCCAATTATGCTCGTTTTGAGCATATCATGGGCAAAGACATATTCTCGCTATGAGCATATGTCAATTGCGGGAGAGCGGTAATTTCGTTCCTGCGAGCGCCCGTTCTTCGAGCACGGTGTGGCGGAAGCGGAAGAGCTTGGCCGGCCGGCCGCCGGTTTCGCTTTCGGTTCCGCCGGTTTCCTCGACCAGTTCCTGCTGTTCGATCAGGCGGCGGAAATTCTGCTTGTGCAGCGTCAGTCCGGCCAGGGCCTCGATTGTGCGCTGCAGCCGCAGAAGCGTAAAACTCTCCGGCATCAGTTCGAAGACGACGGGGCGGTACTTGATCTTGGCGCGCAGCCGAGCAATCCCGGTCGCAAGAATGCGGCGATGATCGGCAAACATCGCCCGGCCGAGATTGGCTTCCGCCCCGCATCCGGATTCGGCCACGAGACCGGCTTCATAAAGCAGTTCGTAGCGTTGCAGGGCCAGATCCTCATTCCAGCCGCCGCCGTCGAGGCCGAAGGTGAAATCGGCGCGGCGATGGCGATGGTCCCGCCGGGCCGGATCGACATCCGCCCAGCTTTTCAGGCGTGCCACGATTTCATCCAGCACGGCCGGCCGGCCCTGCCGATGGTCTTCCCAGGGAAAATAGTCGTACCAGCCGTGCCATCCGGGTCGGCCGGCGCCCGCCTGCTCGTTGACGAGGCCGAGATAGCTGATCGAGATCGTCCGCCCGCCAAGAATCTCGTTGTTCCGGTCGCGGTCGGCGAAGGTATAGAGTTGTTCGAGATAACCAACCGGGTGCTCGGTCTGCTCCTGCACCCATTCGCGCAGGCCCGATTGCAGGGTTCGATGGCCCATTTCGAATGGGCCCGACGGCAGCGCGTTGCCGGAGCGGATGGTCATGACGCGCGGCTCATCCCCCGTCACCGCGACGAGCACTGCAATCAGTTCCGCATGCGCAAAGCCGATCGTCACAGGGGGCCGAATACTCCGTTCCGAATGAATCGAACGGATCATTCCTGCCACAGGCGGCGACGGAAGCCAATGCAACTTTCCCCTCTCCCCGCTGGGAAGAAGGGAGTCGCCGGGCAGGCGTCAGCGCTTGCCTGTCTCGTTAGTCAGCCGGTCGAGGAAAATCTTCAGTTCGGCTTCGTCGATACCGACGCAGTGACGCTTTTCCGGATAGGCGCCGGTCCTGACGTCCTCGGCGAATTCGGTGAAGGCGGCGATGCGCTCGCGCTGCAGCCGATCATGTTCGGCGGCGAAGTTGCGATAGACCTTGGCATGGCGGGGATAATGATCGCGATTGGCGCCGAGCACGTCGTCGGCGAAGAGATATTGGGCGTCGCAGCCGCTGCCCGCGCCCATCGAGATCATCAGCATCGAGGTGTTGCTGCTGATGGCGGCGGCAACGTCACCCGGCACGACTTCGATTTCGGCGGCGAAGGCGCCAGCCTCCTCGAGCGCTTTGGTCTGCCGCCAGATCTCGGCCGCACTTGCTGCCGTCTTGCCGACGGCGCGGAAACCTCCGGTCCAGGTGGCTTTCGAGGGGATCAGCCCGAGATGGCCGCAGACGGGGATGCCCTCGTCGCGCAGGCGACGGATCGTCTGCAGGCTCGCGGCGCAATAGACGGCATCACCGCCGGCCTTCAGGGCCGCAAAGGCGGCGCGCAGGTAGTCTTCGGCCGAGACGTGGTCGCCATATTCGAGACCCGGAATGGCAAAGGGCGTGGGGGCGATCTCGCGGAAGACCGGGCCGAGCAGCGACGGTGGTACCGAAACGATATCGATCCCGGCCTTTTCGGCGGCTTCGGCCTCCTCGAGCGAGGTGACGCGCAGCATGGTCAGCTGGCGCTTGCCCTTTTCCGCAAGCAGATCGGCAACGGTTGCACGCTTATGTTTTTTCATCATCAATTCCTTTGAAATATCGGGGGCTCAGGCGGCCAGAAGGGATTTCAGCTTGACGTTGCTTGATGTCAGCGCAGCAGGGTCTGGATGGGCGCCAGCCGCGATCAACATTTCCGCAAGTCTGATGTCGCGCGCCACGGCATTGCCCAGGCCGATGCCGCTTGCGGCGATCAAGCGGCCATCGGCGTCGAGGTGGAAGAGAATGAAGGCGTCCGGTCCGAGGTCGCGGCGCAGATGCAGGACCGCCCCTTCGGCGAGGCCTGATATCTGCAGCGTCATGTCGTATTGATCCGACCAGAACCACGGCACGGTTGAAACGGCTTCGTCGCAGCCGAGCATGTTGGCGGCGGCCAACGTGCCCTGCTCCTGGGCATTGCGCCAGGATTCGAGCCTTACCCGCCGGCCGCCATAGATCGGCAGCGGAAAGGAACAGCAGTCGCCGGCGGCAAAAACATCAGGCGCCGAGGTCCGGAGATAGGTGTCGACGGCAATGCCGTTTTCGATTGTAAGCCCCGCCCTTTCGGCGATGTCGACATTCGGCCGCGCGCCAATGCCGACGAGGGCGAGATCGGCTTCTATCACCTCGCCAGTCAATAGTTTGACGACGGCCTTCCCGCTTTCCGCAGTCAATGTCTCAATCGAGACACCGCAGCGGATATCGACACCTTCGGCCCGGTGGCGTTCGGTCAGCAGATGAGCGATCTCGTCCGGCACGCCGCGCTTCAGCACGCGTTCCAGTCCCTCAATGACGGTGACATCGGCCCCAAGCAGGCGCGCCGTCGCGGCAAGTTCCAGCCCGATGAAGCCGCCGCCGATAATGACGATATGCCGGCCGGGCTTCATGGCCTCGCGCAGAGCGGCCGCATCCTCATGGGTGCGAAGCGAACGGATATGCGGATTGCCTTCGGAGGCGCCCGGGAACGATCGCGCGGCCGCGCCCGTCGCCAGCAGAAGCTTGTCGTAGGAGAGTGCGGCGCCATCCGAAAGCAGGACGATCCGGGAGGCAGGATCGAAATCCCTGGCTTCAAGACCGATCAGCAGCCGGATGCCGCTTTCGGCGTATTTTTCCGCAGCCGCGATGAATTTCGGATCGCCGGCATCGGCGGCAGCGGCCTTCGAAAGCGGCGGCCGTTCATAAGGGTGAAGGGGTTCGGCGCCAACGAGCGTTATCTCGCCGGCAAAACCCTTTTCCCGCAGAGCGAAAGCGGCGCGAGCACCGCATTCGCCCGCACCGAGGATGACGAAATGAGCCACATCAGCCTCCTCAGACAGCGATGAAGACGGTGTCGCCTTCGATCTTGACCGGATAGGTCTTGAGATTGACGCAGACCGGTGCACCCTTGGCTTCGCCCGTCTTGTAGTTGAAGCGGCCGTTATGTTTCGGGCATTCGATGATTTCATCCATCACAAGCCCGTCGGCGAGATGGATATGTTCATGCGTGCAGAGTCCGTCGGTGGCGAAGAATTCGTCGTCGGGGCTGCGGTAGACCGCGAAGGTGCGCCCACCATGATCGAAGCGGATGACATCCTCTTCGTCGATCTCGTCCCTGCCGCAGACTTCGATCCAGTTTCCGCTCATCTCTAACCTCCCTTGATTGTGATTACTGCGCCGCCGGGGCGAGTTCGTTGTGGAATTCCTCGCGGTAGGGCCGCGCGGTGGCCGGCAGTTCCCGCTTCAGGAAATAATCCTCGTTGCGCAGCTGGCGCAGGAAAGCCGGGATCATCTCGCGGTAGCCCGACCAGATCGACCGGTTCGGCGCCGGCAGATCGTGCTTGATCATTGCGTGCAGCCGGGGCAGCGCGTGATAGGGCACCATCGGGAACATGTGATGTTCGACGTGGTAATTCATGTTCCAATAAATGAAACGGCTGATCGGGTTCATATAGACCGTGCGGCTGTTCAGCCGGTGATCGATGACGTTGTCGGCAAGGCCGCCATGCTGCAGGAGCCCGGTCAGCACGTGGTGCCAAGCGCCGTAGAGGCGCGGCAGGCCGATCAGCATCAGCGGCAGGATCGAGCCGGTGGCCACCGCGACGGCGACGGTCGCAAGATAGATCGCCAGCCAGATACGGGCGAAGCGGATCGCCTTCGGCTGCTCCATCTCCGGAATGAAGGTCTTTTCCGCCGCGCTGATGATGCCGAAGGCGTTGCGCAGCATGTCGAGGACAGCATGCCAGACGTCGAGGATGCCGAAGAAATTGAGGATCAACCGGAGCAGGTCCGGCGGCCGCATGACGGCGATCTCCGGATCGCGGCCGACGATGACCGTATCGGTATGATGGCGCGTATGGCTCCAGCGCCAGGTCACCGGATTGCGCATGATCATGAAGCAGGCGATCTGGTAGACGGCGTCGTTCATCCAGCGCGTTTTGAAGGCGGTGCCGTGACCGCATTCATGCCAGCGGCTGTCGGAGGCCGAGCCGTAGAGCACGCCGTAAGCGAGGAAGAAGGGCAGCGCGATCCAGGAGCCCCAGAAATAGATGCCGAGACCGGCAAAGACCGCCATGCTGCCGAGCCAGATGACTGTGTCACGGATCGCCGGCCCATCGGATCGCTGCATCAGCGCCTTCATCTCCTTGCGGGGAATGTCGGTGTGATACCATTCGGCAGCCGCCAGTCCCGTCTCCACCGCGGTGCGGCCGCTTTCCCCGAGCAGATCGTAGTCTCGTTTCTTTGTCTGGATCGCCATTATCCGCCTCCCTATGCCGTTGTCGGGAGAATAGGTTGACTTTGGACGACGCTCAATGCAGGCTTGATGTAATCTATCAAAAGCCATCATGAATGGCTCGCATCCATGAGCGAATACATCAGGGATATCATGCGCCGACCCACCATTTCCGATCTCGCCCGCGCCTCCGGCGTCAGCGTCGCCACTGTCGACCGCGTTCTCAACGCTCGTCATCGTGTGCGGGAGGAAACGGCGCGGCGGGTCTATGATGCGGCACAGGAGATCGGTTATCATGCCGTCGGCCTCATCCGGCAGCGCGTCTTCGAAGATCTGCCGCAATACAAGCTCGCCTTCCTGCTGCAGAAGCCGACGCAGGCCTTCTATCAGACGTTCGCCCGCGAAATCGAGGCGGCGGCGCGCGCCGTCACCACCGCCCGTCTGCAAATCCAGATCGAATACCCGTCTTCGACAACCCCTGCCGCAATCAACGAAAAGATCAAGTCGCTCGGCGCCCGCAATCAGGCCGTAGCCGTTGTCGGCCCCGACTACCCCGCGGTCACGACCGCGGTGGAGGAGTTGAAGGAGCGCGGCATTCCCGTCTTCTCGCTGCTCTCCGATCTCGCCACCGGCGTGCGTGACGCCTATGTCGGCGTCAACAACCGCAAGGTCGGACGCACCGCCGCCTGGATGATCGCACGAACGGCCGATAAGCCCGGCAAAGTGGCCTGTTTTGTCGGCAGCCACCGCTTCCACGGCCATGAATTGCGGGAGATCGGGTTCCGCTCCTATTTTCGGGAGAATGCGCCGGAATTCGATGTCGTCGAAACATTGATCAACCTGGAGACGGCCGAAATCACCCATGAGGCAACGCTGACGCTCCTGCAGAAACATCCCGACCTCGTCGGGCTTTATGTCTGCGGCGGCGGTATGGAGGGGGCGATTTCGGCGTTCCGTGAAGAGGATGTCGGCGGCCGGATCGTGCTTGTCGTCAATGAGCTGACGCCGGAGAGCAAGGCTGGTCTCGCCGACGATATCGTCACCATGGTGGTTGCCACTCCCCTGCCCGCTCTCTGCAAGGAGCTGTTATCGCTGATGCTCGGCGCGATAGAGCATGGTGAGGCCGCCGTTCCCGGCCAATCCTTCCTGCCATTCGATATCTATATTTCCGAGAATATCTGAGGAGTGATGGAATTCTATCATCACGCCTGAAATTCTTTCAGCAATGAGGGCGGGCGCCGGCAATGACGGATGGATTGCCCGGCAAATTCGGATAGAGATTCGCTCGCCCATTCACGAGTACCTCTCCGCTTCTGTCGCGGAGACGAGGAGGAGATATCCGTCATGACTTCGATCCGTTTTGCCCTCAACCACATGGCTGCGCCGTCGCTCGCTATCGATGATTTCTTCGCGCTGGCAAAGTCGCTCGGCATCGACTCGGTCGAGATCCGCAACGACCTTTCCGGCAACGCAATTCTCGACGGCACCAAACCCGAAGCGATCAGAGAAGCCGCCGCCCGCCACGGGCTGGCGATCATTTCGATCAACGCCCTGCAGCGTTTCAACGAATGGAATGAGACGCGTGCCAAGGAAGCGCGGGAACTGATCGATTATGCCGCCGCCTGCGGCGCCAAGGCGCTGGTCCTCGTCCCCAAGAACGACGGCACCGCCTGCGCCGACGGCGAACGCCAGGCCAATCTGCGCCAGTCCCTGGCAGCACTGAAGCCGATGCTTGATAAAGCCGGCATCATCGGCCTCGTCGAGCCGCTCGGTTTCGAGATCTGCTCGCTGCGTTCGAAGACCGAGGCGGCCGAGGCGATCAGGGAACTCGGCGCGCAATCGACCTTCAGGCTTGTCCACGACACCTTCCACCATCACCTTGCCGGCGAAGCCGCGACCTTCCCCGACCTGGCCGGCCTCGTGCACATTTCCGGCGTCAGCGATCCCTCCGTTTCCGTTGCCGATATGCGTGACTCCCATCGCGTGCTCGTGGACGGCGACGACCGGCTTGACAATGCCGGGCAGATCAAGGCGCTGCTGCAGGCAGGCTACAAGGGTCCGTTCTCCTTCGAACCCTTTGCTGCGGAAGTTCATGCGGTCAAGGACCCGGCCGCTGCGCTACGCGCCAGCATGGATTATCTGACCGCGCGGGTCTAAGACCCAAGGTACGCTTCTCTTCATGATCGGCCGCCGGCGAGCGGCCGATCATGAGACGTTATTCCCGGCCCCTGAACCGGCGCTGATAGGCCGGATCATAGAGCGAGCTCTCGCGAAAATCTTCCGCCTCGAGCGACGGTCCGACGAAGATGATCGCCGTGCGTTCGATCGGTTCGGCCGCAACCTTTGCCTCGATATCAGAGAGCGTGCCGGAGAGAATGCGCTCGTCCGCCCAGGAGGCCTTGACGACGATGACGATCGGGCAGTCCGCGCCGTAGAGTGGCGTCAACTCGTCGACCACCTGCTTCAGAGCATGGATCGCCAGATGGATGGCCAGCGTAGCGCCCGTCGCGCCGAATTTCGCCAACGTCTCTTCATTCGGCATCGGTGAAGCGCGGCCGGACACGCGGGTCAGCACCACGCTTTGAGCGATGGCCGGGATCGTCAGTTCGCGCCCGAGTGCCGCGGCCGCAGCCGCAAAGGCCGGAACACCCGGGGTCATCGTATAGGCGATGCCGTGCTTCTGCAGCCGGCGCACCTGCTCGGCGACCGCGCTCCAGACGGAGAGGTCGCCGGAGTGCAGCCGGGCGACGTCCTGGCCGGCGGCAGCGGCTCGGAGATATTCTTCCTCGATCTCATCGAGCGACATCGGGGCAGTATTGACGATGCGCGCGCCAGGCGGGCAATATTGCAGCAGTTCCGGCGAGACGATCGAGCCGGCATAGAGGCAGACCGGACAGCGGGCAATGAGATCGCGGCCACGCACTGTGATCAGATCCGCAGCGCCCGGCCCCGCGCCAATGAAATGCACCGTCATCCCGTTATCCTTTCGTCCAGCGCCATTGCGTCACCGGCATCGCCGGCCGCCAGCCGCTCATGCTGCCGAGCGGCGCAGCGCGCGATATTTCGATCCGCGTGAGGGAGCCGCCGCGTTTTGCATGTTCGGCGATCAATACCGCTTCCATCTCCAACGTCACGGCATTGGCGACGAGCCGCCCTCCCCGCTTCAGCGCGGCGATGGCCGTGTCGATGACATCAGGATCGCTGCCGCCGCCGCCGAGAAAGATCGCGTCCGGTTCCGGCAGGCCTCGCAGCGCATCGGGCGCTGAACCCTCGACGACGGCGAGATGCGGCACGCCAAAGGCGGATGCGTTGCGGGCAATCCGCGCCGCCCGCTCCGGCGATTGCTCGACAGCGATCGTCTTCAGGCAGGGATCAGCCAGCATCCATTCGATGCCGATCGATCCCGAGCCGGCGCCGACATCCCAGAGCAGTTCGCCGTGACGTGGCGCAAGCGCCGAGAGCGTCATCGCCCGGATCTCCCGTTTGGTGATCTGACCGTCATGCTCGAACAAATCATCCTCGAGACCTGCGGCAAAAGGCAGGATGCGAGCCCTCTCCCCTGCCGCAACCTCGAGCGCGCAGACGTTCAGGGGATCGATGTCAGTGAGATCGAAATCCGCCGCCACGGCGCGTTTCTGTCGTTCTCGCGCACCGCCTAACGCTTCGAGCACGGTAAGCCTCGACTGACCGAAGCCGGTTGCGACAAGCAAGGCAGCAAGCTCGCCGGGTCCCTTCTCATCAGAGGTCAGAGCAATGATGCGCCGCCCGGGGTGCAGATGCGGTCGGACCAGGTCGAGCGGGCGTCCGTGCAGCGAGATCGCCGTCACGTCCTGTTGCGGCCAGCCGAGCCGCGAGGCGGCAAGGCTGAAGGCAGACGGCGCCGGAATGACACGCATCTCTTCGGCCGATACACGGCGGCAGAGGGTTGCGCCGACGCCATAGAGAAACGGATCGCCGGAGGCGAGCACGACGACAGGTGTGCCGCGCCTTTCAAGAACGGCATCGACCGAACGCTCGAAGGGGCTCTGCCAGGCAAGCTTTTCGCCCGATATCAGCGATGCGGCAAGCGCGTGGTGCCGCGCCCCGCCGAAGACCGCGGGTGCGGCGGCTATCAGCCTCTTCGCCTCCTCACTCAGCCCTGCTGGACCATCTTCGCCGATGCCGATAATAGTCAGCCAGGGCTGGGTGCAAGTGGGAAAGACATCAGACATGGGAAGACTTCGCATCCTGATCCTCGGCGGCACCGGCGAGGCGCGCCTGCTCGCCGAAGCGCTCGCAGCGCGTGGTGATTGCGATATTCTGCTGTCGCTTGCCGGACGTACCGAGAAACCGGCCGTGCAGCCTGTTCCGGTCCGTATCGGTGGTTTCGGCGGTGCCATGGCGCTGGCCGATTTTCTGAAAGCCGGCGGCTACGGGCTGCTGATCGACGCCACGCACCCTTTCGCCGAACGAATTTCCAAAAATGCCGGCATCGCGGCCAAAGCCGCCGCTGTCGCTGCGATCGCTCTGCGCCGCCCCGAATGGCAACGAATGCCGGGTGATCGCTGGCGGGAAGCGCAGAGCATTCCGGCGGCCATCGCGGCGCTCGGCCAATCTCCCCGCCATGTCTTCCTGGCGACGGGCCGGCAGAGCGCTCACCACGCAGAAGCGGGGCCGCAACATCACTATCTCATCCGCAGCGTCGACCCCGTCGAACGGCCGCTTAGGCTTCCGAATGCCATATACATTCTCGATCGCGGCCCCTTCACGCTGGAAAGTGAATGCACTTTGCTGAGACAGCATCATATCGATGTCATCATTGCCAAGAATAGCGGCGGCTCCGCCACCTATCCGAAGATCGAGGCGGCCCGTTTGCTCGGCATCGAGGTGATGATGATAGCGCGTGCGCCGTCGCCGATCATCACATCGGTCGAAACCGTCGAGGCGGCGCTTGCGTCGATCGATCACCTCTTCCCCCCCGCCATGAAACGTGGCGTGTAGACCAGATCCGGCTTGCCGGGGCGGGCGACGATCCGCGTTTCGGCGGAGCCGATGATGATGCAGGTCGCCATATCGGCAATCGATGCGTCCGCTTGCGATAGCGGCTGCACCGCGATGTGCTCGTTTACCCGCCCGGCCGCGCGGCCGAAAATTACCGGGGTCGTTGCCGGCAGATGGTGGCGCAGCAGCTTGAAAGCCTCACCGAGTTGCCACGGCCGCGCCCGGCTGATCGGGTTATAGAGCGCGATGACGAAGCCTGCTCTTGCCGCCAATTCAAGTCTGTTTTCTATGACATTCCAAGGCTTTAAGTTATCTGATAGCGATATTGCGCAGAAGTCGTGACCAAGCGGCGCCCCGGCTCTTGCGGCCACCGCCAGCATCGCCGTGACACCGGGCAGCACGGTAAGATCGACGGCGCGCCACGCCGCCGGCCCGTTCTCCATCGCCTCGCAGACGGCAGCGGCCATGGCGAAGACACCGGGATCGCCGCCGGAGACGATGCAGACATTGGCGCCGTCCGCTGCCATGGAAAGCGCCGCCCCTGCCCTGTCGAGCTCCTCGCGATTATCCGACGCATGCCGCAGCTGATCGGAGCGGAGCTGCAGCCGGTCGAGATAAGGTCCGTAGCCGAAGAAATCCGTCGCCGCCTCGACAACCGCCAGCGCTTCCGGTGTCATCTGCTCGGGATTGCCGGGGCCGGTGCCGATGACGAAAAGCCTGCCACTCATCGGCTGCCCTCCCAGCCCGGCACCAGCACGAGCGAGAAATAGGGCGCATCGCCGTCGCTCTTGTCGGCAAGCTTTTCCATCGCCGCATTCGCCATGGTGCCGCGCTCGACATAGAGGGCGTCCGCAAGCCGGCCTGCGGCCGAAAGCGCTCGGCGGATCTTCGGCAGATTGCGGCCGACCTTCATGATCACGGCGGCCTGCGTATCGACAAGGCGCCGCGTCAGCTCGGTCTCGGCCATCGTACCGGGCAGTACGGAGAGCACGTCATCGCCCTGGACGATCGGCATGCCGGCCAGCGACCAGCAGCCCGACATGGCGCTGATGCCGGGGATCACTTCGGTGGGATAGTGCTTGGAGAGCCTGACATGCAGGTGCATATAGGAGCCGTAGAAGAGCGGGTCGCCTTCGCTGAGAACGGCGACGGTCCGCCCGGCGTCGAGATGCCTGGCGATGTCTCTTGCAGACCGGTCGTAAAACTCGGTGATCAGGCTCTGATAGCGTTCGTCGTTTTTGTCGATCTCGGTTGTGACAGGATAGTAGAGCGGCAGCAGCGTCACCGCTGGTTTCAGCAGAGGCTCGACGATCGCCTTGCCGTTGCCACCCCTGCCCTGCTTGGCGAAATATGCGATGACGTCAGCGCTTTCTATGGCACGCACGGCCTTGAGGGTCAGAAGCTCCGGATCGCCGGGCCCCGTGCCGACGCCGATGAGACGGCCTGATGTCATCATAGGCCAGGCCTCGCCAGCGCATTGATGGCGGCTGCCGTCATGGCGCTGCCACCGAGCCGGCCGCGCACGATGGCAAAGGGGACGCCATAGGAATTTTCCGCCAGCGCGTCCTTCGATTCCGCCGCGCCGACGAACCCGACGGGCATGCCCAGGATCGCCGCGGGTTTCGGCGCGCCGTCGCGCAGGAGTTCTAGAAGATGGAAGAGGGCGGTCGGCGCGTTGCCGATCGCGACAATGCTCCCGCCGAGCCGATCGAGCCAGAGATGCATGGCGGCGGCCGAGCGTGTATTGCCGATCTCGCGTGCGCGCTCCGGCGTTGCGGGATCGCGCAGTGTGCAGATCACCTCGTTCAGAGCCGGCAGCCGCGCCCGTGTGACGCCGTGCGACACCATTTCCGCATCGCAGAAGATCGGCGCGCCGGCCTTCAGCGCGTCGCGCGCGGTGCTGACGAAATCGGTGGAAAAGATGAAATGCTTCGCCGCTTCCACGAGCCCGCAGGCATGGATCATGCGAACGGCGATCTCAGCCTCGTCTTCGGTGAAAGGCGAAAGATCGGCCTCGGCGCGGATGATCGCAAAGGAACGCTCGTAGATCGCGTCGCCGCTGCGGATGTAATCGTAGTCTGGCATTCCTATTCCTGTCACGGCGCCTTCCAAACGCTGGTTGCGCCAAGCCGTGTAAGGCAGGCGGCGGCCGATTCGCCAGCGCTCCTGTTGTCTGTGATGGACCGGGCGAGCCTCTCTATAGCGAAATCGATCCGACCGCCAGCGATCCGTTCATCTGGCAGATCTGAAGCAAGCCCGTTAAGGATGAGGCCGAAACCATCTGCCGATCCGGTCAGCGTCAGCGCCGGCCCGGCATGGGCGCAGCCTTTCGAACAGCCGGAGAGATGGATCGTCATCGATCCGTCGAACAGAACAGGTGCTGCGGTAATGAGGCGGCGCGCCAGGGCTCTCGTCTCGTAGAAAGCGGAGCCGCAGGCGCCGGCGCCGGCGCAGGCAGCGACATATTCGCTTTTCTCGCCGGATTGCACGCTGAAGCCATGTTTGCTCGCAGTGATCTGGAGGGCCGGCGCGGCACCCGCCGGAAAGTCGGTGAAGAAGAAGCCGCGGCCGGGCGCAAGTCGGATGGCTGTCGCGCCCTGGGCTTTTGCCTCGTCGAACAGGGCGGTCAGATCGGATGCCGTCATCTGACCGAATTCCGGCCGCACACCAAGCACATGTCTTCCGTTCTTTAGCCAGTGCAAGCCGGAAAGCGGCATCTTTGCTCGATGTGACGGACGAAATCGGATGGCATCCATGGCGGGAAACCGCGCGCGCAGAAGGGCCGGATCGATATCCCTCGCCCGTCGGCTCTGCCTGACCGCCAGCAGCTCGAGAATCTCGCCAACGGCTGATATCGCCGCTTCTGCTGCACCCTTCGCAACTGGCGTTGCCGTCTCGCCGTCGCCGTTGATCGCAACGAGCCATTGTGCGCCGGGTTGCGCGACGATACGAATATCGGCCGGAAGCGCCGACAAACCGAACGCGCCGCCGCCGTCGATGATGAGCGAGAGTTTCGGTGCTAGCCGCGGCGAGGCGAGCCCCTCTCCGAGCGTGCTGCGCAACGCTTGTTCCAGCGCTGCCGGATCGCTTATCTCCTCGGGATCGATGCCGTGCAGCGGCGATATTTCGATGGGCGGCCCGTCCGGCACGGCGATCCCGGCGGCATCGATATCGGCGGCGAGGCGCCTAACGGTTTCGGCCCGCAGCCCGCGGATTTGCAGGTTGCCGCGCGCGGTGATTTCCACGATGCCGTTTCCATGCTCCGCAGCCGAGCGGGCAAGCGCTGAGAATTGCGATAGCGTCAAGGTGCCGCCGGCCGGACGCAGCCGCACGAGCAAACCATCGCCGGTCGGCATCGGTGCGGCAAGGGCCGGGCAGGCGCCGCGCGGGCGTGGCTTCGCCGGCGGCCGATCATCGAGATCCGCCTCGCCTGTCCTGTCGATTGCCTTGGCGGCCTCTGTGCCCATTCTCAACCCTCTGATCATCTCTTACATGATCGCGGCCGGCGCGGCAAAACACGATGGCGACGGCTATTCCTCGAAGTCGCGTCCCTTGCGCAGCAGATATATGTCCATGATCCAGCCGTGCCGCTGCCTCGCCTCGCTTCGGAGTGTCTGGATGTCGGCAGCGATGTCTGCGAGCCGTCCCGATCGGATGATCTCGTCCCCGGTGCCGAGATAGGCGCCCCAGAAGATCTCGGCGTCGACATGGTCGATCTTCGCAAAAGCCTGTTCGCCATCGAGCATGACGACCGTACTGCCGCCGCGAAGTCCATCTCGCGCCAGCCGCCGCCCGGTGGTGATCCCGACCGGCTTGCCGACGAGGTTGAGCGGGATTTTGTGGCTGGCCGCCAAAGCTTGGATGCTGGTGATGCCGGGAACGACGCTGTAATCGAAATCAATGCTGTTTGCTTGACGAACGCGTTCGATGATGCGGATCGTGCTGTCGTAAAGACTGGGATCACCCCAGACGAGAAAGGCGCCAGTGCCGCCGTCCGGCACCCCCGAGATCAATTCTCTATAGATATTCGCGATCTCACCGTGCCAGGCATCGACGCTTTGTGAGTAGCTTCTGTCTTCGGTCTGCCTTCCCGGCACCTCGAATTCCGCGATCCGGACACCTGGTCTAGTGACATAGCGCTCGCAGATCTTTCGCCTCACCTCGGCGAGCTCTTCCTTGCCGGCGCCCTTGAGCGGCAGGAAGATCACGTCGGCAGCGTTCATGGCGTTGATCGCCTGTATGGTGACGTGCTCCGGATTGCCCGTGCCGATTCCGATGATATTGATATGCTTCAAGCGGATATTTCCCCGTGAGTCCAAGCGGTCTTGCCGAAAAACCGGGCCGGCCGCAAGGGCAGGGCAGGGAGTTGGCCGCGGCCAACTCGGCCCGACACGGCGGCTTGACCCCTATTGTTGCCGTAAATCCCGAATCGTGTCACTTTCGATACGCTTTTTGACGCTATGTTGACAGAAAAGCGCATCGAAAAGGATTGGGTGTTTTGGACAACATTAGCGTATCGACGACAGACGTGCGGATCGAGCGGCATGCGAACCAGCTTTCGCGGCAACTGAAGCTCCTCCGCGACAAGCTGTTTCCGCCGCTTGCGCAGAAGACGCTGCGCACATTCTCTTCCGGCGAAGCCGCCCAGATGATCGGCGTTTCCGACGGTTATCTTCGCCAGCTTTCGCTGGACGGCAAGGGGCCGCAGCCGGAGCTCTCCTCAAATGGTCGACGTTCCTATACGCTCGGGCAGATCAATGAATTGCGCCATTACATGGCGAACCTGAAGCCGAAGGATGCGCTGAGTTACCTCCCGTGGCGTCGCCCCGGCGAAAAGCTGCAGACGGTCGCCGTCACCAATTTCAAGGGCGGTTCGGCCAAGACGACGACCACGCTTTATCTGGCGCAACATCTGGCACTGGAGGGTTACCGGGTGCTGGCGATCGATCTCGACCCGCAGGCCTCGCTGTCCTCCATGCTGGGCGTTCAGCCGGAATTCGATCTTTCCGACGGCGATACGCTGTATGGGGCCATCCGCTACGATGCGGCTCGTAAGCCGCTGAAGGAGATCGTCCGCAAGACCTATTTCGACGGACTCGATCTGGTGCCCGGCAATCTCGAACTGATGGAGTTCGAGCATGAGACGCCGCGGGCGCTCAATGATCGCCAGAAGCCGGCCGAGCTGTTTTTCCGCCGCGTCGGCGTCGCTATTGCCGAGGTCGAGGCCGATTACGATGTGGTGGTGATCGACTGCCCGCCGCAGCTCGGCTACCTCACCCTCGGTGCCGTTTGCGCCGCCACATCGCTGCTCATCACCATTCACCCCCAGATGGTTGATGTCGCCTCCATGTCGCAGTTCCTGCTGATGACCTCGGATCTTCTCTCTGTGGTTCGCAGGGCCGGCGGCGACCTGCAGCATGACTTCATCAAATATGTCGTCACCCGCCACGAACCCTTCGATGCGCCGCAGTCGCAGATCGTTGCGCTGTTGCGCAGCCTGTTCGGCGACGACGTGCTGACGGCAACCATTCTCAAATCGACGGCAATCGCCGATGCCGGGCTGACAAAGCAGACGCTTTACGAAATCGAGAAGGGGCAGGTGCGCCGCTCGACGTATGATCGGGCGCTGGAATCGGTCAACGCCGCTAATGGCGAGGTTCTTGCCGGCATTCACAAAGCCTGGGGCCGCACATGAGCAGACGTGATCGCCTGAAAGGTCTTTTCGACGATACGGCGCAGGAGTTGGCCGCGGCCAACTACGAGGAGCCTTCTTTGCGTGGATCGGCCGGTCCGGTTCGGACAATGGCGCTGACCCTTGGCCGCATGGAGGAAGAGAGCAGGGCGATGCAGGAGGCTTTGCTCTCCGGCGAGCGCATCGTGGAACTCGATCCCGATCTGATCGATTCTTCCTTCGTCCGCGATCGCCTTGCCGACCAGCCGCTCGATCGCGAGGACGAGCTGGTGCAGTCGATTGCCGACAATGGCCAGGAAGTGCCGATCCTTGTTCGGCGCCATCCCGAAGATGGCGAGCGGTACCAGATCGCCTACGGCCATCGCCGGCTGCAGGCAGTCAAGCTGCTCGGGCGCAGGGTGCAGGCGATCGTCCGCCAGCTCGACGACACCGATGTCGTCATTGCGCAGGGCATCGAGAACTCGGCGCGCCGGAACCTTTCCTATATCGAACGCGCCGTCTTCGCTCTCAATCTCGAGCTCAAGGGCTTTGAACGTCCGGTTATCATGAAGGCGCTGTCCACCGATAAGACGGAGCTATCGAAGCTGCTGTCGGTAGCCAAGGCCATTCCGGCAGAAATCATCAGGTCGGTGGGGGCCGCACCCGGTATCGGACGACGCAAGTGGATGGCGCTTGCCCAGGACTGGAATGGGACGACGGCGGCGCGGCTTGCGAAGGTCATCGCGTCAGATCGGTTCAAGGCGGAGGAGAGCGACCGCCGATTCGAGGTTTTGGTCGCCGAACTCGCCAGGAAAGAGGCCAAGCCCGAGCCCACCGAATATGACTGGAAGCCGAAGAGCGGCGGCAAGATTGCCGGCCGAATCAAAAGCGCCGGCAATTCCTTCACGATCGCGTTGAAAACAGGCGAAGCGCCGGATTTCGGCGCTTACATTTCACGCCGTCTCGATGAGCTTTACGAAGCTTATCAGGCCGGCAAGTTGCAAGCAGGAGAGTAGGCCGCAAAAGAAAAAAGCCTCCGAACGTTGCCGTCGCGGAAGCCTTTCTCATATCTGGACAATCTGAGAATCGCACTTCCTCGAATCAGTGTCAAGCTTCTTCGGCATCCTTTTGGATGGTAGATTTCTTTTGCCTTGAAAAAAGGTGAGAGACATGGAGCCTCAATATGTATCGACGCCCTTCGGGCGGCGATCGATGACGCTTGGCATGCTGGAAAGCCAGGAAAGCGCCAGCAGGATCGATGCGGACGCATCGGTCGACAAATGGAAGATCTTTCGTGCGCTCTGTGAAGCAAAGAGCCTGATCGGCGTGTCCGACCGTGCGCTTGCGGTTCTCAACGCGCTGTTGACCTTCTATCCGAAGAACGAGATTGCCGAGACCAACGGCTTCGTCGTCTTTCCTTCGAACGAGCAGCTGTCGCTGCGCACTCATGGCATGGCCGGCACCACGCTGCGGCGAAACCTGGCGATGCTGGTGGAGGCCGGCCTGATCATCCGGCGGGATAGTCCGAACGGAAAACGTTTTGCCCGCCGCAACGGCGAGGGCGGGCTTGGGGAAGCCTTCGGCTTCAGCCTGGCACCGCTCCTTGTGCGCGCTCGCGAGATAGAAGCCCAGGCGGCGCAGGTGCTGGCCGATAAGCTTGAATGGAAGCGCCTGAGAGAGCGGCTGAGCCTTTGCCGGCGTGACATCACCAAGCTCATCGAGATCGCGCTGGAAGAGGAAATCGCCGGCGAGTGGATCGAGATGCAGCAACATTTCAGTTGCCTATCGGCAAGCCTGCCGCGCCGCCCGTCGACCGCGGAGATCCAGAGCCTGCTGACCGATCTCGAAGCGTTCCGCGACGTGATCGTCAAGACGCTGGAATCGAAGGCAAAAGCAAAAAAAACAGACGCCAATGACATCCAAAACGGTCGGCACATACATAATTCAAACCCACACCTCATATCTGAACTTGAACCAAGCTTCGAAACGAAGCGGGGCGCGAAGCCGGAGGAAGAACCGCGGCCGTCGCGGGAGCCGCCGAAATCCTTCCCCCTTGCCATGGTGCTGCAGGCCTGCCCCGAGATTGCTGCCTATGGGCCGGGCGGCGGAATCGGTAGCTGGCGGGATTTGATGGCCGCCGCCGTCGTCGTCCGTTCCACCCTTGGCGTCAGCCCCAGCGCCTATCAGCAAGCCTGCAACGTCATGGGGCCGGAGAATGCTGCCACCGTGATCGCCTGCATTCTGGAACGCGGCGGCCATATCAATTCGGCCGGCGGCTATCTGCGTGATCTGACGCGGCGGGCGGAGCGCGGTGAGTTCTCGCTCGGTCCGATGCTGATGGCGTTGATGCGGGCCAATGGTCCGATGACGAGAAAAACGGGATGAACAGCCCAAAAGCTTCGCGCCAGTCGCAGCGGTTAAAGGGAGTGTGGATTGGCTATCTTCTTCGCGTCCTTCACGCGCTTTTCTTGAAACAAACCGTTAACCATGTCATAGATGGCGGAAGAAAACGGGTGTTTTGCTTCCATTTGTGAAAAACCGCAAAGCTTAACAATGCGCTACGATATCGATGGTGCGATGCTTCAGACACTGCTCCCATTCCTTGCTTCGGCGGAGGATGCGGTGGCGCGACTGGACGAGCGGGTGTTGCGCTCGCCGGTGGGTGAGGGCTTTGCCGAACGCAGCCATTTCTTCGATGCCGCGGGGGCGCTATGGGTCGCCGGCGAGCTGGTCCACGTCGAGGATCTCGTTTTGCACGACGCGCATATGGATAGCCGCGCCCCCAGCCACGAACTGACGATTGCCCATTCGGTGCTGCGGACTCGTCGGCGCATCTGGACTGGCGAACCATCGTGGGCGCTCGGCGCCTCCGGCCTTGCAACGTTGACCGCGACCATGGGGGAGGGGGAAGGTACCGCTCAGGAAGCCAAAGGCCTGACGGTTGTCGGGGCCGACGACGAGGGCGACGATGAAGATACGCCGCTTGCTGCCGAGATGGCAGAGATCGACGCGCTTCTTGCCCGCTCGCAGAAGCTCATCGACATCCATACCGGGAAAGCGCCGGCCGGCGAGACAGCCGCGATATCCCCGGCCAAGCGCAACGAGGATCCGCTCGGCCTGCTCGGCGACGAGGAGTGGGACGAGGAACAGCGGCTCGCGGAGTGGCGCGGCGTGCTGCCCTTGGCCGACCGCCTGCCGCCGGTTCTCGGCGCCGTCATCCTGTTCGAAGCCTGGGACAGGATCGAGCCGTTGCGGCGTCAGCATTGGCTCGGCGGGCTTCTGGTCGAAAGCTACCTGCGCGCCCGCGGCAAGGTTGCTTCGCATCTCTTTTCCTTTTACGGCGGACTGAAGTTGGTGCGCCACGAGCGGCGTCGGGCCCGTGACCGGGCGACGCGGCTGCAAGCTTTTCTCGAAGCGATGCAACTGGCTGCGGCGGCCGGTCTCAAGGAGATCGACCGGTTGTCGCTGGCCCGCACGCAAATGGAGCTGCGCTTTCGTGGCCGTCGCTCGAATAGCAGCCTGCCGGAGCTTGCCGATTTCATCCTGTCGCGGCCGATGGTGTCGGCAGCGATGATCGCCCGGCAGCTGCGCATCACGCCGCGCGGCGCGCTGAACCTCGTCAATGAGATCGGCATTCGTGAAATCACCGGCCGCGGCCGCTATCGCGCCTGGGGCATCATCTGAAATAAAAACACGGCCGGTTCGACGTCCGGCCGTGTTCTTTGAGAGTGAGCGCCCGGTCTGCCATCCTGTCACGGATTGCAGACCGGGCGCCCTGGCGCTTCCATTGCCCCCAGAAGCGCGGTCCTATTCCCGCTCGCCGGTGAAGTTGAGCAGAAGCTGGAAGATGTTGACGAAGTTCAGGTAGAGCGAGAGCGCACCGAAAACGGCAAGCTTCTGGTTCGATTCCTGATCGTAATTTTCCGAATATTGTTCCTTGATGTTCTGCGTGTCGTAGGCGGTCAGGCCGACGAAGACGACGATACCAATCACCGAGATGGCGAACTGCAGCGCACTCGAGCCCAGGAAGATGTTGACGATGGCGGCGATGATAATGCCGAAGAGGCCCATCATCAGGAAGGAGCCCATCTTCGAGAGGTCACGCCTGGTCGTGTAACCGTAAAGGCTGGTGGAGCCGAACATCGCCGCGGTGATGAAAAAGGTCTGGGCGATGCTCGTCTTGGTGAAGACCAGGAAGACGGAGGCAAGCGACAGGCCCATCACGGCGCAGAAGGCCCAGAAGGTGATCTGGGCGGTGCTCGCCGACATTGTTTGGATGCGGAAGGAGAAGAAGAAGACGAAGGCGAGCGGAGCCAGCATCACCACCCATTTCAGCGGCGAGCCGAAGATCGGGACATAAAGCGCCGGCGTCGAGCCGACGATGAAGGCAACGATGCCCGTTATGACCAGGCCGAGGCCCATATAATTGTAGACGCGCAGCATATGCTGACGCAGACCCTCGTCGAAGAGGGCCTGTGAGCCGGCGACGGCTCCGTATCGGGGATTGATCGGGTTCATGCTGATCTCCTCGGTTTGAACTAGTAGAGCGAACGGGCGAGCCGTTCGGCCGCCTGATCGAGATTGAGTCCGCTATCGTCGGCGATCAGCGCATAGGCGACCTCGCCGATCTGCCAATAGGCGGCTTCTGCTTTTTCGAGTGCGAGATGGCTGACCGGCCGGACCTCGAAGGCTCCCGGCCGGACGGCGAAAAGCGAAAGCCGCTTTCCATCGGCCACCGTGATCGCCATCTCGATGCTCGGGCCGAATTCGGACGGGAATATCTGGACGTCGGCGATCTTCCAGTCTTTCGGCAGTTCGGGCATGACAATCGCGGTCGCGGCGCGTATGTCCTCGGCGCTATAGCTGGTCGGGGTCTGCGAAGGCATCGAGGCGCGCAGGGCCGCGGTCTGATAGGCGCGGACGGCATCCTCGACATAAGCAGGCGCCGGAACGGAAGCCGCCACTTCGGTCGCCGAAAAGGCGCCGAAGGAATTATGCGCCACCCAGCCGGCGGTCAGCAGAATGCCGACGGCGGCGATGCGCTGCATGGACTGGAGGATACGACCATAGGAAAGGCCGCGCTCCAGCCGGCGGGCGGCATCGCGGGTCTCGGGACGGCCGAAGGCGTTTTCGCCGGCAAGCGCCAGACGCAGCTCGCCTTTCATGCTGAGGTCGGCCATCACCTTGGCGGCAATCGCGGGGTTCTCCGAGAGATAGGACTCGACCTGAATACGGCGGGCGACATCGAGCTCGCCATCCACATAGGCATCGAGATCGGCATCGATGATCGGATCAACTGCTTTCATTGCCGCTCCCTTCGATTAACTTGAGATGCGAAATGCGCGGCGTCTTTTCCTCGAATTCGCGCAGCTGCGTCCGGGCGCGGGAGATGCGAGACATCAGCGTGCCAATCGGAATACCGAGCGCATTGGCGGCTTCCTGATAGGAAAGGTCTTCGATGGCAACGAGATGCAGCGCCTCGCGCTGCTCCTCCGGCAGCTCGAAGAAGGCGTCGCGCACCTGCTGCAGGCGCACGGCATGTTCCTGGCCGGCCGGCAGCGACCGCTCGGCTTCGATAGCCGCTTCGTCGTGGCGACGCATCAGCGACCGGTTCCGGCGAAGACGATCGATATGGGCATTGTGCAGGATGGAAAGCAGCCAGGTGCGCAGATTGCCGCCGCTTCGGAAGCTCTTTCTCTTCTCGAAGGCGCGCACAAGGGCATCATGCACCAGATCCTCCGCCTCATCCGAGTTGCGCACCAGCGCGCGAGCGTAACGCCTCAGCGCTGCAAGCTGTCCGATGACATCGAAGGGGCGGTCTTTGCGTTCCATGCTTGAGTATACGCAAGCGCGGCGGATTTTATTCCCGGCGGCATAAAAAAATCATGCCCGCCGGACATCGCCTTCGACGAACCGGGGAAATACCATCCCCCGGCGCATGTGCGCCTTAAATCGGCGATTGTTTATGACAATTACATGACAGATCATCACGCCGCTGATTTGCAGGGGAAAATAAAGAATGAAGGAAAAGAAGCGGGTCTACGAAGCTCTCGTGGACGGCGCCATGGAAGGGCTGACGGGTGAGGCACTCTATGATTTCGTCAAGGCGCGATGCTCGAAAGCCACCAGCAAGAAGATCGTCAGGGCTTCGCTTCTCGCTCTGACCGATCCTCATCTCAGGGACCGCAATATTCTCGACGTGATCTACGCGCTTGCGATCAAGCATCGTCTCGATGAAGGCGTGCTTGATGACGGCGACGAGGACGAACCCGCCGAGCAGGCTCCCTTCAGGACGTTCAGCTAGTCTCTCCGGTTTTCTAAAGCGGTCAGCGACCGTCCGAGAGCTCTTCGAGAATTGGACAGTCCGGCCGGTCGTTGCCATGGCAGGCATGCACGAGATGCTCGAGAGTGCGGCGAAGTTCCGTCAGTTCGCGAATCTTGCGGTCGATCTCCCCGAGTTTTGTCTCGGCAATGTCCCTGACGTCGGCGCTCGCCCGGGCTTTGTCCTCATAAAGCGCCAGCAATTGCCGGCATTCCTCGACCGAAAAGCCAAGACCGCGCGAACGCTGCAAGAAGCGCAGCTTGTGAACATCGGCCGCAGCATAGTCGCGATAGCCGTTTCCGCCCCTTTCGGGGCGGATCAGGCCGATATCCTCGTAGTAGCGGATGGTCTTCGAAGGCAGGCCGGAGCGCTCAGATGCTTCGCCGATATTCATGGCCGTCTCCTATAATTTTGCAAAGCGCAGTCTCAGCGCATTTGATATCACCGATACAGACGAGAGGCTCATCGCCGCCGCCGCGATCATCGGCGAGAGCAGCAAGCCGAAAACGGGATAGAGGACCCCGGCGGCGACCGGCACGCCGAGCGCATTATAGCCGAAGGCGAAGCCGAGATTCTGGCGGATATTGCGCATCGTCGCCTCCGCCAGCCGCCGCGCTCTGACGATCCCGTTGAGATCGCCTTTGACCAAGGTAATGCCGGCGCTTTCCATTGCAACATCGGCGCCGGTGCCCATGGCGATGCCGACATCGGCGGTCGCAAGTGCCGGGGCGTCGTTGACCCCGTCGCCGGCCATGGCGATCACCGCGCCTTTGGAGCGCAGTTCGTCGATCAGCGCCTTCTTGCCTTCCGGCAGCACGTCGGCGCGGACCTCGTCGATGCCGAGGCTTTTCGCCACCGCACGCGCCGTGCGCTCGTTGTCGCCGGTCGCCATGATGATCTTCAGCCCGCTGTCGTGCAGCGCCTTGATGGCGGCTGACGTCGTCGGCTTGATCCGGTCGGCGACGGCGACGAGACCGGCAAGCTTGCCGTCAAGCGTCACGAACATCACCGTCTTGCCATCGCCGCGCAGGGCTTCGGTCTTCTCCGACAGCGCCGACGGATCGGCGCCGAGATCGGCGAGCAGCGCCGCATTGCCGAGCGCCACGCTTGTACCGTGCGCTATGCCCTGGACCCCCTTGCCGGTCTTCGCCTCGAAGCCGCTCACCTCCACGAAGGCGGCACTGCGCTCTTCGGCGCCGGCAACGATCGCTTCGGCCAGCGGATGCTCGGAGCCGCGCTCAAGGCTCGCGGCCAGCGACAGCAGCCGGTTCTCCTCGACGCCGCCGACGGCGAAGATGTCGGTGAGCACAGGCTTGCCTTCGGTCAGCGTGCCGGTCTTATCGACGATCAGCGTGTCGACCTTGGAAAAGCGCTCCAGCGCTTCGGCGTCCTTGATCAGCACGCCTTCACCAGCGCCGCGCCCGGTCGCGATCATAATCGACATCGGCGTCGCAAGGCCGAGCGCACAGGGGCAGGCGATGATCAGAACGGCGACGGCGGCAAGCAGCGCGTTTGCCAGGCTTGGCTCCGGCCCGATCGCGGCCCAGACGACGAAGACAAGGATGGCTATGGCGACGACGGCGGGCACGAAGACGGCCGACACCCGGTCGACGGCGCCCTGAATCGGCGCCCGCGAACGCTGCGCCTTGGCGACCATGTCGACGATGCGCGACAGCACCGTGTCTGCGCCGACTTTCTCGGCCGACATGACGAGGGAGCCGTTCTTGTTGATCGTGCCGCCGGTCAGCCCGTCGCCCGTCGCCTTCTCGACGGGCAGAGGCTCCCCCGATATCATCGATTCGTCGACGGTCGACTGGCCCTCGAGGACGGAACCATCCACCGGTACGCGCTCGCCCGGGCGCACCCGCAACCGGTCGCCGGTCTGAATTTCCTCTACCGGCACGTCCCTCTCATTGCCATCGGCGTCAATGCGCCGCGCCGTCTTCGGCGCGAGGTCGAGCAGAGCGCGGATTGCCGAGCCGGTCCGCTCGCGTGCCTTCAGTTCCAGCACCTGGCCGACGAAGACCAGGGCGACGATGACGGCGGCCGCCTCGAAATAGACAGGCACGGTGGCGCCATGGCCGCGAAAGCTCATCGGGAAAAGACCGGGCGCAAGCGTGGCGACGACGCTGTAGACATAGGCGGTGCCGACGCCGAGGCCGATCAGCGTCCACATGTTCGGGCTTCGGTTGACGACAGACGCCCAGGCGCGGCGGAAGAACGGCAGCGCGGCCCACAGCACGACCGGCGTTGCCAGCGCTAGCTCAATATAGGTCGCCAGCGGTTCGCCGATCGCTTCCCGGAGCGGCAGGCCGAGCATCGGCCCCATGCCGAGCGCCAGCAGCGGCAGCGCAAGGATGGCGCTGACCCAAAGCCGTTTGGTGAAATCTACAAGTTCCGGGTTCGGGCCTTCGTCAGCGGGAGGAACACCCATCGGTTCCAGCGCCATGCCGCATTTCGGGCAGTCGCCGGGACGGTCGCTGATGACCTCCGGATGCATCGGGCAGGTATAGAGCGTGCCCTTCGGCGCCGGCTTTGCTGCCGGGCGATTGCCGTCGCGATAGGCCGTGGGGTCGGCTTCGAATTTCGTCTTGCAGCCGGCCGAGCAGAAGTAGAATTTCTCGCCCTCGACCCTCAGGAAATGTTTGGCCGCCGAACGATCGACGGTCATGCCGCAGACAGGGTCCTTCGCTGTCAGGTAATCCTGGGGTGCGGCCGCAAATTTCGTCCGGCAGCTTTCGGCGCAGAAATGGTAAAGGCGGTCGGCATGCGCAAGGGTGGGCTTGCCGGCTTCCGGATCGACGGTCATGCCGCAGACGGGATCACGAATGACCGTGTCGGCGACCTTCCCCTGATCATGGCTGCAATGGCCATGATCATCATCGCCATGGGCGTGGCCGTGATGGTGGTCGTGTTTTATGTTCATGCTTGTCTCCTAAGCCCGCAGGGCATTGGAGAGAGTTATCGACCTTCCAGCAACTGGAAGGTCAAGCGCTAATTTCGGCGAGATCGATTTTTCGACGACCGCCACTCGCTTGCAGAGCTGACGGCGCGCGATCTTCAGATCGGGCTGATGAGCCCGACCGGCTGGGTACCGAGCAGGGCAGAGACCGAAATGCTGCCCCCTGGCTCGATCGTCTTTCCGGTCAGCAGATCTGCCTTCATGCCGTAAAGAGGGGAGGGGACGGCGATCATAGTATCCTCCCAGAATTCAGGACCGGCAAACAGCACGCCAGGGTCGAGCCAGCCGAACATCAGCCGGGGCGCGGCGATGATCGCGAAATCACCATCCTGCACACGGGCAAAAGCGAGCAGATGGTCACGCCGGCTGCCCGTCGCCTTTAACGGCAGATAGTCGCCTTTCGAAAACAGAGCCGGCTGCCGCCGACGCAATTGAAGGCTGATCCCGATGATGCGCTGCTTCAACGCCGCCGCCTGAAGCTTGGCGATCGGTCCGGCTTCGTCAAGCCAGGCTGCCAGCTGTTCGTGGTCGACAGGTCGGCGATTGTCGGGATCGACAAGACTGAAATCGAAACCTTCCGCGCCCTGGTAAATGTCGGGAATGCCGGGTGCCGTCAGCTTCAGCAGTGTCTGCGACAGGCTGTTGACGTAGCCCGCCGCAATGAAGGGCTGCAGCACGCTTTCGAAATCTTCGAGAAAGGCGTCATTGTCCGGCGACACCAGCGCCGCGGCGTAATTTGTGACGGCCTCTTCATACGCACCATCCTGTTCCGTCCAGGCAGTACGCAATTTGGCCTCGCGCACCGCCTTGACCGCGTAGTTGGTAAAGCGGGCGCGAAGCTCTTCCATCTGCCCTCTGTCGAAATCCTCCGGCCAGACGCCGGCAAGCGCCTGATACAACATCCATTCGGTATTCGGCTCCGGTGCAACGCCATCTGGCAGATCCTTCAGCCACGGCCGGTTCATGTCACGCCAACGCGCCACCGCCTGGGCAAAAACATCCGCCCCTTCGCTCAAGGCATAGAGCCTTGCGCGCGCATCCTCGCCGCGCTTGGTGTCGTGGGTCGCCGTTGCCGAAAGCCCATGCGGCTGCAGCCGCGCCCGTTCGGCCATGCGGCGATGGAAGCCGTCCAGGCCCTCGGGCGGCTTGCCCGGTTCGCTGCCGACTTCGTTTGCGGCAAGCAGCCTGTTATAGCGGTAGAACAGCGTATCCTCGGTCGCCTTCGCCATGACCGGCCCGCTCAATTGCTGGAAGCGTATTCGGAATTCATGAGCCGCATCGCCCTCGATTCTGCCTTCGAGAAGCTTCAGCACATGATCGAGCGCCCGCCGGTCGTCGAGTTCTGCCATGACTTGCGATGCGGTCGCGGCAAGGACGGCCGAATCCTGCCAGGAGAGCGGACCGCCGTCGCCATAGGTGCGGTAGACGGGAAAGGCGATCAGCAGCGCCCCGAGCGCGGTGGCGATCTCTCCTCGGTTGAGTTCGGGAAAGATGCCCGCCGCGATCGCTGCCAGCCTGGCGGTCTCCCCGGCGAAATTGCGCTCCACCATCTGTCGCCTGGCAAGCCGCCGGCCCGCCTCGGGATCACCCGTTTCGCCGGCGAGGCTGCGATAGGCGTCGTCCAATATGCGCAGTCCGCCAGCATCGATGAAGAGTTCGCTCAACGCGGCGATGAATTCATATCCGGTGGTGCCGGCAACCGGCCAGCTCTCCGGCAGCACCTCGCTTGCTCCGAGGATCTTTTCCACGACGATATAGATATCGGCTCCGACCGCTGCCCGAAGCCTGTCGAGATAAGCCTTGGGCTCGGCAAGCCCGTCGACATGATCGATGCGCAGGCCCTGCACCTTGCCCTGGCGCACCAGCTCAAGCACCAGCCGATGCAGGTCGTCGAACACCGGGGGATCTTCGACGCGGGTGCCGACCAGTCCGGTCACTTCGAAAAAGCGGCGATAGCTCAGATGCCGCGCCGCCTCCTTCCAATGGGTCAGGCGCCAATACTGTTCCTCATGCAGGCTTCTGAGAAAATCATGATCGGACGAAACGTCCTCGAGTTTTTGCCGGAGGATCGCCCGATCGCCGCCTTCGAAGAGGATATCGCGCAGCGCCCGGGCAAAATCCGCGCCCGATGTGACGGCTGCCTCCGCCATTCGCATGGCGACCGGGTCGTCGAGGCGGTTGGCGAGCGCACCGTAGCTGTTGGGGTTCAGCGGCAACAAGGTGTGGAAGTACGCCAAGGCAAAGTTGCCGTGCGTCTCGTCGAGCACAAGACGCAATTCGCCTGCAGCCAGCGACTCTTCGAAATGCTGGCCGAGCTGCGGCAGGGTCAGCGGTTCGCGCCAGTCGATGTCGAAATGACCGGCATAGGCGCTTTGCCGGCCGAATGCCAGCACGTCGCGCCACCAGCCGTTTTCCGGCGAGGCGGCCATATGGTTTGGGACGATGTCGAGGATGAGGCCCATGCCCGCCAAGGCGAGGCGCTCGGTCAGCCGGTCGAAACCTGTCCGGCCGCCGAGCGCGGGGTCGATCTCGTTGGCGTCGGTGACGTCATAGCCATGGGTCGAACCGCTGACGGCGGTGAAAATCGGTGAGGCGTAGAGGTGGCTGATACCGAGCGTCTTCAGATAGGGAATGAGACCGCAGGCGCGATCGAAGGTCATGCCGTTGCGAAACTGTATCCGGTAGGTCGCTGTCGGAAATGTCATGAGCCCGCCTGACGTTAGAGGGAGATTTCTTCCAACGGTTGCCTCCGGACTTTGGTTCCTTCAGTCGATGAAAACGCCCACACTTGCGGCGCGCCCGGCCGAGTCGATGACGGTCAGCTTGGAATAGCCGCCGCCATCGGGCTGCCATTGCTGCGTGCGCCGGCGCGAGAGATCGGGTAAGGGCTTGCCGTTGGCAAGCCAGCGAAAGGGCGCACGGCCACCTTGCAGCTTCAGCATCAATGGCGACAGATCGCCGCCTTTTGCACCGAGATCGATATGGGCGCCTTCGGGCGGATAGACGATCTGCGGCGCGGGTTCGCGCCAGGAGGCGACGAGCAGGCCGCTGGCATTCAGCGCAAAACGCCGCTGGCTGATCGGAAGCTCCGATTGGGCGATGCGCACGGCTCCGGCCGGGGGGCGCGGCAAGGGTGTGGTCGCGATGCCTGATTTGGCGAATGCCTCGAACAGGATGGGGGCGGCGGTGCCGTAGCCGGTCAAACCCGGGACGGCGCTGTTATCGGGCCGGCCGACCCAAACGCCGAGCACGTAACGGCCGTTATAGCCGACCGACCAGGCGTCGCGATAGCCATAGCTCGTGCCGGTCTTATAGGCGATGCCGCGCTGCGGCGCGCCGGCGGGGGGAATGACGCCGGAGAGAATATCGGCGACGTTCCAGACGGCGATCGGCTCCAGCAGCGGTTCGCTGTCGATTTTGCCCGGTGTGCCGGTGACACCGTCGCCGAGCCTTGCCGGCTGGCCGCGATTGGCGAGCGCCGTATAAAGCTGCACCAGATCCTTCAGCGTGAGGCCGACGCCGCCGAGACCGATCGCCAGTCCGGGCGTTTCATTCGGCGGCAGGGCCGGGCGCACCTCGGCGCGGCGGAAGCGCACCAGCAGGCGCGACGGCCCGACGGCGTCGAGCAGCTTGACGGCCGGCACGTTCAAGGAGAGCTGCAAGGCCTCGCGGACGGTGACATCACCCTGATAGCTCATGTCGAAATTGCGCGGCCGGTAGCCGAAGAAATCGGCGGGCCGGTCTTCAATGATCGTCTCCTGGGAGACGAGGCCCTGCTCGAAAGCGAGCCCGTAGATGAAAGGCTTCAGCGTCGAGCCCGGCGAACGGTTGACGCGCGTCATGTCGATCCAGCCGGAGCGGCTCGCATCGAAATAATCGGCCGAGCCGACTTCGCCGACGATCGCCCCGGTCTGCGCATCCGCCATCACCATGGCGAGCGAAAGTTTGGGCCCGAGTTTCGTCGCGGCTGCGCGCGCCACGGATTCCAGCCCCTGTTGCACCTGCTTCTTCAACGTCGTCTGATGCTTGAGGACCAGAGGCTCCTTGCGCAATGCGGCTTCGCCGAGATGGGCGGCAAAGGCAGGCAATTGCAGGCGTCGCGGCGGAATGGCGACAGCTTCGGCTCGTTCCGCCTCGCCATCGCCGACGGCCTCGGCCACGGCGACGCGATCGAGCACGCGTTTGCGCGCCTCCTGCGCCGCCTTCAGATTGCGGTCCGGCCGACGCCGTTCCGGCAATTGCGGCAGGGCGACCAGCAGCGCCGCCTCGGCCACCGTCAGGCGGCGCGGCTCCTTGCCGAAATAGGCAAGGCTTGCGGCGCGCACGCCCTCGAGGTTGCCGCCATAGGGCGCATGTGTGAGATAGAGGTCGAGGATCTCTTCCTTCGACAGCCGCCGTTCGATCTGCACGGCGCGTGCGAGCTGCAGGAGTTTTGCCGAAAACGAACGTTCGGCGCGCGGCTCGATCAGCCGGGCCACCTGCATCGAGAGCGTCGAGGCGCCGGAAACGATGCGGCCGTTGCGGACGAACTGCAGGCTGGCACGCCCGAGCGCCCAAAGATCGATGCCGCCGTGATCGTAGAAGCGCTGATCCTCATAGGCAACAAGCATGCGCAGGAACTGCGGATCGACATCGGCGACCACAGTCTTCAGCCGCCAACGGCCTTCTGGCGTGGCGAAGGCGCGCAGCAGCTGCCCATCGGCATCCAGCACCTCGGGTGAAACCACATCAGCCTTGTCGAGCGGCGGCGGAAAGGCCCGGTCGGCGGCGTCGAGCGCGAAGAGAGCCGCGCCGGCAAGCAGGATGCCGGCGGCGGAGCCGATCGCGAACTTGTGCCACAGCCTCATTATTGTGCTGCTACGACCTCCATCTTGCCGGTCGCCGTGCGGGCCGAAAGCTCCGGCCGGTACATGTCCTCGACGCTTGCGGCCGGATGGTCGTAGGTGCCGGGGGTGACGGCGCGTACGACATAGGCGACGTTGAATTCACGCTCGTCGCCCGGTGCGCGGTTGAAGGCGGCGACAAAGCGGTCGTAACGGAATTCGGTATGGGCGGCTGATATTTCGCCGATCCAGTCGAAATTCGTCATCTGGGCGCTGTCGACGAGGTTCGGATTGTCGATCTGGAACCCGGCCGGCAGAAGGTCGGTGATGACGATGCGCGACTGCCAGTCATTGGTTTCGCGCACGTGGATGACGACCACATAACGCTCGTTCTGCTTTGCCTCGCTGACATTGGCCTCCTCGCCGTCGAGCGTGTAGTAGCTGCGCTCGATGAGGAAGCCGTCGCCGCCGGCCGGCAGCGGCACGGTGGGGGCGGCAACGGTGGTGACGACAGCCGAGACGGAGTCGTTCGTCTGGTTGGTCAGCGTTAGCGGATGATCGGCGAGCGCATCGCCGGTCATGCGCGCCATATAGGCGCCGCTATGCGCCGCGCCGTTGACATCGATCTTCAGGCCGTCATCACCGCCCTGGAGGGCCCGCGCGGCAAGCAGCATCCAGGCCTCTTCCTGGGTGCTCTTGTATTTGCTGCGGCCCCATTCCTTGGCGACGGCCTTGGCGAGATCCGGAACGACAGGCGGCACCGGCCGGCTTTCGGCGGCGAGCGCCAGGATCGCCGCACCGTCGCGCAGGATCGTGCCGTAGTCGGTGCGCGAGAGGTTGACGCGCGACACCATCGATTGCTGCGACATCTGCAGCGCGTCGATAAAAATGTTCTTCGAACGCTGGGCGTCGCCATAAAGCGCCAGTGCGGCGGCGATATGCGCCTTGGCAAGCGGCGTCGGAAAGTCATTGATCATCGTATCGGCGTAATAACGCAGATCGCTGATTGCGGCCTTCTTGTTGCGGGCAAGAACATAGATGGCATAGGCGATCTGGTCGCCCTGGCCCTTGATGTCGGTGGTGTAGGAGAGGGTGTTCTGCAGGTTTTCGAGGGCCTGCACGAAGGCCTTTTCCGGCACGTCATATTTCATTTCGCGGGCCCGCGTCAGGAAATCGGTGACGTAGGAATCGAGCCAGACGTCGCCGGAATCCGGTCCCCAGAGGCCGAAGCTGCCGGCCGAGGCCTGGTAGGAGAGCACGCGATAGATCGCGTCCTGCACGCGCTTGTGCACGTCGTCGTCGTTTTCGATGCCGGCCTGCTTCGCCACTTCGGCGAAGTAGAGCAGCGGCAGCGCCCGGCTGGTGGTCTGCTCGGCGCAGCCGAAGGGATAACGGTCGAGCGTCATCAGCAGCGCCGGAATGTCGAATGCCGCCGAACGGGTGACGTTGACGCTGATCGAGGCGCCGGGCAGCACGCTGTCGGCCAACAGGTTCTTGTCGACCGTCAGCTTGGCCGCCGGCTTCAGCGCCAGCACCCGGCGTTGGGTGATCGGCAGGGATGCCGGACGAACCGGCACATCGACGGTTTGGTCGAGCGAAAGGCCGGAGGCGTCGGACAGGTTGATCGAGACACTGCCGGCGCCCGGCTGTTTGCCGATGAGCGAAAGCGTCAGTTCGGATTTCGCCCCGGCTTCGAGGCGGATCGTCTGCGCGGCGGATGCTGCTTCGATGCCGACCGCGTCATTGCCGGTCAGCTGCAGCTTGTAGTCGCCGGCCGGCGCATCGGTATTGGCGATGTCGAGGCGCAGATTGGCCTTGTCGCCAGGGGCGAGGAATTTCGGCAGGCTCGCTGTCACGACCACGGGATCGCGGATGATCACGTCCTTGACGCCGTGGCCGACACCTGATTTCGACCAGGCGACCGCCATGACGCGCGCCGTGCCGTTGAACTGCGGAATGTCGAAGGAGACCTTCGCCTTGCCCTCGGAGTCGAGCTTGACCGGGCCGGAGAAGAAGGCGACGAGCTTCTGCGTCGGCGGGCTTGCCTGCAGCGCAATGGCGCCGCCGTCGCCGCCGGTCCTGAGCTTGCCGGTCGCACCCAGCGAGCCGTCGATCAGCCGGCCATAGAGATCGCGGATCTCGAGACCGAGCTGACGCTGGCCGAAATACCAGTCTTCCGGGTTCGGCGGTTCGTAACGCGTCAGGTTGAGAATGCCGACATCGACGGCGGCAACCGTCACATAGGCATCCTCGTTGGCGCCGGCGCCCGCCACCTGCAGGCTGATATCAAGCGGTCCGCGCGGCAGCATCTTTTCCGGCGTATCGAGTTTCACATCAAGCGCGCGCTGTTCGGGGTCGACCTTCAGCCACTTGATGCCGATCGAGCGCATCGGCATACGGCTGTCCTGCGCGTCGCCCGGGCGGAAGAGTGTTGCCGTGACATAGGCGCCGGCGCCCCAGTCCGCCGTGACCGGGATGTCGATCTCGCCGCCGGTCTCGCCGATCGTGGCGTTCTCTACGGCAACGAGCTTTTCTGTTCCGGCCGTCACCATCAGTTCGCCGCCGTAGCGCGACGTGATTTTCAGTTTGGCGGTTTCGCCGATCTTGTAGCTGTCCTTATCCAGGGCGATTTCCAGGCCGTCCGGCGTTTCGGTCGACGTCGAGGCGACGAACCAGCCGGCGTCGAATTCGACACTGGAGGTCGGGCCGTCGGCGTCAGGGCTTTCCACTTCGAGGCGGTAGCGGCCCCAGGTCACCGGCACGGAAATCTTGCCGCCATCCATCGTCGCGTCGACGCTGCCGTTGGAAATCTGCTCGGCGGTATAAACCGGCTCGTATTTCCAGGCCGTCCCTTCGCGATACCATTGGTACTCGCGGTTGAGGCTGTAGAATTTCCAGCGCAGGCCCTTCGTCTCCTGCTTCTGTCCCTCGGCATTGACGCCGATCACCGTGAAGTTGGCGACGGAATTCTCGGGCAGCTCGTCGGAAAATTCCGGCTTGATGCCGATCGAGGCGCGCTCGCTCTTCACCGGAAGGACAAGCGAGCGCTCGATGGCGCGCCCACCCGCTTCCTGCATGCGTATATAAACGGTGGCGTTGAGCAGCTGCGTCGTTGCCGGCAGCTCGCCGACGGTGAGGTCGGTCGAAGCTTCGCCATTTTCGTCAAGTTCGGGCAGCCCCTCGATCGGCAGACGCGAATCCTCGTTCGCCTCCTCGTCGGCAAGGCCGAAGAAGAATCCCTTATAGGCGGCGCTCTCACGCGTCGGCTTGACGACGACGTCGCCCTCGAGCGTCAGGCCGACGGCCGGAGCGCCATAGAGATATTTGCCTGAGATGGTGATGTTCGCCGGCGTGTCCGGGCCGATCTCCTTGGCCTCGGTCTTGATCTCCATGTCGGTACGATCGGGGACGAAATCGTCGACCAGGAAACTCTTGCTGGCGATCGCGCTGCCCTTCGGATCGGTATAGATGTTCATCGTCCAGGTGCCGCGCATGGCGTTTTCCTGGGTGGCGAAATCGACGGAATAACCGCCGAGATTGCTGGTCTGGCTGACGATCCGGCGGTCTTCGACGCCATCCGGCCGGCTGAAGATGAAGGTGAGCGGCAGGTTCTCGATGGCATTGCCGTCGGTATCGCGGGCAAGAGCCTGCGCATGCACCGTTTCGCCGGCGCGATAGATGCCGCGTTCGGTAAAGGTCAGCACGTCGATCGCGCCGGGTGAGGCCCGGCCGGTGACGCCGCGGTCGGAGAGATCGAAGCCGGCGCGTGTCATATCGAGGAAGACATAATCCGACGCGCCGTTCTTGGCGGTAATGACGGCGGGCGTCAGCGCCGCCGTGCCGCGGATCAGGCCGGCGGTGAAGGTCGCGCGGCCGTTTTCGTCGGTCGTTGCCGTGCCGAGCACCTCATTGTTCTTGGCAAGCAGCTGCAATTCGACGCCTGCTATCGGCTTGGCCGAGGCGAGCGAGCGGGTGAAGACGTTGAGCCCGTCGGTGCCGGCATAAGTGCTGATGCCGATATCGGAGACGAGGAACCATTGTGTCGCCTGCGAATCCCACTCCTGCGCCGGGCCGTTCGGCGCCGTCGCCGTCAGCACATAGATGCCGGGCTTGCGCTCGGGCAGCGCCTCATCGACGGGGAAGCTGGTGATGATGTCCTTGTTGAGCTCGTTGGCGATGTCGATCGAACCCTGCCACACGAGTTCGCCGCTTTGATCCTCGATGTTCTGGGCGCTGTAGCCGTCGAGCTGGGTCAGGAACTGCGAGTTGGTCAAGAGCGGCGCGATGGCGCGGTCGCCGATGCGGTAGAGCTTGAGGTTGGCCGAGGTCAGGTTGACCGAGACGATCGGAATGCCGCGGCGCGCCGTCGAAGGCAGCACGAAGCTGTCACCGGTGAAACGCACCATCTGGCTGCGGTCCTTGATATAGACGTCGATGGTAACAGGCGCATCGAGCGTCTCGTCGACCGATGACGGCAGGCCGGTGCGGAAGGCGATCTTGTAGGTCTGGCCATGAGTCAGGCCCTCGACGCAAATCTGCTTGTCCTTGGTTTCGACCGCCTTTGGCGCCTCACCGTTCAGCGTCACGAAAGGCGTGTAGTCGGTGGTCTTGATCAGCGCCTCGGAGAAGGTGACGCAGGCGCGCGGCGTGGCGCTGTCGGCGTCGACCGTATGTTCGGTGATGCGGAAGCCCTGCGTCGATTTCAGCTGCAGGTAGGCCGCCTGCACATCCTCGGAGGCAACCAGCGCCAGGCTCGCCTTGTAGGCGTCGAGTGCCGGACGGTAATTGGCGTTTCGGTTCAGGGCGTCGGCGAGGACGGCGAGCGCCTCGGCGCGCTTGGGCTTGGTGCGCGTCAGCTCGTAGCCGTTCAGCGCGTCGAGCACGGCCTGGCCTGATGTATTGCTCTCGGCGCTGCCGAGCGAAGCGGCGGCGCGGGCGGTTTCGAGCCAGAGATCGGCGTCGTCAGGGGTGATCGACAGCGCGCCATGGAAGGACTTCAGCGCCTCGGCCAGATTGTTGCCGGTGAGGTCGATGCGGGCGTTGGCCGTCAGGCTGTCGACGCCCTGGCCCTGCTGGTCGTCGGCAAGCGCGAGATTGTCTTTGAAGTCATGCGCCTGCTGGACGAGGTCGTTGCTCAGGAAGGTCAGGCGCGGTGCGGCCCCGAGATCCGGCTCCTGCTTGCCTGATGTCTCGACGATCTTGCCGGCGATGGCGCCGGGGAAGGCGTTCATCGTCTTGAAATCTGATTTCAGGAAGCACCATTTCACCTTGGGATTGTAGGTGAAGGCCTTGCAGCTCTTGTCGCCGATGCAGGAGGTCTTGCACTGGTCGAGCGAGACGTTCTGCTCGGTGCGAAGATCGAAGCCGAAGAAATCGGCGTCTTTTATCGTCTGGATGTCACGCTTGGTCTCCGCAGCGGCGGCTGGAAGGCCGATGGCGATGGCGGAAAAAAACGCGATAATGGCGAAAGCAAAGAAAGAGCGCACGGACATAGGTTCCCCCCGGAATGCTGGCTCTGATCGGCGGCACTCTCCTCACTCCTCATGCGATTGTCAACTCAACTTGAGCGGTGTTTCATCTCCAAACACACGCTTTCATCTGGTTGTCACATCGGCGTGAGTGAACGCCTTGTGATTTGCCGCTTTTGCAAGGATGAGCAAGGATTTGAGTGATCGTCAGGAGGTCGTGCAATGTCGATGTCGTCGCGCCGCCGCAATAGCCTTGCCGGGGTCTTTGCCGCCACCATTCTCACACTCGGCGCCGGTGCTGCCGGTGCGGCCGAGGAAGCGGTTGTGATACCGCCGCCCGCCATGGACGAGACCGCCGGGTCCGGCACCGAGACCGCCATTTTTGCCGGCGGCTGTTTCTGGGGCGTCCAGGGTGTTTTCCAGCATGTGAACGGCGTCGAGAACGCCGTCTCCGGTTATGCCGGCGGCGAGGCTGAAACGGCGCAATACGAAACGGTCAGCACCGGCTCGACCGGTCACGCTGAAGCCGTCGAGGTCAGGTTCGATCCGAAGAAGGTGACCTACGGCAGGTTGCTCCAGATCTTCTTCTCCGTGGCGCACAACCCGACGCAGCTGAATTTCCAGGGACCGGATCGCGGCACCCAGTACCGCTCGGCGCTGTTCGTCACCGCTGCCGAGCAGCGAGAGGTGGCCGAACGCTACATCGATCAGCTCGACAAGGCGCACGTCTTCCCGAAGCCGATCGTCACCAAGGTATCGGATGCGCGCGGCTTCTATCCCGCCGAGGCCTATCACCAGGATTTCCTGACACGCAATCCGACCTATCCCTATATCGTCTACAACGACCTGCCGAAGATCGAGAATTTGAAGTCGCTGTTTCCCGCCGACTACCGCAGCCAGCCGATGCTCGTCGGGAAGACCAAGGGCTGATTTGAGCCTGTCGGTCTCGGGGTTGATGCCGGTGGACTGGATCGATCGCACTCGCTTAAGGCATGATGTCGATGGGCGTATGGTCGGGAACGCGAGCCCAGACATCGCGCATCTCCGCATCGGTGACCGCGATACAGCCATCCGTCCAATCCCATAGGCGATGGATTCCTCCGAGCAGGCCCCAGCCATTGGGCAGCCCGTGGATCATGATGCTGCCGCCGGGCGGATAGCCGCCTACTTCAGCCTCATGCTGCTCTTTCGGATTCGGATAGGAAATGTGCAGGCTGAGATGGGCCACGGATTTTGGATTGCGCCAGTCTATTTCATAACGCCCTTCCGGTGTTTTCTCGTCGCCTTCGCGTTGTTTGGGGCCCGCATCGGCGGCACTTCCAAGCGAAATCTGATACGTCGAGATCGGAGCGTCTCCCCTGAAAAGGACCATGCGGCGTTCGGACTTGTAAACGCGAATGAGGTCGGCGCGCTGCTCCGGCGGTGCATCCGCGGGCGGCGAGCCCGAACCGATCCTGGCCATCACTTTGGTATAGGCGAAAAGGCTGACGGCCACGATGACCAGGACGATAAATTTGGTTCGCAACGTGATCCTCGATCGCCGAGTTCCATGGAATGATCCGATCGTATCATTGCCCGCTCTCATCCAGAAGTAGGCGGTTGAAATTCAACGTGATTGAGCGGCGGGTTTTTGCCTTGTCGGCTTCGTGTTTAAGGATTTGTCAACGTTAACAATAGGTTAAATGGCGAAAATCGCGTTCCACCGCGGAACATATCGTCAGGTTTCCCGTTACGACAATGAGTTTCGGCAGGGACGACTGCCAAGCGGCTCCTTCTTTCGAAGTATGTGCGTAACAAGAGGACGGATCATGGCCACCAATGTCGTGCGGAGCTGCCAACGAGATGATCTCATGAAGCAGAGAGTATTGATCGTCGAAGATGAATTCCTGATCGCGCTTGATCTCGGCGCGACGGTGGAAGGTATCGGCATGCAGGTCGCAGGCCTTGCGAATAATCGCGAACAGGCGCTGCGGCTGGCGCCGTCCGCCGATATCGCCTTCGTCGACGTCAATCTCGCCGATGGCCGGACCGGGCCTGAGCTCGGCAGGCGGCTGGCGGAAGAGCATGGTCTCGCCGTCGTGTTCATGACCGGCAATCCCGAGACCGTCGCCGGCGGTGTCAAGGGAGCGGTCGGCGTCGTCCAGAAGCCGGTCATGCCTTCGCTTGTCGAACAGCTGCTGAAATATCTTGCCGCGCGCCGTGTCGGCCGCTTCGCGGTCGTGCCGGCGCAGATGACGGTCTTTACGTGATCGCAAGGGAGATCAGCCGGACATGGCCGCGAGCTGCGGCTCTCCGGCGCCCTTTTCGGCCTTCGGGTTGCCATAGGCCTTGAGAAAGGTCCGCACGGCATTGCGCGCCGCCTTTTCCAGTTCTTCATTGGTGGGTGTGCCGCCGAACAGCGTCATCATCTGCAGGTCGGCATTGGCGAGCGCCACGAACTGCCGGGCGGCGACGTCGAAATCATCGATAGCAAGCGCTTGACTGTGGGCAAGGCGCGCGAGAAGCGCGGAAAGCGCAGTGGTCAGCTTGCCCGGCCCCTGCTGGCGCCAGCTTTCGAAGAGGTGCGGATATCGCTCACCCTCCGTCTGCACCAGTTTGCGCAGGAATTTTCCGTCATGATTGCAGATGCAGTTTTTGTTGAGGCGCACCGCAAACGCCGTCAGACCGTCCTCCAGATCGTCGGCGCTGTCAGGAAAGGTCGACAGCACGGAAAAGAGCGTGGCGTTGGCGCGGTTCATCACGTTCTCGACGACGGCGACGAACAGCGTCTCCTTTTCCCGATAATGATTGTAGATCGTCTGGCGGGAGACACAGGCAACGGCGGCGATCTCGTCGATGCTGGCGGCTGCAAAGCCCTTGCGGCAGAAGACGTCGGCGGCGGCATCGAGGATCGACATACGCTTGGCGCATTGTCCACGCTGCGTATGCCCCGCCATCCGGCCTGCCGGTGTCACGCTGTCTTTCATGGAGCGAAGATAAGACGTCTTGACGGTTTAGACAATGGCGTCTAACTTTACAAGCGTGTCCAAATTTATTGACACCCTTGGTTCCGCCGCTGAAGATATGAGCTCCCAACTTCGTCTTCGCGCGAACGATCATCATTGAACCCAGCGCATCGGCGCGAAAATCGGACTGATTTTCGGAGAGCACGATGCGTCGATTCCAAAGAGTGCGGAGCGACGATCCGGCGCCTCCGCTGCGCTTTTACGAAAGATCACCATTATGACGGCTTCCTTCTTTCGCATTGCCCTCATTCTCGGCCTGTTGTCGGCCATCGGTCCTTTTGCCATCGACATGTATCTGCCTGCGCTGCCCTCCATCGGCCAGGACCTGCATGCCGATAACAGCGTCACCCAACTGACCTTGCTCGCTTTCTTCATCTCCTTTGCGCTTGCGCAGCTCGTCTACGGGCCGCTGTCGGATATGTGGGGCCGCAAGCTGCCGCTCTATTTCGGTATCGGTCTCTTCGCCGTCGCGTCGATCGGCTGCGCATTTGCGACCGATATCGAAACGCTGATCGCCTTCCGTTTCGTCCAGGGCATCGGCGGTGCCGCCGGCATGGTCATCCCCCGCGCCATCGTCCGCGACATGCATACCGGCGTCCAGGCCGCGCGGCTGATGTCGCTGCTGATGCTGGTCTTCTCGATCTCGCCGATCCTGGCGCCGCTGACGGGCAGCGCCGTCATCGAGCTCTCCGGCTGGCGCGGCGTATTCTGGGCCGTGACCGGTGCCGCGGTGATCGGCCTCCTCCTGCTTTCCACCCAGCTCGAGGAAACCCGCCCGGTCGAGGAGCGCAATGGCAGTGGCCTCGGCAGCGCCATGAAGGCCTATCGCCTGCTGCTCGCCGATCGCAATTTCCTGACGCTGACTTTCATCGGCGGTCTGGGCATTTCGAGCTTCCTCGTCTATCTCGCCAACTCGCCTTTCGTGCTGATCCAGCATTACGGGCTGACGCCGACCGAATACAGCTTCGCCTTCTCGATCAATGCCGTCTCCTTTTTCTCGGTATCGCAGGCGACGGGCTGGCTCGGCGAGCGTTTCGGCCTGGTGCGCGTCATGCGGATTGCCGTCAGCGCCTTTGCGCTGGCCATGATCGTCATGGCGGTGGTGATGGCTTCAGGCTTCAACCAGCTGCCTGTTATGGCGACCTTCCTGTTCATCGGCTACGGCTTTCTCGGCCTCGTCATCCCGACGAGCGCGGTGCTCGCCCTTGAGGATCACGGCGCAATCGCCGGCACTGCCTCGTCGCTGATGGGCACGCTGCATTTCGTCATCGCCGCCGTTGCCATGGTGATCTCGAGCCTGTTCTTCGATGGCACCGCTGTCCCGATGGCCGCCGGCATCGCCGCCTGCGCCTTCCTGGCCTTCGTGCTGACGCAGGCCACGATCGGCCGCCGCGCCGCGGTCGCCGCCGCCGAATGATCAGGACAGGCCGTAGCCGGTTGTCGGTTGCGGCCACCAATCAGGGTTGCGGCGTCGGAGAAAATACTTCGCACAATTGAATATTGGTCGATAGCGCTATCTAGGCGTCTAACGACATTGTCATTGCGGAGAATATGCATGGTCGACGAGAAGCGGCTGATCTCGAAAATCATCTGGAAGCTGATGCCGTTTCTCGGCATCCTCTATCTCATCGCCTATATCGATCGGCAGAATGTCAGCTTCGCCAAGCTGCAGATGGTCGATGCGCTCGGTTTGAGCGAATATGCCTATGGCCTCGGCGCCTCCCTCTTCTTCATCGGCTATTTTCTTTTCGAGGTGCCGAGCAATCTCTTCCTCGACAGGCTCGGTGCGCGTGTCTGGTTCGCCCGCATCCTGGTCTCCTGGGGGCTCGTCACCATCGCGCTTGCCTTCACCCAGAACGCGGCTATGTTCTATATCCTGCGTTTTCTGCTCGGGGTCTGCGAAGCCGGCTTCTTTCCCGGCGTCCTCTACCTTCTGACGCTGTGGTTCCCTTCGGCCTATCGCGGCCGGATGGTCGGGCTGTTCATGATCTTCAGCGCGATCGCCAATGCGGTAGGCGCACCGCTCGGCGGCGCGCTGCTGGATCTCGACGGTCTCTACGGCTTTGCCGGCTGGGAATGGGTGTTCCTCGCGACCGGTATTCCGGCCGTCATCGCCGGCATCGTCACCTTTTTCTATCTTCCCGGCCGGCCTGAAAACGCGAGCTTCCTCAACAGTGGGGAGAAGAACTGGCTCGAACGCCGGCTCACCTCGGAAAATGCCGGCATGGACGAAAATGCCGGAAACGGCTTCAAGGCGCTCGTCGACCCGCGCGTCCTCTTGATGGCGCTCTGCTATATCGCCTTTCCGCTGTCGGCCTATGGGCTCAGTTACTGGTTGCCGACCATCGTTAAGGCCTTCGGCGTCAGCAATACAGTGAACGGTTTCCTCAACGTCATTCCCTGGCTGCTGGTCGCCGTCGCGCTCTATGCCGTTCCCGCCATGGCCGACAAGGCTCAATCGAAGACGCCCTATATCGTCATTCCGGCGTTTATCGGCGCCGCCTGCCTGCTGCTCTCGGCGCTGATCCCGAACCACACGCTGCAATTCGCCTTCCTCTGCGTCGCCGCCGCCGGCATCTTCGCGCCGCAGCCCGTGTTCTGGAGCCTGCCCTCACGGTTCCTGAAAGGGGCGGGAGCGGCGGCCGGGCTTGCCGCCATCAATTCGGTCGGGAATCTCGGCGGCTTCGTCGCCCAGAACGTCGTGCCCTGGATCAAGGATGAAAGCGGCAGCACGATTGCGCCGATGTTCTTCCTCGCCGCCTGCCTTGCGGCGGGCGCCCTGCTGGTCTTCTTCGTGACGCGCCAGTTGACGAGCCGCGAAGCTTCGGCGGCACCAAGCCGGGTCTGAGCAGTGTGCTTCAAGCCGACAGCGTGAAGGCGTCGCTTTCGCCCGGAACGAGCTCCATCGGCCAGATCCTGTTTCGGGCGCCCTGCGGGTAATGATCGGCATAGGCCGGCATGGTGGCGAGCAGGGTTTCGCCGAGCTGGGCGCCGAGATCGCGCAGCGACATGCGGAAGGAGGTCAGCGACGGCTGCAGGAAATGCGTGCGCGGCTCCTCGCGGAAGCCGACGACGGCGAGGTCGCGGCCGGGCACGATGCCGGCCTCGGTCAGCCTGCGGTAAAGTCCGATCGCCATCAGCTCGTGGATCAGGATGATCGCGGTCGGCCGGTCTTCGATCATCAGCAATTCATGGCCGGCCTGATAGCCGCCCTGTTCGCTCGACTTGACGCGGATGACGAGCGCCGGGTCGAAGGCAAGGCCGTGGCGTTGCAGCGCCTGACGGTAGCTGTCGAGAAAGATATAGCCGAGATTGATGTCGGAGGAGGGGGCAGCCACCGCAATCCGCCGATGGCCCTTGGCGACCAGCCGGTCGACGCCGCGCGCCGCCACGCCTTCGAAATCGAGGTCCATCCAGGTGTAGCTGCCGCCGGACGCGCTGCGGCCGAGCGCCACGAAGGGGATGCGGGCCTTTTCCAGAAGCTCGATGCGCCGGTCGGTGCGCCGCGTCGCCGAAATGATCAGCGCGTCGACAAGGCGGCGCGCCACCATGCGCTTCAGATATTCGTGCGGATCCTCGTCGTCGGGGCAGGGCAGCATGACCAGATCGAGCTTGTGGCGGGAAAAGACGCTCTGCAGCCCGTCGGTGACGCCGAGGAAGAAGTCGTCGCTGTTTTCGACCGTTTCGCGACTGACCTCGAGCATCAGCCCGATGACGTTGGTCATGCCCTGGCGCAGGCTGCGGCCCGACTGGTTGGCGACATAACCGAGCTCTTCGGCGGCGGCGAGCACGCGCCGGCGCGTGTCTTCATTGACATCCGGCTTGCCGTTCAGCGCCCGGGACACCGTTCCGATCGAAATGTCGAGATGCTCGGCGAGCTGGCGAATTCCTTTCATCTGCAGCGATCTTCCTCCCTGACGACGCCGCGCGATGGAAACGCGCAAGGGACGTTACGCCTCGATTGCCAGATCCTTCTTGCCACAGGATGGCGCCTGCGAAAAGCTAAGGCTTGAAGCTCTGACGAATGATGAGTTCCGGGATGACTTTGATGAGGATCGGAATGCTGCCGCGCCGGATCAGGGCTTTGGCAAGGGCGGCGGCCAGATGCGCACGAAAACCCAACTCCGGCCGTGTGGCGACGATGCCGACAAGGCGGCTCTGATCGGCAAGCACGCCGCGCGCCAGATCGTTGACGTGATAACCGAGCTCCTTAGCCGCCCGCAGCACCTTTTCGCGCGTTGCAGGCGCAACGCTTGCACCCGGCCTGAAGGTGCAAGATACGGCGGAACGCGAAACCCCCGCCAGCTTCGCCACCTGCTCGGCGCTGACAAAACGCATGCGCTCTTTTTTCGGCATCCTGCCGTCGGTCACGGGGCCATCATTCATCGGCTGTCAGCTATTGCTTGTCTCTGACAGCCGGATGACAGGCGGCGGGATGAGCGGGATTTTTTGCGAAGGTGCTCTCGCCCGCATGCCGGCTGGCGTGCCCTCGCATCCGCTTCACCCTTTGCATCCGCAGAAAGCTTGACGTCTGCGCAGTTGGCGCAGCGTGTTAGCCCCTCCGCCTTGAGGGGAAGGGTTGGGGAGGGGTGCGCAGCAGCCGGATGGGGCTCATCTCTTGGAGGGATGTCGCTGATATTGAATAAAAAAACCGAGGCTGCGGGAGGCAGCCTCGGCTGGAGACAAACCGGGGGCGATTAAAACCAACGCCGCCGCAACAATTCAGGGGCTACTCGCAGACCCGCACGGTTTCGGTATGGTAATAGCCGTCATAGCGGTTGCGGACGTCGCGGTCCTCATACCAGCACCTCGGCGCCGGCTCGACATAGCGAGGGCCATCGACGTAGTAGCGCGGGCCGCTATTGGCGATCGCGCCGCCGATCAGGCCGCCCACCACACCCGCGGCAACGCCGCCGGCGATGACTCGGCCAGTATTGTTGTGGTGATGGTGGTCACGCGCGGCAGCAGGCTGGATAGCCGATCCAACAAGGGCCGTCGCGATCAACAGGCTGCTAATGATTCTCTTCATGACATTCTCCTCAGTGGCATTTGCCCCGGATAAAAGGGAAATGCGGCAGCAACGCGTTTGTTCGTTCAAACTTTGCGACAAGTGGTTAATTCAAGTCATAGGCGCCATCAAGTCGCCGACTGCGCCGCCGTCGTATCTTCCAGTACGTCCTCGGGAATATCGTCGAACGAGGCGTAGTTGAGGTTATAGAGCCGGGAATAGAGCTTGCCGTTCTTCATCAGCTGGCGGTGGTCGCCGCTTTCGATGATCTCGCCGTTCTGCAGCACGATGATGCGGTCGGCTTCGCGGATCGTCGCCAGGCGATGGGCGATGACGAGGCCGGTGCGGTTTTCGAGCAGCTTTACCAGCGCCTTCTGGATCAGCATCTCGGTATAGCTGTCGATGTTGGCGGTCGCCTCGTCGAGCACCAGGATCTTCGCATCCGCCACAAGGGCGCGGGCAAAGCTCAAAAGCTGGCGCTGGCCGAGCGAGAGATTGCCGCCGCGCTCGCCGAGAATGCTGTCATATCCATCGGGCAGGCGCATGACGAAATCATGCGCGCCGACGGCTTTCGCCGCCTCGATCACCTGCTCGCGGGTCGCTTCCAGCTTGTGATAGCGGATGTTTTCGAAGACGGTGCCGGTAAAGAGGAAGGGCTCCTGCAGCACCATCGCGATCTGCGCTCCGAGCGAATCCTGCGTCAGGTTGCGCACATCGTGGCCGCCGACCAGCACCTGGCCCTGTTGCACGTCGTAAAAGCGATGGATCAGCGACATGCAGCTCGATTTGCCCGATCCCGTAGGACCCACAAGCGCCACCGTCTCGCCCGGGTTGACCTTGAAGCTCACATGTTTCAGCACCGGATGCTTGGGATTGTAGCCGAAGACGACATCCTTGAATTCGACCGAACCGTCCATGTCGCGCGACAATGTCTTGGCGTCAGGGGCGTCCTTGATGTCGACGGGCACGTCGAGCACTTCGGTCAACCGCTGGCCCGACGCCATGGCGCGCTGCATCACCGAATATTGCAGGGTCAGCGAACGGATCGGATCGAAGAAGCGCTGGATGTAGAACAGGAAGGCGACGAGCACGCCGAGATCGAGCGCCTGGTTGAGAACGCGGGCGCCGCCGACGACGATGACGAGCGCCATCGCCACACCCGTCAGGCTGTCGACGATCGGCACCATCACCTGGGCATAACGCGCCGCCGTCAGATGCGTCTTGAGATTGGCATGCGCCTTGTCGTCATAGAGCGTGAAGTTGACGCCCTGGCGGTCCATGCTCTGGACGGCGCGCACGCCGTGGATCGCTTCGGCGAGCGCCCCTGCCGCAACCGAATTGGTCTCGTGCGCGGCCATGAAGGACTTGCGGGCGAGCGGCAGCCAGAAGAGCCGGACGACGAAGAGCACTGGCAGCACCGAAAGCGTCAGCAGCCCCAGCTTGAAATCGAGATAGAGCATGACGAAGACGATGCCGAAGAGCAGCACGATATCGCCGACCGACAGCACCGAGGTTTCGAGGAATTCCTGCATCGAGTTGACGTCGCCCTGCAGGCGCGACATCAGCCGCCCCACTTCGGTCTTGTCCATGAAGGAGAGCGAAACCCGCTGGAGATGCGAAAACATCGCCTTGCGGATGTCGAACAGCACCTCTTCCGCGACATTGCCGACCAGCGTTTCCTGGGCGTAGCTTGCCGCATAATTGATTGATATGGCGACGGCAAAAGCCGCGATTGCCCAGATCAGCGCCGCATGATTGCCGCCCGGCGACATGCCGTGATCGATGGCGTAACGGATGATCAGCGGGATCAGCAACTGCATCGTTGTGAAGGTCAGCACGGCGACAACAGCCCAGAGGACCTGGGTGCGGTAGGGGCGAACGAAAGCCCAGATCCGCTTGATGATGTTGCCGTCGAAGGCCCTGCCGAACATCTCCTCCTCGACGCGATGCGAGCCGACCACCGCCCGCGGCGGGCGGCGTCCATCCTCGCGAATGTCGGGACGCTCGGTTTCCAGTTCCTCGGCCATCGTCGTTCCTCCTGCGGCCATCACTCGAGGTGGTCCGCGCGTGAATTCCTTGTCCGCTTCTCCCCAGCGGGGGGAAGGTGCCCGAAGGGCGGATGAGGGGGCCGCACGGCACGCCCTCCGTTTGCCCTTCGCTACCGCGCCTCGCCCCCTCATCGCCTCGCTTTGCTCGGCACTTCTCTCCAGCGGGGAGAAGAGGGAACTACGCGCTCAACACTTCGTCGCCCGGTCGTACCTGCAGCTCGTAGAGCGCCTTGTATCGACCGCCGAGGGCAAGCAGCGCCTGATGCGTCCCGCGCTCGACGATCCTTCCGTCTTCGACGAACAGGATCAGGTCGGCATGCATCAGCGAACTCAGGCGGTGGGCAACGATGATGGTCACGCGGTCGGCGGCATAGCGGCGCATGGCGCTGCGGATGCGCTGCTCGGTGGCCGCGTCGATTGCCGCCGTCGAATCGTCGAACACCATCACCGCCGGCCTCAGCATCAGCGCCCGGGCGATCGACAGCCGCTGCCGCTGACCGCCAGAGAGCGACACGCCGCGCTCGCCGACGACGGTGCCGTAGCCGGTGGGAAGGCCGAGCACGTAATTGTGCAGCTGAGCGCTTTCGCTGGCGCGTTCGATGCGGCTTTCCTTTGCCCAGGGATCGCCATAGGCGATGTTGTTCTCGATCGTCGTCGTGAACAGAAAGGAGTCCTGCTGCACGACGGCAACGGAACGGCGCAGCGACTGCAGCGTCGCCTTGCGGATGTCCTGTCCGTCGATGGTAATCCTGCCGCCGGTCACATCGTAGAAGCGCGGGATCAGATGGGCGATCGTCGACTTGCCGCTGCCGGGAGGGCCGACGATGCCGATCGTCTGGCCGCGCCGGGCTTCGAAGGAGACGTCGTGGAGCACGGTGCGCTTTTCCGCGCCGGGATAGGCGAAGCTGACATTCTCGAAGCGCAGCACGCCCTCCGTTAAAGCAAGCTCCCTGGCATCCGGCGCGTCCTTGATCGAGATGTCGAGGTCGAGCAGGTTGAAGAGGCGCGAGCCGCAGGTGGAGGCGCGGGCAAAGGCATTGACCATCAGGCCGAGCTGGCGCACCGGCATCTGCAGGATGGTCATGAAGGTCAGGAACGAGGCGAGCGTGCCGACGGTGATCTCACCCGCCATCACCTTGCCGCCGCCGACCCAGAGCACCAGACCCATCGCGGCGAAGAAGGAGAAGGTCATGGCGCTGGTGTTGACGACACGGATGCCGACGCGCTGATGGGCGAGCGCGAGCGCGTTTTTCGATGCCGCCTCGAATTTCGTCAGTTCGTGCTCCTGGGCGGCAAAGGCGCGCACGACGCGAATGCCGCCGAGATTCTCCTCCATGATCCGGGTCAGCACCGAAAGCCGCTCCTGCAGGTCGAGCCAGGTGGCGCGCAGCCTGAGCTGCGTCGCCGAGGAACGCCAGCCGACGAAGGGCACGAAGGAGAGTGCCAGCAGGCCGAGCACGACATCGGTCGACAGCAGCATATAGGCGCCGATGCCGATCAGGACCGACAGCAGGATCATGCGGACCAGCGCTGTCGAAAAATACATGCGCACGCCTTCGAGATCGAGCAGGCCGACGGTAATCAGATCGCCGGAATGGACCGTGTCGTGAAAGCTGAAGGAGAGGCGCTGGATCTTCTCGTAGCAGGCCAGCCGCAGCTCGTAGCCCATGTGGTGGCCGACGGATTCGCTGAAATAGTTCTGCACCATGGTGAAGAGGCCGCGCAGCACGCTGGCGCCGAGCAAGAGCAGCGCCGTGGTCAGAAGCGCGTCCTGCGCCGCCTGGCCGGCCGCGCCGCCGCCCATCGCCATCTGCGTGTGGTCGACGGCCCGGCCGAGAAGCCGGGGAATCATCAGCTGGAAGGTGGAGGCGATGAGGGTGGCGCCGATCGCAAAGCCGGCCTGCCAGGGGTGGCGGAAGGCCATCACGGTGATGCGCACCAGTGTATAGAGGCCTCTGCCCCAGCCTGCCGCAGTTGCAAGCGCCATCGAAGCCGAAGGCTTCGTCGCGCGTGTTGACGCATCGCTGCTCACGGTATTTTTCCAATAGATGTGGTGCTCGGACGCTGGCCCGAAAAGACGGCAAATCCATGAAGGGATTGATAGCACCATCATTTTTGCCGATTCCAACTGGGCGTTCAAGTAAAGAATTCACCAACTGGTTATTTTTACGTGAGGCTCCCCGCGCGTCCCTACGGAACAATGGGCGCGCGGGTGGGTTGCAGCAGCAAACCCCCGTCAGGCAACCGCTACGGAGAGACCCATGCCGCTGAAAGCCCTTGCTCTCAACGCGACGCTGAAGGCGAGCGACGCCAAGGATCCGTCGTCGACCGAGCGGATGATCGCTCTCATCGACAAGGCGATGGCTGAATACGGTGTTGCGACCGAAGTGCTGCGGCTTGCCGATTTCAACATCAAGCCGGGCGTCACGTCGGAAGAAGGCGCCGACGACGACTGGCCCGGCATTCGCGCCAAGGTGCTCGCCGCCGATATTCTGTTGATGGCGACGCCGATCTGGCTCGGCCAGCCCTCCAGCGTCTGCAAGCGGGTGCTCGAGCGCATGGACGCCTTTCTCGACGAGACGGACGATCAGGGCCGTATGGTGTCTTACGGCAGGGTCGCGGCCGTCGCCGTCGTCGGCAACGAGGACGGCGCCCATCACGTGTCGGCCGAACTCTACCAGGCCCTGAACGATGTCGGCTTCACCATTCCGGCGAATGCCGTCGCCTACTGGGTCGGAGAGGCGATGGGCTCGACCAATTTCGTCGATCTCGACAAGGTGCCGAAGGTCGTGACGAAAGCCGTGGACATGCTGGCGCGCAACACCGCGCATCTGGCGGGCCTGCTGAAGGCGAAGCAATATCCGGGCGAAGGCGGCTGAAGGCGACCGCTGGCGCGGCGCACAAAATCTAAAATCTGATCAACGGTTTAAAACAAGAGATAATAAAGCTCTTGCCAGGGGTGCCGTTTAGCGCTTTCATACACGACCAGTTTGATAGACTATCGCCGAGAGATCGGCCCCTCGTTTTGGCGGGTTCCCGGTTGGACCCGAGTTGCGGCAGGAATTGCCGCGTGACCCTCATCAACGCGTGATCCGCTGTTTATGCGTTGAAACCTCGATCGACCCCAGGCTGCGGATGAAGCGCAAAGGAGTTGCGATGACGGTTCAGGGACTTTTTTCCGGAAGGGCCAAGGTGGCGGCACAGATCTCGGCCCTGCCGCGCATAGCGATTGTCGGGCGCGGCTTCTCCGGAATGATGACGGCCATTGCGCTGATGAAGACGGTGCGCGCACCCTTCCATCTGCAGCTGTTCGATCCGAATTCGTCGGTCAGCGGCGGCCAGGCGCTGGCCTCGGCCCGCGCCTCGACGATCCTCAACACCCGCGTGCGTGACCTCTCGGTTTCGGTCGGCGACAGCGACGATTTCAACGACTGGCTCTGTAGCAATGCCGCTTTCCGCGCCGCCGTGCCGGCCGCCATTCCCGGTTTCCGGCAGATCTTCGTGCCGAAGGAGATCTTCAGCGATTATGTCTACCAGCGCTTTTCGGAAGCGCTGGCCGCGCGCCGGGACATCACCGTTCAGGTCTGCAACGATCCTGTGGTGGCGATCCGCCGGAGCCATGGCAACCGTTTCCTGCTCGAAAGCGCCAATCCGGCCAATCCGTTGTTCGATACTGTGATTCTCGCCACCGGCTACGGCCTGGGCGATCCGGATGCCGAGGAGCCGGATGCGTCGCCGGTCAGGGCCCAGCGCCTCGTCGCGCGGCCGCATGCCGTGTTGCTCGGCAGCGGCATCCGCGTCGTCGACCAGTTGCTGCAGCTGCGCGATTCCGGTTATGCCGGCCAGGTGACGATCATTTCCCGGCGCGGCTTCCTGCCCCAGAGCCATACGCCGAATTCCGCCGATCCGGTGTTTCCGGCCGAAGCGCTGCCTCAGAGCCTGCCTGACATCGTGCGCTTCATCCGCCAAGCCTGCCGCGAGGCGGAAGAAGAGGGGCGAAGCTGGCAATCCGTGATGAACGGGCTGAGGAAACATGCCCGCTCTCTGTGGAGATCGCTGCCGGCCCGCGACAAACATCAGTTCAACCGCCATTTGCGGGCGATCTACGACAGCCACCGCAATCGCCTGCCGGAGGCCATGCACCTGCGCCTGAAACGCGAGCTCGCCGAAGGCCGCACGGTGCTGCGCCGCGGGCGGGCCGGTCGCCGGGGCCTGAGTGGCCTGTTTTTCACACCGGCGGGATCCTCCGCCGAGGAGGTGATCCAGGCCGAGCGCATCATCGATTGCCGCTGCCAGGCGCCGGATCTCTCGGCGCCGCTGATGCAAAGCCTGTTTTCCGCCGGTCTTGCCATGCCCGACGAACTCTCGCTCGGACTGGCGGTCACTGCGCGCGGCGAGCCCTTCCTGGAGGACGGTTCCACGGTTGCCGGGCTGTTTGCCGTCGGTCCGCTCGGCCTCGGCAGCCTGCCCGATATCGATCTCGTGCCCGAGATTGTCTCGCAGGCTTACGCCGCGGCCGAACGGATCGGCGAGCGCTTCTATCCGCATGTCAAGGCGGTTTGAAAAAGTGTGATATTTTCGGAACCATCTGTTCGGTACCGCGTTAAAAGCGCTGGTAACCGAGAGGGGCAGATGGAAGTGCTGGATCGATATGATACGTCTCTTGATGAAGAGGGACGCTTTCGTCTTCTGGTCGATGCCATCACCGACTATGCCATCTATATGCTGAGCCCGGAAGGCATCGTCACCAGCTGGAATACCGGCGCTCAACGTTTCAAAGGTTACAAGCCCTCGGAAATTCTCGGCGAGCACTTTTCCCGTTTCTATGTGGACGAGGATCGCGCCGCGGGCATCCCCGAGCGCGCCCTCGCCACGGCGGTGGAAGAGGGCCGGTACGAGGGGGAGGGCTGGCGCCGGCGCAAGGACGGCAGCCGCTTCTGGGCGCATGTGGTCATCGATCCGATCCGCCATCCCTCCGGCGAACTGGTCGGCTTTGCCAAGATCACCCGCGATCTGACCGAACGAAGGGCCGCCGAACAGGCTATCCGCCAAAGTGAGGAGCAATTTCGCCGTCTGGTTCAGGGCGTTTCGGACTATGCGATCTACATGCTCGATCCTGACGGGAATGTCAGCAGTTGGAATTTCGGCGCCGAGCGTATCAAGGGTTATCGGCCTGATGAAATCATCGGCCGGCATTTCTCGACGTTTTATACACCCGAGGATCGCGCGGCCGGCCTGCCGGAGAAGGCGCTCCGGGTCGCGCGCGCCGAAGGCCGGTTCGAAAGGGAGGGCTGGCGTGTCCGCAAGGATGGCAGTCGCTTCTGGGCGAGTGTCGTCGTCGACGCTATCCGCGACGAAGACGGCGAAGTACTAGGTTTCGCCAAGATCACCCGCGACATCACCGAAAAAATGGAAACGCAGCGGGCGTTGGAGCAGGCGCGCGAAGAGCTTTTCCAATCGCAGAAGATGGAGGCGATCGGCCAATTGACCGGCGGTATCGCCCATGATTTCAACAATCTGCTGATGGCCGTGCTCGGCAGTCTCGAACTCCTGAAGAAGCGCATGCCGCAGGACCGCTCGCTGACGTCGCTGGTCGACAATGCCATGCAGGGCGCCCAGCGGGGTGCTGCCTTGACGCAGCGCATGCTGGCCTTCTCCCGCCGGCAGGAGCTGCACCTGGAGCCGATCGACGTCTCGGGCCTGGTGCGCGGCATGATGGACATTCTGAGCCGGTCGCTCGGCCCCCTCACCACGATCGAGACCTCCTTCCCGGTCAGGCTGCCGACAATCCTCACCGACCCCAACCAGCTCGAGATGGCGATCCTCAATCTCGTCGTCAACGCGCGCGACGCCATGCCTTCCGGCGGCCGTATCATGCTTCGCGCATCCGAGGAAACGATAACCGCAGGCAAGGGGCCGCTGTCGGCCGGCCGCTACATCCGAATCGCGGTGATCGATGAAGGCGAGGGCATGGATGCAAAGACGCTGGAGCAGGCGGTCACGCCGTTCTTCACCACCAAGGGGGTCGGCAAGGGCACCGGTCTTGGCCTTTCCATGGTCCAGGGTCTCGCAAGCCAGTCCGGCGGCCGGCTCAGCCTGAAGAGCACGCTGGGCGAAGGCACGACGGCCGAGCTATGGTTTCCGGTCGTCATTGCCGAACAGACTGCCGAAGCACCGGCCGACATGCCGCAAAAGCCAGATAACGCACCGCAGGGGCTGCGCATTGTCGCCGTCGATGACGACGGCCTGGTGCTGATGAATACGACGCTGATGCTGGAGGATCTCGGCCACACCGTTTTCGAGGCGATGGCCGGTCCGGAGGCGCTCGACATCCTGCGCAAGGAGCCGGTCGATCTGGTCATCTGCGATCACGCCATGCCGCGGATGACGGGAGCGCAGCTCGCCGAGGCGATCCGCAGCGAGTGGCCTGAGATGCCGATCATTCTCGCCACGGGTTACGCCGATCTGCCCGATGGCGCCGGCGCGGCCAATCTGCCCCGCCTCGGCAAGCCCTTCTCGCAGGCGCAGTTGGCCGAAGCGATCAGCCGGATCTCTTGTTAACCGCTCTAGGCGCGAAGCTTCTCGTCGCCATTATCTTGGATGACCGCGTGGTCGGCTCCGAGTTCTGAGGTCGTCGGAATTTGCTGTTTACCCGTCGTGGCCGGAGTTGTGCCGTCCAGCAGGCGCTTTTCAGCCGCCTGCAGGTCGAGGATTGCCCGCTCGATCCCCGCGGCCGGCGTGTCGCGCGAAACCAGGCGCCACCGACGATGCTGCCACAAGGTGACGAGCAGGCGTCGGCTTGGGACTTCTATCGTCTCATGCAGGAACCATGCTCCCCCCACCGCGACGGCAAGCGCCACCGCGATGAGCACCGGTTCCGGCATCAGCGCCTCGAAAGCCCGGCGTACAAGGAACATGATCGGGACGTGGAAAAGATAGAGCGAAAAGCTGATCGCGCCGAAGAACCGCACGGGTGCCGCTGCCAGAACATCGGCTGCGATGGGAGGCTGCCGAGCGACGAGCGCCACAATCACGGCTGCGGCGGCCGCGCTTTGCAGGCTCCAGAATTCAGGGGAGAAACCAGGCAAGACATGCCTGTAAACAAAGAACGCCGCCAGAAGGAACAGCGTGAAAGCGCCTGTGGAGGCGGATGGCCTCCACCTGTCCCAGCAGGAATGCATCGCCCCGGCAAGGGCGCCGAACAGAAAATAGGGGAACTTGGAAAGAAGCAGTATGCCTGGTCCCGGCAGTTCAAGCAGACCATCCACCACGAGCAGCACCGCCAAGCCTACGATCACGCCGCTATAGCGCTGCGGGCGGGTCAAGCAGAGCCAAAGGATCGGGAAGAACAGATAGAACTGAATTTCGGGTGGAATTGACCAGAAAACCCCGCTCGAGCCCAGAAGAAAGACGTGGCGGAGAAATTCCGTGCCGCCAATGATCGGCTGAACGAAGTTTAGACTTCGCATTCCTGACAGCATCGCCACAAGCAGGACAGCAGCCAGATAGACCGGATAGATACGGGCAAAGCGGCTTACAAGAAAATCCAGGACGGTTTCCTTGGTCACCGGTCGCGAGCCGTAGAGATGGGCCATCAGAAAGCCGCTGAGGGCGAAGAACAGGCCGACGGCTTCGCTGCCCATCGTCATGTCACGCAAGGCTGTATTCGGAAAGATGAGCCCAATATGCGCCTGCACGACCAGAAGCGCGGCGATACCGCGCAGACCATCGAGACTGGGGATGTAATCCGGCCGGCTCATGTACAACTTTGAAATGTTCTGTTCAGGCAAGCAGTATCGGACATCGCTTTACAAGAGATTAATCCGGCGCGCGCGAGCCATCGGCGTGCAACTGCTGCTTGCCGGCGCGCTCGAATGAAGCAAGCGACCGCTCTAGTCTCGGCGCCTTATTCCGATCTCGCCGCGAAGAATAAACATCAGCAACGCCAGCACCATCACCGCCAGTCCGTACCAGGTGATCGCATAGACGAGATGGTTGTTGGGAAAACGGATGACGGTGAGGCCGCCGACGGGCAGGCCGCCGGGATTTGCAGCGGCCTCGGCATCGATGAAATAGGGCGCGACCGCGCCGAGGCCGCGCTTTTGCGCGATCGCTGCGACATCGCGCGAATACCAGCGGTCGGCGGCGTCGTCATTGGATTGGAGCAGCGATCCCTTCGGCTCCGTCATCCGCATGAGCCCGGTGATCTCGATCGGGCCTGATATCTGACCGTCGCGGCGCGAGGCGGGGTCGCGCCTGTCCGTCGGCACGAAGCCGCGATTGACGAGGATGGCGGTGCCGTCAGCGAGCATTAGCGGCGTCATCACCCAATAACCCGGACCGAGCACGGTCGAGGCGTAGACCAGCGTTTCCTTGTCGTTTGCCAGCATTCCCTCGACGCTCACCCGTCGATATTCGCCTTCTGCGGCATTGAGCTTGTCCCAGTCGGGGCGCGCCGGGGCCGGCACGGCGGCTGCGTGCACGCGCTGGTCGACGCGGGCGATGAGGTCGCGCTTCCAGCCCAGGCGTTGAACCTGCCAGGTGCCGAGACCAAAGAGGATGGCGGCAAGCAGCGTCAGACAGACGGCGAAGAGCGCGCGTTTTGCCCTGAAATGCCGTCTTTCCGATTTATCCGTGGGGGCTTCGCTCATTGGTCTCAGGGCGGCGCTGCGGCCGCCCCTTCGTTTGCCGTTACGGCATGTTCTTCATCATCTCGGGGCTCATCGGCATCATGTTGGTGTTGAGATGATGCATGACCCAGAGGGAACCGGAGAGCGCGATGGCGACGATGATGAGGGTGAAGATCAGCGCCATCATCGTCCAGCCGCCCTCGCTTCTCGGGTTCATGTGCAGGAAGAAGACCATATGGACGACGATCTGGACAGCGCCGATCGCCATCACCAGCACCGCCGTCACCGCCGGGCTTTCGAAGACGCCCGCCATGACCAGCCAGAAGGGAATGGCGGTCAGGATGACGGAGAGCGCGAAGCCCGCCATATAGCTGCGGAAGGTGCCGTGGCCGGCCTGATGACCGTGGCTGTGGCCGTGATGCGCCTCGTGGGCGTCCTCATGAGCAGGGGCTTGCGAACTCATCCGACAACTCCGAGCAGATAGACGAAGGAAAAGACGCCGATCCAGACGACGTCGAGGAAGTGCCAGAACATTGACAGGCACATCAGGCGGCGGCGGTTGGCCTCGACCAGGCCGTGCATCGAGACCTGCACCATCAGCGTGATCAGCCAGATGATGCCGAAGGTGACGTGCAGACCGTGCGTGCCGACGAGCGTGAAGAAGGAGGACAGGAAGGCGCTGCGCGTCGGCCCGGCGCCCTCGTGGATCAGGTGGATGAACTCGTAGAGTTCGAGCCCGATGAAGGCCGCGCCGAACAGACCGGTGACGGCGAGCCAGAACAGCGTTTCCGCCTTGGCGTTCCGCTCCATCTGCAGCATGGCAAAGCCGTAGGTGATCGAGGAGAACAGCAGCATCGAGGTGTTGAGGGCGACGATCGGCAGATCGAAGAGATCGGCCGGCGACGGGCCGGCGGCATAGTTGCGGCCGAGCACGCCGTGCGTGGCAAACAGCACCGCGAAGATCAGGCAGTCGCTCATCAGATAGAGCCAGAAGCCGAGATTGGTGCTCCCTTCCGGATGATGGTCTTCGGTCAGATAGAATTCAGGCTTTTCGGCCGTGTCGATGGTTTGATCGCTCATGGTCATTACACCTGCTCGGCAAGCAGCGCCGTGCGCTTGCCTTCCGTTTCGGTCACCTTGCCGGCGGGGATGTAGAAGTCGCGTTTGTAGTTGAAGGTATGGCCGATCGCCACCACCAGCAGTGCGACGGCGGAGAGGATCACCAGCCACCACATGTACCAGATCAGGCCGAAGGCAAGCGCGACGCTGATCGCCGACAGGATCGCACCGGTGCCGGTATTCTTCGGCATGTGGATCGGCTTGAACCCGCCGAGCGGGCGTTCGTAGCCGCGCCTTTTCATATCGTACCAGCTGTCATGGTCGTGGACCACGGGCGTGAAGGCGAAGTTGTAGTCCGGCGGCGGCGAGGCGGTCGACCATTCCAGCGTCCGGGCATCCCAGGGATCGCCGCTGTCGTCGCGCAATTCCTCGCGTTTCATGAAGCTGACGACGATCTGGATCAGGAAGGCGGCGATGCCGAGCGCGATCAGGCCGACACCGAAGGCGGCAATGATGAACCAGATCCGCAGCGACGGGTCCTCGAATTGACTCATGCGGCGGGTGACGCCCATCAGGCCGAGCACGTAGAGCGGCATGAAGGCGAACCAGAAGCCGATCTGCCAGAACCAGAAGCTCATCTTGCCCCAGAAGGGATCGAGCTTGAAGCCGAAGGCCTTCGGGAACCAGTAGTTCACGCCGGCGAACATGCCGAAGAGAACGCCGCCGATGATGACGTTGTGGAAATGGGCGATGAGGAACAGCGAATTGTGCAGCACGAAGTCGGCCGGCGGCACGGCGAGCATGACGCCGGTCATGCCGCCGATGACGAAGGTCACCATGAAGCCGACCGTCCACAGCATCGGCACCTCGTAGCGGATACGGCCGCGATACATGGTGAACAGCCAGTTGAAGATCTTCGCTCCCGTGGGGATCGAGATGATCATCGTGGTGATGCCGAAGAAGGAGTTGACGGAAGCACCCGAGCCCATGGTGAAGAAGTGGTGCAGCCAGACGATGTAGGACAGGATCATGATCACGCAGGTGGCGTAGACCATCGAGGCGTAGCCGAACAGCCGCTTGCCCGAGAAGGTGGCGACCACTTCCGAGAAGATGCCGAAGGCTGGCAGCACCAGGATGTAGACCTCCGGATGACCCCAGATCCAGATGAGGTTGATGTACATCATCGGATTGCCGCCGAGGTCGTTGGTGAAGAAGTTCGTCCCGGCATAGCGATCGAGCGACAGCAGCGCGAGCGTTGCCGTGAGGATCGGGAAGGAGGCGACGATCAGCACGTTGGTGCAGAGCGCCGTCCAGGTGAAGACCGGCATCTTCATGAAGGTCATGCCCGGCGCGCGCATCTTGACGATGGTGGCGATCAAGTTGATGCCGGAGAGCGTCGTGCCGACACCGGCCACCTGCAGGCCCCAGATATAATAGTCGACGCCGACACCCGGACTGTAGGCGGCCCCCGACAGCGGCGGATAAGCGAGCCAGCCGGTCTGGGCGAATTCGCCGATGAACAGCGACAGCATGATGATGATGGCGCCGGCGGTGGTCATCCAGAAGGAGAAGTTGTTGAGGAAGGGGAAGGAGACGTCGCGCGCCCCGATCTGCAGCGGCACCACGAAGTTCATCAAGCCGGTGACGAAGGGCATCGCCACGAAGAAGATCATGATGACGCCGTGGGCGGTGAAGATCTGGTCGTAATGGTGCGGCGGCAGGTAGCCCTCCGATCCGTTGAAGGCGATCGCCTGCTGGACGCGCATCAGGATCGCGTCGGAAAAGCCGCGCAGAAGCATGATGACGGCGAGGATCACATACATGATGCCGATCTTCTTGTGATCGACGCTGCAGATCCAGTCGTGCCAGAGCGGACCCCAGAACTTGAAATAGGTGATGGCGCCAAGCACGGCGAGACCGCCGATGACGACGCCGATGAAGGTCACGACCAGAATCGGCTCGTGGTAGGGAATGGCGTCGAGGGTCAACCGGCCGAAGATCAACTTCAGGAGGTCAGGATTGGAAAACATGGAACAACCCGTTCATTATGTCTTGCGACGCAAAGCGCCAGGTTAATTGTTGTTGTTGAGCTGCGCCGGCGCCGGATCGGCGCCGTTGCCCGTGCCGGGCATGGGATGGCCGTCATGCTGCATGTCCATTCCGGGCATGTCGTTGCCGTCGGTGCTCTTGGGCGGCTCGACCTGTGCTGGGACGCCCGTTGCCGGCACGGTAGCCCCAGGCTCGACGACGTCTTCGCCGGCATGGCGGTTGTCGTATTGCAGCTTCTCGCGGTTTTCGGCGCTTTCCTTGCCGCCGCCGCCCATCATATCGATGTGCATCATCTCGTTCATGCACATCTTGCCCGGCGTGGCGCACATGTTGAGGATGGCGTCGTAGAGATCGGCGTCGGCGCCGGCATAATATCGCACCGGCTCCTTCTCGCTCGGCTTCTCGAGCTTCAGATAGGCGTCGCGGTTGAGCATCGTGCCCTGCTGCTTGACCTTGGCCACCCAGGCGTCGAAGCCTTCGCGGGTGAGGCCATGGAATTTGAAGCGCATGTGCGAGAAGCCGGCGCCGCTGTAATTGGCGGAGAAGCCTTCATATTCGCCTTCCCGGTTGATAACGGCGTGCAGCTTTGTCTCCATTCCGGGCATGGCGTAGATCTGGCCGGCAAGGGCGGGGATGTAGAAGGAGTTCATCACCGAGGAGGAGGTGATCTTGAAATTGACCGGCATGTCGACGGGGGCGGCGAGTTCGTTGACGGTGGCGATGCCGAGTTCGGGATAGAAGAACAGCCATTTCCAGTCGAGCGCCACCACCTCGACGGTCAGCGGCTTGGTATCGGCCGGGATGGCGCGCTCCGCATCGAGGCGGTCGAGCGGGCGGTAGGGATCGAGCTTGTGCGTGGAAATCCAGGTGACGGCGCCGAGCGCAATGATGATCGCCAGCGGTGCTGCCCAGATGACGATTTCGAGGCGGGTCGAATGATGCCATTCCGGCGCGTAAGTCGCGGCCGTGTTGGAGCGGCGGTAGCGCCAGGCGAAGAGCAGCGTCAGGAAGATCACCGGAACGATGATCAGAAGCATCAGCACCGTCGAGATGACGATCAGATCGCGCTGTTGCGCGGCGATGTCGCCGGAGGGCGCCATGACCACCATGTTGCATCCTGCCAGGAAAAGCAGCGGCAAGACGGATAGAAGGCGGGAAAACTTCATGAGTTTTGGCACGTCTCTAAGCTCTTGTTGTTTCGTTTTGTCCGCGACTAAAGCACTGAACGGGATAGCGACATGAGGCGGAAGGTCGCAGTGCAGCAAACATGCCGCACTGCGGCAAAAATCATCGGGCGCTAGGGCTTTGAAATCCTGATGAAATGTAGAAGGATTTTAAGCCTGCGCATGTTTCAGTTCAATATATCCGCAACTGCCAGCCAGGCCAGCATTTGCAGGGGAAAATCACGCTCCGGATCAAGCAATTTTTTCGGTCCGCGCTTCATTTGAGCCCTGATGATGAACTATTTCGGTCTTACGGACTTGATAAGCCTGCCGGTTTGATCAAGATCACGCTTGAGGCGCCTTGCCGGAAGCGCCTTAACGAGGAGGCGTTTTATGGCAACAACATCGCATTACGGACCGTCGTCGTCGTCGCTTGAGCGCGACGCGCGGCGCATTCACGACGACAAGCCGGTTTCACCGGGCAGCATCGCCATCGGCGTGGTGATCGGCCGCATGTCGGAATTCTTCGATTTCTTCGTCTACGGCCTCGCCTCGGTCCTGGTCTTTCCGCAGCTCGTCTTTCCTTTCGCGCCCGACAGGCTGACCGGCACGCTCTATTCCTTCGCCATCTTCTCGCTCGCTTTCCTCGCCCGGCCCGTCGGCTCCGTCGTCTTCATGACCATCGACCGGATGTACGGGCGCGGCACCAAGCTGACGATTGCGCTCTTCCTGCTCGGCGGCTCCACGGCCTCGATCGCCTTCCTGCCGGGCTATGCGGAGATCGGCGTCTGGTCGATCGCGCTGCTGGCGCTCTTTCGTCTCGGCCAGGGCTTTGCGCTCGGCGGCGCCTGGGACGGCCTGGCATCGCTCCTCGCACTCAACGCGCCGCCCAATCACCGTGGCTGGTACGCGATGATCCCGCAGCTCGGCGCGCCGATCGGTTTTGCGCTGGCAAGCACGCTCTTCGGTTATTTCGTCGCCAACCTTTCCAGCGAGGATTTCCTTTCCTGGGGCTGGCGTTATCCCTTCTTCGTCGCCTTCGCGATCAACGTCGTAGCGCTGTTTGCGCGTCTGCGCCTGGTCATGACCAAGGAATTCGGCACGCTGCTCGAGCAACATGAGCTGGAGGCCGCACCGATCCTCGAGGTGCTGCGCGTTCACGGCCGTGACATCCTGATCGGCGCCTTCGTGCCGCTCGCGAGCTTCGCCATGTTCCACCTGGTGACCATCTTCCCGCTCGGCTGGATGAGCCTTTACGGCAACCAGCCGATCGGCACCTTCATGGTGGTGCAGGTGGTCGGCGCCATGGTCGGCGTCGTCGCCATCATCGCCTCCGGCCTGATCGCCGACCGCATCGGCCGGCGCGCCCAGCTCGCGATCTGCGCCGTCATCATCGCCGTCTTCAGTTTTATCGGGCCGATCCTGATCGCCTCCGGCAATAACGGTCACGACGCCTTCGTCATCATCGGCTTCGGCGTGCTCGGCCTCTCCTTCGGCCAGGCGACCGGCTCGATCTCGTCGCGCTTCGGCCGCGGCTATCGCTATACCGGTGCTGCTTTCACCTCGGACCTCGCCTGGCTGGTCGGCGCCGGTTTCGCACCGCTGGTGGCGCTCAGCCTCTCCAGCCGCTTCGGCCTGACCTTCGTCGGCTACTACCTGCTCTCAGGCGCCATCTGCACGCTGGCGGCACTCGCCTTCAGCAAGGCGCTGGAACAGCGCGAATAGGTCGAACCACAGCAGCACGCCGGCTCCGGTGTGCTGTCTCATTCTTTATCGTATCGAAGAACGGCACTGCCGAATTGATGCAAAACTTGTTGGTTGTTAGCGATATCCACGGCTTTCCCGAAACCTTCGCCGAACGATTGGATGTTAGGTGCTCTAAGCATCGTCTATTACACCTGGCCGAGCTGAGCGGTCGACCTGGCCTGCGCGGAGACGAGCTTCACCACCATCTTTTCAACGAAGATGGCATGCGGCATGCGGTTCGGGCACTTCGCGAGGTTGGCGGGCACAGGTGTTTGGGGGTTGGTTTCAGCGCCGGCGGAACCGCTTTGTGGAATGCGGTCAAAGAGGGACTGGAGCTTCAGGCTCTGATCTGCGTGTCGTCAACCAGATTGCGCTTCGAAACGTCTCCATTGAATATGCCCACAATGGTAGTCTGGGGAGAGCTTGATCCATATCGGCCGCCTGAAAGCTGGAACCACGCTGTTCCCCAGCGTTGGAAAACCTATGCTGGCAAGCAACACGATTTTTATCGCATCGAGGCGCTTGCATCCGAATCGCCGTTACGGGCCGATATCGCCGTGTTCATCGAAGACTCTTTCCTCTTTGCATAGCGTATATTGCGGCGCTTCGGCCGGTGCCGGCCGGCCGGCCGCCGGATCTGTAATCGTTGGGGGCGAATGGTGCTGGTTTGTTCTGAGTGGATGCCCGCAATCCGCCAAATCGACGAACGGACGGCCATTTGCGCGATAGGCGATAGCTGATCTTCGGTCGACGGGGAACGGGCGCGGGGTTTCATCACTTGTGGACGAAGGCCCGTGCGCCCTTCATCGCCGCGCTGACCAAATCCTCAACTGAGAACCTTACTGCGCCATCTGCGGCTGCTTCGCCGCCCGCGCCGCGGTCAGCTCCGCGGTGGTGTGGTTCAGGCGGTCGGCGAGCACGCGCATGATTTCGACGGCCATTTCGGGGAAGTCGCTCAGCAGTTTCAGAAAATGTTCCTTGCTGATGCGCAGCACCTCAAGCGGCGAGGTGGCGCGCACCGTTGCCGTGCGTGAGACATCGCAGAGAATGGCGATTTCGCCGACGATGGAATTGAGCTCGACATCGGCAACCTTGATCTCGCCGGCCGGCGAGGAGACGATGATATCGGCGCTGCCGGAAAGGATGACATAGGCGGCGTCGCCGACATCGCCCTGATGGAAGAGATCCTGACCGGCCTTGTAGGTCATGCGGTCGGAGGTGAAGGCCAAAAGCTTGAGTTTCGCTGGCGCAATCCTCGAAAAGATTGGCACCCGGCGCAGCATTTCGACTTCGTCTCTCAACAGCATGAGCGTTTCAATCCCCTGACGCAGGGTTCTTGGAACCCGGCGCCTCAATTCCAGGCGTTCCCCCGGGAACGCCTACCATCGCCGCCCCAATAGAATATTACGATAACAGTTCCTTGAACATACCGTTTTTCTCGGAAAGTTCCGGATAGTTCCCGGCTTCCGCCAGCCCGCCGCGGTCGAAGAGCAGAATCCGGTCGAACATCTCGGCAAGTCGGGCATTCGAAAGCACCCAGATGATCGCCGGGCGCTTACCTTCCTTATGCAGATCTTCGATGATGTTGCGGGTGATTTGATCCTGAACGCGCTGATCGAGTGCGGACAGCGGCCGGTTGAAGACGAAATAATCCGAGCGCTTCAGAAGAGCGCGGGCAAGGTTCAGCTTCTGGCGCTGCACCATGGTCAGCCGCTTGCCGCCGGAGCCGACGTCGAATTCGAGGCCGATCGACAGGACATCGTCATAGAGGTCGAGCGCGTCGAAGAGCTCGCCCATGATGGCGCGGATGCGGTCGGAGGCGTCGGCCTGCTGATAGGCGATACGGCCGAAGAGAACATTGTCCATCAGGCTTGCCGACGGGGTGAAGCGCTCGGCGTCGTAGCGCTCGATCAACTCGGCGAGGTCGGCCGGAATATGCGCATGGAACTGCTTGCGGGCGCTGACGATCTTGTCCATCAGCTCGTTGGTCAACAGGCCGAAGCGGTGGCGCGGCTCGATATAGGCGAAGCTCAGCCGGATGATGGCGGACCGCTCCTCAGGCGTGGCGTCCTCGAAGCGGCGGCTTTGCAGCTTCTGCAGAAGCGCCTGATAGGTCGGAATGTCGTCCGCCGTCATGAAGGTCAGCTGCTGGAAGAACGGATGATCCGGCGGCAGGTCGTGGAAGAGTTCGACGGCGTTTTCGGCAATCTCGAGGCCCATGGCGTAGAGGTCGGTGCTGAGGCCCGTCTCGCGGAACAGCTGCTGGAAATAGGGATGGGCGGCAAGCCGGCGGTTGGTCATCAGCGGCCGCTTCATCGTCCCGAAGAGCAGGTTCTCACCGACCGTCGCCTGGGCGTTGTAGGCGTCGAAATCGAAAGGCACGACGATGCCGTCGAGACCTTCATCGCGCAGCCGGTCGCGCAGCGAGGCGCGCAACGCCACGACATGGTCGCTGACCGCCACATGCACCTCGGTATTGACGTTCGAGCGCAGCGCCAGGTCGAGGATGTCCTGCGAGATCAGCACGGCGTCGAGCACCGGCCGGATCGCTTTGAGGAGATCATCCGGTCCATTGGCGCCGGCCGCCTGGTAATCCACCCAATCGCTGTTGAGGTCGAGCGTCGGGTTGCCGGCCTTCACCGCCTCGATGGAGTGCCATTTATACTCCTGCGCTTCCTTCTCGTCGTAGACGGCGTCGATCATCGGCGCGTGCTTGAGGCCGTAGAGCAGATTGCTGGCGAGCGTGCCATGGAAGAAGAAGGTGTCGGCCGAGGCATAGGAGATGCGGCGGCCGGTGATCGATTCCGGCAGCTCGAGCAGGTCGCGTCCGTCGATGGTGATGCGGCCGGAGTCGGGCCAGATCATGCGGCCGAGCGCTTCGGCGAAGGCTTCCGCGCCGCTGCCGTTCGGACCGACGATCGCAACCGTCTCGTTCGGCTTGATTTCGACCGAGACGTGATCGACGAGGCGGGCGCCGCTGTCGTCGGAGAGCGTCAGATTGGTGACGACGAGCGCGCTGGTCAGTGCGCCCACGGGTGCGGTCGCCAATTCCTGGATGTGGCTCTCGATCAAGGGCTCGACGTTGAACTGCTCGTAGACCTGCTGGTACTTCACCTGCACGTCCTGGCGCATCTGGTCCCAGTCGATCAGTTCCTTCAGCGGACCGGGCAGGTCCTTGTAGGCTGATATGACGGCGACGAGCTGGCCGATGTCGAGCCGGCCCTGAAGCGCGAGATAACCGCCGATCGCGTAGAAGAGGAAGGGGGTGACCTGGGCGAGAAAGTTATTGATGAACTTCACCAGGAACTTCCACTGGTAAAGGTCGTAGCGGATAGAGAAGATGCGGCCGAGCCGCCAGGCGATATCGGCGCGTTCGAGGTTGGATGTGTCGTTGCCGTGAATCGTGCCGATGCCGTCGACGATTTCGCCGACGCGGCCGGAAAGCTCGCGCGCCGTCAGCTGCCGCTGGCGGCCGAGATCCAGCAGGCGTTTGCGCATGCGGGGAATGACGACCGCCTGGACGCCGACGATGGCGGCGGCGATCATGCCGAGCCAGAAATTCTGCACGATGATGAAGGCGAGCGCGGTGATCGCCTGGCCGCCGAGCAGGGCGGGCGAGACGAAGGCGTCACCGGTGAAGCCGCCCATCGGCTCCACCTCGTCCTTGATCATGGTGGCGATCTCGGCCGATTTCACGCGCTTGAAATGGGCCGGCGGAAACCGCAGCACCCGGTCGATCAGCTCGAAGCGGATGCGCCGAAGCATGCGCTCGCCGAGCCGGCCCTTATAGGTGTTGATGTAGAACTTGAAGAGCCCGTTCAGCACCACCAGCGCCAGGAATACCAGACTGAGAGCCATCAGCATCTGGAAGCGGTCGAGCTGCACGCCCTTGAAGAATTCGACATGGCCGATCAGCGGAATGTCATAGGCGATGTGCATGAAGGTCTGGGTTGCGCCGGGGCCTTCAAAGCCGTCGCCCTGGATCGGTCCGTTGACGATTTGCTTCGGCAGATCGAAGGACAGGAAATAGGGGATCATCGAGGCCGCGACGACAGCCAGGATCCACAGCTGCTGCAGCCGCGTGTTCTTCCAGATATAGCGGGCGAGGCTCTTTTCCATGGCTAACCGTCAGCGTGCTGGGAAATTCCGAAGGCGCGATCCGGGCGCGGGGAGGGCAGGAATTGTCGAGAATAGGACCATGCAGCCGGACCGCCGATATCGCAATGAAAACAAGGCGAAGGGACCGGCTGCAGAAAGGCCGATTCTCGCCGGACCTCTGCTTATATCACAGGATTTTTAAATTAGGCGAGCGATTCGGCAATCATGGAGCGAATGATGGCGGCGGTCTTCTCCGCCCCATCGAGATCGAGCGAGACCGGCTCCTGCCGAGGCGCTGCCAGCGCCTTTTCGACAGCCTCTTTGACATGGGTCGAGGTCAGCCCTTGTTCCGGCAGGATATCGGCAAGACCCAGCGCCTGCAGCCGTTCGGCGCGCACTGTCTGTTCGGTCTCGCCGCCGGCGACGAAGGGGATGAGGATCGGCCGGCTCTCGGTGCGCAAGAGGTCGCCGACCGTGTTGTAGCCGGCCTGCGAGATCGAAACCCTGGCGCCACGCAAGAGCGAGGGAAAATCCTTGCGGAAGCGCACCAGCGTCACATTCGGAGCTGCGTCCCGCGACAGCCTGGCGAAATCGGCCTCCGGCAGGTTGGGACCTGAGATCAGCAGCCAGCGAAGATCGCCCGGCAGCAGCGCCGCGGCCTCCTTTGCCGCGCCGATCAGCTCGGCGCCGACCGCGCCACCGCCGGCCGATGCGATGATGTCGAAGGTTTCCGTCGGTTCGGGCGCCGGCGGCGGCGCGACGAGGCCGGTATAACGCAGCCTGTCGGCGATTTCTGGCGTTAGCGGGAAGGTATCCTCAAGCCTGACGAAGCCGGGATCGCCATGGACCAGCACGGCGTCGAAGTGACCCCTGACCAGCGCCACCGTCTCGGCGTCGCGGCCGGCCTTGCGGTTTTCCTGCAGGATGTCGCGCACCGAGCTTAGGAGTTTTGGCCGCGGTTCGGCCGCTTCGATCGCTGCGAGCAAGGGCAGGAGTTCGAATCGCATCTGCCGCCGGCCGAAGGGGAAGGCCTCGATGATAACGACATCGGGTCTGGCGGCATGGAAGGCGTCGAGCAGCAATTGCCGGCGGGCGGCGAGGAATTCTTCGCCCGCCGGCCGGCCATCGGCATCGGCGAGCCCGGAGAAACCGGCATTGCTGGCGACGACCGCCGGCAGGGCCACGGTCTTGACACCCTCGCCGGGAAAGCCCGGCACCGGCAGGCCGCCGGTCACGACGGTGACGTCGAAGCCGTCCCTGACCAGCGCATTGGCGATGCGGCTGGCTCGGGCGATGTGGCCGATGCCGAGCAGGTGCTGGACGTAGAAGAAGATGCGCGGTGCCGTCATGAGGCCTTCTGCCATTCGGCCTCGAACAGGCCGGTGAGCTGTCTGATGCTGGAATGATAGTCGAAGTCCTCGCGCACCCGCCTTTCGGCGGCGTCGCCGAGGCGCTGGCGCAGCGCCGGATCGCGGATCGCCGCCTCCAGCGCCCGGGCGAGCAGCGCCGGATCCTCCGGCGGCACGACGAGGCCGTTCTCGCCGTCCGTCAGCAGTTCCGGCACGCCGGATACTGTCGTGGAGATGCAGACGAGGCGCTGGCTCGAGGCCTCGACCAGCACGTTCGGCAGGCCGTCGCGGTCGCCGTTGGCGGCGATGCGGCAGGCGAGGGCAAAGAGATCGGCGCGGCGGTAGTGATCGAGCACGTCTTCCTGCGCCATGGCGCCCTTCCAGACGATGCGGCCGGAGAGGCCGAGCTCGGCGGCGAGCGCCTTCAGCGTCGCAAGCTCGCCGCCGCCGCCGATATGCTCCAGGCGCCAATGGAGATCGGCGGGCAGCAGCGCCAGCGCCCGCAACAAGACGTCATAGCCCTTCTTCTCGACGGCGCGGCCGACGCTGAGGATGAAGGCCGGATCAGCCGGGTCGCTGCCGGTTCTCTCGGAACGCGCGCCGGAAAAATGGCCGAAGCGGGCGAGATCGAGGCCGTGATAGCTCAAATGGACGGCCTGCTTGCGCGATGTCAGCATGCGCATGTGCTCGTAGCCGGTCCGGGTGCAGGTGACGGTCCAGCGGGCGCTCTCCAGCTTCTCCTTCAGTTCCCAGTCGGGCGAGGTCCAGATGTCCTTGGCATGGGCCGAACAGGTCCAGGGCGTGCCCGTCAGGATGCTGGTATATTCCGTCACCGAGGCCGGCGTGTGGATGAAATGGGCATGCAGCCACTCACCCGCATCCGGCCATTCGCGCGCCAGCACCAGCGCCTGGCCGAGGCGGCGGAAGCGGTTGCGGGAGAGGTCGCGCCTGAGGTCGGCGAAGAAGCGTTTCATCAGCGCCTTGAAGCCGGTTTTGCCGAAGCCGGCGACGAGGCCTTTCAGCACGCGGATCGGTTCCTCGTGCAGATATTCCGGCAGATAGACGACGCGCGCCTTGATCTCGTCATGCACGGGATGGCGCTTCTTGTCGGTCGGCCGGCGCATCGAAATCAGCGTCAGGTCGAAGCCGGCCCTTTCGAGGCCGAGCAGTTCCTGGGCGATGAAGGTTTCCGAAAGGCGGGGATAGCCTTTCAGCACGACGAGGATCTTGCGGCGTGGCGGCAATTCTGTGCCCTATTCTGCGCCGACGACGGCAAGGTGGGTGGCCCGGCCGTCGAGCCATCGGCCGACGGTCTGCGAGATGTGGTCCAGCCCTTCGAGATGCATATTGCTGCCGCTTTTCGACGGCGGCAGGCGGGAGGGCAGGCGCTTCAGCGCCGCGGCCATGATGGCGGGATCAACCGATTGCTCCGGCAGCAGCATGTCGACGAGGCCGAGCTCGCTGGCCCGCTTTGCGCGCAGCAGCTGTTCCTGGCGCGGCTTGACGCGCGGCACGATGAGGGCCGGCTTGTCGAAGGAGAGGATCTCGCAATAGGTATTGTAGCCGCCCATGGCGACGACACCGGTGGCGCCGTCGATCAACTCTTCCATGTGGTTGTCGAATTCGATCACCTCGATATAGGGAATGGCTTCCCCTTTCTGCACCAGCTTGGCGCGCTCGGCAGCCGGCATATAGGGGCCGAGCACGACAAGCGCCTTCTGTGTCAGCGTCGGATCGGCCTCGTAGGCGTTCATCACGTCGTGGACGAGATCGGAGCCGTCGCCCCCGCCGCCTGTGGTGACCAGCAGGTAATTGTCCTTGCGGGCATTGATCGAACTCTTGCCCTTGGAAACGCTGCGCTGCAGGAAGCCGACGAAATCCATCTTCCTGCGCAGGCTAGCCGGCACGTCGAGACCGACCAGCGGGTCGTAGAAATCAGGCGGGCCGTAGACCCAGACGCTGTCGTAGTATTGGTCGATCTTTTGCATGATGCCGTTTCTTTTCCACTCGGCATCGAGCAGATGCGGCGCGTCCATGATTTCGCGCAGCCCGAGCACCAGCACGGCGCCGCGGGCCTTGAGATAGGCGAGCGTATCCTCGACCTCGCCCTTCAGCCCCATCGGCTCCTTGTCGACGATGAAGATGTCGGGCTGGAAGGTCTCGGCAGTGTGGCGGATGCTCGATTCGCGCATCTTCAGCGTCTCGTGCAGGTCGATATGGCTGGCGAGCGAGGTATATTCGCCGTTGCGCAGCTTGATGACGCTCGGGATCTTCACGAAATCGACGCGGGCACGGTAGTCGAAGGCGCCGGCGATCGTCGCACCCGAAATGATCAGGATGTTGAGGCCGCGATAATCCTCGACCAGCGCATGGGCGATGGCGCGACAGCGGCGCAGGTGGCCGAGGCCGAAGGTGTCGTGGCTGTACATGAGGATGCGAGCATCTTCGAGACGTCTGGCCATGGGTGTTCCCTCCGGGGTGAACAACATGCGTTAGTACCCCCACCGTCCGGAGGCCACGAGGCGGGGGCGGTGCCGTGCGGCGCCGCCGGGTTTCCTGCTATTTGTAGGGATCTGCCGCATCACGCAAGCCGTCTCCCAGAAAGTTGAACGCCAAAATGACAAGAACAACAGGAATGATCGGAAAGAGCAGCCAAGGATAGAAGGCGATGACGCTGACGCTTTTTGCCTCGGTCAGCAGAATGCCCCAGCTGGTGATCGGCGGGCGAAGACCGAGGCCGAGGAAAGAGAGCGCGGTCTCGCCGAGGATCATGCCGGGGATCGAGATCGTTGCCGAAGCGATGAGATGCGACATGAAGCCCGGCACCAGATGGCGGCCGATGATACGCGGCGTGCTGGCGCCCATCAGCTGGGCGGCCTGCACGTAATCCTCCTCGCGCAGCGCCAGCAGCTTGGAGCGCACGGCACGCGCCAGCCCGGTCCAGTCGATGATGCCGAGGATGACGGTAATGCCGAAATAGATGACGATCGGGCTCCATGTCACCGGCATGATGGCGGCGAGCGCCATCCAGAGCGGCAGGCTCGGCAGTGATTGCAGCACCTCGATCAGGCGCTGGACGATGAGATCGAAGACGCCGCCCCAATAGCCGGCAAGACCGCCGATGACGATGCCGAGCACGAAGCTGATCGAAATGCCGATCAGGCCGATCGTCAGCGATATCCGCGCGCCGTAAAGGATGCGCGACAGCACGTCGCGGCCGAGCCGATCGGTGCCGAGCAGGAACATCTGGCCGCCGATCGAAGGGCAGACCAGATGATAGTTCGAGGCGACGAGACCCCAGAATCTATAGGAATCGCCGCGGCAGAAGAAGCGGATCGGCTGCACGTCGTTCGGCCGGTCGGTATAGACGCGATGCAGCGTGTCGAGATCGAGCGTCATGCTGCGGCCGTAGACGAAGGGGCCGACGAACTCTCCCTTGTCGAAGAAATGGACGCGCTGCGGCGGCGCATGGATGAAATCGACATTGCGCGTGTGCAGGCCATAGGGCGCCAGGAACTCGACGATCAGGATCATCAGGTAGACGGCGGCAAGAAAGATGCCGGAGATCAAGGCCAGCCTGTGCTGCTTGAACTTCCACCACATCAGCTGCTTCTGCGAGGCGAGATGGATGCGCGATTGCGCCGCCGTCATGCTCTCGGTCGCGTGGGGATCGAAAGGCGCGGCGGAGACGTAATGGGGAAGTGGCGCGCCGGGTGCGGGAAGGGGCGACATTATTTGGTGCTCCTGCCTTGCAGACGGATTCGGGGATCGAGGAAGCCAAGGGCGATATCGGAAATCAGCACGCCGATGACATTGAGAAAGGCGAGGAACATCAGAAACGAGCCGGCGAGATACATGTCCTGACTCTGCAGCGCCTTGATCAGCATCGGCCCGGTCGTCTCCAGCGACAGGACGATGGCGACGATTTCGGCGCCCGAGATGATCGACGGCAGGATCGAGCCGATGTCGGCGATGAAGAAATTGAGTGCCATGCGCAGCGGATATTTGACCAGCGCCCGCATCGGATGCAGGCCTTTGGCGCGGGCCGTCGTCACATATTGCTTCTGCATCTCGTCGAGAAGATTGGCGCGCAGCCGCCGGATCATCCCGGCCGTGCCGGCCGTGCCGACGATGACGACGGGGATCCACAGATGGGCGAGGATCGACTTCGCTTTTTCCCAGCTCATCGGCGCGTTGAGATATTGCTGGTCCATCAGGTGGCCGATCGACAGCCCGAACCAGACATTGGCGAAATACATCAGGATCAGCGCCAGCATGAAGTTTGGAATGGCGATGCCGAGCAGGCCAAGGAAGGTCAGCCCGTAATCGCCCCAGCTATACTGATGCGTCGCCGAATAGATACCGATCGGAAAGGCGATCAGCCAGGTGAGCAGGATCGTCGTGAAGGAGACGAGGATCGTCAGCCACAGCCGTTCGCCGACCACGTCCGAGACCGGCAGCTGGTATTCGAAGGAATAGCCGAAATCGCCGTGCAGCATGCCGCCGACCCAGTAGAAATAGCGCACGATCTCCGGCTTGTCGAAGCCGTATTGCTGACGCATCTCCTCGATTTCCTGGAGGTTGGCGGTCTCGCCGGAAGCGCGCAGCTCGGCGATCTGGCTCTCGAAGAAGTCGCCGGGGGGCAGCTCGATGATGGTGAAAACCAGCGCCGAAATGACGAAGAGCGTCGGCACCATGGCGGCGATGCGCCAGAGAATGTATCTGAGCACGCCTCAGGCCTCCTTGTACCAGAAAACATCCGGCATATAGACGCCGAGATAGGAGGTGGGATCGAAGCCGTAGAGCGCTTTCTCCGGCAGGTTCTGCAGCTTGGCGGCGCGCAGGATCGGTTGCAGCGTGCTGTTGATGAGGCCGATCGAGAAGACCTGCTGCGTATAGAGCGACAGCATTCGGTGCCAGATCGCCTGACGCTCCTCGAACTTCGCCGTCGAGCCCCATTGGCCGAGCAGATCGACCAGTTCGGCCGCTTCCGGCAGGTCGGGAGCGACACCTTCCTGACCGGCGGAGAGATAATGCATGCCCCAGAGCGGCCATTGCAGCTGATCGTCGAGCGTCGGCGCAAGACCGGACGGCGACATGTCGGCCGTCGGCACGCCGTTGTCGAGGCCGTACCAGATCGACATCATGATCGTGCCGCTCATGGCGCGGTTGCGGAAGACGTCGCGCTGCGAGGTGCGGGTATAAAGCGCAAGGCCGATATCGGCCCAGTGATCGTGCACCAGTTCCAGTACGTCAGTATCGAGATTGCTTTCGCCGGCGGTCTCGACGGTGATCTCGGCGCGGCGCCCATCCGGCAGCAGCCGGATGCCGTCGTCGCCGCGCCTGGTCAGGCCGAGCTCGTCGAGCAGGCGATTGGCCTCGTCGGGATCGAATTTGACGAAGGCGTCGGCATATTCCTGCTTGAAGAGCGGACTGTCAGGCAGCACGGTATCGGCGCTCGGCGTGCCCAAGCCGTAAAAGGCGACCATGTTGATCTCGTGCCGGTTGATCGCCAGCGACAGCGCCCGGCGCAGGCGCACGTCGCGGAAAAGGCCGCGCCACACCTCGTCGGCGCAGTTGAGATTCGGCAAGAGCGTGATGCGCGAGCCGCGCGCCACCTTCCAGAGATTGACCTTCACCGGGAAGCGCTTCTCGGCCTCCTTCAGGAAGGTGTAGTCGTTGAAATCGATGCCGGTCGCCTGCAGGTCGGCTTCGCCCGCGCCCGCCTTGGCGGCGATGATCGACGAGGAGGAGACGTTGAGGACGAAACGGTCGAGATAGGGAAGCTGCCTGCCGTTTTCGTCGACGCGGTGGAAGAACGGGTTGCGCTCGAAAACGAACTGCTCGGCTGGCAGTGCGGTGGTATTGTGCCAGGGATCCAGCGTCGGCAGGTTCGGATTCTCGGGACGGTAGGAGCGCGCCATCTTGATGTGCAGGTCCTGCCATTTCTTGGCGCGGTTGGCCTGCATCATCTGTTCCATCTTCGCCTGGTCGGGCTGATACTTCTTGTGGAACTGCTTGAGGTAGTGCGCCGGCCCGACGATAACGAGCGGTATGGGTCCTGCCAGGGCCGGCAGGAACATCGGGTTGGGTTTTTCCCAGGTGTAACGTACGGTCAGCGGATCGAGCATCTCGAAGCGCGGCAGGCTGCCGTGCGGACGAAGCTCGAGCGCACCGCCGCCGGGTGTCAGCTTGTCGTTGAGGATGACGTCTTCCCACCAGTAGCGGAAATCATCGGCCGTGAACGGCGCCCCGTCCGACCATTTATGGCCCTCGCGCAGCATGAAGGTGAAGACCGTGTCGTCCTCGGAGCGGAAATCGGCGAGAATGTCAGGCTGGAACTGAAGGTGCTTGTCGTAGCCGATCAGGCGGGCATAGCCGTAGATCGTCATAAAGCGGATGTCGCGCTGGCTGCCGATGATGGTGCGCACCGTGCCGCCATAGGCGCCGGGTTCGAGCCCCATCTCCTTCAGATTGACGATGCGCGGACGGGCGGGAATGCGCTCGGCCATGCCAGGCAGGCTGCCGGATGCCAGCCGCTCCTTGAGGAATTCCGGTTCGCCGGCCGACTCGGCTCGCAGCACCGCCGGCGCGATCGCCGCACCGACGAGGCCGCCCAGAAAAGTGCGACGCGTCACCATCAGCGCAACTCCCTGGCATCGGCGCCCTTGCGGGCGCGCACCAGATGGCCGTTACCGAGGTCGGCATAGGCAAGCTCGGAAGCGTCGTCGTGCTCGGCGGTGAAGGTCGCGCCCCAGTTCTGCTTGTCGGCGGCGCCGTTTTCCCGGAGCGCCGTGAAATCGAGCGGCCGATCGAGATCGGGGAAGGGGACGGCGGCGAGCAGCGACTTCGTATAGGGATGCACCGGATCGCGCAGGATGATCTCGCGCGGTGCGATCTCGACGATACGGCCCTTGCACATCACGGCGATGCGGTCGGCCATGTAGTCGACGACGGCGAGGTTGTGCGAGATGAAGAGATAGGTCAGCCCCAGCTCCTTCTGCAGATCCTTCAAGAGGTTGAGGATCTGTGCCTGCACCGAAACGTCGAGGGCCGAGACCGGCTCGTCGAGGATGACGAGTTTCGGGCCGAGCGCCAGTGCACGGGCAATGCCGATGCGCTGGCGCTGACCGCCGGAGAAGCTGTGCGGGTAACGGCTGAGATAACGCTTGTCGAGGCCGATCGCCGCCATCAGCCCTTCGACCTTGCGCTTGCGCTCGTCACTGTCGCCGCGATCGTGGATCTCCAGCGGTTCACTGAGAATGTTGCGCACCGTCATGCGCGGCGAAAGCGAGGAGACCGGATCCTGGAACACCATCTGGATCTTGGTGCGCATATCCTGCAGATCGTCGCCTTTGACCGCGAGGACGTCGATGACCTCCTTGCCGTCGTTGAAGAGGACCGCGCCGGAATCCGGCGTTATCGCGCGCATCAGGATCTTGCTGAGCGTGGTCTTGCCGCAGCCGGATTCGCCGACCAGGCCCAGACATTCGCCGCGGCGGATATCGAAGCTGACGTCGTCGACGGCGCGCAGCACGGTGGCCTCGTGCTTGCCGAGGAAGCTGCGCTTGCGCGTCTTGTAGGTCTTCGACAGATTGGTGACGGACAGCAGCGTGCCCGGCGTTTCCGCCTGCAGCGGCTTTTTCTGGCCGACAAGCGCCTCAAGGTTGACCCGCACATCGCGCAGCGCCTTCAGCCGCTCGCCGGGTTTCATGTCGAAATGCGGGACGGCGGCCATCAACGCCTTGAGATACGGATGCTGCGGGTTGCGGAAGATCGCCTCGACCGGCCCGGCTTCCATGATCTCGCCGTGATAGATGACGACCACCTCGTCGGCCATGTTGGCGACGATGCCGAGATCGTGGGTGATGAGCAGCATCGCCATGCCGAGCTTGGCCTGAAGATCGCGCAGCAACTCCAGGATCTGCGCCTGGATCGTTACGTCGAGCGCCGTCGTCGGCTCGTCGGCGATCAGCAGCGCCGGCTTGCATATCAACGCCATGGCAATCATGGCGCGCTGGCGCATGCCGCCCGACAACTCGAACGGATACATGTCGTAGGTGCGGTGCGGATTGGAGAAGCCGACGAGGCCGAGCATTTCCTCAGTCTTTTGACGCGCCTCCTGCTTGTCGGTCTCGGTATGGATCAGCAGCACCTCGCTGATCTGGTTGCCGACAGTGTGCAGCGGCGAGAGCGAGGTCATCGGCTCCTGGAAGATCGTCGCCATGCGCTTGCCGCGCAGATCGCGCATCTCCTCGCTGTCGCGCGAGAGCGACAGGATATCGGTCGTGCTGCCGTCGAGCGGGTCGGTGAAGAGGATGCTGCCCGAGGCCCTGGCGGGGTTGGGCAGAATGCCCATGATGGCTTGGCTGATCACCGATTTGCCGGAACCGGACTCACCGACGAGAGCGGTGACCTTGCCCGGAAGGATACGAAGATTGGCTTCCTTTACGACGCGTAGCCGGTCGCCGAAAACGGAGAAAGAGACATCGAGGTTCTCAATACGCAACAAATCGGCAGCGGACGCCATACCAATGAAATTCCCCAGTCTTCTATGTTCCCGTTAGGGCACACTATCGTACCGCAAACGGGGTGTCTAGCTGATGACAATCAAGGGGATATTGCCGCCTTTCGCCGTGGTGGTGCGGACGAAACACGCAATTTTATCGGTGCCGACCTGGCGTTTTACTGGATGAACTTCTCCATGCTGGTGCGCTTGACCTGTTTCTTCGCATCCCGGTGCAGCAGAATGACCTGCTCGGCTTCGGAAAGTCCGTTCTGCACGGCCTCGCGGAAATGTTCGTCGACATGGATCTCCGGGGCCGGGGCGCGTGGCTGGAGCACCGTCACCTTCTGGCGGATGCCGCGCAGCTTCTCCTCTCCGAGGGTCGTCCATTCGCCACCGCAATAACCGGCGAAGGCCTGGCTGGCGACGACCTCGCGGCCGTATTTCTTGGTCAGGATTTGCAGACGCTGCACCTCGTTGACCGCCGATCCGAAGGCGGAGAAGGTCAGCCGGTCCTTGAGGCCGACATTGCCGAACATGACGTTGCCGACATGCAGGCCGATGCCGTAACCGATCCTGGCCAGCCCCTTTTCCTCGCGGTCGCGGTTGAGTTCGGCCACCCGCGCCTGTGCCTGATAGACGGCCGAAAGTGCAGCCTCGCAGGCGATTTTGGACGGATCCTTGTGACGCCCGCAGGGATAGACGGCGAGGAAGCCGTCGCCGAGGAAGCTCAGAATCTCGCCGCCATTGCGGTTGAAGGGGGCGGCGATCGCGTCGAAGAAATGGTTGAGCGTATCGATATAGGCCTGGCGGCCTTCCTTTTCGGCATACATGGTGGATTCGCGCATGTCGCCCATGACGAGGGCCGCACGGATCGTTTCGCCATCGCCGCGGCGGATCTGGCCGTTCAGCACCCGCTTGCCGGCGTCGCCGCCGAGATAGGTGGTCAGCATGTTGTTGGCGAGCTTGCCGAGCACCGCCATCTTGGCGGCGACTGCCAGATGGTTCTGCATCCGGAGCAGCGCGTCGATCATGTCGTCGGTAAAACCGTCATGGTGATCGGTCGACCAGGAGCCCATCATGCCCTGCACCGAATCGTCGCCGAAGGGCTGCACGAAGGCGAGATAATCGGTCATCCTGTCCTTGCGCAGGTCCTCGAAAATCGGGAATTCGGCCGGTCCTTCCTGCCTCAGCCGCCGGCGGATGTGCTGCAGGTTGTTGTCGAGCAGGTAATAATAGGGGCTCTGCAGGAAGCGGTCCGGCTTCTGCCCGGCCGGCATGCGAAAACCCTCGATGGTGACGCCGCTGGCGCGCCGCCAGGTGAAGCTCAGCGCATCGTAGAGCGGATGCAGCATCGAAAAGGTCAGGTGCACGCGCGCAATCGGCAGGCCGGCGGAGGCAAGCCTTTCGCAGAAGCCGCGCACGATGTTTTCAAGGTCGTCGCCTGCCAGCGAGGAATGCGTCAGCCATTCGGCGACCCGGTCCAACAGGATGGAGGACACGCTGGATTCGATCGTGCTCATTCGCGGTATGATCCTCATAAGGCACGCCATCCCTAAGAGCCAAAAGTCCCTCGGCCGACGCATTTTCATGCGCAGGTCACAAGAAAATCAGGATGTACGAGCGGTAATATTTGTCAACGATCCGCCGAAAGCCCGGCAGCAGCGCCCCTGAGTTCCCCGAGCGGGGACCGGACGGGAAGTCCTTTCTCGATGGTTCAATATCAAACTCAGATAGGGATGCTGCAGATGCGAAACAATGGGAGGCGGACGCTTTTGTGCGCCGAAGTTGCAGCAAAGGCCGCCGCCGGGGCATTTTCGCCACACCCGGCTAAAGGGATTCATCTGGCCTAAGAGATTGGTGAGGCCGGCCCCTCATTGGCTCCAACCGGACGGCATTGCGGCCGGGGAAGAAGCCCCGGGTTTAATTCCCCGCCATCATGCATTAGATCAGCTTCCTGAATTCCCCAATTGAAAGAGCCCGCCTTGGCCACCTCCACCTTCGACACGCTTTTGCAGAAGATCGAAACCCGCGCGGCGCGTGCCGGCATCATCGGGCTCGGTTATGTCGGCCTGCCGCTGGCGATTGCGGTAGCGCGCAGCGGTTTTGCGGTCACCGGCTTCGACATCGATCCCTCAAAGATGGTGGCGCTCGAGGCCCGCCGTTCCTATATCGACGCCGTCAGCAACGAGGCGCTCACCGCCGAGATCGAGGCGGGTCGGTTCCAGGCGACCACGGATTTCGCAGGCCTTGGCGAGTGCGACGTGATCATCATCTGCGTGCCGACGCCGCTCACCAAACATCGTGACCCCGATCTTTCCTTCGTCGAGGCGACCTCGCGCTCGATCGCAGAACATCTGCGCTCCGGCCAGCTTGTCGCGCTGGAATCGACCACCTATCCCGGCACCACAGACGATATCGTCAAGGTCATCCTCGAAGGCTCCGGCCTGAAATCCGGCGCCGATTTCTTCGTCGGCTTCTCGCCGGAGCGCGAGGATCCCGGCAACCAGCATTATCACACCGCGACCATCCCGAAGGTCGTCGCCGGCGACGGGCCCGAGGCCTTGGCTCTGATGAAGGCCTTCTACGGCGCTGCCGTTTCGACCGTCGTTCCTGTCTCCTCGAACGCGACCGCCGAGGCCGTCAAGCTCACCGAAAACATCTTCCGTTCGGTCAATATCGCCCTCGTCAACGAGCTGAAGACCGTCTATGCGGCGATGGGCATCGACGTCTGGGAAGTGATCGACGCGGCCAAGACCAAGCCGTTCGGTTACATGCCCTTCTATCCAGGCCCGGGCCTCGGCGGCCATTGCATCCCGATCGATCCCTTCTACCTCACCTGGAAATCGCGCGAATACGAGTTGCCGACCCGCTTCATCGAGCTTGCCGGCGAGATCAATTCGGCGATGCCGCGTTATGTCGTCGGCAAACTGGCCGAAGCGCTCGACATGCGGGCAGGCAAAGCGCTGAGCCGCAGCCGTGTGCTGGTGCTGGGGCTCGCCTACAAGAAGAACGTCGCCGATATAAGAGAGAGCCCGTCGCTGCGGCTGATCGAGATCATCGAGGAGCGCGGCGGACGCGCCGATTATCACGATCCTTTCGTCGCCGAGATCCCGCCGACACGCGAACACCAGGCCCTGAAGGGCCGCAAGTCGGTGACGCTGACTCCGGAGGCGGTGGCCGGCTACGACGCTGTGCTGGTCGCGACCGACCATGACAGGATCGATTATACGATGCTCGCCAAAACTGCGGCGCTGATCATCGATACGCGCAACGTCTTCGACCGGCTCGGCCTCTCGGCCTCTCACGTCATCAAGGCGTGACCGAAACGGCCGATTTGCCGGTCATCCGGCTGGCGGCGACGGCATAACCGCCTGATGCGAGCAAGCGCCAGCACCCATCCCTCCGGCAGCGGCCGGTAATTGTCGGCATCGGTCACGCCCTCGAAGGCGCTGAAGAGCGGCACGTTCGCAAAGAATTCTTCGTCGGTCTCAGTTGTCATGTCATCGACCTTAGCACAGACACATATCGCTGCTGCAACGCCAATTCCCATTTACGGCAATCGACTTGGCAAGGTTTCATGTGTTAGCACGCGCTCACGATTTTCATCACGGATACGGATTTCGATGAGCCGCCTCGACAGCTTCATTCGCCGGTTGACGGCCCAACGCGACATTCTGAACGCAATCGCCGATTTGGTCGAGGACATCGAAGGTCCGGTGCTGGAGTTCGGCCTCGGCAACGGCCGCACCTATGATCACCTGCGCGAAAAATTCCCCGACCGCCGCATCATCGCTTTTGACTGGGAGGTCCGCTCCTATTCGGCCTCGACCCCAGAGCCGCAAGATATGGTGACCGGCAACATCCGCGACTCCGGCCAAGCCTTCCTCGGCATCGACGCAGCCCTTGCCCATGCCGATATCGGCACCGGCCATGACGAGATTGACGCCGTGACGCTGACCTGGCTGCCGCAGCTGATGGCCGGCGTGCTCGCTCCGAACGGGTTTGCGGTCAGCGGTCTGCCGCTGGAGCATCCGGAGCTCACCGCACTGCCGCTGCCTGAGGGGATCAAGGAAGGACGCTATTTTCTGTATCGGCGGGTGTGAGGGGGAAAGTAAGCCCCACCCGCCTCTTGAAGGAGGAGAAAATGAAACGCATCGAGACGGAAGTGAGCGGCGGCTGTCAGTGCGGTGCCGTGCGCTACCATGCAACCGCCATGTTCGACAATTCGCATCTCTGCCATTGCCGCATGTGCCAGAAGGCCTCGGGCAACATCTTTGCCGCGCTCGTCGCCGCGCCCGACGATGCGCTGAGCTGGACACGCGGCAAGCCGAGCGTCTGGAAGAGCTCGGAGCTTGTCGAGCGCGGCTTCTGCGCCAATTGCGGCACCCCATTGTTCTTCCACCATCTGGAAAACGGGCGCACCAACCTAATGATCGGTTCGCTCGACAATCCGCATCCCTTCGCACCGCATGCCAATACCTGCACCGAAAACATGGTGGCATGGTTCGAGACGATCACGGGTATAGAAAATACCGGTGCGACCGAAACCAGCGGCGCCGACTGGGCCGCGGCGATCAGGGCGAGCAACAACCAGCACCCCGATCGCGATACCGCCTCGTGGACGGTGAGGGGGCGTGACGGCTGAGTCCTCGGAGCTTCCGCTCACGAGGCACAGGAATAAGCCGCAGCCGAACGCGCCGTCAGTTTTGCTTCGAATTCAGCCGCAATTTCCTCCAGCGTCACGCTGCCTAGCCGCCTCAAAAGCAGCGCCTCCGCCTCCTTCATCGCATCGGCCAGCGCGTTATTCACCGCCTGTTCGACCAGACATTTGGGCTGATCGTCGGCGGGGCCGATGGCAAAGACGTGCGGTTCGCCAAGCGCGTTGTAGACGTCGAGCAGGGTGATCTCTGACAAAGGCCGCACCAGCGTCCAGCCGCCGCCATGGCCCTTTTCCGAACGCACATAGCCCTGTTGGCGAAGCCCCGCCATGGTGCGGCGGACGACGACGGGATTGGTGTTCAGCATCTTTGCAATCATTTCGGAGGTCGCCGCATCCTGATGCCGATCCATGTGGATCAGCACGTGCAACATGCGGGAAAGGCGGCTGTCGTTGCGCATGGTTCTATCCTGTCGACCGAGCACGCCATTATTGCAGCCACTTTGTAACAAGACAAGTGACATGAGTCTTGACTGCTCCGTTTCATGTAACTTATGATGATTCGTGAGCCAATATCGAAGGAGTCAGCGCATGTCCTACGAAGTCATCGTCATCGGCGGCAATTTTGCCGGCCTGTCGGCAGCCATGCAGCTCACCCGCGCGCGGCGGCGGGTTCTGCTCGTCGACGCGGGCGCGCCGCGAAACCGATTTTCGCAGGCTTCGCACGGTTTTCTCGGACAGGACGGTCAGGCGCCGGCGGCGATCATGGGTGAGGGGAAGAGGCAGCTTTCGCTTTATCCGAACATAACGCTACGCGACGCCAAAGTTATCCGCGCCCAGAAGGAGGGCGAGGAATTCGTCGTCACCGTCGAAGGCGGCGGTGAAGAACGCGCTGCCCGCCTCATTCTCGCAACCGGCGTCAGCGACACGCTGCCCGACATCCCCGGCCTTGGCGACCGCTGGGGCCGGTCGGTGCTGCACTGCCCCTATTGCCACGGCTATGAGGTAAGCGGCGGCGAACTCGGTGTCCTTGCAAACCATCCGCATTCGGCCCATTCCGCCATGATGATCCCGGACTGGGGCGCGACCACCTTCTTCACCCAGGCACTGTTCGAGCCCGATGAAGAGCAGCTGGCACGCCTGACTGCCCGTGGGGTACGCATCGAGCGCAGCCCGATCGTGGAGCTGTTGGGCGATAGCCCGAAACTCCAGGCGGTGCGTCTCGCCGATGGCCGTATCGTTCCGCTCGACGCCATATTCGTCGCGCCGAAGACGGCGATGGCGAGCCCCATCGCCGAACAGCTCGGCTGCGCCTTCGACAACGGTGCCTTCGGGCCGGTCATCCGCGCCGGCGAAAACAAGGAGACCAGCGTCAAGGGCGTCTTCGCCGCCGGCGATGCCGCAAGCTCGATGCACAGCGGCACGCTCGCCTCCGCCTCGGGTGTCCTCGCTGGCGTGCACTGCCATCAGTCGCTTACCGTGCAGCCCGCGGCTTAACGCAGGCGCAATCAGCAATACCGGTCGAGTTCACACCAGTGGGGTAGAGACCCGAGGCCCAGCTGCGCGGATCACTGGGTGGTAAAAGTACAAGCGCAGTTTTTAAGGCTGCGCCAACCAGGTCATATTGCAATTTTTGCGTTTAAATTGTAGTCACTTTCTGGCGGAATGATCTTCGTTCCGACGCTGGTGAGACATCAACAGATTTGCGGCAAGCAGGAATGGGGCGTTAAAGTGAGGTTTGCTGAGGCTGCCGGAATGGCGCTGGTGCAGAAATATGCAACTTTCTCCGGCAGGGCCTCACGCTCGGAATATTGGTGGTTTGTCTTATTCTATTCTCTAGTGCTGTTCGCAATCGGGCTCGCTTGTCTTGTGACAGCCAGCTTTTCCGATCTTCGAGACGGCGTTCCACCCCCAGTCGCCCTTCTCTTATTCATCGGCGGATTGATTTGGCTCGCAATGTTTTTGCCACAGGTGGCCGTTCAGGTTCGTCGCTTTCATGATCGCAACATTTCCGGCTGGTGGTATCTCGCACTGTTTGTCTGTGGTTTCGTTCCCTACGTTGGTTTCATTGCGGGTATCGCAGTCTTCGTGATCAGTGTGCTTCCCGGCACCGAGGGGCCCAACAGGTTCGGACCTGATCCGTTGCGCCCCGAGGCGCGAGCTGAGGTCTTTGCCTAGCGCGTGGCCACCCGCACTCCGTCCTGCCTTTAGCTCTGCTGCTGCCTGCGGCTCAGTTTTCCGCCTGCATAACGCCCTTCAAGAAATGGGCTTATTGCAATTTCTGCGTTTGAATTGTAGCTGTTTTCATAGAAGTGACTATTGTGGCAAGGCGATGTAAGGTTCGCTGTGCTGCAGTAAGCAGGATTGAGGGGTTAATATGGGGTTTACTGAAGCTGTTCGAACAGTTCTAACGAAGAAATATGCAACTTTCTCTGGGAGGGCCTCCCGCTCGGAGTATTGGTGGTTTCAGCTATTCTATATGCTTATAGCGATCATACTTGTAATTCTGGCCGCCTTGAGCGGCGCTTTTTCCGTTAATCAGAATGAATCTTCGCCGGTGATCTTTATTTTCGGGGCCATCGGCGGATTGTTGGGGCTTGCATTGGCTTTGCCGATCCTCTCCCTTCAGGTTCGCCGCTTTCATGATTGCAACATGTCCGGTTGGTGGTACCTCGCAATTATTATTTTGGCGGGCACTGTTCCCTTTATCGGTCGGGCTACGGGCATCGCAGTTGCGGTTCTTTCCGCGAGGAAGGGCACGGAAGGTCCAAACAAGTTCGGGCCGGATCCGCTGCGTCCCGAAGCGCGAGCAGAGGTCTTTGCCTAGAGCATGACCACCCGCAACGCCGGCCTGCTGGCGGCCCTTTTCCTCGCCGCCTCGGTTTCATTTCCGCCCGTCTGGGCGCAGGACAGCGGCAGCCAGCCCGCCGATAGCCATCAGCCGATCAGCGCCGTCGGTACGGAATATGCCTCGCAGTGCCTGCTGAATGACCTGCGCTGCACGCTCGTCTACGGCGATGCGTCCGATCAGGCCAAAGCGGCGTCGGGTACGAGGTCGTCTCAAGACAAGCCGCCGCTGCGACGCGCACCGTCATCTTTCCCGCGGGAGCCGGTGATCAGCGGCGGCCCTCTGGCCATTGCCGTCGTGCTCGTCGGCTTGGCAGCGGCAATCGGCCTGTGGATGCGTTTCGGAAACGGCGGCGTCCTGCTGTCGTCTGCTCCGAGCGACATCAAGCAGCGCCAGGAGGCGCCGGAAAACTGGCGGACCGGCGCCGACGAGGTTGAGGAAAAGTCAAGCGATTTCCTGCAGCGGATTGCGGCCATGGCCGATCGAAGGCAGGCGCTTGTCCTGCTGCTCAGGCATTGTCTGCTCCACGCCGCCGACATCACGGATACGCGGCTTTCCCGCGCCGATACGGAACGTGCCGTCTTTGCCCGCTTGCCGAAAACCATGCCGGGCCGCGAGCGGCTTGCCAGCTTCCTGACGGCGGTGGAACTCGTTCATTACGGTGGCCGCACCGTTGCGGAGAACCATTTCAGCGTTCTTCTTGCGACCGGGCGCGATCTGCTTGCAACAGGCAGAGTGGCCCATGCGTAAATCCGCCCCCGTTTTAATCCTGGGGCTGGTGCTCGCGCTGGCTGCACTGGCGGTCTTTGCGGTGTCGCGGGGCAGCGATTACGACCGTTCGCCTCTTGGCAACAAGGGGCTCGAATTGTGGCTGCAGACCAAGGGTATCCCGGTCGTCCGTTCCGACCCTCATCTTGTCCAGGCGCGTTCCAAAATCTCGCTGCGCATCGTTCCCCTGTCGATACGCCAAGGCGAGGCTGTCACACCTCGGTCACACGATGAAACGGACGGTCTGGACCCGGAAAACCCCGTTGTGGAGGCAGACCGATACGCCCTGCCGACGCTGATCGTTTTGCCGAAATGGCGCGGCAGCGTATCGACGGAAGGTGTTGCCGGCAAATCGGGGCTGATTGATCTCGCCGATATCAGCAATGAACTCGACAAGATCGGCTACTCGGATTTTGGCTTCGCCCGCAGTGAGACAAGTTTTGAGGAAGCGCAGCCGCAGCTGCAACCGGGCCAGCCGATCAAGATTGCCCTCTATCGGGCGCAAACCTTCGAGCGGTCGAGCCTGCCGAGCGGCTGCGGGGAGGTCGTGGGCACGCCATCGGGTGTGCTGCTTCTGCACTGCGCGGCCGATCCCACCGTCTATCTGCTGTCGGATCCCGACCTATTGAACAACCACGGACTGGCGTTGGCCGATAACGCCGCCTTTGCCGTCTCACTGGTCCAGTCTCTCCGCGCCGCCGGCGAGTCGCGGCCGATCTATTTGGATACATCGGGCGAACCTCTCGATAGCGAGGCAACCGTCGACGAGGGGCAATCCTATGAGCGCTCCACCACCGATCTGAAGCGCTTTTTCGCCTATCCCTTATCGGCCATCTGGGGAACCGTGCTGGTTGTGGCGGCGATCTGCTTCTGGCGGGGCGCCTATCGCTTCGGGCCACCTTTGCGTGAGGTCTCCGGAAATATCGAATTGTCCAAGACCGCCGCGATCGAAGCCACGGCGCGGCTCTTGCGGCTTTCGGGCAATGACGGCCGGATGACGGGACAGTTCGCGCTGCATCTGCTCGCCGATAAGGCGCAATTGCTCTTCGGCTCCGGCGCCGGCAATCAGGCAGGCATCGCACGATTGTTCCAACGCCTGGCGCGTCAAGACAAGGCAGCCGCACAGGCCTTGCACGCCGCAGCCGAGGCGCTGATCGAACGCGGACATATCATGACGCGCTCGGATCTGCATCGCAATCTCGAGACATTCAGAAAATTGCTAGGGAGCTTTGAGTTTGGATCTAGGTGAGTTTCGCGATCTTATCGCTACGGTTCGTGGGGAAATAGGCAAGGTGGTGCAAGGACAGGACGCGATCATCGATCTCGTTCTGATTTCGATTTTTGCCGGCGGGCACTGCCTTGTCGAAGGGCCGCCCGGCACGGCCAAAACCCTGCTGGCCCGCTCGGTTTCCGCGGCCATGGCGCTGGATTATCGCCGTATCCAGTTCACGCCCGACCTGATGCCGGGTGATGTGCTCGGCGTCAATCTCTTCAACTTCCAGACCAATCAATTCCACCTGACCAAGGGCCCCGTCTTTACCGACATCCTTCTGGCCGACGAGATCAATCGCGCTCCGCCGAAGACGCAATCCGCCCTGCTGCAGGCGATGAACGAGCGGATGGTGACGATCGATGGGACCGATTATTTGCTGGGCTCGGATTTCTTTGTGCTTGCCACGCAGAATCCGATCGAGCAGCAGGGCACCTATCCCTTGCCCGAAGCACAGCTCGATCGCTTCCTGTTCAAGCTCGTCGTCGATTTCCCCGACCGCAACACCGAAATCGCCATCCTTTCCAAACACGCCAGGCAGGCGCTGAAATCGGATATGCGCAATGCCGGCATCCGTCCGCTTGTCACCAGCGCAGCGCTTGCCGAGGGGCGGGCGCTGATCGACGCCATCCATCTGGATGAGACGACGCTAACCTATGTCGTCGACCTGGTGCGCGCCACGCGCTCCGATCCCGATATTCTCTACGGCGCATCCACGCGCGCTGCCGACGCCCTTGCCTCGGCGGTCAGAGTGCGGGCGGCCTTCGAAGGCCGGGATTACGGCTTGCCGGACGATATCCAGGCGTTGCTGGTGCCCGCGCTTCGCCATCGCATCGTTCTTTCGCCTTCGGCCGAAATCGATGGCCGTACCCCCGACGAGGTGCTGCGCAGCATCATGAACCGCGTGGATGCGCCTCGTTAATGCGGCCATCCCGTTACCTGATCGCGCTCGTTCTGATTTTGGCCGCGGTGACGGTCTTCGTCAGCGTATGGTGGCGCGATATGGGTTATCCGCTGCTGATGCTGTGGGTCGCGCTCGCGGCATTGACGGCAGGCGATCTGGCGATGTCGGCCTCATCGGGCCGGATGACGGTGGAATTCGATCTGCCGCCGCAAGGTTTTGTCGGTCACACCGCTGTATTTGCGGTGGCGATCCGGCCGCAGAAGGACGCGGTGCCCGACAATGTCGAGATTCGGATCGATTGTGCTCCCGAGCTTGCCGTCGGCGAAGGCAGATTGGCGCGTGCTGCGTCCGTCGCCGGAGAAAGCCATGTCAGAGCCACTGTGAATCTTCGTCTGACGCGACGGGGGCGGTATGCGATCCATGTGCTGTGGCTGAAATGGCCATCGCGGCTGAGGCTGCTGGACATTATCGCGCAGATGCCGGTGGAAAAGGAGATCGCCGTCCTGCCTGACATATCGCCGGTCCTGTCGGGAGCGATAAGGACCCAGATCCTGCCGCTGGAAGCCGGCCAGAAGGATTTGCGGCTGCGCGGCGAAGGATCGGAATTCCATCAGCTGCGCGAGTTTGCCAGCGGCATGGACCCCCGCAGCATCGACTGGAAGCGATCCGCCCGGATGCGCAATCTCGTCGTGCGCGAGATGCGGGCCGAACGAAACCATCAGATCATCCTGTGCATCGATTCCGGGCGGCTGATGGCCGAGCAGCTCGGCGGTTTCACCAAGCTCGATCGCGCCATCAACGCCGCCTTGGCGATGTGCTGGGGGGCCGGGCTCGCCGGCGATCTCGTGGGCTTCTACAGCTTTGACAGCCGCCCGCGGCTGTTCGTGCCTGCCTTGCCCGGAAGAGCGGCCTTTCCGCGGCTTCAGACGAAATGCGCCGAGCTACGCTATGAGACCCAGGAGAGCAATCATACGCTCGGACTGACGCATTTGTCGGGACGGCTGAAGCGACGTTCGTTGGTCGTGATATTCTCCGATTTCGTCGACAGCATCACGGCGGAGCTGATGATCGAGAACATCCAGGTCCTCGCCCGGCATCATTTCATCGTCTATGTCGCCTTGCGCGATCCGATGCTCGCAAAGCTTACGGAACCGGAGGAAATCAGCTTGGACGCGGTCGCCCGCTCCGTGGCAGCGCGTCAGATCGTTCAGGAGAGGCGCACTGTCATGGAAAAGCTGGCGCGTCTCGGCGTACTCTGCCTCGACAGCACGCCAGAGGCGCTGACTTCGGATCTCATTGCGCGCTACATCGAAATCAAATCCCGCGAGATGATATGATGGATCTTGGGATCGACAGCAGGACAGAGACGGGCGCGTCGGTAAACGTCGGCGCCATCCAGACCGATTTGCTGCGCTCGGCGCGCTTTCGCATGGAGCGCGAGGCGCACTGGCGTCAGCTGGACGAGCTCGTGACGCGGGCGGAGAAGGGTGGCGCAGCGACGCTCGGTTATGACGATGTCCGCAACCTCGCCGCCGGATACAGGCAGGCGATGAACTCGCTGAGCGTCGCGCGTGACATTTCCCTCGATCGGGCCCTCGTCGCCTATCTGGAGAGCCTCTGCGCCCGAGCCTATCTGGTCGTCTATGCGCCGCAGGAAAGTCTCGGGGGGCTGATTACCCGCCTGCTGGTCCAGGGCATTCCTCAGGCGGTGCGCCGATCGGCATTGCCCCTGTTCATCGGCTTCCTGGCTCTCATCCTCGGGGCGGCCGCCGGATACAGGCTCTTCACCCACGACCCGAGCTGGTTCTATACCTTCGTGCCGCCCGACATGGCCGATCAGCGCACCCCGGCAGCATCGGTCGATTTTCTCCGCTCGACGCTTTACGGCGACGAACGGCATGCGAGCGACAGGCTCGCGGCATTTTCCGCATTTCTCTTTTCCCACAACACCACCATCGTCGTCTTCATTTTTGCGCTCGGCGTTTTCATGTCGGTGCCGAGCTTCATCCTGACCTTTTACAATGGCCTGATGCTGGGCGCGTTTTTTGCGATGTTTTCTCGCAAGGGGCTGGGCTACGACATCTTCGCCTGGCTCTCGATTCACGGGGTGACCGAGCTTGCAGCAATCGCCATTGCCTGTGCGGGCGGTGCAAGGCTCGGCCTTGCCGTTCTCGTTCCGGGTATGCGAACGCGCAGGGAAGCCCTGCGCCACCAGGCGCATGATGCCGTCAAACTCGCGATCCTCGCGGCTCTGATGCTTATCGTGGCAGCCTTCATCGAAGGGGTTCTTCGCCAGACGATCCAGGAGCCGATATGGCGCCTCGGCATCGGCTGGGGTATGGGTGTCTTCTGGGTGAGCTGGCTGATGTTCAGCGGACGCGAAAGCAAGATTTCGCGGGGGCCGAAGCGATGAATGGGCCAGTGACGGACGGCAGGCGCACCGAACAGTTCATCCCGCCCGAAGGAGTGCCGATCAATTTCGCGATCGCCTCGCTGGCGAGCCGCTTCGGCGCGCAATTCCTCGACATCCTCTTTACGGCGCTCATCATCTTCATTTGCGCGGCCGTTATCATCTTCACGGGGTTTCTGCCGGTGAGCGCCGATCTGATGCTCGCTGCCTTGCTCGGCTTTCTCTTGCGCACCCCTTATTACATCCTGTCCGAGCTCATCTGGAACGGCCGCACGCTTGGGAAAAGAATTACCGGTATCCGCGTCGTCAACATGGACGGGCGGCGGCTCACCCCGCACCAGGTGACCGCACGCAACCTCATGAAGGAGGTCGAGATCTTCGGCCCGATGGGCCTACTGGCGCGCATGGAAACCCAGGGAGCTTTGGAGAACGGCCTGGCGGGCCTCTGGCTTCTGGTGGTGGTGGTCGTTCCGTTGGCAAACCGACGCCGGCAACGGCTCGGCGATATCATTGCCGGCACGCTGGTCGTGGACACGCCGCGCTCCGTGCTGCTCGCGGACCTTGCTTTGTCCGCACCCGCCGCCGCCTCGTCGCAGCCGGCCTTCGATTTCCAGCCGGAACATCTCGATGTCTACGGCAAATATGAGCTGCAGACGCTGGAGGATGTGCTCCGCGACTCGATCAAGGCATCAGACCATAAAGAGATTATACAGATCGTGCGAACCATTACTCGAAAGATCCGGTATGAAGACATTGTGAGGCCGGGCCAGGAGCTCCTGTTCCTCAATGACTTCTACCGCGCTCAGCGCGAGCATCTGGAGAGCTTAAAGCTTTTTGGAACGCTGCGGGAGAACAAGTATCATGAGCATACGCGGACGGAGGCGAAGAAACTCGTTTGAGGGTCTACCGATCGAAACGTGAAAGAATCGTGGTTTTGAGCTGCAGCCAATTGACCGCGGAAATTCGCGGACGCCGACGCCGGAATACGCCGCCCCGAAATGAAAGGCGTGCCCTGATGCCCCCCTCGTCCGACCCTGCGGGCCACCTTCTCCCCGCTGGGGAGAAGAAGGGAGAACGCCGGTTCGTCATCGCCAGCTTGGGCGGGGTCCCTTTAGTAGGCGTGTTTCGTGCAGGCATGCCGGTGCGGCTTGCTCGCTCTTCTCCCCAGCGAGTGGCCCGCAGGGGTGCACGGGCACGGGCGCCAATGGTCCGCTTCAGGGCGTAAGCCTACGGCAAAAACAGCACATTGTACTGATCGAACTCGTCAGGCAGGTCCCGCACCTTCATCTCCACCTCGCGATCCTCGAACAGCACGACACAGTCTTCGTAAAATCCTGACAGCATCGCTATGAACGCCTTCGTTCCCTCGCGCCCGTAGAACAGCGGCGTGAACTCCATGTGGAGCGGCACGCGGCGGGAAAGCAGCGGCTGCATCGAGCGGCAGGCGACCGGCTCGTAGCCTTCGATATCCATCCATACAAGGCCGATTGCGGTCGGATCGATCGAGAGGCCGGCGAGGATTTCGGAGACCGGCTTCACCGGCACGCTGATCTTCCGGTCGGTCGGGCTCTGGCGGATGGCGCTGCTCTTGCCGTGATTGTTGAGGTTGAGAAAAAAGTCGATCTCGCCTGCGTGCTCCCCGGCGGCGCAGTTGACGAGCCGAACCTTCTCCTCTAGCCGGTTCTGGCGGATGTTGAGTTCAAGCAGCGGGAAATTGCGCGGATCGGGCTCGACGCTGACGATATCGGCGTAGGTGCCGCTCAAGGCGAAATAGATCGTCTGGGTGCCGATATTGCCGCCGATCTCGAGCAGCGTCGCATCCTTTCTGAGCAGGCCGCGCTCGCGCAGGATGACGATCAGCCGGTCGACGGCGTCGCGCTCGAAGTGGCCCTTACGGAAGACCTTGCGGCCGATATAGTCGGAAGGCGAGAAGGTCATCAGGTGATCACCGGCATCGACTGTCATCGAGACGACGCGCGGGCCGATATTCTCGATCAGCAGGCGACGGCCGAGGCGACTGTCGAAGAAGCGCGAGGCGGCGCGATTGCGCGCCTTGCGCAGGCGGCGGCTCCAATATTTGGCGGTGAGCCACGGCTTGCCGGGCATTAGGCTTTTCCTTCGAGCGGTTCTGCCGCTTTCTCTCTCGGAACGACATAGACTTTCAAGGGCAGGGCGCGGCCGCGCACGCTGATTTCACGGCTTTCGACATCGGCAAGATCGGCGCCGGCAAGCCTGGCCACCGGCTCGGAGAAGACGATCGCCGCGTCGAATTCCTTGGCCGCACTTTCCAGCCGGCTCGCGACATTCACCGTATCGCCGATCGCCGTCATGCTGCGGACCCGGCCGTAGCCCATCGTGCCGACGACGGCCGGGCCGGTGTGGATGCCGATGGCGATCCGCAGCGGCAGCGTCAGCTCTTCGGCCAGTTCGGCGGCGAGTTTCTCGATTCCCGCGACGATCGCCGCCGCCGCGTCGAGCGCTTGGCGGCAGGCCTCCTCCGGCGCGGCGTTGAGGCCGAAGAGCGCCATGGCGCCGTCGCCGATGAATTTGTCGAGCCGGCCGCCCGCCTGCTCCACCGCCTTGCCGATGATGGCGAAATAGCGGTTCAGCAGGAAGACGACGTCGAAGGGCAGGCGGGTTTCCGTCAGCGTGGTGAAATGACGGATATCGACGAAGAGCACGACGATTTCACGCTCACGGCCAGGGCTCGTCTCCTGGCTGTTGGCGGGAAGAGCCGCCTCGACGGCTGGTACGAGAAGGGGCGCGACCGCGACGTCGGCATCCGGCCGAAGCTGGCAGGCGAGGCGGACATCAGGGCCGGCATTGATGCGTTTCAGTGTCGTCTGTTCCAGCTTGTCGGGCGGCGGCAGCTTCTGGTAATCGCCAAGAATCTGCACCCGGCAGGTGGAGCACTGGCCCTTGCCGCCGCAGACCGAATAATGCGGCAGGCCGCCGAGCCGGCTCGCCTCCAGCACCGTGAACCCACGCGGCACCCGGATCACTTCGCCGCCCGGATAGTGCACGGCGACCTGATCGAGACGCTCCTTCAGCCTGCGCCGGGTGCGGGCGGCAACGACGATGATCAGCGAGGCCGAGAAGGCGCCGTAGAGTCCGGCGCGGACCATGGCGATTTGGCTGCGAATCGCGGGGTCGGAGACATAGTGGGAATTCACCGTGGTCGCGTAAGGCTCGATCGAGGTCAGCTGATAGGCGGGGTCGGCGAGTGTGCGGCCCATTTCGACGAAGCCGAGCAGCGACAGCACCGGCACGAGGATCGCCAGCGCCAGCAACAGCGGTGCGAAACCGCCGTACCAGGGGCGATAACGCAGCCAGTAATGGATGCCGATGCAGCCGTGGAACCACACTGCGATCAGGCCGAGTGCCTGGCGCACGCCCGTCGCCGGCGTCCGCAGCCACAACATCCCGACGATCGTCTCGTAGTTGTCGATATAGCCGTAGAGTTCATGAGCGATGCGGGTGCCGATGACGTGATCGATGAGAAGCAGCGGGATCAGCAGGCCGAGCACCATCTGGGTTGCTTCCCCCTTGGGCATGACCAGGCTGCGCCTGATGTAGATGGCGCGCAGCACCAGGGTCACATGGACGAGGACCGATCCATAGAACAGGACGGTGCCGAGGGGATTGCGCCAGAGGGCCAGGAAAATGTGGCGAGCCTTATCGGCTGCGGCGATCGAAACGAGTCCGAGCGCATGGTTCGATAAATGCAAGAGGACGAAGACAAAGATGACCAGCCCGGAACCGAGCCTTGCCCTTCTGATCGAGCGTTCCGAAAAAATCCCTGTGGCCGAGACCGTTGTCATTCATTCCCGTTCTTGCCGATGCAATCGCAGGCCCATAGAGAGGGGGAAAGAGGCGGAATTGCTTCCATTGCGATCACATTGCATATGCTTATGCGCAAGTTTTCGGGAAGGCAGCAATAAGGGATTTTTCCGCCGCCGGCTACGATGGCGCAAACAATGGGCGGGCTGAATGCGACCTCCTCATCCATCTAGCTGATTTGGTTACGGATTCGAATAACTATGATCGCCGGTGGAAACTGATTGGAAACAGTGTGTCTATGCGAGGGATGCGCATGCGGGTCGCCTTCTATGCGCCGATGAAATCGCCGAACCATGCGGTGCCCTCGGGCGACCGGCTGATGGCGCGGCTGCTGATCCGGGCATTGCAGCTTGCCGGGCATCAGGTCGAGGTCGTCTCCGAATTCCGCACCCATGCCGCGACGCCCGAGGCGGCCGCGGCGCTCGAACCCGCAATCTCAGCCGAATTGGCGCGGCTGCGGGCGAAATGGCAAGAAGAACCCCGGCCGGAGCTCTGGTTCTGCTACCACCCTTACTACAAATCCCCCGATTCCTTCGGGCCGGTGATCTCAGTCGAATTCGCCATTCCCTATGTCACGGCCGAGGCCTCCTATGCGGCAAAACGCGACCGGACCGGTTGGGCGGCCCGGCAGAAACGCGTGGGCGAGGCGGTCATGCAGGCGGCGGTCAATATCAGCTTCACCGAGCGTGATCAGGCAGGGCTTTCCGCCGCCTTTCCGCAGGCGCGGCTTGCGGCTCTCAAGCCGTTCATCGACCCGGCGCTGTTCGAGGCGGTGCGGCCGGCGCCCGATCCCAGCCGGCTGATGACCGTCGCGATGATGCGGGCCGGCGACAAGATGGAAAGTTACGCGATGCTCGCAAAAGCATTGCGGCTGATCGAAAGCCGGCAATGGACCCTTGTGGTCATCGGCGATGGGCCGATGCGCCGAGAGGTGGAGGCACTGTTTGCCGGCTTTGCCGGCCGCATCGAATGGCTGGGCGAGCAAGGTGAAGCTGAGATCGCCAGCCTGCTCGCGCGCGGGGGCATCTATGTCTGGCCCGGCTGCGGCGAGGCCTATGGCCTTGCCTATCTCGAAGCCCAGGCCGCCGGCCTGCCTGTCGTGGCGCAGCAAACGGCGGGCGTGCCTGCCGTGGTCGAGGCCGGGGTCACCGGCCTGCTGACGCCGGAGGGCGATGTCGCCGCCTATGCCGGGGCCATCGCGGCCCTGCTTGGCGACGGGCAAAAACGCGACGCGATGGGACAGGCGGCGCGACGCTTCGTGCTCGAGGAGCGCTCGCTTGCGACGGCTGCCCGCGCTCTGGACGAGATTTTGCGCAACAGCGCAGGAACAGGAGTGAGGTGATGAGCGAAGGGATGAGCTGGGAACCGCTGCGCCGCGAGCTCGACCGCTGGCGTGCCGCCGGCCGCGTGGCGCGGCTCTGGCTGCGCGACGACGACGCCGTCGAGCCGACGCCCGATCTGAAGCAGCTGTTGGCGCTGACCGACGGGAACGGGATTCCGCTGACCCTTGCCGTTATTCCTGCCCTGACCGGCGAGGCCTTGGCTGCGCGGCTGGCGGCGGAAGCGGGCGTTGCTGTCGCTGTGCATGGCTGGTCGCACAGCAATCACGCCGGGCAGGAGCGCAAGAAACAGGAACTCGGCGGCGAACGGCCGGCCGAGGTGGTGCTCGGCGAGCTGCGTGCAGGATGGCAGCGCTTGAAGCGGCTCCATCCTGCCCGCTTCGTGCCGGTGCTGGTGCCGCCGTGGAACCGGATCGACGCCACGCTGATCCCGGCATTGCCCGAACTCGGCTTTGCGGCGCTCTCGGTGTACGGGCGGGCAAGAGAGGGCGGGCCGATCCCGCTTCTCAACACCCATATCGACATTATCGACTGGCACGGCACGCGCGGTGGCCGCAGCGCGGAGGAACTGGTGGCCGAATTGGTTGCCGAACTCCGCGATCGGTTTGCCGGCAACGACGAGCCGATCGGCGTGCTCACACATCATCTGGTGCATGATCATGCAGCCTGGGATTTCCTGTCGGCCTTGTTTGCGGCGACGGCCGATCATCCTGCCGTTGCTTGGTCGTCGGCGCCCGAACTCCTGCAAGATTAGGCTATCGATCAGCCGGCGTGAACACGCCCGAGGAAATCCCGCATGAGTTCTGCGACCTCATCCAAATGCGTTTCCAACAGCCAATGCCCGCCGTCGAGCAGATGCAGTTCGGCCTCCGGCAGATCGCGGAGATAGGCGCGTGCCGACTTTTCCGGCATATAGTGGTCGTTCGGCCCCCAGACGATCAGGGTCGGCGGCCGGTACTCTCTGAGATATTTCCGGTGCTCGGGGAACCAGGCGCGGTTCTCCTTCAATCCGGCGATCAGGTCGATGGCGATTTCCTTGCGCCGCGGCGTGATCAGCGACCAATGCAGCCGCCAGAGATCCGGCGGGATCGTGCCGGCCAGAGGCGGCGGCAGGTCGTTGAGGAATTCCTCCCGGAAAGTCTCCTCGCTGATTGCTTCCGCCAGCGCCTTCTTCATCTCCGCGCGCGGCAGCGCCCAGGTCGCCTCGATGTCCGCATATTTGGGGCCGAGCGCATCCTCATATGGAATATCGCCATTCTGGATGATCAACGCCACGATGCGGCTGGGGATTCTGATTGCCAACCGCGCTCCGATCGGCGAGCCGAAATCGTGGAGATAGAGGGCGAAGCGATCGACATCGAGCGCGCCGATAAAAGCCTCCAGCCAGGCGGCATAACCATCGAAGCTGTAGTCGAAATCGTCGGGCGTGCCGCTATAGCCCGCGCCGGGGAAATCCGGGGCGATCAGCCGCCAGCGGTCGGCAAGGCGCGGCATGAGATTGCGAAATTCGTAAGACGAGCAGGGATAGCCGTGCGGCAGCAACAGGACCGGCGCATCAGGCGGACCAGCCTCACGGTAAAAGATCTCGATGCCTGCGATCGTAACGAGCTCATGCCGGACGAGCGTGGCCAGGTTCACGTTCGGTCCTCCTCATACTGCTCTGCGCCCTCCACGGGTCGCAGCCACGTCTCGCGGCGTTTGATCCAGAGTTCGTAGCGCGGCACCAGCGGCGTCGGCGCCTGCGAGAGGATGCCGAGCTTGATTTCCGCCTCTTGATCATCGGCGGAAAACAGCCGCGAACCGCAGCCGGTGCAGAAGCGTCGGCCGTGAAATTCGCCGGTTTCGCCGGAGTGTTCAAACTGGCCGGCTGGCCAGATTCCATAAAAGGTAAAGGCCGAACCGCTTTCCTTTCGGCAGTCGGTGCAGTGACAAATGCCGACGCGCAGCGGTTCGCCACGAACAGAAAGTTTCACCTGCCCGCAAAGGCATCGTCCGGAGAGCACGGTCATGGTTGATACCCCGTTTCATCGATCTTGCGCTGCCGGGGAAACGGTCGGACCCGGCATCTGTTCCGTCAGCAAAGCGCGAACGGACCGGCGCCTGCGCCGGCGCAGGAGACTTGGTGTCCTAGATCACTACCGTCTGATTGTCGCGGGCGGCGAAGGCGCCGGGGAAGGCGGCCTCGGCCTGCGCTTCCATTTCGGCCAATTGTTCGTCCGTGCGAGAGGGCGCGTGGTGGAACAGGGCGAAGCGCTTGGCGCCCGCCATTTTGGCCAGTTCGGTGCCGTGCTCCCAGGTCGAATGGCCGAAGCCCTTGAAGCGCTGCATCTCGTCTTCATTGTAGGTGCAATCGTAAACGACGAGATCGGCGTCCTGCATCATCTCCAGCGAGACCGGATCATAGCTGCCAGGGATATGTTCGATATCGTAGATCAGAGCGATCGAACGGCCCTGCCATTCGATGCGGTAGCCGATGGCGCCGCCTGGATGGTTCAGCGTGAAGGTCTTGATCTCGATGCCCTCATGCGGGGTCAGAATCTGGCCGGCATGGAAATCGCGGAAGTTCATCGTCGCCTGGCAGATGTCGGTCTTGACCGGAAACCAGGGCGGACTGATGAACTGCTCGACCATCTCACGCGTGCTCATCTTGCCGTCGAGATGGCCGGACCAGATGTTGACGTTGATCGAGGGATAATAGATCGCCTTGAAGAAGGGCAGGCCGATGATGTGGTCGTAATGGCAGTGGCTGAAGAACAGATCCACGTTACTGACGCCGTCGGCGAGCAGCGACAACCCCGCCTCGCGCAGACCCGAACCTGCGTCGAAAAGCAACCGATGTTTTCCGCAACGAATCTCGATGCAGGAAGTGTTACCGCCGTAGCGGTCGAACTCGGGGCCTGATACGGGAATACTGCCGCGGACGCCCCAAAATTTTATCTGAAACAGTTCTGTCGTCATCGTTTTTCAAACCGGCCTTCCCGCATCGCCATCGTAATCATTGTTTATCCCGATGCGAAGCAGCAGAATTCCACGAGTTTGCCTACGCCCCCTTTCGTTCTCCTAACCGCTAGCGGAAGAAGAAGTATATTCTCCTAAGCAATCGGCTTTCGTGTCGGAAAGCAACCCAGTATGGTTGGTTTTCGGTAAATGGGCTGCTCGGGCGGGGTGTTTTCCGCAAGTCATGCTTATTAGATGGTTGCGCACGATTGAAAAAGCAAATCGCTATGCTTGTGGCCATCCCGCCGCATTCCTTTGCCGCCGCGCCGGCCTTCAGCTGCGGCCTCAGCCCGTACCAAGCCGCTTGATATTTCCGGTCAGTTCTCGGGCAAGCCGCAGGCTCGCAGCGGTTCCCACCGTCATTTGCGGCAGCAGCAGCCATTCGAGCGTCCAGGCCGCTCCCGAGCGTTCCTGTTCATGGACGAGGGACTGGTGGATGCCGGAGAGCGCTGTGGCGTTGAAGCGGGCGAGCGAGACCAGCACTTCGGCGGCAACCGGATTCCGCTTGTGCGCCATGGCCGAGGAGGTGCCGCCGCCCGAGACTTCGATCTCGCCGCCCATCTGAGCGAGCAGGGCGATGTCCTGGCCGATCTTGCCGAGGCTGCCGGAGATCGAGGCGAACAGGCCGGCGATATCGGCGATCGGCAGACGTGCGCTCTGCCATTGCCTGGTGTCGGAGAGGCCGAGCTCCTGGGCGAGCGAAGCACGGACGGCCACAGCCTGTGGGCCAAGTTTGTCGAGCGTGCCGGCAGCACCGCCGAACTGGACGGGAAAACTCTGCTCGGTCAGGCGGTCGCGATAGGTCGCGAGCGGCGCGCGCCAGACGTTGAGACGGTCGGAGACGCTGATCGCGATCGCCGCCTGCATGCGGGTATGGCCCATCAGCCGGTTGCCGCCGAATTGCCGGTCGAGCCCGTCGAGCGCTGCGAGGATGGCGGAAAGCCGGCCGGCAAACAGGAAGGCCACCGCTTTCAGGCGGATCATCAGGCTGGTGTCGATGACGTCCTGGCTGGTGGCGCCGAGATGCAGGTTTTGGCCCGCTTCCTCGCCGACCTCAGCGCGCAGCTGCTTGACGAGGTCGGGGACGACGACGCCGTCCTTCGCCATTGCCGAGCGAAGGCTGGCGAGATCCGGAGAAAAACCGGTGCAGGCTTCGGCAATCTTCCTTGCGGCTTCTGCGGGAATGAGGCCGTGCGCGGCTTCGGCCCTGGCGAGCGCCGCCTCCAAGGAGAGCATCGCGCGGATATCGGCTTCGGCGGAAAAGTAGGACGCGATTTCGTCATCGCCGAGGAGGCCGGAGAGGAAGGGGTGATCGAAGGGCGATGCGGTCATGGTCTGCTCTTTGTGGCTGCGGCCCCCTCATCCGGCTGCCGCCACCTTCTCCCCCAGGGGAGAAGGGACTCGGGGCGAGGCCCCGGTGTTTATGAGCGGGCGATCTCGTATGGCACTGTTCCCCTCTCCCCGTCGGGGAGAGGGCAGGGTGAGGGGGCCACTTGCGCGAAGCTATCCGATTAAATAGCCCGCATACAATTAAATATCCAGAAACACCGTTTCGTCAGGACCCTGCAAATGAATGTCGAAACGGCAGATAGCGCCGTCGCGGGTGGCAACCATGGTTGCGACCCGCTCGCGATGTTCGATCCGCAGCAGCAGCGGGTCGCCGGCGTTGGCCTCCGTCTCCTCCGGGAAATACATCCGCGTATGCAGGCCGATATTGATGCCGCGGGCGACGATCCAGACGGTGATGTGCGGCGCCTGCCTGCGGCCGTCCTTGAACGGGACCCGTCCGGGTTTGATGGTCTCGAAGCTGTAGACGCCGTCTTCGGCGCGGGTCGGGCAGCGGCCCCAGCCGGCGAAGTTCGGGTCGGCGGCGCCGCGCAGTTCCGAGGGGCTGTTGTAGAGGCCGGCGCTGTCGGCCTGCCAGATCTCGACGACGGCATCGCGCACCAGTGCGCCGGCACCGTCGAAGATGCGGCCGGTGACGGTGATGCGCTCGCCGAGCGCCTTGTCGTTGACCATCTGCGTGCCGAGATCGCTGTCGTAGACGCCTGTGACGTCGCAGAAATTCGGCGTCAGGCCGATATGCACATAGGGACCGGCCGTCTGCGACGGGGTTTCCTTGAGATAGCCGAGCTGCTGCATGGTCAGTTGCCCTCCAGCCTGTTTTCGAACATCGTCGAGCGGCGGCCGCGCAGCACGATATCGAATTTATAGGCGCGTGAATCCATCGGAATGGTGTTGCCCCAGTCGAGCGGTGCGATCAGCTGCTCGATCGCCGCCTTGTCCGGGATCGTGCCGACGATCGGACATTTCCAGATCATCGGATCGCCCTCGAAATACATCTGGGTGATCAGCCGCTGGGCAAAGCCGTGGCCGAAGATCGAGAAATGGATATGGGCGGGGCGCCAGTCGTTGACGCCGTTCGGCCAGGGATAGGCGCCCGGCCGTACGGTGCGGAAATGATAGCGGCCTTCCTCGTCGGTGATGGCGCGGCCGCAGCCGCCGAAATTCGGATCGATCGCCGCCAGATGGGTTTCCTTCTTGTGGCGGTAGCGGCCGCCAGCATTGGCCTGCCAGAATTCGACCAGGGCGCCGGCCACAGGCTTTGCCCGCTCGTCGAGCACGCGGCCGTGGACGATGATGCGTTCGCCGATGGCGCTTTCACCGGGGCGCGCATAGTTCAGGATCAGGTCGTTGTCGAGTTCGCCGATCATCGAATGGCCGAAGACCGGACCTGTGATTTCGGAGATCGTGCCGTCGAGCGACAGCAGCGCGCGCTGCGGCGCGCGCAGCACCGAGGTTTTGTAGCCTGGGGTCAGCGCCGGCGCGTGCCAGGCGCGGTCGCGGGCGAAGAAGGCGCCGGTCTCCGGCTTGCTGTTTGCTCGTTCGGACATTTCTCCCCCTCAGGCCGCCTTTTCGGCGTCCATCTGTGCAAAGGCCTGCTTGGCAATCTTGATCGCGTGATTGGCGGCGGGAACTCCGGCATAGATTGCCACATGTAACAGCGCCTCGCAGATATCATCGCGCGTCGCACCCGTATTGGCGGTGGCGCGCACATGCATGGCGACCTCCTCATCCTGGCCGAGCGCGGCCAGCAGGGCGATGGTGACGATCGAGCGCTCGCGCTTGGTCAGCGTCGGACGCGACCAGACATGACCCCAGGCGGCTTCGGTGATCAACTCCTGGAACGGGCGGTCGAAGCCGGTCTCGCCGGCTGCGGCGCGGTCGACATGGGCGTCGCCGAGCACAGCGCGTCGGGTTGCCATGCCTTGCCGGTAGCGTTCGGAGGGGGACGCGGTTTCGTTCATGGGCTGCTTTCTCCAGGCGGAAGGGATGTGAGGAAGGCGCGGATGATCGCCGTCAGCGCTTCCGGCTGCTCGACGCAGGGGATATGGGCGCAGTCCGGGATCACCTCGTAACGGGCGCCCGGGATCAGCCGCGCCGTGGAAAGCACGAGATCGGGAGGCGTCGAGCCGTCCTGGTCGCCGACGATGCAGAGCGTCGGAACGGCGATCGACTTGGCCACTTGGGTGAGATCTGCGTCGCGGATCGCTTCGCAGGCGGCGATATAACCCCCGACCGGCTGCCGCGTCAGCATGTTGCAATAGCCGGAATAGGCGGTGTTTTCCGGCCGGCGGAAGGCCGGGGTGAACCAGCGCTCCATGATCGCGTCGACGATGCTGGCGATGCCGTTTTTTTCCACGGCGGCGATACGGGCATTCCAGCTTTCCGCCGTGCCGATCTTATGGGCCGTGTCGCTGAGGATCAGGGCGCGCACGAGATCCGGGCGGCGCTGATAGAGCGATTGGGCGATGAGGCCGCCGACGGAAAGGCCTAGAATAACCGCATCCTTCACCGAGAGCAGATCGAGCAGGCCGGCGAGATCCGTCGCATGGTCTTCGATCGACGATGGAAGCTGGCCGACATCGGACAGGCCGTGGCCGCGCTTGTCATAAAGCACCATGGCGTAGTCGCCGGCCAGCCGCACCACGACGTCGCGCCAGATGCGGAAGTCCGTTCCGAGGGAATTGATGAAGACGATCACCGGCCGGTCGGCGGGCGCACCGATCACCTGATAATGGATCGTCACGTCGTTTATGCGGGCAAATTGCACTTCACGTCCTCATCAAGTTAGCTCGGCCGAGGGACCGGCATCGTTTGGTTCCGCTGGCGAAGCGCGTTTCGACACGAGTACCCACGCCGAGAATGGCTCCGTCCGTCTCTCCACCCCCCCGTCATGCTCGGCCTTGAGCCGAGCATCCACACGGCATCCACCAATAGCCGCGCCATGGATCCTCGGGTCAAGCCCGAGGATGACGGAGAGGGGGCGGCGTCTCGCCCAACTCGCCAGCCCTACAAAGCACGCCGCGTCTCGGATGCTTCATCAGGCCGGCTTTCACCTCTCCCCTCAACCGGCTGTACGCCGCGAATAGCTCGGTTCGTCCCCGCACTCCGTCATGCTCGGCCTTGAGCCGAGCATCCACCACGGCACCCACCAACGGCCGCGGCATGGATCCTCGGGTCAAGCCCGAGGATGACGGAGAGTGGGATTGGCCGCCCCTCCTAGCCTGCCGGGATCAAGCCACGCGGCATCCACCCGAGCAGCCACGGTATGCATCCTCGCTCAAGGCCGAGGATGACGAGTGGCTATTCGCCAAGCTCGCCCGCCGCATGGCGCCCATCCAACAGTACATACACCTGCTGATAAAACTGGCCGGTTGATCCGGTTAAGTAAAATGATATTTTCCAGCTTTTCGATAACCCAGGAGTTATGCGAACAATGATCGACAGCCGCATCAAGTTTCGCCATTTGCAGACCTTTGTCGAGGTGGCGCGGCAGAAGAGTGTGATGAAGGCGGCCGAGCTGCTGCATGTCAGCCAGCCGGCGGTGACGAAGACGATCCGCGAGCTGGAACAGGTGCTGGGCGTCGACGTCTTCGAGCGCGACGGCCGCGGCATCAAGATCACCCGTTACGGCGAGGTCTTCCTGCGGCATGCAGGCGCCGCGCTGACGGCGCTGCGCCAGGGTCTCGATTCCGTCTCTCAGGAGCAGTTCGCCGATGCGCCGCCGATCCGGATCGGCGCCCTGCCGACGGTATCGTCGCGGATCATGCCGCGGGCGATGGAACTCTTCCTCAAGGAAAATACTCGAAGCCGGGTGAAGATCGTCACCGGCGAAAACGCCGTGCTGCTGGAAGAGCTTCGCGTCGGCGATCTCGACCTCGTGGTCGGCCGTCTGGCCGGGGCGGAGAAGATGGCAGGCTTCTCCTTCGAACATCTCTATTCCGAGCAGGTGGTGTTTGCCGTCGGGGCCGGCCATCCGCTGCTGAACAGCCGGCAATCGCTGTTTTCGGGCTTCGGCGACTATACGGTGCTGATGCCGACGCGCGGCTCGATCATTCGGCCGGTCGTCGAAAACTTCCTCATTGCCAACGGCATCTCCAGCCTGCCGAACCAGATCGAGACGGTGTCGGATTCCTTCGGCCGTGCCTTTCTCAAGGCAAGCGACGCCATCTGGATCATTTCCCACGGCGTGGTAGCAGGCGATGTGGCCGATGGGCGGCTGGCGCTGCTGCCGGTCGATACCGGCGAAACCAAGGGGCCGGTCGGGCTGACGATGCGCGCCGATGCCGTGCCGTCGGCGCCGCAATCAATCCTGATGCAGACGATCCGGGAAGCGGCCGCGGAGCTTTCCTGAACTCCCCCTCTTTCAATTCCCTTGCCGGATGCCCAGATTTGGACTAAATCTAGTTCAAGACAGGAGATTGCTATGCAGCAGGCAAGACGCAGGGAGCAGGAGCCGGAGCGGCTGGAAACGGATCGGTTTGCACCTGCCAATCGAAGGCGGCTGAGTCCGCCGGCTTTGCGGACCTTCCTGGCGATCGCCGATCTCTGGGGTTTGAGCGAGGAGCAGCGCCTGCTCGTGCTCGGCTATCCCTCCCGCTCGACCTATCACAGCTGGGCCAAGCAGGCGCGCGAGCACGGCGCTTTCACCCTCGATGTCGACACGCTGACCCGCATCTCCGCCGTGCTCGGCATCCACCAGGCGCTCCGCGTGCTGTTTGCCGACGAACGCTCAGGCATCGCCTGGCTGCGCACGCCGCATCAGGCGCCTCTTTTCGGCGGCCATCCGCCACTCGATATCGTCACAAGCGGAACCCAGGACGGGCTGATGACCGTGCGCCGGTTCCTCGACGGTGCGCGCGGCGGGCTCTACATGCCGCCGAACGGGCTCGACGAGGCATTCACGCCTTACGAAGATACGGACATCGTCTTCCGGTGAGCGATCGTTTTGCCGAGGCGCCGCGCCCATCCTACCGGCTGATCCCGTCGCAATTTCCGCCAATCGGTTTGTTCGATACGGTAGCAAGGGCGGCCGATCTCGAAGCCGTGATGGAACTTGTGGGATGGACCAACGACCGGCTCGTCGCCGACCGCATCCGGCGGCTTCCCGAAAACGAGTGGGTTTACGGCAGTGCGAACGCCAGTATCGTGATGGCGGCGTTCCTGCATGTCGCACCGAGCGGCATGCGCTTCAACGGCCCCGATCTCGGCGCCTGGTATGCCGCCGACAATCTCAAGACGGCCGCCGCCGAGGTCGGTCATCATCTCCGGCGCGAGGCTGTGGCGCGTGGGGTGGCGACGATGGCGCGCACCTATCGAAGTTATGCTGCCACCCTGATTGGTGACTATCTCGACATTCGCGGCGAACAGGCGCTGCGGCCCGATATCTATGACGGCACGAGTTATGCGGCATCGCAGCTGCTCGGCGAGGCGGTGCGCTTAAGCGGCGGCGCCGGCATTCTCTATGACAGTGTGCGGCTGCGAGGCGGGGTGAACGTCGCGGCGCACCGGCCGAGGAATATCCGCGACGTGGTGCAGGCCGATCATTTCGAAATCACCGTTTTCGCCGCCGACCGGCGTATCCATGTGAGGAAGCTTTCCACCCGACGGCGACCGCCGAAAGCCGGCGCCTAGACCGGTAGGCGTTCGGCCCATGCCTTTGCCATCTTCGCCATCGTCGCAAGGTGGTCGGCGGCGGAGAAGCCGGAGATTTTCTTGCGCGGCTTGAGGTCGTGGTCGCCGTCCTCGAGCCAGAGGATCTCGATCCTGTCGGAGAGATCGTAGCCCGGCACTTCGTCCTTTGTTCCGAACTCGTCGCGCGTACCCTGACAGATCAGCGTGGGCGTCTTGAGCCCTGCGAGATGGCCGGTGCGCAGCTTCTCCGGCTGGCCGGGCGGATGGAAGGGATAGCCGAGGCAGATGAGGCCGGCGATCTTTCCACTGTCATAGAGACCGTCGGCGACCATGCTCGCAACCCGTCCGCCCATCGACTTGCCGCCGATGATGAGGGGACCGCCGGCGTCGAGCGCGGCAATCGCCGCCTGATATTCGGGGTTGAGCTTTTCGGCGCGCGGCGGCGGCTTGCGGCCTTCCGCAGTGCGGCGGGCGGCCATATAGGCGAATTCGAACCTGGCGACGCGAAAGCCGACGCCGGCAAGCGCGTCGGCCGCCGCTGTCATCGACGCCGAATCCATCGGCGCGCCGGCGCCATGGGCAAGTAGGATGGTGACGCGCGCATTGCGAGGGCCTTGAAGCAGAAACCTGTCAGACATCGGCAGTCCTCCATTCACCGCCGGAACCATGTCGACGGCCCCGACTTCTCCCTGGAAAGGAGACAGACAATGTCGACGAATGACGAAAACGTAAAGCCCGAGCAGCGCCGTCCCAAGGGTGTCAATGTGGTTCCCGGCAAGCCGGAACCCGCCGATGCAGAATCGCTGCCGCCGCCGGCCGTACAGCCGCCTGGGGAGGGCGACAAAAGCGAGCGGCCGGTGGTCAATCCCGTCACCGGCGTCCCTTTTTGACCGTGCCCCCATCGTCGCGCATATCCGCCCTTGAAACCTCGCCTTGGAGGGTCCATATAGCGGGCCTGCCTGAAAAACGGATGCGCCCGGTATCGACGTGGTCGAGCTGTTCGCTGTCCGACAGGATAAGGGCGCTCCCCGCAAGGGTCGAGCGCCCTTTTTGCTTCTCGCACCTCGGGTGGAATCATTGCCTGGTGGCGGTAGCGAGCAACTCCCACCAGAATCTATATAGCACTTCGGAATCCCGAAATTGGCTGCATTATTGAAATCACTGCGTATTTTCTTACGCCGACGGCGCTAAAAACGCCGCGAATTTCGGACTCCCGAAGCGGGGGAATTTCGGGATTCCGAAGTGAGATTTTTTTCGCGCCGGTGTTTTCGCGCTGAGCAGGATTATCCCATCTCCCGGGTGCTCGCCGTCAGAAAATCGATGAAGGTGCGGACCTTGGCCGAGAGATATTTGCGGCTCGGATAGACGGCGTAAAGTGTGCTGTTGAAGCCGAGCATAATGGCCGGAAGTACGATCTCCAGTCGGCCGGCTTCGATATCCTGCTCAGCCATCCATGCCGGCAGGAAGGCGAGGCCCATGCCGCGCAGGGCCGCCAGGTGCATAATTGTCTCGTTGTCGCTCAGCATCACCGTGCGGAAGGTGATCTTGTGTGGTCCGTCCGGGCCTTCCAGCGACATGCTTTCCCCGAGGTTGACGCCGGAGTAGCGAAGCAATGCGTGGCCGTTGAGGTCGGCGACGTTTTGAGGCCGCCCGGTTCGCGCGAGGTAATCCGGCGAGGCCATGAGACGGAACTGTACATTCGTCAGCGGGCGAGCGACGAGACCCGGATCGAGCCGGTCCTGCGACGTCGCCCGCAGCGCCAGATCGAAACCTTCGTCAACCAGGTTCACCAGCCGGCCGCTGAGATCCAGGTCCAGGCAGACATCGGGGTAGCGCCGGTTATAGGCTGCCAGCATGTCTGTAAAATAACCGGTTGCCGCCCAAACCGGCGCACTCAATTTCAGGGTGCCACGCGGAGCCACCGTCACATTGCCGATGGCATCTTCCACCTCGTCAAGCCGTTCGAGCATCTCCCTGGTCTGGTTGAAATAAAGCCGCCCGGTCTCCGTCAGGCTGACATGGCGGCTGGTTCGGTTGAGCAGCCGCGTCCCCAGCCGGTTCTCGAGCTGCATCACATGCTTGCTCGCCATTGCCGGTGAAACGCCGAGGCGATCGGCGGCAGCGGTGAAGCTTTTCAGTTCGGCGACGGTGCAAAACACCCGCAGGCTCGTCATCGTATCCATTAATCATCAACATCCAGGAAATGGTTCTTCAATATCTGCCACATTGATCAATAGCAGGGAAAAAATCAAAATCTTCCGATCGAAGCGCTGCTCCAATGCTCGTGGCAATGATGCGAAAGACAATTCCGATGACAAATTCCAGACTCCCGACCTATTTCGTCAGCCATGGCGGCGGCCCCTGGCCCTACATGACGGGTGAATTCCGCCGCAACTTCAATGTGCTCGAACAGTCGCTGGTCGATATGCGCGCCGAACTCGGCGGTGCGCCGAAGGCGATCCTCGTGGTCTCGGGTCACTGGGAGGAGAAAGGTTTTGCCATATCGTCGGGCGTCAAGCCGGGCATGGTCTACGACTATTACGGCTTTCCCGAACACCTCTATCACATCACCTACAATGCTCCGGGTTCGCCCGAACTCGCAAACCGCGTGCAGCATCTGCTGCGGGCGAGCGGCATCGAGGCGGCGCTCGATCCCACCCGCGGTTACGATCACGGCACGTTCAGCATCATGAAGCCGCTCTATCCGGAAGAGAACATCCCTGTCGTGCAGCTTTCGCTGGATGCGGGTTACGATCCGGCGCTGCACATCAGCGTCGGCCGGGCACTTGCGCCCTTGCGTGACGAGGGCGTCCTGATCATCGGCAGCGGTCTCAGCTATCACAACCTTTCGGCCATGCGCGGCACGGGTGGATATGAGCCGTCCCGCCGCTTCGACGCCTGGCTTCAGGAAACGCTGGTTCACACGGCCTGCGACAAGCGCACCGAGCGGCTGCTCGACTGGCAGCAGGCCCCGGCTGCCCGGGCGGCGCATCCGCGCGAAGACCATCTCATCCCGCTGATGGTGGTGGTCGGCGCCGCCGAGAACGAAACCGGCGCCACCACGTATCACCAGAAGGACTTCGCCGGCGGGCTCACCGCATCGAGCTTCCGTTTCGGTCGCGTCCCCGCAGCCGCGCCGTCGAACGGAGACCCGCAATAACCAGCGAAACCCTTCAGGCTGTCTTCGCCATAAGGTTCTGGAAAGAAAACCAGGAACTCAAGAAGGCGGCCTCCGCCGCCTGACCTCCCCTCAACCTCTTTGGAGAAACTCGATGACCAATACCGGCAAATGGACGCCATACGTCCTCGCACTTCTGCGCATCATGGCGTCCTTACTCTTCCTCGAACATGCAACCATGAAGTTTCTGCAGTTTCCGGGTCCGATTCAAGGCGTCCCCTATCCGCTGCCCACCATCATGCTGGTTGCAGGCGCGATCGAGGTGATCACCTCTGCTCTGATGCTCGTCGGATTTCAAACGCGCATCGCAGCATTCATCGCGTCGGGCGAAATGGCTGCCGCCTACTTCATGGGCCACATGCCGTATGGCTTCTGGCCCGCGCTGAACATGGGCGAAGGCGCCATCCTGTTCTGCTTCATCTTCCTCTACATCGCCTTTGCCGGCGGCGGCGCCTGGACGCTCGACAACGCGCGTCGTCCCGCCACGGCCTGAGACCGCACCATCCGGAAATCGCCTGTGCCCGGCTGCCGGGCGGCAATTGGGCATAGGCGCAACGAAACGCTGAAATTCTGGAGACGCCATGAAAGCGGCACTTCTCAAATCCTACGGTGATGTCGACCAGTTCGAAATCGCGGACCTTCCGGCGCCGAAGCCCGGACCGGGCGAAGTCCTGATCAAGATCGAGGCATCCGCCGTCAACCCTTTCGATCTCATTCTCCGCCAGGGCCTCATGGCCCAATATATCCCGCTTCCGCTGCCGGCCGTGCTCGGCGGTGACGCCGCCGGCACCATCTCGGCCCTCGGCGAAGGCGTGACCGGTTTTGCGGTCGGCGAGCGGGTCGTCGCGGATTTTGCCGCAAACGGCAAAGGCGCCCATGCAGAGTATGGTGTCGTTCCCTCGACATCCATCGCAAGGCTGCCCGCCGCACTCGGCTTCGAGCAGGGCGCCTCGCTGGTCAAGGCAGGTCTTACCGGCCGGCAGACCGTCGAAGCGCTCGGCGTCAAGCCCGGCGACCGGGTTCTGGTTTCCGGCGGCCTGGGCACGGTCGGACGGTCCGCCATTCAATACCTCAAGCAGATCGGCGCCCAGCCGGTTGCCGGCGTCCGGCCCGAGCGGCTGAACGAAGGCCGGGGGCTGGCAGGCGAAGCGCTCGACATCACGGTTGCCGCCGCAAGCCCGAGCTTCGACTATGCGATCAGCACGGCCGGCCCGGTGGCCGGCAACCTCATCGGTCATGTCCGCTACGGTGGCACGGTTGCGAGCATCGTTCCGGTGCCGGAAGGCGCCAATGCCGCAGGCCGCGTTATCGTCCGTGAACTCTACCATCGCACCGACGCGGCCATGCTCGACGCTATTCTGGCATCCGCCGCCAGCGGTGAACTGGTGATCCCGATTTCCTACGCCTTCACCCTGGACCAGATCGGCCTCGCCCAAAACGCCGTTGCGGCAGGTGCTCCCGGGAAGGTCGTTCTCAAGCACTGAAAGACAGAGAAGCGGCACGGCATCACGCGAACGGTAGCACCGGCATGAATTCTTCATGCCGGTCGCCTCGGTCGCTACCGCGGTTTTCTGTTCCACTCCTCCTCGAAGGCGGATTTTTCCCGCCGGTCCTGTCGATTTTCGCATCTGCGGATCGTCATTCTAACGATGTGCTGGAAATCCGTTGCGATCGCGGCACATCCTTTGAGCGCCAGAGACGCGCGACGATAGAAGGAGGATAGTGATGGATGATCAACAGCTGGTACCCGCAGCCGTGCTCGCGGCAAAAAACGGCGTCCGTTTTCCCAACGAGAGCGAGGAATATCGCAGAGCCCGCGACGCGCTGCTTGCCGAGGAGATCGAATTGCGCCGGCACATCGAGCGCGTCGCGAGACAGCGCCGGGCGCTGCCGCCGGGCGGCGAGGTGAAGAAGGATTATCGTTTCGAAGGCGCCGACGGGCCGATCTCCCTCAGTGAGCTCTTTGCCGACAAGGAGACGCTGATCGTCTACAGCTACATGTTCGGGCCGGAGCGCGAGCGTCCATGCCCGATGTGCACCTCGCTGCTGTCGGCCTGGGATGGCGAGGTGCCCGATATCCAGCAGCGCGCTGCCCTTGCTGTCGTTGCGCTTTCTCCGATCGGCAGGCTGCTCGCCTTCAAGAAGGAGCGCGGCTGGCATCACCTGCCGCTTTATTCCGATCCGTCGGGCGATTACAGCCGCGACTATCACGCCATCGGCAGAGGCGGCGGCGATGACGCCGCCTATAACGTCTTCACCCGGCGCGACGGCACCATCCGCCACTTCTGGAGCCAGGAAATGGGCGACGTCACCTCCGATCCCGGCGAGGATCCGCGTGGCGCGCCCGATCTGATGCCGCTCTGGACCCTGATCGATACGACGCCGGAAGGCCGGGCGCCGGACTGGTATCCGAAGCTGTCCTACTGACGGCTTTAGCGTGTGCTGCGTCAGCCGGTGGAGCGGTTTCTCGAGGTCTCGATCCATTCGAGATTGGTGACCGAAGCCTCGGGCAGCAGCGATGGATCGAGATCGTAGACATAGCCGCTCAGCATGTCGGCGGCCCGTTCGGCCGCTTTGATCTTCGCTTCGGTTTCCGCGACCGCCTTGGAGATCGCTTCGATGCGGGCGCGGAACATATGGGCGAGCACGTCGCGGCCGGACTGCTTTTCCAGCCGTTCCAGATGCAGGCCGACGCGTGAGGCGTGGCGCTCCAGCTCGCTCTTGCTGAAACGCGCCTTGCGCAGTTCCTCGGACAGGCTTTCCTGCATGACGGCGACCGGATCGAAACTGCCCGGCGCCCGCTCGTCGAGAACGGCGTCGGTCACGAGCTTCTCGATCATCACAAGCGCCTGCAGCTCGGCGGCATCGGCGAACTCGACGTCATAGCCGGTATCGTCATAGACCTTGCGTCGAACCGGATCGAGCAGCAGCGCATAGGCCTTCTGCAAATTGTCGAAAGCTTCGGTATCGCCGCCCGAATCAGGATGGGCGACCTTTGCCAAGCGACGGTAGGCCGCCTTCAGCTTCGCCTCGTCCGCATCGCGTTCAACGCCGAGAATATCGTATGGATCCGTCACACCTGCTCCCTTGCCGCCCTTGATGTCACGGGCGGTCTAGGTCTTCTTCTGCATCAGAAGGGCAAAGTTTAGACCGAAAGCAGGAATGGCGTCCATGGCCTGATATCGCATTGGTCGGTGCCCAGGCTCGGATATTTGCCATATTGGCATGTTTTTTCAACGGTTTGCCTGATGTCGACCAGTGACAATCGCGACGAGATAAGCGATGGCTTCGCCATCGATTTCCAGCACGGGCGCCGTCGCCTGCTCGATCAGCAGCGCGTCGCCGGCTCTCAGCATCCCGGTCTCGCCATTCCGCCGGAATGATACCGTGCCGCGATGGCAAAGGAACAGGCATGTCGGGGATGGCAACGGCACGGGCGTGGCGCCGTCGATTTCGATTCGGATGAGACTATGAGTGAAACCGCCCCGGCGCGTCATGACGTTGAGGTCGGTGATCGCGCCCTCTGCCAGCCTGGCGGTAACGGGAACATCGGCCGGGAAGGCAAGAGGCGCGCTTTCCGTCGTCAGCGGCGCGGGCGCACGGCCGTCGATCTCGAGCACCATGCCGTTGCCGTCGAGGACCGCCAGCGTCCGGTCGATGCCCGGGAAAGTCGAAAATGGTCCGTCCTCCGCGACCGCTGCCATGCTGATGCGCCAGTCGAAAGCCTCGATGGAAGCACCAGAGGGAAAGACGGCGATCTCCACCGTCTCTCCCTTGCCGTTCTTCCACGGCATGCGCTTGTGGTCGCCGGCGCGCAGCATCTTCACGGGGTTCAGTTCCCGAGAATGCCGGGCAGGCGCAGGCCCTTGTCCCGGGCGCAGTCGAGGGCGATGTCGTAGCCGGCATCGGCGTGGCGCATGACGCCGGTCGCCGGATCGTTCCAGAGCACACGCTCGAGACGCTTTGCCGCATCGTCGGTGCCGTCGGCGCAGATGACGACGCCGGAATGCTGGGAGAAGCCCATGCCGACGCCGCCGCCATGGTGCAGCGACACCCAGGTGGCGCCCGAGGCGGTGTTGAGCAGCGCGTTCAGCAGCGGCCAGTCGGAGACGGCGTCGGAGCCGTCCTTCATCGCTTCGGTTTCGCGGTTCGGCGAGGCGACGGAACCCGAGTCGAGGTGATCGCGGCCGATGACGATCGGAGCCGAAAGCTCGCCGTTTTTGATCATTTCATTGAAGGCCAGCGCCAGGCGGTGGCGGTCGCCGAGGCCGACCCAGCAGATGCGCGCCGGCAGGCCCTGGAAGGAGATGCGTTCCCTGGCCATATCGAGCCAATTGTGCAGGTGGGTATTGCCGGGGGTCAGCTCCCGCACCTTGGCATCTGTCTTGTAGATATCCTCCGGATCGCCGGACAAGGCGGCCCAGCGGAAGGGGCCGATGCCGCGGCAGAACAGCGGTCTTATATAGGCCGGCACGAAGCCGGGGAAGGCGAAGGCGTTTTCGAGGCCTTCTTCCTTGGCGACCTGGCGGATATTGTTGCCGTAGTCGAGCGTCGGAATGCCGGCATTCCAGAAGGCGATCATCGCCTCGACATGTTCGCGCATCGAAGCGCGCGCCGCCTTTTCCACCGCCTTCGGATCGCTCTCGCGCTTGGCCTTCCACTCGGCCATCGTCCAGCCCTTCGGCAGGTAGCCGTTGATCGGGTCATGCGCCGAGGTCTGGTCGGTGACCATGTCGGGGCGGATGCCGCGGCGAACCATTTCCGGCAGGATTTCGGCGGCATTGCCGAGCAGGCCGACGGATTTGGCTTCGCCCGCCTTGGTCCAGCGGTCGATCATCTCCAGCGCCTCGTCGAGCGTTTCGGCCTTGGCGTCGAGATAGCGGGTGCGCAGGCGGAAATCGATCGAGTCGGGATTGCATTCGACGGCGAGGCAGCAGGCGCCGGCCATGACGGCGGCGAGCGGCTGGGCGCCGCCCATGCCGCCGAGGCCGCCGGTCAGGATCCATCTGCCCTTGAGATTGCCGCCATAATGCTGGCGGCCGGCCTCGACGAAGGTCTCGTAGGTGCCCTGCACGATGCCCTGCGTGCCGATATAGATCCACGAGCCGGCCGTCATCTGGCCGTACATGGCAAGGCCCTTCTTATCCAACTCGTTGAAATGATCCCAGGTCGCCCAATGCGGCACCAGGTTGGAATTGGCGATCAGCACGCGCGGCGCATCCTTGTGGGTGCGGAAGACGCCGACCGGCTTGCCGGATTGGACGAGCAGGGTCTCTTCTTCCGTCAGCGTCTTCAGCGTCGCGACGATCCGGTCGAAATCCTCCCAGGTGCGGGCGGCGCGGCCGATGCCGCCATAGACGACGAGCTCGTTCGGATTTTCGGCGACATCGGGATCGAGATTGTTCATCAGCATGCGCAGCGGCGCTTCGGTCATCCAGCTCTTGGCATTGAGCTCGTTGCCGCGGGGTGCGCGGATTTCGTGGATGTTATGGCGTGGATTGCTCATGGCGGTTCCCCTGTCGAGTGATCGTTATCGTTTCAAAGCTGGAGCGATCTGTTCGATCCGCACCAGAATGTCTCTGAGATGGACGCGAAGCCTGTCCGCCTTCATCGTGTCGTAGGCAAAGGGCGGCGCCTCGGCCTCAAGATGGGTCGATTGCGCAAGCTCCATCTGGATCGCATGCACGCCGGTTTCCGGACGGCCATAATGGCGGGTCGTCCAGCCGCCCTTGAAGCGGCCGTTGAGCACGCTGTCATAGCCTTGCGCGGCTTCAACGACGGTGAGCGTCGCCTGCTCGATCGACCCGTCGCAGGTCCGGCCCATATCGGTGCCGATATTGAAATCCGGCAGCTTGCCTTCGAAGAGGAAGGGAATGCGCGAGCGGATCGAGTGGCAGTCGTAGAGAATCGCGACGCCGTGGATTGCTCTGACCCGCTCGATTTCGGCGGCAAGGGCGGCATGATAGGGCGCATGAAAATCCCTAAGCCGCGCCGCGATATCGGCCTCATCGGGCGCTTGCCCATCCTTCCAGATCGGCTTGCCGTCGAAATCCGTCTCCGGGACGAGGCCGGTGGTGTTCTGGCCTGGATAGAGGCTGACGCCTGCGGGATCGCGATTGGCATCGATCACGTAGCGATGGAAGGTGGCGCGCACGGTCGTGGCGTCATCGAGCAGGCCGCCATAGAGCCGGTGGATGTGCCAGTCGGTATCGGCGAGGATCCGGCCATTGTCGTTGAGGCGATCGTAAATCGCCGGCGGCACGTCGGTGCCGGTGTGGGGGAAGGCGAGGACGACGGGGGAGGTGCCCCGACGGATTTCGAAGACGGGGGTGCTCATGGGCAGAGCGCTCCGGCGTCTGGGGCATCACCCCCCTCTGTCCTGCCGGACATCTCCCCCACAAGGGGGGAGATCGGCAAGTAGATGAGACTTCCCCAAACAATCGATGTTGGAGCGAGCGGGTCCGCCCAGCCGATCTCCCCCCTTTTGGGGGAGATGCCCGGCAGGGCAGAGGGGGGTACCAAGTGCACATACATCACCATCAACCCTCCAGAACCGGCAAGATGCCGGATGAAACCGAGGCGTTCAGCGCGCCCGTCGCCACCAGTTCAGCGGCGGCGGCGAGATCGCCCGCCATGTAGCGGTCGCTATCGAGGCTCGGCACCTTGCCGCGGATCGCGGCGATCGCCTTTGAAAGCTCCGGACTCGTCAAAAGCGGCGCGCGCAGTTCGACGCCCTGGGCGGCGGTCAGCGCCTCGATGCCGATAATGGCGAACAGGTTTTCGGTCATGCCGAGCAGGCGTCGGGCGCCGTGGCAGGCCATCGAGACGTGGTCTTCCTGGTTGGCCGAGGTCGGCGTCGAATCGACCGAGGCCGGGTGCGACATCTGCTTGTTCTCGGACATCAGCGCCGCCGAGGTCACTTCGGCGATCATCAGGCCGGAGTTCAAGCCGGGCTTCTTGGCGAGAAAGGCCGGCAGGCCGTAGGAAAGGGCAGGATCGACCAGCAGCGCGATGCGGCGCTGCGAGATCGCGCCGATTTCGCAGACGGCAAGCGCGATCTGGTCGGCGGCAAAAGCGACGGGTTCAGCGTGGAAATTACCGCCCGAGACAACGGAATTGTCCGACAGCACCAGCGGATTGTCGGTGACGGCGTTGGCCTCGATTTCGAGGGTGCGGGCGACCGAGCGCAGGAGATCGAGGCAGGCGCCGTCGACCTGCGGCTGGCAGCGGATGCAATAGGGATCCTGCACGCGCTCGTCGCCCTCGATATGGCTCTGGCGAATGACGGAGTTTTCGAGCAGGCCGCGAAGCGCGGCTGCGGTATCGATCTGGCCCTTATGGCCGCGCAGCGTATGGATATCGGCGTGGAAGGGCGCCGAGGACCCCATGGCCGCATCCGTGGACATGGCGCCGGTGATCAAGGCGGATTGCGCGGCGCGATGGGCGCGGAAGAGGCCGGCCAGCGCCAGCGCTGTCGAAGCCTGGGTGCCGTTGATCAGTGCCAGGCCCTCCTTGGCGGCGAGAACGACCGGCTTCAGCCCAGCTTTTGCAAGGGCCTCGGCGCCGGAAAGGCGTTCGCCGGCGAAGAAGGCTTCGGCCTCGCCCATCATCACCGCCGCCATATGGGCAAGCGGCGCAAGATCGCCGGAGGCGCCGACCGAGCCCTTTTCCGGGATCAGCGGAATGACGCCCTTTTCGAGCATGCCTTCGATCAGCCGCACCAGTTCCAGCCGTACGCCGGAGGCGCCGCGGCCGAGCGACACCAGCTTCAGCGCCATGATCAGCCGGACGATATTTTCCGGCAGCGGCGCGCCGATGCCGCAGCAATGCGACAGGATGAGATTGCGCTGCAGCGTGGCGACGTCAGCGCTGTCGATCTTGATCGAGGCGAGTTTGCCGAAGCCGGTGTTGATGCCGTAAACCGGCGCGTTGCCGGCGGCGATCTCGGCAATGCGGGCGGCGGCCTTGATAATGCCGGCATCGAAGCCGGGATCGAGCCTTGCCGGCTCACCCGTCCAATAAATGATTTCCAGATCCCTGAGCGAGACGGAGCCCGGGTGGAGCGTGATGGTCATCGACCGTTCCTTTCGCCTTTGAAGACGCGTGTATGAAGCGGGTTGAAGCCGATGCGGTAGACGAGCTCGGCAAGGCTCTCGACATTCCAGACGGCGAGATCGGCGGATTTGCCGGCTTCGAGCGTTCCGGTTTCGCCGATGAGGCCGAGCGCGCGCGCACCTTCGCGGGTGGCGCCGGCGATGCATTCCTCGACGGTGAGGCCGAACAGCGTCGCCGACATGTTCATGGTCAGCAGCATCGAGGTGAGCGGCGAGGTGCCCGGATTGCAATCGGTGGCGATTGCGATCGGCACGCCAGCCCGGCGGAGCCCCTCTACCGGCGGTTTCTGCTTTTCATGGATGGCGTAGAAGGCGCCGGGCAGCAGCACGGCGATGGTGCCGGCGGCGGCCATTGCCGCAACGCCTTCCTCGTCGAGATATTCGAGGTGATCACAGGAAAGCGCGCCATAGGCGGCCGCCAGCTTGGCGCCGCCGAGATTGGAGAGCTGCTCGGCATGCAGCTTGACCGGCAGGCCGAGCGCCTTGGCCTTGTCGAAGACGCGGGCGATCTCGGCCGGCGAAAAGGCGATGCCTTCGCAGAAGCCGTCGACGGCATCGGCAAGGCCGAGATTGTACATGTCGTCGAGGCCGGGCAGCACGACATCATCGAGATAGTCGCCGTTGCGGCCCTTATAGTCGACAGGCGTCGCATGGGCGCCAAGATAGCTGGTGGCGACGCGGACCGGCCTGACATGGCCGAGCAGGCGGGCGCTCTGCAGCATCTTCACTTCGCCGCTCCGGTTGAGGCCATAGCCGGATTTGATCTCGACCGTCGTCACGCCTTCGGCCAGCAGCGAATCGAGCCGCGGCAGCGCCGTGGCGACAAGTTCTTCGACCGACAGTGCATTGGTCGCCTGAACCGAGGAGACGATGCCGCCGCCGGCCCGCGCAATCTCCTCATAGGTCGCGCCTTCAAGCCGCATCTCGAACTCGCGGGCGCGATTGCCGCCGTGGACGATATGGGTGTGGCAGTCGACGAGGCCGGGTGTCATCCAGCGGCCTTCGAGATCGACGATCTCGGAGCGTTCGATGGCCGATACCGGCAGTTCGCTTTCGGCGCCGACAAAAGCGATACGGCCGTTTTCGGTGAGCACGGCACCCTTTTCGACGATGCCGAGCCCGGGACCATCAGGCGCGAGCGTCGCCAGTCGGGCGTTGCGCCACAGCACCGGCCTGGTATCGGCGGATGCGGTTCCCTCAGAAAAATTGTTCCCGGTCATCAGCTTTGCGCCTTTCCTTATGCCGAAACATGTATATACATAATAAGCAGGTGACAAGAGAAATTTTGCGCGCTCTTTTGGAAAAGAAAGATCGGTGGCGCGGCAGAAGGGGAGAAAAGGCCATGACCACAGTTCACGCAGGCACAGCGCTGACGCCGCAAGGCTGGCAGAAGGACGTGCGGCTGACGCTCGACGCCGGGCGCATCGCCCGGGTCGAGGCCGGCGTCGCCGCAGCACCCGGCGATGAGCGCCACGCGCTGATCGTTCCGGCCATGGGCAATCTGCACAGCCATGCCTTCCAAAGGGCGATGGCCGGTCTTGCCGAAGTGCGCGGCCCAACCAACGACAGCTTCTGGAGCTGGCGCACCGTCATGTACAAGTTCGCTTTGGCAATGACGCCGGACCATGTCGAGGCGGTCGCGGCCAAGCTTTATGCGGAAATGCTGGAGGCCGGATTTTCCCGGGTCGGCGAATTCCACTATCTCCATCACGACAGGGACGGCGCGGCCTATGCCAATATCGCCGAGCTTGCCGAACGTATCGGTGCGGCGAGCCAGGAGACCGGCATCGGCCTGACGCTTCTACCGGTGTTCTATGCCCATTCCGGTTTCGGTGGTGCGGCGCCGATCGACGGTCAGCGGCGCTTCATCAATTCGCTCGACAGCTTCGAAAGGCTGATGGAGGGATGCCGTGCCGTGACCGGCCGGCTCGACGGCGCCGAACTCGGACTGGCGCCGCACAGCCTGCGCGCCACCACACCGGAGGAATTGGCGAAGCTCGTGCCGATGGCGGGCGACGGTCCGATCCATATCCATGTCGCCGAGCAGGTAAAAGAGGTCGAGGACTGCGTCGCCTGGTCGGGCGCGCGGCCGGTGCAATGGCTGCTCGATCATATGCCGGTGGATGAGCGCTGGTGCCTGATCCATGCGACGCATATGACCGAGGACGAGACGCGGCGGATGGCGAAAAGCGGGGCGGTCGCCGGCCTCTGCCCGATCACCGAGGCCAATCTCGGCGACGGCGCCTTTGCCGCGCCGCTCTTCCTCGAAGAGGACGGCCGTTACGGCATCGGCTCGGATTCCAACGTGCGGATCTCCCTGTCGGAAGAACTGCGCCAGCTTGAATATTCGCAACGTCTGGCGCTGCGCGCCCGCAATGTCGTGGCTGCGCCCGGTGGTTCAACGGCGCTGTCGCTGTTCAACCAGGCGCTTGCCGGCGGCGCCGCGGCGCTCAAAGCCCCGGCCGGTCTCGTCGAGGGCCATCATGCCGATCTTGTTTCGCTCGATATGTCAGCCGTTCCTTATCTCGCAGGCGACCAGATCCTCGATCACTGGCTGTTTGCCGGCGGCATCTCCGTCGATTGCGTCTGGGCGCGCGGCCGCAAGCAGGTGGAAGGCGGTCGCCATCTCGAGCGTGACGCCATCGACCGTCGCTTCCTTGCTGCGATGGGCGCGTTGCTGGCTGCCTGAAAAAGCGCTTTTCATGAGCGGGGCATTCGGACTAGATCGGGAAACCAACCGGAACGTGGCGATGAATCAGAGCAGGGACACCACCTTGCATCAGCGCATCCTGAGCGACATCGAGGGCCGTATCGTCTCGGGCGAATGGCCGCCGGGTCATCGCATTCCCTTCGAGGTCGATCTCGCCACCCAGTATGACGTCTCGCGGATGACGGTGAACAAGGTGCTGACCCAGCTCGCCAAGGCCGGCCTGATCGAGCGCCGCAAGAAGTCCGGCAGCTTCGTCACCCAGCCGCAGGCGCAATCGGCGGTTCTCGAAATCCACGACATCAAGGCCGAGGTGCAGTCGCTGAACCTGCCCTATTCCTATGCGGTTGCGAAGAAGGCGAGCCGCAAGGCGAAGGCGGAAGACAGCCGCCGGCTGGAACTGCCTGTGGCGTCTTCGGTCGTCGAGGTCGTCTGCATCCATAATGCCGGCGCGCGGCCCTTCTGTTTGGAGGAGCGGCTGATCAGCCTTGAAACCGTACCGGAAGCCGCCGATGCCGATTTTCTGACGGTGGCGCCGGGGCCGTGGCTGCTCGACCAGGTGCCGTGGAGCGCGGCCGAACACCGGATCCACGCGGTCTCCGCCAGTGCCGAGGTGGCGGCGGCGCTCGACATCGCCCGCAACACCGCCTGCCTGGTGGTCGAACGCCGCACCTGGAGCGGCGCCGGTCCGGTGACCCATGTCCGCTTCACCTATCCGGGCGATCGCCACACGCTGGTGGCGCGGTTCACGCCGGCGTCACAGTAGGTTCCATATACAAGATGGCAGGTGTTTTACTCTTCGAACATCTTGCCGCTGCGCGCTTCGAGCCGGTAGCGATAGCCGGGATAGACGAGGCGGGCGGTCGAGACTACCTGTTTTGCCGACCATGTGCGCCGGCGGATCGTCAGGCAGGGTTCGGTCTTGAGGATGGTGAGCAGCTTGCATTCCCATGCCTGCGGCATTGCCGCCTCGACAACGTGCTCGGAGCCGCTAAGCGGGGCTGCCGCCGTCAAATAGGCGTTCGGCGTCAGCGTCGTGAAGTCCTGCTTGAGATAGTCGGGAGCGGCTTCCGGATGGACGAAACGGTCCTCGATCTGCACCGGAACGCCGTTTTCGCTGTGGACGATCAGCGAGTGGAAAACGGCGGCGCCGATTGCCAGCTCCAGGGCGTCGGCGATCTCGGGAGAGGCGGTTTCCTGGGCGAGAACGACGACGGACGCCTCATGAACATGGCCGCGTTCGGCGATTTCCTCGGCGATGTTGCGGACCTCGAACAGCGCCGAATAGCCCTTGCGCTCGGCGACAAACGAGCCGACGCCCTGGATGCGGACGAGTTCGCCCTCGTTGGCGAGTTCGCGCAGTGCCCGGTTGGCGGTCATCTTGCTGACGCCGAGTTCGACGACCAGCTCGTTCTCCGACGGCACGCGGTATTTCGGCGGCCATTCACCGCTGTGGATCCGGTCGAGGATCACCTGCTTGACGCCGGCATAAAGCGGCGTGCTGTCATTCCCAACCAGGTCGCGCTTCATCTCGCCGGAACGCCTCATTGCCTATTCCTTTTGCACGGATGCAATTTGCCACATAATCGACTTTCCTCTTGCATATCACAAAATATCTCATATGGTACCATATACAACCTCCCAATCGGTCCTCGAGATAAAAATAGGACGGAAAGGGCAAGCCGGCGGAGATCGGCGGTGCCGCAAGGTCTGTTTCAACTCCAGAGGAGAATTCATCAATGAAATTCAGCACAATCCTGTTTTGCGGCGCCGCCGCTCTTTCCGCCTTCGCAGCACCTGCCTTTGCCAAGGACTGGACGAAGGCGACCATCACGCTTGAAGGCGCCTATGCGCCGTGGAACCTCACCAATGCCGACGGCACGCTCGGCGGCTTCGAGCCGGAGCTTGCCAAGGTGCTGTGCGAGCGCGCCAAGATCGAATGCACGCTGGTCGCCTCCGATTGGGATGGCATGATCCCGGCGCTCAATGCCGGCAAGTTCGACGTCATCATGGATGCGCTGTCGATCACCGAGGAGCGCAGGCAGGTGATTGATTTCACCATTCCCTATGCCGCCACACCCGCCGCCTTCGCCACCGCCAAGAACAGCCCGCTGGCGAAAGCCGCCGGCACCGGCGCCACGATCAAGATGACGCCCGGCCAGACCGGCGTAAAGGAGATCGACGCGCTGAAGGAGGCCTTCAAGGGCAAGACGATCGGCATCCAGGCGGCGACCGTCTACGCCAAGTTCGTCTATGACAATTTCGGCGATATTGCCGAGATCCGCGAATACAAGACCGGTGCCGACCGCGACCTCGACCTGCAGAATGGCCGTATCGACCTCGGCTTCGACGACGCCGTCTATTTCGCCAATGCCTTCCAGGCCGCCAACGGCGCGCTCGACTTCACCGGTCCCGAGATCGTCGGCTCGATCTGGGGCGAGGGCGAAGGCCTCGGCATCCGCAAGGCCGATACCGATCTGCGCGACAAGTTCAACGTGGCGATCAAGTCGGCGCTCGCCGACGGCACCGTCAAGAACCTTTCGATGAAGTGGTTCAAGGTCGACGTCAGCCCGCAGCAGTAAGCGCTTCGGCCCTTTGGCCGCAGGCGCCGGTCTCCGGCTTTATCGCCGGAGACCGCGTGTTATTCTCGATCGACAAAACACTGCCACGGACGGGGAACGGACGCTATGGCAACCTTGGAACTGCTTGGCTTCGGCTCGACGGGATGGGGCGCGCTGCTCATTCTCGCTGCCTTGATGACGCTGGCCGTCACCGCGACGGCGCTTGCGATCGGCGCGGTGCTGGGCGCCATCGTGGCGGGTGCGAAGCTCTCCGGCAATCCCTTCTTCGTGGCGCTCGGCAATGTCTATACGACCGTGTTTCGCGGCGTGCCTGAGCTGCTGATCATCTATCTCATCTATTTCGGCGGCTCCTCGGCCGTCACCTCGATCGGCAAGGCGATGGGCTACGAGGGTTTCCTCGGCCTGCCGTCCTTTGCCGCCGGCGCGCTTGCCGTCGGCATCATCTCCGGCTCCTATCAGGCGGAGGTGTTCCGCGGCGCCTATCTGGCGATCTCCAAGGGCGAGCTCGAGGCCGCTTCGGCGATCGGCATGCATCGCGGCATGCGTTTTCGCCGTATCATCATCCCGCAGGTGCTTCGCTTCGCCATTCCCGGCCTCGGCAATGTCTGGCAACTCAGCCTCAAGGATTCGGCGCTGATCTCGGTCACCGGCCTTGCCGAGCTGATGCGCACCAGCCAGGTCGCGGCCGGCTCGACCCGGCAGTATTTCCTGTTCTTCATTGCCGGCGGCTGCCTCTATCTGATCCTGACCAGCCTTTCCGACCGCATCTTCAACGGGGCGGAGCGCCGCGCCAACCGCAGCATGCCGGCTTCCGCCATGGGCCAGGCGTAAGGAGGCGACGATGGATTTCACCTTTCTCGCCTCGACCATGGTGACGCTGCTGAAGGCGGTGCCGACGACGCTGATCCTGTTTTCGCTGTCGATCTTCTTCGGCGGCCTGCTGGCGCTCGTCATCGTCACGATGCGGGTCAGCGGCAACCCCGCGCTTTCGGGTTTCGCCAAGGGCTATATCTTCGTCTTTCGCGGCTCGCCGCTCCTGATCCAGATGTTCCTGGTCTTCTACGGCCTCGGTCAGTTCGGCGTCATCCGCTATTCCTTCCTCTGGCCGTTCCTGCGCGAGCCGATGGTCTGCGCCATCCTGTCGCTGGCGCTCTGCACCGCCGGCTACACAGCGGAAATCTTCCGCGGCGGCATCCGCGCCGTGTCCCCGAAGGAGATCGAGGCCGCCCGCTCGATCGGCATGTCCGGTTTCCTGATGGTGCGCCGCATCCTGGCGCCGATCGCCTTCCGCCACGCGCTGCCGGCCTATTCCACCGAGATCGTGCTGATGATGAAGTCGACGGCGCTCGCAAGCCTCGTCACCGTCTGGGAGGTCACCGGTGTGGCCCAGCGGCTGATCTCGCAGACCTACCGCACGATGGAAGTCTTCCTCTGTGCGGCGATCATCTATCTCGTTTTGAACTTCATCATCCTGCAGGGCATGGCTCTGCTCGAATATTCGCTGTCCCGACACCGCCGCGCGGTCCCGCAGGCGCTGAAGGTCTAGGCGGAACCTGAATCGATTGGAGCAACCATGCCAGGCGTAACTCGACTTTCGGTCCGCAATATCCGCAAGAGCTTCGGCACGCACGAAGTGCTGCGCGGCATTTCCCTCGATGCCGAGGACGGCGACGTAATTTCGCTGCTCGGCGCCTCCGGCTCCGGCAAATCGACATTTCTGCGATGCATCAACCTGCTCGAAACCGCAAGCGACGGTGAGATCTGGGTCGATGGCGAGCACATCGAGATGGTTCACAAGAACGGCAAGACAAGACCAGCCAGCCAGAAGCAGGTCGACCATATAAGATCCGAACTCGGCATGGTGTTCCAGTCCTTCAATCTCTGGTCCCACATGACCATCCTGCAGAATGTCATCGAGGGACCTATCCATGTGCTGAAGCGGCCGCGCGCCGAATGCATCGCCGAGGCCGAAGCGCTGCTCGAAAAGGTCGGCATCGCAGACAAGCGCCACGCCTATCCCGCCCATCTTTCCGGTGGCCAGCAGCAGCGCGCCGCAATCGCCCGCGCTTTGGCGATGAAGCCGAAGGTCATGCTGTTCGACGAGCCGACCTCGGCGCTCGATCCGGAGCTCGTCGGCGAGGTGTTGCGCGTCATGCGGGCGCTTGCCGAGGAGGGCATGACCATGCTCGTCGTCACCCACGAGATGAGCTTTGCCCGCAACGTCTCCAATCGCGTCGTCTTCATGCGCGAAGGATTAGTCGAAAGCAGCGGCAAGCCGGACGAGATGTTCGGCGGCGGCGCGTCGCCGGCCTTCCGCCAGTTCATCGGCCACTTCGGAACAGGCAATGACCGTCACCATCGATAGAGTGCTGACCTGGCGCGATGTCGCGCGCGTCGGGGCAGGGGAGGCGCTTGCGCTGTCACCGGCCGCGTGGGCTCGCGTCGAGCAGGCAAGCCGCATCGTCGAGCGCATCGTCGAGACCGGCGTGCGTGCCTACGGCGTCAATACCGGTGTCGGCGCGCTCGCCGACACCGTGGTCGATCGTGCCTCGCAGAGCCTGTTGTCGCGTAGCATCGTTCTCAGCCATGCCTGCGGCGTCGGGCCGCTGCTTGGGTCCCGCGAGGTGCGCGCCATTATCGCCGCCCAGATCGCCAACTTCGCTCACGGCCATTCCGGCGTGCGCCGCGAGATCGTCGCGCATCTGGCCGTCTTGCTGGAGCATGATTGCGTTCCCGACGTGCCGTCGAAAGGCTCGGCCGGTTATCTCACCCACAATGCCCACACAGCGCTTGTGCTGATCGGAGAAGGCAGCGCGACGCTTGCTGGCCGGCGCATGAGCGGCCGTGAAGCGCTGGCGGCGATCGGTCTTCAGCCGCTGGTGCTCGGTGCCAAGGAGGGCCTGAGCCTCGTCAACGGCACGGCCTGCGCAACGGGGCTGACCGCCATGGCACTTTTGCGCGCCGAGCAGCTGCTCGACTGGGCCGATGCCATCGCGGCGCTGACGCTGGAGGCGGCAGGCTGCCAGATCGCTGCCTTCGACGAGGCGGTGCTGGCGTTGCGCCCGTCGCCGGGAATTAAGAAGGTCGGCGCCGCGCTCCGCGCACGCCTTGCCGGCAGCGGCCTCGTCGCCGCCGCCTTGGGCCGGCGCACTCAGGATGCGCTCAGCCTTCGCTCGGTGCCGCATGCCCATGGCGCCGCCCGTGATGTCTTCGACAATTCCGCCCGCATCACCGATCAGGAACTTGCCTCGGTCACGGACAACCCGGCGGTGTCAGGCACGCCGGAACAGCCTGTCGTCTCCTCCGAGGCGCATGCGGTCGCCCCGGCGCTCGGGCAGGCGGCCGACAGTCTCGCCATTGCGCTTGCGCAGATCGGCGCCATCAGCGAACGGCGCATGGACCGGCTGGTCAATCCGCTGGTGAGCGGCCTGCCGCCGTTTCTGGCGAGCGATGCCGGCAGCCATTCCGGCTTCATGATCGCCCAATATACCGCAGCCGCGCTCAGCAACGACAACCGCCGCCTTGCTGCGCCAGCCGCCCTGGACGGCGGCCTGACCTCCGGCCTGCAGGAGGATTTTCTCGCCCATCCGACAGCCGCCGCCGCCAAGCTGCTCACCGTCATCGACAATGCCGAATATATCCTGGCGATCGAGCTGATGGCCGCGGCGCAGGCGCATGATTTCCTGGCAGCGACGGCGGCGCGGGCGGTGGGCACCGATCTCATCTACAAGGTCGTGCGCGAACATGTCTCGCATTATGGCGACGATCGGCCGCTCAATAGCGATATCGAAGCTGTGCACGGCCTGATCCGCGAGACGCGCCCGCCACCGATCGACTGAAGCGGGCGAGTGCGTCAGAAAGGCTTGCTGCTCGCCGAATCCTGCTTGGCCTTGTCGCCGGCCTCGAGGCGTTTGAGGCATTGGGCGAAGGTGGGATAGAGCTGGTCGACCCTTGAGAGCGGCAGCGTCCAGTCGCCTTCATCGCCGGCAAAGGTCAGTTGCACGTCAGGGGTTCCGGAAAAGGAATTCTTGATAAGCTTCTTCAGACCGCCGCTGCCCTTGCTGCCTTTGGGCCAGAGGCGAAGCGTGTTCTTGTCGAAAAATTCGGCGGCGACCACCTTCGTTATATTGCGATCGGTCAGCGTCACCTCGGTCTTCGTGCCGGCGGGAATGTCCCATGTGTTCTTTCCCACCAGCCAGAAAGTTTCGCTGGCGCTCTGACGAAATTCCATCGTCTTGCCCAGTTCGCTGTCCCACAGCAGCCGGCAAGAGGCGGGATGTTCGCTGGCAAAGCCGACCGACCATTGCCTTGCGCCGCCCATCCATTCGGTCTCGCCGAAGGCCGAGACCGGCGGCAGGACGGCTGCCATCAGAACCATCGCGGTCAGAATTTTCATCGCCGAAACCTCTCCAGGTCATTCGCTCCAGCGATAGCAAAAGAAGGTTGAGCTTTTGCTACCGACCGCCGGGATGGGCGGCGGATGCCCTTTATGAACGTGCCGCAAGTGTCGCAAGGTCTTGAATTTGCGGCTCAGCTTGCCGATCTGGCGAGGATCGGAATGGTAAAAAGGAGTTCGACGTCAGGTATGAGCGAGGTTCAACGACGCGGATTTTGGGCGAGGCTCGGCGCATATGAGCCGCTGACTTTGATCACCATGGCATCGATCGCCGGCGGGCTGTTCGTGCTGCAGCGGCTGACGAGCGAGGTTCTCGAAGGCGAGACCTTTCGTTTCGACGAGGCGATCCTGCTGGCGCTGCGGCGGGCGAATGATCTCGCAGTGCCGATCGGTCCCGGCTGGCTGACGCATGCCGTCGGCGACATCACCAGTCTCGGCGGCGTCACCGTCCTGTCGCTGCTAACCGGCCTCATCACGATCTATCTGCTGCTCGACCGGCGATGGCCGATTGCCCTCTTCGTCTTTTCCTCGGTGTTAACAGGCTGGCTGGCCAGCACGCTGCTGAAAATCCTGATTGCACGGCCGCGTCCCGATGTCGTGCCGCATCTGATCGAGGTCAGCGATCTCAGCTTCCCCTCCGGACACGCGATGGTCTCGGCGGTCACCTATCTGACGCTCGGAGCGCTGGTGGCGCGCACGCAGCGTTACCGGTCGACCCGGATCTTCGTCATGGCGGCGGGCGTTTTCCTCGCCGTCATCATCGGTCTCAGCCGGATCTATCTCGGCGTCCACTACCCGACGGATGTCTTCGCCGGGTGGTGCGCCGGTGCGCTGTGGGCGCTCGGCTGCTGGCTGATCTCGAAACAGTTCGTTCCGAGCAGAGCGCCGGACAATGGCGCCGAAGGTGACGATCGCGACGGCAACTAGCGCACATCGCATAAAAAGACTGTGGCGCCCGGTGGGCGCCACGAGAGTTTCAGCACTTAGGTGCGCGGCTTAAGGTTTTCCGGGTCGTAGATCGGCTTGTAGCCGACGCCGACGACCTCCACCGGATAGGTCTCTGCGAAATACTCGACGTTCAGCTTGCGGCCGACCTGGCAATAGGACCAGGGCAGATAGGCCAAAGCGATGTTCTTGCCGACCGTTGGGCCGTAGGCGACCGAGGTCGTGTAGGAGCGGCGGCCGAGTTCGTCGACCAGAACCTCTCCGGTATCGGGATCGACGACCGGCATGTTGCCGACGGGATAGCGCTTGACGCCTGATTTGTCGGTATTCTCGGTCATCACAAGCGTGCAGAGCATGGCCGGCTGATGCTCACGCGCCTTGTATTCCAGATGTTTTGCCTTGCCGCGGAAATCGGCTTCCTTGACCTTCGGACGGGCGAGATCGGCTTCGATCAGGTTGTACTGGGTCAGCAGGTCGGCGTTCTGCAGGCGCAGGCTCTTTTCCATGCGGCGCGAGTTTGCATAGGTCTCGACGCCGAAGGCCATCACCCCGGTCGAGCGCAGCGCATCCCAGACGGCGAGGCCGTCCTCGTACTTCATGTGCAGCTCCCAGCCCTGCTCGCCGACATAGGAGATGCGGAAGGCGGTGACTGTCTTGCCTGATATTTCGATCGGCTTGATCGCCGCGAAGGCGAAGTTTTCCTGATCGAGACCGGCCGGGTCTGCAACGACCTTCTTCAGCGTCTCGCGGGCATTCGGTCCCCAGATGCCGATGGTGATGTACTTCTCCGAGACATCGGTGATCGTCACGTCGAGGCCACGATCCTGGGCGACGCGCCTCATATAGTGCAGGTCACGCGGGCCGGCATCGGCGCCGTTGACGAGACGGCAGCGGTCGGCCATGCGGAAGACGGTGAAGTCGGCGCGCACCATGCCTTCGTCGTCGAGGAAGTGGGTGTAAATGCCCTTGCCGATATTGGCATCGCCGCCGACCTTGGCGGCGCACAGCCATTCCATTAGCTCGACATGGTCAGGTCCTTCGATATCGACCATGTGGAAGTGGCTGAGATTGACGATGCCGCAATCCTCGCTCATCGCCAGATGCTCGGCATTCGAGACGCGCCAGAAATGACGGCTGTCCCATTCGTTCTCGCGGACCGGCACGCGGTCGCCGTATTTTTCCAGAAGGTGCTCGTTGGCGGCGTAGCCGTGCGCACGCTCCCAGCCGCCGAGCTCCATGAAGTAGCCGCCCAGCTCCTTTTCGCGTTCGTAGAAGGGCGAGCGCTTGACGTTGCGGGCGGAGGCATAGGGTTCGCGGGTGTGAACAGCCGGGAAATAGATTTTCTGGGCGGCTTCGAAGCAGCGGCCCTCGATGAATTCTTCCGTCAGCTGATGCGGATAGAAGCGGGAATAATCGATGCTGTTGTGGTCGATTTCGGTCCGGCCGTCGGTCATCCAGTCGGCGATCAGCTTGCCGTAGCCCGGGCCGTCCTTGACCCAGATGGCAACGCAATACCAGAGACCGCGAACCTTCTGGCTTTCGCCGCAGGACGGGCCGCCGGCGGCGGAAACCTGCAACAGGCCGTTGAAGGAGTGACCTTCGTTGTAGCCGAGTTCGCCGAGGATCGGCGTCAGTTCCATGGCGCGCTCGAGCGGCTCGAGGATCTGTTCCATCTCGAGGTCGCGCTGCGAGGGCGAAAGACGGGCTTCGTGCTTTTCCAGAAGCTCGCGCGGATGGCACATGCGCGGATTGGTGGCTTCGTAATAGCCCCACTCGATCTGGCCACCTTCGGTCGTCGCCGGGTCGCCGGTATCGCGCATATAGGCGGAGTTGCCCTGGTCGCGCAGCAGTGGGAAGCCGATTTCCTTGCCGGTGCCTTCAAACTCGTTGTAGGGACCGAAAAAGGTGAGCGGGTGATCGACCGGCATGACCGGCAGGTCTTCGCCGACCATTTCGGCGATCAGGCGTCCCCAGAGGCCGGCACAGACGATGACGTGGTCGGCCATGATGGTGCCGCGATGGGTGACGACGCCCTTGATGCGGCCGCCTTCGACGATCAGCGATTTGGCCGGCGTGTTGCCGAACACCTGCAGCTTGCCGGCTCTTTCGGCGGCATCGACCAGCTTGCCGGCAACGGTCTGCGAACGCGGGATGACGAGGCCGGCATCCGGATCGAAGAGGCCGCCCATTACCTGATCCTCCTCGATCAGCGGGAACTTTTCCTTGATCTCCGAGGGGCTGACATAATGGGCGCGCGTACCGAACGCGCGGGCCGAGGACAGCTTGCGCTTGATTTCCTCCATCCAGGCATCATCGCCGGTGCGCGCGACTTCGAGGCCGCCGATGCGGGCGTAATGGCCCATCTTCTCGTAGAAATCGATCGAATATTGCGTCGTCCAGACCGACAGATAATCGTGGCTGGTGGTGTAACAGAAGTCCGAGGCGTGGGCTGTGGAGCCGATATCGGTCGGTATGCCCGACTTGTCGATGCCGACGATATCGTCCCATCCGCGCTCGACGAGATGGTGAGCGATGGAGGCGCCGACGATACCGCCGAGCCCGATGATGACGACCTTTGCCTTTTCCGGAAATGCTGCCACGTGCTGTTCCTTCTACAATCGCACGAACTAAAATGACCCAGCCGCGCTTGGCTGATGCTTCGCGCGCGGGATGCAGGAGCCATGCCGCCTCGTAAGGGGGCCACATTTGCCGAAGCTGCGGCCCCCAGTTCCTCCGCATGGAAGCTCCGATAGGACTATTATGCATAAGGCTCAAGATCGTCATTGGTCCTACGCCGCCGAGTAACGGCGCAATTACGCCAGTCGGCAGCGAGGCTGGAGCAATTCCCACGAAGGCGAGCGCCAACCTCTCATGCCTGCGCGCCGTCACGGCACGGAAATCGCCTGGAGCCGGTCGATATCGACGCGCACGATCTCTTCGGAAACAGGCTCGCGATTGTGCAGGCGGAACCATTCCATCGCTTCGCGCACGCGCTCCCCATGCGGCGATGGATAGGCGCCCAGTCCGAGGACCCATTCGCGCACGGTTTCGCGCTCCATCCGCCCGGCCCGGTACCGGTCGCAGACGGTTTTCGCCGAGGTGACGAGATCATTGATGCTTTTCACGGGGCTGCCCCTCAATGCACGGAAGGTTCTTCGTCTTCGAGAAAGGACCGGATGCCGTCGCGCGCCACCACCGCCAGGAATTCGTCGAAGGCCTCCCGGTCGGTCGCAAAGGGCTCGTCCCAGCGGATCAGGTCCTCCGACTGGGTGACGACTTCCATCGTCCAGTCTTCGTTGCTGCCGGCGGTTCGAAAGATATCGACAAGCACGGTGATGCCGTCGTCGGTGAATTCTCCGGCCAGTTCCGAGTGCTCAAGCTTCTGCTTCTTCGTCATTCAGCCGCCAGCGCCGGGAGGGGCGTCGTTTTTCAAATATTCGTCGTATTGAACCGTCTCGGTCTCGTCAGTGTCTATAGAAGCCGATGCCGGTTTTGCCAAGCGAACGCCGGCGCCGCCGCCATTCTCCGGAATGAAAAGCACGCCGGCGTCTTCCAGGGCGCGCTTGATATGTCGCAGCGTTCGCTCGCCAGGGGAAAGCGTTCCGGCCTCGAAACCGGCAATCGTCGCCTTGGTTATCTCGGAAGCTTCCGACAGATCCCGCTTGGACCAGGCGATGAGAGCACGCGCGGCACGGCACTGGGCTGGAGACAGCATGAATATCCACCTGGCATTGAGACTCTGATCTGGCGCTGGGCAGCACTATGAAGATGTGAGCCCGCCCAAAGAAAGCAAGCACATGAAATTGCTGCGACTTCGATAACTACCCTCATTGGGCGATGGGCAGGGTTGATTGACTGCGTATCAGCAAAGTCTAATTTAAGGCTCCCTTATCACGCCCGGGAGGTGACAATGCGTGAGCCGGATATGCAGAAACTCGATGCACTTGTCGGTCGTCTCGTCGGCGATGTCGGCGCGGCCATGTCGGGGGCCTTGGTCGTGCTGGGCGACAAGGTGGGGCTGTTCAAGGCGATGGCCGACGGGAAGCCGATGAGCGTTGAGCAGATTGCCGCCAAAACCGGGATCAAGGAGCGCTATGTCAGGGAATGGCTGAGCGCCCAGGCGGCCGCGGATTATATCGTTTACGACGAAAAGACCGATCGTTTCAGCATGACGGCGGAACAGGCGATGGTCTTTGCCGAGGAAAACAGCCCGGCCTTCTTCGTCGGCGCCTTCGAAGTGGTGCAATCCATGTGGATGGACGAGCCGAAAATCGCCGACGCCTTCCGCACCGGCAAGGGTCTCGGATGGCACGAACACAGCACCTGCCTCTTCCGCGGCACCGAGCGGTTCTTCCGCCCGGGCTACAACAGCCATCTCGTCAATGAATGGATTCCGGCGCTTGCCGGCATGGACGAAAAACTCAAGGCCGGCGCCAACGTCGCCGATGTCGGCTGCGGTCACGGCGCCTCGACCATCCTGATGGCGCAGGCCTATCCCGCCTCGCATTTTACCGGATTCGACTATCACGGCCCGTCGATCGAAAGAGCCAGGGCCGCCGCCAAGGAGGCCGGCGTCGCCGACCGCGTCACCTTCGAGCAGGGCAAGGCGGCCGAATTTCCGGGCCGCGACTATGATATGGTCGCCATGTTCGACTGCCTGCACGACATGGGCGATCCGGTCGGCGCCGGCCGGCACGTCAAGGAGACGCTGGCCCCGAACGGCACCTGGCTGATCGTCGAGCCCTTTGCCCATGACCACCTCAAGGATAATCTCAATCCTGTCGGACGCGTCTATTACGGCGCCTCGACGATGATCTGCACCCCGGCATCGCTCTCCCAGGAGGTCGGGCTCGGGCTTGGGGCGCAGGCGGGGGAAATGCGGTTGCGGAAGGTGGCGCTCGACGCCGGCTTCACGCATTTCCGCCGGGCGACCGAAACGCCGTTCAACATGGTGTTCGAGGTCCGGGCCTGAAGACACCGGCTCCGGGGACGAAGCTATTTCGGCCGGCCGATGCTGGCATACATGCCGGTCGTGCGGAATTCGGTGGGATTGGTGCCGTAGACGCGGCGGAAGACCTTCGAGAAATAGTTTGCGTCCTCGAAGCCGCACATGATGGCGACTTCCTTGACCGGCAGGAAGTCCGCCTTGGTCAGAAGCTTGACGGCGCGCTGCAGCCGCTGCTGCAGCACGAATTCGGCCGGCGGCACGCCTTCGCTCTCGGCGAAACTGCGGGAGAAATGCGCGCGGCTGAGGCCGACGATGGCGGCGAGTTCATTAACCGGCAGCGGCTTGTCGAGATTGGCGTTGATGTGGTCGATGACAGGCTGCATCGGGCTGAGCTCGGCGGCAAAGGCCGGTGAGTTGAAGACGTCGTCATAAAGCGCCATCGCCGCTTCATAGGCGATTGCCGAGGCCGCACCCGGTGAGGCCGCGCCCTTGACGAGGCGCAGGCTGCAATCGGCGAGATGATCGATGGTCGCCGGCTGCAGCTTCAAGACCGGGCCGGCGGTGGAGAGCACCAGCTGATGGATGCGCAGCGTCTCCTCGCCATTCATCGAGATCCAGAAATACTCCCAGCGCTCGCCCTTCTCCAGCCAGTAGCGGTGATTGTGCGGCACGAGCACCAGCAGCGTGTCGCCGCCCTGAAGGCGATAATTGCGATTCAAATAGCGTAGCCGGCCGCTGCCGCTGATCGTGTGCTGCAGCACGGTGAACGGGGTCTGGCCGCGTTTTCGGCCGTCCCAGTCATAGGTCTCGTTCTCCCGCACTTCGTAGCCGGCGCTGGTCGGCATGGCGTGCAGACGCTGGCGTCCGCGGGGCAGCGAAACCGTCCTCATCGACTGTCCGTTGGCGATCAAATCCTGCAGCACAAAATTACCCCTGAAAGCATAATCCTTCTCTGGTCGGCCTGCCGAATTCGGGCATAATCCCGCTCAACAAAACGAGGAGAACGCGGCCGATACAGCGGCCGGGAGGAAAACAGGCAGGTTTTACGGCTCTTTCAACCACATGCGCCGGCATGCGGCCTGATCCCTCACAACCATATTTTCTCTAGCATTCCATCGGGTCGAGGTGAAGATCATGAGTTTCAAAATCGCTATCATCGGTGCGGGCAGCGTCGGTTTCACCAAGAAGCTGTTCACCGACATATTGTGCGTTCCGGAGTTCCGCGACGTCGAATTCGCGCTGACCGATCTCAGCGAACACAATCTCGAAATGATCAAGGCGATCCTCGACCGCATCGTCGAGTCGAACGGGCTGCCGACCAAGGTGACGGCGACGACCAACCGGCGCCAGGCGCTGGAAGGGGCGCGCTACATCATCAGCTGTGTCCGTGTCGGCGGGCTCGAGGCCTATGCCGACGATATCAGAATTCCGCTGAAATACGGCATCGACCAGTGCGTCGGCGATACGATCTGCGCCGGCGGCATTCTCTACGGCCAGCGCAACATCCCCGTCATTCTCGATTTCTGCAAGGATATAAGGGAGGTCGCCGAGCCGGGCGCGAAATTCTTGAACTACGCCAATCCGATGGCGATGAACACCTGGGCGGCGATCGAATACGGCAAGGTCGACACCGTCGGTCTCTGCCACGGCGTCCAGCACGGCGCCGAACAGATCGCCGAGGTGCTCGGCGCCAAGTCGGTGCGCGAGCTCGATTACATCTGCTCCGGCATCAACCACCAGACCTGGTTCATCGATCTGCGCCTCAACGGCCGTAAGATCGGCAAGGACGAACTGGTCGCCGCCTTCGAGGCGCATCCCATCTATTCGCAGCAGGAGAAGCTGCGCATCGACGTGCTGAAGCGGTTCGGCGTCTATTCCACCGAAAGCAACGGTCATCTCTCGGAATACCTGCCCTGGTACCGCAAGCGGCCGGAGGAAATCACCCGCTGGATCGACATGTCCGACTGGATCCATGGCGAGACCGGCGGCTATCTCCGCCACTCCACCGAAACGCGCAACTGGTTCGAGACGGAGTTCCCGCAGTTCCTGGAATCCGCCTCCAAGCCGATCGATCCGGCCAAGCGCTCGAACGAACATGCCAGCCACATCCTGGAAGGGCTGGAAACGAACCGGGTCTATCGCGGCCATTTCAACGTCAAGAACAATGGCGTCATCACCAACCTGCCGTCCGATGCGATCATCGAATCGCCCGGCTTCGTCGATCGCTTCGGCATCAACATGGTCTCGGGCGTCACCCTGCCGGAAGCCTGCGCTGCCACCTGCATCGCCTCGATCAACGTCCAGCGCATGTCGGTGCACGCCGCCGTCTCGGGCGATATCGACCTCTTGAAGCTTGCCGTGCTGCACGATCCGCTGGTTGGAGCCGTCTCGACGCCGGAGGAGGTCTGGCAGATGGTCGACGAGATGGTCGTTGCCCAGGCGCGCTGGCTGCCGCAATATGCCGATGCCGTGCCGGCCGCCAAGGAGCGGCTGTCGAAATCGAAGGTGCAGACCCGCGATTGGGCGGGGGCTGCGCGCCGCAACGTCCGCTCGATCGAGGAGCTGCGTGCGGAAAAGGCGGCGCTGAAACAGGCCGTCTGATTTTTTCGTGGAAGATGGGTCGTCATGGATTTCCGGGAGGGAAATCCATGACATCAAACCCGCTTTCACATCGTGCGAGGAACAGGAGCCCGCGTGACCGCGCTCCGAAACAGAGGGAGAAACGATGATGAATTTCCGCAAAACAAGCATTCTGGCCGGACTGGCGCTCGGCGTCTCAGTCATGGCGTTGAATGCCTACGCCTCCGAGGCGACCGTTCCGCCGGTGCCGCCGGAATTCCCGGCCGAAGGCAAGATCAACTATGTCGCGCGCGACTCCATCCTGGAGTTCAAGGCGCTGCCCGAATATCACGAGCCCGACTGGGTCACCAAGAATTTCGTCTCCGCCGGCAAACTGCCGCCGGTCAAGGATCGTCTACCGAAGGAGCCGCTGGTCTTCAAGACGGGCAATATGCCCGACGGCATCGGCGTTTACGGCGATACGATGCGCCATGTCATCGGCGGCCGGCCGGAAGGCTGGAATTACGGCGCCGGCCAGACGCAGGGCTGGGGCGGCATCGACATCGGCCTGTCCGAATGCCTGACGCGCACCGCGCCGCTCTTCCAGGTGAAGGCCCAGGATACCGAGCCGCTGCCGAACCTTGCCAAGAGCTGGGACTGGTCGGAGGACGGCCATAAGCTGACCATGCACCTGATCGAAGGTGCCAAGTGGTCCGACGGTGCGCCGTTCAACGCCGACGACATCATGTTCTACTGGGAAGACGAGGTCATCGATCCCAACGTCTCGCCGCTTGGCGGCGGCGCTTCGCCTGAGGCCTTCGGTGTCGGCACCACGCTGAAGAAGATCGACGATTACACCGTCGAGTGGACCTTCAAGGAAGCCTTCCCGAAGCAATATCTCTACACGATGGCCTACCCGAACTTCTGCCCGGGTCCGTCGCACATCCTCAAACCCCAGCATCCGAAATATTCGAAGAACACCTACGACCAGTTCAAGAACGCCTTTCCGCCGGAGTTCATGAACATGCCTGTGATGGGCGCCTGGGTGCCGGTGGAATATCGCCCTGACGACATCATCGTCCTGCGCCGCAATCCCTATTACTGGAAGGTCGACGAAAAGGGCAATCAGCTGCCTTATCTCAATGAGCTGCACTACAAGCTCTCGACCTGGGCCGACCGCGACGTTCAGGCCGTGGCCGGATCCGCTGATTTCTCCAATCTCGAGCAGCCGGAAAACTTCGTCGCATCGCTGAAGCGCGCTGCGGAAAAGACCGCGCCCGCCCGCCTTGCCTTCGGCCCACGCCTGATCGGCTATAACCTGCGCATGAACTTCTCCGCCAACGGCTGGGGCAACCCGGACGAGCGCGGTCAGGCAATCCGAGAGCTCAACCGCAACGAGGACTTCCGCAAGGCGGTCAGCATGGCGCTGGATCGCAAGGCGATCGGCGACTCCCTGGTCAAGGGGCCGTTTACGGCGATCTATCCGGGCGGACTTTCCTCCGGCACCAGCTTCTACGACCGCAACTCCACCGTCTACTATCCCTTCGATCTCAAGGGCGCCAAGGCGGAACTCGCCAAAGCCGGCCTCAAGGATACCGATGGCAACGGCATCGTGAACTTCCCCGCCGGCACAGCGGGCGGCAAGGATGTCGAAATCGTCATGCTGATCAACAATCAGTACACGACCGACAAGAGCCTTGCCGAAGGTGTCGTTGGCCAGATGGAAAAGCTTGGCCTGAAGATCGTCATCAATGCGCTCGATGGCGCCAAGCGTGACGATGCCCATTATGCCGGCCGCTTCGACTGGCTGATCCAGCGCAACACGACGGAGCTATCGTCGGTGGTGCAGAATACCGAGCAGCTTGCCCCCGTCGGTCCGCGCACCAGCTGGCATCATCGCGCCGGCAAGGACGACAAGCTCGATCTGATGCCGTTCGAGCAGGAGCTTGTCGATGTCGTCAACAAGTTCACCACCAGCCAGAACAATGACGAGCGCGTCGATCTGATGAAGCAGTATCAGAAGATCTCGACCGAACACGTCAACACGGTAGGACTGACGGAATATCCCGGCGCCCTGATCATCAACAAGCGCTTCTCCAATGTGCCCCAGGGAACGCCGATCTTCATGTTCAACTGGGCTGAAGATTCGGTGATCCGCGAACGCCTGTGGGTGGCTGCCGACAAGCAGGGAAAATACGAGCTGTTCCCCGAGCAGCTGCCCGGCAAGCCTGGCGACAAGGGCCCGACCAACTGAGGCCCGACCAACTGAGGCCCGATCAATTGAGTCTTGTCGCCTGAAACCAAGAGCTGAAGCGCGTCGCATCCGATGCGGCGCGCGGGAAAAGTTCCCTCCCAGCTGAAGTGAATTCCGGGCCGCGCGTGCCGCGCGCGGCCTGATATGACCAACGAGCCGGCCGCGCCGACAGGAGCGACTGGCGGCAAAGCGAAGCGAACCGTCCGATGTTGCGATTCCTGCTCGTGCGCATAGCCTCCGCGATCCCCGTTCTGTTGATCCTGAGCGTGGTGACTTTCGCGATCATCCAGGCTCCGCCCGGCGACTATGCCGATTACATAAGATCCCAGCTGATCAACCAGGGTGGCGCATCCTATGCTCAGGCCGACGCGCAGGCGCAGGCCTACCGGGTCGAGCACGGCCTCGACAAGCCGCTGGTCGTCCAATACGTCAACTGGATCGGCGGCATTCTCACCCGTGGCGATTTCGGCTACAGCATGTTCTACAACAAGCCGGTTGCCGACGTCGTCGGCGAACGCCTGCCGCGCACCCTGCTTCTGGCGCTCGTCTGCCACATCTTCGCTTCGGTGCTCGGTATCGGCTTCGGCATCTGGGCAGCAACGCGACAATATAGCTGGATCGACAGCACGCTGTCGGCAGTTTCCTTCCTCGGCATGACGGTGCCGCGCTTCCTGATGGCGCTGATCATCGTCTATCTCCTGGTCTTCCAGTTCAACGTGACGGAGATCGGCAGCTTCTTCTCGCCGCAATATGGCGGCGCACCCTGGTCCTGGGCGAAGTTCCTGGATCTCGTCAGCCATGTCTGGCCGGTTGTGGCGATCGCCACCTTCGGCGGGCTCGCCTACAATATGCGCGTCATGCGCGGCAATCTGCTCGATACACTGAATGCCCAATATGTCGAAACGGCAAAGGCCAAGGGCCTGTCCGGCAGCGCGGTGGTGATGCGCCATGCGGTGCCGAACGCGCTGCATCCGCTGGTCATGTATCAGGGCGTCGTGCTGCCCTACATGCTGACCGGCGAGATCGAAACCGCGATCATTTTCGCACTGCCGACCGTCGGCCCGGCAATCGTCGGCTCGATGGCGATCGGCGACGTCTATGTCACCGCCACTTTCATGATGGTGCTATCGGCGACGCTGATCGTCGGCAATATCATCGCCGACATGCTGCTCGCTCTACTCGATCCGCGCGTGCGCCAGTTCGGAGGAGCCTGAGATGCTTGCTTTCGATTCGTCCGACACACCACCGACAACCGAACCCGCGATCAAGAAGCCTTCGCATGGCAGCGAAAGTTATCTGGCGCTCGTCTGGCGCCGGCTGCGGCGCTCCTGGACCGGGATGATCGGCCTGGTGCTCGTCGGGCTCTTGATTCTGATGGCGGTCTTTGCCGATTTCTTCGCGCCGATGGACCCGAAGGCGACCGATGTCGGCTTCGCGCCGCCGCAGGTGATGAGCTTCCACGACAAGGACGGAAACTTCGTCTTCCAGCCACGCGTCTATGCGCTGTCGGATTCCGAGGAGCTTGATCCCGTCACCTTCCAGCCGATCGTCGGTATGGATTACGACAATCCGCGGCTGCTCGGCTTCTTCGTCAAGGGCGCCGAATACAAGCTGTTCGGCGTGATCCCTGCCGACCGCCACTTCTTCGGTTCGACCGACGGCCAGCCGGTGCATTTCCTCGGCACCGACAAGTTCGGCCGCGACGTGCTGTCGCGCGCCATTATCGGTTCGCGCATCTCGCTGATGATCGCGCTGACCGTCGTCTTCATCGTCACGCTGATCGGCACGACGGTCGGCATGGTTTCCGGCTATTTCGGCGGCACTTTCGATATCTGGTTGCAGCGCTTCGTCGAACTGGTGCTCGCCTTCCCGCAGCTGCCGCTCTATCTCGCATTGACGTCGCTGATTCCAGTGACGGCGCCGACCAATGTCTTCCTCGCCTTCGTCATCGTCGTGATGTCGGCGCTCGGCTGGGCGCAGATGTCGCGCGAGGTGCGCGGCAAGACCCTGGCGCTTGCCCGCATTGATTACGTCCGGGCGGCGATGGCGGTCGGTGCCACCGATCGGCGCATCATCATCCAGCATATCTTCCCGAACGTGATGAGCCACGTCATCGTCGCCGTGACGCTCGCCATACCCAGCGTCGTGCTGCTGGAATCCTTCCTTGGTTTCCTCGGTTTCGCCGTCAAGCCGCCGCTGATCTCCTGGGGGCTGATGCTGCAGGATACGGCGACCTATTCGGTCATCGGCTCCTATCCCTGGATTCTTTCCCCGGTCGGCTTCGTGCTCGTCACCGTCTTCGCCTTCAATGCGCTTGGCGACGGACTGCGTGACGCCGTCGATCCTTATTGAGGTGATTGATATGGCTCTTTCCCTGGTCAATTGCTTCGCCCCGCCCGTCCGCCACGATCATGACGGCCGCTCGGATGTGCCGATCATCGACGCCCGCAACGTCGCGGTGAATTTCAAGGTCGAGGACGGCATGGTCGAAGCCGTGAAGGACGTCTCGTTCCAGCTCTATCGCGGCGAGACCATCGCCATCGTCGGCGAATCCGGCTCCGGCAAGTCGGTGACTGCGCGAACGGTGATGGGGCTATTGTCGAAGCGCGCCGTCGTCTCCGACAAATCGACGGTCTCCTACGACGGCAGCAACATCCTGAAATTCTCCGAGCGGGCGCGCCGCAAGCTGCGCGGCGACCGCATTTCGATGATCTTCCAGGAGCCGATGAGCTCGCTGAACCCGATCTATACGATCGGCAGCCAGATCGTCGAGGCGATCCGCGTGCATCGCCGGATCAGCAAGCGGGATGCGGAAAAGCGGGCGCTCGAGCTGCTCGAACATGTGCAGATCCCCGATCCGGCCGCGCGCCTCAGGCAATATCCGCATCAGCTTTCCGGCGGCCAGCGCCAGCGCGTGATGATCGCCATGGCGCTCGCCAACGATCCCGACGTGCTGATCGCCGACGAGCCGACGACGGCGCTCGACGTCACCGTCCAGGCGCAGATCCTCAACCTGATCCGCAACCTGCAGAAAGAGCTGGGGATGGCGGTCATCCTCATCACCCATGATCTGACGGTGGTGCGGCAGTTCTCCGATTACGTCTATGTCATGCAGCATGGCGAGGTGCGCGAGCACAATGTCACCGAGGCGCTGTTTGCCAATCCGCAGCACCCTTATACCCGGCATCTGCTTGCCTCCGAGCCGCGCGGGCAAGCCAATCCGCTGCCGGAGGGCTCCGACATCATCCTCGATGCCAAGGGCGTTCGGGTCGGCTTCATGCTTCGCCACGGCACCTTCCTGAAACCGGAGATGCGCGAGCTTGTCGCCGTCGACAGCCTGAGCCTGACGCTGCGCCGTCACGAGACGCTCGGCCTGGTCGGCGAATCCGGCTCCGGCAAGACCACGTTCGGCCAGGCGATCCTGCGGCTGAACACGCCGCAGGCCGGCGAGATCCATTTCGACCGTCAGCCGATTCACGGCCTGTCCAGGGCCGAGATGCGGCCGCTACGGGCCCGTATGCAGGTGGTGTTCCAGGATCCGTTCTCCTCGCTCAACCCGCGCATGACAATCGGCCAGATCATCGACGAGGGCCTCGTCGTCAACAAGCTCGGCGCCACGAGGGCCGAGCGCCAGGACCGGGTGCGCGAGGCGCTTGTTGCCGCCGGCATGCCCGGCAACATCCTGTCGCGTTTCCCGCATGAATTTTCGGGCGGCCAGCGCCAGCGCATCGCCATTGCCCGCGCCATTGCGCTGGAGCCGGAATTCATCCTGCTCGACGAGCCGACATCCGCACTCGACCTCTCCGTCCAGGCGCAGATCATCGAACTCTTACGCAAGCTGCAGGACGAGCGCGGCTTGAGTTACCTCTTCATCTCCCACGATCTGAAGGTCGTCCGGGCGCTGTGCCACCGCGTCATCGTCATGCAGCATGGCAAGATCATGGAAGAAGGGCCCGTCGACGAAGTTCTCACCAATCCCAAGACCGCCTACACCGAACGGCTCGTCAAGGCCGCTTTCGAGGTAGCATGATTATCGAATGCCGGAGGCTATAATGGCAGGAAATCCCAAAATCACCTTCATCGGAGCAGGCTCCACCGTCTTCATGAAGAACATCATCGGCGACGTGCTGCAGCGGCCGGCGCTCTCGGGCGCGACGATCGCGCTGATGGATCTCAATCCGCAGCGGCTTGAGGAAAGTGCCATCGTCGTCAACAAGCTGATCTCGACACTCGGCGTCAAGGCGAAGGCCGAGACCTATTCCGACCAGCGCAAGGCGCTTTCAGGCGCCGATTTTGTTGTCGTCGCCTTCCAGATCGGCGGTTACGAGCCCTGCACCGTCACCGATTTCGAGGTGCCGAAGAAATACGGGCTGCGCCAGACGATTGCCGATACGCTCGGCGTCGGCGGCATCATGCGCGGGCTTCGCACCGTACCGCATCTGTGGAAGGTCTGCGAGGACATGCTCGCCGTCTGCCCCGAGGCGATCATGCTGCAATATGTCAACCCGATGGCGATCAACACCTGGGCGATATCGGAGAAATACCCCACAATCCGCCAGGTCGGCCTCTGCCACTCGGTGCAGGGCACGGCGATGGAACTGGCGCACGATCTCGACATTCCCTACGAGGAAATCCGCTATCGCGCCGCCGGCATCAACCACATGGCGTTCTATCTCAAATTCGAGCATCGCCAGGCCGACGGTTCCTATCGCAACCTCTATCCCGATCTGCTGCGGGCTTATCGCGAGGGCAGGGCGCCGAAGCCGGGCTGGAACCCGCGCTGCCCCAACAAGGTGCGTTACGAGATGCTGACCAGGCTCGGTTATTTCGTCACCGAAAGCTCGGAGCATTTCGCCGAATACACGCCCTATTTCATCAAGGAGGGCCGCGAGGACCTGATCGAGAAATTCGGCATCCCGCTCGATGAATATCCGAAGCGCTGCATCGAGCAGATCGAGCGCTGGAAGGGTCAGGCCGAGGCGTATCGCTCGGCCGACAAGATCGAGGTGACGCCGTCGAAGGAATATGCCTCCTCGATCATCAATTCGGTCTGGACCGGCGAACCCTCGGTGATTTACGGCAACGTCCGCAACAATGGCTGCATCACCTCGCTGCCGGAAAATTGCGCCGCCGAAGTGCCCTGCCTCGTCGACGCCTCCGGCATCCAGCCGACGTTCATCGGCGACCTGCCGCCGCAGCTGACGGCACTGATGCGCACCAACATCAACGTGCAGGAACTGACGGTGCAGGCGCTGATGACCGAAAATCGTGAGCACATCTACCACGCCGCGATGATGGACCCGCATACGGCGGCCGAGCTCGACCTCGACCAGATCTGGTCGCTGGTCGACGACCTGCTCGCCGCCCACGGCGACTGGCTGCCCGAATGGGCCCGCACGAACCGTAAAGTCCAGGCCGCCTGATCCCCTCTCCCGGGTGAGGCGTCGAGAAGCCCCGCGGTGGCAACGGCCGCGGGGCTTTGCGTAAAAATCTTGTGAGTGGCCTCGTCAAAATAAATATTAAATTGGAATTCCGAGGTATTTATAAGATAGATGCAAAAGTCTATGCATTTATGTCCGGGCATAAGGGCTGATTCACTAATTAACGATAGGCATTACTTATTTTCGACATGGAGCAAGGTCCGTCGATTCTTGTTTATGTGCACACGGCCAGGGGTATCCGATCCGGAAAATACGGGGTTAGCGCGGTTCTTTTTCCAACATGGACGGCTCGAACAAATCGTCACTCGGTGTCTATCAATGCGCTGAAACTTACTACGGAGATCATGGTTATTCGATGAGGCTTGATGGGTTTGAATCAACCAATGATCAAGCGCGCCACCGGGCTATCGTTATCCACGCGGCAAACTATGTCAGCGAAGCGCTTTGCGGACGAAAATGACCGCGTCGGCCGTAGTCTCGGGTGTCCGGCGGTTGACGCAAAATTCAGCGCGGGCATCATCGATCGTCTCGGAAGCTATGGAGATTTCTAACTATCTGGGCACCGGTTTTTACGCTAGTGGGTCGTTGCTCCTAACTTCCAAGAATTCCCAGAGGGGCAAACTACGCCACCAAAGCGCGTAGTACCCTCAAGTGACTGGCGACTTGTTACGAAACCACGGCATCCATCAGGCCTATCGTGGGTGTCAATCTGTTCGATAACTCCGGCGCTCCCAGTCGACGGATTTGCCCAGGCGAGAGCTTTCGTTCCGACAGTTCCGCGGCCAACCACATCTGCAATTACAGCTTGATCGCTGACTGGGGCGGCGCCTGGTGAAACGGAAGGCGCGGCAGACACTTCGAGAGGTTCGGTGCGTGAGCAGGCGGCGAGAAACGCCACGCACGCGCACGCAATGATGACTGTTCGTTTCATGCAGAAAATGATGGATCTGAAGACGACTATTTCAACCCCACGGCGCATCAACTTTGGGGGAGGGCAGCGCCGCCTTCACGGGTCGGGGTCAGAGCAAGGCGATCGACATCGCGCCATTGATCGAACTTACTCAACACCGGCCGAGCTCGCCGTTTCCGCTCATTCGGGCTTGAATCCGATCACCATTGAGTCCGGTCCCAGCAACGGCTCGACGCGTGTGGACACGAAACCGGCGTCGCACATCCAGGCTTGGCAGTCGGCACCGGTGTAGTCGAACCCTCCGCGGGTCTCGATCAGCATGTTCAAGCTCATCAGCAAGCCGAAGGCGTTGCTGCGGCGCTCATCGTCGATGACGGCGTCGTAGACGATCAGGGCCCCGCCGTTCGGCAGCGCGGCGAAGGCTTTTTCCAGCAGCATCCTCTTCTCGGCAAGATCCCAGTCGTGGAGGATATGACCCATCACGATCACATCCGCTTTCGGCATCGGGCTGTCGAAGAAGTTGCCGCTGTGGAAGCGGATGCGGTCGGCAAGGCCGTGACGGGCAACGAACTCGTCAAATATCGGCTGCACGGCAGGCAGGTCGAAGCCGAGGGCCCGGAGATGCGGATGGGCCCGGGCGATCACCACCGGTACCATGCCTTGCGCCGCGCCCACATCGGCGAAGGTCGTGTATTTCGACCAGTCGAACTTCGCGGCGATCGCCTGCGCCGCACCGGCGCTGATCCCGCTCATCGCCGCAAGGAATCCGCGCAGCCGTGCCGGCTCCGCATATAGCGCAGCAAAGAAGTCCTCGCTGTGCTTGGCTTCGTTCTGTGGCTCTCCCGTGTGCAGGGCTTCGGTAAGCGAGCCCCAGAAACCGTAGAGCCGGGTATTGGCCATTTCGAGGATACCGCCGATATAGGACGGCTTCGCCTTGTCGAGGAAAAGGTCCGTATCGGTGGTATTGCGATAGCGGCCGTCCTCGCGTTCGAGCAGCTTGAGGGCCACCAGGGCGTCGAGGAAGTCGCGGGCTGAGCGGGGGTGCAGTTTCAGCCTGGCCTGCAGGTCGGGCAGATCGGCCGGGCCGGCTGCGAGCTCGGTGAAGACGCCGAGCTCGACCGCGCTCAGCATGGCTTTGGAGGCCCAGAACCCCATGCCAAGCTGCATGATGTTGTCCGGCGTCGTTGCGCCCATCGCTCGTCTCCTCGTAGATCGTGTCGTCGAACGGCGCCTGGGGTTGGTGCGGTAGCCAAAGTGGTCCGACGGCGCTGCGAAGCCGAGGACGTTCCGTCTTGTCGAGGCACCCTGCAAGTGAAAATAGAGCGGTTTACGATGGGGTGCAATTACTCAAGAATCACTAGCTAAGAGCCAAATGGCTGAGCGGTGAATCCGACACCTGACTTTCGCCGGGAGCTCGAGTCGCAGATATACGCATTCAAATTGGTGAGGTTGCCAACACTCAACCACATCAGCGGTTTTTGAGGATTCTGATCCCCTTTGGCGGCTCCTCAAATCCCCGACCCATCGAGCTGCTCGTCGTCGTCGCCTTCCCAGGGCGAGGGCATCGAGGTGCGGTTGGCCGAGGGCATCGGCATCCAGCACTTCAACTCGGGCTCGGCATATTCGATGATGTGCCCCGGCGAGGAATCCGAGGCGCGCCAGCCTTCTCCGCCGAACTGATCGCCATGCGACCAATAGGCGAGGTCGACTTCCGCCGGCCCCTGTTCGGATGCGCGGATCGTCACCAAGATGCGGCTGCCGTCTCTCGGTGCGCTTGCCATCTGGCGCCAGCGGTCTTGCTCGTCCATCGTGTTCCTCCTGCCTTGCTGCAGATGCAAGTGTTGCCTCGTCATCGAAGGCGGTCAACTCAAACTTTGCGGGGGCCGTCGCCGGTTGATTGACGACTAAGAGTCGTGGGCGTTGGAGGCGATCGAAAGCCCGGTTTTGCGCGTCAGCTGAGCGTTCCTGTCCGCTTACGCCGGTAACGTACACTGCACCCGCGGATCACTTGGATCCAAGGCAAAAGCCGTTTCAGCTCCACGCTGAATGCGCATACACTACGTTTTTCTTGGTGCATTTCTTGCACTCGCCCCGTCCGCCTATGCCGAGGTCGCAGCGCCGCCGGTTTTGAAGCCGTTGACGCGGCAGGCGCAGGCGGCTGAGCTCAGCGCGCAATTTCTCTCCCGATACAGCTACAAGCCGGTTCCGCTCGATGATGCCTTGTCGGGCAGGGTGATGGATCAGTTCGTCAAGTCGCTTGATCCCGACCGCATGCTCTTCCTGCAGGCCGATATCGACAAGTTCATGGCTGACCGCAGCGAGATCGACGATGCCATCGAGCGGCAGGACCTGAAGATCCCGTTTGCGATCTTCAACGCCTATCAACAGCGCGTCGTCGACCGCATGACCTATGCGCGCAGCCTGCTCAAGCAGGGCTTCGATTTCAGCGGCAAGGAAGACTATGCGGTGCAGCGCGACAAGGCGC